>NZ_JAAXLS010000054.1 GCF_012328925.1 Amycolatopsis acididurans
CGATGCCGTCGCCGCCGAACTCAACCACCGCCCACGCAAAACGCTCGGCTGGGAAACCCCAGCCGAGCGCTTCGCTAAGCTCCTGGCCAGTTGACCAGTTGTGTTGCAACGACCCCTCGAATCCGCCGGCTTCCCTGGGGGCGCCTCTCGTCGCCTCTTACTCGGCCTCGGCCTCACCCGAGTCGTTGGACGCGCCGATCGAAACCGGCGGGGCGTCCGGCACCTCGAGCGGCTTGGTCTCGCCGCGGAAGGTGAAGTGCGCCTTGTCGTCCTTGTCCTCGGGGTTTCCGCTCCAGCCCTCGACGTCGACGATGATGATCTGACCCGGCTGCACCTCGCCGAACAGGATCTTCTCGGACAGCTGGTCCTCGATCTCCCGCTGGATGGTGCGGCGCAGCGGACGGGCACCGAGCACCGGGTCGAAGCCGCGCTTGGCCAGCAGCGCCTTCGCCTTGTCGGTCAGCTCGATGGCCATGTCCTTGGCCTTGAGCTGGGTCTCGACCCGCGTCACCATCAGGTCCACCATCTCGATGATCTGCTGCTGCGTGAGCTGGTGGAAGACGATGATGTCGTCGATCCGGTTGAGGAACTCGGGCCGGAAGTGCTTCTTCATCTCCTCGTTGACCTTTTGCTTCATCTTGTCGTAGCGGTTCGCTTCGTCACCGCCACCGGAGAAGCCGAGGCTCACGGACTTGGAGATGTCCTGGGTGCCCAGGTTCGAGGTGAAGATCAGCACCGTGTTCTTGAAGTCGACCGTACGGCCCTGACCGTCGGTGAGCCGGCCGTCCTCCAGCACCTGCAGCAAGGTGTTGTAGATCTCCTGGTGCGCCTTCTCGATCTCGTCGAAGAGCACCACGGAGAACGGCTTGCGGCGCACCTTCTCGGTGAGCTGGCCGCCCTCCTCGTAGCCGACGTAGCCCGGAGGGGCACCGAACAGCCGCGAGGCGGTGTAGCGGTCGTGGAACTCACCCATGTCGATCTGGATGAGCGCGTCGTCCTCGCCGAACAGGAAGTTCGCCAGCGCCTTGGACAGCTCGGTCTTACCGACACCGGACGGGCCGGCGAAGATGAACGAACCGGACGGGCGCTTCGGGTCCTTCAGGCCGGCGCGGGTGCGGCGGATCGCCTGGGACACGGCCTTGACCGCGTCCTCCTGGCCGATGATCCGCTTGTGCAGCTCGTCCTCCATGCGGAGCAGACGCGTGGTCTCCTCCTCGGTGAGCTTGAACACCGGGATACCGGTCCAGTTGGCGAGGACCTCGGCGATCTGCTCGTCGTCGACCTCCGCGACGACGTCCAGGTCACCGTCCTTCCACTGCTTCTCCCGCTCGGACTTCTGGCCCAGCAGGGTCTTCTCCTCGTCGCGCAGGCGCGCGGCGCGCTCGAAGTCCTGCGCGTCGATCGCGGACTCCTTGTCGCGGCGGACGGCGGCGATCTTCTCGTCGAACTCGCGCAGGTCGGGCGGAGCCGTCATGCGGCGGATGCGCATGCGGGCACCGGCCTCGTCGATCAGGTCGATCGCCTTGTCCGGCAGGAACCGGTCGTTGATGTAGCGGTCGGCCAGCGTGGCCGCGGCGACCAGCGCGGAGTCGGTGATCGACACGCGGTGGTGCGCCTCGTAGCGGTCGCGCAGACCCTTGAGGATCTCGATGGTGTGCTCGAGCGAGGGCTCGCCGACCTGAATCGGCTGGAAGCGGCGCTCCAGCGCGGCGTCCTTCTCGATGTACTTGCGGTACTCCTCGAGCGTGGTGGCACCGATGGTCTGCAGCTCACCACGGGCCAGCATCGGCTTGAGGATCGACGCGGCGTCGATCGCACCCTCGGCGGCACCGGCACCGACAAGCGTGTGCAGCTCGTCGATGAACAGGATGATGTCGCCGCGGGTCTTGATCTCCTTGAGCACCTTCTTCAGGCGCTCTTCGAAGTCACCGCGGTACCGGGAACCGGCGACCAGTGAGCCGAGGTCGAGCGTGTAGAGCTGCTTGTCCTTCAGCGTCTCCGGGACCTCGCCCTTGACGATGTTCTGGGCAAGGCCCTCGACGACGGCCGTCTTACCGACGCCGGGCTCACCGATCAGCACCGGGTTGTTCTTGGTGCGGCGGGAGAGCACCTGCATGACGCGCTCGATCTCCTTGCCACGCCCGATGACCGGGTCGAGCTTGCCCTCGCGGGCGGAGACGGTGAGGTTGCGGCCGAACTGGTCCAGCACGAGCGAGGAGGACGGGGTGCCCTCGCCGCGGCCGGCACCGGCCTCGGCCGGCTCCTTGCCCTGGTAGCCGGACAGCAGCTGCAGCACCTGCTGGCGCACCCGGTTGAGGTCCGCGCCGAGCTTGACGAGCACCTGTGCGGCGACGCCCTCGCCCTCGCGGATCAGGCCGAGCAGGATGTGCTCCGTGCCGATGTAGTTGTGACCGAGCTGGAGCGCCTCGCGCAACGACAGCTCGAGCACCTTCTTGGCTCGCGGGGTGAAGGGGATGTGCCCGCTCGGAGCCTGCTGGCCCTGGCCGATGATCTCCTCGACCTGCTGGCGGACGCCCTCCAGCGCGATGCCCAACGATTCGAGCGCCTTGGCGGCGACACCCTCACCCTCGTGGATCAAGCCCAGGAGGATGTGCTCGGTGCCGATGTAGTTGTGGTTGAGCATCCTGGCCTCTTCCTGGGCCAGGACGACCACCCGCCTCGCGCGGTCGGTGAACCTCTCGAACATTCCCACTCCCTCGACTGCTGCGCCGGCGGTGAGCCTCCATCTTTCCGCGATGGATTCAGCACCGTAGGTCCACTGTAGTAGCCATCCGGTCGCGAAGGACTACCACATGCGCGGATTAGGTCACAGAAGTCAGCACGCCGGCCGTCTCTCGGCCGGAAGTCTTCGCTGGTAACTGACGTCTGGTCCAACGCGTGGACGCCCGCCGGGATTCCACGGAGGCCCCTTGTCCGCTGAGCGCGAACAGGGTTCCGGTCCCGCTCCGTGAGCACCGCCCGAGGTAAGGCACACCTAACCACTCGTTCGGGTTAGGAGCCGTCGCGGAGGGCGGCCGTTTGTGACGGAGGGATGTGTCAATGGCACATCGAATGAGGCCCGGCCGACACGTTAGGGAGCACCTTCCCAAGAACGCCCTTCTGCCGGGCGAATGCTTAATAGGCCGAATGGCCCGGGTGACTTTCCCCACAGGACTCGTGTACGCATTGCGGAACGCCGAATAGAACCATGTTCAACAATCGGACACAAGAGAAGACCGCCGGGAGCAAACTCCGGCGGCCTTCTCACAAAGCCTTTACCTGAAAGACTCAGTTCTTCTTGTGGTAGGCCTCGACGACCTCGGACGGGATACGCCCGCGGTCGGAAACCTGGAAGCCGTTCTTGCGCGCCCACGCACGAATAGCCTGGTTCTGCTCGCGGTCCACCGAAGCCGAGCTGGCGGCCGGCTTCGTCGACGGACGGCCCGCACGCTTACGCCCGCCCGCCCGGCGAGCGTGCTCGACATACTGGGCCAGCGCGTCACGCAACTCTTCGGCATTGTCGGCCGAGAGGTCGATTTGGTAGTTGATCCCATCGAGGCCGAACTCGACGGTCTCATCCGCCTCAGAACCGTCGAGGTCGTCCACGAGGGAGACCAGCACCTTCTGTGCCATCAGTTTCCTCCTGTTTTGCGCCAGCCAGAATGTCCGGGGTAGGGGCGAGCGCCCCTTCAAGCCATTGACTAAGACATTAATACCCGGAATCAGGGCCCAAGGCAAATCCGCTTTGGATTGCCGCGTGGCGCAGCTTATTCAGGACGTACCAGCGGGAACAGGATCGTCTCACGGATACCGAGACCAGTGAGCGCCATCAACAAGCGGTCGATACCCATTCCAACGCCACCGGATGGTGGCATTCCGTACTCCAGGGCCCGCAGAAAATCCTCATCGAGGCGCATAGCCTCACTATCTCCGGCCGCCGCCAAACCGGCTTGCGCGGTGAGCCTTTCCCGCTCGATCACCGGATCGACCAGCTCCGAGTAACCGGTGGCCAGCTCGAAACCGCGAACATAGAGGTCCCACTTCTCGGCCACGCCGGGAACGCTGCGATGCTGCCTGGTCAACGGTGACGTTTCGATCGGGAAATCACGCACGAATGTGGGCTCGTGCAGATGATCGCCGACCAGATGCTCCCACAGTTCCTCGACGAGCTTGCCGTGGCCCAGCTTCGGATCCACCTCGAGGCCGCGTGCCTCGGCGAATCCTCGCAGCTTCTCCACGGATGTCTCCGGCGTCACTTCCTCGCCAAGGGCATCGGAGAGCGATCCGTACATCGTCAGCGACGTCCATTCGCCCGAAAGGTCATATGGCGTTCCGTCCGTCAATGTCACTTCCAGGGTGCCGAACACGGCTTCCGCGGCTTCCTGGATCAACTGACGGGTCATCACAGCGTTTGTGTCATAGGTCGCATACGCTTCGTAGAACTCCAGCATGGCGAATTCCGGCGAATGCGATGAGTCGCTGCCTTCGTTGCGGAAGTTCCGGTTGATCTCGAAGACCTTCTCGATCCCGCCCACGACACAGCGCTTGAGGTAGAGCTCCGGTGCGATCCGCAGATACAGATCCATATCGAAGGCATTGGAGTGTGTGACGAATGGCCGGGCGGCCGCACCACCGTGCAGACTCTGCAGCATCGGGGTTTCCACCTCGGTGAAGCCACGCCGCTCGAAAGAATTCCGCAGGGAACGCACGACGCCGGCCCTCGTGCGAACGACATCGCGGGCCCGGGGGCGCAGGATCAGGTCGACATAACGTTGCCGAATGCGAGTTTCCTCGGCGAGCTCCTTGTGCGCGACCGGCAGCGGGCGAAGCGCTTTCGAGGTGATCTGCCACGAGTCGGCCATAACCGAAAGCTCGCCGCGCTTGGAGGTGATGACCTCGCCGTGCACGAAAACGTGGTCGCCGAGGTCGACGTCGGATTTCCAGGCCGCGAGCGAGTCGGCGCCGACGCCGTTCAGGCTGATCATCGCCTGCAGCTCGGTACCGTCGCCTTCGCGCAGAGTGGCGAAACACAGTTTGCCGGTGTTGCGCATGAACAGCACGCGCCCGGTGATGCCGACGATCTGCCCGGTCTGGGCATCGGTGGGCAGGTCGGAATACTTCGCGCGGATCTCGGCGAGGCTGTGTGTGCGGGGCACCTCGACGGGATAGGGTTCGGCTCCCTCCGCGATTATCCGGTCGCGCTTGGCCCGGCGGACCCGCATCTGTTCGGGCAGGTCGTCATCGGGCACGGGGCGCTCGGAGGCGGGGGAATCGGTCATGCGCATAGGGTACGAACTCACCGATTCGCTAGGCCAACCGGATTACCTATCTCGGTCAATATGATCGTTCCCGTGACCGATGAACAGGAACTGCGGTCCCGGCGTGCCCGTTCGTTCGGCGCGCAGGCGGCCGCCTATGCCGAGCACCG
Source organism: Amycolatopsis acididurans (assembly GCF_012328925.1). Taxonomy (GTDB): domain Bacteria; phylum Actinomycetota; class Actinomycetes; order Mycobacteriales; family Pseudonocardiaceae; genus Amycolatopsis_E; species Amycolatopsis_E acididurans. The sequence goes on from NZ_JAAXLS010000054.1 coordinate 5,429, forward strand.
GCCCGACTACCCGCTGGAAGCCCTGCGCTGGGGCCTGCCGGCGGAGGCGGCACACGTTGTCGATCTCGGTGCGGGGACGGGGAAACTGACCGAGGGCCTGCGTGCGCTGGGCCTGCGGGTGACAGCCGTCGAACCCGACGAGGGGATGCGGGCGGAGTTCGGCAGGCTCCTGCCGGACGTGCCGGTGCTGGACGGCACCGCGGAGAGCATCCCGTTGCCGGACGCCAGCGCCGACGCCGTGGTCGCCGGGCAGGCGTTCCACTGGTTCGACCCGGGCCCGGCGCTCACCGAGATCGCGCGGGTCACCCGGCCGGGCGGTACGTTTCTCGCACTGTGGAACCACGACGACATGACGGTGCCCTGGGTCGCGGAGTTCGGCGAGCTGACCAGGACGAGCATCAGCAGGTCGTGGCGGTCGTTCTCGGGTGAACTGCCGTCGCACGCGCAGTGGGAGCCGTTCGAGCGCAGCCACTTCCGGCACACCCAGCGCCGCACGGCGGAGACCCTGCTGGCGACGGTCGCGACGCACTCGCACATGCTGATCGCCCCGCCCGAGGAACGGGAGGCGACGCTGGCCAGGCTGCGGGAGTTCCTGGCCAGGACCCCGGAAACAGCCGAGGGCGAGTTCGATTTGCCGTTGATGACGACGGCTATGCGGGCTTCACGCCGTTAGCGCGGAAGGCGCAACCGGCCGCTCTGGCATTCGCGGTTCAGCGCAATTGCCGTTCGTACGCCAGCCTCAGCCCCAACAGGGTCAGGTCGGGTACGTGTTCGGTGATCGTCTCCGACTCCTTCAGCACCAACGGGGCCAGGCCGCCGGTCGCCAGTACCGTCACCCGGCCTTCGCTGGAGAGTTCCTTCACGATTCGGCGCACCAGACCGTCCACCTGGCCCGCGAAACCGTACAGAATCCCGGACTGCAGGCATTCCACCGTGTTCTTCCCGATCACCGACCGGGGCGCGGCGAGTTCCACCTTCCGCAGCTGTGCGGCGCGCGAGGCGAGTGCGTCGACCGAGATCTCGATGCCCGGGGCGAACGCGCCTCCGAGGAACTCGCCCTTGGCGGAAATCGCGTCGACGTTCGTGGACGTGCCGAAGTCCACGACCACGCACGCGGTCGGGTGCAGGTGGTGCGCGGCCAGTGTGTTGACCAGCCGGTCCGCGCCCACCTCGCGCGGGTTGTCCACCAGCAGCGGCACGCCGGTGCGAACCCCTGGCTCCACAACGACTTTCGGCACGCGCGGGTAGTACCGCGCCAGCATGACCCGCAGTTCACGCAGCACCGCGGGCACCGTCGACAGCGCGCTGATGCCGGTCACCGCGTCGGCGTGCGTCCCGAGTAGACCACGCATGGTCAGCGCGAGTTCGTCGGCGGTCATCTGCGCGTCGGTCCGCATCCGCCAGTCACCGATCAGCTCGGTGCCCGCATACAACCCGAGAACGATGTTCGTGTTGCCGACGTCGATGGCCAGCAGCAACTAGCTCTCCGCGTGCAGCAGTGCGTCGAGCCTCGCGGCGTCGACGGTTTCGGCGACCGGGAACGTCGTTTCCCGGTCCTGCGGCACGATGGGCACGCTCCCGCTGATCAGGCCCGAACCCTCCGGGGCGTGCCCGGCGTCGCTGCCCGAATGCTGAATGCGGTTGTCGCCGTCCACGAACACGATCCTGGGCTGGAACGAGGCGGCCTCGGCGTTCTCCATCTGCGCGTACGAGATGAGGATGACGAGATCGCCCGGGTGCACCAGGTGCGCCGCCGCGCCGTTGATGCCGATGACCCCGGAATCCCGCTCCCCTGGGATCACGTAGGTCTCCAGCCGCGCCCCGTTGGCGATGTCCACAATGGACACCTGCTCGCCCGGCAGCAGATCGGCGGCCTCCATCAACGTCTCGTCCACCGTGACCGAACCGACGTAGTGCAGGTTCGCCTGGGTGACGGTCGCGCGATGGATCTTCGATTTGAGCATCGTGCGGTACATGTCGACTCTCCCTCTATTCCCCTGCTGTGCCGAGGAGGACCGCGACGTTGTCGATCAGCCTGGTCTTGCCGACCCTGGCCGCGACGAGCAACCTCGCCTCCCCATCGACGGGCGCGGGACCGAGATCGGTTCCACGCAGTTCGAGATAGTCCACGGCGACCGCGGGCTGCGCGGCCAGCGTCTCCCGCGCCGCGGACAACACCGCCTCTGCCCCCCTCGGACCGGCATGCGCCCCCGCCGCCAGCGCCGCGGACAACACGACGGCGTCGGCACGCTGCTGGTCCGACAGATAGACGTTGCGTGACGACAACGCGAGCCCGTCGGCCTCGCGCACTGTCGGCACACCGATCACCCTGGTGGGAATGTTGAGCTCGGCCACCATTCGCTTGACCAGCACCAGCTGCTGGTAGTCCTTCTCCCCGAAGAACGCGTAGTCCGGTCGCACGATGTTGAACAGCTTCGCCACCACCGTGAGCACCCCGGCGAAATGACCGGGCCGCGCCGCCCCCTCCAGCTCGTCGCCGACGGGGCCGGGGTGCACCGTCACCGCGTGCCCCTCGGCGTAGAGATCGCCGGCCTTCGGCACGAACGCCAGTTCCGCGCCGATCTCGCCGAGCACGTCGAGGTCGCGCTCCAGCGGCCGCGGATAGGCCTCGAAGTCCTCGCCTTCCCCGAACTGCAAGGGATTCACGAAGATCGAGGCGCCCACCACCACGCCCTGCAACCGCTTGGCGCGGCGCAGCAGTTCGAGGTGCCCGGCGTGCAGCGCACCCATCGTCGGCACGAGTGCGACCTTGCGGCCGACCGCGTGCAGCGCGGCGCTCACGCTGGTCATGTCGTCGGGCGTCTGATACGTGTTCAGCTGCCCTCGGGTGAACTTCGGGGTGGTCACTTCTGGGGTCCTTCGTCGAGAAGTTCGGTGATTTCGGCGGCCGCATCGGACTTGAGCAGTCCCGCCGCCGTGGCACGTGCCACGGTCCGCCGGGCGAGTGCGGTGTAGCAAGGTCGGACCTCGGGCGCTTCTTCCGCGAGCACCGCGAGGTGTTTGCGAACTGTACCCGAATCGCCCCTGGCGACCGGACCGGTCAGTGCCCGGTCGCCGTGCCGCAGCGCGTTGTCCAGCGCCGCCGACAGCAGCGGTCCGATCATCCGTTCCGCGTTGGCGATACCTGCGCCAGCAAGGAGTTCCAGGCAGTCCGCGACGAGCGTGACGAGATGGTTCGCGCCGTGCGCGAGCGCGGTGTGATACAGCGGCCGCGCCGCCTCCGGCACCCGGATCGGCTCGCCGCCCATCTCGACGGTCAGCGCCTCGCCGACGTTCCACGCGGCCTCGTCGCCCGGCGCTGCGGTCACCCCGACGCTGCACGCGGCCATGCGCTGCAGGTCTTCCTCGCGGCCGGTGAACGTCATCACGGGATGCAGCGCCAGCGGCAGCGCACCCGCCTCGGCCGCGGGACGCAGCACATCCACGCCGTAGGCGCCGGACGTGTGGATCACGATCTGGCCAGGCCGCCATGCGCCGGTCGCCGCGAGGCCGGACACGAGATCCGCGAGCGCGTCGTCGGGAACGGCGAGCAGCACCAGGTCCGCCACGGCGACGACCTCGTCTGGCGGTTTGAGCGGAACATGGGGCAGCAGCCGCTCGGCACGGTCGTGCGAAGCGGCGGAAATGCCGGAAGCGGCGGCGATCGTGTGACCTGCACGGGCGAGAGCGGCCCCGAGCACACTGCCCACCCGGCCCGCCGACACGACGCCGACGGCCAAGCGGGCGGGACGCGTCATCGCGTGCCCCTAAGGACGCACATGGCAAAAGCTCCTCAAGCTCGTTCCAGTCCCGCTCTTCGGTCGCGGGTACCGGACGACGGCGCGAGACTAGCTCGCGGCGGGGCGGCTCGCCGGGCCTAGGTGACCAGCTTCACCCGAGCAGGGTCATCCCGCGCCGCCGTTTTCCCCCGCCAGCCTGACGGCTTCCTCGCGCGAGGCGCGCAGCGTACCGAGCAGTTCACGTTCGCGTACCGCCGCCGCCGAGGACGGCTTGTGACGTTTCAAGAACGCGAGCTCGGTCACGCTGGCCTGATAGGCGCCGACGGCTCTGGCCGCGGCACGCCCGGACTGCTTGCGCGCCTGGCGCCGCCACTCGCGCCGGCCACGCAGACTCGACAGCAGTCCGACCTCGGACGCGGCGATCCAGCGCGCCTGCGCCATCTTCGGCAGCGCGGCCTGGATGATCCGCTGCTCCCGGCGCCGTTGCAGCACCACGAGCATCACGACGGCGATGAAGATCGGCACCATGATCAGGAAGTAGATGTTCAAGAACGCCTTCGCGCCGCCGATGGTCGCGGCCCCGTTCCACAGTGCGTGCAGGCACACCGCGGCGATGTATCCGCCGAGCGGCGCGAGCACCTTGACCGGACCGCGCGGTGCGCGGGCCGCGACGCCGAACCCGATTCCGGTGAGCGCCGCGAACAACGGATGCGTGAACGGCGAGAGCACGCCGCGCAGCACGAACGCCGCGATCACGCCCGAACTCGTGCCGGTGCCGAAGCCGTAGTCGGCGAACGCGCGGCCGAAGTAGTAGATGTTCTCGGTGAAGGCGAAACCGGCGGCGGTGAATCCGGCGTAGACGATGCCGTCGACGATGCCGTCGAACTCGTCGGACCGCTTGAGGAAGATCGCGAGGACGAACGAGCCCTTCGCCGCCTCCTCGACCAGCGGTGCCGACACCAGTGCGCTGACCCGGCTGCCGTTTCCCTTGCCCAGCAACAAATCCCCGACCGACTCAGCGGTGTTGTTGATCAGCAGGGTGGTGATCGTCGCGATGCACGCGCCCCAGGCGAAGGCCAGCAACAGCAGTTTCGCGGGTTCGGGTTCCCATCTGTCGACCCACAGGAATGTCGCGACCACGACCGCGACCGGGATCAGCGCGGCGGTGGCGCCAATCACGACCGCGAGTGGGCCGACGCTCACGGTGGCGAGCGCCAGCAGGGTCAGCCCGCACACCGCGACCACGATGAGGCCGAGTACGGGCAGGAGCACGGTGATCCTGCGAGGGGGTGCCGTCACAGCCCGGAACTCTACGACGACCGACTGTGCGCCTTCGAACTCAGTCCTCGGCGCGACGCCGGCGGCGCGGGATCGCGTCCGTCGTGGCGCCGTGCGCGGCGAGCAGATCGCTCACCGAGCGGCCGGCCGTGTGCGAACCCGTTTCCTCCGCCGCGGCGCGCCGGCCCGTGGAGTCCTCGGGCTTGGCGCGATGCCCGGTCGATTCGTGGGCTTCCGGCTTCGCGCGGCGACCGGTGGCGGGCTCGCCGTTCACGTCGGGACGTGCGTGACTGCCGGTCGGCCGGCCGTTCGACTGCCAGGACGGCGGCTCGCCCTCGGGGCGGTACCTGCGGCCACCGGAGGTCTCGGCCGGCGTTTCGGGCGGCTCGGGCTTGCGGCGACGGCCACCGGCCCCGCCTTCCTGCGCACGCCGCCGCACTTCCTCCGGCAACGTCGGATTGGTGGGCGCGGGCAGCTCCTCCTCCGCGGGCGGCACCGGGTCGAGGCGCGGCAGCGAGGTCTCGGCGGGCCGGACGGGTTCCATGCGCGGGCGGGACGATTCGAACCGCGGCGCCGGCTCCTGCTGCGCGGGCTTGGCCGGCTCCATCCGCGGATGGGACGTCTCCGCACGCTTCACCGGCTCCATCCGCGGGCGCGAACCCTCGAACCGAGGCACCGGTTCCATCTTCGACCGGGAGGTCTCGAACCGGCCGACCGGCTCGGCGCGCTTGACCGGTTCCATGCGCGGGCGGGACGACTCGAACCGCGGCGCCGGCTCCTGCTGCGCGGGCTTGGCCGGCTCCATCCGCGGACGCGAACCCTCGAACCGAGGGGTCGGCTTCTCGCCGCGCTGCGGCGGCTCCGCGGGCTTGCGGATGTTGCGCTGCGGTTCCGGGGTGACCGGACCGCCGTTGCCGTTCGCGGGAAACGCCGCGGAAAGATCGCTGACCGGCCGGTCGCGCGTGACCCGGTTCTCCCACGACGGCGTCCAGTCCGCGTCGAGCTGGGCCGGCTCGTCGGCGGCCTCGGGCTCCGGCTGCCTGCCGGTCACGTTGAGTGCGGGCCGGGTCAGCTCGTTCGCGGCCTCGGGACGCCGGACCGGAGTGGCGGCGCGGGTGAGCCGGGTCTGTTCCTCGTCGGGCGTGACCCTCGGCTGCTCGGCGGGGGGCTGCGTGAACCTGGTCTGCTCGGCGCGGGCCTCGGCGGCGGCCTTGGACACGCTCGCGGCCGCGCTGCTGCGTCCGTACCCGGTGCGGGCGGCCTCGTTCTTGGCGACGCGGCGCGGCGGCAGATCCAGCGACCGTTCGGGGCGCCGGGGCTCCGGCGCGCCCGAGGCGGGACGGCCGCGGCTGGGCTGCTTGTCCCGCACCCGGTCGATCAGCTCGGTCGGCCGCTCGGTGCCTTCCTTGGCGGGGGCCGCCGTCAACTGCGCGGGCAGACGGCCGTTGCCCGGCGCTTCGACGAGGTGGCCCTCCTCGCGCAGCGCACGCATCCGGGTGGCCTGCGCGGTCAGCGCGACCCGTTCGAGCAGCACCTCACCGCCGAAGAGCGACTGCAAACTTTCGCGCAGTGCGAGCACCTCGGAGCGCAGCGCGTCCAGTTCGACGCGGGAGTCGGCCTCGGCCTTGCTCCTCATTTCGGACTCGATCTCGAGCTCGTACTCACGCCTCGCGGCGATCTCGCGCTCCAGTTCGAGTTCATAGACCTCTTGCGCCTGCGCGACCGCCTCGTCGGTGCTCGACGCCTGCTTGCGGTAGCGGACCGCGAGGAAGGCGCCGACCAGCGCCGCCCACAACGCGGCGACGATGCCGAGCCGGAGATACCGGATGTCGTCCGCGAGCACGAGCGCGAGGGTCGCTGCCAGGGCGAGGGCCAAGCCGACGACGAACCACGGCCTGCCCACAAGGCGGCCGCGCGAGTCGTCACCCACGCCAGTCATGCCCAACACCGTACCCGTCAGTTATCCGTTTGAGACCTAGTCGGTACTTCGAGCGGTCACTTCTCCGCGTTAACCGGTCGGGTGACTATCGCGATCCTGATCACCCTGATCCGGTGTCCGGCAGCAGTGTTCCAACCACAGTGCCGCCCCGACAAGGGCTACCGCGCTGACCAGGCCGATCACGGCGCTGCGGACGTCCGCCGCCGGCGCCGCGGCCTCGCCGGCACGCGGGACCAGCGCAATGAGGACGCCGCCCCATGCGCCGAACATCAACGCCCCGAGGAGCGACGACGCCTTGGCGAGCGCGACCGCGCGGGCCACCGCGAGCGATCCGAACACGCGGCCGTTGCGGATCCGGGAGCGGATGGAAAAAGCGAGTGCGACTTCGATCACGCCGAGCACCAGCAGGGTCACCCCGGCGAACGTGGGCAGCCGAGGCAGCGCGTTGTACTGGAACTCGAAGACCAGATAAGAGAGCACGAGCCCGACAAGTCCGGCGGTCACCAGCTCGCGGGGCCGCGTGAAGTGCATATCGTCACCGTACCTTGGCAGACTTGACTCTCCAGTGACTGGAGACTTCAGCATGGACTTTGTGAGCAGGGCGTTCACCATCGGGGAACTGGCGCGGCGGACCGGGCTGCCGGTCAAGACGATCCGGTTCTACTCCGATGAGGGGCTGCTCCCGCCCACCGACCGCACACCTTCCGGCTACCGGCTCTACGACACCCGGTCGCTGGCCCGGCTCGAGCTGATCAGGACGCTGCGCGAGCTCGGCCTCGGCCTCACCGACGTCGCGCTGGTGCTGGCCGAGGAGACGACCGTGCCGCTGCTGGCGGCACGGCACATCGAGGCACTCGACGAGCAGATCCGCAGACTGCGGCTGCGCCGGGCGGTGCTGCGTGCGGTCGTGAAGCGAAAGTCCGAACTGGAGGAAGTGAAACTGATGAACGAACTGGCCTCGATGTCCGATGAGGAGCGCGTGCGGCTGGTGGACGAGTTCTGGTCGGAGATGTCCGAAGGGATCGAACTCGACCCGGAGTTCGCCGCCCGCGTGCACGGCGCGAAACCGACGCTGCCCGACGATCCGACGCCGGAGCAGGTGCAGGCGTGGGTCGAGTTCGCCGAGCTGATCCAGGACCCGGAATTCCGGCGGCTGGTCCGCGGCATGAGCGAACGGCGTTCGGCGGAGCTGGCCGAGGGCGCCGGCTCGCTGGGACGGCAGGAGAACTGGTTCGAGTGGAGCGCGCGGGCGCAGCAGTACGTCGACGCCGGCGTGGCGCCCTCGTCCGAGCAGGGCCGCGCGCTGGCGGAGGAGATGCTGGCCGCCTCGGGCGCGACGGACAGGCGGGAGCTGGCCGACCAGATCTCGGCCTACACCGACGTGCGCGCGGAAAGGTACTGGCAGCTGCTCGGGATCATGAACGGCTGGCCGCCGTTTCCGGGCGGCATCGCGGCCGCGGAATGGATCAGCGTCGCGCTACGCGGCTGATGCCCCGGAACGCCGTCACGACGTGAGCCGGAGGTCCGCGCGAAGCTGGACGCCCGAGCGGTCCTCGACGGGCAGGGCGGCCAGCAGCTCCCGAATGGGGCCGTGCCCAGGCAGAACCGCGTTCGGCTCGATCTCGAGCCACGGGATGAGCACGCTCGCGCGTTCGGGGGTGCCCGGGTGCGGCAGGAGCAGTTCGGGATCGCCGGAGCTGACGCCGTCCACGGTCACCACGTCGACGTCGAGGGTGCGCGGGCCCCAGCGCAGCTCGCGCACCCGGCCCGCAGCCTGCTCCAGTGCCTGTCCCGCACGCAGCCACGCCCAGTGGTCGCGGGCGGGATCGTCCACAATGCACACCGCGTTGAGGAAGTCCGGCTGGTCCTCGACGCCCCACGGTTTCGTCTCGTACACCGACGACACGGCGACGACCGCCTCGCGCAGCCCGTCCAGCACCGACCGCAGGTAGTCCAGCCGGTCGCCGAGGTTCGAGCCCAGCGACAGCACGGCCCGGCTCATCGGTCCCGCCGCACGGTCACCGCCACGTCGTCGAAGGTGAGCGGGATCGGCGCCGACGGTTTGTGCACGGTCACCTCGACCGCGCTCAGCCGGTCGTCGGCCATGACCTCGTCGGCGATCCTGCCCGCGACGCTTTCGATCAGGTCGTACGGTTCGCCGCCGACGATGCCGGCGGCCAGCTCCGCCAGCTCGCCGTAGTGCAGCGTCCGCTCGAGGTCGTCGGTCGCGGCCGCGGGAGTCAGATCGAGCCAGGCGGTGATGTCCACGACGAACTCCTGCCCGTCGCGCTTCTCGTGTTCGAACACGCCGTGCCTGCCGAAAACCCGCAGTCCGGTCAGGGTGATCCGGTCGCTCATGCGTGCCCTTGCCGCCACGCGGCGGCCACGGTCACGGCGTCCAGCGACGCGCCGACGGCGTGCACTCGCACGCCCCACGCGCCGGCGGCCGCGGCGAGCGTGGAGATCGCGGCGGTGGCGTCCTCGCGGCCGGAGGGCGGGCGGGGCTCGCCCTTCTCGTCCGCGAGCAGGCGCCCGAGGAAGCGTTTCCGGGAAGCGCCGACCAGTACGGGGAAGCCCATGTCCAGGAACGTGCCGAGCCGCTGCAGCAGGGCCCAGTCGTGGTCGGCCTGTTTCGCGAAGCCGAGGCCGGGGTCGAGCACGATGTTCTCGTGGGCCACACCGGCGGCCAGCGCGGCGTCCACCCGTGCGGACAACTCGTCGCGCACCTCGGCCACCACGTCGCCGTAGGTGGCCAGCTGGTTCATGTCCTTGCTGTGCCCGCGCCAGTGCATCAGCACCCATGGCGCACGCGTGCTCGCCGCGACCTTCGCCATGCCGGGGTCGGCGAGGCCGCCGGAGACGTCGTTGATGATCGTCGCACCCGCGTCGATCGTGGCCTCCGCGACCGCGGCGCGGGTGGTGTCGACGGACAGGCACAGCCCGTCGGCGGCGAGTGTGCGGATCACCGGCAGCACCCGGTCGATCTCGGTCTGGGCGTCCACCCTCGCCGAGCCCGGCCGGGTGGACTCACCACCGACATCGATCACGTCGGCGCCGCGATCCCACATCTCGTGTGCGTGCTGGATCGCGGCGTCGAGGTCGAGGTAGCGGCCGCCGTCGGAGAACGAATCCGGGGTGACGTTCAGGACGCCCATCACCACGCAGCGACCGGGCATCGGCAGTGCTTTCAGCTCACTGGCGATCGTTGCCGCCCTGCTCGTCCGAACCGCCGTCGCCCGAACCGCCGAACCAACCCGGCCGGCCCTGCTGCTGCTCCTCACCCGGAGAGCGGCGCCACTCGTCCGAGGGCCGCCACGGCTGACCACCCGGCTGCGTGGCCGGGCGCCATCCCGGAGGGGCACCGTAGTTCGGCGGGCCACTCTGCGGGCCGGACGGCTGCGGCCACTGGCCGGTGCCGTTCGGGCCGTAGGGACGGCCGCCGTTGGGCGGGTAGCCACCACCGGACGGCGGCGGGGCGTACGGGTTCGACGGCGGCTCCGGCTGCCCGTACGGTGGGCCGCCGGGCAGGTCCCCCCCACCGGGCGCGGTGCCCACCGGGGTGGGCTCCGGACGCGGCACGGGCTTGTCCTCCGGCGGCGGCCACGGCTCGCCACGCTCCATCGCCAGCTCGCCGGGGGTCTTGATCGGCGGCTTGTCCGATGGCACGCGCTCACCGAACTCGTTGAACACGGTGATGTGCGGGCGCTTCTCGACCGTCGCGAAGATCCGTTCGAGGTCCTTGCGCTGCAGGGTTTCCTTCTCCAGCAGCTCCATCACCAGATCGTCGAGGACGTCCCGGTAGGTGTTGAGGATCTCGTAGGCCTCGGTGTGCGCGGTCTCGATGAGCTTGCGCACCTCTTCGTCGATCTCGTGCGCGACCTCGAGCGAGTAGTCGGCCTGGCGGCCCGCGGAGCGGCCGAGGAACGGGTCGCCCTGCTCCTGCCCGTACTTCACGGCACCCAGCCGGGCGCTCATGCCGTACTCGGTGACCATCGCGCGGGCGATCTTGGTGGCCTGCTCGATGTCGGACGAGGCACCGGTGGTGGGCTCGTGGAACACGAGCTCCTCCGAGGTGCGCCCGCCGAGCGCGAACACCAGCCGCGCGATCATCTCCGACCGGGTCATCAGCTGCTTGTCGTCCTCGGGGACGACCAGCGCGTGCCCGCCGGTGCGGCCACGCGGCAGAATGGTCAGCTTGTACACCGGCTCCAGGTCGGGCATCGCCCACGCGGCGAGCGCGTGGCCACCCTCGTGGTAGGCGGTGATCTTCTTTTCCTTCTCGGAGATGATCCGGCTCTTGCGGGCCGGACCGCCGATCACCCGGTCCACCGACTCCTCGAGCGCGGCGTCGTTGATCACGTGCCCGTTCTGGCGGGCGGTGAGCAGCGCGGCCTCGTTGATGACGTTGGCCAGGTCCGCGCCCGACATGCCGACGGTGCGCTTCGCCAGCGCCTCCAGGTCGACGTTCTGCGCGAGCGGCTTGCCCTTCGAGTGCACCTGCAGGATCGCCTGGCGGCCACGCAGGTCCGGCGCGGACACCGGGATCTGCCGGTCGAAGCGGCCGGGCCGCAGCAGCGCCGGGTCCAGGATGTCGGGCCGGTTGGTGGCGGCGATCAGGATGATGCCGCCGCGCGAGTCGAACCCGTCCATCTCGACCAGCAGCTGGTTCAGCGTCTGCTCGCGCTCGTCGTGCCCGCCGCCGAGGCCGGCACCACGCTGGCGGCCGACCGCGTCGATCTCGTCGACGAAGATGATGCAGGGCGCGTTCTGCTTGGCCTGCTCGAACAGGTCACGCACCCGGGAGGCACCGACACCGACGAACATCTCGACGAAGTCCGAACCGGAGATCGTGTAGAACGGCACGCCGGCCTCACCGGCGACGGCACGCGCGAGGAGGGTCTTACCGGTACCGGGCGGGCCGTAGAGCAGCACACCCTTCGGGATCTTCGCGCCGAGCGCCTGGTAGCGCGCCGGGTTCTGCAGGAAGTCCTTGATCTCGTAAAGCTCTTCGACCGCCTCGTCGGCGCCCGCCACGTCACCGAAGGTGGTCTTGGGCATGTCCTTGTTGAGCTGCTTGGCCTTGGACTTGCCGAAGTTGAGGACCCGGTTGCCGCCGCCCTGCGCGTTGTTCATCATCCACATCAGCAGCAACAGCAGGATGCCCAGCGGGATCAGGTAGATCAGCAGCTGGGAGAAGAACGACTGCTGGGTGACGGTCGTGGTGAACTTGACGTTCTTGGCGGCGATCAGCTGGTTGTAGATCTCGGTGGACGCGTTCGCCGGATACGGCGTGATGATCTGGTCGACCTGCTGCCCGTCGACGTTGATCTTGTTGTTGAGCGACAGCTTGAGCTGCTGCTCCTTGTCCTCGAGATTGGCTTCCTTCACGTTGCCCGCGCTGACCTGCGCGATCGCCTGTGAAGTCGGCACCTGGGTGTAGCCGCGGTTGCTGTCGAAGATGGTGCTGAACGCGAAGTAGAGCAGCAGAACCGCGACGATCCACAGTAATGGGTTCCTGAGCAGGCGCTTCCGGTCCATATGCCTCGGCCGTGCTGGCCTTGACCCTCCCTGGTTAGGCGGTAGATGTAGCCATCCGCCGTCACGGTGTGACAACTACTTGCGGTGTGCGAGGGACACCCGTTCATCCAGGGTACAGTCCGGCCGCCATTGGTGGACTCGCTGCCACCCGCACAACCTTCGGGAGGTAAACGGCCCGTTATGCCTGCTGGTTCCCGGCTGTTCGGTCCGCGACCGCGGCGACCATCTCCCCGAGCCTGCTGCGCAGCGTCTTCGCGTCGGCCGGGGACACCGTGACCCACTCCCTGCCGTCGGTGCCTGCCCGGGAAAGGCTCAGGTAGCGGCCGCTCGCGGTGTCGAACCAGGCCAGTACCGGGGACCGGCTGCGCCCGCCGAGTTCGTTGCGGCTGTTCGCTGCGAGCTGACCGCCGCGCAGCCTCGGCTGGCCCGCGAGCCGGGCGTAGGCCTCCCGCGGATCGGCGATCCGGTCGCTCAGCGACGTCCGCCGCCGCGACTTGCCGTCGGGTTCACCGCCACCGGACATGACCGACACCCGGTTCGGCGGGATGCGCAGGGCCTCCTCCACGGGCAGCGTGATCGAGGCTTCGGAGCCGCGCTTGCCCGCGGGCAGCAGGTCGACCACCTCGGCCGCGAGCCCGTCGGCGTGGGCCGGGCGGATCCAGACGCCATCGTTGTCCTGGATCGCGAGCACGCCGGTACGGCCGTCCGTCGCGGCGAGAATCGCGACCGGCGGCTGCTGGAACTCCGGGATGTGCAGCGCGTCGATGGACAGCGCGGGCCGCGCCAGCAGCGCGAACCAGTCTTCGACGTGCGGCTCGAGCCTGCCGTACTGATCGCGCAGGCCACGGGCCCGCAGTTCCTGGTCCGCGCGGTGACGCAGCGCGGAGCGCTCGTCCATCGTGGTGCCGTGCGAGCGCACGCGCAGCGGGTACGGCAGTTCGCCCAACCCGGCCGATTCCCACAGGAAATCGAAGGTCAGCGGCGTGAAGAACTCCTGCCCGCCCGTCACTATGCTCCTCCCGGCGCCATGCTCGTACTCGCGGCACCGGAGAGCATCTCACCAAGGCGATGACGTAGGGACGGCGCGTCCGCCGGGGCGATCGTGATCCAGTCGCGGCCGTCGTGCCCGCGGCTGGCCTGTGTGAAGTAGCGGCCGGACTCGGTGTCGAACCAGCTCAGCACCGGCGGGCGCACCTTGCCGCCCATCCGGTTGCGCGCGTTCGCGCCGATCTGCCCGCCCCGCAACCGCGGCTGGGCCTGCAACCGGGCGAGAGCCTTGCGGTCCTCGTCCGCGCTGACCCTGCCCTCGCCGTCGGGCACGCGGCGCTGCAGGAAATCGGCACCGGTGCCGGTGAGCAGCTGCGCGAGCGGCACCGTGATCGACTTCTCCGCGCCACGCTGGGCGGGCGGGAGCAGCGAGAGGACGGCGCTGGCGAGGCCGTCCGCGGGAGCGGGGTGGAAGTGGAAACCCCGCTCGTCGTGGACGGTCAGCACGCCCTGCCCGCCGAGCGCCGCCGCCACCGCGAGCAGCGGGGACGTGTTCGGCGCGGCGAGGTGCACCGAATCCAGGCTCACCTCGGCGCCGGCGAGCACCTCGAAGTAGTTCTCCACGTGGGGCTCGGGACGCCCGCGGCCGTCGGCGACCCCACGCTGGGCGAGCGCGGCCAGCGTCTGCCTGCGCAGCCGGTCGCGCTCGTCCAAGGTGGCTCCGTGTGAGCGCACCTCCAGTGGGTAGGGCAGCTCACCGCCGCCGAACGACTCCCACAGAAAATCCAGCTCCAGCGGAGAAAGCAGCTCCGCCCGCACCCGTCAGTCCTCGTCCTCGTCGTCGCCCCAGGCCCCGATGACCGGCGGCGCGGTGGCGACATTCGCACCGAACGCCTCGTCCGGGTCGGCCTCGATGAGGAAGGAAGCACGCTGGTGCTCCTCGTCCTCGGCGCCCTGAGCACCGGCACCGCCCATACCGCCCATGCCGGCGGTCGGGGTGCTGTTCGAGCCGATGGTGCCGCCGGAGTTCATCAGCTGCTGCTGCGGCATGTTCGCGGCGGCGCTGTGTCCCTGCTGCTGGGACTGGCTGCTTTCGCCCGTCGCGGCCGCCGAGGTCTCGTCGGTCTCCTCCTTGGCGGCGGACTTGCTGCCGCGGCTGAGCACCGTCTTGCCACCGGCGGCGGCCAGGCCCGCACCGGCGAGACCGAGGCCCACGCCCAGGGCGGCACCCGAACCACCCGAAGAGGACGCGGTCGGTGTGATGTGCGCGGCGGGGACCGCGCCCGTGCCGGTGACCGCACCCGGAGCCGGGGCACCCGGGGCGCCCGGCGGGACCGCGCCCGGCTGGCCGGCGCCGAGACCGCCCTGACCGAAGTTGCCCGCGAACGAACCGTGCGTGGTGTCGCCGCCGAAGGACATGCCGGCGCCGGGACCGAGCGTGCCGCCACCGTAGGCGCCGGTGATCCCGCCGGCGCCCGCGCCGACCGAGGACGCCTTCGTGGCGCCGATGCTGCCGTCCGGCGGCAGGCCCAGCGACTCGGGGCCGAAGCTCGGCGTGGTGTCGTCCACCTCGGACATCGCCTGGGTGTAGGCGTTGAAGTACTGGACCTGCTGCGCGTGCACGGCCTTGGCCTCGTCCGACTGCTGCTTCATGTCGGCGACCATCGCGGCCGGGCCACCGGCCAGCATCGCGGCCGTCTGCTTGGCCGGGTCGAACTCCTTGGGCGCGGGCATCTTCTTGACCTCGGCCGCCGCCGAGGCCTGCTGCGCCATCCGGTTGGACATCGTGTGCGCGGCGTCGCCCGCCTGCTTGCTGGAACCGGCGATGCCGACCAGCGCGCCCTGCGCGGACGCGGCACCCTGCCCGACCCAGGCGTTGCCGAGCTCGGTCACGGCGTTGTACAGATCGGTGGCGGCCTGGTGCAGCTCGTCGCCGTGTGCCTTCCACGCCTGTCCGGTGGCCTCGGCCGTGGCCGGGTCGTTGTTCACCGTGGCGCCCTGGTAGAGCTGCATGCTCTCCTGCGAGGCCCAGTTCGGCGGGCTGGCGATGGCCCGGTCCGAGCCGTAGTCGAAACCGCCCGCGCTGTTACGGGCCTGCTGGACCAGCGCGGCGCTCTCGCCGTTGTCGCCCAGTTGGACGGCGCTGCCGCCAGCGCCGCCGGAGTACGAATCGCTCTGGCTACCCATCTCGGCTCTTGCCCCCTGGTTCACGCCTGCCCGGACAGTGCGTCCGCGGCATCCTGGTCGATCTGGTGGTAGTGGCTCATCGCGGCGACGATCGCCTGCTCGGCCTGCTCGTACTGGGTGAAGAGGTTCTGCAGAGCGGTGGAGTAGGAGTCGTTGCCGCCGTCGGCGCGCTGGGCGAACTTGGCCGCGATCGCGTCACCGACGGGGTTCGCGCCGAGCTTCGGGGCCTCGGCGAGCGCACCGGCGTTGCGCAGGAGGTTCTCCACGGAGTCCTTGCCTGCCCGGATCTTCTTCAGCACGTTCTGCGCCGCGTCCGGATCGACACCCAGCTGACCATTCACCGCCGCGTTCTTGAACGCCGCGGTGTCCGCGTAGCCGCTGTTCCCCATCAGTTCTCTCCTACCCCAAGTCGATGCCGCCCGTGGCCGGACGGCTACCCCTGTTCGCTTAGGTTAACGCACTCGGTCCGGCTGTATGACGCGTTTGCCGGAGCAACGGTTCCGAAATTCTTGACGCCTGTGCAAGGTGTTCACCAGGAGTTACTCAACTGCTGTAGACCTTCGGATCGAGCGTCCCGATGTAGGGGAGGTCGCGATAACGCTCCGCATAATCGAGGCCGTAGCCCACCACGAACTCGTTGGGAATATCGAAACCGACATAACGGACGGGAACGTCCACTTTGACCGCTTCCGGCTTGCGCAGCAGCGAGCAGACCTCCAGCGAGGCCGGGTTGCGGCTCGCGAGGTTCTTCAGCAGCCACGACAGCGTCAGCCCCGAGTCGACGATGTCCTCCACGATGAGCACGTGCTTGCCCGCGATGTCCCGGTCGAGGTCCTTGAGGATCCGCACCACTCCCGAAGAGGACGTGGCGGAGCCGTACGAGGACACCGCCATGAACTCCAGCTGGGCCGGTATCGGCAGTGCGCGGGCGAAGTCGGTCATGAACATGATGGCGCCCTTGAGCACCCCGACCAGCAGGAGATCGCCGGTCACACCTTCACGTTCGTAGTCCGCCGCGATCTGCTTGGCGAGTTCGTTGATCTTGTCCTGGATCTGCTGCTCGGTGACGAGCACGGAGGCGATCTCGCCTTCGTACACAGGTCAATCCCCTCTGGTGAGTTCGCGACGATTCATCGCAAGCCTGCCATGTGTCCGTTCCACCACCAAGCTGCCGGGTAGCCACACACCGCCCTGTCCGCGCCAATTTCCGATGAGGTCGTCCACCGAACGCAGATGCGCGTCAGTCAGATCACACGCGCCGCCGTCGAGGAGCCACCGCCGGATCACTCTGCGTCGCAACGCGGCGGGTACTTCGGCCAGCTCACGGGCATCCAGCGTCGGTTCGTCCGCGCCAAATCGGGTGGCGAGCGTGTCCAGTGTCTCCACATCCTCGCGGAGTTGCGCCGCGGTGCGGGCAAGTGCGGCCGCGACCCCACCGGAGAGCACTTCTTCCAGCAGTGGCAGCACTTCGTTACGCAGACGGACGCGCGTGAAGCGGGTGTCGGTGTTGTGCGGGTCTTCCCATGGCTCGACGCCCAGCGCCGCGCACGCCGCACGGGTCGCGGCGCGCGGCACGTCCAGCAGCGGGCGGCCCCACGGCGGATCGAACGGCTTCATGCCCGCGATCGACCGTGGCCCGGAACCCCGGCCGAGGCCCAGCAGCACCGTCTCGGCCTGGTCGTCACGGGTGTGCCCGAGCAGAACCAGACCATCGGCGGCTTCCCGCAGCGCGGCGTACCTGGCCCGGCGTGCGGCGGCTTCGGGCCCGCCGGGACCCGCCACGTCGACGGTCAGGATTTCGGCGTCGTCGGCGCCGAGTGCGCGCGCTTGCCGGGCGGCGTCCTCGGCGATCTTCCGGGAACCCTCCTGCAAGCCGTGATCGACGATCAGCACCCGGACCCGGCGACCGGAGCAGTGCGCGGCGTCGGTCAGCGCAAGGGAGTCGGCGCCACCGGACACCGCCACGTCGACGCTCGTGCCGGGCTGCGTGGCGAGGAACTCACGAACCGCCCGCCGGACGCGGGCCAGGTGCTCGCTCACCCGTGGACGCGCCGCACCCACTTGTCCGGGTCCGCGATCTCGGCGCGGCTGGGCAGGGTGTTCGGCGAAGTCCATACGGCATTGAACCCGGACATGCCCACCCGGTCCACGACGTGCCGGGTGAACGCGGCGCCCTGTGCGTACTGGCGGACCTTCGCGTCGATGCCGAGCAGGCTGCGCAGGATCCGGTCCAGCAGCCCGCCGCCACGTCGGCGCGCGGTGAAGCGGGCACGGATCATTTCCACCGCGGGCACGACGCCGGGGCCGACCGCGTCCATCACGTAGTCCGCGTGCCCTTCCAGCAACGTGGAAAGCGCGAGCAGCTTGTCGAAAACCTCGCGCTGCTGCGGAGAACGCAACAGCTGGCTCAGCGCCACCACCCCGTCGGACTTCGCGCGCTTCACCTCGCGGACCGCGTCCGGCAGGCGGCCGACGAGCTGGGTGAACCCGTCGTCGTCCCCGGCCAGGCCGGACACCAGCCGCTCCACCTCGTCGCCGAAGTAGTCCTTGAGCCAGCTCACCGCCGTGAACTGCAGCCGGTGCGTGCATTCGTGCAGGCACACCCACAGCCGGAAATCGCGGCCGGGCACCTGCATCGCGTGCTGCGCGGTGACCACGTTGGGCGCCACCAACAGCAGACGGCCGCCGTCGCCGCCGAACGGGTCGTACTGGCCGAGCACGCGGGAGGCGAGGAACGCCAGCACCACACCCGTCTGCACACCGGCTCCCCCGGCGAGCACCGGACTCAGCTTGCCGGTCGGCAGCGACTGCAAAGCCTTGCCGGTCAACGCATCCAGCCCCGCGGCGGCCGAGCGCACCCAGCCCGGACGGTCCACCACCTCACCGGGCAGCAGGGGCAGCCCGGCGCCGAGCCCGGTGACCTCGCGGACGTGGGCCTCCGCGTCCACGGTCAGCTCCCGCAGTTCGGAGACCGCCAGCTTCGCTTCCTCCGGCGGCACGTTCGGGCCGCCGCGCACGAGGAACGCGCCGGTCGATGCCGCCAACGACCAGTCGACGACCAGCTTCTTGTTGTCCTCGCCCACCGTGCTCACCTGTCCGACGCTACCCGGCGTCAGCGGCATCCGCAGCCACGCAAGTTGGCCGCGATCGCGTCGAGTGCGGGACGGCTCGCGGCGATGTCGGAACCGTTGGACATCAACGCGAACGTCAGCACGCGGCCGTCCTTGTCCAGCACGACGCCGGCGAGCGTGTTCACCCCGGACAACGTGCCGGTCTTGGCGCGGACCCAGCCCTTGCCCGCCGAGGAGTTCGGGTCGCCGTAGCGGTCGGACAGCGTGCCGCTGCCACCGGCCACCGGAAGGCCTTCCAACAGAGGCCGCAGTTTCTCGGTGCGCGGGTCCTTGCCATCGGGCGCGGCGGCCACGGAGAGCAGTTGCGCGAGCAGCCTGGCGGGCACCTTGTTCAAAGTGGACAGACCGCTGCCGTCGTTGAGGCTGACGCCGGAGACGTCGAAACCGTTGCGGGAGAGGATATCCAGCGTCGTCTGCGCGCCACCGGCGAACGAGGCGGGCTTGCCCACGCTGATCGCGGTCGTCCTGGAGACCACCTCGGCCAGCTCGTTGTCGGAGCGTTCGAGCAGGTGTGCGATCAGTTCCGTGATCGGCGCCGACTTCACCTCGCCGAGCACCTTCGCTCCCTGCGGCGCGGTGGTGGTGCTCGCCGGCGCGACGGTCGCCCCCATCCGCTGTGCGAAGGTCTGCAGCAGATCGCCCGCCGGATTGGCGGTCCGCTTCGACTCGTCGTTGTTCGGATCCGTCATTCCGCCGTCGAGCATTCCCGGGACGATCTGGGTCGCGTAGGTCGACGGGGTGTCCTCGGGTGCCCAGCCCGGCGCGGAGGTGGCGCCGGTGTAGGCGGAGAGGTCGATCTGGACCTTCTTGATGGTGCCGCCGCTGGCCTGTTTCACCTGGTTGACGAGCGTGTCCAGGTGTGCGGCGCCCTGGTAGACCGAGTCCTTGCCCTGCGGGAGCGCGGACAACGTGATGTCCCCGCCCGCGACGAGGATCGCGGTGTCCGGGGAACTGCCCTGCACGACCTTCGTGGTCAGCTGCAGACCGTGGTCGAGCTGGAGCAGCGCGGCGGAGGTGGTGAGCAGTTTGGTGGTCGAGGCCGGGGTGAGCAGCTGGCCGGAGTTGTGGTTCCACAGCGTGGAACCGGTGGCCGGGTCGATCACGATGCCGGTGAGCGTGCCGAGCGCGGGGTTCGCGGCGGGCCCGGCCAGCGCGGAGCCGACGCCGCTGCTCGTGGGGGTGGCAGCGGTGGAACTCGGCGCCTGAAGCGCGAGGTTGACGGTCGGGGACTCGGGGGTGTCGCCCTTGGGCAGGTTGGGCGCCCACGGCAGGCCGAGCCGGTTGGAGACGTAGGGCAACGCGAGCGCCACCCCGACGACGATGACGAGCACCAGCGCGGCACCGCTGTAGATGAGGCCACGGCGCTTGCGGCGCGGTTCGGTCTCCGCAGCCGTTTCCGCTGCCGGGGCGGCCGGCGGGGCTTCGTTCTCGGCGGACGGGCCGTCCGGGCGCAGCTCGCCGCTCGGCTCGATGCGCATGGGCTGCGCGTGCACGATCCCGGCGGGCGGGACCACGGGCCGCTGCTCCGCCGGGGGCTCGGCGTCGGTCACGCGCGGCACGAACATGGTCGGCTGCTCGCCGAGGGCCGGTTGGGCGGGCCCTGGCCGCTGCTCGGGACGCGACTGGCCCGCCGGGGATTCCGGCAGTGGCAGGTAGGCCGTCGCGGATTCGGCCTCGGGTTGCGGTCGGGGCTGCTGCGCGGGCTCGCTCTGGCGGGGCTGCGGCTGATCCGGCGGGCCCTGCGGCTGCCGGGCCCACGGCTGGAGGAACTGGGTGCGCTCCCCCGCCGACTCCGGCGGCGGCTGCGAGCCGGAGCGCTGCGTGCCCTCGCCCGGCTCCTCGGGACGCGCGGAGGGCTCCTGCTTGCCCGGCAGGGGCAGGTGAGCCGTAGCGCCCCCGTCTGCCTCCGACGTCGCATCGCTGTCGTCCGACGGCCACAGTGGCTCGTCCTCGTGCGGCGGCACGCACCCCTCCTCATCGCCTTGGCGCCCCCGCGGGGCTGAACTCACTGTCGGTAAGGCAACATCAGTGCGACTTCCCAACGGCGTGTGGTCCACACTAGTGAAGACAAGTTAGCGAAACCGTAAGCCGCCAGGGCGGCTTGAAAAGACGAGGTCAGCGAGGACGCCGTGGAGTTCGACGCCACAATCGAAATCCCCAAGGGGGAGCGCAACAAGTACGAGGTGGACCACAAGACCGGGCGCATCAAACTGGACCGCACCCTGTTCACCGCCACCCAGTATCCGGCCGACTACGGGTTCATCGACGACACCCTCGGCCAGGACGGCGACCCGCTTGACGTGCTGGTGCTGGTGCAGGAGCCGACGTTCCCCGGATGCCTCATCCGCTGCCGCGCGATCGGCATGTTCCGGATGACCGACGAGAAGGGCCCGGACGACAAGGTCCTCGCGGTCCCCTCCGACGACCCGCGCCTTGAGCACCTGCGCGACATCCACCACCTGAACGAGTTCCACAAGCTCGAGATCGAGCACTTCTTCCAGGTCTACAAGGACCTGGAGCCCGCTAAGAGCGTGGAAGGCTCGCAGTGGGTGGGCCGGATGGAGGCCGAGGCCGAGATCAAGCGCTCCTACCAGCGCGAATCGGACCGGCTCGCCAAGCTCGCCGCGGACTCCGGCGAGCACTGAGACCGGACGGAACGAAAGAAGGGCACCCGTTGCACGGGTGCCCTTTTCTCGTGCTCGTCAGGCCCGGTAACCGGGGATCGGGTACGCCGAGAGCAGCTCCCGGACCTCGCCGGCGATCGCGCCGATGGCGTCCTCGTCCTCCTTGGCGGCCGCGGCCACGGTGCGGTCGATCCACTCCGCGATGCGCGGCTGGTGCTCCGCGGTCAGGCCGCGCGTGGTGATCGCCGCGGTGCCGATCCGGATACCGGAGGGGTCGAACGGCTTGCGCGGGTCGAACGGCACCGCGTTGAAGTTCAGCTCGATGCCGGCCCGGTCCAGCGCCTGCGCGGCCGGCTTGCCGCCGATCTGCTTGCTGGTCAGGTCGACCAGCAGCAGGTGGTTGTCGGTGCCACCGGAGACCAGGTCGAACCCGCGCTCGATCAGGGCGTCACCGAGCGCCTTGGCGTTCGCGACGATCTGGTGCGCGTAGTCGCGGAACTCCGGCTTCGCCGCCTCGGCCAGCGCGACCGCGATGGCCGCCGTGGTGTGGTTGTGCGGACCGCCCTGCAGGCCGGGGAAGACGGCCTTGTCGATGGCCTTGGCGTGCTCGGCGTCGGTCATGATCATCGCGCCACGCGGGCCACGCAGCGTCTTGTGGGTCGTGGTGGTGATCACGTTCGCGTGGCCGACCGGCGAGGGATGCGCGCCACCCGCGATCAGCCCCGCGATGTGCGCGATGTCGGCGACCAGCACCGCGTCCACCTCACGCGCGATCTCGGCGAAGGCGGGGAAGTCGATCGTGCGCGGGATCGCCGTGCCGCCCGCGATGATCAGCTTCGGCCGGTGCTCCTTGGCCAGGTCGCGCACCTGGTCGAAGTCGACGCGGCCGGTCTCCTTGCGCACCCCGTAGTGCACCGCGTTGAACCACTTGCCGGTCGCGGACACGCCCGCGCCGTGGGTCAGGTGACCGCCCGCGGGCAGGGACATGCCGAGCACGGTGTCGCCGGGGTTGGCGAAGGCGAGGTACGCGGCGAGGTTCGCCGGGGAGCCGGAGTAGGGCTGCACGTTGGCGTGGTCCACGCCGAACACGGCCTTCGCCCGGTCGATCGCGATCCGCTCGATCTGGTCGATGACCTGCTGGCCCTCGTAGTAGCGCTTGCCCGCGTAGCCCTCGGAGTACTTGTTCGTCAGCACCGTTCCGGTGGCCTCGAGCACTGCCTGCGACACGTAGTTCTCGGACGCGATCAGGCGGATCTTCTCGGCCTGACGTCGAGCCTCGTCCTCGACGAGTCCGGCGATCTCGGGGTCTGCGGCGGTGAGGGTGGGGATGGCTGGCTGGTGCGTCATCTTCCTACTCCCTGACACTGGCCACACCCAGGCGCGCGGTGCCGGCCTCGTCGGTCGCTTCCCGGTGGTGCTCCACCTCTACGGCGCCAGTCGCTGCTGTACTCGCCATCCTAGTCGACCGGGGCAATCCCTTCGGCGTGCCGCCTGGCGAGCTCCTGGTAGAGGGCGGCGTTGTGATCAACCCAACTCCGCGCGGAGTCGGTCAGCGGCACGAACTTCTTCGCCGGGGTGCCCATCGCGATGACCTCGGCCGGGACCTCGGTGTTCGGGCCGACGGTCGCACCCGCCGCGACCAGCGTCCGCTCCCCGATCCTCGCCTGGTCGAGCACGATCGCCCCGTTCCCGATCAGTGCTTGCTCGCCGATGGTGCAGTCGTGCACGAGGCACTGGTGCCCCACGGTCACGTTGCGGCCGATCTCGCAGATCCCGCCGACGTGGATCACCGAGTTGTCCTGGATGTTGGCGCCTTCGCGGATGATGATCCTGCCGTAGTCGGCCCTGATCACCGCTCCGTACCAGATCGAGACGTCCTTCTCCACGACGACGTCGCCGATGAGTGTCGCGGTGGGGGCGATCCAGGCGTCGGGATGCACGGTGGGGCTGACGCCCTCGAACGAGAACAATGGCATGTCTGGCACTCTAAGGCAGGCAGAGCGGCCTGATCTCCTCGCGCAACGTCGCGAACGGCCGAGGCCGGACGCGCTGCTGGACGATCGCACCCAGCAGGTAGGACTGCAGGGCACGGGCCTTGGCGCGGGGGTCGTCGACGTCGAGATCGGCCAGCAGGTCGGTCAGCAGTTCGGTGGACGAGCGCAGCATCACCTCGGCGGCCTGCACGTGATCGGCGCGGTCGACGGCCACCCAGTACTCGAACCAGACGAAGGCGGCGTTCGGGTTTTCCGCGAAGGTGTCCAAATAGGCCCGTACCACCGCCCAGAACCGGTGCTCCGGATCGTCGTGCCGGTCGGCGATCGCACGCAGATCACGCAGGAAATCGGTGACGTGCGCGGCCATCGCCCGGTCGATCAAGAGGTCGATGTCGGAGAAGTAGTAATGGATCGCGCTCTTGGTGAGCGGACTCGCGTCGGCGATCGCGCGGGCGGTGCAGCCCGCGAGCCCGTCCCTGGCGAGTACCTTGCGCGCGGCCTGCACGATCTGTTCCTGTTTGGCCAGCTGGTTCGGCGAGAGCTGATCGCGGTGCCCCGGCGGCGTGACGGCCACGCTGTTCCCCTCCGTGCGATGTGGACACCCAGCCTAACTCTCAGGACGCCCGTCCCAGACGCGGGCTCACTTCGCCCAGAACGCGCAGTGGTGCTCGGCCGCGAGGTCGACCGGGCGGAAGTCGCCGTTCTTGATCGACAGCACGACGCCGTTCTGCTCGAAGGCGGGCCAGCCGGGATCGCCGGTCTTCGCGAAGCGCGACCAGTACTGGATCATCGCCTGCGCGAGCGGACCGTTGCCGCCGAACAGGTAGGGCAGCTCGTCGGAGTGCGCCGCGTCGCCTTCGGAGAATTCGTAGGCATAGACGTGTTTCGCCGCCTTGTCGGTGTCCAGCGCGGGGCACGCACCGACCTTCTGGCCCCAGTCGGTGAGCACGGCCGCGAGCGCGGCGACGGGCGAGGGATAGTTCGCCAGCGGGTACTCGTTCAGCACCGCTTGCGCCTGTTTGCCGAAGACGTGCTCGAGGACGCGCGGATAGTCCTCGGCGGCGATGGGTTGCGCGACAACGAAAGGACGCATCTCCTCACGGGTCGTGCCCTGAATGAGCGGGATCCCGCCGGGCAGCGCGTCGATCGGCTGGCGCGGCAGGAAACCCTCGCCCACCACGGGAAGCCACGGCATGTCGCCCAGCGTTCCGGTCGCGCTGATCACGTCCGCCTCGTCGAGACCGACGAACTCGCCGCGTGGTTTCGCACGCAGGCAGGCGATATCCGGGCAGCCGAGCCTGGTCTGCAGAGCGGCCGCACGCCGGCGCGCCTGTTCGGCCGTCACGAAGGAGTTCGCACATGGTCCACTTTGGATGATGGCCTTGCCGAACAGGCCCTGCGCGCCCGGCGAGGCCAGCTGCGCGCAGACGCTGTAGGCACCGGCGGACTGGCCGAACAACGTGACGTTTCCCGGATCGCCCCCGAAGGCGGCGATGTTGTCGTGGACCCAGCGCAGCGCGGCCTGCTGGTCGGCGAGACCGAAGTTGCCCGCGGCCGGATCGTCGCCGGCGTCGAGGAATCCCAGCGCGCCGAGGCGATAGTTCAACGTCACGACGAGCACGCCGCCGTCGACGGCGAGCCCGGTCGTGTCGTAGTCGCTGCCCGCTCCCGCCACGAACCCGCCGCCGTGGAGCCACACCATCACCGGCAGGCGGTCGGCGCCGCGGGGCGCGGTCACGTTGAGGTACAGGCAGTCCTCGCTGCCCCGGCCGGGCTGGGGGCAGACGTCGGCGGTGTGCGTCGCGTCGCGCACGTCGTCCCACGGCTGGACCGGCTGGGGCGAGCGCCAGCGCAGTTCGCCCACCGGTGGCGCGGCGAACGGCATGCCGGAGAACGTGCGATGGTCGGTGGCGACGACACCGCGCACCAGGCCGTCGGTGGTGCGCACGACGTCCTCGCCGGACGACGCGGCACCGACGGCGCAACCGCCGAGCAACGCCAGCCCCGTGATCGCGCCGAGCAGACGCCTCCCTCGCACGCCGGGCAGGCTATACGGTCACCCACATGGGGTGAATCGGACCTCGCTGCGGCCCGCTGACGGTATCCGCGGGAGCGCAGAAATAGGTCAGGGGCCCTCCGAAGAGGACCCCTGACCTGCGAGCCGCGTGGGGGAATCGAACCCCCGACCTGTTCATTACGAGTGAACCGCTCTGGCCGACTGAGCTAACGCGGCAACGTCGACAAGTCTAGCGGCATGGCGTTCGTCACTCATGACCGGCTTCCTCGTTAGGCTGCGTGACGCCGGTCCCAGCCATCCGGCCCTGGTTTTCCGTGGAGGACTTCCCGCAATGCGTCGACGCCTGCACCGCGCGCTGGCTCTGCCGGTGACCGCTGCCCTGCTCGTGCTGTCCGGCACGCCTGCGATGGCGGATTCCACGATTCCGACCACGCCGACACCGCAACCGGCGGACCCGAACCAGGCGCCCGTCGCAGCGCCCACCGGTCCGCAGCCGCTCGGCCACGCGGTCGCCGACGCGGCCGCGTCGCTGGGCGTGCTGCGGCTGCTGCCGAACGCGGTCGACACGAGCACGATCCTTCCCGGCTACGGACAACAGCTGCCCAAGCAGTCCGCGCTCGAAGCCGGGATGGGCCTGTCCAGCGCGCAGGCCAACTCCGAGTCCTACCTCTCCTACGAGCGCGCGATCGCCCAGTCCTCGCCGTTCGGGCTGGCCGTCGCGGGCAACGCGCCGCAGGCGCCGGGCAGCCTGGTGCAGACCGCGCTGCCGGACAACCCCAACGGCCTCTCCGGCGGGTTCAACGCGCCGCAGAATCCACTGCTCAACGTCGGCCTGCTCAACGGCCAAGTGCACGCACGCTGGAGCCCGACGCAGGGTCCGTGCGTCGACACGATCGCCGACGCCAGTACCTCGATCGCGAGCCTGTCGCTGCTCAACGTCATCCCGTCGATGCCGAACCTGCCGATGACCGGCCTCAACCTGCCGCAGGGTGACAAGCTCGCCCAGGGCTTCGACCCGCAGCAGGGGCTGCAGGCGCTCGGCGGCCTGCTCAGCGGCGGCGGCCAGACCAGCGCCAACGGCACCGGTTCGCTGCTGAGCCTGCCCAACACGCTGTCCTCGCACTCGGTTGTCAAGCTCGTCGACATCCCCGGCTCGGCCAAGAAGGCCGTCCAGTCGGTCTCCACCCTGCAGGCCGCCGACATCCAGCTCCTCAAGGGCACGCCGCTGGAGCTGGAACTGAAGGTGGTCAGCCAGCCGACGCTGACGGTCACCTCGACCGGCGACAAGAACACCTCGAAGGTCGACTACACCGCCCCGGTCATCCAGATCCTGCGGCAGGGCCAGGTGCTCTACACCCTCGACGCCGCCAACCCGACCAAGGACATCCCGATCGGGCTTCCGCTGTCCGGCCTGTCCGACGCGTTCGGCCCGCTGCAGAGCCTGCCGGTCGTCGGCGGGCTGGTCTCCACCGCCACCAAGGGTCTGCAGCCGGTCGGCGACACCACCGGCAAGGTGCTCGACCTGGGTGTGCTGCGGCTGAGCATCGCCGAGCTGAACCAGAAGGGGCAGGACCTGACCGACCCGTTCGCCGGCTACCAGCTCGGCGCGTCGGCCCGGATGCTCGACCTGCAGGTGCTGCCGACGCAGGCGCTCAAGAACGTGCTGCCCGCGGACGTCGCCGGAAAGCTGCCCTCGTCGCTGGCGCAGCTCTCGCTCGGCGAGCAGATCGGCCGGGCCTACGCCCCGAAGGGCGGCGTGGTGTGCGGCTCGACGGCTCCCGCGGCCCCGGCGAACAACCCGGCGCCCGGTGCCCCGAAGCAGCTCGCCTACACCTCGGGCGCGTACTCCGCGGTGCCGATGTTCTGGACCGGCACGGCGATGCTGCTGCTGGGTGTGGTGCTCGTCGCGGCGTTGCCGAACCGGCGCCGCAGCGCGGTGGTGAAGCCGTCGCCGACGCCGCGGTCGAAGTAGCGGTCAGCCCTGGCGTAAAGCCGTGACCATCGCCTCCACGGCGATGCGCGGCTTGACGTTCCAGAGGATCGCCTCCCGGCACGCGAGCACGGCTTCGAGGCGGCGCAACGTGGACTCGGGTGTCCACGTCCGCGCCGCCTCGTGCACGTCGGAGGCGTGGTCGGGGTGGTTGAGCAGGGCCTGCGCGCCGCTGCCGACGACCAGCACGTCCCGGTAGAACCCGGCGAGGTCGACCAGCGCGAGGTCGAGCGTGTCGCGCTGGGTACGGGTGGCACGCGACTTCTGGCGCTTCTCCAGCTGCTTCACCGCGGCCTCGGCCGCGCGCTTGGCGCCCGCGACGCCCTTTCCGGTCGCGTCGCCGCCCATCGCGTTGCGCAGTTCGGCCTTCTCCGCTTCGTCGCGCTCCTTGCTCGCCTCGCTCGCGTCGCCTTCGGCCGCCGTGATCAGCTCGTCGGCGCAGGCGAACACGTCCACGGGGCGGCGCAGGCCCAGCGGGATGCGCAGCACGGTCTCCCGCCGCTTACGGGAGCTGTCGTCGGTGGCGAGCCGGCGGGCGCGGCCGACGTGCCCGCCACACACCGAGGCGGCCCAGTTCGCGAGTTCCGGGTTCACGCCGTCGCGTTCGACGAGCACGCGCGCGATCGACTCCGCTCCCGGTGACCGCAGGTTGATCAGGCGGCAGCGCGACCGGATGGTCACCGACACGTCCTCGGGATGGTCGGAGGGCGCGCACAGCAGGAACACCGTGCGGTCCGGCGGTTCCTCGACGGCCTTGAGCAACGCGTTGGACGCGCCCTCGGTGAGCCGGTCGGCGTCCTCGATGATCACGACCTGCCATTCGCCCGTGGTCGGGCGGCGGGCGGCCGCCTGGACGAGGGCACGCATCTCGGCGACCGAGATCGACAGTCCTTCCGGCACCACCAGCCGCACGTCGGCGTGGGTGCCGTGCAGCGCGGTGCGGCAGCCGGTGCACTCACCGCAGCCGATGCCGGTCGAGCACTGCAGCGCGGCGGCGAACGTGCGCGCCGCGACCGAACGGCCCGATCCGGGCGGCCCGGTGAACAGCCACGCGTGCGTCATCGCCCCGGCGGGCACCCGCTCGCCCGCGACGATCTTGGCGGCGGCCTCGGCCGCGCTCGAAAGGATCTCCACAGCCGGTTCCTGACCGACCAGCTGTGACCAGACGCCGCCCATCAGGCCTCCACGACCTCCAGTGGCGCGAGCCCGGCGTGCCTGCCGACCAGCACCGCGCGGACGGCGGTCTGCACGCGCTCGGCGACCTCGTCCTCGGTGCCGTCGCTGTCCACCACGACGTAGTGATCGGGGTCGGCGGCGGCCATCTCGCTCAACAGGTTCTGCACCTTGAACTGGTCCTCGATCGAGATCGGGCCCGGCGGGGCACCGTCCGGCTTCGCGTCCAGCAGCACGGTCACGTCCGGCCGCAGCCGTCCGGTGGCCCAGTCCGCGAGCCCTTCCAGTTCCTTCGCGTCCAGCCCGGCGACGGCGGACAGATGCGCCAGCGGCGAGTCCACGAACCGTTCCATCACCACGATCGCGCCGTCGTCCAGCGCGGGCTGCACGTCACGTTCCACGATGTCCGCCCGCACCGCGGCCGCGGCCAGCGCCTGCGCGCGGGCACCGGACAGGGAAGCCCCGCTGATCAGCTGCGCCAGGCGCTTGTCGTCCAGTGCGGGGTCGGCGGCGAGTACCACGGGCCGCGGCCCGACCGCGCGCAGCCACCGCACGAGACGGTCGGCCTGGTGCGCGGTGTCGGCGGCCGTCGTGCCCTCCAGCGCGATGAGCAGGCCGTTCACCCGGCGCGGGCGGCGGCGGATGACGTTGCGCAGGTCGGACATGATCGTCTCGGCCCGGCGCGAGTCCATCTGCCGGTAGGCGATCACGCCGACGACCGCGGCCAGGACACCGCCGCCGAGCATGACCGGGCGGGTGCCGTCGATGATGATCGGACTGCCCCACACCGTGATCGTGCGCGGTTTCGTCAGGCCGATGAGCAGCGGCACGATCCCCGTCGAGCCGAACACGATGATCTTCATCATCGACTGGTAGATCGCGTTGATCCGGCCCCGGATCGAGTCGTCGACCTGCGAGCCGATGATCGTCACGCCGGTCAGGAAGGCGGCACCCGCGCATGCGCCGACGATGGCCACCGCCACCAGCGACACCGCCAGATGCGGCGACAGCGCGACCAGCATCAGCGCGAGCCCGGCGACGACGATCGAGATCCCGAACAACCGATCGTGCGGCAGCCTGCGGGCCAGCTTCGGCGCCCCGCCCATACCGGTGGCCAGGCCCACGAACACGGCGACGATCAGCAGACCCCAGGCGGCGTCGCCGGCGAGCAGGCTGGAGGAGTACGGCTTCGCCGAACCGACCACCGCGCCACCGGTCGCGAACGCGCCGGCCGCGCCGATCAGCAGGCCGCGGATGAGCGGGGTGCTGCGGATGAAGCTCGCCCCGTCCCGCATCAGCGCGAACAGGCCGGGCGAAGCCTCCTTGGCTTCCTTTTCCTCTTCCTTCTTCTCCGCCGCCTTCGCCGCCGCGCTGCCGTTGCGCTTGGACAGTTCGGGGATGCGGGTGAGGATCAGGAACGCGCTGGTCAGGTACAGCAGGCCGATCAGCACGACGATGATCTTGGCGAAGCCCAGTTCGCCGAACAGGTCCGGCGGCAGGTGCAGCGTCGGCATGATGCCGGTGATGATCGTGTAGATACCGCCCGCCGACAGCACGGCCAGCCCGTAGGTCATCACCAGGCCGAGCTGGTTGGCCGTCTCCACCTGGTCGGGGCGGCGCAGCAGGTTGGGCACCGCCGCGTCCTTGGACGGGATCCACATCATGGCGCTGGAGCTGGCCAGGAAGCTCGCGACGTAGAGCCACCACGGTGTGCCGACGAACGCGATCGACATGATGAACCCGCAGCGCAGCAGGTCCGCGACGAACATGATCTTGCGCCGATCGAACCGGTCCGCGAGCAGCCCGCCGAGCGGGGCGAAGATCAGGCCGGGCAGCAGGTTGGCCATCAGCACGCCGGTGAAGGCGAAGTTCTGCGCCGTGTAGTTCTGCGTCAGCTTCGTGGCCAGGCTGGTGACGCCGAGGATGGACAGCCAGTCGGCGACACTGCACAGGTAGGTGACGAACCACAGCCTGCGAAAGGGCCGGATGGCCAGCACTCTGCGCGCGCGGAAGATGGTGGAGCCGTCGCGCGCGGCCACCGCCTCCGCGTCGGGTTTCGCTTGTACGACCTCGCTGATCCGACCCACCCCGCTTGTTCCCTGTGGTACCGGCGCATGCGACCGCGCACGCCCCCGAATCGCCGGTCCGGCTCCGCCAGGGTAGCTCCGTTGGGCCGATCGTGTTGCTCTTGGGTGGGTCCCCCGGCTAGTTGAACAACCCCGAAATGCTGCTGATCAGGCTCGAGAGGAACTGGATCGCGACGAACAAGAACACGAGCACCATCACGACGGCCAGAATCACCCCGGTCGACCCCGCCGACGGCTTCGGGCGGCGGATCGTGCCCGGAGACACCGAGGAGAACCTCGGCATCCGCAGCTGCGGGCGCTTGAGCGAACGCAGGCCCGGCCGGGTGCGCTGCCTCGGCAGCATGCCGAGCGGTGGTGCGGGCGGCACCGCCGCCGCCGAGTGGGCCGGGGGTACGGCGTCCGGGGTGGCGGGATCGACCTCGACGGCATCGGAGAACTCCAACGGCGTCTCGGGGTCGACCATCGTGCGGATCGCCGTCGAGTCCGGCCGCACCGGGGACGCGACCCTGGTCAGCGTGAAGTCGTCCTCGTCAGCTCTGACCGGACCGGACAGCGCATCGTCGAACGCGGCAGCGTGCGTGCCGTCGCCGAAGTAGTCGTTGTCCTTCGCGGGGCTCATACCACTCCTGCGCTACTCGGGGCTTCCCGTCCAGGGTAATGCGCATTTTGCCGATGGCATCCGCCCATCCGGGTAACGGCGAGGTTACGGACGGCCAGAATTACTTCTTCGCCGCCGCCTTCTTCCGCGCGGGCGCCTTCTTCTTGGGCGCCGGGCCCTTCGCGCGCTTCTCCGCCAGCAGCTCGGCCGCCCGCTCCGCGGTCAGCTCCTCGATGCTGTCGGCCTTGCGCAGCGTGGCGTTGAACTCGCCGTCGGTCACGTACGGGCCGAACCGGCCGTCCTTGACCACCATCGGCTTGCCCGACACCGGGTCGGCGCCGAGTTCCTTCAGCGGCGGCTTCGCGGCGCCCTGGCGGCCGCGGCGCTTCGGCTCGGAGTAGATCTTGAGCGCCTCTTCCAGCGTGATGCCGAACAGCTGCTCCTCGGTCTCCAGCGAGCGCGAGTCCGTGCCCTTCTTCAGATACGGGCCGTACCGGCCGTTCTGCGCGGTGATCTCGTCCCCGGACTCCGGGTCCTTGCCCACCACGCGCGGCAGCGACAGCAGCTTGAGCGCGTCGTCCAGCGTCACGGTCTCGATGTCCATCGACTTGAACAGCGACGCCGTACGCGGCTTCGGCTTCTTCGCCTTGCTGGTCTTCTTCGCGCCCTCGGCGGGCTCTTCCGGCTCGGGCAGCACCTCGGTGACGTACGGGCCGAACCGGCCTTCCTTGGCCACGAGCTCGTGCCCGCTGACCGGGTCGGTGCCCAGCACGCGGCCCTCCTGCGGCGTCGCGAACAGCTTCTCCGCGATCTCCGCGGTCAGCTCGTCCGGCGGCAGGTCCTCGGGCAGGTTGGCGCGCTGCGACTTGCCGTCCACCTCGCGCTCGAGGTACGGGCCGTACCGGCCGACCCGCACGTAGACGGTGCGGTCCGCGTCGTCGGTGAACATCGGGATCGAGTTGATCTCGCGGGCGTCGATGTCCTCGACGCCGGTGCCGACGAGCTTCTTCAGCCCGCCGAGCCGCCCGATCGACCCGTCGACGCCCTGCTCGCCGCCGAAGTAGAACCGCGACAGCCACCGCGTGCGCTGCTCGTCACCGGAGGCGATGCGGTCGAGCTCGTCCTCCATCGCGGCGGTGAAGTCGTAGTCCACCAGCCGCTCGAAGTGCCGCTCCAGCAGTCCGACCACGGCGAAGGCGACCCACGAGGGCACCAGCGCGGAGCCCTTCTTCCACACGTACCCGCGGTCCTGGATCGTGTTGATGATCGACGCGTACGTCGACGGGCGGCCGATGCCCAGCTCCTCCAGCTTGCTGACCAGGCTGGGCTCGCTGTAGCGCGGCGGCGGGTTGGTGGTGTGGCCGTCCGGGTTCAACTCGGCCGCGGTCAGCGGCTGGTCCTTGACCAGCTGCGGCAGGCGGCTCTGCTTGTCGTCGGCCTCGCCGCCGCTTTCGGTGTCCACCGCCTCGACGTAGGCCTTCAGGAACCCGGCGAAGGTGATCGTGCGGCCGGACGCGGAGAAGGTGCACTCCTCGCCGCTGCTCGCGGTGCCGGTGATGCGCACCGACATGGTGGTGCCCCTGGCGTCGGCCATCTGCGAGGCGATCGTGCGCTGCCAGATCATCTCGTAGAGCCGGAACTCGTCGGTGGCCAGCTCGTTCGCGACCTGGCCCGGCGTGCGGAACACCTCACCGGCGGGCCGGATCGCCTCGTGCGCCTCCTGCGAGTTCTTGACCTTGCGCGTGTACTGCCGCGGGCTCTGCGCGACGAATTCGCGGCCGTAGAGGTCCGTGGCCTGGTTGCGCGCCGCGGTCAGCGCCGTCTCCGACAACGTCGTGGAGTCGGTACGCATATAGGTGATGTAGCCGTTCTCGTAGAGCCGCTGCGCGATGCGCATTGTCCGCTCCGAGGAGTACCGCAGCTTGCGGCCGGCCTCCTGCTGCAGCGTGGAGGTCATGAACGGCGGGTACGGACGCCGCGTGTACGGCTTCTCCTCGACGCTGGTGACCTTGAAGTCGCGGCCCTGCAGCGCACCGGCCAGCCGGGTCGCGTCCGCCTCGGCCAGCACCCGCACGTCCTTCGCCGAGGACTTGAGGCGGCCGTCGGAACCGAAGTCCTTACCGGTGGCCAGGCGGGCACCGTCGATCGAGATGAGCCGCGACGGGAAGGTGCGCGGCGTGGCGTCCTCACCCGCGTCCATCGTCGCCGCGATGTCCCAGTACGAGGCCGAGGTGAAGCGAATCCGCTCACGCTCGCGCTCCACGATGATGCGGGTCGCCACCGACTGCACCCGGCCCGCCGACAGCTTCGGCATGACCTTCTTCCACAGCACGGGCGAGACCTCGTAGCCGTAGAGCCGGTCCAGGATGCGGCGGGTCTCCTGCGCGTCGACCAGGTCGTTGTCCAGCTCGCGGGTGTCCTCGGCCGCGGCGCGGATGGCCTGCTCGGTGACCTCGTGGAACACCATGCGGCGCACCGGCACCTTGGGCTTGAGCGTCTCCAGCAGGTGCCAGGCGATGGCCTCGCCCTCACGGTCGGGGTCCGTGGCGAGATAGAGCTCGTCGGCGTCCTTGAGCAGGCTCTTCAGCTCGGTGACCTTGGCCTTCTTGTCCGGGCTGACGACGTAGAGCGGCTCGAAGTCGTGGTCGACGTTCACGCCGAGCCGGGCCCACGCCTCGCCCTTGTACTTGGCGGGCACGTCGGCGGCGCCCCTCGGCAGGTCCCGGATGTGGCCGACCGAGGATTCGACGACGTAGCCGCGGCCGAGATACGGAGCGATCTTGCGGGCCTTGGTCGGCGACTCGACGATCACGAGCCGCCGGCGCCCGGCACCGTTCGCCGAGGCGTCGGGCCCACCCGTCGCCCGGCCACCACCCCCGGCGGAGGCGCTCCGCGCCGCGGTCTTGTTGGTTCGTGCTCCAGCCACGCTGTCCGCTCTCCTGCTCATTCCCGTCGCCGCTGCGCGACGCTCGTTCAACCAGCCAGTGTGCACGCTGAAGGCCGGTTATGTCCGCCCAGGTCTCGCAACACGCCGTCGCCGGCACTTTCCACGAATCGCGCCGAGCTGGGCGGCGTTACCTTTTCCACACCTAGCACGTGATGCGCACCACGTGCCGCCCGGGGTCATTCGGTGACCGTTCCACTACGCTCCGGCTTCATGCTTCGCCGCCTGCTCACTGTGCTGGTCACCGCCGCTCTCGGCATCGGAATCACGCCCGCGTTCGCGGACCCGGGCTCCGGCTACACCGGCATCGTCAAACTCGACAACTGTTCCGGGTCGCTCGTGCGGCTGCCCGGCTCCCACGACAACGATCCCGGTCTGGTGCTGACCAACGGGCACTGCGAGTCCGAGGGCATGCCCGGCCCGGGGCAGGTGATCGTGAACCAGCCGTCCCGGCGCGAGATGACCCTGCTCGGCGCCGACGGCCGTGACCTGGGCACACTGCGGTCGACCAAGATCGTTTACGGCACGATGACCAACACCGACGTCACGCTCTACCAGCTCGACTCCAGCTACCGGCAGATCGCCGACGATCTCGGCGGGCACGCCCTGACGCTCGCCGCCTCGCCCGCCGATGTCGGCACGCCGATCGACGTCGTTTCCGGCTACTTCAAGCGCACCTGGTCCTGCCGGATCGAGCGCGTCGTGTACTCGGTGCACGAGGCGGACTGGGTGTGGAAGGACTCCATCCGCTACACGCCCTCGTGCGACACGATCCACGGCACGTCCGGTTCGCCGGTCATCGACACCGGCACCGGCGAGGTCGTCGGGGTCAACAACACCGGCAACGACGACGGGAAATCCTGCACCATGAACAACCCGTGCGAGGTCGACGAAAACGGCAACGTCACCGTGCTGCGCGGTCGTTCTTACGGGCAGCAGACCTATCGCCTCCCCGCGTGCCTGACCCGTGACGGCGAAGCGGCTCTGGACCAGCCGGGCTGCATGCTGCCGAAACCGCAGGGCATCACGCTGCCGATCCCGATTCCGGCCTGACCGGCCAGACGGCGGCCGCCGCCGGTGGTGGCGAGCCGATCAGTTCCTCCAGTGTCGCCAGCCTGCGGCGGCCGGTCACCCTGATGGCCGGCCCGCCGCCGCGCGGTCCGACGACCTGCGCGGGCAGGCCGAGTTGGCGCAACGAGTCGGCGAGCAGCGCGTGCGTGCCCGGCGCGTCCTCGTCGACGGCGAGCAGGTAGTGCCGCTGCGCGGGGCAGCCCGCGGCGAGTGCCCACATGCGCAGCGCGCCACCGGTCAGCCGGAACCCTGTTGGTAATTCCTTTTCCTCTCGCGGGCGCCAGGCGTTGGCGAGCGCGATCAGATCGGCGCGGAACGCGGTGCGCACGAGTGGTTCGCCGTCCTCGGTGCGCAGGACGTCGGCCTGCACGCCGCGCCGGGCGAACTCGGTGGCCAGACTCTTCGCGCGCCACACCTCGGCGACGGCGACGGACAGCCGCGCGGCGGTACGCCCGAAGCTCACGATCTGTCCCCGCCCGCACAGCACTCCGGCGAGGTCGGCGAGCCGGGGCCCGCTCGCCTCGGCCGAGAAGAACGAGATCTGGTCCACAGCGAACAGGGTAGAACATCAGTTCGATTACCCGCGACCCCAAGATCGGTCCGGATTTCCACCCAATGCCGAGTCCTACACAGGCCTCGGCCGCGGCTTCAGCAGTCGCGAGCGGCCTCGACGCAGGCCCCGTGGCCAGTCTCGCTCCACCCGGGTATCGCGCCCGAGGCGGCCTGCCTGAGCAGGTCGTAGAGCGCCTGGCGCTGCTTGCCATCGAGGGCACCGAGCACCTCGTCCTCGACGCCCGCGAGCGCGAGCTCGGCCTTGGCCAGGCGCTCGTCACCGGCGTCGGTGAGCTCGACGACGTGGCGCCGGCGGTCCTCCGGTGATCGCCGGCGCTCCACGAGCCCGAGCTTCTCGAGGTCGTTGAGCAGCCCGACGACGTTCGTGCCATCCATCTCGAGCCGCCCGGCGAGCGTCTGCTGGGAGCAGCCACCACCGTCGCGCAGCATCGTGAGCGTGATCAGGTGCCGCGGCCGCAGACCCAGCGGCGTGAGCACGGCTTCCGCACGCACCCGGATCCGGCGCGCGAGGTGATCCATCAGCGCTCCCGAACGGTGGAGCGGCTGGTTGCCGATGGAGGGGGAAGCCACGGCATCAGTTTACCCACACGTCATCTATCCGCATGCTATAAATGGTTTGCGTAGGACAAACCATTACCGAAGGGTCAGCATACGAGATGGCGCACCTTCTGCACATCGACTCGAGCATCCAGGGCGAGCGCTCTATCAGCCGGAAACTCACCGCCCGCGCCGCCGAGGCGTGGAAAACGGCCCATCCCCGTGGCGCCGTGACCTATCGCGACCTGGGCAGCGACCCGGTGCCGCATGTCGACACCGCCACCGCGCTCGCCCGGATGATGCCCCCGGAGCAGCACACCCCGGAGCAGGCGCAGTCCTGGGCGCTGACGGAGCGGCTCGTCAACGAGGTCAAGGCGGCCGACACGATCCTGCTCGGCCTGCCGCTGTACAACTTCGGCCCGCCCAGCAGCGTGAAGGCGTGGGTCGACCACCTGATCGCGGCGGGCCTGTCCGTCGACGCCGAGACGCGGCAACCGCTGCTCGGCGGTCGTGAGTTCATCGTGCTCGCCAGCCGCGGTGGCGGGTTCGGCGAGGGCACGCCGCGCGAAGGCTGGGACCACGCGGAAGCCTGGCTCCCGCACGGTGTCGCGCTGACCGGTCTCGAACCACGGTTCATCACGGCGGAGCTCACGCTGGCCGAGACCAACCCGGCGATGGCCGAGCTGATCCCGCTGGCCAAGAAGAGCCTGGCGGACGCCGAGCGCGCGATCGAAGCCCTGTGGACCCCCGTGGGGGCCGGAGCCTGAGCGTCAGGGCGTCGGAGTGGTGGAAACGGTCGGCGTGGCCGAGGCACGCGCGGTGAGCTGCTGGCACACCGGTGCCTGGCCGGCCGCGGTGGCCAGTTCGGGATAGGACTGGAAACCCGCCAGCAAGTCCAAACGCGACACTTCACCCAGCGGGCCACTCGCCTCGCCCAGTGTGCGCTGATCGATGGAGGGCGCGTTTCTGGCGGCGTCGAGCCGCTGCTTCGCGGCAGCCGCCCGCGCGCGAATGCCGTCGAACTCGGTGATCGTGCTCGTGCGCACCGAATCCCCGCCCGCCACGGGCGACGGCGGCAGCGCCTGCAGACCGCGCTTGGCGTTGTCGAGGCCGCCGATCATGGAGCCGAGGAGGTCGCTGGAGGTCTGCACGGCACGGCGCGGGGTGCTCGGGTCGACCGTCGGCATGGTGGCCAAGCCGTCCACAAGGGACCCGACGGCGACGCAGTACCCGTCGGCCCATCTGGCGGCCGCGTCCTGGCGCTCGACGCCCTGTTTCGACAGTCCTGGCCCACCTGATTGCACGGACGCGACGTCCGCCTGCTGTTGCCCGCATCCGGCAAGACCGACCACCAGGCCTGCCAGCGTCACCAGGAAACCGGTCCTCCCGGGCCGCACACGAACACCTCCCGCAACGTGAACTCGCCTCGACGGTACCGACCTCGTTGCAAGTTGCAAATCGTGGTCCTGCTCCACACAGCGGGGCCCGCCGCACAACACG
>NZ_JAAXLS010000055.1 GCF_012328925.1 Amycolatopsis acididurans
GAAACGCTGGACGATGCGGTGGAAACCCGCGCTGAACGCGTTCGAGATCGCCTTCGACGGCCGTCTGGCCGCCGGACGCAAGTAGTTCCCCTTCAACCCGAGTTACACCGCTCGTTTGACAGACCCGCGCGGGTGGGAAAGTCGGACATACGTGTCCGCTGGATGAGCACGTTCTTGGCGAACACGACAAGGCGTCGGTCTTCGATCGCCGTGCGCAGCGCATAAGCGGTCAGCGTTTGCCTCAGTTCGGTGCGCGTATAGGCGCCGTGAAGGCCTCCAGGTAAAGCGGTCACGCTTCGACAGTGACGCAATTTCGGTACGCGTAGGGGAAGAACCTTGCGCCATTGTGGACAACTGGGAGGTTGTGGATAAGTGGGCTCGCGCGAAGATCCCCGACTCAGCCGCACGGAACCGCCGACTCACGAGGCGCGGAAGCGCGACTCGGGCGCGCAGAAGCCTCGACTCGCGCTTGCGGAACACCCGACTCGGGCGCATAGAAAGCCCGACTCGGACGTACAGAAATTTCGACTCGCGCTTGCGGAACACCCGACTCGGGCACACAGAAAGCCCAACTCGCGCCGACAGAAACCCCCGACTCGGGCGCGTGGAAAGCCCGACTCGGGCGCTTGGAAGTCTGGACTCGCGGTTAGTCGGCTGGGACCAGGTCGGGTGCCGGGGTTGTCTTTGGGCGGGTTCGGTGCCGGATCCACCACAGCAAGCCACTCGCGATGGCCCAGGTGATCAGGGCCGTGGTGCCCAACGGCAGCAGCGTCAGCGTCGCCGTACGGCCGGCGACCCGTGCCAGCTCCGGGTTCGCCGTGTCGTACTCGATCCGCACCAGATCCCCGGCGACCAGGCCGCCCGGGTACAGCACCCCGTTGGCCGGGATGTGCACCACGCCGTCCGGGGTCGCGAACCGGATGATCGTCCGGTCCCACGACACCGAGTCCACCTGCGCGTTGGTCGTGCCCAGATTGCCCGTGATCGCGCTGTCGTTCCGGATGGCCGCGAGCAGCAGCCCGACGCACAGCACGGTGATCATCACCGCCACGCCGAGCACCACACGACGGCCGATCCGCCACCGCTGCTCGCTCTTCGTCACGAACCCGAGGATAGCGACGCCGCCAACTGGGCATGCGTCCGCTGGATCCCCGCGTACGACTTCGGCACCGACCGTGCGGCCGGCACGCTAGCCCCGTTCGGCCCCACCGCGGGCTTGCCCGCCTTGAACAGCCACGTGTTGAACAAGTCCCGCAACGATTTCCCGGAGATCGTCTCCGCCAGCACGATGAAGTCGTCGATCCGCGCGTCGCCGCCCTTGCGTTCGGCCACCCACGTCCGCAGGATCTTGAAGAACGCGTCGTCGCCGACGGCGGTCCGTAGCGCCTGCACCGCCAGCGCGCCCCGGTCGTACACGGCATCGTCGAACTGGTCGGCCACCCCCGGATCGCCCGGCAGCACCTTCCACAGGGGGTTGTCGGCCGGGTGCGAGTCGTAGACGTACTGCGCCAGTTCAGCCGGCGTGCCCTCGCCTTCGTGCTCCGACCACAGGTACTCGGCGTAGCTGGCGAAGCCCTCGTTGAGCCACATGTCACTCCAGCGCCCCAGCGACACCGAGTCGCCGAACCACTGGTGCGCGTTCTCGTGCGCCACGACCGGCGTGTTGCTGCCCGAGGTGAAGAACTTGTCGCTGTAGACCGGCCGTGTCTGCGCCTCCAACGCGAAATTGAGCCCGGTCGACACCACACCGCCCTGCGCCTCGAACGGATAAGGCCCGAACTGCGCGGCCAGGAACTCGTTGATCTCCGGAGTCCGCTCGACGCTCGCCTTGGCCGCGTCCAGCGACGCGCCCGCCGCCGGGTCGTACGCGGTGACGAACGGCTGCCCGGCCGGTGTAGTCGCCTGGTCCACGTCGAACGCACCGACCTCGAGCGTGGCCAGATAGGTGGCCTGCGGCTGGGTGCTGCGCCAGTTCCACCGGGTCCAGCCCGCGCGCTGCTTGGTCTTGCGCACGAGCGTGCCGTTGGACAGCGCGGCGACGTTGTCGGGCACCTCCACCGAAACGTCGTAGGTGGCCTTGTCGGTCGGGTGGTCGTTCGCGGGGAACCACCACTGCGAGTTCTGTGGCTCGTCGACCGCGAGCGCCCCGTCCGGCGTCTTCTTCCATGCCGTGTAGTTGTCGATGACGACCTTGGACGGGGTGTCGGCGTAGCTGACCACGACCGTGATCGCCTTACCCTTGGCCAGCGGCTTCACGGGCGTCACGACGACCTCGCCCGGCCGCTCGGCGCGAAAACCGGCCGGTGCGTTGTCGACGCGGATCGAGTCGACGTGCAGCCCGAAGTCGAGGTCGAAGCTGGACAGCTCCTGGGTGGTCGTCGCGACGATCGTGGTGGTGCCGGACAGTTCGTCGGTGGCGGGCTGGTAGGTCAGGCGGATGTCGTAGTGCGCGACGTCGTAGCCGCCGTTGCCGGCGTAGGGGTAGTAGGAATCGCCGACCCCTGAGGCCCCGGGCGCGGGGGTAGCGCTGGCCGAAGTGGTGAACAGTGTGATCGCGATGCCCGTGGCGATTGCCCCCAGGCCCGCGCGGGTTCGCAGGCGCATGGCGACGAACGTATCCGGAAAATGTTCACCCGGATACAGCCCAAAGAAGGGTCTTACCGACCGAGCGCCGTTGACACGGCCGAACGCACGCGAGAGTGCAAGTCGCGATGGCGCGAACGGTCCACTCGCACCTCCACGACTCGTAACCCCGGCGCTGGACGCAGTGCTTCCCGGAACTCCGCCAAAGTGCCCGCGACCTGGTGGGGAACGCCGAAACCGGCACACAGAGAACCCAGATCGGCGCCATGCGGAGTGCCGAAGACGCGCTCGAACGAATCGCTGTGTTCTGGCGCGCCCTGTTCGAGCAGCGAGAAGATCCCACCACCGTCGTCGTTGAGCACCACGATCGTCAGATCGGGCCGGTCGTCGGCGAGCAGCGCGTTCACGTCATGCAGGAAAGTGAGGTCACCCAGCAATGCGTAGGAGTGCCCCCGGTGCACACTCGCGGCACCGATCGCGGTCGACACCGTTCCGTCGATGCCGGCCACGCCCCGGTTGCGGTGTACGAGCACATCGGGCCGGATCCGTCCCGCCAGCGCCACGTCCCGCGCCGGATTCGACGATCCCACCACCAGCAGCGCCTCCGCGGGCAGCGCGTCGACCAGTTCGGCGGCCACGCGCAGACCGCTGGGCCACTGCTCGCGCCGCAACGCGGT
This sequence comes from Amycolatopsis acididurans, assembly GCF_012328925.1. Taxonomy (GTDB): domain Bacteria; phylum Actinomycetota; class Actinomycetes; order Mycobacteriales; family Pseudonocardiaceae; genus Amycolatopsis_E; species Amycolatopsis_E acididurans. Next base: position 3,261 of record NZ_JAAXLS010000055.1, read on the forward strand.
GCTCAACGCCTCGGTCGCGGCTCGGTCCGCCTTCTGCCAGCTCGCGAGCCATTCGGGATCGGCGGGTTTGGTCGGCTCGTCGAACCACTGCCCCACCTGCCGGACGTTGTGCGCCGGCGCGGGCCAGTCCGAGTCCGGCCGCACCAGCAGCACTTCGACATCGGAGTCGGACAGCAGGGCCTGCACCTGGCGGAACACCGTCGGCCGCCCGATGCACAGCACCTGTTCCGGGCGGTGCCGCGCGATGAAACCCTCCGCACCCAGCAGCCACACGCCGCTGGCGATCGCCGTGGAACCGGACAACCCGAGCCCGCCGGTCTCCGACACCACCGGCCAGCCGTGGCGCTCCGCCCATTCGCTGGCCGCGCGCACCCCGCTGTCGCAGGCGATGACCAGGCCACAGCGCGCCGAGGGCACCACGAACGAGGGCAGCGCGCCGAAGTCCGGCAGCTCCGTCCAGCGGGCGCCGCCGGGCCTGCCGTCGAGGGACTCATACCACTCGGAGTCGCCATCGGGCACCAGCGGCTCACGGAACGGCACGTTGAGGTGCACGGGTCCGCAGCGCCATTCGCCGTACGCGGCGTTCCAGGCGCGGCAGATCTGGCTGCGCCAGTAGGCGTTCTGTCCGGCGCGGCGCTCGGCCACGGCCAGTTCGTCGTAGTAGCGCACGGCGTTGCCGTACAGGCGCTGCTGGTCGATGACCTGGTTGGCCCCGGCGGCGCGCAGTTCGGGCGGCCGGTCCGCGGTCAGCACGATCAGCGGCACCCCGGCGCGATCGGCCTCCAGCACGGCGGGGTGGAAGTTCGCGGCCGCGGTTCCCGAGGTGCAGACCACGGCGACGGGACGTCCGGTGCGCGCGGCGATGCCCAGCGCAAGGAAGGCGGCGCCGCGTTCGTCGATGCGCACGTGCAGCTGCAGCCGTCCGGCGGTGGCCGCCTCGTGCAACGCCAGGGACAGCGGCGCGTTGCGGGAGCCGGGGCACAGGACGACGTGGGAAACGGTGTTGCGGACGAGCTCATCGACGAGGACCTTGGCCTGCGCTGTCGACGGGTTCACCAGGCGCCTCCCGGTGTGTCGTCCGTCATCATGGCCACACGTCCTATTCTCCCAAACGTGCATGACGCCCAGGTTTCCGAGCTATTCGACCCGACCGCGTGGACCGAAGTCGAGGGTTTCGGGTTCACCGACATCACCTACCACCGCTCCGCTGAGGCACGCTCTGGCAAGCGCGTCGTGCGCATCGCGTTCGACCGGCCCGAGGTCCGCAACGCCTTCCGGCCGCACACTGTGGACGAGCTCTACCGCGCGCTGGACCACGCGCGGATGAGCTCGGACGTGGGGTGCGTCCTGCTCACCGGGAACGGCCCGTCGCCCAGGGACGGCGGGTGGGCATTTTGTTCCGGTGGTGACCAGCGTATTAGGGGACGGTCGGGCTATCAGTACGCGAGCGGCGAGACCTCCGACACGGTGGACCCGGCGCGGGCCGGCCGCCTGCACATTCTCGAAGTTCAGCGGCTCATCAGGTTCATGCCGAAGGTGGTGATCTGCGTCGTGCCGGGGTGGGCCGCCGGTGGCGGTCACTCGCTGCACGCGGTGTGCGATCTGACCCTCGCCTCGGCCGAGCACGCCCGCTTCAAGCAGACCGACGCCGACGTGGGTTCCTTCGACGGCGGGTACGGATCGGCCTACCTGGCCAGGCAGGTCGGGCAGAAGTTCGCGCGCGAGATCTTCTTCCTCGGCCGCGAGTACACCGCGCAGCAGATGCACGAGATGGGCGCGGTCAACGCCGCCGTGCCGCACGCATCGCTCGAGGCGGAGGCCCTGCAGTGGGCGTGGGAGATCAACGGCAAATCGCCGACGGCGCAGCGGATGCTGAAGTACTCGTTCAACCTGATCGACGACGGACTGGTCGGCCAGCAGCTCTTCGCCGGCGAGACCACACGGCTGGCGTACATGCAGGACGAGGCGGTCGAGGGCCGGGACGCGTTTCTGGAGAAGCGCTCGCCCGACTGGTCGAACTTCCCGTACTACTACTGAGGCCGGGCACGTGCGCGAAGTCTGGATCGACGGCTCGTTCGACGAGCTGAGGAACGCCGTCGCCGAGGCACTCGACGGTGGTGCGGCCGTGCTGCCGCTGGCGCCGGGTTCCTCGGCGTTGCGGGACGCCATGTCGCCGTCGGAACCCGTCGAGTCGGGTACGGCTGTGATCATCGCGACATCGGGCTCGACCGGTGAGCCGAAGGGCGTGCTCCTGTCCGCGGACGCGCTGCGGGCGTCGGCGACCGCGACGCACCGGCGGCTCGGCGGTGCCGGGCACTGGCTGCTGGCCACGCCCGCCCAGTACATCGGCGGCCTGCAGGTGATCGTGCGGTCGCTGGTCGCCGGGACCACGTGCGTGCCGCTGCCGCCCGGCCCGTTCCGCCCGGAGCGCTTCGCCGAGGCGGCGGCGCTGGTGGGCGGCAGCCCGCGCTACACGGCGCTGGTGCCGACGCAGCTGACCCGCCTGTTCGACGCCGGCGGCGCCGGGCTCGAGGCGGCGCGCTCCTTCGACGCGGTCATCATCGGCGCCGCGGCGACCTCGGGCGCGCTGCGCGAACGGGCCGCTGAAGCCGGCGTGCGGATCATCCCGTCGTACGGGATGAGCGAGACCGCAAGCGGTTGCGTCTACGACGGCGTGCCGCTGGACGGAGTGCGGGCCGAGATCGCCGGGGACGGCCGGGTCCTGCTGTCGGGCCCGGTCCTCGCGCACGGCTACCGCCTGCGTCCCGATCTGACGGCCGAGACGTTCGTCGACGGCTGGTTCCGCACCGGCGACCGCGGGCGCCTGGTCGACGGGCGGCTGGAGGTCCTCGGCCGGATGGACGACGTGATCAACACCGGGGGCGTCAAGGTTTCCGCCGCCGCCATCGAGCGTGTCCTGGCGGGCTGCCCGGGCGTGCGCGATTCGTGCGTGGTGGGCCTGCCGGATCCGGAATGGGGCGAGATCGTCGCCGCCGCGGTGATTCCGGAAGGTGACGCACCGGCGGTGCCGGACCTGCGCGCCGCCGTCCGCGCCACCGCGGGAGCCGCCGCGGTGCCCAAGCGCGTCGAGTTCGTGGACGCGCTGCCGTTGCGTGGGCCCGGCAAGATCGACCGCGCGGGCGTGCTGAAAATGTTCAACCAACTCAGTTGACAAATTCCAACGCGGCCACGTTCACTCGAAAGCATGATCTCGCCAAAGCGTGCCCTGGTCGCGGCGGTTCTCGCGCTCGCCGCACTGGCTGTTCCGATGACCGCGTCCGCGACCGAGCTGCCGGGCTCGGGCACCCTCACCTGGAGCGTCCCGCTCGACGGGGAGTAACGGCCGTCCCCCAAAATGGGTGACATGGCGACAGTTGCAGAGTGGATCGAAGGGGCCCGGCCGAGGACCCTCCCCAACGCGATCGCACCGGTGGTGGCCGGCGTCGGGGCCACGATTCAACTGGGCGCCTTCTCGTGGTGGCAGTCGCTGCTCGCCCTGCTGGTCGCGCTGTCGCTGATCATCGGCGTCAACTTCGCCAACGACTATTCCGACGGCATCCGCGGCACGGATGAGAACCGGGTGGGCCCGCTTCGCCTGGTCGGCTCGGGTGTCGCCGCTCCCCGCCGCGTGCTGACGGCGGCACTGGGCTGTCTCGGCCTGGCCGGGGTGCTGGGCCTGGTCCTGGTCATCGCGACGGGCCATTGGGAACTGCTGATCATGGGCGCCGTCTGCATCCTGGGCGCCTGGTTCTACACCGGCGGCAGGAAACCGTACGGCTACGCGGGCCTGGGCGAAATCGCCGTCTTCGTGTTCTTCGGGCTGGCCGCCGTGCTGGGCACCGTCTACGTCCAGGCCGGCCGGGTCAGCTGGCAGGCGCTCGGCGTCGCGGTCGCGGTCGGCTGCTTCTCCACGGCGGTGCTGACGGCGAACAACCTGCGTGACATTCCGACCGACCGCGAAGTCGGCAAGAACACCCTCGCCGTCCGCCTCGGCGACACCGGCACCCGCCGCTTCTACCTGCTTCTCATCGCGGTGCCCTACATCGTGACCGTCGTGATCGGCATCTGGCACCCGATCGCGCTGATCGGTCTGATCACCGCGGCCCTGCTGATCAACCCGGTCCGGGCCATCACCTCCGGCGGAGTCGGCCCGCGCCTGATCCCCGTCCTGAAGGACACCGGCCTCGCGATGCTGGCCTGGTCCGTCCTGAGTGGAATCGCGTTGGCCGTCAGCTAGCCCATCGGCCGGACTCGAGGAACTTCTCGAGCACGGCGGAATGGGCCGCGACGTCAAATCCCTGCTCCGCGAGCCATTCGTCGTTGTAGTAGGTGTGGGCGTAGCGTTCGCCGCCGTCGCAGAGCAGGGTTACCACCGAGCCGTGCCGGCCTGCCTCCAGCATGCGGGCGATGAGCTGGAAGGCGCCGTACAGGTTCGTGCCCGTGGAGCCGCCCGCCCAGTGGCCGGTCCGCTCCCGCAGCAGCCGGATCGCCGCCATCGACGCCGCGTCCGGGACCTGGATCATCTCGTCGATCACGTCCGGCACGAACGACGGTTCGACCCGGGGGCGGCCGATTCCCTCGATCCTCGACGGCATCCCCGTGGTGTAGTCCAGCGCACCCGTTTGCCACGCCCCGTAGAACGACGAGTTCTCCGGGTCCACCACGCAGATCCTCGTCGTGTGCCGCCGGTACCGCACGTACCTGCCGAACGTCGCGCTCGTCCCGCCGGTCCCGGCACCCACGACGATCCACGTCGGCACCGGATGCCGTTCCAGGCGCATCTGCGCGAACACGCTCTCCGCGATGTTGTTGTTCCCCCGCCAGTCCGTCGCCCGTTCCGCGTAGGTGAACTGATCGAGATAGTGCCCGCGGCACTCCGTGGCCAGCCGCTCGGCCTCGGTGTACATCTCCGCCGGGATGTCGACGAAATGGCACCGGCCGCCGTAGAACTCGATCAGCTGGACCTTCTCCGGACTCGTCTTCCGCGGCATCACCGCCACGAAATCCAGGCCCAGCATCCGCGCGAAGTACGCCTCCGACACCGCCGTCGAACCGCTCGACGCCTCGATCAGCGTCGTGTCCGGCCCGATCTGCCCGTTGACCAGCCCGTACAACAACAGCGACCGCGCCAGCCGGTGCTTCAACGAGCCCGTCGGATGAACGGACTCATCCTTCAGGTACAGGTCGATGCCCCACTCCGGCGGCAGCGGAAAGACCAGCAGGTGCGTATCGGCACTCCGGTTGGCGTCCGCCTCGATCAGCCTGACCGCCTCGCGAACCCAGGCCCGGTTCATTCGCCGCGCAGCTCCGCCCGCAGCTTCGCCCGCTCCCGCGCCCGCCGCTCGTTACGCGCCGCCAGGCCGGCCGTCACCCGGGCGTTCAGCCCTCGCATCACGAGCAGCCCCACCGGCAACCCGACCACGATCGCGATCGCCAGCGCGACCAGCAGCGGCACCTTCACCAGCACCAGCACCGCGGCGATCACGGCGATCAAACCGAACCGCGCGAGAAGGTAAAGGGTCAGGTCACGGGCCAGATGCGGCGTCTTACTCACAGCCTCCAAGGCTACGCGCCACCCAACTCGCTGTTGTTGGGCCGCCCCTCGAACCGTGTCGACAAGACGACCGTCGTCCGCGTGCGCGCGACACCCTCGATGCGGCGCAGCCTGCCCAGTGTCTGCTCCAGTTCGTCCACCGTCGTCACCCGCACCTTGACCACGAACGCCTCGTCGCCGGCCACGGCGTAGCAGCTCTCAACCTCGGGAAGCCGTCCCAGGGCGTCCGCGAGGTCGTCGTTCTCCGCGATGTCCGTGGGCTGGATCCCGACCAGCGCGGTCACGCCGAGGCCGACGGCGCTCGGGTTCACGACCGCGTGATAACCGGTGATGACGCCCGCCGCCTCGAGTTTGCCGACCCGCTCGTGCACCGAGGACGCCGAAAGGCCTACCGTCCTGCCCAGCTCGGCGTAGCTGGCCCGCCCGTTCAGGCGTAGCTCCGCGATGATCTTGCGGTCGAGTGCGTCCACAGCGGCCACTCTAAACGCTGCCGGACCTGGGCGATTTGTCCCTTACTACCTCTTTACTCTTCGACAACCGTTCGAGTACCTGCCGGGTGAGATGCAACGATTGCCGTGTTGATATCCGGAAGTGAAGGAACGCTTCCGGTATAGCAGTAAGGCCGTTAAGGAGGCGGAAAATGACCGCTAGCGTTGGAGGGCGCCTGCTCACCCCTGGTGAGGTGGCCGCGCTGTTCCGCGTGGACCCGAAGACCGTGACGCGCTGGGCGACGGCGGGACGGATCGGCTCCATCCGCACCCCGGGCGGTCACCGGCGGTTCCGGGAGTCCGAGGTCAACGAGCTGCTGGCCGAGCTGACCACGGACGCGAACGAGCCCACCCGCGGCTGAACGACAGCCTGACCCGCGGCCCGGCGCGAAAGTCGCCGGATGCCGCGGGCCCGGTGCTCGCTCACCGAGCATGCGGAATGCCGCGACCCGAGATTCCGGCAAAAGGGCTACCCTCGGCAGTGCAAATCGCGGCGAAAGACTCGGAAGGGAGCGAGCATGATCTACCTGCTCGCAGCGATCGGAGCGCTCACCATCGCTGTCCTGTTGTGGCGAGCCTTCGGCCCCGAGCGGGTCGGTGTCTCCTCCGGACGCGCTCCCATCGCCCCTGACGACGACCCCGAATTCCTGCGCAAGCTGGGCGAACAGCAGCGCCGCCCCGACGACGAGAGCTGACGCGGCGCCGCCCGGACCGTAAAGAGCCCTCAGGCTTTACTCGGGAACGCGTCCGCCATCGCGGCCGCCAGTTCCAGCAGCGCCAGCCGCGTGTCCGGCTCCAGGCGGTCGAGTTCGATCTCGGCGCCTTCTTCCAGATGCGGGTCGAACGGGATCCGGCACACCGTGCGGGCGCGCGCCGCGAAATGCGCCGCGAGCTTGTCCAGATCCACCGAACCCGCCTTCGGGCGGACCGAGTTGATCACGACGATCGACCGTTTCACCAGGTCGCCGTAGCCGTGCGCCTCCAGCCAGTCGATCGTCGCCGACGCACTCGTGGCGCCGTCCACCGAACCCGACGAGACGACGACCAGCGCGTCCGCCAGGTCCAGCACACCCTTCATCGCCGAGTGCATCAAACCCGTGCCACAGTCGGTGAGCACGATGTTGTAGTAGTGCTCCAGCAGACTGACCGCGCGCAGGTAGTCCCGCTCGGAGAAGGCCTCCGACACCGCCGGGTCCTGCTCGCTGGCGAGGATCTCCAGCCGCGACGCGCCCTGCGACGTGTACGCGCGCACGTCGCTGTACCGCGTGATCTTGTCCGCGTCCCGGAGCAGGTGGCGGATGGTCGCGGTGGTCTCGATCGGGATCTTCTGCGACAGCGTGCCACGGTCCGGGTTCGCGTCCACCGCGATCACCCGGTCGCCGCGCAACGACGCGAACGTGGCGCCGAGGGTGGTGGTGATCGTGGTCTTGCCCACACCGCCCTTGAGGCTCAGCATCGCGATCTTGAAGCAGCCCCGCAGCGGCTGGTTGACCCGCCCGATCAGCTCGCGCTGGCGCCGTTCGGCCGGGCTCTCCCCCGGGTTGATGAGCTTGCCCGAGCCCATGTAGAGCGCCTTGCGCCAGCCCGACTTCGGCGTGCGCTTCGGCGGCCGCACCACGTGGGCGCTGGGGATGTCCTGCCGTGCCCGGGACGGCTGCGGCAGCGGCGGGTACGGCGACTGCGGCTGTAGCGGCGGCAGGTTCGGGTCGTAGCCCTGCGGGTACTGCGGTGGCCGCTGCGGCGGTGGGGCGGGATGCGGTTGGGAGTCGGTGCGCTCCTCGGAGAAGTAGGGGTCGCGGTCTCTCGGATCCGTCATCAGCCGACCCCGGCGTAGGAATGCAGGCCCGTCGTGACGAGGTTGATGAAGAACAGGTTGAACACGGTGACCACGAAGCCGAGCGTGTTGATCACCGCGGCCCGCGAGCCACGCCAGCCGGCGGTCGCCCGCGAGTGCAGGTACGCGGCGTAGACGACCCAGGCGACGAACGCCGTGGTCTCCTTGGGGTCCCAGCCCCAGAACCGGCCCCACGCCGACTCCGCCCAGACCGCACCGCAGAGCACACCGAACGTGAACAGCGGGAACGCGAACACCGTCGTGCGGTAGGCGACGCGGTCGAGCACCTCGGCCGCGGGCAGCTTCGACGCGAACTTCGCGAACCGCTTCGGGTTGCGCTCGTGTGCCGCGCGAACCAGGTAAAGCAGGCTGGCCACACCGGGCACCAGGAAGATGCCGGACGAGGTCGCGGCCGCCGAAACGTGGATCACCAGCCAGTAGGACTGCAGCGCGGGCTGGACCGGTGCGGCGACCGTGTAGAGCATCGTGCCGCCGATGAACATCAGGATGACGATCGGCAGCAGCATGAAGCCGGACAGGTGGCGGACCGGGAACTTCTTGATCGCCCACAGCCACGTGATCACGGCGATGAGCGTCACCACCATGATGTACTCGTACATGTTGCCCCACGGCACGCGATGCGTCGCGAGACCGCGCAGCACCAGCGCGGACAGGTGCAGCAGCACGCCCAGCACGGTCAGCGCGGCACCCATGCGGCCGATGCGCTCGGCGCGGCCCACCGGCCGTGGCGCCGGCGGGGCCGTGTCCACGGTGGTCTCGGTCACGCTCGGGCCACCCGCGCCGACGAGCTCACGGGCGCGCGACTTGGCGCGTTCGGCCGCGAGCCTGCCCTTCGCACCGAAGGACTGCTCGATGAGGAAGAAAGCCAGCGCGACGACGTAGATCGCGGTCGCGGTCGTGTACGACCAGTCGCTGTACTGGGACAACGTTTCGTTGACCGGCATTCGCTACTTCCTCTTTCCGCCCGTGAGCAGTTCGTCCGCGAGCCGGACGAACTCCTCGCCATAACCAGCCTGGTCGGTGCGGGCCAGTCCGGCCACCTGCACCACCGTACCGTTTTCACCGTCTCCCGCAGGGCTGACCCGCACCCACAGCCTGCGCCGTTTGACCAGCAGCGACGCGCCGAGACCGAGGAGCATCGCGACCGCGAAGCCCAGCACGTAGTCCTGCGTCGGATCGTGTGAAATCTGCAGCGAGACCCACTGCTGGACCCCGTCGAAGGTGACCTTCGTGCCGTCGTCGAGAGTGATCGACTGGCCGACGGAGAGGTTCTCGCGGGCGACTCGCTTGAGCCTGCCGTCGGCCACCATCGACTGGTCGATCGAGAAGATCGACTGGCCGTTGCCCGAGTCGAGGCCGAGGTCGCCGCGCATCACGTCGACGGCGACCATCGGGTTGTCGAGTTCCGGCGCGGTCGAGGTCAGCAACCCGCCGTGGACGAACGGCGTCGGCGCGAGCAGCCCGGTGATCGCGAGCTGCTTCGTGCGGCGCTCCGCCGAGTCGGTCACGCCGGGCGGGTCGAACTTCGTCGCGCCCTGGGACAGGTACGTCGTGGGGTCGCTCGGCACCCACTGAACCGCCTGGGTGCGCGTGGCGCCGCCCGGGTAGGTGACCGTGAACTTGGGCGCGTACCCGTGGTTGATCAGGTAGACGCGGTTGCCCGCGGTGCGCAGCGGCGAGTTGACCTCGAGCAGGTAGGGCCGCCACGTGTTGCTCTGCAGGTCCGCGCCCGACTGGTACTGGATGTTCGACTGGTAGTGCGTCGGCTGGTTCTGCGCCGTGTACACCGCCGTGAAGTCGTTGACCTTGACGCAGAACGGCTCCAGGTCGGTGCCGTCGACGCGCAGGCCTGGGTTGAACGAGTCGTAGGCGTAGATGCCCGAGTTGCAGAACTGGGAGCCTTCTCCCCCGGTGGCCTGCACGATGACCTGGCCCTCGTAGGAGTACATCTTGCCCAGCGCGAACGCGATGATCAGGCCCAGCAGCGCGAAGTGGAAGACGAGGTTGCCGGTCTCGCGCAGGTAGCCCTTCTCGGCGCTGACCGAGCGCGCGCCGTCCTTCTCGTCGCGCACCACGAGCCGCCAGCCACGCAGCCGCGCCCGCGTCGCCTCGATCACCTCGTCGGCGCCGCGGTCCACTCGCGACTCGCGGAAATGCGGCATCCGCGCCAGGTTGCGCGGGGTGAGCACCGGCTTGGCGCGCATCGACCGGACGTATTCGAGGCTGCGCGGGGTGAGGCAGCCGATCAGCGACACCATCAGCAGCAGGTAGATCGCCGAGAACCAGACGCTGGCGTAGACGTTGAAGAACTGCAGGCGGTCCAGCAGCGTGCCCCACCAGCCGTGCGCGGTGATGTAGGACGCCGTCTTGTCCGGGTTGAGCGGGCGCTGCGGCAGCAGTGCGCCGGGCAGCGCCGCGAGCGCGAGCAGGAACAGCAGGATCAGCGCGGTGCGCATCGCGGTGAGCCCGCGCCAGGTGTTGCGCAGGAAGGCCAGCACTCGCGACAAGGGAGACGGCGAGTACGGCTGCTTGGGCTCGGGGGGCGCCTGGGTCGCGGTCACAGCGGCAACACCGTGTCCGTGACGACGGCGTTCCGGATCCAGCCGACGAGTTCCCCCCAGAGGCCGGTGACCAGCAGCACCCCGACGACCAGCAGCAGCGTGCCGCCGAAGATCTGCACGCGGCGGCCGTTGCGGCGCAGCCAGTCGGTCGCGCGCACGGCCCAGCGGGCGCCGAACGCGATGAGCAGGAACGGCAGGCCCAGACCGAGGCAGTAGACGAGGATCAGCACGAAACCGCGGGCACCGGCGCTGCCGGTCGCGGTGGCCAGCGCGAGCACCCCGGACAGCGTCGGGCCGATGCACGGCGTCCAGCCCAGCCCGAACACCGCACCGAGCAGCGGGGCACCGAGCAGGCCCCCGCGCGGCAGGCGGTGTGAGCGAATGTCCTTCTGCAGCGCGGGAATCAGCCCGAGGAACACCAGACCCATCGCGATGGTGACGATTCCGCCGATGCGCTGCAGGAGATCCTGGTTGGTGAGCACCGCGTCGGCCAGCCACACGAGTGTGCCGAGCCCGGCGACGAACACCACCGTGAACCCGAGCACGAACAACGCGGCCGCGCCGACGACGGCGTAGCGGCCCTTCTTGGGCCCCTCTTCGGCGTTCACGGCGGGCGCGTCGGCGCCGACGAGCGCCGCGAGGTAGGCGAGGTAGCCGGGCACCAGCGGAACCACACAGGGCGAGGCGAAGGAGATGGCGCCGGCGACGAGCGCGACTCCGGCGGCGAGGAGCAGCGGCCCTGAAGTCGCCAGCTCAGTCACGGAGTTCACCCTGCTGAGGGTAAGCAGTGAGGTTCGTGTGAGCTTTTCGGGGCGGCCGATTGCGACGCGCGTAACTCTAAAGCATCGGCCGATGCACGACTGACCGAGCGACCGAAGTGACCGGGCCCGTACCGCCAATACCGTGCCTGACATGCGCTGGACATGGTTGCTCGCCGCCACACTCGGTCTGCCCCTGCTCTGGGAGTTCGCGGCCGTGGCCAGGCACCCCGCCACGGTCCCGCTGCTCGCGTGCTCCGTGGCCACCGCGGGCGCGGCGTGGCTGGGCGTGCGGAGCCCGTTGGCCGGAACCCTGCTGGGCACGACGCTCGTGCTGAGCTCTGCGCTGCTCGCGCCGATCGCGGACCACCCCGGCGACTACCCGCGCCTCGCGACGCTGACGGCGACCCAGATCACCGCCGCGATGGTGCTGATCGTGCTGCTGGTACGCGGCACGCAGGCGTGGCATGCGGCCGCGGGGGTGACCGGCCTGGCCGTCGCAGGCTCGGCCGCGGACGCCATCGGTTACCTCTACGCACACCTCGCCCACACGCCGGTCGTCACGAATCCGGCCACGGCCTTGGGCTCCGGCGTTCTCGCGGTGGGCCTGGCCACCGCGCTGGGACTGGCGCTGCGGGCTACTCCGCCGCCAGCTTCTGCACCAGCGGAGCCACGTCAGCGGCCAGCAGGCTCCGCAGGTACACCGCCGCGACGCGCTGCTGCTTGTCGATGACGATGGTCGAGGGCACCGCATTGAGCGGGTACCCGGTCAGCTGCAGCAACGACCGGCCGGGCGGGTCGTAGATCGACGGGTAGGTCAGGCCGCGGTCCCGCACGAAGTCCTGCGGCGCGGACCGGTCGGTGTCGCGCACGTCGAGGCCCAGCACCTGCACCCCGGCGGCCTGGTTCTGCTGGTAGAGCTTCTCCATCTCGGGCGCCTCGGTGCGGCACGGCGGGCACCACTGGCCCCAGATGTTGAGCACCACGACCTTGCCCTTGAAGTCGGACAGCGAGATCTGCTTGCCCTCGTTCATCAGGTCCTCACCCGAGAGGTTCGGGATCGCCTTGCGGTCCGCGCCCTCGTAGGTGATGTCGGTCTTGCCACCGGGCGCGACGAACTGGAAGCTGCTGCCCTGCGACACCGCGTCCTTGCCGGTGGAGCAGCCGGCCAGCACGAGCAGCAGCACGGCCACGAGTGCGCGTTTCATGCGCCCGTCACCTTCGGGTCGGTGGCGCCGGCAGGCTCGCTGTAGACGATGTCCACTAGCTCCTCGCCCTCGAACACCAGGCTGGTCAGCGACGCCAGCGAGCACTGGCGTTTGCGCGGGTCGTGCCACAGCGGCTTGCCTTCGAGGAAGCGGCGCAACGTCCAGATCGGCAGCTGGTGCGACACGCACAACGCCTCGTGCCCCTCCGCGGCGGCCCGCGCCCGGTACACGGCGCCGAGCATGCGGTGTGCGATCTCGAGGTAGGGCTCGCCCCACGAGGGCAAGAACGGGTTGCGCAGCTTCGACCAGTGCCGCGGCTGGCGCAGCGCGCCGTCGCCGACCGAGACGCGCCGGCCCTCGAAGTCGTTGTCCGCCTCGATGAGCCGCTCGTCGGTGCGCACGTCGAGGCGGTGCGCGCCGGCGATCGGTCCGGCGGTCTCCTGCGCACGCTGCAACGGCGACGCGACCACGTGCACGATGTCGTGCGCGGCCACCGATTCGGCCACGATGAGCGCCTGCCGCTGCCCGCGCTCGGACAGCCGGAAACCGGGCAGGCGACCGTAGAGGATCTTCTCCGGATTGTGGACCTCACCGTGCCGGAGCAGGTGGACGATCGTGCTCACTGCTGCGCCTCCGCCGCCGCGGCGGCCGCGACGGGCAGTGCGGCTTCGATCACCTCGAACGCGGCGTCGTCCATCGCGGCGTTGACGAACCACGCCTCGAACGGGCTCGGTGGGCCGTAGACGCCGCGGTCGAGCAGCGCGTGGAAGAAGGCCGGGAAACGCCAGGTCTCCGTGGCCGCCGCGTCCTGGTAGTTGCGCACCGGGCGGTCGGTGAAGAACACGCTGAGCAGGTTGCCCGCGTACGCGACCTGGTGCGCCACGCCCACCGCGGTCAGCGCCTCGGTGAACAGGGCGCCCAGCCGCTGGGAGTTCGCGTCGAGCGCGCGGTAGACGTCGTCGCCCGCGGCGCGCAGCGAGGCCAGGCCCGCCGCGACGGCGACGGGGTTCCCCGACAGGGTGCCCGCCTGGTAGACGGGACCGCCCGGGGCGAGTTTGGCCATCACGTCGGCGCGCCCGCCGAAGGCCGCGGCGGGCAGGCCGCCGGACATCACCTTGCCGAAGGTGTAGAGGTCGCCGGGGACGCCTTCGATGCCGAACCAGCCCGAGCGCGACACACGGAAGCCGGTCATCACCTCGTCCATGATCAGCAGCGCGCCGTGCTCGTGGGCGAGTTGCAACAGCTGCGCGTTGAAGTCGCCGACCGGGGCCACCGCGCCCATGTTGCCGGCGGCAGCCTCGGTGATGATCGCGGCGATGCTGTCCTGATTGTCCATAAAGGACTTGCGAACGGCTTCGATGTCGTTGTACGGCAGGACGATCGTGTCGGCGGCCTGCGCTCCGGTGACGCCCGGCGAGGTGGGCAGGCCGAGCGTGGCGACCCCGGAGCCTGCCTGCGCGAGCAGCGCGTCGACGTGCCCGTGGTAGCAGCCGGCGAACTTGATGATCTTGCTGCGGCCGGTGAATCCCCTGGCGAGCCGGATCGCGCTCATCGTCGCCTCGGTGCCCGAGTTGACCAGCCGGACCTGCCGCACCGGATCGACGCGGGAGATGATCTCCTCGGCGAGTTCGACCTCACCCGTGGTCGGGGTGCCGAACGAGAGTCCGCTACCCGCGGCGGCGCGGACCGCGGCGACCACGTCGGGGTGGGCGTGCCCGAGGATCATCGGGCCCCAGGAGGAGACCAGGTCGACGTAGCGGTTGCCGTCGATGTCCCACAGATAGGGGCCCTCGCCGCGGACCATGAAGCGGGGCGTGCCGCCCACCGAGTTGAACGCTCGCACCGGCGAGTTCACCCCACCGGGCGTCGCGGTTGCTGCCCGTTCGAACCATGCCTTGGACTGATCGACTCCGTGCGTCACGAGTGCCAGTCTGGCAGTGTCTTGCGGGACACCCGCACCCGGTGGGCATCGACGGGCGGCTTCGCGATGGTGTCTCGTCGATGCCTCCGATGAGGGGTCAGGCCTCGTTCAGGTGGGCCACGTAATCCTCGATGGTGCCCTCGGGCTCGGCGTCACGACGCTTGCGGCGATGCTTGGCGCGAACCGCGAGCAGCACCTCGCGCACGGCGTCGACCAGCAGAATCGCGGTGAGCGTGCCCAGCCCGATCGCGCCGGCCATCCAGCTGCCCAGGTACCGGGTGGACGTCAGCACGGTGCCGTCGGTGAGGTTGACCGTGAGCGTTTTCACGCCCGAGTCCCAGAACCGGAAGGCGGCCCAGAGCGCGACGGCGGCCAGGACGACCTCGCCCAGCGCGACCAGCGCGCGCCACGGCCGGTGCAGCTTGGGGGGTTCGTCGTTCACGGTGACCAGGTTCTCACGTTCCGCTCAAGGCGGTGCGCAGAGCCTCCACGTCCTTCGCCCACGCCAGCACCACGGTGTCGTCGTCGAGCCGGATCGGCAGCTCGTCGTACTTGCGCGGGGTGCTCCAGCCGCCGCCGAGCACCCGCGCACCAGTCGGCGCGCCCACGTCGTCGACCTGGGTGATCTTGCTGAGCGGGACCGATTCGCGGCCTTCCCACAGTTCGGTCGAGGTGACCTTCACGGTGAGGAAGCGACGGCGGGCATAGATCCACGGCGCGGTGATGACGGCGAGGCCGAGGCCCACCAGGATCCAGGCGACGGTGTGCGTGGCGCCGGTGACGAGTTCGGCGAGGTACCCGAGGACGGCGAACAGCGGTCCGTAGAGCAGCGCGGTCCACGTCGCGCCGCGCTCGAGGTACCGGATCTCGCTCATCGGCCCGTACGGGTGACCTTCGGGAAGTACGGGCCGACCTTCGGCAGGTACATCAGCAGCAGCGCGACCAGGCCGATCAGGGTCGCGGTCAGTGTGACGATGCTCGCGAACTGCAGGAGCAGCTGGAACAGCAGGGTGATGACCATGAGCACGGTGAGGACCGTGCGTGCCGAGCGGGTGCCCTGACGGGCCTTCCACGCGAACAGGGTGTAGAGCGCCGCGAACGAGACCGCGCCCACCAGCAGGACGGCGAGCAGGACCGTGGTGCCGGAGCGGATCTGGTCGGCGGTGACGTTCTTGTTCGTGTTGTTGCTGACCAGCTGGTCGATGAGCACGTTCTTGGCGAAGAACATGATCGCGTAGCCGATGACGAACACGACACCGGAGACGACCCACAGCCAGAACGAGACCTCCACCGGTTTCGGCGGCTTGACGGGCGTCTGCTCACCTTCGATGCTCGGCGCGGGCGGCAGGCCCTGCGCGCGACGCTCGTCGTCGGTTTCGTTCGGTTCGGTCACGCCCAGGAGAATACTGCGCCGGGAACCGGCTCCGTTGAGGGCGGCGGTGGGCAGGCGGGACAGCTAGTCCAGCCAAGCCGCCGCTTCGGTGGCCCAGTACGTGAGGATCATGTCGGCGCCCGCGCGGCGGATCGAGGTGAGCACCTCCAGGATCGTGCGTTCACGATCGAGCCAGCCGTTCGCGGCGGCGGCCTCGACCATCGCGTACTCACCGGAGATGTTGTACGCGGCGACCGGGACCGGGGACGCTTCGGCGGCCGCGCGCAGCACGTCGAGGTAGGCGAGCGCCGGTTTGACCATGATCGCGTCGGCACCCTCGGCGATGTCCAGTTCGATCTCGTGGAGCGCTTCGCGCGCGTTGCCCGCGTCCTGCTGGTAGGTCTTGCGGTCGCCCTTGAGCTGCGAATCGACGGCCTCGCGGAAGGGGCCGTAGAAGGCGCTGGCGTACTTGGCCGAGTAGGCGAGGATGCTGACGTTCTGGTGCCCGGCCTCGTCCAGCGCGCGGCGGATGACGCCGACCTGGCCGTCCATCATGCCGCTCGGCCCGAGCATGTGCGCGCCGGCGTCGGCCTGCGCGACGGCCATTTTCGCGTACACGTCCAGCGTCGCGTCGTTGTCGACTTCGCCCGCGGCGTTGAGCACTCCGCAGTGGCCGTGATCGGTGAACTCGTCGAGGCACGTGTCGGCCATGATCACGGTGTCGTCGCCGAGCTCGGCGCGCAGGTCGCGGAGGGCGACGTTGAGGATGCCGTTCTCGTCCGTCGCGCCGCAGCCGAGTGGGTCGTGCTCACGCGGGATGCCGAACAGCATGAGCCCGCCGACACCGGCGCGGACCGCGTCGACGGCCGCCTTGCGCAGCGACTCGCGGGTGTGCTGCACGACGCCCGGCATGCTGGAGATCGGCCGCGGCGCCTCGATGCCCTCCGCGACGAACATGGGCAAGATCAGCTGGCGCGGCCGGAGCGTGGTCTCACTGACGAGCCGCCGGAGAGCGGCGGTGGAACGCAGCCGACGGGGGCGATGCTCAGGAAACACCTCGCCGACGGTACTCCCGTGCGAAGGGGCGCTCGCGGCCTACTCCAGGACGGCCAGCAGCGCGTCCGCCTGCACCACATCACCTTCACGCACCGCGACGGAGGTCACCAGCCCGTCCGCCTCGGCCAGCACGGGAATCTCCATTTTCATGGACTCCAGCAGCACGACCACGTCACCCGCGGTCAGCCGCTGCCCCACGCGGACGAGCACCTCCAGCACGTTCGCGACGATCTCCGCCCGGACTTCTTCCGCCATCGCGAC
The DNA here is from genome assembly GCF_012328925.1 of Amycolatopsis acididurans. Classification (GTDB taxonomy): domain Bacteria; phylum Actinomycetota; class Actinomycetes; order Mycobacteriales; family Pseudonocardiaceae; genus Amycolatopsis_E; species Amycolatopsis_E acididurans. The sequence continues at coordinate 20,295 of NZ_JAAXLS010000055.1, forward strand.
CACGCTCACCGCGGCCGGGCGGCGTGGGCGAGTTCCATGACGTATCGCCCGTAACCCGAGCCGGCCATGTGGCTGCCCAGCTGGTGGCATCGGTCGGCGTCGATCCGACCGCTGTGCAACGCGATCTCCTCCAGGCACGCGATGTGAATTCCCTGGCGCTCCTCCAGGGTTCGCACGTAATGGCCCGCTTCCAGCAACGACTCGTGCGTACCGGCGTCGAGCCAGGCGAAGCCGCGGCCGAGATTGACGACCTTCGCGCGCCCGCGCTGAAGGTAGGTGTCGTTCACGTCCGTGATCTCCAGCTCACCGCGACGGGAGGGCCGCAACCGCCGGGCGATCGAGACGACGTCGTTGTCGTAGAAGTAGAGCCCCGTGACCGCCAGGTTGCTCCGCGGCCGTGCCGGTTTCTCCTCGAGCGAGAGCAGCACACCGTCCTCGTCGACCTCGGCGATTCCGTAGCGCTCGGGATCCCGCACGGGATACGCGAACAGCACGCAGCCTTTAAGGTCGTCGGCATTGGTCCGGAGCAGCCGCGAGAAACCGGGCCCATGGAAGATGTTGTCCCCGAGGATCAGCGCGACCGAATCGTCTCCGACATGGTCGGCGCCGATGATGAAGGCTTCGGCGATCCCGTTCGGGTTCTCCTGCTCGGCGTAGGTCAGCCGCAGTCCCCACCTGGAGCCGTCGCCGAGAAGGCGTTCGAAGTACGGGCGATCCACCGGAGTGGTGATGATGAGGATCTCGTTGATCGCCGCCAACATCAGCACGGACAACGGGTAGTAGATCATCGGTTTGTCGTATACCGGAATCAGCTGTTTCGAGACCCCCAGCGTCACCGGGCGCAGCCGGCTTCCGCTCCCGCCCGCGAGAACGATTCCCTTCACAATGAGCCTCCACTGGCGTTAGAGCGGAATGTTTCCGTGGTTGCCGCGAACGAGCGGGGCAGCGGCGATCGTCTCCGCGAGAATGCGGCGGGTGTCCTTCGGATCGGCGACTTCGTCGACCACGCCGAGTTCGATGGCGCGATCGAGGCCGCCCGCCAGCTCCCGGTGCTCGACCACCAGCCGGGCCTCGAGCGCGGCACGCTCGTCTTCGGTGACCGCGGCGAGCTTCTTGCGGTGCAGGATCCGGACCGCCGCCTTGGGCCCCATGACGGCGAGTTCCGCATCGGGCCAGGCGAAGACTGCGGTGGCACCGAGGCAGCGCCCGTTCATCGCGATGTACGCCCCGCCGTAGGACTTGCGCAGAACCAGCGTGACGCGCGGTACGACGGCTTCGGCGAACGCGTGGAGCAACTTCGCGCCGCGGCGCACCACGCCTTCCCATTCCTGTCCCACGCCGGGCAGATATCCGGGCACGTCGACCAGCACCACCAGCGGGACGCCCAGGCAGTCGCACATCCGCACGAACCGCGAAGCCTTCTCGGCGGACAGCGAATCGAGGCACCCGCCCTTCCGCAGAGGGTTGTTGGCGAGGACGCCCACAGCGCGGCCGCCGAGACGGCCCAGCCCGACGACCATGTTCGGCGCCCATTTCGGCTGGAGTTCCTCGAACTGGCCGGGGTCGAGAATGCCCGACACCACGGGTTTGACGTCGTACGCCCGCTGCGGCTGGTCGGGCAGCAACGCCCGCAGGTCGCGACGCTCCTGCACCGATCCGGGATCGAAAAGCCCAGGCCTGACAAGGAAACCGGTGACGCGGCGGGCCCGCTGGTACGCGTCCTGCTCGGATGACGCGACGATGTGGACGACCCCCGACTTGCGGGTGTGCGCTTCGGCGCCGCCCAGCCCTTCGGCATCGATCTGCTCGCCGGTGACCGAGCGCACGACGTCCGGTCCGGTGACGAACACGCGCCCCGCCGGCGCCATTATCACGATGTCGGTCAGCGCGGGACCGTAAGCCCCGCCGCCGGCGGCGGGCCCCAGCACGACCGAGATCTGCGGCACCCGCCCGGAGGCCCGGACCATCGCGGCGAACACCTTGCCGACCGCGTCCAGCGCGGCGACCCCCTCGGCGATATTGGCTCCGCCGGAATGCCAAAGACCGAGAACGGGACAACGTTCCCGGATCGCCGTGTCGATCGCTTCCGCCATCCGCGCGCAACCGTCGACGCCCATCGCTCCGCCCATTCGCGCGACGTCCGTGCAATAGACGATGACGGGAATTCCGTCGAGTCGTCCGCGGAATGTGCCGATACCGCTGTCATCAGCGGGATGCAGCGGCGATGACGTGCCTGCGTCCAGCAAAGCGGCGGCCCGCTCCGCGGGACGGACCCCGGTACGCCCGGACGGGAAATCGCCTTTCGCGGCAATAGCATGCTGAACCACGAATAGCAGCCTAATAACCGTGAGCGAAATGCCGAGAAGCTGAATTCAGGCAAGAAAAAGCGTGCCGGTCCGGGCGAAGGCGCACAAGCGTTCATTTCCACCGGGTTCTTGCGGCCCCCGACCCGCATCGTTAGCCTCGACGCAGGGTTTCAGTGAACAGCACTTGCGTTCCAAAATTACCGGAGGGTCCATGGCCGCCCACGAAGTCAGTCCTGTTCGCTTCGAGCACCACGATCGCGCATTCGGCATCGGCACGGGAACGCCGCGCCTGTCGTGGCAGGTGGTCACTTCGGATCCGTCGTGGTCGCAAACGGCGTACGAGCTGGAGCGGGACGGGGTGGTCGTCCGGGTCGAGTCGGCGGAGCAGGTGCTGGTGCCGTGGCCGTTCGAGCCGTTGTGGTCGCGGGAGCAGGCCTCGGTCCGGGTGCGCGTGGCCTCGGGGAACGAGTGGACCAGCTGGAGCGAGGTGTCCACTGTGGAGATTGGCCTGCTGTCGCCGTGGGACTGGGCCGGCCGCTTCATCAGTCCGGCCACGATCGACGGACCGGCGCCGATCCTGTCCCACGACCTGGCGATCCGGCCGGGCGTGGTGTCGGCACGGTTGTACGCGACCGCCCACGGCGTTTACGAGGCGACGCTGAACGGGCAGCGGGTCGGGGATCAACTACTGGCGCCGGGCTGGACCTCCTACCGGCATCGCCTGCGCTACCAGACCTACGACATCACGCCCCTGCTGGTAGAGGGGACGAACAGTCTCGACGTGGTGCTCGGCAACGGCTGGTTCCGGGGCCGGATACGGCGTAGCGCGCCGTATGGCGACCGGCTGGGCCTGCTGGCGCAGGTCGAGATCGTCTACGCCGACGGCATCCGCGAAGTCGTCGGCACCGACACCTCTTGGAGCGCCCGCACCGGCGCGATTCAGGCCGACGACCTCTACGACGGCCAGGTCACCGACTTCACCGCGACCGCCGCAACGGATCGCGTGGAGATCGTCGATGCCGACCTGGGGCGCCTGGTCGCGCCCGAAGGACCACCGGTGCGCGTCACCGAGATCCTGCCCGCGGTCAATACGTGGCAATCCCCCTCCGGCAAGACCCTGGTGGACTTCGGCCAGAACCTCGTCGGCTGGGTACGGCTCCGCGTCCGCGGACCCGGCGAGATCACGGTCCGGCACGCGGAAGTCCTCGAAGGGGAGGAACTCGGGACCCGGCCGCTGCGGTCCGCCAAAGCGACCGATACCTACGTGCTACCCGGGGGCGAGCACATCGTCGAACCGAGGTTCACCTTTCACGGGTTCCGCTACGCCGAGATCAGCGGCGCCGCCGACTTCACCGCCGTAGCCGTCGTGGTCGGCACCGACCTGCGCCGCACCGGCTGGTTCGACTGCTCCGACCCGAACCTGAACCAGTTCCACCACAACGTGGTGTGGAGCATGCGCGGCAACTTCCTCGAGGTTCCCACCGACTGCCCCCAGCGCGACGAACGTCTCGGCTGGACCGGCGACATCCAGGCCTTCGCCCCCACCGCCGCCTTCCTGTTCGACACGGCCGGCTTCCTCTCCGGCTGGCTGGCCGATCTCGCCTGTGACCAGCACCCCGACGGCACCGTGCCCCACGTCGTCCCCGACGTGGTGATCTCCTCGGCGCCCGCCGCCGCGGGCTGGGGCGACGCGGCGACGGTCACGCCGACGGTGGTGTATCAGAGCTATCGCGATCTGCGGATCTTGGAGCGGCAGTTCGACTCGATGAAAGCCTGGGTGGACAAAGTCGTGTCCCTGACCACCGACAGCGTATGGGTCGGTGGCTTCCAGTACGGCGACTGGCTCGACCCCACCGCACCGCCCGACAACCCCTACGCGGCCAAGGCCCACCCCGACGTCGTCGCCACGGCCTGCCTCGCCCGCTCCGCCACAATCGTTCGTGACGCCGCCGAAGCCCTTGGACAGCAAGAAGAAGCGAAGCGGTACGCCGCCGTGGCCGCCGCGACGCGTGCGGCGTTCGCGCGGGAGTACGTCAGTGCCGGGGGCCGGATACTCAGCGAGGCGCCCACCGCCTACGCCATGGCGATCGAGTGGGACCTGCTTCCCACCACCGGGCAGCGGGACGGAGCGGCCCGACGGCTGGCCGACCTGGTGAAGGAGAACGGGTTTCGTGTCGCCACCGGATTCCTGGGCACGCCGCTGATCACCGACGCGCTGTGCACCGCCGGCCGGCCCGACCTCGCCTACCGGCTGCTGCTCGAAACCGGCTGCCCGTCCTGGCTCTACCCGGTCACGATGGGCGCCACCACGATCTGGGAACGCTGGGACAGCATGCTGCCCGACGGCACCATCAATCCCGGCGAGATGACCAGCTTCAACCACTACGCGCTCGGCGCGGTCGCCGACTGGATGCACCGGCGCGTCGCCGGACTCGCCCCAGCCGCGCCCGGGTACCGCCACATCACCGTCAACCCGGCCCCCTACCAGGCACTCAGCCACGCCGGTGCCCGCCACCACACCCCCTACGGCGAAGCTTCCGTCGCCTGGAAGCGGGAAAACGGCCGGTTCACGCTGAACGTCACAATTCCGGTCGGCACCGACGCCACCGTGCATCTGCCGGGCGCCGAGCCGGTGACGGTGGCTCACGGAAGCCACACCTGGACGACCGCCGATCCTTGTCACGACCGGGAGCGAGGCCCGATCGTCACGGTCCGCGAGCTCATCGATGACGCGGAGCTGTGGAAGGACACGGTCGCCCTGCTGATGAAACACGGGCTGGGAAACGACGCCACGCAGATCGCGTCCACGTCGGCGCCCTACTTCGACTCCACTCCGCTGGACTTGCCGCTCCATTTGGCGCGACAGCAGGACTCGATCAGAGAACCCGACCAGGAAGCCCGCGAAGAACTGGAAAAACTGCTCCCCTGAACAGCGAAGTGGACCCCGGCCGGTCAGCCGGGGCCCACTTCACAGAACTCAGGAACGACGCGTCCGCTTGGCCTTCCGGGGCGGCGGGAGGGCGCCTTCGGCGCGGAGCTTGGCCGCGTGCGCCGCCAGGGCGTCCACCAGGTTGGGGATGTCCGCCTTCTCCGGCTGGACGTCCACCCGCAGGCCGAACTCCACGGCGGTTTCCGCGGTCTTCGGGCCGATGCAGGCCACCAGGGTGCGGGTGTGCGGCTTGCCCGCGATGCCGACCAGGTTCCGCACGGTCGACGAGGACGTGAAGCACACCGCGTCGAAGCCGCCGGTCTTGATCATCTCGCGGGTCTCGGCCGGCGGCGGCGCCGCGCGGACGGTGCGGTACGCCGTCACGTCGTCGACCTCCCAGCCACGGTCCTGCAGGCCCGCGGACAGGGTCTCGGTCGCGATGTCGGCCCGCGGCAGCAGCACGCGGTTCACCGGGTCCAGGATGTCGTCGTACGGCGGGAACTCCGCCAGCAGGCCATCGCTGGACTGCTCGCCCTTGGGCACCAGCTCCGGGTTGATCCCGAACGCCCGCACCTTATCCGCCGTCGCCTCGCCGACGCACGCGATCTTCACGCCCGAGAAGGCCCTGGCGTCCAGCCCGAACTCCTCGAACTTCTCCCACACCGCGCGCACCGCGTTCGCCGAGGTGAACACGATCCACTGGTACCGGCCGTCGACGAGCCCCTTCACGGACCGCTCCATCTGCGCGGGGCTGCGCGGCGGCTCGACCGAGATCGTGGGCACCTCGTGCGAGGTCGCGCCGTGGCCGCGCAGGCGATCGGCCATCTCGCCGGCCTGCTCCTTGGTGCGCGGCACCAGCACCTTCCAGCCGTACAGCGCCCGCGACTCCCACCAGGACAGCTTCGACCGCTGCGCCACGGCCTCGCCGACCGTCACCACCAGCGGCCCGACCAGCTCACCGGCGTCCTGCGCCAGCGTCGCCAGCGTGCTCTCCACCGTGCGCTGCGTGTTGATGGTGCCGTTCGACGTCACCGCGACCGGAGTCGTCGGCGCCAGCCCGTGCTCGACGAGCGCGCCGGCGGCCTCGGCGAGGTGGCTCGACGTCGCGTGCAGCACGATCGGCCCTGGCACCGCGGCGAGCCCGGCCCAGTTCACGTCACCGCGCACGTCCACCTCGGCGTAGGTGCCGCCGAGCGCGATACCGGCGTAGGCGGGCACCGCGGTACCCGGCGTGACACCGGGGATGACCTCGAAGACGGCGCTCGTCTTCGCGACGGCCTGCACCTCGGCCACCACGGCCGGATGCGTCAGCGGGTCGCCGCCGACCAGGCGCAGCACGAGCCGCCCGGACTTGGCCTCGTTCGCGAGGTCCTTGGCGACCTCGCCCGGCTCACCGACCGCGGGCCGCACCTCGGCGTCGGCACTCGCCTCGGCGAGCACGCCGGCGGGCACGTCGGGGTCGGTCACCACGACCTGGGCCTTGGCCAGCAGTTCCTGGGCACGTACGGTCAGCAATCCGGCGTCGCCGGGGCCGGAGCCCACGAACGCGACGCGCCCAGCGGTGTTCCGCGCGGGGGTCATTGTGTTTCTTCTCCAGTAGCGATCTTTATCAACGTGAGTTGCGGCCAGGACCGGACAGTGCACCGGCACCCAGGTCGAGCAGCTCCGCGGCCAGCTCACGGCCGAGGCGCTCCGCATCGCTCTTGTCGCCCACGGCCGAGGCGCGAATCAATTCCACGGACTCTCCGTCGAGTCCGGCGGCGGCGACCCCCCGCAACGAGATCCGCTCGATCACCGAGCCGTTCTCGTCGAGGTCCTCCACCACCTCGGCCAGCGCACCGACGGGCGCGCTGCAGCCGGCCTCGAGCGCCGCCAGCATGGCGCGCTCGGCCGTCACCGCGGCCCGTGTCACTTCATCGTCCAAAGTGGACTGAAGCAGGTGTTCGATGTCCACGTCGTCGACGCGGCACTCCACCGCCAGCGCACCCTGTGCGGGCGCGGGCAGCATCTGGATCGGGTCCAGGGTCTCGGTGATCTTGTCGGTCTTGCCCGTCCGGTCGAGGCCGGCGCGTGCGAGCACGACGGCATCCAGCTCGCCGTCGAAGACCTTGCCCATCCGGGTGTCGATGTTGCCCCGGATCGGGACCAGTTCCAGGCCGAGCCCGAGCGCACGCAGCTGCGTGGTCCGGCGCAGCGCGCCCGTGCCGACCGTCGAACCGGGCGGCAGCTCGCCGAGCGTGAGCCCGTCACGCGCGATCAGCGCGTCACGCGGGTCGGCACGCGGCGGCACCGCGGCCAGCACGAGGCCGGACTCGGGCGCCGTCGGCAAGTCCTTGTACGAGTGCACCGCGACGTCGATCTGCTTGGCCTGCAGGGCGTCGCGCAGCGCCGAGGTGTACACCCCGACGCCGAGCTGGCTGACCGGCACACTCCGGTCGCGGTCGCCGGCAGTCGAAACCTTGACGATCTCGACGTTCTCCCCGGCGCGCCGCAACGCGTCCGCGATCGTGCCGGTCTGCGCGAGAGCGAGAGCACTGCCTCTCGTCCCGATCCTGATGGTTCGTGTCACTTACTTTCACCGTCTGTGTTGGGCTGCGGCGACGGGCTGGCGACCACGGCGGGCGAGGCCGGGTCCAGTTCGAAGAGTTCCCGCAGCGCGTTGGCGTAATCGGTGCCCTCCGCGTCTGCCGCGAGCTGCTTGACGCGCACGGTCGGCGCGTGCAGCAGCTTGTCGACGACACGGCGCACGGTGCGCGCGAACTCGTCGCGCACTCCCGGCTCGAGCTCGGGCAGGCGGTTGTCCAGCCGCAGCAGCTCGGCGTCGACCACCTCGGCCGCCCGCCGGCGCAGCGCGGTCACGGTCGGGGTGACCGCGGCGCTGCGCTGCCCGGCCAGGTACTCGCGCACCTCGTCGAGCACGATTCCGGTGGCGCGGGCGATCTGCCTTGCCGACGAGGTGCCGCCGAGGTCGTCCATCCGGTGGCGCACCGTCTCCAGGTCCACCACGCGCACGTCGGGCACCTCCGTGACCGCGGGCTCGACGTCCCGCGGCAGGCCGAGGTCGCAGATCACCAGCGGCCGACCCGCGCGCGGCAGCACGTGCTCGGTGGCGAGCACGACGTCCTGCGCACCGGTGCAGCTGACCACGACATCGGCGTCGGCGACCCGGATCGCCAGCTCGTCCATGGGGGCGGCGACGGCGGGAATGCCCTGCTCGGTGATGTTGCCCGCGAGCCGCTCGGCATTGGCGTAGGTGCGGTTGACCACGGTGATCCGGCCGATGCCGGACTTGCGCAGGTGGCCGGCCGACAACGCGCCCATCGAACCGGCGCCGAGGATCACCGCGTGCTTGCCCGCGATGTCGGAGATCTCGCCGAGCGCCTCGGACACGACCGAAGCGCCGAGCGCGTCAAGGCCGGTCTCGGTGTGCACGCGCTTGCCGACGCGCAGCGTCGTCTGGATCAGCTCGTGCAGCGTGCGGCCGACGGTGCCCGCCTCGCGCGCGGTGGCGTAGGAGTTGCGCACCTGGCCGAGGATCTGGGTCTCGCCGACGACCATCGAGTCGAGCCCGGACGCGACGGAGAAGATGTGCTCGACGGCCGCGCCCGCGTAGTGCACGTACAGGTTGTCGTACAGCTCGTTGGCCGCGCAGCCCGCCTGCTGGCCCAGCACCTCGGAGACGTCGGCGAGACCGCCGTGGAACGTCTCGACGACGGCGTAGACCTCGATGCGGTTGCACGTCGAAATCAGCATGACCTCGTTCACGTGCGGGGCCTGCTGCAGTTGGTGCAGCACCTTGTCCAGCTCTTCCGCCCCGACCGCGGCGCGCTCGAGCGTGCGCAGATCCGCGGTGCGATAGGACAACCCGACGGCCAGAACAGACACTTACCGCACCACCATTCCGTTGCCCACCGCGTGGGAACCGTTCGTATTGTCGGCGCGCCGGGCCACGTGGAACGACAGGATCTGCAGCTCCACAGCCAGATCCACCTTCCGTACCTCGACCTGCTCCGGCACCTGCAGCACGACAGGAGCGAAGTTAAGGATGCACTGAACCCCGCCGGCGACCAAGCGGTCACACACCGACTGCGCCGCGGTTGGCGGCGTGGCGATCACACCGATGGAGATGCCGCGTTCGGCACACACCGCCGGGATGTCGTCGAGGTGCGAGACCGGGATGCCGCCGACAGGGACGCCCATGAGATCCGGATCCACGTCGAACAGCGCTTCGACGGGAAAACCCCGCCCGGGGAACCCGCCATAATTAGCCAACGCATGACCGAGGTTTCCGATTCCGACCACGGCGACCTTGTGCTGGCGGGTCAGGCCGAGGGTGCGCTCGATCTGGCCGACGAGCACGCTCACCTCGTAGCCGACGCCACGCGTGCCGTAGGAGCCCAGGTAGGACAGGTCCTTGCGGAGTTTCGCGGAGTTCACGCCCGCCGCGCCGGCGAGTTCCTCGCTCGCGACCGTCGTGGCACCCTGCTCGGCCATCGCGGAAAGCACCCGCAGGTACACGGCCAGTCGCGCGACGGCCGCCTCGGGAATCGCTTTCGCACGGACCTGTTCGCCGTTGTCGGCGACCTCGACGGCGGGGATTTCGGCGGTGGGCGCGTTGTCCGCGTTGAGTTCGCGCGCGACGGCGGACCCGTTTCGCCGGCCACGCCGTGCCACCACGCCGGCCTCCTGTCCACCGTCGAGAAACTTCCACTTGACCCAGCGGGCGAAGTCGGGTTCGATGCCGGAGCCGCGCGGGGGTACTGCAATACGGTAGCCACTTGTGAACGCAGGCACAAAGTCGCTGGTCGCAGGCATGACCAGAACCACATCGCGGTGATCCGTGACCCGTGGCGGTGGCTATGCGGCGCTGAACGAGATCGTGTGCCAGCCGGTCGCCCCGTCCGGGACGACGTCGGCGATCTGATCGGTCTGCGTGTATCCCGTTCGGTCGGTGGCGCGAACCGTCACGGTGTGGCTGCCACGCGCGGCGTCGACCTCGGCCCACCACATGCGCCACGCGTCCGTCGTGACCTGCGCGGACAGCACGGCAGGCTGCCACGCGCCGTTGTCCAGCCGCACCTCGACCTTGTCGATGCCGGTGTGCTGCGCCCACGCGATCCCGGCGACCCGCACCTTGCCGGCGCGGACCCCGCCCGAGGGCGCGTCGATCCGTGACTCCGTCTTGATCGGCCCCTGTTCCGACCAGCCTCGCTGCAGCCAGTACGCCTGTTTCGCATCCCACGTCGTGACCTCGAGGTCGGTCACCCATTTCGTCGCCGACACGTAGCCGTAGAGGCCGGGCACGACCAGCCTGGCGGGGAAACCGTGCACCACCGGCAGGGGTTCGCCGTTCATGCCGATCGCGAGCATCGCCCCGCGGTCCGGTTCGAGCAGGGTCGAGACCGGGGTGCCTGCCGTGAACCCGTCGACGCTCGTGGACAGCACCTGCTGCGCACCCGGCCGCACGCCCGCCTCGTTGAGCAGGTCGGCGAGGTCCACGCCGATGAACCGCGCGGTCGAGATGTAGGGCCCGCCGACGGGATTGGACACACAGCACAGCGTGACGATCCGCTCGACCAGCGGCCGGTCACGGATGTCGGCGTAGGAGTAGCGCACCTCGCGATCGACCATGCCGTGGATACGCAGGCTCCAGTCCTCGGCTCGCACCTGCGGCACCACGAGCGCGGTGTCGATGCGGTAGAAATCGCCGTTCGGCGTGATGAACGACGGCGTGCCGAGCTTCGCGAAGTCGGCGTCCGCGGGAACCGGTGGCGCCGTCCTGGCCGGGACCAGTGGTGTGACGGCCTGGCGGGAGCTTTCCGCGTCCTTGCTGGACCCGAACCACTGCCCGACCGCTCCCGCGATGCCCGCGCCGATCGCGGCGAATAGGAACCGGCGGCGGCCGGTGGAGGTGTCCGTGGTCATTGCGGAGCGGTGCAGGAAACCGAAGATCCACACGCCGACGAGCAGGCTCGCCGCGGGCGCCGCCAACGCGATCTGCCCCAGGTCCGGCCTCGTGAGCACGGCCGCGATGCCCAGCGCCCCGAAGACGCCGATCAGCACCTGGCCCGGCAGCGGCCTGCGGGTCGAGATCAGCCCCGCGACCACCGCGAGCGCGATCATCACCACGGCCATGCCGCCCAGCAGGACCGCCTTGTCCGCCGTGCCGAACGTGCTCGCGGCGAAGTCCTTCAGCCAGGCCGGGGTGAGATCGATCGCCGCGTTGCCGACGGCGAGGTAGGGCGAGGCGTTGCTGCCGACGAACGCCGCGACGAGGTGCCCCGCGCCGAGCGCGGCCGCGAGCGCCAGCACACCGATCAGGCCCGCGACGGGACGGGACAGCCGGGGTGGCGTTGCTACGGGCGCGGTGGTCGTCACGACCCCATTCTTCGCGCCGCCCCGCTACTTGGCGCTTACGAGAGCCTTACGAAGCCGGTCTTCCTCGACCTTCCAGTACCCGTGCTCGGCGCCGTCGATGAGGATCACCGGCACCCGGTCGCCGTACTCGGCACGCCATTCGGGGTCGCTGTCCACGTCGGCGGTCGTCCACTCGACGCCCAGCTCGCCGCAGATCCGCTCGACGTCGGCCTCGGCCTTCACACAAGCCGAACACCCCTGCCGGGTCATCACCGTCACCTGCTTCTTCGCGGGGATCCGCACCCTACCGGTCCTCCTCCGCGGGCCGCTCCTTCGTCGCGCCCGCCTATCGCGGTCCTAGGCCCTCACGACCGCAAACGTACCCGTCTGACCTTTCCGGTGACGGTGTGCGGCAAGGAGTCCGCGAACTCGACCGTGCGCGGCACCTTGTAGCCCGCGAGCTGCTCCGCGCAGTGGTCCACGATCTGCTGCTCCGACAGCGAGGCCCCGGCCGCCGGCACGACGACGGCCTTGACCGACTCGCCGCTGCGCTCGTCTATCACGCCGACGACCGCGACCTCCGCGACCTCCGGCATCGCGACGATGACCTGCTCGATCTCGTGCGGGAAGACGTTGAAGCCGTTGACGATGATCAGGTCGTTCGCGCGGTCGACCAGGTGCAGATCGCCGTCGATGTCGAGATAGCCGACGTCACCGGTGCGGAACCAGCCGTCCTCGCCCGGCCCGTGCGCCCCGTCGGGCCAGTAGCCGGAGAACAGGTTCGCGCCGCGGATCGCGACCAGCCCGGTGCCGAGGTCGTCCTCCTCGAACGGGTCCTCCGGATCGTGCGGCACCGGCAGTCCGTCCGAGCCGACCAGCTTGAGCTCGACGCCCGGCAGCGGCCTGCCCACCGAACCGGGCTTCGGATAGCCGGTGACCAGCGTCGAGGTGACCACCGGGGCGGCCTCGGTGAGCCCATAGCCTTCGAACACGCCGAGCCCGGTCTTCTCCCGGATCGTGGCCAGCACCTTGGGGTGCAACGGCGCGGCGCCCGAACTCAGCAGCCGCACGCTGGCCAGTCCCGCGCCCAGCTCCTCGGCGGGCCGGCTCGCGAACTCGGCGTACATCGCGGGCACCCCGCCGATCACGGTGACCCGGTGCTCCGCGCACACCTCCAGCGCCTTCACCACGTCGAAGCGCTCGGCCAGCACCGCGGTCGCGCCGACGGCCGCGCATTGCAGCAGGCCAGGGCCGAGGCCGTAGACATGGAACAGCGGGATCGCGATGAACACGCGGTCGAGTTGCCGGAAGGTGTCCGGGACGCCGCCGAGCTGTTCGAGGTTGGCCAGCAGCGCCCGGTGCGACAACATCACGCCGCGCGCGGGGCCGGTGGTGCTGGAGGTGTAGCAGAGCACCACGATGTCCTCGCCACCGCCGACCGGGGCGAGGGGGTCGGCGGGGTCCACCACGGGCAGCAGGCCCTCGTCGGGATCACGGCTGAGCACGACCCGCGCGCCGGAGTGTTCGCGCACGGTGGTGACCTCCGCCGCCGGCGCCGTCGGCGAGACCGGGACCGCGATCGCACCGACGCGTGCGACGGCGAACAACGCGATGGCGAAGTCGGCGGAGGTCGGCAGCCGCAGCAGAACGCGGTCGCCCTGCCCGACGCCCTCTTCCACGAGACGCCTGGCCTGGCCGTTGACGGCGGCATCGAGCTGGGACCAGGTGAAGGCCGTTCCCGCTGTGGTATCGATCACGCCCAGAGAGGCGGGCCACTGCTTGGCGGCCGCGGCGAGCAGATCGGCGATGTTGCCCATGACCCCAGTGTCTCCTCTCATCCCCCGTCATGGGGAAGCCAGGGGATCGTCGCACTTCCGCAACAGAGACCACTACCTACTTCCGGGTAACTACCCGTATGCTGCTGAGCGCGCCGAAGTGGTGGTGATCACTCGGCCGGGACAGAGGAGTCGCCGTGACGAACTGGCTTGTCGCACGCCCCGTGGGGCTGCGGGTTGGCACTGTCGCGCGCTCAGCCGAGAGCGAGGCCGAGGCCTGGGACCTCGTGCACGCCGCGCAGGAGGGCGACACCAACGCCTTTGGCGTGCTCTACGACCGGTATGTCGACGTCGTGTACCGGTACGTGCTGTTCCGGCTCTCCGATCGCGAGCTGGCCGAGGACATCACCAGCGAGACCTTCCTGCGCGCACTGCGCCGGATCACCTCCGTCAGCTACCAGGGCCGCGACGTCGGCGCCTGGTTCATCACGATCGCCCGCAACATCGTGCTCGACCACGTGAAGTCGAGCCGGTACAAGCTGGAGATCATCACCGACGAGGTGTCCGAATCCGGTTCGGCTCCCTTCGCCGGGCAGACCATCGGCGACAACACCGGCCCCGAGCAGGCCGCGCTCTCCAGCGCGACACGGGAAGCGCTGCTCAACTGCATCAGCGCACTCGGCGATGACCAGCGCGAATGCATCGTGCTGCGGTTCATCCAAGGGCTCTCGCTCACCGAAACGGCGCAGATCATGAAGCGCAACGAGGGCGCGGTCAAGGCCCTCCAGCACCGCGCCGTGCGCAAACTCGCCCAGCTGTTGCCCCCCGCCTGGCGCTGAACGCCGTAACGGAACCACCCTCCGGGTCGTTTCAGACGACGTGAACGTGCCCGGGTGGTCGGCGCGCGACCTGGAAGTCATTTCCCGGCTGCGCCAACTCGGTGGCACGGTGACCCCCGAAGCGGAAGCGCGGGAGCGGATCCGGAAACAGGTCCTGCAGCGCCTCGCCGAGGAGGAACGCCGCGCACCGAGCAAACGGCGGCGTGTGCTGGCGGAAGTGCTGGCCGCGGCCGTCGCGCTGGTGATCGCGCTCGGCGGTCTCGGGCTGGTGCTGTCGAAGAACTCCCTGCCCGGTGACGTGCTGTACGGGGTCAAGCGCGCCGGTGAGTCCGCACAGCTCGGACTGACCTTCGGCGATTCGGCGAAGGCGGAGAAGCATCTGCTGTTCGCGTCGCACCGGCTGGACGAGCTGGAAGCGCTTCACGACGCCCAGGCCGCCCACTACTCGGACACGCTGGCCGACTTCCAGCACGAGGCCACGCTCGGCACCGCACAGTTCACCCAACTCGCCGTGCAGGGCGGTGGCGGGCACCTCACGCAACTGGAGTCGTGGGCGAGCGAGCAGCAGGCGAAGCTGACGCAGGTGCGGTCCTCGTTGCCCGGCGGCTCGATGGACTCCTACTACGCCGCGTCGGGTCTGCTGGACCGGATCTCGACCAGGGCCCAGCGCCTGACGACCCGGCTCAACTGTGCCCAGATCACCACCGGTGTCCCCGACGAGCTCGGTGCGGTGCCCGATACGAGTGAGTGCCGCCCACCAGGACAGGACGCGATCACGGCGAGCCAGCCGCCGTTGCCGCTGCCCCCGCCGCCGGTCTCGCAGCCCGCCGCACCGGCCACGACGACCACCGCGCCGCCGTCGACGACGCCCTCGCAGTCCCAGCCGAGTGGTTCGGTGCCCCCTTCGAGTGGCATGTCCACGCCGCCGGTGTTCAACCCGCCGGTGCCCGCGCCGACCAGCCCGCGGACGAGCGGTACGACGACCTCGGCACCGCCGCCGTCGTTGTCCATTCCGCCGCTGTTCCCCGGCCTTCCCGGGGTGGGGATCGGCTGAGGTCAATCGCTACTCTTGGCCAAGGCACCCGAGTCAGGAGGCGGTCTGCGTGTGGCGCGGCAAGGGCAAGGGCCCGGAACTCGAACGACTCGCCACACTCGCGGGCGAGGCGTCGGCCGAGGCCGCCGTCGCGATGGAGTCCGTTCGGCAGGACGGTGCCGAGGCGCCGGCGCCGCCCGCTCCCCCGGACCTGACCGCGGCGGCGTTCTTCGACGTGGACAACACCATGATGATGGGCGCGTCGATCTTCCACTTCGCCCGCGGGCTGGCGGCACGCAAGTACTTCACCACGTCGGATCTGGCCGGTTTCGCCTGGCAACAGGTGAAGTTCCGGATCGGCGGCCGGGAGACCCAGGACAGCGTGCGCTCCAGCCGCGAGCAGGCACTGTCCTTTGTGGCCGGTAAGACGGTCGAGGAGATGAACCAGGTCGGCGAGGAGATCTACGACGAGCTGATGGCCGACAAGATCTGGTCCGGCACGCGCGCGCTGGCGCAGATGCACCTCGACGCCGGGCAGCGGGTCTGGCTCGTCACCGCGACACCGGTCGAACTCGCGGCGATCATCTCGCGGCGGCTGGGGCTGACCGGCGCGCTGGGGACGGTCGCCGAACACGTCGACGGCGTGTACACCGGGCGGCTCGTCGGCGACCTGCTGCACGGCCGCGCCAAGGCGCACGCGGTCCGGGCGCTGGCTTCGCGCGAAGGACTCAACCTGCGGCGCTGCACGGCGTACTCGGACTCGTCCAACGACATCCCGATGCTGTCCGTGGTCGGCACGGCGGTGGCGGTCAACCCGGACGCCGGTCTGCGGGAGATCGCCCGCGCCCGCGGCTGGGAGATCAGGGACTTCCGCACCGGCCGCAAGGCGGCGAAGATCGGCGTCCCGTCGGTACTGGGCGCCGGCGCCGTGGCCGGCGCCGTCGCCGCCGGCATGGCCTACCGCCGCCGCTAACCCCGCGAGTCCAGACTTCCCGCCGCCCGAGTCCAGGGTTCCGGTCGCCCGAGTCCAGACTTCCGGTCGCCCGAGTCCAGGGTTCCGGTCGCCCGAGTCCAGACTTCCGGTCGCCCGAGTCCGGGGTTCCGCGCGAGCTTTCTCCCGTCCGCGCATGCCTCTCGGACACCGAACGTCCAACTCGGGCTCTTGCAACGGCCGACTCGGGCGCACGAAACGGTCAACTCGCGCGGGCCGCGAAGCCAGCGCCCGCACCGCGTGCACCTTCGTGCGGCCGTGCGGACAGCGCCCGACTCGCACTCACGCAACCGCCGACTCGCGCGCGAGCAACTCCGAACTCGGACGCACACAACGCTCAACTCGGGCGCAGGCAACGCCCAACTCGCGCGGGAGCAACCGCCGACTCGCGCGCAGGCAACGGCCGACTCGGGCGCAGGCAAGCCCCGACTTGGGCGCGGGGAATGGTGGACTCGCGGGGTTGGGTTAGCCGTTGAAGATGTTGCGGCGTTGGGATAGGCGGCGGTACAGGGTGCTCTGGATGGACTCGCGGACCTGGTCGGTCAGGCTGAAGATCAGCATCGGGTCGTCGAGGTCCTCCGGCTCGTGGCCGTCCGTGCGGATCGGCTCGCCGAACTCGATGGTCCACTTCGTCGGCAGCGGGATCGCGCCCAGTGGCCCGAGCAACGGGAACAGCGGCGTGACCGGGAAGTACGGCAGGCCCAGCAGGCGCGCGAGCGGCTTCAGGTCGCCGATCTTCGGGTAGATCTCCTCCGCACCGACGATGGAGCACGGCACGATCGGCACACCTGTACGCAGCGCCGCCGCCACGAACCCGCCGCGGCCGAAGCGCTGCAGCTTGTACCGCGCCGAGAACGGTTTCCCGATGCCCTTGAAGCCCTCCGGCCACACACCGACGACCTCGCCCGAGGACAGCAGCCGCTCCGCGTCCGGGTTGCAGGCCAGCGTCTGGCCGGACTTGCGGGCCAGTGAGCCGAGCAGCGGGGTGCGGAACACCAGATCGGCACCCAGCATCCGCAGGTGCCGGTGCGCGGGATGCTCGTCGTGGACCGCGACCGCGGTCATCACGGCGTCCAGCGGCAACGTGCCGGAGTGGTTGCAGACGATCAGCGCGCCGCCGTCCTTCGGGATGTTGTCGATCCCGAGCGTCGTCACGCGGAACCACTTCTCGTAAAGCATGCGCAACGGCGGCAGCAGCAACGCGTCGGTCAGCTCGCGGTCGAAACCGAACTCGTCGACGGTGTAGTCACCGGTCAGCCTGTTGCGGACGAACCGCAGCACCCGGCTGAGCGCGTCGTCCATTTCGGGTGTCTCTTCCGGCTCGACGCGCAGTTTCGTCGGCAGGTTCACCACCGCGGCATCCGCCGGTTTGGTTGTCGTGTTTGGCGTGCTGGACTGTTTTCCCTGCGGTCGCCGCAGGGGGATGACCTGGGCTTCGACGCTGGTCGTCACTGGTCCGGCCCCGTTTCCTGTCGCTTCCGGGTTCATCGTGCCTGGCCCGTGGCGGCGGCGGTGAACACCTTCCCTGCCGCCGTGGCCAGTTGTTCGCCGTCGACGACCGGGCGCAGGCCTCTGCCGCGCACGTAGTCGTCGAACGCCGCGGCGGTCGTCCACCGCGGCCGGTATCCGAAAACTTCCTTCAGCCGGGTGGTGTCCACCACGCGGCCGTAGTTCAGCAGCCGCACCTGGTCCTCGGAGAAATTGACCACGTGCGCGCCACGCAGCACCTTGGCGACCGACGGCACCACCGCTCGCGGGACTGGGAGTTCAACCCGCCCTGCTCGCCGGATCGCCTGTGACAATGTCAGTACCCCGTCGGAGGCGACGTTGAACACACCCGGCTTGTCTTCGGTCGCGGCCGACTCGAGCACCGCGAGTCCGTCACCGGAATGCAGTAACTGCAGCCGTGCGTCGTAGCCGAGAACCGTTGGCACGACGGGAAGTGCGAAGTACCGCGACAGCACGGTGTCCACGTCCGGGCCGATCAGGTTCGCGAACCGCAGCGTGGTGACCGTGATGTCCGGCCGCCTGCGGGCGAGGCCGCGGACGTAGCCCTCCATCTCTACGGCGTCCTTGGCGTAACCCGTCGACGAGGCCGGGATGAGCTCGGAATCCTCCGTGAACACCGCCTGCGAGCGGGCACCCGCCCCGTACACGGCGGCACTGGACTTGACCACGAGCTTGCGCACCGACGCCGAGCGCTGGCACGCGGCCAGCAGCCGCATCGTGCCGATGACGTTGACTTCCTTCAGCGGCGCGCGCCGGGCGGGCCCCGCCGGATGGCAGGTGGTGGCGGCGTGCACGACCGTGTCGACCTCGGCGTCGGCGATCACCCTGGCGATCAGCGGGTTGCGGATGTCGGCGCGGACGAACTCGGCGCGACCGAGCCTGCGCAGCACCTGCTTGCGCGGCGCGGCGGTGTCGATCCCGATGACCCGGTCGAAATCCGGGTGGTTGCCCAGACGAGCGAAGAGCCTGCCACCGAGTTCGCCCCCGACCCCGGTGACGAGCACGACTTTGGACGGCATAAAGCCCCCTGGCTTCAAGGGATGGTTTTCGGCGGCGACGCAGATATTACCCCTGCCACCAACATCAAGTCAGGGCCTCTAACACGGTATTAACCCAGGTCACGCCTGTCACCCGAATGGGCGCGGCCCGCCCGGGTATCCGGACGGGCCGCGGAAAGAAGGCGTTCGCCTGCGCGTTACTTGCCCTGCTTGCGACGCTGCATCCGCGTGCGGCGCAGCAACTTGCGGTGCTTCTTCTTGGACATGCGCTTGCGGCGCTTCTTGATCACCGAGCCCACAGGGTGCTCCTTCGCGGTTGGACCTATGTTGACGCTGCCTGGCAGCGTCCAGCGGTTGGAGCGCATCAGGCGCGAGCGGTCTATCAGGTTACCCGCGCGGTTCCGCGCCGGAGCACAGGCCCCTGCCTAACCGACATCGAAATAGGCACCCTCGAGGTATTCGTGTACGGCCTTCTCCGGCACCCGGAACGACTTGCCGACGCGTACGGCCGGCAGTTCGCCCGAATGCACGAGGCGGTAGACGGTCATCTTGGAGACCCGCATGAGCGTGGCCACCTCGGCGACCGTCAGGAACTGGACCTGCCCGACGGCGGGCACGTCCTTCTTGTTCGACGGCATACGTCACCGTGCCCTTCACACGTGTCGCGCCGCGCGGCTTCCCCACCGGCGGTACCGACACGCACGTGCTTCTTTCTCCTGAGGGTAGCGGGACTGGTGGGACGAGTGCGACGGCTGGCAGGAAGATTGGTCCACTCGGGCGCGATCCGTGAGTAATCGCGCACCATGCGCTACCCGCGGGAAACGGGCGAAACGGTCAGCCCTCGTGAGCCTTGCCCAGCTCCACGGAGCGGTCCCGCGCCGCCTCGATGGCCGCGAGCAGCGCCGCCCGCACACCGTGCTTCTCCAGCTCGCGGATGGCGTTGATCGTCGTACCGGCCGGGGACGTCACGGCCTCCCGCAGGATCACCGGATGCTCATCGCTCTCGGCGAGCATCTTCGCCGCGCCGACGGCGCTCTGGACGATCAGCTTCTCCGCCACCGCGCGCGGCAGCCCCAGCAGGATCCCGGCGTCGATCATGGCCTCGACCAGGAAGAAGAAGTACGCGGGCCCGGAGCCGGACAGCGCGGTGACCGCGTCCTGCTGCCTCTCCGGCACCTCGATGACCTGCCCGACCGAGGACAGCATCTCCGTCACCAGCGCCACGTGCTCCGGCCTCGCGTGCGTGCCGGGAGACACCGCGCTCATCGCCTCGTTGACCACCATCGGGGTGTTCGGCATGACCCGCACGACGGGCACTCCGGCCGGCAGCCGCCGCTCGTACAGCGACGTCGGCAGGCCCGCGCACAGGGACACGACGAGCGAGTCCGTGCCCACCAGCGGGGCCAGCTCGTCCAGCACCGGCTCGATGTCCTGCGGCTTCACCGCGACCACCAGCACGTCGGCTCGCTTCGCCGCTTCGGCGACCTCGACGCCGACGATCCCGTAGCGCTCGGTCAGCTCGGCGGCCCGCTCCGGGTGCCGCTCGGTGAACAGCAGGTCACTCGCGCTCCGGCCGCCGTGCAGCAGCCCCGACAGCAGCGCCTCACCGATTTTGCCCGCACCCAGCACAGCGATTGTGGTCATGCCTGGAGCGTAAGCCGCCGCCCGAACCGCCTCCGGCCTGCCCCTCAGGGCGCCAGTGCGAGCTGCCGCGCCTGGCAGACGAGCCTGCCGGTCGCGTCGATCACCGTCGCGTCGGAGTCGAACCACGACTCGTGGACCGCCCGGCACTCGACCTGCACGCGCAGCCAGCCGGGGGCGGGCCGCGCACGCAGGTACGCGGTCAGCTGCGCGGTCGGGGCCCAGCCGAAGCGCCCGAGGTTGAACACCACCGGCGGGTTCACGTCACCGGCCAGCAGCACGAAGTACGGGTCAGGCGCACTGTGCCTCGGCCGCACCCACAACCGCATCCTCGGCGGGTCGCCGGCGCGGCCGGACAGGTATCCCGCGGTCGCCGGGTCGATCCGGATGTCGCAGCCCTTCGCCAGGTTGAACACGCCTTCCGCGGTGTCGCCGCCCAGCGGGATCGCGCGCGGCGGCGGTTCGACCGGCATCGACGGCAGATCGGCCCAGTCCGGTCGCCGCATCGGCAGCCGTCCCGCGGTCACCGTCGCCTCCACGCAGCTGCGGCCCCGCTGCTCCATCCGCACGCCGACGACCGTCGCGCGGCGGCCCAGTTTGCGCACGTCGGTGCGTAGCAGCACCGGCCCGATCGCGGGCGGGCGCAGGAACTCCGCACTCACCACGAGCGGTTCGACCGAGGGCTCGCCCCGCTCGGCGAGCACCACGACCGCCGCCTTCGCGAGCAGCGCGAGCAGGAACCCGCCGTGCGGGTGACTGCCGATGGACCATTCCTGCCGAAGATCGGCGGTCAGCGTTCCGTCTCCCAGTGACCGCACCACACAAGCCACGCCGAAGGCCGCAGGGTCCGGGGCTTCCAGCGTGCTCACGAACGACTGACCAACTCACTCAGCCCGCGCTGCTCGTCGGGCCGCACGCGGCCGTGGGAGGCCGCGCGATCGGCCAGGATCGCGATGGCCCTCGGGGCGTGCGTGGCGAACATCGGACAACCATGCCCCGCCGGCAACGTGTTCGCACACCGAACGAATTTCAGGTCCATCACGACGCTTCTCGTACCGGGGCTGGTGGCGTGGATCAGCGATCGCAGCGGGTTCACGACGGAAACTTTACGTGTTCACATATCGGAAGCCCATGCTCCACAGGTGCTGGAAAACGTGAAATTTGATCTTGTTACTGACCGAGGTGGAAACGGGCGAACAGCAGCGCCTCGGCCAGCTCCTTCATGCGGTGCGCGGGGCTGGGCGCGCGGCGCGTGTTGACCTCCAGCACGACCTGCCCGTCGAAACCGCCGGTCACCAGCTTCTCGAGGAGTGCCGCACACGGCTGGTTGCCCCGGCCGGGCACCAGGTGCTCGTCCTTCGGGATGCCCGTGCCGTCGGCGAGGTGCACATGGCTGAGCGCGGGCCCCATCCGGTGGGCGAGTGCCATCGCGTCCATGCCGGCCGCCGCCGAATGTGACAAATCCAGCGTGTAATGCTCGTAACCCACGTCCGTCGGATCGATCGAGGGGCGAAACGCGGACATCCGCGCGTCCCGCCTGCCGCCGGGCGGCCGCACCTTGAACATGTTCTCGACCGCGATCTCGATCCCGCTCGTCTCCTCCAGTTCGGCGAGCAGGTCGGGGAACTGGTCTGCGTAGCGCCGCTGCCAGCGAAACGGCGGATGCACCACGACGGTGCGGGCCTCCAGGTCCAGTGCCGCCTCGACGCTGCGGCGCAGCCGCACGACCGGGTCCGGCGACCACACGCGCTGCGTGATCAGCAGCGACGGGGAATGCACCGACAGCACGGGCATCCCGGTCCGGCGCGACCACCGGCGCAGTTCGGGGACGTTCTGGCTCACCGAGTCGACCCAGACCATCACCTCCACCCCGTCGAAGCCGAGGTCCGCGGCAAGCTCGAAACCGGTGCCCGCGCGCAACGGCCACACCGATGCCGTGGAAAGCCCGACGGGGATCAACGTGACAGCAGCAGGAGGGCGGCCGGTGACACCGTCACGACCAGCCCGACCAGCACCGCGAGCACCATCGTCTGCAGGTCGTCGGCGCGGCGGATCTTGCGCACGATCCACACCAGCCCGACGATCACGATGAGCGCGGCGACCAGCGCGGCGGCCGGGATCTGGCCCCACAGCCAGTTGAACCCGAGCCACACCGCGGCACCGCCGATGACGCCCAGCGCGAGCTGGACGGCCATGGACAGCCACTGCTTGGCGGGCGAGGCCGCTTCGCCGTGTTCGTGCTCGTCGTCCTCGTCGTGCTCCGGCTCGTAGTCGTAGCCGCCGAGCCG
>NZ_JAAXLS010000056.1 GCF_012328925.1 Amycolatopsis acididurans
GAAACGCTGGACGATGCGGTGGAAACCCGCGCTGAACGCGTTCGAGATCGCCTTCGACGGCCGTCTGGCCGCCGGACGCAAGTAGTTCCCCTTCAACCCGAGTTACACCGCTCGTTTGACAGACCCTACGAAAGTCATCGCCCATCGGACCACGATCCGGCACCCGTCGTCTGAGTCGTGACACAAGCGCCCGCGGGTCGGGTAGGACCGTGGGTATGATCCGGATAGGTGGTTCCAGCCGAAGGAAGTGGCCGTGACCAGTGGCAGCGCGGAGCAGCCGTCGCATGAGGGTCTTGACGGCCCTGCTCACCTGGCGGCGCTGGTGGCGGAGAAGGACGTGCAGCCGATCCGGTCTGTCGATGATCTCGCGTGTGAGGGCGTGTTTGAGACCGACGACGAGTTGGATGAGTTTCTGGCGTGGGTGTCGGCCGAGCGGAAGGCTAACCTGGCGTAGTGCCTGAGGTCGCTGTCTTGATACCGATGTCGGTTCTCTCGCGTTCGAACGAGAGTGGCCGGCGGTCCGGCTCGTCGGATTCCGGCCCGCGATCACGTTCGTCACGTTGGCGGAGCTGAACAAGTGGGTCCACCTGCGCTCGTGGGGCCTGTCTCGGCGTGAACGACTGGATCAGTTGGCGGCGTCCTCGGCAGGAACGTTGAGGGACCCCGACAACACCCACGCCCGAATCCGCGATGTCGTTGCCGGGATTCGGCACGCCCTCGGCACAACGAACTGCAATCAGCCGCTCCGAGATGCACTGAACCGCACATAACGAAACCGCCCCTCACCGGAGTTTTAGCTGGTGAGGGGCGGTTTCGTGCTGGTCCTGCTGTGCGCCCCCGGCAGGATTCGAACCTGCGACACCGGCTTTAGGAGAGCCGTGCTCTATCCCCTGAGCTACGAGGGCCTGCGGGCTACAGCCTAGCGGTCACCGGTCCCCTTGTTGAGGCAGACCCGGGTGGATGAACAACGTATCGACGTTTTCGCTACCACCCGGTAACCTTCCGTGACCGGACGCGGAGACCCCGCGGCCACCAACCTTCGGAGGGCTAGTTGATCAAGCTGGTGTTCGCCGATGATGAGGAGCTTGTCCGGTCCGGGCTGCGGGGCATGATGTCCGGCGCGCCCGACATCGAGGTGGTCGGCGAGGCGAGCGACGGCAGATCCGCGGTCGAGGCCACCCGCCGCCTGCACCCCGACGTCGTCCTCCTCGACATCAAGATGAGCGCCCCCGACGACGGCATCCGCGCGCTCCGGGCCATCCTCGCCCTGCCCAGCCCGCCGACAGTGGCGATGCTCACCACCTTCGACATGGACGAGTACGTCAGCCTCGCCCTCCGCCTCGGCGCCAACGGCTTCCTGCTCAAGGACATCGAGCCCGCGGCGCTGCTGCGCGCGGTCCGTGACCTGGCCAGAGGCGGCGCCGTCCTCGATCCGGGCGTCGCGGCGCGCATGGTGCGCGCCCATCGCGAGGGCCAGCGTGCCGCCCAGCCCGCCCGCAAGCTCCTGTCCAGCCTTTCCGAACGCGAGCGCGAGGTCGTCTCGCTCATCGGCCAGTGCCTGTCCAACGCCGAGATCGGCGGCAGGCTGCACCTGTCCGAGGCCACGGTCAAGGGCTACGTCTCGGCGGTCCTGTCCAAGATCGGCGCCGCGAACCGGGTGCAGGCCGCGCTGCTCGCCTACCGGGGTGGCCTGCTCGATCAGCTGTAGCTTCTTAGCCGAGTCTCAGCACGTTCGGTAAGACTGTCTACATGCGCATTCTCGTTGTCGACGACGATCGGGCGGTCCGGGAGTCCCTCCGGCGTTCGCTGGAGTTCAACGGCTACCAGGTCGAACTCGCCGGCGATGGCGCGCAGGCACTGGAGAAGGTGATCGCGGACCGGCCGGACGCCATGATCCTCGACGTGATGATGCCCCGTCTCGACGGTCTGGAAGTCGCGCGCCGCCTGCGCAGCACCGGCGACGACCTGCCCATTCTCGTGCTCACCGCGCGTGACACCGTTTCCGACCGGGTCTCCGGGCTCGACGCCGGCGCCGACGACTACCTGCCCAAGCCGTTCGCGCTGGAAGAACTGCTCGCCCGCCTGCGCGCCCTGCTCCGCCGCGCCGCGCCGGAGGCACAGCCGGGCGCCGACGCCGAGAAGCTCTCCTTCGCCGATCTCACCCTGAACCCGGGCACTCGCGAGGTCACCCGCGGCGACCGCGACATCAGCCTCACCCGCACCGAGTTCGCCCTGCTCGAACTGTTCATGACCTACCCGAAACACGTGCTGACCAGGGGCCGGATCCTCGAGGAGGTCTGGGGTTACGACTTCCCGACCTCCGGCAACGCACTCGAGGTCTACGTCGGCTACCTGCGCCGCAAGACCGAGGCCGGGGGTGAGCCGAGGCTCATCCACACGGTGCGCGGCGTCGGCTACGTGCTGCGGGAAACCCCACCGTGAGCCAGACCATGACCGAACCCGTCGACGTCGTCCGGGTGGGCGCTCCAGCCGATCCGGGACGTGGCCCGAAACGCCGCATGTCCCTGCGCGCCAGGGTCACCTTGCTCGCCGCCGCGTGCGTGGCCGGCGTGATGGCGCTCGTGTCCATCGGCGCGTACGTGACGGTCTACAACAACCTCTACCAGCAGGTGGACGACAACCTCGCCACCCGCGCGGTCGCCGCGATGCAGACCCCGCAGGTGCGGCAGGGCCTGCAGGAGTTCCCCGGCGCGTTCCTCACCACGGCCGACATCGAGATCGGGCTGCTCGACTCCAGCGGCCTGCTGCAGTACCCGCCGGGCGGCAAGCGCCCACCCGCGGGCCACGAGGAACTCGCCGTCGCCAGGGGCACCGCGTCCTCGTCGCTGCGCACCGACACCGCGACCGACACCAGGGTGATCGCGCTGCAGTACGCGCCGGGCCAGGCGCTCGTGCTCGCCCAGTCGCTCGGTTCCACCAAACAGGCCCTCAACCAGCTGGCCGCCGTGCTCGCGTTGATCGGGGGCGGCGGGATCGTGATCGCCGCGCTGGCGGGTACCGCGGTCGCCAGAACCGGGCTGAGGCCGGTCGAACGCCTCACCTCGGCCACCGAACACATCGCCCGGACAGGTGATCTTCGTCCGATCCCGGTCAGCGGGGACGACGAACTGGCGCGCCTGACGCACAGCTTCAACACGATGCTCGGCACGGTCGCCGAATCCCAGGAACGTCAGCGGCAACTCGTCGCCGACGCCGGGCACGAGCTGCGCACGCCGCTCACGTCCCTGCGCACCAACCTGGAGCTGCTGCTGTCCGCCAGCCGCGCCGGCGCCCCGGCACTGTCCGAACGCGACCGTGCCGACATCGAGACCGACATCAAGGCGCAGCTGGACGAGCTGACCCAGCTCATCGGCGACCTGGTCGAGCTCGCGCGGCAGGACGAGCCCCGCACCGAGTTCGAGCGCGTCGACATGGTCGAGGTGGTGGAGCGTGCGCTGGACCGGGCCCGCCGCCGCGCCGGCGAGATCGAGTTCGCCGTGCAGCTGCAGCCGTGGTTCCTGGTCGGCGACCACGCGGCACTCGAACGCGCCGTGCTGAACCTGCTCGACAACGCCGTGAAGTTCTCCCCGCCGGCCTCGACGGTCCGGGTGGTGCTGCGGCCGCTCGGCGACGGCACCGCCGTGGTCGAGGTCGGCGACTCCGGACCCGGCATCGCCGAGGCCGATCTGCCCAAGGTGTTCGACCGTTTCTACCGTTCCTCCGAGGCCCGCACGCTGCCCGGTTCGGGGCTCGGCCTGTCCATCGTCAAACAGGCCGCCGAACGCCACGGCGGCACCGTCTACGCGGGCCGCGCACCCGAAGGCGGCGCGCTCATCACGATCCGGATCCCTGGCACCCCCACCTGAGTGTTTGATCGTGTAGGGTTTTGTGTAGTTGACGGTGACGGGAGTGGGCGGTGCTGGCGCGGCAGCGGCAAGCGGTGATCCTCGAAGAGGCTCGGCGTAACGGTGCCGTCCGGGTCAGCGACCTGGTCACGCGCTTCGGCGTCTCGGACATGACCATTCGCCGCGATCTCGACGTGCTCGCGAGCCGCGGCCTGGTCGAGAAGGTCTACGGCGGTGCGACGGCGGTGCTCGGCAAGAGCACGGACGAGCCCGGTTTCGAAGCGAAATCCGTGCAGCAGCAAACACAGAAGGACGCCATCGCCGGACTGGCGGCGACCCTCGTCCGCCCCGGCACGGCGATCGGCATCTCGGCGGGCACGACCACCTGGGCGTTCGCTCGCGCCCTCGACGCGGTGCCCGGGCTGACCGTCGTCACGAACTCGATCCGGGTCGCCGACATGCTGCGCGAGTCGAGTCAACAAGACCGCACGGTCGTGCTGACCGGCGGCATCCGCACCCCGTCGGACGCGCTCGTCGGCCCGATCGCCGTGCACAGCCTGCGGCGCCTGCACCTGGACCAGGTTTTCCTCGGGGTGCACGGGATGGCCGACGGCCCGGGCTTCACGACCCCGAACCTGGAGGAGAGCGAGACCAACCGGGCGCTGGTCGAGTCCGGCCGCCGTCTCGTCGTGCTCGCCGACCACACCAAATGGGGGATCGTCGGGATCTCCACCTTCGCCGATCTGGACGAGGCGGACGTCGTGGTCACCGATGGCGGGCTGCCGCAGGCCGCACAAGACACGCTGACCGAGCGCGTGGGTGAGTTGAAAACCGCTTCCGTGGAGGAAGAGTGAACAAGACTGTTCGGCATCTCGCCGACGGCAGGGAGATCATCTATTTCGACGAGCAGGCGCGCGAGCGCACCGCGGTCGACACGCGCGACCTGCCCGAGGTCGCGGCGAGTTCGGAGATCCGGCTCGACCCGCTGACCCGGGAGTGGGTGGGCATGGCGGCGCACCGGCAGACCCGCACCTACAAACCGCCCGCCGATCTGTGCCCGCTGTGCCCGAGCAAACCCGGTAAGCCGAGCGAGATTCCCGAGCCCTCTTATGACGTCGTCGTGTTCGAGAACCGCTTCCCCTCGTTCGCGCAGGGCGTCACCGGTGAACCGTCCACTGTAGACGATGCCGGGCTGGTGCCGACCGCGCCGGGGCGCGGCCGGTGCGAGGTCGTGTGCTTCACCAGCGATCACGACGGTTCGTTCGCCACGCTCACCCCGGAGCGTGCCCGCACCGTGGTCGACGTGTGGGCCGACCGCACCGCCGCGTTGTCCACTGTGGATGGTGTCGAACAGGTCTTCCCCTTCGAGAACCGGGGTGAGGAGATCGGCGTCACACTGCACCATCCGCACGGGCAGATCTACGGCTACCCGTTCGTCACCCCGCGTACCCGCCGCACGCTGGAAGTCGCCCGCGACTACCAGGAGGAACACGGCAGGCCGGTGCTCGGCGATGTGCTCGCGGCGGAACGCAAATCGGGCAGCCGCGTCATCGAGGAGGGCGAGCACTGGACGGCGTTCGTGCCGCCCGCGGCCCGCTGGCCGGTGCACGTGCTGCTGGTGCCGCACCGCCAGGTGGCCGACATTCCCGCGCTGAACGACGGTGAACGTGACGAGTTCGCCGAAATCTACCTGCGGGTGCTGCGCCGTTTCGACGCGCTGTACGACCGGCAGCTGCCCTACATCGCGTCATGGAACCAGGCGCCCGTGCGCACCGGTCGTGACCTGCACTGGTTGCACCTGGAGCTGTTCTCGGTGCTGCGGTCGGCGGACAAGCTGAAGTACCTCGCCGGGTCCGAGTCCGGGATGGCCGTGTGGATCAACGAC
Source organism: Amycolatopsis acididurans (assembly GCF_012328925.1). Lineage (GTDB taxonomy): Bacteria > Actinomycetota > Actinomycetes > Mycobacteriales > Pseudonocardiaceae > Amycolatopsis_E > Amycolatopsis_E acididurans. The sequence continues at coordinate 5,731 of NZ_JAAXLS010000056.1, forward strand.
GCCACCCCCGAGCAGATCGCCGAACGCCTCCGCGCGGTGGGCTGAGCTCACCGGCATACTCATGCTGGAACCTCAGGCTGAGCTCAGCTAGCTCTCAGGACCAACAAGCAGGGTGAGGCACATGACCGAGAACGACCCCAGTGCACAGGGCGAAGGCGGCAATCCGGAACCCGGTCCGGAACAGACGCCGGAGGAGGACGTGACCACGCCGCCTCGGGGTATGCCACTCGGCGGGGAACAGCAACACCCGCAACCGCAACAGCCACCGAGCCCGTGGTCCGCGCAGGGCCAGCAACAGCAGCAGGCCGCCTACCCGTGGACCCAGCCCGGCATGCAGCAGCAGGGCGCCGCGCAGCACGGCATCCCGATGTACAACACGGCGACGATGCCCGCCGCGCAGCAGACCACCGTCGGACAGCAACAGCCGAAACGTGGCGGGGCAGGCAAGCTGGTCGCCGGCGTCGCGCTGCTGGCGCTGGTCATCGGCGGCGGCGCGGGTGGTCTCGGCGGGTACCTGGTGTCGCAGAACAGCGGTACGGGCGGCAGTTCCTACAACGCGCTCGACCAGCCCGCGCCGAGCCAGCAGACCAGCAGCGCGCCCGCGGGCAGCGTGGAATCGGTGGCACAGAAGGTTTCCCCGAGCGTCGTCGAACTCGTCGTGTCGGGTGCGCAGGCGCAGGGTGAGGGCTCGGGTTTCGTGCTCTCCAACGACGGCTACATCATGACCAACAACCACGTCGTGTCGGTCGCCGCGAACGGCGGCACGATCCAGGCGGTGTTCCCCGACGGGCAGAAGGTCAACGCCTCCATCGTCGGCCGCGACCCGACGACCGACATCGCGGTGGTCAAGGTCCAGGGCGCGAAGAACCTGACTCCGGTCCAGCTCGGCAACTCCGACCAGGTCGCGGTCGGCCAGTCGGTGGTCGCGTTCGGTTCGCCGTTCGAGCTCACCGGAACGGTCACCGCCGGCATCGTCAGCGCGCTGCACCGGCCCGTGCAGGCGGGCGGCAGTGAGAGCGACCAGACGACGGTGATGAGCGCGATCCAGACCGACGCCGCGATCAACCCCGGCAACTCCGGTGGGCCGCTGGTGGACCTGCAGGGCCAGGTCATCGGGATGAACTCGGCGATCTACAGCCCGCAGTCCTCCGGCGGCGGCCTGGGGCAGCAGCAGGGCGAGGCGACGAACGCCGGCATCGGGTTCGCGATCCCGATCAACCAGGCGCGGCGCACCGCGAAGGAGATCATCGACACCGGCAAGGCCACGCAGACCTACATCGGCGCGAGCGTGAGTGACGCGCAGGCGGGTGGCGCGCTCATCCAGCAGGTGCAGCCAGGCAGTCCGGCCGAGCAGGCCGGGCTCAAGGCGGGCGACGTGGTCACGAAGGTCGACAACCTGACGATCAACGACGCCGACGGGCTCATCGCGGCGGTGCGCACCAGGGCGCCGAACGAGAAGGCCACGCTGACGCTCAGCGACGGGCGCACTGTTCAGATCACCCTCGGTGGTCAGCCTGTCCAGGTGAAATGACCTCACGAAGACGCTCGGCCGGGATGTCCCGGCCGAGACCAACCCCCACGGGCTCCCGGCGACACGCGCGCCGGGAGCCCCTTTTTCGTGGTCAGGACCCGGGTTTGCCCTCGGCCTGCCGCAGGCCCCAGCTCACGATGTCGGCCGCGAGCGAGAGCAGCTCGGCCAGGCCCTGTTCGTCCTCGCGCAGCTCGTCGGGTCGCCAGGCGAGGCTGATCACGCCGTTCCAGCTCGCCCACAGCACCGTCGCGGCCTTGCGCGCGTCGAGTTCGCGGATCGTGCCGTCGGCGATGCCACGTTCGATCGCGTCGATCATGCGGGCGTTCTGCTCGTCGACGCGGTGGGCCAGCCGCGCCGCCGTCTCGGCCGCTGCGGGGTAGTTGCCCAGCGCGGCGGGAAAGGCGAGCATCCGGAAGAACTGCGGCTGTTCGAGCGCGAAGCGCAGGTACTGCTCCGCGGCGGCCTCGAGCTGCTGGATCGGCGAGCGTTGCGGCGTGTAGGCGCGGTCCATGTACTCGCGGTCGACGTCGAGGGCGCGGTCCACCACGGCGGCGTGCAGTCCCGCCTTCGAGCCGAAGCTGTTGTAGATGGACCCGACCGAGACTCCCGCGCGCTCGGCGATCTCCTCGACGGTCACGTCCTCGGCCGGGCGCTCGGCGAAGACTTCCTCGGCCGCCTTGAGCAGGGCATCGATCGTCCGTTGCCTGCGTGGGTCGCGCGCCATCCGGCCATCGTACGGGCTTTCTTGCATTCGTTGTAAGAACCGTCTACGGTGAGGGCATTCTTGCAACGATTGCAAGAAACCGTGGAGGTGGCGATGGAACCACTGGACGTCCTCACCGATGCCGAAGCCGCTGATCTGGTCAAGCGGTTCACTGAGGCGTGGCAACGCATGGATCCGGACGCCTTCACGCCGCTGTTCGTCCCCGAGGTGCGCCTGGTTCACCCGATGGAACGCGACACCCGTGGCGTCGACGAGGCGCGGGCATTCATGACGCGAACCATGGCCCTGATCCCGGACCTGCGTTACGACGTGCAGGGCTGGGCAAGCGGCTCCGGTCAGTTGCTGATCTGGGGCCGGCTGCATGGCTCGCTCGCCGGAGGGCCCATCGAGTGGCCGCTCGTCGACCGGATCACGCCGAAGGACGGCCTGATCGCCGAGCGCGTCGCGCATTTCGATCCGTTGGCGGTCATCCGCACCGTGCTCCGGCGTCCGCGCGCCTGGTTGCCGTATGTGTTGCGCGGGCGTCGGGCGTGAACCGCTCGGTGCGGGTCGATGGCGCCCGGCTTTGCTCTGTGGAGCAAGGCGATCCCGCCGCCGAACCGGTCGTGTTGTTGCACGGCTACCCGGCCAACCATCGCGCGTGGCGGCACCAGATCCCCGGATTGGCCGAGTCGCACCGGGTCATCGCGCTGGACTGGCTCGGCTGGGGCGAGTCGGAACGGCGGACGGACCTGCGTTTCGACTACGACACCGAGGTCGGCCGCCTAGGCCGCGTTCTCGACGCGCTCGGCATCGACGACTGCGATCTGTTCGGTCACGACTACGGTGGTTTCCTCGCGCTCGGCTTCACTCAACGGTTTCCGGCCCGGGTGCGCCGGCTCGCGATTCTCAACAGCCGCGCCCACCGGACGTTCGTGCCGGCCTGGTACGCGGTGTTCAGTCTTGTGGGGATCCTCGGTCGCAGTCCGCTCGCCGGTCTGTTCGCCCGGGTTCTGCCCCTGGGACAAGTGAACCGGCTCGGTATGCGCGGGCTGTTGCGGTCCGGTGCCGTCGACCGGGAAACCCTGGACAGCTACCTCGGCTGGATGTCCACAACGGACGGCGTGCGCTGGCTGCTGCACTACTTCGGTGAGTACCGGGTACCCGCGCGCCAGGATCTCGCACAGGGTCTCGGCAAGATCCAATGTCCCACAACGATTGTGTGGGGCGCGAGGGACGAGTACCTGCGCACCGTCATCGCCGAGGAACTCGGCGAGGGTATCCCCGGCGCCGAACTCCTCCTGATCGGCAACGCCGGGCATTTCGTCATGGAGGAAGCGCCCGACGATGTTCTTGCCGCGCTGCGGAAACTGCTAAGCCGCGACTAATTCGGTGAACCGGCGCGCACCGTGCGCCGCGGACCAGGCGATGCGCAACGACGCGGCCCGTGCGATGTCGTCGAGCGCGTCGACCCCGAGCCAGGCCCACGGAAACCACGTACCGTCGCCCACTCGGACCCGGTCCCGGCGCATGGTCCCGTGTGGTTCGAGTTCGATCAGCGCGCGACCGCCGGGCGCGAGAAGCTGGAAGACGCGCCGGAGCAGGGCCGGCGGATCGCCGCCGATACCGACGTTTCCGTCGGCGAGAATGGCGTGCCGCCAGCGTCCTTCGCCGGGGATCCGGTCGAACACGCTGCGCCGGATCGCCACGCCACCTCGTTCGCGGGTGAGCCGGACGGCGGTTTTCGACACGTCGATCCCCATCGCGGGCACGCCGCGCTGGGTGAGTTCCGCGGTCAGCCGCCCTGGTCCGCAGCCGATGTCCAGCGTCGGTCCGGCGCAGCGGGCGAGCAGCATCTCGTCGGCGTGCGTGGGCTGACCGGTCCAGCGCAGCGTCGGCAAGGCGATACGTGCACCGTTGGCGCTTTCCAGTACGCAGGCACCGCCCAGCAGGCCGAGGTCGAACGATGCGGTCACCGGCGCACCGCCGCGACGGCCTCGGCGAACCTTCCGGACGCGAGTTTCGCGACTCGCTCGGCGTCCGCCATGGTGTCCACATCAGACAGAAGTTCGAGGTTCGTGACCGACAACCCGGCGCCGGTCAGGGCGCGCAGCGTGTGCTTCCCGGTGTCGTCGCGGGACATCGGCACACCGATCAGCAGCTTGGCCTGAGCAGGATCGCGCAGGCCGAGTCCCCACCAGCCGCCATCCTCGGCGGGACCGAGCGCCGCGTCCCGGGTGCCGAGCGCGGCGGCCGCCCCGGCGAGCAGACCGGGCGTGACCTGCGGGGTGTCCATGCCGATCTGCACGACCGGCAGGCCGGGCAGTGCGGCGCCGGCGTCGGCGTGCGCGTTGGCCAGCCGCTCGCCGAAGTCGTTGCCACGCTGCGGGATCACCACGGTTTCGCGAAGTGCGCGGCCGAGTTCGGCGGCGTTCGCGGCCGCTCCGAAATCGCCGGCCGTGGCGACCACCGGCCGGGCGCCGGGGGTTGCCGCGACGGCTTCGAGCGTGTCGAGCAGTGCGGCGGCGGCGATGCCGGCGGCCTGTTCCGGCGACGCCGGCGGGCACAAGCGCGTCTTGGCGAAGCCGGGTATCGGAGCCTTGGCGACGACGAGCAGGCAGAAGGCGGTCATCGGCGCAGAACTCCGATCATGTCGCGAACGGCGCGGGCGGTGCCGCGTACCGAACCGGAGACCTTCGAGCGGGTGCCGGCGGCGCGTGGCCCGTAGGTGACGTCGAACTCCTCGATGCGCCAGCCCGCCCGGCCCGCCTTGATCAGCAGTTCGAGCGGGTAGCCGAAAGCGCGGTCGGTGACGTCGAGATCGAGCAGCGAGGTCCGGCGCGCCGCCCGCATCGGTGCGATGTCGTGGACGGGAATCCCTTGCCGTCGCAGGAGAGTCGCGAGGACGACGTTCCCGGCTCTGGCGTGCCACGGCCAGGCACCCGAGGTGGGCACCCGCCGTCCGGCGGCCAGGTCGGCGCCCGATTCCACTGCTTCGACCAGCGGCACGAGTTCGCGGGGGTCCAGCGATCCGTCGGCATCGAGGAAGCAGACGATCTCCGACGTCGCGTGTTCGAGTCCGGTGTGGACGGCGGCCCCGTAGCCGCGGCGGGGCTCGTGGACGACCTTGGCGCCGAGCCCGGCCGCGATGTCTGGTGAGCCGTCGGTCGATCCGTTGTCCACGACGATGGCTTGGCAGTGTCCGGGAAGCCCGGCCAGTACGGACGGCAGCGCGGCGGCTTCGTCCAGGCACGGGAGTACGACGTCTGTGCGCTCCACGCTCGGAAGGTATGTCCACCGTGGACAGATCGAAACCTTTCCGGTCCTTACCGAAATGTGACGTCGTGGCAGTTCTTACCGAACCATGACGGGACGACGTTTCGAGTGTTGCCGTGCGCCCGGGCGGGTTAGTGTGCCGGATCATGCGCATGCGCGGGGACTTTCGGGCGGTCGCGCTCGCTCTGGTGCTGGTGGGGGTGGCGGTCGGAGCCGGGGCGTATCTGAACCGGCCCGGGTCCGGGGTGGTGTTGCTGGCGCCTGCCGCGCCGTTGTTCGCGGTCTGGCTGCCGCATGTCGGCCCCGGTTCGGTGTTCGCGGTGCTGATCGCGTTCGCGGTGGTCGCGTGGGGTCCGTCGCTGGCGGGGTACCTGAGGTGGGGGACGCTCCTCGGGGTGGGTTACGCGGTGTCGGTCGCGTGGACGTTCGCGCTGGCGATGATCGACGGCTGGCACCGCGGGTTCGCCGACCGCCTGACCAACCCGAACGAGTACCTGCACGAGGTGCCGGGGATCACCGATATCCCGGCCATGCTGCGCGGCTTTTCCGCCCGCATCCTGGACTTCCAGCCCAATTCGTGGACGACGCACGTATCGGGCCACCCTCCCGGTGCGACGCTGGTGTTCGTCTGGCTGGACCGCATCGGTCTGGGCGGCGGCGCCTGGGCGGCGACGGTGTGCGTTCTGGTCGGCTGCCTGGTCACGGTCGCCGTGCCGGTCACCGTAAAGGCACTGAGCCGGTCCGCCAGCCGCGCGGAACCGGCTCTGGTGGGCGCCGTTTCCGTGGCCCGCGCGCACGACCAGCGTGCGGGAGCGGCCGCCGTTCCCGCCGCCGGGCAAGCTCTCGGCGCAGAACGGGGCCTCACGCCCGCGCGCGCCGTCCTCCTGTTCGCGGCGTTGTTCCCCGGCGCGGTCTGGGTCGGCGTCTCCGCGGACGGCCTGTTCGCCGGGGTGACCGCCAGTGGCATCGCGCTGCTCGCGCTCGGTACGCGCCGCCTTCCGCTCGCCGTGCTGGGCGGCCTGCTGCTCGGCTTCGGCGCCTACCTGTCCTACGGGCTCGTACTTCTGGGCCTGATCGCGCTCGCCGTCACCTACCTCGGCCGCGGACTCACCCGCGCCCTGCCGTTGGCGCTGCTCGGCGCGCTCGCCGTGGTGGCCGCGTTCACCGCGGCCGGTTTCTGGTGGCTGGACGGTTACCACCTCGTCGTCGAGCGTTATTACCAGGGCGTCGCCAGTGAACGGCCGTACTGGTACTGGGTGTGGGCGAACCTCGCCTGCCTCGTACTGGCCGCGGGACCCGCGCTCGTCGCGGGAGTCCGCCGGACCGGCGCCGTGTTGCTGCGGCGTGACCGGCAGGCGTGGCGTGATCCGGCGCTCGTGCTCGTCGCCGCCGCCGTGATCACGATCGTGCTCGCCGACCTTTCCGGGCTCTCGAAATCCGAGGTCGAGCGGATCTGGCTACCGTTCACGGTGTGGTTGCTGCCCGCAGCGGCACTGCTGCCCAGGTCGCGGTGGTGGCTGGCCGGGCAGGCGGTGACCGCGCTCGCGGTGAACCATCTCGTGCTGACGTATTGGTAGGTGGCCGTGGCTGGTGAAGGTCGGGTGCTCGTCGTGGACGACGACGAGACGGTGCGTGACGTGGTGCGCCGCTATCTGGAGGCGGGTGGGTTCACCGTCGAGATGGCCGGGGACGGCGAGGAATGCCTGCGCCGGTTCGCGGTCCAGCGGCCGGATCTCGTGGTGCTCGACGTGATGATGCCCGGGCTGAACGGGCTCGAGGTGTGCCGCAGGCTGCGGCAGACCAGCCAGGTGCCGGTGGTGCTGCTGACCGCGCTCGGCGAGGAGGAGAACCGCATCGCGGGCCTGCAACTCGGAGCGGACGACTACGTGACGAAACCCTTCAGCCCCCGTGAGCTGGCGCTGCGGGTGGCGTCGGTGCTGCGGCGCGCGCGAATGCCGCACCAGGCGATGCCCACCGAACTGACCGACGGAGACCTGCGGCTGCAACTGGGCGCCCGACAGGCCACTTTGGACGGTGCGGAGCTGTCGCTGACGGCACGTGAGTTCGATCTGCTGGCCTTCTTCATCGGCAATCCCGGCGTCGCGTTCTCCCGGTCGGACCTGCTGGAAAGGGTGTGGGGCTGGGATTTCGGCGACCAGTCGACGGTGACCGTCCACGTGCGGCGGCTCCGCGAGAAGATCGAGCGGGATCCCGCGAAACCGGTGCGGATCGCGACGGTGTGGGGTGTCGGCTACCGGTACGACGCGGTGACCAATCATGATCGAACCTAGCGAGTCCTTCCAGGCGATGCTGGCGCACGCCTGGCACATCCTGCCGTGGGCGCTGGCCTTCGCGTTGCCGGTGGCGGCGCTGGGCGGGCTGATCCTCTACTGGTTGCGGCGCGGTTCGCTGGCGACGACGTTGACCGTGCTCGTCCTGATCCCGGTGCTGGCGACGATCACCGGGGTTCTGGGCATCAGCGGGTTCATGTTCACCCCGGCGTTGACCACGATGCTGCTGGTCTGTCTGCTGGTCGCGCTGGTGACCGTGCCGGCGGCTATCGTGCTCGGGCGGGCGATCGGGCGGCGCACTGTGTGGGAGCGGGAGGCACGGGAACGCGAGCGCTCGGCGGAGGCCGCGCGGCGGGATCTGGTGGCGTGGATCAGCCATGACCTGCGCAGCCCGCTCGCGGGTATCCGGGCGATGGCCGAGGCGCTGGCCGACGGCGTCGTCGCGGAGCCGGATGACGTCGCGGACTACGCGCAGCGGATCAGCGGCGAGACCGAACGGCTTTCGGGGATGGTCAACGACCTGTTCGAGCTGTCCAGGATCACCGCCGGAGCCCTGCGGCTGACCATGTCGGCGGTGCCGCTGCGGGAGGTCGTCAGCGATGCGCTCGCGGGGCAGACGCCGTTGGCGGAGCAGAAGAAGGTGCGCGTGCTGACTGAGGCCGAGGCGTGGCCGGTGGTGACGGGCAGCGACCCGGAGCTGGCGCGCATCCTGCGCAACCTGGTCTCGAACGCGATCCGGCACACTCCGCCGGACGGCACGGTGGCGGTGCACATCGGCGTCGACGGCGCGGAGGCCCTGGTCGCGGTCGACGATGGCTGCGGGGGCATCCCGGAGGACGAGATCGGGCGCGTTTTCGACGTGGCCTACCGCGGTACGCACGCCCGGACGCCGGAGCGCTCGGCCGGCGGCGCGGGCGCGGGCGGCGGCCTGGGCCTGGCGATCGCGAAGGGCCTGGTGGAGGCCCACCGGGGCCACATCGGAGTCCGGAACCACGGCGCGGGCTGCCGCTTCGAGGTGCGGCTTCCACTGGCCGCGTCCTGACAGCTTGGTCGGTGTCGTGGGGAGGCTGGCCGCGTTGCGGGGAGGCTGGCCGCGTTGCGGGGACCCGACCGTGTCAGAGGGCTCCCGCAATGTCGCGCGAGGCGTCCGAGCAGGTCGAATCCCCATCCGCATCGCGAAGACCGCCGCTCGTCATGCCGAGGAGGCCGGGTGGCATCAGCACAGGAGCAGGGCCGAGCCGCGTAGTGGCCTCGCCCGCCGACGCCGGTGGGGGCCCGGCCTGCGCCTCAGACGGATTCGCGGAGGGGCGCGCTCGCGAACGCGGTGATCCCCGAGTCGAAGTCGACCTTCGCGCGGAAGCCGAGGAGCTTTTCGGCGCGGGCGGGGTCGGCGACGATGTGCCGGACGTCCGCGGGCCGCGCGCCGCCGACGATCTTCGGTTCCGGGCCGCCGTGGGCGCGGGCGAGTGTGGTTGCCAGTTCGCCGACGGTGTGCGGGGTGCCGGAGCAGACGTTGAGCGGGATGATCGCTCCGGGCGTGGCATCGGCTCGCAGCGCGAGCACGTTCGCCGTGGCCACGTCCTCGACGTGCACGAAGTCGCGCCGCTGATTGCCGTCTTCCAGGACGGTCGGGGCCTCGCCGCGAACGAGTGCGGAACGGAACAACGACGCGACTCCGGCGTAGGGCGTGTTCTGCGGCATGCGGGGGCCATAGACGTTGTGGTATCGCAACGCCCACACCGTGCCGCCGGTCTGCCTCGCCCACGCGCCCGCGAGGTGCTCCTGGGCGAGTTTTGTCGCCGCGTAGGTGCTCTGCGGACGCGGTGGTGCGTCCTCGGGCACCAGGAGCGGGTCGAGGTCGCGGACGCATTCGGAGCAGGTGGGCTCGAACCGTCCCGCGTCCACATCGGACTGTCGGCGAGGCGCGGGTGGCACGACGCCGTGCTGCGGACAGGCGTACCGGCCCTCGCCGTAGACGACCATCGACGAGGCGAGCACGAGCCGGGTGAGGCCGGCAGCGTGCATCTCGGCGAGCAGGACCGCGGTGGCGTAGTCGTTGTTCAAGGCGTAGGCCGGCGCGTCGGACGGGTCGAGACCGTGTCCGACCACGGCAGCCTGGTGGCATACGGCGTCCACTTCGGACAACAGCTCGCGCAGCAGCGGCACGTCGGTGATCTCGCCGTGGACGAAGCGATGTGGCTTGGTGTAGGCGGGTTGCGCGCTGGAGCCGTGTGCCTGGGGGAGGAGGCTGTCGAGCAGGATCGCCTCGCAGCCTGTTTCGGCCAGCTGGTCGGCGACATGGGAACCGATGAACCCGGCGCCGCCGGTCACGAGTACTCGCACAGGCGTCACGCTAGGGCGGGGCCGGGTGGCGCGCAGTACCACGGACGTGGCCGTCAGACTTCGGTAAGAACGGGCTACCGTGTGCCACATGGAACGCAGTGCACAGCGCCTTGGCCGCGCTCTCGTGGTGATCGTGGACGACCGCGCGGCGCATGGGGAGCATGACGACACCTCGGGGCCGCTGGTGACGGAGTTGCTGGAGGAAGCGGGGTTCATCGTCGACGGGGTGGTCGTCGTGCATGCCGACACCGTCGCGATCCGCAATGCGCTCAACACGGCGGTCATCGGTGGTGTGGACCTGGTCGTCACGGTCGGTGGCACGGGTGTCTCGCCACGCGATGTCACCCCGGACGCCACCGCGGGTGTGCTCGACCGCCCGATCCCTGGCATCGGTGAGGCGCTGCGCTCCTCCGGGCTCGCCGCGGGCGCGGTGGACGCGGGGATCTCGCGTGGCCTGGTCGGTGTTTCCGGCAGCACGCTCGTGGTCAACCTGGCGGGTTCCCGCGCCGCGGTGCGCGACGGGATGGCCACGCTGTCGTCGCTGGTGCCGTACGTGATCGACCAGCTCTCCGGCCTCGACGAATCCTGACCCATGTCCGGCGAGAAGCCTCCGGAACGACCCCGCAAGCGGGACGACCGCCGCGACCTGGACGCCATCTTCGGCGACGTCCTGCCGGAGACCACTTCCGACGAGCGCGATCCCGAGGCCCGCAACCACGACAGCGACTCCTGGTACCGCGAGAACCGGCCCCCGCACCACGACCGCTAGGGGCGAAGCTCAGGCGGTGCCCCTCGGGGTGAGGCGCGACCGACGAGAGGTCGCGGGGGCTGTCGTTGCGAGGTGGCGGATCGTTTCGGCGACGTGGGGCCGTTACCGTTTCGGCGGGCCGGGCGCGCGGACCGGTGAGGTGGGCTGGGGGCGTCGACGGTTGGGGTGAGCGGGGTGCGGATCGGCCGGGTGGCCCGGAGACGCTGACCGCGGGACGACATCGACCGGCCGACGGTTCAGCGACATGGGGCGCGGGCCGGCGAGTGAGCTTGGCGCGGTGCCGTTGAGCGGGCTCGGCGTGCGGGGCCTCGGCAGGGGCAGAGGGTCGGCTGCGTCAAGGCTTGGCTGAGCCGTCGGCGGAGCCTGAGGCCGTGCGGTCGTTGGCCGGACTGATTGTGCCTGAAGCGAGCCGTAGGGCGGTGGCCCGGTCGTCGGCTCCGGGCGGCGGGCCCTCTGGTCGTGTCGTCGCCCGTCCTCTCTGCTGTTGCCGCCCGACCGGGCCCCTGCGTGACGTGACCCTGTGTTGCCCCGTCCAGATGTGGCTTGACCGAGCGCGACGTGGACGTGAGCCGACGCTGGGCCACTGTCGGCGCTGCCCGCTCGCTTCCCCTGTGCGGTGTCCGCCCGGCCCCGGTTGAATTTGCCGCCACCGGCGGCCCACTCGGGGGAGACCTCGGGCTGCCTGTGGTAAGCGACGGTGAATCCTGTCCGGTGTGGCGCTGCGATGGCGGGGAGAGCAGCACGCCGGCCGGGTACTGACGGGTGGTGGGAAGGGCTAAGTCGCGCCGGGTGTGGTGGGTGACCGGAGGGTAGCGACCCCGGCCGGGTATGTGCGGCGGGTCGCGGTCCGGCCGGGCGGCCGTGCTGGTTTCGCTGTCCGGCAGTCAGCGCTCCGAGCGTTGCGAGTCGGTGGTGGTGGCCGTGTTGTTGCTGCTGCTGGCGGCCGTGGTGCTGCCAGTGGTGCTTGTGGAGGTGGTCTGTGCGTCGCCGTTCTGGCGCTGGCGGAGCAGGTCGCGGATCTCCGTCAGCAGTTCGACGTCCGTGGGCTTCGACGGGCCGGGCTCCTGGCCGCGCTTGCGACGCTCCTGGATCTTCTGCACCGGCAGCACGATGATGAAGTACACCACCGCCGCGATCAGCACGAAGTTGATCGCCGCGTTGATCACGCCGCCGAAATCCAGGAACGTCGAGTCGTTGGACGACAGGACGTTGAAGCCGAGGCCCTTCGCGGCGTCCGTGCCACCGATGGTGTTGATCAGCGGCTTGATCAGGCCGTTGGTGAACGCGGTGACGATAGCCGTGAAGGCCGTGCCGATGACGACCGCGACGGCGAGATCGACCACGTTGCCGCGCATCAGAAAGTCTTTGAAGCCCTTGAACATGTGCACTCCTTCGTCGCAGGGACCCGAAATACCGAGCAGAGGCAGGAGGGCATCGACCGGGAACGCTGCCCCCTCCGCATGGCGCTCTGGCTAGCGGAGCGTAACGGCTACCGGGTTCCGCAGTGACAATGCGGCTACCTCTGTCGCCGTGTCGGCCGGCACCGTGATCAGCACCAGCGGTCCCTTCGACTCCCCGCCCAGCAGGCCGCCGCTGTCTTTCGGCGGTGAACGGACGTCGACCACGGTCGCCGAGCTGGCCAGCACTTTTCGGCTCTGCTCGCTGCTGTCGACCGTGACGACGTCGACGCGCATTCCAGGACTGAGCAACGACGCGACGCTCGCGTCGGCGAGATGAACGGGGACCGTCGAGAAGCCCGGTCCACCCGTCAGGGGGACACCGGGAGGAGCCTGCGGCTGTGCCGTCTGGGCCACCGCTGGAGGCGGGGAAGGGCGCATGGCGGACACGACCGCGCCGACGAGCAGTCCTACCGCCAGAACCCGGCGGATGAGTACGAAGCGCCGGCCGCGCGACAACCGCCGCAGCCGGGCGAAGAAAGAGCGTGGAACGAATTCCATGGCGGCGCACCCCCAGAATCGGTGTGACGGCGGAGGATTCCGGCGTCGGTTCCGACGTTAGGGAGTGCGCTCGCGAGGTGGAAAGTGGCAGATCAAGCGGCTGTGGACAACTGGGTGGGTGTGGATAACCCAGGTGTCAGGACGCGGCCGCGGCAGTGCTCGACGAGCTGGAGGAGCTGGAGCTCGAGGAGGAGGACGACGAGTCCGACTTCGCGGACGAACCGCTGTCGCTCGACGAGCTGCTGGACGAGCTCGACTTGCTCGAACTCGAGCCCGACGACGACTTGGACGAGTCCGACCGCGAGTCATTGCGGTAGAAACCGCTGCCCTTGAAGATCACGCCGACCGCTCCGTAGAGCTTGCGCAGCGGGCCGGTGCACTCGGGGCACTCCGTCAGACTGGCATCGGAGAACGACTGCACGGCCTCGAAACGGTGGCCGCATTCCTTGCAGGCGTACTGGTACGTGGGCACTGAAGCTCCTTCGTGCATTGGCACTCGATCCGCAAGAGTGCTAACGCGAAACGATACTGGGCCATTCCCTCGCAGGTCAAACGGGGTTTCGGCGGATCGTGATGGCACTTGACCGCGGTGTATCCGGACAGCCCGGCGCGTGGCCTGGACCGATGCGTTCATCTGGTCGAACGGCGGCTGCGTGAATCGTGATGTCGAAGCGACGTGAGAGATTGGTCACCCGCGACTTCGCGCCGGCAGCCGGACGAGTCCCTTGCCCGGCGTGAGCGCGCCGGTCATGCGCACGTCATGGGGCTCGGCGGGAAGCTGCCCGACCAGTTCGTCGTCACGCACCACGGCGACCAGATCCGTGCCGGAAGTGACGTGAACCAGCGACCGGTCGTAGTGGCCGGCGCCACGGCCGAGCCGGATCCCGCTTTCGTCGACGGCGAGCGCGGGCACAAGCATCAGACCCGCTTCACCGAGCGCCGCGGGACCGAGCCGTGGGCCGTTCGGCTCGAGAATCCCGCGCCACCGGCCTGGTGACAGCGTCGCCGGGCAGTCGTACTCCGCCCAGTCCAGCGCGCTCGACCGGTCCAGGATCACGGGCAGCAGCACCCGCGCGCCCCGATCCCGCAGCACGTCGAGCCAGCCGACCGAACCGGGTTCGGTGCCGAACGGCACGTACGCGCACACCGTGGCGGGCAGTTCCATCGTCGCGATCGCCTCGGTGAGAGCCTTCGCCTCGGAAACGCGCTGTGCCAACGAAACCGACGAGCGGGCCGCGGTCAGTTTCTTCCGCCATTCCGCCTTGCCCATCCCGTCATTGCGCAGGTCTCCCATAAACGGAGGTTAGTCTTTACCTCTATGACGGGCGCCCTCGACAACCAGACCTTCCGCACCGCGATCGTCCCCGCCGCCGGCCTCGGGACGCGGTTCCTGCCTGCGACGAAGGCCGTACCCAAAGAGTTGCTGCCGGTGGTGGACACGCCGGGCATCGAGATCGTGGCGAACGAAGCCGCGCACGCCGGTGCCAAGCGGCTCGTGATCGTCACCTCCCCCGGCAAGGAGTCGGTCGTCAACTACTTCCGTCCCGCGCCTGAGCTGGAGGAGAACCTCGAGCGTAAGGGCAAGACGGACCTGCTGGAGAAGGTGCGCCGTGGTCCCGGCCTGCTCGACGTCGAGGTCGCCATCCAGGAGCAGGCGCTGGGGCTGGGGCACGCGGTCGCGCAGGCCGAGGCGAACCTGACCGAGGAGGACACGGCGGTCGCCGTTCTGCTGCCGGACGATCTCGTGCTGCCGATCGGCGTGCTGGAGCGGATGGCGGCGGTGCGGGCCCGGTACGGCGGCAGCGTGCTGTGCGCTTTCGATATCCCGAAAGAGCAGATTTCACCCTATGGCGTGTTTGACGTCACTGATACGGACGATGCGGACGTCAAACGGGTACACGGAATGGTCGAGAAGCCGAAACCGGAGGATGCTCCCTCCACGTACGCGGCGGCCGGACGTTACCTGCTGGACCGGGCGATCTTCGACGCGTTGCGCCGGATCAAGCCGGGTGCCGGAGGCGAACTGCAGCTCACCGACGCGGTGGCACTGCTGATCGAAGAGGGACATCCGGTGCATATCGTGGTGCACCGGGGCGGCCGGCATGACCTCGGCAACCCCGGCGGGTTCCTCCGGGCCGCGGTCGACTTCGCACTCGACCACCCCGACTACGGCCCGCCGCTGCGCACCTGGCTCGCCGAGCGAATTGAGAACGAAGGCCGATGACCGAACCCACCGCGGAGCCGCCCGAGGCCGCTGAGCAGGAGTTTCGTCCCGTCGACGAGCAGATCGCGCTCGTGCTGGAGTCGGCCGTGCGGCCGCGTCCGGTCCGGGTCGCGATCTCGGAGGCGCAGGGCCTGCTCTGCGCCGAAGAGGTCGTCGCGGAACACGCCCTGCCCGGTTTCGACCAGGCCGCGGTGGACGGGTACGCGGTGCGGAGCGTCGACGTGCGTCCCGAGGGCGACGAACCCGTGCGCCTCCCCGTTGTGGGTGAAATCGCCGCCGGTTCGCGCCAGCCGCGCAGGCTTCAGCCCGGCCAGGCGGTGCGCGTCGCGACGGGCGCCCCGCTGCCGACGCTCGCGGACGCCGTCGTACCGACAGCGTTCACCGACGGTCACCCGGCGAACGTGACCGTGCACAAGTCCGTGCCCTCGGCCGGGTACGTGCGGCGCACCGGCGAGGACGTGCAGATCGGCGACGTCGCGGTCCGGCAGGGTGACACCATCGGCGCCGCGCAGGTCGGGCTGCTCGCCGCGGTCGGGCGGTCGAAGGTGCTCGTCTATCCGAGGCCACGGGTGTCGATCGTGTCGGTCGGCGACGAGCTGGTCGACGTCGACCGCACGCCGTCGGTCGGCCAGGTCTACGACGTCAACTCCTATGCGCTGGCCGCCGCGGCCAGGGACGCCGGCGCCGAGGTCAGCCGGGTCGGCATCGTGGCGAGCGAGCCGAGGCGGCTGCGCGAGGTGGTCGAGGGCAGGCTGTTGATGTCCGAGGTCGTCGTGGTCGCTGGCGGCGCGGGCGGTACCGCGGCCGACGAGGTGCACGCCGCGTTGTCCGAGCTCGGGCGCATCGACATGACCAGGGTCGGGATGCATCCCGGCTCGGTGCAGGGTTTCGGCCGGCTGGGCCCGGACTCGGTGCCGACCTTCCTGCTGCCCGCCAACCCGATGAGCGCGCTCGTCGTGTTCGAGGTGCTGATCAGGCCGCTGATCAGGGCGGCGCGCGGCACTCGCAACCCCCATCGGCGCATGGTCAGCGCACGGCTTCTGTCGCCCATCACCTCGACCAAGAGCCGCAAGGGTTTCCTGCGCGGGCAGCTGCTGCGGGACGAGAGCACCGGCGAGTACCTGGTACAACCGCTGGGCACATCGGGTGCGCACCTGCTGGCATCGCTCGCCGAGGCCAACTGCCTGGTGAACGTCGATGAGGACCTGACCGAGGTGGCCGCGGGCGAGCAGGTACGGGTGACCTTCCTCGCACAGCGTGTCTGACGGTTAAATACGCCGGTGCAGGCAGCTACTTACGACCTCGAGGCTCGTCATCCCGGCTGGCCGGCCCGGCTCGGGCCGCTCAAGGTCGCCGCGGGCACGGTCGCGTTGCGGCCGATCCGCCTGCGAGACGCCGGGGACTGGAGCCGGATCCGGCTGCGTGACCAGGCGCATCTCGAAAAATGGGAGCCCACCGCGCCCGGACCGTGGCAGGACCGCAACGGATTCTGGTCGTGGCCTCCGCAGTGGCTCGCATTGCGCGGGCTCGCCCGGCGCGGACAGTGCCTGCCGTTCGTGATCACGGTCGACGACGAGTTCGCGGGGCAGATCACTATCGGTAACGTGATCCGCGCCTCACTCCGTTCGGCATGGGTCGGTTACTGGGTGTCCTCGACGGCGGTGGCCGGCGGGGTCGCCACGGCCGCCGTCGCGCTGGTCGTCGATCATGTTTTCGCCTCCGGCGGGCTGCACCGGATCGAGGCGACGGTGCGACCGGAGAACGACCCCAGCATCCGCGTGCTGACCAAGGCCGGCTTTCGCCAGGAGGGCCTCTTCCAGCGCTATCTCGATGTCGCCGGTGGGTGGCGAGATCATCTTTGCTTCGCGATCACGGCGGAGGAGACGGGCCCGGGCCTCGTCGCGAAGCTCGTCACGGCCGGCCGCGCCGAGCACGTGTGAGATCCGCGTTACCACATCGGCCCTATTTCACCTAATCCGGTGACGCTTTTTCTCGAGTCGAGCGGCGTGCCTCCCTGTCTTCTGTTACTCCTGTGACTAGCGTGACGGTATGTAGCAGTGGACGGGGGAGGTGACAGAGGGAGATGCCCAGCTCGCTGATCATCGTTGCTCTTGCGGCGGCGTGGCTTGTCGTGCTCGTGCCCATGGTCGCGCGGAAGCGGCAGGCGGTCGCGCAGACGGCGGATGCCGCGCTGGCCGCGCGAGTCGTGCGCAGTGGAAGCGGCGCAGACGAGGGGGAAGAGGAGGTCGTCATGTCCGAGTCCGCCACCGAGGTCGCCGAACCCGAAGAGATCGTGGAAGAAGAGCCCGTTCGCTCTTACGAGCCGAGTCCGAGTTCCAGTGAGCGCCGGTACCGGCCTGGGCGCGGCGGCTTCGACCCGGAGGCGGCGGAGATCGCGGCCCGTGCGAAGTACGCCTTCCGGCAGCGCATCGTGCTGCTGCTGATCATCCTGGCCGTGGTGACCGCCGCGGGAGCCGGGTTCCTCGCCAGCAGCCTGTGGTGGCTGCACGGAGCGGTCGACCTCGCGTTCGTTTCGTATCTGGCCTATCTGCGGCGCCAGGTTCGTATCGAGGACGAGATCCGGCAGCGGCGGCTGGCGCGGCTCGGCAGCACCCGCACGCGGCGGGCGGCGCCACGGCGCGAGATGGTCGAGGACTACGCCGAGGACGAGTACATCGACGACTACGAGGTCGAGGCGGAGCCGGAGATGCCGCGGCGTGAGCTGGTCGGCATCGAGCGCAGGCCCTCGCCCGCGTCCCGGATGCGCGGCCGTGCCGTGGTCGTCGACCTGGAGGACGAGGACCCCGAGTTTCACGAGCTGGACGACCCGGGCCAGCTCCCGTTCCGCCGGGCGGTCGGCGAGTAACCCCCTCGCCGATCCCCGCCGGGGCGCTTGCTATGCTTTCGAAGCTTCCTCAAGGGGCTGTAGCGCAGTTGGTAGCGCGTCTCGTTCGCATCGAGAAGGTCAGGGGTTCGATTCCCCTCAGCTCCACCCTAGGGGTCTTACTAGAACAAGTGCCTGAATGAAGGCCGCGAAGTAGGACCGTGACGCTTGACGGCGTGCAAGGACCACCCGCGTTGCGGGTGGTCCTTTTGCTTGTGTCCTCCGCGTTGGGTGCGGCGGTCCGCTGATCTTGGATGGCGTGGAGTTCGCCGAAGGGCTCACGGAGCTCACCGTCTGTGATCTTGTCGTCCTCGATGTAGAGGGCGTGGAAGATCGCTTGGTTGAGGAGGCGCCGCTGTTGGTCGTTGCAGCGTCGGTATAGCTGGTCGGGCTGTTCGAGGAGGGCAAGGCTGGCGTTGACGAGCTGGGCGCTGTCGGTGAGGTCGGCGTTGGCTGTGTCGAGGCGCTCCTCCAGCCGGCGGCGTTCGCGGGCGATGTCGCGTAGCTTCTCCTTGACCTTGGTCCGAGGCAGCGTGCTGTCGGCGGCGAGGTCGATCAAGTTCTCCTCCTTCGTGTCGAGTTCCTTGAGCTGTGCGGTGATCTGCTTGCGCAGGAGGCGTGCGGACTTTTCCTGCTCGCCGAGCACGGCATCGATCTGATCGCGCATGTCAGCGATGAACGGCTGGCTGAAGCGAATCGCGGAGTAGTGGCGCTCAACCGCGTCCTCGACGAGCGTGACGTTGACGTGGGGTGCTTGGCACAGTCCCTTTTGCCGGCCGCGGCAGAAGAAGTACAGGTACTCGGCGCCCTTGGAGTTGATGGTCCGTTGGATGATCATCCGCCGCTTGATGCCGTCGCGTTGGCAGCGTCCACAGAAGAGTGATCCCTTGAGGTAGTGGTGGTGGACGCGACGGCGTTCTTGTGCCGTCATGCGAGATTCGAGGATCTCCTGGACGGTGTCGAAGAGGTCCTCGTCGATGAGGGGCTCGTGTCGCCCCTGGATTTCTTCGCCGTCGTACTCGACGTATCCGAGGTAGTAGCGATCGCGCAGCATTTGCGAAATCTTGTTCTCGGAGATCTTCTTGGCGGGGTGTCGCCGGGTGGCCCTGGTGCGTAGGCCGCGGTCGTAGAGCTCGTCAGCCAGCTCTTCTTGCGTGTAGTCGCCGGTGGCGAAGAGCTCGAAACCCAGCTGGACAAAGGGCGCCCGTTCGGGGTCGACGATGATCGTGCGGATCACGCGGCCGTCGGAGTGGTCGATGTGGTTGAGGTAGCCGAGTTTCGCGCGGCCGAGCGTGCCGCCGTTGCGCGCCTTCTGGCCCATCTTGTATGCGATGTCGGCACCGGACTGGCGGGATTGGTACTCGTTGAACGTGGTCAGGATGCCGTGCATCAGCTGGCCGACCGGGGTGTCGTCGATGGCTTCGGTGGCCGAGACCAGGGTGACGCCGCGCTTGCGCAGGTCTGCCATGACGATCGCGTCGTCGTAGCGGTTCCGCGCCATGCGCGAGAGCTGGTAGATGATGATGACGTCGACGTCGCCTTGGCTGCGGACCCGCGCGAGCATCTGTTGGAATGCTTCGCGTTTGGTCATCTCCGTTCCCGAGCGTCCGGGTTCGACGTACTCGTCGATGACCGTGACGCCGAGGTCTCGCGCCTTGCGAAGGCACGCTTCCCGTTGGGCCGGGATGGAGATGCCTTCTGGGTTGTAGTCGGTGCGGACTTGCCCGGTCGAGGACACGCGCAGGTAGATCACTGCGCGGGTGCCGGGGGCAAGGTCGTCCGTCGGCGGCTGGATGGGGATGGTGACGTCCTGCTGCAGTTCGTCGATGAAGTCGGCATAAGCGCTGGTCATGACACCTCCTTCTGAGGGCGGCCTGGACGGTGGACCGTGCAGCCGGCGAGTGGGTCCTGGCGGCTGGATCGCGCGCTTCCGGCGAGCGGCGAATTCGTGGCGGGGTTGCTGTGTCTCACCGGCTGCGGAACCGCGCGAGGATGCGTCGGAACGGTTGGCACTTCGGCCGTCGCCAGAGTCGAGCGCGTGGGGCGACGTACTCGTCGATGACCGACAAGCCCAGTTCCCTGGCCCTGCGCAGGCATGCCTCACGCTGGGCCGTGACGCTGTGCTCGCTCTCGGCCCGGTCGGAGGCCACGCGTATGTAGATCACTGCTCGGGCGTCGGTCGCGGGGGCATCCGATGGTCGCTGCGTGGGGACAGGACAGCGCTGCTGACGTTCGTTGTCCGAGTTGGCGTACGCGCTGGTCATGACACCTCGTTGTGGGTCGTTCGGATTGGTTGGTGTTGTTCGGCGGAGTGGGCCCCGGCGGGATTTGCGGCTAGCCCGCGAGCGGCGACTCGTTGTCGGATCGCTGCTCGTGCCGACGACGGTCGCGTCGATCTGCGACTGCTCCCGTCTGCTCGATCTCCGCGACGGCGGTCACCACGCGCACGAGAAAGAGGCCGTGCGCGGTCTCGGTGTCGAGGGCGGGATCGGCGGCCGAGACGACCCGCACGCCTCGGGACGTCAGCTCGCTGAGAACGAAGGCGAGGTGCTGCGTCTTGCGGGACAGGCTGTACAGGTGATTGACGACGAGCACGTCGATGACTCCGGATCGGGCTGCCGCCAATATCCGTTGCAGCCCTGGACGTTTCAGCGTGCCGCCTGATGCGTAGTCGCTGCTGCGGAGAGCGATGTGCCAACCGGGTTGGGACGCGACGTAGGTCTGCAGGTGGTCACTTTCGCGGAGCGTGGGCCACCGCTGGTAGAGGCCGACGCGTACCGACCGTCGAGTTCGTGGGTGTGTGTCGCGACGACTGCGGGGATCGCAAGTGACAGGCGGCATCGTGCTGGACCGTCCTTTCGAGTCATTGGCGAGCGGCTTCGTTCTGCTGCGTTCGTTGCGCAAGCGCGAATGGGCGGCGTCATGCCGCGTCGCGGCGGTGGTCGCGGTGGCCGGCGTCCGCAGCGCCTGGCTCGGCGGGCAGCGTTTGTTCGCTGGCTTCGGCCTGCAGCAGGTCGGCTGCGAGGCAGGCGACCACCCGCGCGAGCTTGTGCATGTCCGGTGGATCGCGGCGGACGCCGCGCACCACCACGTTGCGCACAGCTCTGCCCGCGCCAACGCGCCGTCGGGGTTGCCTGTTCGACGCGTTGACGGGGCTTCCTTGCTGCTCCTGGTCAGCCGGAGAAGGAACGTCGGCGCAGTTGTCGTTGGTCTGGTCAGGGTTGCGAGGTTGAGCGCACATGAGCGCCCCCTTCGTGCCCATGAAGCCCGCGGCTGGCGGAGGTTCACGGGGCTGCTGGTCGGCGACAGGAACCGTCGACACAGCGGGCGCTCCCAGCCGTTGACACCTGCGGTCGCCGGTCCGCGCGAGGCGGGTTTCGCGGCGACGCGGGCACGCACCATGACGTGCGTTGAATGAGCTGGGACCGCCGAAGCTGTCACGACCCACGGGCCTCTACTCCCCGAGTGCACATGTACGGGGCCGGCGCTCGTGGCCGTGCTGGACTCTTGCCGTTCGGCGGGGCCGAACTGGTACTGGATCACCTCGTCAGCGCGAGGTGAGCGGTCGACGCGAGTCCAGAAGATCGCTACCGGCGCTGGCAGCGGACTGCGGTGCGTCGGCATGGCGGTGAACGTGATGGGCGCCGAAGCACCTCCTTTCTCTCGAACCGGGGACAGGTCTGCCATTCAACTAAGGTAGCACCTGAGTAAATCCGGTAAAACCTTAGTAGCTCAAGTCATGCTTGTTGATCGGCGTGTGTCTGCTGAACACGCCGGACGTGCGACGGCCGGCCTTCGTCGCCATCGGGGACACTGAGCGTCGGTTGGCGACGGCGCGAAGCGCCTCGGAGCGACGAACACGGGACGGCAGCGGGTGCAGATCGAGTGGCGGCTGCGGAAGGTCATGGCCTCCCGCGACGTCTGGAACGCGACTCAGCTGCGCGAACTCCTCATCCAGCGCGCCGGGTTCGAGCTGTCCCTCCAGTCGGTTGACGTGCTGATCAAGAGGCAACCGGTCCAGGTGAAGGTGGTGACCTTGCAGGCGTTGTGCACGACGCTGCGGTGCACGCCCAACGAGCTGTTCGGAATCGACACGCCACGTGACGTCTCGCTCGTCGAACCGGACACCGCGGAGTCCCGCGACGAGCAGTGAGCCCTCGGCGGCGAACGCGGCGACGGCCATCACGCGGCCCTCCTCGATACCTGCGGGGACACGCTGTCCGCAGACAGTCCCGCCGACCCCAGCGTGGTTCGGATCTGCCGATACCAGCTGAGCGCGAAGCGCAGACAGTTCGACTCGGTGCGATGGCTCGGACCGCATCCGGGCACGTACCGGCCGCGCATACTCCAGGACATCGTTCTCTCGCCGGTCAGACACTGTTGATCGGTCACGGGTGGCGGGGTAGCCCGGCCCTTGTAGCGGCCTTGCCCGCGGATAGTCCGATCGGCGGCACCTTCAGCGGAGCGTCGCTTCGCTGACTGCATGTATCAGCTTCCTTCGGCCTGTTGTGAGCAGTGTCTGCCGTGAGACTTGTTCAGCTCGAGCCAGCGATTGCGCCACTCTTTGAGGTATTCATCCGTCACCGCAGGATTGATCGCGTTTAGAATCACCTCGACTTTTTCCCATCGAGGAATCCTGTCACCTCTCATAACATCATTCACGGCAATACGAGAGATCTTGTAACCGCGCTTGCGGGACTCATCACAGACCGAGCTAACGGACAAGCCTCTCGCGCTCATCTCGGCAGCAATCGCCGCACCGAACGCCCTTCGCAACTGCACTAGACCTTGGCGTTTTTCTGATTCGCGGTAGGGTGGCGCGTTGAACCATGGACTGTAAAGGATCTTGCCTGAGCTCAACTCGATCTGCAGGCGCATTGCTGTGAACTCTGGTGGAACCTTGATCCTCTGTTCATCCAACAGGTTGCCGGTGATTTTTATCGCAGAGAAAGCATCAATATGATCAGGCAGAGACAGTTCTATGAGAGGAGTTTGGGCTGGCTTGCGGCCGTGTTGTGCCGCGTGTCGCGGCCTGAGGCGGGCCAGTAGGCGTAGATCACGGGGATGCTGGAACTCCGCGATGATGGGCCCATCGGGCGAGCTGACGCCTGAGGTTAACTGGGCCTTGGCTTGGCTGCGGTTGGCAAGCACTGCTTCGACAGTTATCCCACCGGCAACAGGCTTCGAGCGCCAACACACATTCTTGATCATCACCTGGGGACGGCCGCGGCGATAGCTGAGAGTAGCGATAGTTAAGCCAGCCAGTGAGACGAGCAGTCCGATAATGGATATGAAGCGGGCAAGGTTGTCAGGATTCGACATAACGCTCCCGGTCTACTGAGACATTGCTGCTGTGCTTGCGGTTCCCGAGTGGAGTGATTGTGGCGCATGGACTGGTGACCTGTTCCCGGAGCGCCTGGTTCTCCGAGGACAGTTCGTTGATCACGTGGGCGTAGGTGTGGATGAGTCGTTCGAGGCCGGTGCAGTGCTTCTTGAGCGCGTCGTGGTCGCGTTGCAGTTGGGTGAATGGGTCGTGGTTGTTCCGGAATTCGGCGGCGGTGCGGCGGGCGTGGCGGGCGAGTTGTTGGAAGTGGTCGCGGAGGTCGGGGTGTTTCTGGGCGACGACCCAGTACTTGACGTCGGCTTCGACCGCGAGCTGGACGGTGGACAGGTTGCCGGTGGAGCGCTGTGGTGTGCCGGCGAGGAGTCGGTCGGCGGCGTCGAGGATGGCGATCCTTTGTGGATCGGTTTCGTTGGTGGGCCAGGCTGTGGTTGCGATCTTCACGTGGTCACGGCTTTCGGGTGTGGTTGCGGATGAGCGCGTGGAGGCGGTCGAGTTCGGCGCGAGCGCGCTGGTGGCGCGGTGATGGGGCGAGGAAGTCGCCGAGGAGGCTCTCCAGTTCGGTGGCTTGCTGGTGGAGGGCGGCGATGTCGCGGTCGGTGTAAGCGAGGTTGCGGCAGGTGGGGCGGCAGTCGTCCTGGTCTGGGGTGGCGCGGACGTCTCCTTCGCCGCTGCGTAGCTGGCAAAGGGCTTTGGCTTGGTCGAATACGCAGGTCATGGCGCGGCCGGGGTAGATCTGCAGCAGTGGGTTGGTGAGCATGTCGTGGGCGTGGCTGGTGCTGGTGAGGACCCGGCCGGCGAACGTGTGGTGTGCCTGGTTGATCCGGTGGATGTAGGTGGCTGCGGCGGGGCCGCTGATGTGCTCGCCGGCGGTGAGCCGTTCGTGGTCTTCGGCAAGGCGTTCGAGCCGGAACAGCCAGTCTTCGTAGGCGTGTTCGTCGGGGAATCCGGAGTCGTAGGAGCCGCTGTAGCCGAGTGTCATCTGGACGTGCAGGTGTCCGTATTGGATGGCGCCAGCGATGAGACCGCGGGGTTTGCGGACGATGTGCCAGGCCAGGGTGCGGCGGAAGCGTGCGGTGCCGATGGCGCCGTGCGGATCGGGTGGGATGGCTTCGTGGTCACGCCCGGTCGCGATGCAGTAGTCCTTGACCCAGGCCAGGAAGGCGGCGATGTCGTAAGGGATGCCTCGCGCGTGCCGTGCCCTTCCTCGACGGGTGCTGTGAGTGCCGCGGTGCGGGTGCATCTCGGCCGGGAAGAGCAGACGCTGGTAGTGGAGTCGTTCGAGGACGGTGACCGCGTGGGCGGTTTGGGCGACGATGACCCACGGGTCGTCGCGGAATTGGCCTTCGGGGATCTTGTTGCCGTGTTCGTCCCGGGCGCCCTTGAATTTCTTGCCGGTGATGGACCAGATCCCGGTGGCCGGGTTGTGGGACAGGCATCCGCGTTCGAGGTTGAGCACCTCACCGGTGCGCATGCCGGACAGGTAGGACACGACGATGAGGCAGGCGGTGCGTAACAGGATAGCCAGGTCGAGGGCTTCGGTGAAGCCGATGCGGGTGGTTCGCCAGGGACGTCCGTCGACCTGGCCGGTGATGGGTGTGTCGAGGTAGGCGTCGGGGGCGATCGGCAGGCCGGAGTGTTCGACTGGTTCCCGCAGTCGGGCGCTGCGGGGGAAGGCTTCGGTGCCGCTGCGGAACAGGCGGACGAAGTGCGGCCAGTCGATCTCCGGGGTTCCGTCGCGACCGGGCCGGCCGGGCAGGCTCTCGCCGCTGGCGTGGAGACGGTCGAGGTAGTCGAGCAGGTCGGGGAGGACATCGTCGACGGACCGGCGGGTGACCTGGATGCCGTGTTTGTGGGTGGCTGGGCCGTAGGGGAACAGCCGCAGGTGTTCGTGGAAGGCGGCGATGATGTCGTCGGCGAAGTCGTCGACGAACCGCAGCGACCACATCAGCAGCAGCTCGATGGTGTCCGTCGCCAGACGTGGCGTGCGGTTCTCTCGCGGCCTGACCCGTCCGCCGAGCAGGTCTTTGGGGTCCTCGCCTTGCCAGGGTTCCGAGATGGGGAGGCGCATCGGCTCGGGCAGCCGGTCGCGGTAGGCCCAGAGCCGCCGGACCTCGATCAGCAGGCTGGATTTCATGCTGGTGGTGGCTTCGGTGCTGATCACGTCGGCGAGGTAGCGGTCCAGATCCTCGGGTCTGACCTGGTCGCAGCCGTCGATTCGGTGGGTGTGCAGCCAGACCAGGAACGCGGTGATGCGGGGCAGGGTGAGCGAGACGCTGCGCAGCGCGAGCCGGGTGCCACGGGTGCCGCGCAGCCGCCGGGGTGGTTCATGGTTGATCAGCTGCCAGATGTAGTGCTTGGCATGGTCGCGGAACGTTTCGGGGACGGGTAGGAAGTTCAGTCGGCAGGTGACCGCGTGGGCCTCGAACAGCCCCGGTGTGAGGTCCCACCGGGAGTCACCGAACACCGACTGGCGGGCCGGGTCTGCGGCGGGATTGTGCTTGCGGTGCAGCAACACCGGCGTGTCCGGCTCCGGCCGATCGAGCGCACTGGTGGGCGCGGCTGTGACGGAGTGGGTCATAGCAGGTCCAGCTCTCGGCGGAGGAAACGTTCGGCGAGCTCACGCTGCTCGGGTGTGGCGGCGTGTCTGGCGTCAGCGACGGCCGCCGGTCCGGCGCGGTCGAGCAGGTCGGCCAACTGCGCATGCGGCAGGGCGAACCGTTGCGCCCAGCGCAGCGGTGTGACGGCGGACTTGCGCTGCCGGAGGCCGTCGTGGACCAGCACCTGCAGGGGCAGGTGCGTGGGCAGCGCTCTGGCGCAGGGACAGCTCAGGCAGAGCATGAACGAGGCCCGGCATGCCTGGCCTGACACGGTGTGCGGGCTGTTGGTGTGGTCGACACAGGCACCGACCACCGTATCCAACTCGCCAGCGAGCACCCGCTGCAGCGTCGCGGTGTCCATCCCGTGCCGGGCGGCCACCCGCGCCGGATGCGTCCGCGCCTCGACGACATCGGCCTCGCTGAGTGTGTGCAGCCGGGCGCGGGTGGACGCCTTGGTCACCTGCTCGGCCAACGCAGCAGCGACGACCTGCTGATACTCGACCAGGTTGCCGCGGTTGCGGGCCAGGTACTCGTTGGCCAGAGTCGTCTCGGTGTGGGCGACCGGGCGCTGCTGCAACTCGTTGTAGGTCAGCCGCAGCCGGCCGAAGGTGACCTGCAACTGCTCCCGCTGGCCGTCCGGCGCGGACTGCGCGAGAGCGGTGTCGGTGGGCAGGTCGTGACGTTGCGCCCAGGCCACGGGCAGCCGGGGGTCGAATGTGGTGCGCAGACCGCGTCCGACACCCGCCCCGGTGCCGGCCCAGAACACGAACAGCCGGTCGGTCCCGACCACGTGCCGGGCCGGCGCGGCCAGCTCGTGCAGAAGCATGTAGACGCCGAACGCCGAGTGCAGATCAACCCGCCGCGACTGTTCGCCGACCGAGGATGCGCCTCTCGTGTAGGGGTCGGAGCCGACCCAGGTGGGGACACCAGTCAGCGGGACGTCCATGTGCCGGCGGGCTCCGCGGCGTGGCTTGTCCAGCTTGACGATCGCCGTCGACGGGTGCCCGGTGTAGCCGTCGGGCCGGTGATGCGCCGCGGGCGCAGTCAGGATGGTGCTCTTGTTCTGGCCGGTCAGCCCGATCAGCAGCACCGCGAACGCGGCGACCTCCACACTCGACAGGTGCAGCGCGGTCATGTGGTCCTCGACCGCGCCCAACATCGAGACCCACCGCTTCGGCGCCGCACTGACGGAGGCATAGCGCGGGACGTCCAGATGCCGGTCGACGAAATCGAGCAGCTCGCCGCGCCGGTAGATGTCCCCCGGCTCGGTGTCCATGTCGCCAGCGCGCCAGCGCCGTAGCAGGTCACGGTTGCCGCGGATGCGGTCGGCGGCGCGGCGGATGTCGGCGCGGGCGGCGTTGAGAATCCGCCGGTTCTCGCTGCGGCTGTAGCTGGTCTTCGCTGTGAGGTTCGCCCGCGGTGGGTTGCGGCGTGCCAACGCAGCCCGGAACTCCTTGCTGGTGCCCGCAATCTTGCGCAATGTGGTCTTCAGCTCACCGAGCTTGATCGCCCCGCCGGCATGCTGTCGCTGCGGGTGGAACCAGCCATCCAGGTGCGCCGACGTCAGGTCGGCGGCCGTAGTTGGCGGCGACACCAGACCGGCCAGGTATTCCGCGAACTGGCGCAAGGTGCGGAACGTCTTGTAGGCCGACTCGCTGGTCCGGACCCGGCCGCCGGGCCGGGTGCGTTCGGCGAACGCGGTCGCGAACGCCTGCCGCAACGGCAGGTTCACCGGCCAGCCGGTGAAGTCGAACTCGCGTGGCGCCTGCGCGGGGTTCTCCGGCACGAACCGGACCCGGCAAGCCGCCGTGTCGTCGACCACCCGGGCGGCGGGTGCGTAACCCGTGGGCGGCAACGCCGCGCGACGGCCACTACCTCGACCGATGCTCACATGGTTGCTCACGTGGCCTCCCGTACCGGGTCGGTGAGCACGCGCGGGTGCTCGGCAAGGTAGCTGGCCAGGAACCGCTCGACGGCGGCCTGCTGGGCGTGCTGCAACAGCAGCTCGACATCCAGCGCCCGGAACGGCTCGAGGTAGTGCTGCTTGGTGGTTTCCGGGCTGCGGTGGCCCAGGATCGTGGCCACCAGATCCCACGTGTCGCCGAACTGGGCCCGGAAGTCTTTCGTCTCCTCCACACTCAGATGGGCGAACCGGTGCTCATAGGCCAACCGCCCGACCGAATACCACCGCAACGCGCAGCTGTGCCGCAGCATGTGCGGGGTCGCACTGAACCCGGCCAGGCCCGCCCGGGCGATGCGGTCGTTGGCCTGGGCGAAGGTGTGCTGCCAGCCGTGCGGGGTCCGGGGCATCCCGTCCTCGTTGAGCCAGACCGCCAACGGTTCCAGCCCCTGCTCGGTGCGGCGGAACAACCGCCGACGGCCCCACGGACCAACCGCGTTGAGCGCCGGCCCGGTCCGCCGACCGTCCGGCTCCTGAATGATCAGCCGGCCTCGCTCAGAGCCGACCACCAAGCGCACCGTCGTCAACTGCCCGTAGCGACCGGCGCGCTGCGCATCCCGGACGGCACGTGCCCGAGCTCCCTCGACATAGTCCAGCACCCCGAGCAGTGCCTCGCGTTGGATCCAGTACTTGTGGCCGTAGCCACCCTTCGCGCAGGCGTCCGCCAACCGGCAGGTCCGATAACCCCGGGCCGGGTCGTCGTCCGGCAACTCGGTAACCAGCACGCTGGCCCACTCGGTCAGCCGCAGCCCGGTGCTGTAGAGCCCGTCGACGAACGCGCCGTCCCGCTGCTCGTTTCGGCCTCGCCACAACCCATCCGGCCGGCCATCCAGGCCCAGACCACGGACCCCGAGGTCACGCCACCGGCGATATCCGGCCGGGTCCAACCACTTCACATCTTGCCCGCGGACACCACGCGGCTTCAGATCGAAGTCATCCACCGCAACGACCGGATCGACCACACCGTACCGGCGCGCGGCCCATCGATAGAAAGCGCGCAACCCCGCCAAGTTCGCCGCGAACGTGCTCGCCTCAACCAGCCGCGGGTTGCTCCGCTCCGACAGCCGCCACTCCTTGAAATACTCTGCGTCATCCTCGGTCGCCTCGTCCCACCGCCGGCCTAGCACCAACAAGAAGTTCAGCCACATCCCCAACGACTGCGCGTACTTCTTCCACGTCAACGGCGACCGGCCCAACATGCGCGGCGACGCAAAGAACGCGTTCACCCGACCATCCGGACGACCGTCCGGACCGATCAGAAACGGCTGACCACGCCGAC
Source organism: Amycolatopsis acididurans (assembly GCF_012328925.1). Lineage (GTDB taxonomy): Bacteria > Actinomycetota > Actinomycetes > Mycobacteriales > Pseudonocardiaceae > Amycolatopsis_E > Amycolatopsis_E acididurans. The sequence continues at coordinate 34,890 of NZ_JAAXLS010000056.1, forward strand.
GCCCCCGCTCGGCCAACCCAGCCAACAACCCCGCATGGGCCACCAACAACGGATCGTCCACCGTCCCACCCAGACACTCCAACTCATACCGGAACACAACCCAGCCACCAGCCTCATAAGCAGTTCTCACGAGCGGCAGGCTAAAGATCAACATCCACCAACAACTACGAACCGGGTAGAGAACCGCCGAGTCCGAACTAGAGAGAGCTTCGGCGTACCGGTCGAGGCCGGTGATCTTGACGCCGAAACCGTGCAGGTTCAACCCGCGTGTGGCAAAGGCGCGCATGATGCGCTCGACGTCGGCGCTGCTCTGGCGCCGGCACACCGTGCCGATCCCGACGAGCGGCTCGGCGGCCAGGTCGATCCCGGCCCGCTCGTAGAAGTCGGCGCAGCGTTCGTAGTCCGACAGAGTCCAACCTTGCAGCGTCGGCACCCAAAGGAGCTCAGGCGCGAGTTCCCGCAGGCGGACGAGGTTGCGCACGGTCCGCCGTTGATGCTCGCGGACCGTCAAGCCGGTGCGTTTCAGGATGCGCTGTTCGCACATCCAGTCCTGCGGCGCCGCCCAGGCGAGGTTGCCGATCTCGTCGGCGTAGCGCCGGACCGCCCGGACGTAATCCTTCTCGGTGATCAGCCAGCGCCCGTGAAGCTGCAGCTCGGTGAAGCCGCCGGAGTCGAGCGCCCATTCCGTGATGGCGCGAGGCAGGGTGCGGCGGTGACCGAGGCGCCGGTGCGACACCAGCAGCGGGATGTCCGGCACGCGAGTCAGCCAGATGGGTTGATGGACGCCGAGGTAGAACTTCACGCCGGCACCGCCCTCCGACGAGCGCGGACACCAGCAAGCAGCGCGACCGCCAGGGCCGTGGTGGCGGTCTTCCCGACGAGTTGGCCGGTGAGGTAAGTCAGCGAGCCGAAGGCCAGCGGCAGGAACAGCAGGCTGTCGACGAGCAGCCCAACCGCGTTCGACACACTCACGGCAGCGAGGTGACTCCGGTCGCGCAGCGGGGTGTAGACGGCGAGGTCGACCAGTTCGGAGACGGCGAAAGCCGTGGCGCTGGCGAGCGCGATGCGCGGCTCGGCGACCAGCCCGGACAACGCCGCGCCGAGGGCGATCGCGAGCAGCGTTGTCCGGGTGCCGACAGCGTCCTGCAGGAGGTCCCGGACGGTGAACGCGAGCCCGGCGAGGAGCGCGCCCGCGGGAATGTGCAGGCCCGCGACCGCCACCGCCGGCCAGAGCGTGGTCGCCCAGTTCGCACCCGCGATCGTCGCTGCGTACGCGGCGAACAGGACCACTGCGGCGACGCGCCACCGACGGGTGGTCATGCCGCACTCGGCCGGGTACCGGCCGAGTCCTCCGCGTCGGGCGGACCGTCGGCGGCGCCCGGCTGGGCGCGGCGGAACGTGCGTTCGTCAACCAGTGGCTCGTGCACCTTCGGCGCCGAGGTGACCCACTGCTCGACCGGTGCCGGGCGGCCGGCAACGGTGCGGGCCCAGACCTGGCGCCCGGTGTACTTGACGTTGGTGACGATCCGCCGGACGGCCTTGGCGGTCCACCGCCCGTTGGGCACCGGAGCCGGGTACTGGCGGGGGTCGCTGTTGAGCTGTGCGGCGATGACGGCGAACGTCAGGCCGTGGTCGGCGCGCCAGATGAAGATCTGTTTGACGGCGGCGGCGGTCTGCCAGTCCGGGACAAGGACCGCACGCAGCTTGCTGTGGCCGCTGGGGTCGGTGACCCGGATGCGCAGGGCTCGGTAGCCGTAGGGCGGCGGCCCGATCTGGTAGCCGGCCCGGACGAGTTCGACCATGGCGGCGCGGGCGCGGCGAGTGGTCTCGGCGTGGTGCGCGGCGAGCGCGGCCCACTGGATCCGGTTGCCGCGAGCGTCAACCAGTTCGTCGTCACCGGGCTGGTCGTCCGCGTCGACTTCGGTGTCGACGGCAGAGCCACCCGGCTGACTTGTCCACAGGTTTGTCCACAGGCGGGACCACCACGGTGGACGGATCTCGGCCACCGGTGTGCCGGGGCACTGGTGCCGGGCGGCGGCACGGAGGGCGGCGCGCTTGCGGCGGAACTCGGGGTGCCAGCCGCACTCGCGGCAGTACAGGCGGGTGGTCATGCCGCTCGCCTCCAGCCGGGGTAGGTGACGCCGTTGACGGCGGGCCGGATGACGTCGTCCTCGGTCGGCCACGGGATGCCGGCTGCCGTCGCGGCGGCGAGTTCGGTGTCGTGGGCGAGTTGGAGGACGAGCACCTCGTGGTGAACGGTGAGCGCGGTCGGCGCACCGGCGGCGCGGGCTCGGGCAGCGGCGCGACGTTCGGCGAGTGAGGCTCGGGTGACTAGTCGGCTGCCGCGCAGTCCGGCGGTCAGCGCGATGCACCGCTCGACCGGCGCCAGCCCGGCAGCGGTGGCGGCGGCGATGAGCGGACTGGTCAGGTCAACCAGCGAACCGTTCGGGTGCCGGAGAGGTCGCGCGATGACGGCGACGTGCCCGCCGGAGCGCAGCAGCGGCTCGCAGTAGAGCAGCGTCGTGGCGAGGTCGGCGAGGGCGGACTCGACCGGGTCGCGGTCCGGACCGTTCGCCTGGTCGTTGGGGTCGGCTGGCGCGGTGCGCAGGGCGGTCAGGACGAGTCCGACTCGCCCGATCAACCCGGCGGCCCGGACGGTCGCGAGGACTTTCGGCCGGGCGTCGAGGACCGAGCCGTCGCGCCAGGCGCCCGCGGTCTTGGCGGCGGTGACGTTGGCGCGAGCCAGCGTCCACCACCGGCTGCGGGCGGTCAATCCGAGCGCGTGACGGCCGGCGCGCAGCGCCTCCACGAGGGCGGTGCCCGCGCCGCAGTCGGGGTCGAGAACGAGGTCGCCGGGACGGGTGTAGAGGGCGATCGCGTGGGCGGCGACGGCGGGCGGAATCCGCTCGGTGTCGGTCTCGGTGCCGGGCACACAGCCGGCGTCGCGCAGTTGCGCGAGCGGGTCACGCTGGCCGGTGGGCCAGACCGACAGCGGCGGCATCGGCGGCTCCTCCCCCGGCGGCAGGGGGAGCGGCCAGGGCGACGTCGGACGGTCAGTCATCGGAGGTCTCCTCCCCGTCGGCGGCGTCGGTCAGGGCCGGTTGGCGGGCGAACACCAAGAGGTCCTCATGCACCTGGGTGTGCCGAGCGGGGGTCGCGAGCGGTCGCGTTGGACCCTGCGGTCGGGGGTGCGGGGCCGGGGTCGCGACCGCGAGCGCGCCGTCGCGGACGGGGACGCGCAGCAGGGCGATGCGATCGAGGTAGCGCAGCCCGGTGCGGTGCGCGGCGCGCACCAGCGAGCCGGCGGGGTCGGTGAGCCGATCACGGGAACGGTCACCGTGAGTGATGACGGCGAGGGTGCCGGTCGGGGTGAGCAGACCGGCCCAGTCGGCGGGTCGGAACCAGTCGAGGGTGCGCGGGTCGGCCGCGGTGATGACGAGGTCGTAGCGGTCCGGACCGACGCCGGTTGCAGTCGGATCGGATCCGGTCCGGCGGTCTGTCGACGGCCCGTCGGACTGGTCGGTGGTCGGACTGTCGGGGTTCGGTCGGGGTCCGGACTCGGACTCGACTGCCGCGGCACCGGCGGGTTCGTCGACCGGGTCGGGGTGTGCGACGGCGGTCTGGGTTTGGACGCCGCGGCCGAGTCGGACCACGGTCCAGCCCGCTTCGTGCAGTCCGGCATACGGACCGGGCCGAGACTGGCTGCGGCTCCCAGTTGGTGACCACGACGCGGACGGCGCGAGGTAGGGCGCGGGGTCGAGCAGAAGCACCCGTTGGCCGGGCTGGGTGTAGGTGGTGACGAGCTTGATGACCGCGGTCAGCAGCCAGTTGGCGAGCAGCCCGGTGCCTTCACGAAGGTCGTCCTGAGCGCACGGCCAGACGGTGCTCGGCCGGGCCGGACGCGGATGGCGCAGCGTGAGGCGCAGGGCACGCAGACGCGGTGTTCGCCGCCGCTGCGGGAGCGGGATCGGGACGGTCGGTGGGTCGGTCGGGCCGTGCTCCTGGGAGCCGTCTCCTGGTGAGCCGTTGCCGTGTGTCGGGGTCATCGCGGGTCTCCTCCGACGAGGGGGTGCTGTGCGTTCTGACGCCCCTTAACTCCGTATTTCGACCCCGTTTTGGACACGCCTCGTCAAATTTCTCTGCATCACAACTGCCCGCGTTGCTCGCACCTCGAAAGGACTCGAACAGTTCTGTTAAAGCCGTGGTTTGAGAGCCGCCGGTTCGGTCACTCCGGGCTCGCCCAGAACCGCCCGCTGGACTGGCCTGGGAAAAATTTTTCAAGATTTTTCGGCTGCGACGGTTGATCTTCAATCCTGGCGCCCTCTGACGCCCTGTGCGACTACTAGTGCTGTACTAGCGGGTGACTATAACCGCAGGTAATCAGCTACTAGAGTTGATCAAGGGGCCTGCTGCGCGGGGCTGGTTTGTTGATCTTGATCGACCCCGCTCGCGGGGCGAAATAGTAGTTCGCTAGTAGTCTCGGCGCGGTTTGCTAGTTGGGGCCTAGTAATGCCGTGGTATTTCCGTGGTATCGGTCGTGGCTTCCTGACGTCGTTGTTGTTCGCATCGACGCCGTGGGAGTCATGACATGGCAGCACAATCCGTTTTTCGTCGCCGTGGCGACGAGGTTGTCCCGAACTCGTTGGATATCGCGCGGGACACGTTTACCTGGCTGGTGACCGGGCCGCATCCGGTGTCGCTGAACGGCCGGCTCTTCCCCGGTCTGCCCGACCGGTACCTCCCGCTGGACGAGGTCCGCGACCGGCTGCTGGCGCGCCGGTGCCCGCAGGCGACGCGGGACGCGGTGTGGGCGCATCTGGTGCTGCGCTCCCGGACTGAAGGAGCGACCTGGACTGTCGCCGCGGTCGGTGTCGCACTGCCCGCGCTGACCTCGGTCGCGGCCACCTTGTCCGATCGGTTTGCCGGCGATCCGGCCGATGTTCACGCCGAGGTGTTGCGCGGCTTCCTGACCGCGTTGTCGACCATCGATCTGCGTCCGCCGCGGATCATGCTGCGGCTGCGGTGGGCCGCGTACCGGTCCGGATATGACGCGCTCGCCGAGGCGCTGGCGGGTCCGACTCCGGTCGCGCCGGGCTTCCGGTCAACCCCGCCGCACACGCCGTGGGGGCATCCGGATCTGGTCCTCGCTCGCGCGGTCGCGGACGGAGTCCTGACCCAGACCGAGGCCGCGCTGATCGGTGCAACCCGGTTGGAAGAGGTGCCCGTCGCGGACTGGGCCGCGACGCACCAGACCGGCGAGTGGGCGGTCTACAAGACGCGCAAACGCGCCGAGCTCCGGCTCGCCGCGTACCTGCGCGACGGCGCCGCCGAGACCGATCCGACCGACCCGCTGACCGACCAGGTGGCCACTGCGGTGGCCCTGGCGCGCCCGGTCACGTCGGTCAGCGACTTGCCACGGTCGTCACTGTCCGTGTCCGTCGCCCAGGTCGGATCAGGGCAGAAAGTTCAGGGTCGCGTGTCCAAAACGGACGCGAAATCCGGAGTTCAGGGCTGCGGGACACACCCGCGCTCAGCCCGACCTTCGGAGGTGCCCCAATGCGCCTGATCGATCGTTTCCTTCCCGCCGCGAGCGGGCCGCGTCGCCCCGGTCTCGACGGCAATCCGCAGCCGCCGGCCCAGCCCGTGCAGGAGCGCACGCCGGACGAGCACACCGGCACCGAGCCGTCGAATGCTCCGATCATTACGCCGGAGGACTGGACTCCGCTCCGTCCCCGGCGGTGGTCGCACGTGGTGCTGATCGTCGAGCTGGCGATCCTCGCGCTGCTGGCGTCGGCGTCGTCGGCGCACGCCGACACGATGGTCGTCGCCCTCGCGGACTCGGTGACCACGGTCCTGAACAACGTCCGCAACTGGATCATGGGCATCTTGGCCGGTCTGGCCACGGTGTTCCTGTCCATCGGCGGCGTCCGCTACGTGATGGGCGGCGGCGACCCCGGCGAGGTCGAGAAGGCCAAGACCGCCTTCAAGAGCGCGGGGTGGGGCTACGGCCTGGCGGCGCTCGCGCCGCTGGTCGTGGAGATCCTCAAAGGGATCGTGGGGGCCTGACCGATGGCCGTCAGCACCCCGCCCACGGTGCGCCCGTACCGCCGGTCCGGCGGCCCGGTCGCGACCGCTGCCGCCGCAGACCGAGCGATGCTCTCCCCGGTCCGCGACGCCAGCGCCGACCGGCCGCCGGCTGGTCGGCCGCGGCGCTGGCGCGCGGGCTGGATGCTGGCGCTGAGCATCGTCGTGCTCCTGGTCGGCGCCCTCGCGGTCAGCGCCTGGGCTTCGCCCGCCGCGCCGCAGCAACCCCCGCCGCAACCGCCGCTGCCGATCCCGACGGTGGATCCGTGCACGCCGAATTCGCCGCTGCCGGTCTGCCAGTTGCCGGCGCCGACGACGACCAAGCCCCTGCCCACCGCGCCACTGCCCATCCCGACCGAGGTGCCGGCTCCGACGACATGCACCTTCCCCGGCCAGGTCGGCTGCACCTCGTCTACACCGACCACGACGCCGAGCAAGCCGTGCACGGGTGAGGACTGCATCCCGCAGCCGACGACACCGCCACCGAGCACCGGCCCGCAGCAGCCCGGCAACGGCAGCGGCGACAGCGACTCCGACTGCGGGATCACCGACATCGGCGCCTGCATCACCGAGGCCATCAACTCGGCGTTCCGCAGCGTCGTCGATGCCGCGCTCTCGCCGATCCTGGAGCTGATCGGCCACACCGCGTTGTCCACGCCGACGATCAGCGATCTGCCTGGCATCGGCGAGTTGTGGAACAACTCCTGGGAGCTCGTGGTCGCCGCCTACGGCCTGCTCATCCTCCTCGGCGGCATCCTCGTGATGGGCCACGAGAGTGTCCAGGCGCGCTACTCGATCAAGGAGATCGGGCCCCGGATCCCGATCGCGTTCATCGCCTCGGCGCTGTCGCTGTTCTTCACCGACAAGCTGATCCGACTGGCCAACGGCCTGACCCTGGGCATCCTCGGCGACGGAGTCAACGCGCCCTCGCTGGGCAACACCCTCAAGGACGCCGTCGCCGGCATCCAGACCGGCGGACTGTTCATCATCCTGGTCGGCCTGGTGCTCGTCGTGGTCGGCCTGGGCCTGCTGGTCGTCTACGTGGTCCGGATCGTCATCACCCTCGTCCTGATCATCTCGGGCCCTCTGTTCCTGATGTTCCACGCGCTGCCGCACACCGACCCGCTGGCTCGCTGGTGGTGGAAGGCGCTCACCGCGACGCTGTCGATCCAGGTCGCTCAGGCGCTGGTGCTGATCACCGCGGTACGTACGTTCCTGTCCGGCGGTGTGAATCTGTTCGGCTCGACGCTGTCCGCGCTCGGCACGCTGGTCGCCGCGATCGCCTTGTTCTTCATCCTGTTCAAGATCCCGTTCTGGTTGTTGAAGGCGGTCAAGGTCAGCAACGGCCGCTCGTTCCTCGGCGGTCTGGCCCGCGCCTACATCGCGGCGAAGACCTTCGGCATGGTCGCCGGGAAGACCGGCGCGTTCGGCAAGGTCGGCGGCGCCGTCGGTGCGAAGAGCGGCGGGGGCGGTGGCGGCGGTGGGGTGGCGCCGCGTCGACGTGGCCCTCCAGCGGCTTGGAACTGCGGCGCCGATCCGGGCCGAGGTCCCCGCCGCGGCGGTGAGATCGGCGT
>NZ_JAAXLS010000057.1 GCF_012328925.1 Amycolatopsis acididurans
ACGCCGCCCCCGGCTCCGGCGCCCGCCCCGCAGGCATCCGCCCCGCAGGCGCCCGCGCCGAAGGCCCCGGCCGAGGCCGACGGCCACGGCGGCACCCCGTACGTCACGCCGCTGGTCCGCAAGCTCGCCACCGAGCACGGCATCGACCTGGCGACGCTGACCGGCAGTGGCGTGGGTGGCCGCATCCGCAAGCAGGACGTGCTCGCCGCCGCCGAGGCCAAGCAGAAGGAGCAGGCGCCCGCACCCGCGGCGCAGGCTCCGGCCGCACCCGCCCCGCAGCGTCCGAGTGCCCCGGCGCCGGCGGCACCGTCGCCCGAGCTGGCCGCACTGCGGGGCACCGTGCAGAAGGCGAACCGGATCCGCCAGGTCATCGCGCAGCGCACCCGCGAGTCGCTGCAGACCTCGGCTCAGCTCACCCAGGTGTTCGAGGTCGACGTCACCAGGATCGCCCGGCTGCGCCAGCAGGCCAAGGCCGGCTTCGCCGAGCGTGAGGGCGTCAAGCTGACGTTCCTGCCGTTCTTCGCGAAGGCGACCGTCGAGGCGCTCAAGCAGCACCCGAACGTCAACGCCTACCTCAACGAGGAGTCCAAGGAGATCACCTACTTCGGCGAGGAACACCTCGCCGTCGCGGTGGACACCGAGAAGGGCCTGATCTCCCCGGTCATCCACAACGCCGGCGAGCTGAACCTGGCCGGCCTCGCCAGGGCGATCGCGGACGTCGCGTCCCGCACGCGCGCGAACAAGATCAAGCCGGACGAGCTGTCGGGCGGCACCTTCACGGTGACCAACCTGGGCAGCAACGGCGCCCTGTTCGACACGCCGATCATCAACCAGCCGCAGTCCGGGATCCTGGGCGTCGGCTCGGTCGTGAAGCGGCCGGTCGTGATCACCGACGCGGACGGGCAGGACACCATCGCCATCCGGTCGATGGCCTACCTCGCCCTGACCTACGACCACCGCCTGATCGACGGCGCCGACGCGGGCCGGTTCCTGACCACGATCAAGCAGCGCCTGGAAGAGGGCCAGTTCGAGGACGAGCTGGGTCTGTAGCCGAAGTACAGCCTCAGGGGCGCGTCGCGGATCCTCGCGGCGCGCCTCTGTGCTTCTTGTGCTTAAGGTGTTGCCATGCGTGTACTCGTCGCCGGATCGCATGGACTGATCGGCACACCGCTGACCAAAACTCTGCGCGAAGCCGGGCACGACGTGCGAAGGCTCACGCGTGGCGGCGGTGAGTTCTCCTGGGATCCGCCTTCGGGCCGGATCGACGAGCACGCGCTGGACGGCGTGGACGCGGTGATCAACCTGTGCGGGTCGCCGATGGGCCTGCGGTGGAGCGCGGCACGCAAACAGATGATCGTGGACAGCCGGATCGAGCCGACCGAGGTGCTCGCCGAGGCCGTCGCCGAACGCGGCATCGCCACGATGATCAACGCGTCGGGCGTCAACTTCTACGGCGACACCGGCAGCCGGATCACCGACGAGAGCGCACCCCACGGCGAGGGTTTCCTCGCCGGGTTGTGCCAGGCGTGGGAAAGCGCGACCGGACCGGCGGCACGTTCGGGCGCTCGGGTGGTGCGGCTGCGGACCGGCCTGGTGCTCAGCGGGCACGGCGGCCTGCTGGGCCCGCTCAAGCCGCTGTTCTTCCTCGGTCTCGGTGGGCGGCTGGGCAACGGGCAGCAGTACATGCCGTGGATCAGCCTGGCCGATCAGGTCGCCGCGATCCAGTTCCTGCTGGAGCACGAGTCGGTCTCCGGCCCGGTGAACATGTGCAATCCGGAACCGGCGACGAACGCGGAGTTCACCAAGGCGCTCGGGCGGGTGCTGCACCGGCCGACGCCGTGGTGGGTGCCCGGGATCGCGCTGCGCACCGCACTCGGCGAGACCGCGGAGGAGATGGCGCTGGTGTCGCTGCGGGTCGTGCCCGCCGTGCTGACCAAGGCCGGGTTCACCTTCACACACACCACTTTGGACTCCGCGCTGGCGGCGGCGCTTTGATCCGCTGGCTCGTGTCCGGGATCGTCGGCCTCGGACTGTTCGTCGCGCTCGGCTTCGCCGTGGCCAAGCATCCACTGGGTGTCGACATGTCGGTCGCCGGTGCGTTCCAGGGGCTGTGGCGGGGAACGCTGGGTCAGGTCACGACGATCGTGAGCGACGTGCTGGGCCTCCTGCTGCCGTCCGTGCTCATGATCGGCGTGCTGCTGGGCGCCGCACTCGCCTGGTACCGGCGGGCCCGGCACGAGGCCGGGATCGCGCTGCGGGCGCTGGCCGTCTACGCGTCGGGCCGGTGTGTCAGCTGGCTCGGCAAGCCGCTGTTCATCCGGCAACGCCCGCGCAGCTACGCGCAGTTCTCCTACCCCAGCGGGCATGTGGTGTCGATCGCGAGCGCCGGGCTGGCGGCGGTGCTGCTGTGCGTGTGGCTCGCGCCGAAGCTGGTCCGGTGGGTCGCGATCACCGCCGGTGCCGCGACATTGCTCGTGGCGTTCACGCGGCTGCTGCTGGGCGTGCACTGGCTGACCGACACCGTGGGCGGTGTGCTGGGTGTGCTCGGTGTCGGACTCGTCGCCGCGAGTGTGCTGCGGCTCCTACCGAAGCCGGTGTCCGCGCGGGCGTGCGCGGCGTAGCCTGCCAGATGTGAGTGCCAAGTCTTGCCGCGCCAGTGCAGATCCGGTCGACGTCCGCCCGATCGGCACGATTGACTACCTCGAGGCGTGGGAGTTGCAGCGGACGTATGTGAACGCTCGCGCGGACGGCGCGGGGCCGGACACGATGCTGCTGCTGGAGCACCCGTCGGTCTACACCGCGGGCAAGCGCACCGAGCCGGAGGACCGGCCCGCCGACGGCACCCCGGTGATCGACGTCGACCGTGGCGGCAAGATCACCTGGCATGGCCCGGGCCAGCTCGTCGGCTACCCGATCATCAAGCTGGGCGACCCGATCGACGTCGTGCACTACGTGCGGCGCATCGAGGAGGCGCTGATCACCGTGTGCGATCAGCTCGGGGTGCACACCGGCCGGGTCGAAGGCCGCAGCGGCGTGTGGGTGCCTGCCGACGACCGCGGCCCGGAACGCAAGATCGCCGCGATCGGCATCCGGGTGCAGCGCGGCGTGACGATGCACGGTTTCGAGCTGAACTGCAACGCCGACCTCAGCGCGTTCGACAAGATCATCCCGTGCGGCATCCGGGACGTCGGCACGACGTCGTTGTCGCGGGAACTGGACCGCGACGTCACGGTGGCCGAAGCACTCCCGCTGGCCAGCGACGCGGTGCTGGCCGCACTGGAAGGCGACCTCCCGGTGACCGACGATCGCTGGCTGCCACGGCCCGAGGCGCCGAAGGCCGCGGGCGTCACCTTCGCACTGCAGCCGTAACGCATGCCGTGCGGGACCCGCTCCTGGCGTACACGGCCAGGAGCGGGTCTCTCATCGGTTTTCAGTCGAGCTTGGGGGCCACGTCGGAGGCGATGACCTCCAGGTGGTCCAGGTCGGCGATGTCCAGCACCTGCAGGTACAACCTGGTGATCCCGGTTTCCTCGCGGATGCGGCCGATCTTGTCGACCACCTCGGCCGGGCTGCCGGCGAGGCCGCTCTCCTTCAGCTCCGCCACCTCGCGCCCGATGGCGGCCGCGCGACGGGACAGTTCGGTGTCGTCGCGGCCGACGCACACGACCTGCGCGATCGACCGGGTGATCTCCTTCGGGTCGCGGCCTGCGGCGCGGGCCGCGACGTCCACCCGCTCGAACTGTGCGGCCGCGGTCGCGCTGTCGACGAAGGGCAGGTTGAACTCGTCGGCGTACCGCGCCGCCAGCTGCGGGGTGCGCTTCTTGCCCGCACCGCCGATGATCACCGGCGGGCGCGGGGTCTGCGCGGGCTTCGGCAGCGCGGGCGAATTCTCCAGCCGGTAGTACTCGCCCTGGAAGCTGAACGTCTCCCCGACCGGCGTCTCCCACAGTCCGGTGACGATCTCCAGCTGCTCGGCGTAGCGGTCGAAGCGCTCCTTCATCGGCGGCAGCGCCAGCCCGTAGGCGGTGTGCTCGTCGGCGAACCAGCCCGAGCCGAGCCCGAACTCGACGCGCCCGCCCGACATCTGGTCCACCTGCGCCACGGAGATCGCCAGTACCGACGGGTGCCGGAACGTGGCGGCGGTGACGAGCGTGCCCAGGCGGACACGCGAGGTCTCGCGGGCGAGACCGGCCAGGGTGATCCACGCGTCGGTCGGCCCGGGAAGCCCGGAGCCGTCCCCCATTTTCAGGTAGTGATCGGAACGGAAGAACGCGTCGAACCCGCCGTCCTCGGTCGCCTTCGCGATGCGGAGCAGGTCGTCGTAGCTGGCCCCTTGCTGGGGTTCGGTGAAGATCCTCAAGTCCACGCGCTCCACCCTAAAGGGTTTTCCGAAACCGCCGACGGCACGCGTCCGACCTGCTAAGTTCCGGCCGAGATCGAACTGGGGACGTACGACCGTGAATTACCCCTCCGGGCCCACGGTCCCCGTCGACGAGGCCAAGGCCACGCTCGTCGAGCAGGTCGCGAAGACCTACTTCCCGTGAAGCGGGCCGCTCACGCGGGTTCGCCGGTGCGGCGCACCCGGGTGAGCAGCTGCACGATCACACCCTCGACCTGCGCGCCGACCTTCTTCGGGTCCGGCGAGCTGGCGATCTCGGTCGCGGCGGAGGACAGCGCGCCGAACAGCAGCCGGGCGGTGATCTCCACGGGCACGCTGTCCACCTCGCCCGCCTCGATGAGGTCCTCCAGGCTGGAGCGGATCAACCCGAAACTCGCCCGGTCCTCGGCCTCGCGCCAGCGCTCCCATCCCATGACCACCGGCGCCTCGTGAATGGCAATGCGCTGATAAGCGGGATCGAGGCAGCTGGAAATGAATTCGCGCAGACCTCGTAATGCGCGTTCCCACGGCGGTTCCGGGCCGTCCATGATTTCTTCCAGACGACCGAAAACACCACTTTCCACTTGCGCGAAAGCGGCTTCGAAGAGGGCCTGCTTACCACTGAAATGGTGATACAGCGCACCTTTGGTCACCCGAGCCCGTTTCGCGACCTCGTCGAGCGAGGTACCCGCATAACCGCGTTTCGTGAACAGTTCCACCGCGCTGTTCACGAGCGCCGACCGGGTGGACTCGGAATAGTCTTCTCGCCTGGACCGCATTGTCACCACGCTCACAAGCTTACGCCAGAGCCCCCTTCACATACCCGTGGTATGTTGGCCGTGTCAGTTCCATACCGACAGTATGCCGCAAACCGCGAGTATGTACGGGGTCACAGAAGGGGGTACCCCTCATGAGCTGGAACGACTACTACCGCCGACGGGACGTCATGGAGACCGTGCTGCGGCTGGCCGCCCGTGATCCGGAAGGGCCATTGCCGTTCGCCGAGGTCAGTGGCGCGCGAGAGGCTTTCGGCAGCGAGGAGCAACTGCTGCTCGCGCTGCACTACAAGTGGACACAGGTGCTCAGCGGGCACCTGCGCGCCGAACTGCTCGGCGAGGACGACCACGTGGACGCGGTCACTCGGGCCTGGCGTGCCGCCGTCCGCGGCAACCGCGCATTGCGCGCGGTGCTCGACGCCAACCTCGACCGCTCCCCGGCGCTGCGCCCGGTGCACGAGGCCGAGGTGCGCATGCTCGCCATCGCCGCGGGCCTCGCCGAAGCGGGCGAGCCCACCGCCGAGGTGACCAAGGTCGGCGCGGCGTTTTCGACGCTGCTGCGGCAGCGCCCGGAGCCCCGCCGCGGCCGCACCCGCGGTCCGGTGGGCCAACTGCTGAAGATGCTCGCGCCCAGCGCGTAAACGTAGTAAGCAAGGGCCATGCGCAAATGGACCACGGCTGATATTCCGGACCAGACGGGGCGCACGGCGCTCGTCACGGGTGCGAACTCGGGACTTGGTCTGTTCAGCGCGAAAGCACTGGCGGCGGCGGGCGCGCGCATTCTGCTCGCCTGCCGCTCCCGCGAGCGTGGGGAGCGGGCGCTGCGCGCGGTGCACGGCGTCGCCACGACCGAACCCAAGCTGATCCAGCTGGACCTGGCCGAGCTGGACTCCGTGCGTTACGCGGCCGCCGAGGTCCGCGAGAGCACCGGCGACGCGCTCGACATCCTGATGAACAACGCGGGCCTGATGGCCACGCCCAGGGCACTGACCGCGGACGGTTTCGAGCTCCAGTTCGGCACCAACCACCTCGGGCACGCCGCGCTCACCTGGCTGCTCATGCCCGCACTGCGCGGCGGCCGCGAGCCGCGCGTGGTCACGTTGTCGAGCCTGGCCGCGCGGGGTGCGCGACTGGACGTCGCCGACCCCAACTTCGAGCATCGCCGCTACAACCCCGGTACCGCCTACGGCCAGTCGAAGCTGGCCAACCAGGTGTTCGCGCTCGAGCTGGATCGCAGGTTGCGCGCGGCGGGCGAGGACGTGATCAGCGTCGCCGCACACCCCGGTTACACCGCGACCGGACTCAGCCCGGCGATGGCCCGGTCGTACCCGAACAAGGTGGTGAGCGCGGTCATCGGTGGCGTGACCCACCTCGGCGACCTGCTGATCGCGCAGAACGTAGGGACCGGCGCGCTGCCGCAGCTGTACGCGGCCACCGCGCCGGGCGTCAACGGCGGCGACTACGTGGGCCCCGCCGGGCCCGGCGAATTGCGTGGATATCCGAAGATCGTGCAGCCGCTGCGGCCCGCGCTCGACCACGGGACGGGCGCCGCGTTGTGGGAGCTGACCGCCAAGCTGACGGGGATCACTCCGGACCCGGCCTAACGCCAGTACGGGCGTACCCTGGAGCGCGTGACTGTTGCGCCTGAAGGTCGGAAACTGCTGCGGCTCGAAGTCCGCAACAGTGAGACCCCGATCGAGAAGAAGCCGTCCTGGATCAAGACGCGGGCCAAGATGGGCCCGGAGTTCACCGAGCTCAAGGGCCTGGTGCGCCGGGAGGGCCTGCACACGGTCTGCGAGGAAGCCGGCTGTCCCAACATCTACGAATGCTGGGAGGACCGCGAGGCGACCTTCCTGATCGGCGGCGACCAGTGCACCCGCCGCTGTGACTTCTGCCAGATCGACACCGGCAAGCCCGCCGCGCTGGACACCAGCGAGCCGCGCAAGGTCGCCGAGAGCGTCCAGGCGATGGGCCTGCGCTACTCCACCGTCACCGGCGTGGCCCGTGACGACCTGGAAGACGGCGGCGCGTGGCTGTACGCCGAGACCGTCCGCCAGATCCACGCGCTCAACCCCGGCACCGGCGTCGAGCTGCTGATCCCCGACTTCAACGCCGACCCCGCGCAGCTGGCCGAGGTGTTCGGCTCGCGGCCGGAGGTGCTCGCGCACAACGTCGAGACGGTGCCGCGGATCTTCAAGCGGATCCGCCCCGGCTTCCGGTACGCGCGGTCGCTGGAGGTCATCACCAAGGCCCGCGAGGCCGGACTGGTGACCAAGTCGAACCTGATCCTCGGCATGGGCGAGACCCCCGAGGAGGTCGAGCCCGCGATGCGCGACCTGGTCGACGCCGGGTGCGAGATCCTGACCATCACCCAGTACCTGCGCCCGTCGCTGCGGCACCACCCGATCGACCGGTGGGTCAAGCCGGAGGAGTTCGTCGAGCACTCGCGCGTCGCCGAGACGCTGGGCTTCGCCGGGGTCATGGCCGGTCCGCTGGTGCGCTCGTCGTACCGGGCCGGCCGGCTCTACGCCCAGACCAAGGCACACCGCGGTGAGGCGCTGCCGGAGAACCTCTCGCACCTGGCCGAGGCCGGGCCGGCCGCCCAGGAAGCCAGCAGCCTGCTCACTAGGGGATGAATCAGGGCTGATCCCGGAGCCGGGAACCGTGCCGGTCACGTTACGTTGAACCCACCAGACGGGCGAAACGGACAAGGGGAGAGACGTGGCGCTGGTAACCGAGGTTCTCGACTGGCTGCAGAACCTGCCGCAGCCGGCATTGGTCGGCGCCACGGGTGCTCTCGTCTTCCTCGAATGCACCATCGGGCTCGGCTTTCTCGCGCCCGGCGAGTCGGGGCTGCTGATCGCGGCCACCACCGCGAGCACGGTGCCGCGGTTCCTGATCCTGTGGGCGGTGGTGACGGTCTGTGCCGTCGCCGGTGACTCGATCGGTTACGCCATCGGCAGACGGTGGGGACCGAAGCTGCGCGAGACGAAGCTGATCCAGCGCTACGGCGTCGACGCGTGGGACAAGGCCACCGGCATCCTGCAGCGGCGGGGTGCGTGGGCGGTGTTCTTCGCCCGCTTCCTGCCGGTGGTGCGCACGCTCACCCCCGCGGCCGCGGGGACCTCGGGACTGCCGTACCGGAAGTTCCTCCCGGCCGCGTTCGCGGGCGCGTTCTGCTGGTCGGCGCTGCACATCAGCCTCGGCGCGGCGCTGGGCGAGGCCGCGAAGCGGATCGAGGGCATCATGAGCACCGGCGGCCTGATCGTCGTCGGTGTCCTGGCCGCGGTCGCCGTCTTCTTCCTGCTGCGCTGGAAGAAGCGCAAGACGATGAAGGTCGTCGACCAGGACACCGACACGAAGAGCAAGGCTTCCTAGCTCTTGATGGGCCGGTGCACGTTGGTGGCCTCGGAGGCCCCGGCCCGCCAGTCCGCGATCCACGGGCCGGTGCCTTCGCTCGGGTCGAAGATGCCCTCCTCCAGCCACGTGTACCGCCCGCCGAGCACCTGCTTGGTGAGCTCGACGTTGGCGTCGTCGGTGTTGTCCCACAGGGCGTCGAACAGGTTCTCGACGCGCAGCTTCGCCTGGCGGCAGAACACGTCGGCCAGCTCGCGTGCGGCGTCGGTGTCCTGCATCTGGGCGCGCACGCAACTGGCGGCCATCGCGAACAGCTCCGCGCCGATGTCCACGATCCGGGCGAGGAAGCCCTGGCGCTTTTCCAGAGCCGCCTGCCAGCGCGCCATGCCGTAGAACGTGGACCGCGCGAGCTTGCGGGCGGTGCGTTCGACGTAGCGCAGATGCGGGGCCAGCACGCCGAACTCGCGGAACGACGTGGGCACCTGCCCCTTGCCGCCGACCAGCTGCGGCAGCCATTTCGCGTAGAAGCCGCTCGCCTTGGCCGCGGCCTTCGCCTTGGTCTGCAGGTCCGCCTCGGCGTCGGCGAGCGCCCCGGCCGCGGACAGGTGCGCGTCCACGGCCTCGCGGGCGATCAGCAGGTGCATGATCTCGGTCGAACCTTCGAAGATGCGGTTGATCCGCAGGTCCCGGACAAGCTGCTCGACGCCGACCGCCCGCTCCCCGCGCGCCGCCAGCGACGCCGCCGTCTCGTAGCCGCGCCCGCCGCGGATCTGCATCAGCTCGTCGGCGACCTTGCACGACATCTCGCTGGCCCACAGCTTCGCCAGCGCCGCCTCGATCCGGATGTCGTTGCGGCCCTCGTCGCTCATGTACCCGGACAGTTCCTGCACGCTTTCCATGGCATACGTCGTGGCGGCGATGAACGAGATCTTGTTCGCGACCGCGGCGTGCTCGGCGATCGGCTTGCCCCACTGGACCCGTTCCGCCGACCATTCGCGCGCGATCTTCAGGCACCACTTGCCCGCTCCGGCGCACATCGACGGGATCGACAGCCGTCCCGTGTTCAGTGTCGCGAGCGCGATCTTGAGGCCCTTGCCTTCACCGCCGACGACGTTTTCCTTGGGCACGCGCACCTTGTGGAACCGGGTCACGCCGTTTTCGATGCCGCGCAGGCCCATGAACGCGTTGCGCCGTTCGACGGTGATTCCGGGCGTGTCCATCTCGACGATGAACGCCGTCACGCCGCCGCGGTGCCCGTCGGATTTGGGCACCCGCGCCATGACGACGACGAGTTCGGCCACGACGCCGTTGGTGGTCCACAGCTTCACGCCGTCGAGTTCGTAGGCCTCGCCGTCCTCGGTCGGCACCGCCGAGGTCGCCAGCCGCGCGGGATCGGAGCCGACGTCGGGCTCGGTCAGCAGGAACGCGGTGACCGCGCCCTTGGCGCAGCGTGGCAGGAACTTCTGTTTCTGCTCCGGGGTTCCGGCGAGCTTGAGCGGCTCCGGGACGCCGATGGACTGGTGCGCCGAGAGCAGCACGCCGAGCGTCGGATGCACCGAGCCGACGAGCATCAGCGCGCGGTTGTAGGCGACCTGGGACAGGCCGAGACCGCCGTAGGACTCGGGGATCTTGATGCCGAAGCAGCCGAGTTCGGCCAGTCCCTTGACGTACTCGTCGGGGATCTGCGCCTCGCGTTCGATCACCGTGCCGTCCACGGTCGCGCAGTACTCGCGCAGGGCCGTCAGGAACTTCTCGGCCTTGGCCTCGGCTTCCGGGGTCGCGCGCGGATGCGGGTGGACCAGGTCGAGCCGGAACCGGCCGAGGTAGAGCTCCTTGGCGAAGGAGGGCTTGTGCCAGCCGGACTCCCGCGACTCTTCGGCGAGAGCACGAGCTTCCTTTTCCGTCACCTTCGTTCGAGTCGCCATCGTCACGCCCTCCTCGCCGAGCCGTGTCAAGATCAATGTGATGCGCGTTACTCTCCAGTGTTACTTATCGGTAGCGCCAGCGCCACCCTGTCGAGTCACACCGCTCACGACTGATGGCATCCGGCCGCGCGACGCGGGACTATTCGGATATGCCCGAGGTGCGCCTGCCCAGACCCGTCGGGTTCGTGCTCGGCGGCGGCGGAAGCCTCGGCGCCATGCAGGTCGGCATGCTGCGCGCGCTGCACGAACACGACCTGCGGCCCGATCTCGTCGTCGGCACGTCCGTCGGCTCGCTCAACGGTGCCGTGCTGGCGAAGGATCCGGCCGACGCGATCGAGCGGCTGCACAAGACGTGGGCGCACATGACGCGGCAGGAAGCCTTCCCCGGCGGCGTTTTCAGCCGGGTCCGGACCCTGGCGCACGCGAAGACGCATCTGTTTCCCAGTACCGGCCTGAGCTCGATCATCACCGAGCAACTGGGCGCCGGCGCGACCTTCGAGGATCTCGCGCTGCCGCTCGGTGTCGTGGCCACCGAGGTCGATACGGCCGAACCGTTGCTGATCACCGAGGGCGAACTGCTGCCGCCGCTGCTCGCCAGCGCCGCGATCCCCGGGATCTACCAGGCGGTCGAGTACGAAGGCCGCACACTGTACGACGGCGGGCTCGTCGCGAACGTGCCGCTGCGGCAGGCGTTGTCGATGGGCGCGAAGTCGCTCGTGGTGCTCGACTGCGCGTTTCCCGGGCAGATCCCGTCCCCGCCGCACACGATCGCCGAGGTGCTGATGTACACGGCGATGGTCAGCATGCGCAACCAGGCCGTACTGGAGGCGCCGATCGCGGCGGCGGAGGTGCCCGTGGTGTATCTGCCGGGCCCGGTGCCGGTGCGGATGAGCCCGCTGGACTTCCGGCACACCGATCAGCTCGCGAACAGCGCGTACGACGCCGCGAACAGCTATCTCGACAAGCTCACTGTGGACGGTCCGGGCCTGTACGGCGGGCCAGGCGTAAAGGTCGCGTGAGCGCGGAAAACGAGTCGTGACGCACGCCACTGCGATGCAACAAGCCGGGCCGGAGGGCGTCTACCCGGTGGCGGTAGTTTTGAAGACTCAGGCGTGCCACCCCCGACCCTCCACAAAAGAGACCACATGGTGTTCAGAAAGTCTGTACTTTTTTCCAGAAGAGGCCGC
The DNA here is from genome assembly GCF_012328925.1 of Amycolatopsis acididurans. GTDB lineage: Bacteria > Actinomycetota > Actinomycetes > Mycobacteriales > Pseudonocardiaceae > Amycolatopsis_E > Amycolatopsis_E acididurans. Next base: position 11,624 of record NZ_JAAXLS010000057.1, read on the forward strand.
TTCGGCGCTTTCGCCGGACTTTTGCTGGTCGGCGTCCTCGCACTGTCGGCGTGCACTTCCGGCAATTCGGGCAATGGTTCTGGTACCGGTAATTCCGGGCAAACCTCGCCGGCCGCTCCCGCGGTCGCAGTGTCGATCGAGCCCGCCAACGCCACCGACGTCAACCCGACCACCCCGATCGTCGTCAAGGCGGCCAACGGCACGCTGACCGACGTGACGGTGAGCAACAGCGACAAGGGCAGCAAGGTCGGCGGCACGCTCTCGGCGGACAAGACCACGTGGACCTCCAAGGACGTCCTCGGCTACGGCGCGACCTACACCGTGCTCGCGCACGCCGCCGACTCGTCCGGGAAAACCGTTGAACAGCAAGGCAAGGTGACGACGGTCAAGCCGTCGAAGCAGGCGAACGCGAACCTGATCCCGGCGCCGTCGTCGGTCGCGCAGACCGGGGTGGGCGTCGGCCAGCCGATCGTGTTCCAGTTCAGCTACGCGGTGAAGAACAAGGCCGATGTGGAAAAGCAGCTGTCGGTGCAGTCGAACCCGCCGCAGCAGGGCTCGTGGTACTGGGTCGACGACAAGAACGTGCACTACCGGCCCAAGGAATACTGGCAGCCCGGCACCACGCTGACCGTTTCGGCGAAGATCTACGGGGTCGACTTCGGCAACGGCGTCTACGGTGCGGAGGACCGCACGGAGACCTACCACGTGCACGATTCGTGGATCGCCAAGGCCGACGGCAACACCGAGCAGATGCAGATCTTCCACAATGGACAAATGGTGAAGTCCATGCCGATCTCGATGGGCAAGGACGCGACACCGACGCACCTTGGCGCGCACGTCATCTCGTTCAAGGCACAGACCTACACAATGGACTCGTGCACCTACGGCGTCTGTCAGGGTGACCCGAACTGGTACCGCTCCGACGAAAAGTGGTCGGAACGCATTTCCAACGACGGCGAGTTCGTGCACGAGAACCCCAACAGCGTGGGCGCACAGGGCAGCTCGAACGTCTCGCACGGCTGCATCAACCTCAACGCCGACAACGCGCAGTGGTTCTTCAACAACCTGGGCCTCGGCGACGTGGTCGAGGTGACCAACTCGGGCGGCAAGCAACTCCCGGTGTGGGACCTCTACGGCGACTGGGCGCTGTCCTGGGACCAGTGGCAGCAGGGCAGCGCGCTGAAGTAGCGGTCATGATGGGGGCATGACGACGGTGCAACGGGCCAGGGAGCTGGTGGCGGGGGCGAGCCGCATCGTGGCGCTGACGGGAGCCGGGGTCTCCACCGAGTCGGGGATCCCGGACTTCCGCGGCCCGCAAGGGGTGTGGACGCGCAATCCCGCGGCGGAGCGGTTGTCCAACATCGACGACTACGTGGCCAGCCGCGAGGTGCGCGAGGAGTCCTGGCAGGGCCGGCTGGACCACCCGGCGTGGCAGGCCGAACCCAACGCGGCGCACCGGGCCTTCGTCGAACTGGAGCGGCGCGGCAAGCTCGCGGCGCTGCTGACTCAGAACATCGACGGCCTGCACCAGAAGGCGGGCTCGAATCCGGACCTGGTGCTGGAACTGCACGGCACGATCGCCGAGTCGGTGTGCCTGTCCTGCGGCGACCGGCGCGATATGCACGAGACGCTGGACCGGGTGCGCGCCGGCGAGGCCGATCCGGACTGCCAGTACTGCGGCGGGATCCTCAAGTCCGCCACCATCTCCTTCGGCCAGCCGCTGGACGTCGAGGTGCTCGAACGTGCGCGGGTCGCGGCGATGACCTGCGATCTGATGATCGCCGCCGGTACCTCGCTGACCGTGGAGCCCGCCGCGGGCCTCGTCGCCATCGCGGCCTCCGCCGGAGCTGCGGTGATCATCTGCAACGACGCCGAAACCCCGTACGACGGGATAGCCGATTTCCTGCTGCGCGACCGGCTCAGCGAGGTGCTGCCCGCGCTCCTGTGATCGGCGGGATCAGTGTCCTCGCCGGGCCGGGATCGGGATCGGCTCGGTGACGGCTTCCGCGTCCTGCGCCACGGGAACCGGCCCGATGCCGCGTCGCTGCAGCTTGTGCCACGGCAGCCGGGCACCGGCCACGGCGGTGACCACCGACTGCACCACCACCAGGTACATCAGTTGCCGGTAGACGACCTGCTGCGCCGCCAGGTACAGCAGCGGGCGCAGCGGCTCGCGGTCGAGCCGGAACGCGACGATGCCGGGAATGACCTGCAGCACAAGGAAGAACAGCCAGTAGCCGAGCAGCACCGGCCAGCGTTGGGTGAACATCCCGAAGATCGCGGCGGCGTCCACGAACGGCGCCAGCACGGGAAGCAGCACCTGGAACAGCAGGAGGTAGGGCAGGCCGCGACGCCCGAGCCGCCCGCCCGTGCCCCGTTCCAGCACGGCCCGACGGTGCTTCCACACCGCCTGCAGCGTGCCGTAGCACCACCGGTACCGCTGCTTCCACAGCTGCCCCAGCGTCGCGGGTGCCTCGGTCCACGCGATCGCCGTCGGCTCGTACACCACGCGCCATCCCGCGCGTTCCAGCGCCATGGTGAGGTCGGTGTCCTCGGCGAGCGTGTCCACCGGCACCCCGCCGCAGCGCAGCACCGCCCGCCTGCGGAACGCGCCGACCGCCCCGGGCACGGTCGGCATACATTCGCCCACGTCGTACATGCGGCGGTCGAGGTTGAACCCGATCACGTACTCGATGTGCTGCCACTTGCCGAGCAGCCCGCCGCGGTTGGCCACCTTCGCGTTGCCGGAGACCGCGCCGACGTCCGGATCGGCGAACGGCCGCACGATGGCGCGCACCGCCCCGGCGTCGAGCACGGTGTCGCCGTCGACCATCACGACGAGCTCGGTGCGCGCCGCGGCGAGCCCGGTGTTCAGCGCGGCGGCCTTGCCCGCGTTGCGCTGCTTGATGAGCCGGACCCGCGAGGACACCAGCCGCTCCACGATCTCGGCGGTGCCGTCCGTCGAACCGTCGTCCACCACGATCACTTCGACCGGATGCGTCGAGGCGAGCAGGGACGAGATGGTGGCCTCGATACCCGCTTCCTCGTTGTAGGCGGGCACGATCACGGTCACCGGGCCGCGGATCGGTTTTCGCTTGCGCGGGCGGCGGCGCACGTGCACCGCGGTCGCGGCGAGCACGAAGATCATGCGCGCGATCGCGAGCACGCCGGCCGCGACCATGAGCACGGTCAGCGAGCCCGCCACGAACTGGCTGAGCCGCACGGCGAACACGAACACCGTGCCCGCGACCTTCGTCCGCAGATCGGCGGGCGAGTCCGTGCCGGTCACGCCGACCGCGCCGCTCACCGTGTCGAACCGCCAGCCCTGGGCCTGCAGCGCCGGGATCAGCCGTTCGAGCGCGGCGACGGTCTGCGAACGGTCGCCGCCCGCGTCGTGGAACAGCACCACGGCACCCTTGCCGTCCCGTGGTGTCGCATTGGCCACGACGGCGCCCATGCCGGGCTGCCGCCAGTCCTCGGAGTCGAGATCGGAGAGCACGACCAGCCTGCCGTCCGCGCCGATGCGCCGCACCGCCTGCCATTCCGCGTCGTCGAGGCTGGCCGGGCTGCTCGAGTACGGCGGGCGCACCAGCGACGGGACCACTCCGGCGGCGTGGGCGAGCGCGAGGTCGGTGGCCTGGAGTTCGAGGTTCTGCCGCAGCGGGCCGGTATCGCGCAGGTCCGGATGGCTCATGGTGTGGTTGCCGATCTCGTGGCCGTCGGCGAGCACCTGGCGCACCAGATCCGGGTGTTGCGCCGCGCGTGCCCCCGTTTCGAAGAACGTCGCGTGCACCTGGTAGCGGGCCAGCACGTCCAGCACCGCGGGAGTCCATTGTGGATCGGGTCCGTCGTCGAAGGTGAGCGCGATCGTCTTGTCGTGCGGGCGCAGCGCGACCGGCGTGCTCGTCCGGGCATCGATCAGCGCGCCACCGTTGCTGATCGCCGAGGGCACCGTCGCCGCGGCGCCGGTCGGTGCGATCTCGTCGTCGTTGAACGAGCCGAACACGACGGCGTTGAGGGCGAGCAGCAGGACGGTGAAGGCCAGCACCGTGCACAGCAACAGCCAATGCGCCCTCGGCGGCGCGGCCACGCGATGTTTCATCAGGGATGGCGTCCCGTGGAGGTGTCCTTGCCGGGCGGTACCGACGGGGCATGGGTGTTGCGGCTGGTGGAGGCGGCGAGGGTGGTCCCGGCGCCAGGGGCCGGAGCCGCGGCGGTGGTGAGGGCGACCGCCCCGGCGATATCCGGCGCGGGCGGGAGCTGATCCGGGTTGGCGGAGGTCGTGACGTCTCCCTGCGTCGTGCCCGGCACCGTCGCGGGGCCGGCCGGAGCGGGCGCGACGGGCGGCGCCGCGTTCGGTGGGGCCGGTGTGGCGGGGTTGTTCACCACCGGCAGCGGCAGCAGTGGCGACGACGGGATGGGCGCACCGAGCAGCGCCGCGACCAGTGCCGCGACATACAGGCCCACCAGGGCGCACCCAGCGATCACGACCCCGCGCAGGAGCCTGCCTCGGCGTCCGGAGGGATCGGCGAACACGGAGTCGACCGTGTCCAGTTCGACGGTGTCCGCCGTTTCCAGATCGATGTCGGTCATGATCCTCCCTGCTCGGGGAGGCAAGTTTAAATGATGAAAAGTCGATCAGAATTGCGGTGCCGAAATCAGCTGAAAGCAATTTCCCGACAATTTCAGCGGAATGCGATTTCCCGCCGGAATCGTTGCCGGGAGGACTCGGGCGGGCCCGGCTCCCCCCCTCTGGTCCAGGCCCACCCGAGCTAACGCCTTCGCACCCGAACCGCCGCACGATCCCCCGCGGACGCCGACGAAGGGCGCGGGATTACCGAACGTGTCCAATCCGGAACCGGATCTGGCAACTCCCCGGATAACCCGGCTCGTGGTCCCATCCCCGGACCGCCAGCCAGGCCGCCACAGCGCGTAGCGAATCCCCTTGATGATGAAGGCGAGACAAGATTTACCCGGTTGCTCTACGTAGCGCTACCTCAGGGCGACAACGATCACTCAGATGGAGCAGCCAATGTCACGTACTGTAGTTGCGCGGCCGAGCGCCGTGTCCGGCGGGCACGGAGTTCGAAGATTCCGAGCGCCAGCGCGATGAGCACGAACCCGACCGAGCACACCATCGCGACCGACAGCGCGGTGGCGTAGTCGCCGCCCGAGGAAGTGACCACGCCACGCAGGACCCCGGCGAGCACGGCGGTGCCGATCGCGGTACCGATGCGTTGTCCCGTCTGCAAAGCGCCGCCCGCGACCCCGGCCATCCGCGTCGGCACGCATTCGAGCGTCAATGTGGTGTTCGGGGAGATCACCATGCCGCCGCCGATGCCGGCGACGAGCAGTGGCGCGATGATCGTCCAGCCGATGTCGGCGACGGGGACGAGCCAGGCCAGCAACGCCACGGTGACCAGGCCGACGGCGACCAGGCTCAGTCCGGTGACGGTGAGCTTGCGGCCGAGGCCGGCGACGAGGCGCCCGGCGAGCGCCGCCGACACGGCCGAACCGATCGCGAACGGGGTGACCAGCAGGCCGGACCGCAGTGGCGAATAGCCGAGCCCCTGCTGGAAGAAGATCGCGAACACGAGCCAGATGCCCGCGAAACCGCAGAAATAGGTGGCGCCGAGCGCCGCGCCGGACGCGTAACCGGGGGTGGAGGTGAACAATCTGATGTCCATCAGCGGCGAGCGGCCGTGCCGCACCGTGCGGCGCTCCCACCGGACGAACGCCAGGCCGAAGATCACGGCGGCGGGGAAGAGCCACCACAGGCGGCGCAGCCCGCCCTGCTCGGACTCGACCAGCGGGAGCAGCACACCGAGCACGGCGAGGCCGAGCAGGGCGACGCCGAGGAAGTCGATCTCGTCGCGAAGCCTGGTGCGGCGCCCGGGTTTCTCCGGGACGAGACGCGTCGCGAGCACGAACGCGACGACGCCGATGGGCACGTTGACGTAGAACACCCACCGCCAGCCGTCCTGCTCGCCGAAGATGGCCAGGATGAGGCCGCCGAGCACGGGCCCGACCGCGGTGGAGATGCCGACGACCGCGCCGAACAAGCCGAACGCGCGGCCGCGCTCGGCGCCGCGGAACAGGTCCTGGATGAGGCCGGAGTTCTGTGGGGTGAGCATGCCCGCGGCACAGCCCTGCAGGAGGCGGCCGACGATGAGGAGGGTGGCGTCGGGGGCGGCGCCGGTGAGCGCGCTGGTCGCGACGAACCCGGCGAGGGCGATGAGGAACATACGTCGCCGGCCGAAGGTGTCGCCGAGGCGCCCGCCGGAGACGAGCACGAGGCCGAAGGTCAGCGCGTAGCCGGAGATGACCCATTGGGCGGTGCCCGCGTCGGCGCCGATGCCGCGTTGGATCGACGGCAGGGCGACGTTGACGATGCTGACGTCGAGCAGGCCCATGAACCCGGCGGCCAATGTGACCGCGAGCGCCTTCCACCGGCGGGGATCTGGCTCATGGGCGGTTTCCCGGGTGTCCGCCACTCACCCATCTTGACTCGCTTAGCGAGGGTAAGCAGGGCTCGGCCGCTGCCACGGCCTGGCTCGCGGCGCACTCCTCAGGCCCGACTCGCGCGCACTGCCGGAGCCCTACTCGGGCGCTTCCCGGGCGCAACTCGGGCGCATCCCGCGCCCTACTCGACCGCGCCCTGGCCTCAACTCGCGCGCACCCCTGGCCCGACTCGACCGCGCCCTGGCCCCAACTCGCGCACACCCCAAGCCCGACTCGGCCGCATCCCCGGCCCGACTCGGCCGCATCCCGGCCCCGACTCGCGCGCACCCCAGGCCCGACTCGGCCGCTGCCTGGCCCCAACTCGCGCACGCCCTGGGCCCAACTCGGCCGCACGCCAGGCGCAACTCGCGCATACTCCGCGCCCGACTCAGCCGCACCCCGGCCTCAACTCGCGCGCACCCCGGGCCCGACTCGGGCACGCCCTGGCCCCAACTCGGCCGCATCCCAAGCCCGACTCGGCCGCACCCTGGCCCCAACTCGGGCGCACGCCGACCCCAACTCGGGCGCACCGCGGCCCCAACTCGGGCGCGCTCCAGGGCCGACTCGGGCGCGCGGAAGGCTCGACTCGCGGGTTAGGTGCCGGCGGTGATTCCGGGGATGCCCTTCAGTTCACCCATCAGCATCGACGTGACCTTGACCGGGTAGTCGTAGAGGGCGAACACCGTCTCGCGCTGGCGGCCGATCAGCTTCAGCCGCACCGGGGTCTCGCCCTTGTGCGCGAGCAGTGTCTGCTTCAGCTCACCGACGACGCTCTTGTCCAGTTTCTCTGCCGAGCAGTTCAGCACGAGCGGCGGTTCGTCCTCGCCGTTGCCCACCTCGGACAGGTCCAGCGGCACCAGACCGCCGCCGAACACCGACATCTTGTCCTCGCGCCAGTTCACCCTGCCCTTGACCAGCACCGCGTTGTCCTCGATCAGATCGGCGGAGAACATCGCGTAGGACTTCGGGAAGAACAGCACCTCGAGCGCGGCGTCCATGTCCTCGACCGTGCAGATGGCCCAGGGCTCGCCCTTCTTGTTGACCCGCCGCTCCAGCGACGTGATCAAGCCGGAAATGATCAGCTCGCCTTCCTTGGGCGGGTTGTCCAGGATCGCGGCGATCGGGCGCGGCGCGTGTTTGCGCAGGATCCGCTCGGCGCCGTCCAGCGGGTGCGCCGACACGTACAGGCCCAGCATCTCCCGTTCGTACGCCAGCAGCTGCTTGCGCGGCCACTCCTCCTCGGTGAACTTCAGATGCGCCAGCGGCGAGGACGACGGCGCGGGCTCGGCGCTCTCGTCGCCGCCGAAGCCGAACAGGTCGAACTGGCCCATCGCCTCCTGCCGCTTGAGCGGCACCACGGCGTCGACCGCGTCCTCGTGCACCTGGATCATCGCCAGCCGCGTCGCGCCCAGCGAGTCGAACCCACCGGCCTTGATCAGCGATTCGATGACCCGCTTGTTGCAGGCCACCAGCTCCGACTTGTCCAGGAAGTCGGTGAACGAGGAGTACTTGCCCTTCTCCTCGCGGGTCTTGATGATCGACTCGACCACGTTCGCGCCGACGTTGCGGACCGCGCCCATGCCGAAGCGGATCGCCTCCCCGACCGCGGCGAAGCGCTGGCCCGATTCGTTGACGTCCGGCGGCAGCACCTTGACGCCGAGCCTGCGGCACTCCGACAGGTACACCGCCGACTTGTCCTTGTTGTCACCGACCGAGGTCAGCAGCGCGGCCATGTACTCCGCGGTGTAGTTGGCCTTGAGGTAGGCGGTCCAGTACGAGACCAGGCCGTACGCGGCCGCGTGGCTCTTGTTGAACGCGTACCCGGCGAACGGGAGGATCGTGTCCCACAGCGCCTGGATGGCCTCGTCGGAAAAGCCGTTCGACCTCATCCCGGCGTGGAAGCCCTCGAACTCCTTGTCGAGGACCTCCTTCTTCTTCTTACCCATCGCGCGGCGCAGCACATCCGCTCGGCCCATCGTGTAGCCGGCGACCTTCTGCGCGATGTGCATGATCTGCTCCTGATAGACGATCAGGCCGTAGGTGTCGGCCAGGATCTCCTTCAGGGGCTCTTCCAGCTCGGGGTGGATCGGCTTGACCTGCTGCCGGCCGTTCTTGCGGTCGGCGTAGTCGTTGTGCGCGTTCATGCCCATCGGGCCGGGGCGGTACAGCGCGCCGACCGCGACGATGTCGTCGAACACGGTGGGCTGCATGCGGCGCAGCAGGTCACGCATGGGGCCACCGTCCAGCTGGAACACGCCGAGCGTGTCACCGCGGGACAGCAGTTTGTAGGTCTCGGGGTCGTCGACGCCGAGGGTGTCGAGGTCGACGTCCTCGCCACGGTTGGCCTTGATGTTGTCGATGGCGTCCCCGATGACGGTGAGGTTGCGCAGACCGAGGAAGTCCATCTTCAACAGGCCGATGGCCTCACACGACGGGTAGTCCCAGCCGGTGATGATCGAACCGTCGTCACGCTGCCACAGCGGGATCGCGTCCATCAGCGGTTCGCTGGACATGATGACCGCACAGGCGTGCACGCCCGCGTTGCGGATCAGGCCTTCGAGACCGCGGGCGGTCTCGAAGATCGTCTTGACCTCTTCGTCGGTCTCGACCAGCGTGCGGACCTCGGCGGCCTCGCCGTAGCGCTCGTGTTCGGGGTTGACGATGCCGGACAGCGGGATGTCCTTGGCCATGATCGGCGGCGGCAGCGCCTTGGAGATCCGGTCCGCGATCGAGTAGCCCGGCTGGCCGAAGTGGACCCGCGCCGAGTCCTTGATCGCGGCCTTGGTCTTAATGGTGCCGAACGTGATCACCTGCGCGACGCGGTCGGCGCCGTACTTCTCGGTGGCGTAGCGCACCATCTCGCCGCGGCGGCGGTCGTCGAAGTCGATGTCGATATCCGGCATCGACACCCGCTCGGGGTTGAGGAACCGCTCGAACAGCAGCTTCTGCGGAATCGGGTCCAGGTTGGTGATACCCAGCACGTACGCCACGAGCGAGCCGGCGGCCGAACCACGGCCGGGGCCGACCCGGATGCCGACGCTGCGCGCGTAGTTGATCAGGTCGGCGACGACGAGGAAGTAGGCCGGGAAGCCCTTCCCGATGATGACGTCGAGTTCCTTCTCGATGCGCTCCTCGTAGCCCTCGGGGGCCCCCTCCGGGAAACGCCACTTCATGCCCTCGGCGACCTCGGCACGCAGCCAGCTCGCCTCGTCGTGCCCGTCCGGGACCCCGAAGACCGGCATCCGGTCCTTGTGGGTGTAGACGTCCTCGTAGCTCTGCACGCGCTCGGCGATCAGCAGCGTGGAGTCACACGCGCCGGGGACCTCGGAGTCCCAGTACTCGCGCATGTCCGCGGCCGACTTCAGGTAGTAGCCGTCGCCGTCGAACTTGAACCGGTTCGGGTCATTGAGCGTCTTGCCCGACTGCACGCACAGCAGCGCCGAGTGCGAGTCGGCCTGGTCCTTGGTGACGTAGTGCGAGTCGTTGGTGGCCAGCGGGCGGAGGTTGAGCTGCTTGCCGATCTCGAGCAGGCCCTCGCGGACCGACCGCTCGATGGGCAGGCCGTGGTCCATCAGCTCGAGGAAGAAGTTGTCCGGGCCGAAGATGTCGCGGTAGTCGGCGGCCGCCTGGACGGCCTCGGCCTTCTGACCCAGCCGCAGCCGGGTCTGCACCTCGCCGGAGGGGCAGCCGGTGGTGGCGATGATGCCCTCGTGGTTCTCCGCGATCAGCTCGCGGTCCATCCGGGGCTTGCGGTAATAGCCCTGCATCGAGGCCAGCGAGGAGAGCTTGAACAGGTTGCGCAGGCCGGTGGCGTTCTCGGCGAGCATCGTCATGTGGGTGTAGGCACCGCCACCGGAGACGTCACCGCCCTCGCCGTACTCGTCGGCGCCACGCTGGTTGGCCTGCCCCCAGAAGACCGGCTTCTTGTGGAAGCGCGACTCGGGCGCGATGTAGGCCTCGATGCCGATGATCGGCTTGAGCCCGGCCTTGCGGGCCTGCTGGTAGAACTCGTCGGCGCCGTACATGTTGCCGTGGTCGGTCATGCCGACGGCCGGCATCTCCAGCCGCGCGGCCTCCGCGAACAGAGGAGCGATCTTCGCCGCGCCATCGAGCATGGAGTACTCGGTGTGCACATGCAGGTGAACGAAGGAATCGTTCGACACCAGCGAAAACCTCCCCTTAGCGGTACTTCCCGGGCCTGGGGGATCAGCCTAGCCCTGGGCACCGACAGTTTCGCGAAGGCGTGCCGGTCCGCTCACGCGTAGCTCGGGTCACAAGCTCCCCCTAGTGTCGATCTCATGGACGTCAGCAGGTACCGGGCCGAGACACCCGGTTGTGCCGAGGTGATCCACTTCAACAACGCGGGCGCGGCCCTGCCGCCGGCCGTCGTGGTCGACACGGTCGTCGACTACCTGCGCGAGGAGGCCGTGCGGGGTGGCTACGAACTCGCGGCGGCCACGCGCGGCCGGTTCGAGGACGTCTACGCCTCGGTCGCGCGTCTGCTCGGCGCCCGCGCCGAGGACGTCGCGCTCGCCGACAACGCCACCCGGTCGTGGCAGGCCGTGTTCTACGCGTTACGGCTCGGCCCCGGCGACAAGATCCTCACCTGCCGCTCGGAGTACGCCAGCAACGCCATCGCCTACCTTCAGTCCGGCGCGCGGGTCGAGGTGGTGGCCGACGACGCGACGGGCCAGCTCGACGTCGCCGACCTGGAGCGCCGCATCGACGGCAACGTGAAGCTGATCTCGATGAACCACGTGCCCACGCACAGCGGGCTGGTCAACCCCGCCGAGCAGGTGGGCGCGATCGCCGAGCGCGCCGGTATCCCGTTCCTGCTCGACGCGTGCCAGAGCGCGGGTCAGCTCGATCTCGACGTCACCAGGCTGCGCTGCGGCGCGCTGTCCGCGACGGGCCGCAAGTACCTGCGCGGGCCCCGCGGCACCGGCTTCCTCTACGTGCACCCCCGGCTGCGGGACCGGCTGGAGCCCGCGATGCTCGACCTGCACTCGGCCACCTGGACCGCGCCCGGCCGCTACGAGGTCGACCCGACCGCGAAACGGTTCGAGGTGTGGGAACGCAACTTCGGGATCACGCTCGGTCTCGGCGCCGCCGTGGACTACGCGCTCGAGATCGGCCTGCCCGCGATCGAGGAACGCGTGCGCGTGCTGGCCGCCCGGCTCCGCGAGGCGCTCGGCGCGCTGGCCGGCATCACGGTGCACGATCGCGGCGCGCGAAAGTGCGGCATCGTCACCTTCAGTGCCGCCGGCCTGCCCTCGCCCGAGGTCAAGGAGCGGCTGGCGAAGGCGGGCATCAACACCTCGGTCACCCACCGCACCTCCGCGCAGTACGAGTTCACCGCCCGCGACCTGCCGGAGGCCGTCCGCGCCTCGGTGCACTACTACAACACCGACGACGAGATCGACGCGCTGGTAACGGAAATCGGGCGGATCACCGCCGCCGCGTGAGGCTGGTCTTCATCTCCGAACGCGCGATGGAACCCGGCGGCACCAGCGTCACGGTGGCGGGGATCGTCAGCCGCCGCCGGATCGCGCGTTCGATCCACCGCGCCAGCTCGTCGCGGTCGCCGGGTGCCTCACCCCATTCGGCCTCGACGTTCAGCGGTGGTTCGACGCGCGGCCCGTCGGAGGGCAGCACGATCTGGATCGCGCCCGAGGTCCGGGGATGGAACTCGTGCACCAGATCCCTTACCGCGGAGGGGAAAACGTTCACGCCGAGCACGATGAGCATGTCGTCGGCGCGGCCGACGCAGCGGATGAGCGGGGTGGCGCCGTCCATCCCGGTCACGCGAACCCGGTCCCGGGTGCGGAAGCGCACGAGCGCGCAGCATTCCCGGTCGACCGAGGTGTAGACCAGCTCACCGGTCGCGCCCGGTTCGGGTTCGACGGGATCGCCGGAGGACGGGTCGACCAGTTCGGCGACGACGTGTTTTCCTCCTGTGTAACGCATTCCGGCGGTGCCGGGCCGTTCGGCGAACAGGATCGGGGCCATGTCCGCGTTGCCGAGCCCTTCGGTGACCGTCGCACCCCATTCGCGCTCCAGGTGCGCACGGAAGGCGGGCTCGCCGCCGCCGGGCTCGCCGCCGACCATGATCTTGCCCAGGCCCAACTCGCGTGGATCGCGGCCCAGCTTCTCGCGGATGTACTCGGCGAGATACCGCGCGTAGGACGGCGTGCTGTGCAGCGTCGTGGCGGCCAACGTGGACATCGCGAGCACGGCCTTCTCCGACGCGCCGGTACCGATGGGCACCATGGTGGCCCCGATCCGCTCGATCGCGTCCCGCACCGGAAGCCCGCCGACGAACAACGTCAGCCCCGCGCCGTGCACGACCACATCGGAGGCGACCAGCCCCTGCGTGTGCATCGCGTTCGCCGTCATTTCCGTCCACGCCGACGAATCCGCTCGTGTCACCCCGACCCAGCTCGGCTTTCCGGTGGTACCGGTGGAGGCGTGCACGCGGATGATCCGGTCCATGGCGACACCGGCGTGCCTGCCCAACGGTGGCGCCGCGGCCTGGCTCTCGCGCAGCATGTGCTTGGTGGTGAAGGGAAACTTGCTCAGCGCGTCAAGGCTTTCCAGCGCCGCAGGGGCGATCCCGTGCTCGGCGAACAGATCCGCGTAGAACGGCGAGCGCTCGACGAGCAGGTCGAGCCGGCGGCGGAGCGACGCGTGGACCTCGCCGATATCCTCCGCCGCCACGAAATGTGCGGTCATGGCGCAAGAATGCGGTTCGGCACGACGGGCGGGCGAGGCCGGTTCCGCGAGGCGGAAGCATCAGCGGCCCTTCACCGCGCCGCCATACCCTTTGGCGGACGGTGCACCGAGAGCACGCGAAATACCGCGCGCCGCGGCCGTCATGACCGGGACGAGAGCCCGCGGTTCGCATTCGTTCATGTGCACCACCAGGCCGAGCGCGGCGACCACCTCGTCGCCGGGGCCACGGATCGGTGCCGCCACGGCGACGCCCTCCAGGGTCAGTTGCTCCTCGGCGACGGCGATACCCGTGCGGCGCACCTCGGCGAGGGTGCGGCGCAGCACGCGCGGGTCGGTCACCGTCCGGTGCGTGTACCGCTTCAACGGCCGAGCGAGGACGTGTTCCTGCAGTTCGTGGCCGGCGAAGGCGAGCAGCACCAGACCGGTGCCGGTGGCGTGCAGCGGCCAGCGCTGCCCGAGTCTGCTCAGCACGGTGACCGCGCCGCGGGCGCGGATCGTCTCCACGTACACGACCTCGGCCCCGTCGCGGACGGCGAGGTGTACGTGGGCGCGGGTGGAATGGAACAGGTCCTCGAGAAACGGTTGTGCGAGTTCGCGGAGTTCGAGGCCACGCGGTGCCAGCGCGGCGAGTTCGAGCAGGTGCAGGCCGATGCGGTAGCGGCCGTCGGCATCGCGTTCGAGCGCACCCCAGTTGACCAGCTCACCGGCGAGGCGATGCGCGGTGGTCAGCGACAGGCCGGCGCGCCTGCTGATCTCGCTCAGCGTGAGAGTGCTGCGGCCCGGCGCGAACGCGTCGAGCACGGAGAGAAGGCGGCCCGCGGCTGTCATCGGAGTCGCGCCAGGCGACGTCGACGTGGCCCTCTGCATCAGACGCTCCTCAGGGTCGGCGTTGACCGTGGTGCGGCCAGATTACCGCCATTTCCGCCGATCTCGACCCTGTTGATCAGTGCCGTTTCGAGTATCAGCGTGTCGGCCGAGGCGGCATAGGACAATTGTCGCTGTACCCCATCAGCTCGACGCGCAACTACGAGGACAACATCGTTGTCTACGCGCGCGTGACCGGCTGAACCCGGTCGTCCCAGCCGAGCTGAGCGGATACGGCCAAAGCGGCGCGGGCGGTCACGCGGCCCGCGCCGTCGAGCCCGGCGCCGAGACGCTCGGCCGGTGCGGAGACGTTGAGTGCGGCCACCACCCGGCCGCGGAAATCGCGTACCGGCGCCGAGACGCCGACCAGCCCGGATTCGAACTCCTCCCTCACCTGCGCGAAACCGTCCCGCCTGCCTTGCCGGATCCGCGCCCACAACTCCGGCAGCCGGTCGCGGTCGCCGGGGAAGCGCACGTACAGCTCGTCCGGGGTGGCATCCGCCAGCAGCACCCGGCCCGCCGACGTGCAGTGTGCGGGCACGCCGCGGCCTTCCCAGCCGTGCACACGAAACGAATGCCCGGACACCGACAGCACGGTCAGCACCTCCTGATCCCGCAGCACGCACAAATGACAGGTCTCCTCCAGTTCGGCGGACAGTTCGCGCAGCACCGGTTCGGCCGCGCGCACCAGGCGGTCCTCGGCCGTGCGCGCCACGAGCGAGAACAGCCGCCAGCCCAGCCGGTAGCCCCGCGTGTCCGGATCCCGCTCCACGATGCCTTCCTCGGCGAGTGCCTTCAGCGCACGCGAGACCTGGCTCTTCTCCCGGCCCGCCAGTTCGGCGATCCGCACCACCCCGAGGCCGCCCGCATGTCTCGCTTCGGGCGTGGCCAGCGCCTCCAGCAGGCTGACATCACGCCGGAGCCCGTGTCCCGTCATGATCCGACCCTGCCTCGCGAGTTGTCGCCAGCGCAACACAGGTTGCGATCGCTTGCCGCGGCCCGGCCCCGCTTCTAACGTCGATTTCGATGAAGATCACCGAGATCGTGCTCGACCGGCTGCGCATCGACCTCGACCCGCCGCTGCGCGCCGCCTGGGATCCCCGGCCCCGGGAGCATTTCGACGCGACGATCGTGCGCGTGCACACCGACGAAGGCGTCACCGGCATCGGCTCCGGGGACACGATGGACGGCTTCGACTCGGCGCGCGACCACTTTCTCGGCGAGGACCCGCTCGACATCGCCCGTCACGTCAAGGCGATCGAGACGGCCAACTTCCACGGCGGCCGCTTCTGGCCGCTGGAGGCGGCGTTGTGGGACATCATCGGCAAGGTCGCCGGACTGCCCGTCGCCACGCTGTTCGGCAATTCCACGCGCGCCCTTCCCGCCTACGCCTCCTCCGCCGAGCTCAAGTCGCCACAAGAGCGTGTGGAAACCGCCTGGCAGGTCAGGGAAGCGGGCTTTCAGGCGATGAAGATCCGGATCGACCGCGCGCTCATCGAGGACGGCGTCGCCGCGGTCGCCGCCGTCCGGGACGCGCTGGGACCCGGCTTCACGATCATGGTCGATCTGAACCAGTCCTGGCGCATGGCGGGTGATACCGCGACCGCGACAGACCTGGCGACGACCCGCCAGCTCGTGCGCAGGCTCGCGGAGCTGGATGTGTTCTGGGTCGAAGAACCGCTGCCCTATCCGGACGTCGAGGGTTTCCGGCAGTTGCGAATGGACAATCCGGGTCTGCGGATCGCGGCGGGTGAGATGCATCATTCGGTCCCGGAACTGCTGCGGTACCTGGAAGACGACGTGCTCGACGTGTACCAGATGGACGTCGTGCTCGCGGTCGGCATGCACCGCGCACGCACGCTGGCGGAGCTGGCTCAGCTCAAGCACCGCGCGTTCACCCCGCACAGCTGGACCAACGGCATCGGCCTGCTCGCGAACCTGCACGTGGCGGCGGGCGTGGGCGCGGGACCGTTCTTCGAGTATCCCTTCGATCCGCCGGGCTGGACGCCGCAGCGCCGCGACTTCATGCTCACCGAACCCGTGCTCGTCAACGCCGGCGGGAAACTGGAAGTGCCGCAACGGCCCGGGCTCGGCGTGGAACTGGACGAGGAGGCGGTGCGCAGGTGGCGGATCTGACGCGGCTCAGCGTCGAGCTGAGCGGCCGCACCGAGTTCGGGCCCGGTGTCGTCGCGGACCTGCCCGCACACGTGGCGGCGCTCGGCCGTTCGCGCGCGTTCGTGGTCACCGACCGCGCGTTGCGCCCCACCGGAATCGTCGATCGTGTCGAGGGACTGCTGAGCGACATCGAGCACGCCACCTACGAGGACGTCGGCCCCAATCCGCCGATGACGGAACTGGAACGCGGCGCCGCCCGCCTGCGCGAGTTCGGGACCTGCGCGGTGATCGCGCTCGGCGGTGGCTCGGCGCTGGATGCGGCGAAGGGCATTTCGCTGCTGGCCGCCGCTCCGGCCGAATCGGGCTGGGCGCCGTTGATCGCCGTGCCCACCACCGCGGGCACCGGGGCCGAGACCAACGGCTTCGGCGTCGTGGAGGACACCCGCACCCGGCGCAAAGTCTACATAGGACATTCGTCGGTGCGCCCGAGGATCGCCGTGCTGGACCCGGAACTCACCCTCGGCCTGCCGCCGTCGGTGACCGCCGCGAGCGGTTTCGACGCGCTCGTCCACGGCATCGAATCGCTGTCCTCACGCGGCTCGAGCCCGCTGTCGGCGGCGTACGCGACGCAGGCGATCACCATGGTGGGCGAGGCTTTGCCCGCCGTGCACCGCGACGGCTCCGACCTCGAATCGCGGGCGCGGATGATGTTCGGCGCCCACCTGGCCGGGCACGCGCTCACCCTGTCCGGCCTCGGCCTCGTGCACGGGATCGGGCACGCGCTCACCGCACACGCCGGCATCCCGCACGGAGTGGCGCTCGCCACCGTGCTGGAGGAGGTCATGGCTCTCGGCGCGGGCGATGCCGCCGGTGCCTACGAATCCGTGGCCCGCGCCCTGCGCGCCACACCCACGGGCGACTGGGCGAGCGCCGCGATCGAAGCGGTGCGCGGGATTTCCGGCGCGCTGGCGATCAAGCGGCGGCTGCGCGATCTCGGCGTCGCCCGCGAGCAGTTGCCCGCCGTCGCGGCGGACGCGATCGCCGACGCCGTCACCCGGAACGCACCGAAAACCCCGACCGAGGCCGAGACCCGGGCGCTGCTCGAATCTGTCTACTGAGGACGGTAGAGACGTTTCAGGATTCGACGTAGGTGCGCCCCCACGCTCACCTGCCGGGCGAATCCGCGAGCTCGAAGCGCTTCTCGAGCCAGCGCACGATTTCCGTGGCGGCCAGCTCGTTGCCGGTGGGCTCCCCCTTGGCGATGGGGCCGCCGAAATGCAGGCCGCGCACGGTGGCGGTGGTGCGGTCGTCCGCGCCGAGCGCGCCGATCATCCGGCGGGAATCGGCGGGGAACGCGGCCTGGTCGCCGGTGAGTTCGACGAACAAGGTCGGCGCGGTGACCCGGGGCGCGCAGCGGACGAAATCTGCGTTGGAGCTGAGCCCGGACCAGGTGGACAGCCACGCTTCCGGGGTGGTGAGCCGACCGAACCCGACCTGGCCGTAGTCGATGAGGTCGGGCCGCGAACCGAACAGCGACCCGTACGGCCGTTCGCTGGGATCGAGGGACAAATCGACAGTGCGGGGATCGGCGTCGGTCCGGTACACGGCGATGATCCGCGGCGCCAGCGAGCGGCGCCGGTGCGCCGCCTCGCCACTGTTCTTGAACGCCGCGCGCGCCTCCGCGGCGCGGGCCAGATGCTCGCGCGCGACGGCGTCGATCCGGGCGACGCGATCGTGCTGCGCGGCGCGGTACCGGGCCAGGAATTCGGCCGTATAGGAGGAACTCTCGGGTGGCTCGGCGAACCCGTTGGCCGGATTGAACGGGTCGAGCTCGGGCACCACGGACAGCGGGTCGTGCTCGTCGGCCACCGACGGGTCGATGCAGCCGAGCAGCAGCTTGCCCTGCCCGGGGTGCGGGGCGAGGAAGACCGCGCCGTCGGCCAACGGCATCTCGGCGTCGGCCAGTGGAACCGGCCTGCCGCCCGGGGTCGTGGTGATGCGCTCCCCCGCCGGACGTCCCGCCTGTTCCAGGTAGAAGGCGTACAGCGCGCCCCCACCGGAATGGCCGAGGGTGACGATCGACGCGAAACCCTGCTCCCGCAGGAAAACCAGGCCCGCGGCGACGTCCAGCAGCGCCTGCTCGTGCACGAGGGTGAGGTCGTTGTTGACCGAGCGGGTGTGCTGTGTCCACACCGCGGCGCCCGACCGCAGCAGCAGCGGGACCAGCGGATGGTGGGTGACGTCCTGGCGCGGGTGCATCAGGCAGACGACCGTCGTGGCGCCGGGCACGGTGGTGAGCACGCCGCGCACGGTCGCTCCGTCCACAGTGGTCAGTTCGTGCACCGTCGTGGTGCTGTTGTCCGGGCGGCTGTCCGCTGCCAGGTACCGGCCCGCGCCGAGACGTCCCGTGCTCGTCACACCGGCTCCACGCGCAGAGCGTCTTTGTCGTGCTGGGTGATGCGGCTGTCCCTGGCCACCCCGGCCACGGCGCTGTACCAGACGGCGTGGCGGCAGCCGGTGGCGCGCCGGTCGATGACGATCGGGCCCGCCGCGTTGATCTCGAAGTACGGGCCGATCCGGCCGATGCTCACCGCCGAATCCTCGCCCGCCACCTTGGCCAGCGGCGTGTTCTCCGGTACGTCGAGCACGTAGAGGGTCGTCACCGCCCCGCCTCCTGCTCGCTGCGGGCCAGTTCCCAGTCCGCGGCCCGTTCGACGATCAGCTCCGCCTTGCGGGCCAGCAGTTTCCCGAACGTCGGCTCCGGCTCGGCCACGACGTCGAGCAGCGCGTCGATGGTGAGGTTCGCGTCGAGATCTTCCTGGGGTGTCACCGGGCGCATCGCGCGGGTGATCTCGAACATGTAGCCGTTCGGGTCGTGGGTGTAGATCGACTCGATGGTCTCGTGCTGGATCTGCATCTCGACGGGCCAGTCGCTGGCGTCCAGGCGGCGCCGGTACTCCAGCAGATCCTCTTCGTTGTCCACGTGGATCGCCAGATGCCGTGACCGCACGAAGAACTCCGGGACTTCCGCGCCGAACCGTGCGTAGACATCGCCCTTGGCGCCCTCGGCACCGCCGATTTCGGTGCCGGTGCCGAAGTAGTAGAAGAACGCGATCCGGTCGTCGTTGCCGATGTCGAAGAAGAAGTGGATGAAGTCCGGGTGGTCCTCCGGGCCCCAGCCCGCCGCGCAAATCGAATGCACGACCGGGAAACCCAGCACGTCCCGGTAGAAGCGCACCGTCGCGGCCGGGTCGAAGGTCGGGAACGCGACGTGGTCGACCCCCCTGACCCGGTGGTCCAGCTCCGTCATGGAGAACCTCCTGCAATACCTCGTGCCGTTTCCCTCACGGTACGCGGCAGTCAACGATTGAGTCAACAGTTTGACGTTAGAGACGATTTCGCGGGCATGTGTCCGCCGGGATGTGTTGCGCCACGGGAGCGGCGGTCAGTCCTTGAGCAGGCGTTCGAGGTGGTCGAGGTCCTGCCGGAGCATCTTCAACGCGGCTTGCGGGCCCTCGCCGTCGAGCGTGTGGTGATCGGCCCGGCGCAGGGCCGCGATCGCCATTTCGGCGAACTGGTCGGTCACGGCCTCTTCGTTGTCGCGACCGCCCGGGTTGAACCACCACGCGACCCAGTTGCACATGCCCAGCACGCCCAGCGCGGCCACCCGTGCGTCGACCGGCCGGAACTGGCCCGCCCGGATGCCGTCCTCGATGACCTCGGCGACGGTCTTCAGCACGGCGCGGCGGCTCTCGTCATAGGCCGCGGTCAGTTCCTCGGGAAGTTCGGCCTCGGAACGGATCAGCAGCCGGAACCGCGCCGGCTGGGTCGCGCGACGCCGCACGATGATCTCCACGATGGCGCGCAGCTGCCCCACCGCGTCGAGATCGGCCTGCTCGACCAGCTCCTTCAGCTCGTTCAGCGGGCCGTTGGTGACCTCGGTGACCAGCTTGGCCAGCAGCTCGTCCTTGCTTTTGACGTAGTAGTAAAGAGCGGGGCGGGTGATCCCGATCGCGTCCGCGATGTCCTGCAGGCTGGTGCCCGCGAAGCCACGCTCGGCGAAAAGCCGGGTGGCCTGCTCGTACATCTCGTTCTCGACGAGCTCCCGGCGCGCGGTCGTGACGCGCGCAGGCTTGTCGCCCTCCGCCGCGCCGTTGCCGCCGGCTCGCGGAGCCGCCCCGGCCTTGCGCGGTGCGGGCTTTCGTCGCGAACTGCTGGTCATGGCCATCATGGTAAAGGTTCGGCCGCGAATACCGGGTTCATCATGCCGGCGACGCCAGGAGACGGCCGGCGCCGGGCACCGTGGGCGGCAGGCCGAGGTGACGCAGCAGGGTGTACGCACCTGCGGTAGCCGCGGACAGGACGGGAATCCCGAACTCCGCCTCGGCGGGCTCGACGAGATCGAGCGAAGGCATCTGCACGCACGCGGAGATCACCAGCGCGTCGGCACCGGCGAGATTCAGGCCGCGTGCGGCAGCCATGATCCGGTCGCCGGGTATGCACCCGACCTCGGCGTTGTCGCCGACCTCGAGCGCGGCCCAGTCCACGACCTCGAAACCCTCGGCTTCCAGATATTCGACGACCTGCTCGGCCAGCGGGCGCAGGTACGGCGTGACCAGCGCGATGCGGCGCTCGCCGAGTGCGTTGAGGCCTTCCACCAGCGCGCCCGCGCTGGAGAGCACGGCGGGCCGCTGACCGGCTTTCGCGAACTGTTCGGTCACCGCGGCCTCGGTCCGCTGATGCTCGCCCGGGCCCTGCGCCATGAGCGCGACCAGACAGGCGTAGAGCACGGCGTCCACGCCCGCGTCGGCGAGTTCGTCGACGCACCGTTCGCGTTGCGCGTTCATCGCACGCAGCTCCTCCGGGGACACCGTGTGCATCCGCATCCGGCTGGAGTGGAAGGAAAACCGCGCCTCGGGATGGCGGCCGAGCAGCGCGGGCACCTCCGTTTCGACGGTGACGTTGGAGCTGGGGACCACGAGTCCGATACGACGAATGCTCACAGAGTTCCTCCCGAAGTGGTGGCGGGGGCCGCGTTGTCCTGCCGTGCGGCGTTCTCGGCGGCGACCTTCCCGGCGATGTCGGCGTGCAGGCGCTTCTTGTCCATCTTCCCGACGAGGGTGCGGGGAATTTCGGAAAGCAGTTCGACGCGTTCGGGCCATTTGAACTTGGCCACCTGCAGCGCGGCGAAATGCTCCTGGACGTCGCCGAGGGTGAGTGGTTTCCCTTGTACGACAAGGTAAGCGCAGCCGCGCTCGCCGAGCCGGGGGTCCGGCATGGCGACCACGGCGGCGCCGGTGATCCGTGGGTGGCGCAGCAACAGGGACTCCACCTCCTCGGCGTTGATCTTCTCTCCGCCGCGGTTGATCACGTCCTTGATGCGGCCTTCGATCGTGACGTAGCGGCCTCCGTCGATCTCGCGGATCGCCGCGAGGTCACCCGTGCGGTAGAAGCCGTCTGAGGTGAACGCCGTCGCGTTGTGCTTGTCCGCGTCGAAGTAGCCGCGCAGCGTGTACGGGCCGCGGCAGCACAGTTCGCCGACTTCCCCGTCGGGGACCTCGGTTTCGGTCCCCGGCGCGAGCACGCGCACTTCGTCCAATGCGGACAGTGGGGTGCCGACGGTCTCCGCGCGTGCTTCGCGGGGAGCACCGGGACGGGTCGTGAGGAACAGCCCCTCCCCCATGCCGAACAGCTGCCCGGACCACAGGCCGCGGCGTTCCAGTTCGTCGAACAGCGCGGGCGGCACCTTCGTGCCGGACAGCACGATCTGGTTCACCGCGGCCGTGGCCGCCTCGAACGCGGGCAGGTCCACGGTCCGGAAATGCCCGTGGCCGAGCAGGACGTGCGTGGCGCCTTCCCGTGCCAGCAAAGGCAACGAGACGTCCGGATCCGCGGTGCCGAGGACGAGGCAGCCACCGACGCTGTGGGGGCCGTGGACGGCGCACACGATGCCCGCGTTGTGGATGATGGGGATCAGGTGGGCGACACGGCTTTCCGCGCTCCATCCCCACGAACGCGCGTATTCCGCGGCGTTGTACCAGTACTCGGCGTGCAACCGCGGAATGACCTTCGGCACCCCGGTCGTCCCGCCGGAGAGCTGGAATACCGCGACATCGTCGGGACCGATGCCGCGCTGAATCTCCTCGACGGTCCGGCGCGCGGCTCGCGGATCGAGGTCGGCACCGAGGGACTCGATCGCGACCCCGGCGGTGGTACCGGTTCCGCCCAGCACCAGAACCTGTCGCAGCGTCGGATGGTCGCGCTGCTGCTCGAGGGCGAAATTCACCAGGTCGAACCCGCGTGTTCCGGCCTCCACGAGGTGCGCGACCGCGCCGACGCGGCGGCTGATCTCGCCGATCTCGTGACCGCGATGAGCGGCGAGTGTGCACACGGGGATCAGCCCGGCCTTGAGCACCCCGTACCAGGCCAGGATCGCCCCCAGCCGGTTCGTCACCTGGAACAGCACGGGGTCACCGGGCACGAGTCCCAGCCCGGCCAGGCCGGCCGCCAGCAGATCGGAGCGCTCGTCCAGTTCGCGGAAGGTCAGCCGCCCGTCCAGCGCGACGACGGCGTCGCGCTCGGAATGGGCGCCGGCCACGGCGTGCAGTTCGTCGGCGATGGTGCACGTGCCCCACAGGCCCGCCTCGCGGTAGCGGCGCACGGCGTCCTCGGGATAGGCGACGAGGCGGCTGCCCCACCTGCTGGTGCTCATACGTCCTCCTCGGTGAGCGAGACCAGGTCACAACGCCCGCTGACCAGGCCGGCCGCCAGATCGGCGCGCAGACTCGCCGGCCCATTCACCACGATGAGCCCCCCGACCTCGCTTCGCACCCGCTCGGCCAGATCCAGCCTGGTCAACAGGGCGGGCCGGTCCGTGAGCCCGGTGAAACGGAAGCCGTCGGCGCCGTCCCGGCGAGCCTCACGTGCCCGCGCGATGAGGTCGTCTCCGGCCTCGTCCCAGGGATCGGCGAGGTTTTCGGCGAACGTGGTGAGCGCGAGCCCGTCCGGCACGTGGCGCAGGATCCGGTGCGGGAACTCGGTTTTCCCGTGCCGCAGGGGTTGTTCCAGCACCCAGTCGACGAGGTCCGCCGCCGGGGGTGCGGCGCCCGCGTACTGCTCGAGCGCGGTCGCGACGACGTCCGGGCTGGTGGCGGCGAAGCGGTCGAGCGGAACGTTGCCCGCCCGCGTCATGTACGCGACCATCAGCCGCTCGACCGGGATGTCGAGCCGGGACGGGAACGACTCCCACCACAGCCGGCTCCGCCGCGCCAGTTCCTGCATCCGCTCGACCGACGGGCGGCGCGTGGTCTCGTACCGCGCGAACGCGGCTTCCACGTCCGGCTCCTCGGCCAGCGCTTCGACAAGGCCGATCGCGTCCTCCATGGCGAGCTTGGTGCCCGATCCGATGGAGAAGTGGGCGGTGTGCGCCGCGTCCCCGAGCAACACGGTCCGCCCGTGCGACCAGCGGGCACACCGCACGGTGCGGAACCGGGTCCAGCGGGTCCGGTTACCGATCAGGGCGTGTCCTCGCAGTTCGCTGGCGAACACTTCTTCCAGGTACCGCAACGAAGTCTCGTCGGAGTCCTCGGGCTGCGCCGGCTCCGGCGACCGGTCGAACCCGGCGCTTCGCCACGTCTGCTCGTCGGTCTCGATCAGAAACGTGCTGCGGCCGCCGGAATACGGATAGGCGTGCGTCACGAACACACCGTGCTCGGTGCGCACCGGGACGAACAGCGCGTCCGGCAACGCGAATTCGGCTCCGCACCACAGGAACAGCCCGCGGCCGAGCTCGGTCGTCTCGCCGAACTCGCCGGCGCTGCGGGTGGCGCTGCTGACCCCGTCGGCGGCGATGACGATGTCCGCGTCGAACTCGCCGGCGCTGCGCCGCGTCCCGTATTCGATGCGCACCCCGGCCTTTTCGGCGTGCCGTTGCAGTACGGCGAGCAACTCGGTGCGCGCGATGCCGATCAGCCGGTCGTTGTGCACCCGCGCGGTCCGGCCGTCGACCACCATCGTCATGTCGTGCCGGTGTCCCGCCGCCACGAGGTCGCGCAGCGTGTCCGCGTCGGCCGCTTCGAGTTTGCGTTGCGTGCCTGCCGCCAGGCCCACTCCGAAACCGAACGTCTTGTCCGGCTCACCCTGCTCGTGGACGACCACGTCGCACCACGGCTGGGCCAGCTTCAGCAGACGCGCGACGTACAGCCCGCCGGGGCCTCCGCCAAGCACGGCGGCACGGCGCACTCGCATCCTGACCTCCTGTTTTACGGCTCATCACGTCGATTGACGATGGCGTAAATGATTAAACACAAGTGAAGACAAGTCAAGAGCCGGCGTGCTTGACTCCAAACAGCAGCGTTTAATAGTCTACGTTCTCGTCACCAGTTGTGGCGCCGAGGCGTGCGCGCCGTCGGCGCCCCTGCAAGTTCGCTTCCACGCAAAGGAGCGTGAGTCATGGCGTATGTCATCGGCGTGGACGTGGGCGGCACGTTCACCGATGCCGTTCTCGATGACGACGCGGGGACCGTGCTCGCCGCGAAGTCCCCGTCCACCCCGCCCGACTATTCCCGGGGAGTGCTCGACGTACTCGGCTTGCTGGCCGAACAGCTCGGCAAGTCGCTGCCCGAGATGCTCGCCGAGACCCATCACATCGCGCACGGCACGACGTCCTCGCTGAACGCGCTGGTGATGGGCAACGTGCCGCCGGTGGGTTTCCTGACCACCAAGGGCCACCGCGACTCGATCTTCATCATGAACGTCGAGGGCCGCTACCTCGGCCGCTCCCCGCACGAGCTGCAGAACGTGCTCGGCCAGGCCAAGGACCACACCCTGCTGCCGAAACGGCACGCACTCGAAGTGACCGAACGGATGGACCGGGACGGCAACGTCGTCGTGCGACTGGACGAGGACGAGGCCCGCGCCGCGATCCGCGCCCTGCTCGACGACGGCGTCCGCGCGATCGCCGTGTCGCTGCTGTGGTCCTTCCGCAATCCCGCGCACGAGCACCGGCTGCGCGAACTGGTCGCCGAGGCCGATCCCGACGTGTTCGTCGCGCTCTCCAGTGAGGTCAGCCCGCGCATCCGCGAGTTCGCCCGCAACGCCACCACGATCATGAGCACGCAGATCGGACCAGGCCTGCGCGACTACCTCACCACGCTCGAAGACACGCTTCGCGAGAACCGGCTGTCCGGGCCGCTGCTGGTCATGCAGAGCAACGGCGGCGCCGTCGCGGCCAAGGAAGCTCCGGCCACGGCGATCAGCACGGTCGGCTCCGTGCTGACCGGCGGCGTGGTCGGGTCGGTCGCGCTGGGCCGCCAGCTGGGCCACCGCAACATCATCTCCACCGACGTCGGCGGCACCACGTTCCTCGCCGGGCTCGTCGTCGACGGCGAACCCGTGCGCGACACCACCACGGTGATCAACCACCACCCGATCAACGTGCCCACCCTGCGCGTCGACGCGATCGGGTCCGGCGGCGGCGCCATCGCCTGGCTGGACGCGGGCGGCAACCTGCGCATCGGACCGCGCAGCGCGCAAGCCGTTCCGGGCCCGGCCTGCTACGGCAACGGCGGCACCGAGCCGACCAACACCGACGCCAACCTCGTGCTCGGCATCCTGCCCGAACGCGGTCTGCTCGGCGGCCGCAAACCGCTCTCGCTCGAACTGGCCCGCCAGGCGATCGAAACGCAGATCGCGAAACCGCTCGGCCTCTCCGTCGAAGAGGCGGCCGCCGCGATCTACACGGTGCAGAACGCGCAAACCGGTGACCTGCTGAGGAAAACCGTCGTCGAGGCGGGGCACGATCCGCGTGGCTTCGTGCTCTACGCCTTCGGCGGCGCCGGTCCCGCGCACTGCGCCGGTTACGCCGCAGAGGTGGGTGTCGGCGAGGTCGTGGTTCCGCTCGGCCCGGTCGCATCGGCCTTCTCCGCCTACGGCCTCGCGTCGTCCGACATCGCGCTGGCCGCCGAGCTGTCCGATCCGACCACGGTGCCGTTCGACCCGGCGCGCGCGGAGCAGAACTTCGCCGTGCTGGAGAAGCAGGTGCGCGAGGGGCTGGACCGCCAGGGCGTGAAGTTCGACACCGTCGAACTTCACCGCGAGATCGACATGCGCTACACGATGCAGCTGGCCGAGGTCACCGCACCGGTCGTGAGCGGTCCACTCGACGCGGCCGCGATCGAGGAGGCCGCGACGGCGTTCGAGGAACGCTACGCCGCCCTCTACGGCAAGGACGCCGGCTTCCGCGAGGCCGGTATCCAGGCCATCACCTTCCGGGTCCGCGGGATCGGCATCCTGCCGTTCTCGCCGGAGCTGCCCACGATTCCCGCGGCGGACTCGCCCGATCCGGCCGAGGCGCGAGCAGGACACCGTCCGGTCTGCCTCGACGCGGCCGCCGGTTACGCCGACACGCCCGTCTACGACTACCGCAAGCTGCGCGCCGGGCACGAGCTCGCCGGGCCGGCCATCGTCGAGGTCCCCACGACCACCGTCGTCGTCCCGGGCGGCACCACCGGCACCGTGGACTCGCTCGGCAACCTCATCATCCGCCGCACCTCGGCAAGGAGCGCCTCATGAGCATGCCCATCTTCGGCTCCGAGACCTTCGCGAGCCGGCCCGTCGATCCCGAAGAACTGCGCCGTTCCCTTCCGTCCACTATGGACGTCCACAGTGTCAGCCAGGAACAGGTCGACGCGCTCGACCCGCTCACCTACGAAGTCGTACGCCACCGGCTGTGGTCGGTCACCGACGAGATGGGCGAAGCGCTCAAGCGGATGTCGGGTTCGCCGATCGTGACCGACGCCAACGACTTCGACTTCGCCATCTCCGACGAACTCGGCCAGGAAGTCCAGGTCGGGCTCTACAACACGATGCTCGTCGGCGCGGTCGATCTGGCCATCTACTGGACGCTGCGCAACCGCGCGGCCAATCCCGGCATCGCCGAAGGGGACATGTTCCTCACGAACGATCCGTGGGTCGGCGGCGGGCTGCACCAGAACGATGTCATGGTCTACCAACCGGTCTTCCACGACGGCAAGCTGTTCGCGTGGACGAGCGCGATCTGCCACGAACCGGACCTCGGCGGCGTCGGGCTCGGCTCGTTCTCACCCGCCGCCGAAGACGTGTTCTCCGAATCGCTGCCCACCCCGCCGGTGAAGGTCGTGCGGGACTTCGAGTTGCAGCGCGACGTCGCCGACGTGTGGGTCCGGCGGTCGCGGGTGCCGATGCTGGTCGCGCTCGATCTGCGCGCGAAGGTCGGCGCCAACAACGTGGGCCGGGAACGCTTGCACGCACTGATCGAGCAGTACGGCGCGGACACGGTCAAGGCCGTCATGAAGCGGATGATGGCGGATGCGGAAACCCGGCTGCGGGACAAGCTGACCAGCCTGCCCGACGGCAGCTGGAGCGCGACCGGGTATCAGGACCAGTCCCACGAAGGCGACCGCGGCCTGCACAAGATCACGGTCACCACCACCAAGACCGGCGATCACCTGACCTTCGACTTCACCGGCACCGATCCGCAGTCCGGCGTCGTCAACTGCACCTACGCCGGTATGCGTGGCGGCGTCATGCTCGCGCTGCTGCCGATCCTGGCCGGCGACATCCCGTGGTCGGCGGGCGGGCTCATGCGCTGCTTCGACCTGATCACCGAGGAAGGCACGCTCAACAACGCCACCTATCCCGCCGCGGTGGGCCGCGGTCCGATCGGCCCGGCCTGGCTCACCGGCAACCTGGTGGCCGAATGCCTGTCGCAGATGCTCGACCGCGATCTCGAACTCGGCAAGAACGTGCAGGCCACCTGCTGCGGCACGTGGGACACCGCGGTCATCGCCGGGCTGGACGAGCGTGCCGAGCAGCCGGCGCCGTTCCTCAACATCATCATGGAGCCGATGTCCGGCGGGTACGGCGCGCGCCCCCACGCCGACGGCATCGACACGGGTGGGTTGTTCTGTATTCCGATGGGGCGCATTCCCGATGTCGAGATGACCGAGTTCCTGTATCCGGTTCTCGCGTTGTGGCGGCGCGAGGTGCCCGACTCCGGTGGGCCGGGCCGGCATCGCGGCGGCGTCGGCGCCTCGATCGCGATCACCCCGCACGGCACGAGCATTCCCATGGGCCTCGTGCTCGCTTCCAACGGCAAGGCCGTCTCGCAGAACGGCGGGCTCGCCGGCGGGCACCCCGGTAACACGGGTCTGGACGTGCTGGCCCGGCAAAGCCGCGTCAGCGAGTTGCTGGCGTCGGGCCGGATGCCCAGCGAGCTGAGCGAGATCAGCGACAGTCTGGAGCCTGCGCAGAACTACGCGTCCAGTTACCTCGCGCCCGGCGAGGTGTTCGTGATGACCTGGCAGGGTGGCGGGGGCTACGGCGATCCGCTCACCCGTGATCCGCGCGCGGTCGCGCGGGACCTGCGGGAGCAGAAGATCACGGCCGACGCGGCGCGGAGTGTTTACGGGGTGGTCGTGGAGAGCGGCACCGTGGACGAGGCCGCCACGGCGGGTGAGCGGGAACGTCAGCGGTCCGCGCGCCGGGAGCGGTCAAGTCTGCTGGGGGCGCCGTCGGGCCGGAAGGCCGATCTCGCGGCGGTGAAGCGGCTGGACGACAACCTCGTGGAGGTGGCCGTCGGGGACGGTGCGGCGGTCGCCTGCCGCCACTGCGCGGAGGTCCTGGGCGACGGCGAGGATGTCGCACTCGCCGTGTACGAGGGTCCAGCGACCGACGCCGGCCCGCAGATCATCGCGAACGCGGCGGATTACGTCGATGCGCCGGTGGTGTTCCGGCAGTACTGCTGCCCGTCGTGCTGGACGGCGTTCTACTCGGCGGTCGTCCCGGCCGGCCACCCGGCCCCGCCCCTGGGGCGGCAGACACCCGCAAGGGCAGCCTGACCAGCTCCCCAAGGCCGACCCGGCAGCACGAAGCAACCGGGTCGGCCTGCTCGTTGGACCACGCGCAGCACGAAGCAGCCGGCTCAGCCTGAACGCCAACGCCGCTGGACAAACGCCCAACGGAACACCCGAAAACCGGCGCTGGTAACCACCCAAGCCACCCACCCGGGAACGCAAGAAGCTCGCACCGCAGGGGCTCCGGGGGCTCGGCCCCCGGACAAAACGACGACCGACCCGGCGAGCGCATCCCGCGACCAGAGTCAGCCAAACCTCCCGCAAACCGGCTCAGCCTGAACGCCAACGCCGCCGGACAAACGCCCAACGGAACACCCGAAAACCGGCGCTGGTAACCACCCAAGCCACCCACCCGGGAACGCAAGAAGCTCGCACCGCAGGGGCTCCGGGGGCTCGGCCCCCGGACAAAACGACGACCGA
>NZ_JAAXLS010000058.1 GCF_012328925.1 Amycolatopsis acididurans
GCCCAGCGAGAACCCGCCCGCCCGCTTGCCCGCGACCCCGGACAGACCGACGGTCTCGAGCACCTCGTCCACCCTGCGCACCGGGATCTTGTTGGACTTGGCCATCCACAGCAGGTGCGCCCGCGCGGACCGGTTCGGGTGCACCCACTTCGCGTCGAGCAGCGCGCCGACCGTGCGCAGCGGATGCTTCAGCTCGCGATAGTGCTTGCCGCCGATGCGGACCTGACCCGAAGTCGGGTTGTCCAGCGCGAGAATCATGCGCATCGTGGTGGACTTCCCGGCCCCGTTCGGGCCGAGAAAACCGGTGACCTGTCCGGGTTCGACGCTGAAGGACAGGTCGTCGACGGCAAGCGTCCTGCCGTATCTCTTGGTGAGGCCGATTGCCTCGATCATGACTTGCTCCCCTGGTCAAAGCCTGTCGATTACCCCTGATGACTTCATCTTTTCGGAAAAGGCGTCCCGGCGCGTCATCCTGTGGGTCGAACTTGGTACCCGACTGCGGTAGTAGCTTCTCGTGCCCGCCGGCACGGCGCGATCCGTGATGACCCTGAATCGCCCCTGAGCTTTTTGTCGGGGGTCCGGGGTAGCTTGCCGGATATGACTGACTTGAACGGCAAGGTCGCCGTGGTCACCGGGGCGACGAGAGGGTGCGGCAGAGCCATCGCGGTGGAGCTCGGCGCGCGCGGCGCCACCGTGTACTGCGCCGGGCGCACCACGAGGCGGTCGGGTTCACCGATGGCGCGTCCGGAAACCATCGAGGACACCGCGGAGCTGGTCACCGCCGCGGGCGGGCACGGCCTCGCGGTGCGCTGCGACTTCACCGAGCCATCCGATGTGGACAGTTTGCGGGACAGCGTCGGCGACCGGGTGGACATCCTGATCGACGACGTGTGGGGCGGGGACCGCTTCATCGAATGGGACGTCCCGTACTGGGAGTCCAGCCTCGACGGTGCGCTGGCCCAGGTGCACAACGCCCTGGACACGCATCTGATCGCGCTGCACCGGTTACTGCCGCTGGTCGTGTCCAGGCCCGGTGGACTGGTGATCGAGGTGACCGACGGCGATACCGATGTTTACGCCGGGCCCACCATTCCCTATTACCTCGCCAAGAGTGGAGTCCGCGCGATCGGCCGCGCACTCGGGGCGGAGCTGGCGAAGTACGAATGCACCGGACTCACCGTCACGCCGGGATTCCTGCGCTCGGAAATGATGCTCGACCTGTTCGAGGTCACCGAGGACACGTGGCGGGACGCGGTGGGCAAGAAGGCACCGGCCGATTTCGTCGTATCGGAAACGCCGCACTACCTCGGGCGTGGCGTCGCGGCGCTGGCCGCCGATCCGGAGGTCTCGCGTTTCGCGGGCAAGACGCTGGCCTCGTGGACGCTCATGCACACCTACGGCTTCGCCGATCTCGACGGCACCCGGCCGGATTGGGGCCGGTGGCTGAAGGAGGTGCGCGAGGCCGGCATCGAACCCGAGCAGGCCGATCCGGCGTTGTTCCGTTAACCGAGGCCGGGCCGGATGAGGCCGGTTTCGTAGGCGAGCACGACGCCCTGCACGCGGTCGCGCAGTCCGAGCTTGGCCAGTATGCGGCCGACGTGTGTCTTCACCGTGGCCTCGGACAGGAACAGCTTTTCGGCAATCTCCACGTTGGACAGTCCCTTGCCGATCAGCACCAGCACTTCGCGCTCGCGGTCGGTCAGCACCTCCAGGGTGGACGCGTCGCGCAGGGGTCCGCCGCCCGCGCTGACGAACCGGTCCAGCAGGCGGCGCGTCACCGACGGCGACACCACGGCCTCACCGCTTGCCACCGCGTGCAGTGCGGACACCAGATGGGCGGGCGGGGTGTCCTTGAGCAGGAACCCGCTGGCCCCGCCGCGCAGCGCCGCGTACACGTACTCGTCCAGGTCGAAGGTCGTCATCACGAGCACGCGCGACGTGCCTGCGTCCACGATGCGTTTGGTCGCCTCCACCCCGTCGAGCACGGGCATGCGCACGTCCATCAGCACCACGTCCGGCCGCAGCTCCCCGGCCAGCCGCACCGCCTCGGCGCCGTCCCCGGCCTCGCCCACCAGGTCGATGTCGTCCTGCGCACCCAGCACCATGCGGAAACCGGCGCGCATCAGCTCCTGGTCATCGACCACGACCACACGGATCATGGCGCCAACCTAACGGGCAGGCTCGCGTGCACCCGCCAGCCACCGCCGGGCGCCGGGCCGACGTCGAGCGAACCGCCGTAGAGGGTGGCGCGTTCGCGCATCCCGATCACCCCGTTGCCGCCGGGCAGCGAATGGGCCTCGGGCACGAGCGCTCGTGCCTTGCCCGCCCCGTCGTCGGTGATTTCGACGTCGACCCGCTCGTCGGACCGGCGCACCCGCACCAGCGCCCGCGCGCCCGGCCCCGCGTGCTTGAGCGTGTTGGTCAGCGATTCCTGCACGATCCGGTACACCCCCAGCGACACCCCCGTCGGCAGCCCGGTCAGCCCGCCCTCGATCTCCAACCGCACCGGCACCCCCGCCTCGCGGACCCGTTGTGCCAGCTCGCCGAGCGATTCCGCGCCCGGCTGTGGGATGCGCGGGCCGTCGGTGGGCTGTTCGTTGCGCAGCACCTCCAGCAGCCGCCGCAGCTCCGCCAGCGCCTCCCGGCCGGTGTGGGAGATCGTCTGGACGGCTCGTTCGGCAAGGTCGGGATCGGAGCGCAGGGCGTAGGAGGCGCCATCGGCCTGCACCACGATCACGCTGACCGCGTGCGCGACGACGTCGTGCAGTTCGCGTGCGATCCGGCCGCGTTCCTCGGCGACCGCGATCCGGCTCGCCTGGTCGCGTTCGGTCTCCAGCAGGTGCAGCCGCGCCTCGACCTCGGCGTGATAGGCCTGCCTCGCGCCCATGAACTCGCCGAGCACCCAGCAGAACGCGAAGGTCAGCCCCACCACGATCGAGAACACCAGGCTCGACTGGCCCTGCGAGTTCAGCACGAAGGAAACGACGCCCGACGCGATCTGCGCGCACAGGTAATAGAGCGCCTGGCGGCGTCCCACGTACATCACGAGCGTGTACAGCAGCACCGCCGCGGTGGTCAGGCTCCCGAAGCCGATCTGCAGTGTGCCGTGCACGAACCCGATGACCAGCACGACGTAGGCGACCGCCAGCGGATATCTGCGCCGGAACACCAGCGGTGCGGTCATCGCGATGTCCATCGGAACGATGACGTACCACGGTTTGCCCGGGCCGGACGAGGCCGCCTCGGCGACGTACAGCATCAGGTCGAGGACCAGGAACAACAGTGCGATGAGGCTGTCGCCCACCATCGGGTGGGCCCGCATCCACAGACTCAGTCGCCGCACCCGGCCACCCTAGGTCGGCACCACGCGACCGCGCGTCATCCGGCGGGACCACCTTGCCTGGGACCGTGGCATGAGGCGTGGCAGTATTCGGACCAGCTACAGGGAGGGGGCGACGTGACGGACCCGGGCCGGCTCACGGGGCCCCTTTCGGTGGCGGTGGCCAACCTCTGCCGCAGGCTGCAACCGCAGGTCTCGGCGCGTACGGCGGCCGGGTTCGCCGAGGTCGTCCGGAGGCTGTCCGCGCCGTTGCAGGTCGCCGTCGCCGGCCGGATCAAATCGGGCAAGTCCACGCTGGTGAACGCGTTGATCGGGCGCCGGGTCGCGCCCACCGACGTCGGCGAGTGCACCCGCCTGGTGACCCGGTTCCAGTACGGCACCGTGGACCGCATCGAGGTCGTGTTCACCACCGGCCGCAAGCAGGTGCTGCCGTTCGCACCGGACGGCATGATTCCCGCCGAGCTGGGCGTGGACATCGCCGAGGTGTCGCACATCGAGGCGTATCTGACCAACGCGGTGTTGCAGGACATGACGGTGATCGACACACCCGGGCTCGGTTCGCTGGACGCCGCGTCGGTGTCGCGGACCGAGCAGCTGCTCGGCGCCGCGAGCCAGGACGAGGGTTCCGACGAACTGGACGAGACCTCCCGCAACGCGGTCGCCGGCGCGGAGGCCGTGCTCTACGTCGTGACGCAGGGCGTGCGCGCGGACGACCAGCAGGCGCTGGCGGCGTTCACCGCGGCGACCGCGAGCCGCGAGGCCGGGCCGGTGAACGCGATCGCCGTGCTGAACAAGGCCGACACCGTCGCGCCCGAATCGGTGCGCGGCGCGGGCGATGATGTGTGGAAGGCGGCGACGCTGCTGGCCGAGAAACAGGCCGCGCTGCTGAAGCCGAGGGTCGCCGACGTGCTACCGGTCATCGGCCTCGTCGCCGAGTCCGCCGAATCGGGCGGCTTCACCTCCGCCGACGCCGAAGCGCTCCGCCAGCTGTCCACAGTGGACGAAGCCACGCTGGAGACCATGTTGATGGCGGCGGACATCTTCACCAGCTGGGAGTGCGACGTACCGACGGGCACCCGGCTGCGCCTGCTGGAACGCCTTGACCTGTACGGCATCCGCTGCGCGATCGACGCGATCCACGCGGATCCGGAGATCACCGCGGGCGCGCTGCGCCGCATCCTGCTGGAGTCCTCGGGGCTGGCCGCGGTACGCTCCCGGCTGAACGTGGTCTTCGCCGCGCGCGCGGACGGGATCAAGGCCGCGGCGGCACTCGCGTCGGTCACCGCACTGGCGCACGCCTCCGGCGACCCGGCCGAACGCCAGCGCGTGCACGACGCGATCGAGGTGCTGCTGGCCAAACCGGAGGCGCACCAGTTGCGGGTGCTGGAGGCGCTGACGCTGGTGGTGGCCGGTGCCGTGGACATGCCGGAGGACCTTGCCGAGGAGGTCCTCCGCGTCGGCAGCAATGCCGACATCGCCGCGCAACTCGGCATGCCGGGCAGCGACCGGCAGGAACTCGCCGCGCACGCGCTGGAGCGCGCCGGCTGGTGGCGCTCGTTCGCGTCCTTCGGCGCGACGCCCGCGCAGAGCCGCGTGGCACACGTGGTGCACCGCGCGTACTTCCTGATCTGGCAGCAGCTGCGGGCCCAGTGAACCACCCGGATTGGGCGAAACGCTCCGCCACGATGGGCCACGCGATAACGTCAACCCGTGAAGCGACAGCGGCGCGAGAACCGGGGGTGTAGGCGTGCCTTCATGGTTTCGCAGGGAGCCTGACGTGACCGCGGACGATCCGACCGGGCAGATCTCCGCCGCGCTGATCAAGGAGATCGACGGAACCGGCACGTCGGAAGACGATGTGAAAGCCGTGCTGGACCGGGCGTTGGCCGACCGCCAGGCGCTCATTCAGCTCTGTCTCTACGCACTCGACCGCGCCCGCAGCGGCGGCGTCGTGGAACGCCTCGAACAGGGTCTCGCCAGTGTCGGGGTCACCGCGGTGCGTCCCGACGGCCAGCGGTTCGACCCGTCCGTGCACGAGGCGGGCGGCGCCGTCGAGACCGACGACCCAGCCCTGGACGGCACGGTCGCCGAAACCGAGGTGGCCGGGTTCACCGATCACGACAAGCTCCTGCGCGCCCCGATCGTCACGGTGTACCAGAAACGATGACCGCCGCCTCGCTCAGCGCACTGCCCGCCCAGGTCAAGCAGGCCCGCGAAGGCCTGCTCGACCTGCTGCGCGACAACGATCCGCAGGCCGCCAAATGGGTCGAGGACATCCGCCGCGCCCGGCCCGGCAAACCGTCCGTGGTGGTGGTCGGTGAGACCAACCGCGGCAAGAGTTCCCTGGTCAACGCCCTGCTCGCGACACCGGGCCTGTCCCCCGTCGACGCCGACGTGGCCACCGCCGCGTACCTGGTGTTCGACCACGGCCCCGAGTGGGCGGCCCAGGCCTGCTACCCCGGCCAGCTCGCCCCCGTCGGCATCCCGCTGGACGAGCTCACCCGCTGGGTCTCGGCCGCGCACGACTTTCCCGCAGGCCAGCTCCCGCCCCGCTACGTCGAGGTGACCGGGCCGGTGCCGATCCTCGAACGCGTGTCCGTTGTGGACACTCCCGGCGTCGGAGGGCTCAACTCCGCGCACGGTGACCTGGCGATGGAGGCCGCGGCGAACGCCACCGCGCTGCTGTTCGTGGTCGACGCGTCCGCCCCGTTCACCTCCGGCGAGCTGGACTTCCTGCGCCAGATGGGCGACCGCGTCGAGACCGTGGTGTTCGCACTGTCCAAAACCGACCAGTTCCGCGGCTGGCGCGAGGTACTGGCGGCCAACCGGGAACTGCTCGCCGAGCACGCGCCCCGCTTCGCCGACGCGCCGTTTCATCCGGTGTCGGCGCGGCTGTTCGAGATGGCCGGCCGCGCGCCCAGCGACCAGGCCGCCGCCGTGCTGCGCGAGCGGTCCGGGATCGGCGAGCTGCAGACCGTGCTGCAGGAACTGCTCGTCGGCCGCTCCGCCATGCTCGGCGAGGCCAACACCCTGCGCGCGCTGTCCTCGGCACTCGGCGAACGGCACGCACTGCTCAAGGCCGAGCAGCGCGCCCTGTCCTCGGGTGAGGCCGAGGCCGACGCCCTGCGCACCCGGCGCGACCAGCTCTCCGCCGAACGCCGCTCCTCGACCAGGGGCTGGCAGCTCAAGCTGCGCGGCGAGATCCAGCGGGCCAGGGTCGACCTCGGGCACGAGTCGAGCAGGCAGATGCGCGACGCCCAGTCCCATTTCCGGCAGCAGATCGACGCCGCGAAGCGCGAGCAGTTGCACGAGCTGCCGCAACAGGTCGACGCGGCGCTGCAGATGATCTCCCAGCGGGTGTCCTCGACGATGGCGCACCGGCTCAACCGCGTCACCGACGTCGCGCTCGCCGAGTTGTTCTCGCGCGACGAGCTCGACGTGATCCGGGCTCAGTTCCTGCGTGCCGGCGGGCCGCAGGTGGTGCTGCGCCCGCCCGACAAACGGCCGCCGACGCCGGAGGACAAGCTGCTGGTGTTCATGGGCGT
Organism: Amycolatopsis acididurans; assembly: GCF_012328925.1. Lineage (GTDB taxonomy): Bacteria > Actinomycetota > Actinomycetes > Mycobacteriales > Pseudonocardiaceae > Amycolatopsis_E > Amycolatopsis_E acididurans. Next base: position 6,886 of record NZ_JAAXLS010000058.1, read on the forward strand.
CTCCGGCGGCGTCGGTGCGGGCAAGATCGCCGCACTGCCGCTGGCCGGCGTCGCTCTGCTGAACCCGGTGGTACTGCCTGCGACGATCGTCATCGGGCTCGGCGCGGGCTGGTGGATGGCGCGCACACGCAGGCACGCGGCGGACAAGCAGCACATGAAGCAGTGGCTCGTCGAGTCGATCGCGGACGCGCGCTCGACGCTGGACCAGCTCGTCGCCGAGCAGCTCATCGAGGCCGAACAGCAGCTCTCCCTCGCACTCGACGAGGCGCTGAGCCGCCGCATCGACGCGATCGAGGCCGAGCTGAAAGAAGTCGACAAGGCGATAAAGATGGATGCGCAGGAGCGCAACCGCTCCCTGGCCGAACTGACCCGCAGGATCAGGGAGGTCGGCGACGCCAGGGACAAGGCGGAGAACCTGCTCAAACGCATTCGCGGGCTGCGTGACCAGCGCTGAACCATCCGGTTGTGTCCGGGAACCGAACCGGAATACGGTGAGTCCAAGTGCGAGATCAAAGACCTCGAGAAGCGGGAGAACCGGGCCGTGTGGATCGACGATACTGGCGGTGCTGAATCACCCGAGGGCGGACACGACGGCGAGATGGAGATCTCGGTCGAAGGACAGACCTACTCCGCCGAGGAGAACCTGGACATCGACCACGACGGGCACAACGACGCGGTCCGCCTCGACAACGCCGACGGCACGATCACCGCCTACGTCGACAGCGACCACGACGGGCACGCCGACCAGTACCTGCACACCGACGCCGAGGGCAACGTCGTCGAGTCGGCACGGTTCGACTCCTCCACCGGCGAGTGGGTGGCCGACGGGGGTTCGGACACCACGCACCACGGCGGGGACGAGCAGACCGGCAGGCAGGGTGACATCACCGCGGACATGCAGGGCGGCACCGTCGACCTGGGGCACGCCACGATCGACAGCAACTCCGACGGCACGGCCGACACCGCGGTGGTGACCGACCAGGACGGCAACACCCGCATGTTCACCGACGTGGACGGCGACGGCAAGGCGGACGTGCAGACGATCATCACGCCCGACGGCGAATCGCACACCTACGAGCACACCGGTCCCGGCCAGTGGACCGAGACCAACGCCAACGGCGTGGCCGCGGACGTCCCCGCCGACAGCGACCAGTTGTGGGGCGGCGGCCGGGACACCGTCGTCGAAGGCGTCGCGAAGATCGACTCCATCACCGGGCAGTGGATCTCGCAGAACTGAAACCGGATATTTCGGTCGCTTCGCGCAGGGAACCGCGTTGACCTGATCGTGTGCGCCCCCGCGTTGGCGCAACCGCCGGATCTCGACCCCGTCATGGCCGAATTCACCCGGGGCCCCGGCCAGCAGCCCCGAGCCATCCGCTCCGGCGAAAAAAGCCCTCGGACCTGGGGACCTTTGGCCCTGGTGCCTGGTGGAAACGGCACCCGGAGCGGCCCGTGTGGCGACCTCGGGGGCGGGTGCGCCGATCGTCCGCGAGGTCGTGAAACCCGTGCCGTGATCGGGTTGTTGGTATCGGCGAGATCACGGCCTAACCGGAAACCTTTCTCCGCTAGGCCGGTTCAGCGATATCTGAATCGATTCCCTGATCGTTCTTGTGAGAGAACCGACAGCTCAGCTCTCGGTTACCTGCCGTCCATACGGCTAACCTCAAGGAATCCCAATTTCGAGCACGCCGGTCGCCAGCCGGCGCGCGAAGCCATTCGGTCGCCGGCGATGGAGCCCGCTCCCGGACAGCCGCGTCCGGTTGCGGGCTCCTCCCGTCGAAGTCAGGAGAAGGAATGACTGCAGTAGCCATCCCGGGACTGGACAAGGCGCCGACCTCGCACAGCGGTGTGCTTGCGTGGGTGCGGGAAATCGCCGAACTGACCACTCCCGACCGAGTGGTGTGGTGTGACGGCTCCGAGGAAGAGGCCGCGCGGATCAATTCCGAACTCATCGAAGCGGGCACGTTCGTGCAGCTCGACAAGAAGCTGAACTCGTTCTGGGCCGCATCGGACCCGAGCGACGTCGCGCGCGTCGAGGAGCGCACGTTCATCTGCTCCGAGAAGGAGGAGGACGCCGGGCCCACCAACAACTGGATGCACCCGGACGAGATGAAGGCCACCCTGACCGAGCTCTACCGGGGCTGCATGCGTGGTCGCACGATGTACGTCATCCCGTTCTGCATGGGCCCGCTCGGCGACGACAACCCCAAGCTCGGCATCGAGGTCACCGACTTCGCCTACGTGGTCGCCTCGATGCGCACGATGACCCGCATGGGGGCCGCGGCGCTGGAGAAGTTCGTGAAGGAGGACGGCACCGAGCGCGAGTTCGTGCCCGCCCTGCACTCCGTCGGCAAGCCGCTGGAGCCGGGCGAGCAGGACGTCGCGTGGCCGTGCAACGACACGAAGTACATCTCGCACTTCCCGGAGTCCCGCACGATCTGGAGCTACGGCTCGGGCTACGGCGGCAACTCCCTGCTCGGCAAGAAGTGCTACTCGCTGCGCATCGCCTCGGTGATGGCTCGCGACGAGGGCTGGCTCGCCGAGCACATGCTGATCCTCAAGCTGATCTCGCCGGAGAACAAGGCCTACTACGTGGCGGCCGCGTTCCCGAGCGCCTGCGGAAAGACCAACCTCGCGATGCTGCAGCCGACCGTTCCCGGCTGGCGGGCCGAGACCATCGGTGACGACATCGCGTGGATGCGGTTCGGCGAGGACGGCAGGCTTTACGCGATCAACCCGGAGTTCGGCCTGTTCGGCGTCGCCCCCGGCACCGGCGTGAAGACCAACCCGGTCGCGATGAAGACCATCGACAAGGGCAACACGGTCTTCACCAACGTCGCGCTGACCGACGACGGCGACGTCTGGTGGGAGGGCATGACCAAGCAGGCGCCCGAGCACCTGACCGACTGGAAGGGCAACGACTGGACGCCGGAGTCCGACGTGCCGGCCGCGCACCCGAACTCGCGGTTCTGCACGCCGATCGCCCAGGTGCCGACGCTCGCGCCGGAATGGGACGACCCGAAGGGCGTGCCGATCTCGGCGATCCTGTTCGGTGGCCGCCGCGCCACCACGGTCCCGCTGGTGACCGAGGCCCGCGACTGGCAGCACGGCGTGTTCATGGGCGCCACCATGTCGTCGGAGAAGACCGCGGCCGCGGCGGGCAAGGTCGGCGAGGTGCGCCGCGACCCGATGGCGATGCTGCCGTTCCTCGGCTACCACGCGGGTGCCTACTTCCAGCACTGGCTGGACACCGGCAAGAACGCCGACGCCGCGAAGCTGCCGAAGATCTTCTACGTCAACTGGTTCCGCCGCGGTGACGACAAGCGGTTCCTGTGGCCGGGCTTCGGCGAGAACTCGCGGGTCCTGAAGTGGATCGTCGAGCGTCTCGAGGGCAAGGCCGGTGCCGTCGAGACCCCGGTGGGCCTGGTCCCGCGCGCCGAGGACCTCGACCTCGACGGCATCACCGAGCCGCTCGAGGACGTCCAGGAGTCGCTCGCGGTCAAGGCCGACGAGTGGCGCCAGGAGATCCCGCTGATCGAGGAGTGGTTCGCCAAGATCGGCGACCGCGTGCCCACCTCGCTGCACGACGAGCTGGACGCGCTGAAGTCGCGTCTGGGCTGAGTGTTCCGACCCGCGAGGGCCACCGTCGGAAACCCGATGGTGGCCCTCGCGGCGTTTCGCGTGGGCGCTGAACTACGAGACCGAGGCGAACGCCCCGGTCATCGCAGTGTTGCGCTGACCGGCACCGCCGCGCGGAGGGACTCCAGCGGCAGGCCCACCGCGTCGGCCACCGCGACCACCGTGAAGAACGCCGGGGTGGGGATACGCCCGGTCTCGATCTTGCGCAGGGTTTCCACCGAGATGCCGGCCTCGGCGGCCACCTCCCCCATGCTCCGGCTTCCCCGGGCCTCGCGGAGGACGGCGCCGAGCCGCTCACCGCGTTCACGTTCGGCTTCGGTCAGCGGCACTCGCACCATGTCCACAGTTTAGTGCGCGAATTCTCCACAGCTTGTGGACAACCCTGTGCACAGCCTGTGGACGGGTGTGGAAGCCGAGACCGGAACGAGATTCGGCAATCGGCAACGCCCTGCATGATCGACACGTCTCAGTGAGGCAGGGAGGTGGGAAATGGTGCTCGCAGGTGCGGCGATGTTCGTGCTGGCACTGGGTTACCTGGTGCTCGCCGTGATGTCCGGCAGCTTCGGAAACGACGAGGGCCCCGCCGAGCCGGAACTCGACAGGGCCCTCGAAGAGGTCGTCAGCTAGGCGCCTTTGGGAACCGGCAGCGGCATGCCGGGCAGGCTCTGGTCGTTGGGCACGATCCCGTCGACGAGGTAGTCCTCCACAACCTTGTCCACCGCCGCGTTGCCACCGGCGTAGATGCCGTGGTCACCCTCGCCGGTCACCGTGATCATCCGGGAGTTCTGGAACGCCTTGTGCGCGCGCTCGGCGCCCTCGATCGGGGTGGCCGGGTCGTGCGTGGCCTGGACCATCAGCACCGGCGGCACCCCGGCCCCGTTCATCACCGGCAGCGGCTCCGGCTGGTTCTTCCAGAAGATGCACGGCTGGATCAGCCAGCCCCAGCCCAGCAGCGGGTACTTCGGGCCCAGCTCGTCGGACTGCTTGATGGCGGTCTGCTTGTCGCCGACCCACGGCCCCTCGTTGCAGGGGATCGTCCAGAAGCTGGCGTTGTAGGCGTCGTCGTAGTCGCTCGGCACGACCAGCGGCTGCGGGCCGATCGCCTTCTCCGCCGCCTTGCTGGCGGAGAGCTTCTCCTTCGCGCTCGCCTGCTGCTCGGCGGGCGCGTTCTGGGTCAGCGTCCGCACGTCCACCAGGAACTGCGCCAGTTCGGGGAAGGACTTCTTGCTGTAGAGCTCCGAGGAGATCAGCGAATCCAGCTCGTTCGCCGACAGCTTGGTGCCCTCGATGTCGACCGGGTTCTTCGACAGCGCGTAGCGCACGTTCTCGTAGGTCTGGCGGGCGTCCTCACCGGTGGCGCCGTAGTGGTAGAGGTTGTCGTACTGCGCCATCCACGGCAGGAAGTCCTCGCGCCACCGGCGCTCGAAGCCCATCGGCTGCCAGTCGAAGGACTTCTGCCAGGTGGTGGTGAACTCGGTGTTGGAGTCGAGCACGAAATGCTCCGCGCGGTCCGGGAAGGCCTGCGCGTAGTGCGCGCCCAGCCACGTGCCCGCCGAGTAGCCGACCCAGTTGACCTTCTGCCTGCCCAGCAGCACCCGCAGCAGGTCCAGGTCGTGCACGGTCTCGTTGGTGTTGATGTACGGACCGAGATCGCCCGATTTCACCTGGCACGACTCGGCCGCGTACTTCGTCGCGTCCTCGATCAGGTTCAGGTTGTCGTGGCTGCGGTCGCGCGGGTCCAGCGTGCTGCCGGTGCCGATCGCGCCGCCGCAGGTGATGTTCGTGCTCTTCCCGGTGCCGCGCGGGTCGAAGCCGACGATCTCCTGGTGCTCGCGCAGCTTCGGCTGGTTGCGCAGCCGCGCCGGGAACAGCCTGCCCGGCGCACCGGGGCCGCCGGGGTTGACCAGCACGCTGGCCGTGGCGTCGCCGGTGGCCTTCAGCCTGCTGACCGCGATCGTGAGGTCGATCTTGTCGCCGGGCCGGGACCAGTCGCGAGGGGTGTTGTAGGTGGCGCATTCGATGCCCTCGGCGCCCTGCGGCGGGGTCTGCCCGGACAGCTCGTCCGGCGTGCAGGTGTGCCAGTTCAGCACCTGGTTCGCGTACCGGTCGGGGATGCCGGTCGAGTTCAGCGGTTCCCCGGTCGGTTGCGCGAAGGCCGCCGTGTTCGCCGCCAGCAGGGTGCCGGCCAGTGCCGGGATCACCACCGCATAGCGCAGTCGCCTCATGTCCGCCCCTTAGTCACGTGTCGAAGTCGTTTGGTCACTTGTCGCGGTCGATCATTAGTAACCGGAGTAGCCGACCTCGGCAACCTGCGTAAGTCGGGCGTTTTGCTGATCGAATCGATATCTCAGACGGGCGCGACGGGGACTAAGGTTCGTCAGGCACAAAGTACGTCCAAGCGAGGTTCCAATGTCTGGCAAAGCCGCCGGGAGGGTGAGCGGGCTGATCTTCAGCCCGTGGAATCTCTTCCTGCTCGTCCCGCTGCTGATGTTGATCACGCCGTGGTTCAACTTCGACAAGCCGAGGTTGCTCGGACTGCCGTTCTTCTACTGGTATCAGTTCCTCTTCGTGATCGTCGGCGTGGTCTGTGTGGCCATCGTGTACGTCGCGACCAGGGACAAGCCGGTGGTCAAGGGCAAGCCTGACCTGCTGGCGGTCGAAGAACTGGACGAAGGTGAGGACAAGTGAAGACACTCGCGCTGGCACCGGGAAGTGGCCTGGAGTGGACTCAACTGTCCATCTTCATCGTCCTGTTCCTGGTCATCACCGTGCTGGGCTTCCTTGCCGCACGCTGGAAGGCCGCGGCGTCGCTGGACCATCTGGACGAATGGGGTCTCGGCGGGCGCAAGTTCGGCGCGTGGATCACGTGGTTCCTGGTCGGCGGTGACCTCTACACCGCTTACACGTTCGTGGCCGTGCCCGCCTTGGTCTTCGGTGCCGGCGCGCTCGGCTTCTACGCGCTGCCGTACACGGTCATTCTCTACCCGATCGTGTTCCTCCCGGCGCTGCGCATGTGGTCGGTTTCGCGGTCGCGGGGCTACGTCACGCCCGCCGACTTCGTGCGTGGCCGCTACGGCTCGCCGACGCTGGCGCTGCTGATCGCACTCACCGGCATCGTCGCGACGATGCCCTACATCGCGCTGCAGCTCGTCGGTCTCGAGGCCGTGCTGCGCACGATGGGCCTCAACGGCGGCGGCATCGTCGGCCACCTGCCGCTCCTGGTCGCGTTCATCATCCTGGCGCTCTACACCTACCAGTCGGGTCTGCGCGCCCCGGCGCTGATCGCGTTCGTCAAGGACGGCCTGATCTACGTCGTGATCCTGGTCGCCGTGTTCTACCTGCCCGCGAAGCTGGGCGGCTGGTCGCACATCTTCGACGTGAGCGCGCAGAACCTGGCGCAACCGAGCCCCAGCACGGGCAAGCCGAAGGGGTCGATCGTCCTGACGGCGACCAACCAGCTGCAGTACGTGACGCTGGCGCTGGGTTCGGCGCTGGCGCTGTTCCTGTACCCGCACTCGGTGACCGGCGTGCTCGCCTCGCGCGGCCGGAAGGTGATCAAGCGGAACATGATGGCGCTGCCGGCGTACTCGTTCCTGCTCGGCCTGCTGGCCCTGCTCGGCTACGTCGCGATCGCGGGTGGGGTCAAGCCGATCACCAACGCGGCGACCGGCAATGCGGACTCGAACACGATCGTGCCCGTGCTGTTCGACCTGAAGTTCCCGTCGTGGTTCGCGGGCATCGCGTTCGCCGCGATCGGTATCGGCGCACTGGTGCCCGCGGCGATCATGTCGATCGCCGCGGCGAACCTGTGGACCCGCAACATCTACAAGGAGTATCTGAGGCGGGACGCCACGCCCCGGCAGGAGGCGAAGCAGGCCAAGATCGCCTCGCTGGTGGTGAAGTTCGGTGCGGTCGCGTTCATCCTGTTCATCGATCCGCAGTTCTCGATCGACCTGCAGCTCATCGGCGGTGTGCTGATCCTGCAGACGTTGCCCGCGGTGGCGATCGCGCTGTACACGCGCTGGTTCCACCGCATCGGCCTGATCGCGGGCTGGGTCGTGGGCATGGCGTGGGGCGTGTACATGCTGTACACGATCCCGAACCCGGCGACCAAGCACCTGCACTTCGGCGGTTCGGCCCTGCCGGTGGGCAACCTGTCGCTCTTCGGCTGGCACCCCTTCGCCGGGTCCACGGTCCAGATCTACCCCGGTTTCGTGGCGCTGGTCGCGAACCTGGTGGTGGCCGTGATCGTCACCGTGATCGCGCGGGCGTTCAAGGTGTTCAACGGCCTCGACGAGACCGAGGGCACGGACTACCACGCCGACGAGCACGACAAGGATCTGCGCCCGATCGGTGTGCACTGATCTAGTCTCGGAACCATGAGTGAGGTGAGCCGCTTCCCGGTCGTGGAGCTCGACGAGCTGCCGGACGATCTCCGCGACCGGGTCGGCGCGATCGCGGAGAAGTCCGGGTTCGTGCCGAACATCTTCCGTGCGCTCGGGCACCGGCCCGCGGAGCTGCGGGCGTTCCTCGACTATCACGACGCGTTGATGGAGCGCCCCGGCGGGCTGACGAAGGCGGAGCGTGAGCTGGTCGTCGTCGCCACGTCCGGGGCGAACCACTGCACGTACTGCGTGGTGGCGCACGGCGCGATCCTGCGGATCAGGGCGAAGGACCCGGAGCTGGCGGACCGGGTGTCGAGCAACCCGTGGCAGGTGGAACTGGACAAGCGGGGCCGCGCGATCGTGGATCTCGCGCTCGCCCTCGCGCACGATTCGCACCTGTTCGGCGAGGGCGATCTGGAGGTCGCCCGCGCGGCGGGGCTGACCGAGGACGAGATCTGGGACGTCGGATCGATCACGGCGTTGTTCGCGATGTCGAACCGGCTGGCCCATCTGACCGCGCTGCGCCCGAACCCGGAGTTCTACGGGATGGGCCGGCAGACGCGGTAGAACGCCGCTCCGGTCAGCAGCACCGCCGGATGCCCCTGCGGGCAGTGCCCGCTGACCGAGATCACGCCGGGCGCGAGGTTGTGCACCCACTCGACCTCGTCGAGGCCCATGAGGGTCCGCCGATCGCAGGTCGGGCAGTACACGACGACCATCGCTACAACTCGCGTCGCCAGGTCTCGCCGACCAGGTCGTGGCCGTAGTGCCGCGCGGGCTCGCGCTCGACGATCTCGAAACCGGCCTTGCGGTAGATGCCGCGCGCGGCTTCCAGCACGTTGTAGGTTTCCAGCTCCATCGCGCGGTATCCGGCCGCCCGCGCGAACTCGATGCATTCGGAGACGAGCCGTTTGCCGACGCCTCGGCCGCGGGCGCGGGGTTCGAGCAGCAGCAGCCGCAGCTGGGCGGTCTTGTCGTCGCGGCCGCGGGAACACGCGACCGACCCGGCCCGCTCGCCGTCGAGTTCGGCGATCCACGTCGCCTTGTGTGGTTCGTCGCCGGTGACGTAGTCGGCGATGATCCGCGCGACCCGTGCCTCGAACGTCGCGTCCCAGCCGTATTCCTGCGCGTAGAGCGCCCCGTGCCGCTGCACGATCCAGCCGAAGTCGCCAGCCCGCGGAGGACGCAGCACGACCGGCGACGGTTCGGGCTCGCCGAACATGCCGGTGATGGCGCGCATCGAGCCGAGCAGGCGGCGCTGATCCTCGTCGCTCAGTGGGCGGAGTAGGTCGCTGATCTGGTCGATCGTGCGTTGTTCGAGGGAATGCTGGGCCTCGCGGCCGCTGTCGGTGAGGCGGATGACCTGGCGCCGCGCGTCGCTGGCGGATTTCTCGCGGACGAGCAGCCCGCGTCCTTCGAGGCGGCTGAGGAGGCGACTGGCGTACCCGGCGTCGAGCCCGAGTCGGCTACGCAGCTCGGTCACCTCCGTGACCCCTTGCTGCTCCAGCTCGTACAGCACCCGGGCCTCGCTCAGCGGGTAGGACGTCCCGACGAGCCCCTCGTCGAGGGCCCCGATGACCCCGGTGTAGAGCCGGTTGAACGCCCTGACCTGGGCGACTCGCTCCACCAGCACCTGATCCTGCAACGTTGACCACCCCAACCATTCCGTTGACGCAGTCAAAGAATAGCCCCGGAAGAACACGCGGCGTCAAGTCTTTTGGGTGTTTTGGGGGGAAGAGATGTCCTCGCCTGCCAGTTGGAGATATCACGTAGCCCCAGGCCCGCAAGCACAAGCGAGCGACGCGAGCGACGCGAGCCCGCCAGCGAATGCTGGTCCAACGACAACGCACCCAGCTCACCAAGGCTGAGGAGCTCGCACCGTGGGGGTGTGGGGGGTCGCCCCCCACTACAAAGAAAGGCCCCCGGGAAGACGCAAAGCGTCGAACAGGGGGAACCTTGGAAACCCCGTGATGCTGCCAGGTCGGGGGTCCGCCAGCATCACGGGGTCGTAATGGGTATCGCCGGTTTCCTTCTCGGCGTTACACCGTAGCCATCTTGTGGCTTAGGTCACTGTATCCGCGTCAGCGCGTGTGCGCCTGGCGGGCCTGCGCGATGGCGATCAGCTCCTGCCGCATCGTGACGGTGGCCGCGGTGTCGATCGCGTGGTTGATCGCGCGGCGAGTGCGGGCCTGGGCCCGGCGGGCGCGGAGTTTGGCGGCGATGTTCGTCATCGGGTGCTGCATCCCTCTCTTGTTCGAGTACCTCCAGTATGCGCCTTCTTTCACAAGCGGTCCCATGATCATTCGGTGACATGGCACACGTGCCGATGAATCGTCGGATCCGAGGCCATATTGCGGACGATGTTGATATCTAGCCGAAATACTAGAAATGCGTAGAGAACCCGATCAGTCGTCGGTGCGGCCGAGCAGGTAATGCCCGAAGTGCGGCACGGTGAAGGCGATGAGTCCGCGTTCGGCGGAGTACACCAGGCCCTTCTTCATCAGGCTGTCGCGCGCCGGGGACAGCGAGGAGGGCTTGCGGCCGAGGTACACGGCGATGTCCGAGGTGCCGGCGCCCTCGTCGCGGCCCTGCGTCAGCTCTGCCATCGCCAGCAGGTACTCGCGTTCGGCCGGGGTTGCTCGTTCGTAGCGGGAGCCGAAGAAGCCGACGGCGAGTTCCTGTTCGGCCTCCGGGGCGGCGACCTGTACGTCCTTCACGGTGATCGGATCCGCGGGCGCGGCGTCCCAGGCGGATTTGGCGTAGGCCTGGATGAAGTAGGGGTAGCCGCCCGAGGCGTCGAACAGCGCGTCGAGCGCTTCCTCCGCGATCCCCGCCTCCTCGCGTTCGATGGGGGCGAGCACGGCCCGGTCGGCGTCGCCGCGGTCGAGGCGGTCGATGCGGGCGTAACGGAAAAGCCGTTCGGAGTAGGACTTCGACGCCGACAGTACGGCGGGCACATGTGGCAGCCCGGCGCCGACCACCACGAGCGGGGCGCCGGACTGGGACAGTTCGTGGCAGGCGGCGCACAGCGCGGACACGTCCGGCGCCTTGAGGTCCTGCATCTCGTCGATCAGCAGCACCGCGCCGGTGCCGACGTCCGCGGCCAGTTCGGCGACGTCGGTGAACAGCTCGACCAGGTCGATCTCGATGTCCCCGGAGTCGGCGCGGCCCTGCGCGGCAGGCACGTCGATGCCTGGCTGCCAGCGGTCGCGCAGTTTCGCGTCCGACTTGTTGGCCCGCAGCGCGAAAGCCTTGAGCACCGCGAGCACTTCCTCGACCCGGTCCGGCGCGCGATGCCGGACAGCGAGATCGCGGACGGCGCGATGCAGCGCCGCGGAGAGCGGACGGCGGAGTTCGGCGTCGGGCCGGGCCTCGATCTTGCCCGCGCCCCAACCGTGCCGGACCGCCATCGAACGCAGCTCGCCGAGCAGGACGGTCTTGCCGACCCCGCGCAGCCCGGTCAGCACGAGGCTGCGTTCCGGCCGCCCGCGTGCGACCCGTTGGAGCACCACCTCGAAGGCCTGGAGCTCACGTTCCCGGCCGGCCAGTTCGGGTGGACGCTGCCCTGCACCCGGCGCGAAGGGGTTGCGGATGGGGTCCATCCTAGGACGGTATCGGCCTTTCTAGTGCTGACCTGATATTTGCCCAGAAACCACTACCAGCGTGTCGCTACAAGTGTCTATGTCTTTCTAGTTTTCGTGCTAGAAAACGTTAGATCTTTGAAGACCGCGTTTTGTGGGTACTTTCCCTGGTGACAAGCCCGACCACCTAGGAAGGCGAGGACCGTGATCTTGCGTCGACTGGCCCGTCCCCTGCTCGCGTCGATCTTCATCTACGGCGGGATCGGTGCGCTGAAGCAGACCGAATATCACGCCCAGGCCGCGAAACCACTGATCGACAAGACGGTCGGCAAGCAGCAGGCGAAGCTGCCGGATGCGGTGCCGACGGATGCGGAGACCCTGGTCCGCATCGACGCGGCGGTGAAGATCGTCGCGGGTTCGATGTTCGCCTTCGGCAAGATGCCGCGGCTGTCGGCCATCGCCCTGATCGGCAGCCTGGTCCCGACAAGCGTCGCCGGCCACCCGTTCTGGGAAGCGAAAGACGAGGGCGAGAAGCAGCAGCAACTCATCCACTTCCTGAAGAACGCCGGCCTGGCGGGCGGCCTGCTGATCGCCGCCGCGGACACCGAAGGCAAGCCGAGCCTGGGCTGGCGAGCCCGCCGGGCCGCGAAGCAGGCGGGCAAGCAGGTGGAAGCGGCGAAGGACAAGCTGCCGGGCTGAGTGAGCGTCCGCGCGCCGCTCGCCGCGTGAGGCAGGCGAGCGGCGCGCGAAGGCCTACTTCTCCAGGATCGCGGTGATGCCCTGCCCACCGGCCGCGCAGATGGAGATCAGTCCGCGGCCGGAGCCCTTCTCGTCCAGGAGCTTCGCCAGGGTGGCCACGATGCGACCGCCGGTCGCGGCGAACGGGTGGCCCGCCGCGAGCGAGGATCCGTTGACATTGAGCTTCGACCGGTCGATCGAACCGAGCGGCGTGTCGAGGCCGAGCTTCTCCTTGGCGAAGTCCGGGTCCTCCCAAGCCTTCAGCGTGGCCAGCACCTGCGAGGCGAACGCTTCGTGGATCTCGTAGAAGTCGAAGTCCTGCAAGGACAATCCGGCCTGCGCGAGCATCCGGGGCACCGCATAGGTGGGCGCCATCAGCAGCCCCTCGCGGCCGTGCACGTAGTCGACCGCGGCCGTCTGCGAGAACGTCAGGTACGCCAGCACCGGCAGCTTCCGCGCCTTGGCCCACTCCTCACTGGCCAGCAGCACCGTCGACGCGCCGTCCGACAGCGGCGTGGAGTTGCCCGCCGTCATCGTGCCGGACTGGCCGCCGAACGCCGGCTTCAGCTTCGCCAGCTTCTCCGCCGTCGAGTCCGCGCGCAGGTTCTGGTCGCGGGTGAGCTTCAGGAACGGCGTCATCAGATCGTCGAAGAACCCGCGCTCGTACGCGGCCGCCAGACGCTGGTGGCTGGTGGCGGCCAGCTCGTCCTGCGCCGCACGCGTGATCTCCCACTCCTTGGCCGTGACGGCCGCGTGCTCGCCCATCGACAGGCCCGTGCGCGGCTCCGCGTTGCGCGGGATCTCCGGCACGATCTGTCCCGGCCGCAGCTTCGTCAGCAGCTTCAATCGGTCGCCGAGCGACTTGGCCGCGTTGATGCGCACCAGGACCCGGCGCAGGTCGTCGTTCACGGCCAGCGGCGCGTCGGAGGTGGTGTCCACCCCGCCCGCGATGGCCGAGTCGATCTGCCCGAGCGCGATCTTGTTGGCCACGTTGACGATCGCCTGCAGACCGGTGCCGCAGGCCATCTGCACGTCCGACGCGGGCGTCTCCGGCGCGAGCCTGCTGCCGAGCACACATTCGCGCGCCAGGTTGAAATCGCGCGCGTGCTTGAGCACCGCGCCGGCGGCCAGCTCGCCGATCCGCTCGCCCTGCAGCGAGAACCGGCTGACCAGGCCGTCGATCGCGGCCGTGAGCATGTCCTGGTTCGACGCGCTGGCGTAGGGACCGTTCGACCGCGCGAACGGGATGCGGTTGCCGCCGATGATGGCGACCCTGCGGACGTCCATGAGGGTTTCCTCCCGCTCAGGTGGTGGAACTCAATCCAGAGTGTAACCTACTCGCGAGTAGGTTAGGCTTGTGAGCGACACAAGGAGGGCGTGATGGCCGACCGGTATCAACAGTTCACCAAGACCCCCGTGGGGAAGTTCCTGGTGCCCAAGCTCGGCCTGCCGAACCCCGTCACGCTGCGCCGCTACCGCCCCGGCCAGCCCGCTCTCGATGGTCCCGCACTTCTGGGCGCCGCGCCCGGTGGGCGACTCGAAAAGGTGGTGCGCACGCAGCTGGCCGACGCCGGGATCGAGGTGCTCACCAGCGAGGTCCCCGACCAGCGCTACGGCGCGCTCGTCTTCGACGCCACCGGCATCACCGATCCGGCCCAGCTGCGTGAGATGTACGCGTTCTTCCACCCGGTGATCCGCAAGGTCGGCGCGTGCGGACGGGTCGTCGTGCTGGGCACGCCGCCGGAGAAGCTCGACGGCAAGGAGCGCATCGCGCAGCGGGCACTCGAGGGTTTCGTGCGTTCGGTGGGCAAGGAACTCAAGCGCGGCGCGACCGCCCAGCTGGTCTACGTCGCCTCCGGCGCCGAGGAGGCGGCCGAGTCGACGCTGCGCTTCGTGCTGTCCGCGAAGTCGGCGTTCGTCGACGCGCAGGTGATCCGGGTCGGCACCGAGGGCATCCCCGACGTGCCGAAGCCGGCGAGCTGGGAGAAGCCGCTGGAGGGCAAGGTCGCGCTGGTCACCGGCGCCTCCCGGGGCATCGGCGCGGCTATCGCCGAGGTCTTCGCCCGCGACGGCGCGCACGTGGTGGTCCTCGACATTCCCGCGCAGGGCGGTGAGCTGTCCGAGGTCGCCAACAAGATCGGCGGTTCGGCCCTGCAGCTCGACATCACCGCCGAGGACGCGCCGCAGAAACTCGCGACCTATCTCTCCGAACGGCACGGCGGCGTCGACGTCGTCGTGCACAACGCCGGTATCACCCGAGACAAGACCCTCGGCAACCTCAAGCAGGCGGGCTGGGACGCGGTGCTCACCGTCAACCTCGTCGCGCAGCTCGCGATCAACGACAAGCTGCTGAAGGACAAGGTGCTCAACAAGAACGGGCGCATCATCGGCGTCTCTTCGATCGCCGGGATCGCGGGCAACGTCGGCCAGACCAACTACGCCACCAGCAAGGCGGGCGTGATCGGCATGGTCAACGACACCGCACCGAAGGCCGCCAAGTACGGCGCGACGATCAACGCGGTCGCGCCGGGCTTCATCGAGACGAAGATGACCGCCGCGGTGCCGCTGTTCATCCGCGAGGCCGGGCGGCGGCTGTCCAGCCTCGGGCAAGGCGGCCTTCCGGTGGACGTCGCGGAAACCATTGCCTGGTACGCGAATCCGGCCTCCGCTGCGGTCAACGGCAACGTGGTCCGCGTGTGCGGGCAGGCTCTGCTGGGGGCGTGATGTCGACGACGAAGGAACTGCACGCGGCGCCGAAACTGGCACCGCTGTACGCCAAGGCGCTGCTGCCCCAGAGCGGTGGCGCCAAGGAGCTGCCGGACACCGAGTACCTGCGCACCGGAATCGGGATCGACCCGGCGCATCTGGCCGCCTACAACCAGGTCTGCGGCTTCCGGCTCTCCGACGAGCTGCCCGCGACCTATCCGCACATGCTCGCGTTCCCGTTGCAGATGGCGCTGATGACGCAGCAGGACTTCCCGTTCCCGTTGCTGGGCATGGTGCACGTCGCGAACCGGATCACCACACACCGGCCGGTGCGGCTCGGCGACACCTTCTCGATGCGGGTGCGCGCGGAAAACCTGCGTCCGCACGAAAAGGGCCGCCAGTTCGACGTCGTCAGCGAACTGTCCATTTCGGACGACGTGGTGTGGTCGGAGGTGTCGACGTACCTGCGCAGGGGTGGCGGCAGCGGGGAATCCAAGCCGGGCAGGCAACTGGCCGCGCCGTCGCCGAACGCGATCTGGCGGGTACCCGAGGACATCGGCCGCCGCTACGCCGAGGTCTCCGGCGACCGCAACCCGATCCACCTGCACCCGCTGACCGCGAAGCTGTTCGGGTTCCCGTCGGCGATCGCGCACGGCATGTGGACGAAGGCCCGCGCGCTGGCGGCGTTCGAAGGCAGACTGCCCGAGACGCCCTACACCGTGGACGTGCGGTTCAAACTGCCGGTGCTGCTGCCGGCGAAGGTCGCGTTCACGTCGTGGCAGACGGAAACCGGCTGGGCCTTCGAGCTGTGGAACGCGAAGAAACCCAAGCCGCACCTGGAGGGCACGATCAGCTCGACGGCCGCCACACCTGGCCCTCGACGAGGTCGTTGAACCCCAGCCAGACGAGGTTCATCAGCCAGGAGGCCACCACACCATCGGACACGTCGGAATGGTCCAGCCACCAGTCCGCCAGCGATTCGGCGGCGCCCACCAGCGCGACGGCCAGGGCGGGCCCGGAGAACTCGGCGAGTTCGCCGAGCCCTTTCTTCGTGCCCGCGGTGACGACGAGCGCGGCGACCATGTCGATCGCCTTGCTGCGCAACAGGTTGATCTCCCCCGCGAACTGCCCGCCGACGGTGAGTGCCTGCCGGTGCAACACCGTCCACGAGTCGCGATACTCGGCGACGAAGCGGTAGAACGCGCGCAGCCCGTGCCACAACTGCATGTCCGGCGGCAGTTCGGAGCGCACGCCGAGGCGCACGGCCTCCAGCAGGCGGTTGGCCTCGCGCCGGATGCACTTGGCGAACAGGTCCTCTTTGGCCCCGAGGTAGGAGTAGATCATCGGCTTGGACACCCCGGCGACGTCGGACACCTCGTCCATCGACGCCGAGTGGTAACCGTGCCGGGAAAAGACTTCCACCGCCGCGTCGAGGATCTGCCGCTCACGGACTGCTCGTGGCAGGCGCCGTGATCGCGGGGGTGGGGGCTGCACTTCGTCGGTCACACGGAAACGCTACCTCACCGGGTAGAATCCGATTCGTGTCTTCGGAAGTCATCGACGCACTGGCGCGCCGACTCGACCTGGCGAAACTGAGCGCCGACCAGTTCGTCAGGGTGCTCGAAACGTTGCATATGCTGGGCACCGCCGAGGCCGGCGTGGAATTGCGCGGACTGTCCACGGAGACGCTCGTCTACGTGGTCGCGAAGGCGTCGAAGGAGCAGCTCAGGGCGCTCGCGGCGCATCCGGAGCTGCGCCGGGTGTTTCTCGAGGAGATATTCCGCCGGATGTCGGACCATTTCCTTCCGGAAAAGGCGCGATACGCGACCTGCGTGGTCAACTGGCGCTTTACCGGCGGGGATGGCGACGACGGTTTCGACCGTTTCCAGACAGTGATCGAAGGCGGATTGTGCGTATCCGGTGTGGACCTCGGCCGTGATCCAGATACCACAATCACCGTGGCCGCGGAGGATTTTTTCCGAATCGCGACCGGAAACGCGGCGGTGGCGACGATGTTCGTGACCGGCAAGGTCAAGGTCAAGGGCGAGTACGCCCCCGCCGTGCGGCTTTCCAGCTACTTCGACATCCCGAAGCCCGCTTAGCGGCCCTCGATCACCGGGTGGCTCTTGTCGTCCGGCACGACCTCGCTGTCCACCACGATCACGCGGCTCTGGCCCGCCATCGCCATGCGGCGCTCCGCGCGGCGCACCCACGCGCGCCGGATCACGCCTCGCGTCGGCGGCAGCAGCATGAGCAGCCCCGCGATGTCACTGAGGAACCCGGGCACCATGATCAGCAGCCCGCCGAGCCCGATCAGCATGCCGTCGGTGACCTCGTTGACCGGCGAGCGGCCGGACCGCGCGGTGGTCATGAAAGCGCGCGCCGCGCGGGCGCCCTCGCGCCTGGCCAGCCACGAACCGAGAAACGCGCCGGCGACGAGCAGCCCGAGCGTGCCCAGAACACCGACGGCCGAGCTCACCGCCCAGACGGCGGCCACCTCGGCAACCACATAGAGCAGGATCACCACAGCCATACCCATACAACGCGTGATCTTGGCAATTTGCTCCCGGGCGGCCCGCGGGCGGCTGATGTCATCGCCCGTGGTGGTGCGGTATGTCCTGATCGGCGCGCTGGTGGCGACCGAACTGCCGCAGCGCTACGTGAAGCGGAGCAAACTGAGTAGGCCTACTCAAGACAACGGCGAGGCCGTCCCGTCACCGTAGGAGCATGACGAAACCGACGACAGGCGCCTTCTTCGCGCAGGCCGCGATCTCCTTCGGGATCGCGCTCGTTGCGGTCACCGCCGGAATCGTGTTCCTGCCGGTCAACGGCTGGGTCCGGGCCTTCCTCGCACTCGGCATGCTCTACACCGTGACGTCCGCGTTCACCCTCGCCAAATGTGTCCGCGACCGCCAGGACGACAACACGCTGATCAGCCGCGTGGATCAGGCGCGGCTGGAGAAGATGCTGGCCGAGCACGACCCGTTCCGCGAGCCCGCGGTGTGAAGTTTCACATGCCGGACGTGGGGAACAACTCGCCAACAACCGCTCGTTGATCCACGACGTGACTTCCGTACAACGGCAGGCCCGCGTGCGCGCGCCCGAACTGTCGGGCCGGACGTGGCTCAACACCGGCGGCAAGCAGGTCCGGCTCGCCGAGCTGCGCGGCAGGATCGTGCTGTTGGACTTCTGGACCTCCGGCTGCATCAACTGCCTGCACGTTCTCGACGAACTGCGCCCACTCGAGCGGGAGTTCGCCGACGTACTGGTGACCATCGGCGTGCACTCGCCGAAGTTCCTGCACGAGGGTGAGGACGGCGCGATCGAGGCGGCGGTGCGCCGCTACGGCGTGCACCATCCGGTGCTCAACGATCCCGAGCTGACTACGTGGGGGCAGTACGCGGTCAAGGCGTGGCCGACCCTGGTGATCGTCGATCCGGAGGGCTACGTCGTGCACGTCGCCGCCGGTGAGGGGCACGCCGAGGCACTGCGCCGCGTCATCGCCGAACTGGTCACCACGCACGAGGCCAAGGGGACGCTGCGCCGCGGCGGAAGCCCGTACGTGCCGGTCGAGGAGCAGCCCGCCGAGCTGAGCTTCCCGAGCAAGGCCGTGGTCACCACCGAGGGCCGCGTTCTCGTCGCGGACACCGCGCACCACTCCGTCGTCGAGTTCGCCTCCGACGGGGAGACCGTGATCCGCCGGTTCGGCAGCGGCGAGCGCGGATCGGCCGACGGCGCGTTCGACGTCGCCACGTTCGCCGAGCCGTCCGGGCTGGCGTTGCTGCCCGCCGAGGTCGCCGATCGCGCCGGCTATCACCTGCTCGTCGCCGACACCGCCGGGCATCTGCTGCGCGGTATCGACCTGGTGACCGGCGAAGTGTCCACTGTGGCCGGTACGGGCGACCAGTGGCGCGACGGCGAGACCGGGGGCAAGGCCCGCGAAGTCGATCTGACCAGCCCGTGGGACGTGGTGTGGTGGCAGGACCGCGCGATCGTCGCGATGGCGGGCAACCACACGCTCAGCGCGTTCGATCCCGTCGACGGCACCGTTTCCCGGTTCGCCGGGACCACCGTCGAGGGCCTGCGGGACGGCGTGCTCGACGAGGTCTTCTTCGCCCAGACCTCCGGGCTCGCCGTGCAGGGCAAGCGGTTGTGGCTCGTCGACGCCGAGACTTCCGCGCTGCGGTGGATCGAGGACGGCGAGGCGCACACCGCGGTGGGCACCGACCTGTTCTCCTTCGGGCATCGCGACGGGGACGCCGAGGAGGCGCTGCTGCAGCATCCGCTCGGGGTCGCGGTGCTGCCCGACGGCTCGATCGCGATCGCCGACACCTACAACGGCGCGATCCGCCGCTACGACCCGGAAACCCGCGCGGTCAGCACCCTCGCCGAGGATTTCGCCGAGCCGTCCGGCCTGCTGGTCACCGACGATTCGCTGCTCGTGGTCGAGTCCGCGGCCAACCGGCTGCGCGCGCTGCCGCTGTCCGGCGGCCGGCAGGTCGCCGGGGACGCGCACGAGGTGCGCCGTCCGTCGAGTGTGCTGGCTCCCGGCGCGGTCGAGCTGGCGGTGGTGTTCACGCCGCCGCCCGGCGAGAAGCTCAACTCGGCGCGGCTGGAGATCAGCGCGTCACCGCCCGAGCTGCTGGCCGAGGGCGGGGGCACCGGCACCGAACTGACCCGCACGATCAAGCTCGCGGACGGCGCGACCGAGGGTGTGCTGCAGATCGTCGCGCAGGCCGCGACGTGCGACGAGGCCGCCGAAAACCCGGTGTGCCGGGTGACTCGCCAGGACTGGGGCGTGCCGGTGCGGCTGGACAGCGAGGGCCCCGCGAGCCTGAAACTCATTCTGGCCGGGGTGGCGTAAGCCCGCGTTCGACCACGTCCATCGCCTGGTGCAGCAACGTCACCAGGCTCGGGCCGGAATCGGGCTGCCAGCACGTGAGGGCGGCGCGGCTCGCGGCGAAGGCGGCCGCCGCCGTCGTACGGACGTAGACGTCGTCCGGTGACAGGCCGGTGCGGATCGCGATGCCCTCGACCATCGCCTCCTCGAAGGCACGGTTGGTGTGCGTGAGGCGGGGCACCAGTTCGGGATGCTCGCGGATCAGCAGCGTGCGTTCGCGGAAGGTCGCGCTCGTGGCGATCTCCGCGTACCGCTGCGCGAACACGTTCCGCACCGCAGCCAGCGGATCCTCCTCGGCGGGCCGGTCGAGAATCAGCCGCAGCACCACGGGTGCGCTGACGTCGATCGCCAGGATCGCCTCGTCCTTGCTCTCGAAGTAGTTGAAGAACGTGCGCGGCGAAACCCCGGCCTGCGCGCAGATGTCCTCCACCGTGACCGCCTGCGGACCACGCTCGCGCGAGAGCGTGATCGCGGCGTGGCGCAGCGCCTCCCGCGTCGCCTCTTTCTTCCGTTCCCGCAGTCCACTCGGTGTCACGTTAGTTACAGTACTGCATATTTGCAGCGACTGCAAAAAGCGCGTACGTTGGAAGATATGGCGGATCAAGGGGTGGAAGAAGAGCCGAAGCAATCGATCGCACGCACACTTGCGGAGACCCTGTGGTTTCCGCTTTTTTTCGTGTGCGGGTTCCTGTTCTGCTACCTGCTCGCGTTCCACGCCCCGAAGCCGCATCACATCGAGGTCGCGGTGTCCGATCCGGCCGCCGCCGCGCGCATCGAGGCGGCGCTGGAGAAGGCCGGCCCCGGCGCGTTCGACGTCGAGCCGGTCGCGACCGGTGACGCGGCTCGCCAGGCGGTGCTCGACCGCGCGGCGACGGCCGCTTTCGACGCCACGCCGGGGCACCCCGCGCTGTACCTGGCCAAGGCCGACGGCTACATGCTCGAATCGGTGCTGAGCCAGACGTTCACGCCCATCGCGGCACAGCTCGGCGGCACGCTCACCACCACCGATCTCGCACCTACCGCGAGCGGCGACGGCATGGGCACCGGCATGTTCTACCTGGTGCTGGCCTGGAACATCCCGAGCTACATCATCGTGATGATGCTGCTGCGCGCGGTCACGCTGAGCCGCCGTGCGAAGGTGCTCACCCTCGTCGGGTTCGGCGCGCTGATCAGCGTGGTCGGCTTCTACGGCGGCTTCGCGTTGCACGTCATCCCCGACAAGCCGATCGCGATGCTGCTGGCTTTCCTGCTCACGCAAGGGATCTCGCTGACGTCGTTCGGCCTGGTGCCGTTCGCGAAGCAGTTCTTCCCCGGCGTGGCGATGGGGCTGTTCGTGCTGTTGAGCATGCCCTCCAGCGGAGGCGCGATCCCGATCCAGATGGTGCCCGGCTTCTTCCGCGCGCTTCATCCCTACTTCCCCATGGGAAACCTGATCGAGGCGCTTCGCGGGATCTTCTACTTCAACGGCGCCGGCATCACGCGGCCGATCCTCGTGCTGTGCGCCTGGGTCCTGGTGGGTGTGCTGCTCGTCGCCGGGCACGCGTTGTGGCTGCGCAAGAAGG
This sequence comes from Amycolatopsis acididurans, assembly GCF_012328925.1. GTDB lineage: Bacteria > Actinomycetota > Actinomycetes > Mycobacteriales > Pseudonocardiaceae > Amycolatopsis_E > Amycolatopsis_E acididurans. The sequence goes on from NZ_JAAXLS010000058.1 coordinate 28,397, forward strand.
AGTCCGGCCAGGAAGAGGTGGTCGAGGAGCCGCCGGTGGAGGACCCGACGTTCGAGATGCCGCGGCCGACGGCGCTGCCCGCGCGTGCGAGGCACTTCGGCGGTCTCGAACCGGTCGTCACCGGAACGGTCCGCACCCTCGAGGGTGACGGTCTGCCGGGAGCGGCCGTCACCGTCACCGACGGCAGGGGCAATCAGCTGGTGCGTACCGTCTCCGACGCGGACGGTTCCTACGCGCTGGCCGGACTGTCCGAACAGTTCGTCGACCTTGTGATTTCCGCACCCGGTCAGCACTCCACGGTCCGCCGGCTGCTGATCCGTGAGGGCCGGACCCGGCGCGAGGACTTCGAACTGGCACCCCGGCGTCACCCGGTGGCCGCCCGATCGGGTGCGTAGCATTACTCAGGTGTCGGATGGCAACAGCGTGCCTGGCCCAGGCGCGAAGCTAGAGATCCAGATGCTGCACGACCGGGTGTTGGTGCGGCTGTCCCCGGAGGAGGGCGAGCGCCGCAGCACGGGTGGCATCGTGATTCCCGCGACGGCGCAAGTGGCGCGTCGGCTCGCGTGGGGCGATGTACTCGGTGTAGGCAGTAATGTGCGCAACGTGAAGGTCTCCGATCGCGTTCTGTTCAACCCGGACGATCAGTTGGAGGTCGAGGTCCAGGGCGAGGCGTACCTCGTCATGCGCGAGCGTGACATCCACGCCGTCGCGACCGAGCGCACGGAGCACGGCACGGGGTTGTATCTGTAGCTTCGCGGGGAGGGCGCGGTGCGAGACGACCACTACTGGCCGAGCTGGGACGGCGACGCCGACCCACCGACGCAGCGCATCATCGGGCCGCCTCCGTCCACCGAGTTCCTCGACGCCGAACCGCTCGACCCCGAGGACGCACTCGTCGGCGAGCTACTGGACACCGGCAGGGCCCGGCGTCGCCGCCAGTCACCGGGTAAGCGCTTTCTCGGTCGCGTCCTGCTGGTCACCGGCGGGGTGCTCGCGGCCGGTGTCCTGCTCTACACGGTCGATCTCGTGCTCAGCGCGGGTCACGTGCCGCGTGGCGTGATGGTGGCGGGAGTCGACGTCGGCGGTATGAGCCGCGCCGACGCCGAAAGCAAGCTGCGCAGGGAACTGGAACCGAGGCTGACCGTGCCGGTACCGGTGACCGCCGGGGATGCCAGGGCGACACTGGATCCGGTCGAGTCCGGTCTCGGCCTCGACTGGGCGACCACACTCGCGAACGCCGGGCATCAGCCGCTCGACCCGATCGCCCGGATCACGTCCTTCTTCACCACCCGCAACGTGGATGTGGTGACCACGAGCGACGCCGACGAGCTGAATCAGGCGGTGGCCAAGCTGGCCGCGGAGCGGCTCAACCACCCGCCGACCGAGGGCAGCATCGGATTCGACACCGAGGGCGGCGCGGTCACCGCGTACGCCGTCGAGCCTCGCGCGGGCCAGACACTCACCGACGTCCACGGCGCGGCGAACCTGCTCAAGGCACGCTGGCTGGACAAAACCGGCGTGCCGCTGCCCATGACGTTCACCCCGGTCAAGGCCACCTCGCAAGGCGTGCGCACCGCGCTCGACCGGCTGGTCGAGCCCGCGATCGCGAAGCCCGTGCACGTACACGGCAACGGAGTGGACACCACGCTCGATCCGCCCGCGATCGCCGCCGCGATGCGGTTCGTCGCGCACGACGGCGGAGCGCTGGAGGTGCAGCTGGCGCCGGACAAGCTGCAGCACTCCCTGCAGCCGAAGCTGGCGAGCACCGAGAAGCCGGGCAAGGACGCGCAGATCGTGTTCGACACGGGTGCGCCGACCGTGGTGCCGTCCGAGGACGCGAGCAAGATCGACTGGAACGATACGTTCAAACCGCTGATGGACGTGCTCGTCAAACCGGACGGCCGCGATCTGCCGGTGCGCTACCAGGGCGCCAGACCCAAGCTGAGCACCGACGACGCGAACGCGCTCGGTGTGAAGGAGGTCGTCGGCGAGTTCACCACCGACGGCCTGTCCGGGCCCGACGCGGACAACGTGCGGGCGATGGCGGCCAAGGTGAACGGCGCGCTGGTCAAACCGGGCGAGACGTTCAGCCTCGCCGACCGGGTCGGCTCGTTCGGCTCCGGATTCGTCGCGGCACCGGTCAACGAGGACGGCACCGGCCCGATCGTGCAGGGTGGCGGCTCCTCACAGTTCGCCACCACGCTGTACAACGCGGAGTACTTCGCCGGGCTCACCGACGCCGGGCACACCGACCATTCCTCTTATCTGGACCGGTATCCGCCCGCCCGCGACGCGGTGGCGGTCCGCGACGACGGATCCATGGCGGACCTGCGGTTCACCAACAACCTCACCAGCGGCGTCGCGATCCAGGCGATCTCCTCGGGATCGTCGGTCACGGTGCGGCTGTGGGGCACCAAGCAGTACCGCGTCGAAAGCGACAGCGGTCCCCGCCAGGACCTCACCCCACCGCCGATCCAGCAGCAGCCGCCGGGATGCCGGCCCACGATGGGCGAGCCCGGTTTCACGGCGACGGACACGCGGGTGGTCTACGACACGGCGTCCGGCGCCGAGGTCCGGCGGGACACCAGGACCGTCCACTATGCACCGCAGCCGCTGATCTTCTGCTAGAGAAGCGTGCCTGTTGCCTCGTGAGGCGGTGGTAGCCGCCGATGGTCGAGCTCGATACCCTCGGTTGTCGCTTGTAACTCTCTGTATGGAGGTTGTCGTAGTGAGAACGTGGTCGCCTGCCAGGATCTTCCTCGTCTGCGCGAGTGTGGCGGGAGCGGTACTGACCCTGCCCGCGACGGCGAACGCGGCCGAGCCCGAACCGGCGCTGGTGCACGCGTCACCGATGAACGAGTGCAAGCTCAACGTGCGGGCGGGGACCGACGTCGGGTCCACCCTGCTGACCACTCTTACCTGCGACAACTACACCACTTGCACGCACGCGGGGGACACGCCGTGTGGCCCGTACGTCACGGGAGGCGTGTACACCTGCGTCGACGGTGACAACAAGTCGGTGACCGACAACCGCTGGGCCGAGGTCGCCTGGCGGGCACCGCAGAAGTCCTACATCGCGGTGTCCTGCGCCGCGTTCCGGCAGTAGAAAACAGGGCGGGGAAAGCCCTTTCGGACTTTCCCCGCCCTGCGCCCTGCCGGTTGGTCTACCTGTGTAGGTGGCGCCTGCCGTATGCGCCGCCGACCAGCGAAACACCGATGGCCGCGATGACCACCTGGGTCAGGAGTTCGAGCCAGTCGAACCCCGGTGTGTTCGCGTAGCCGAGACCGCGCGCGATGGCCGTACCGATGAAGGCGGCCACGATACCGACGAGAATCGTCAGCCAGATCGGGATGCTTTGCTTACCCGGTGCGACGAGTCGCCCGAGCGCACCGATGATCAGACCAACGATGATCGCCGTGATGATTCCGGTGATGGTCATCGAAACTCCTTATGTCGCTGGCGTCCTAGGAATACCGCTTCGCCTCCTGACCAAACCACAGCGGGCTATATTTGCTTGAATGTATATACGCCTGTTGTTATATTGGCTGCGTGGACGTGTTCGAAGCCGTGGCCGAGCCGAACCGCCGTGCGCTGCTGGACCTGCTCGCCGACGGTGAGCGGGCCGCGGGCGAGCTCGTGGCGAGCCTGCCCGGCCTCACCCAGCCCGCCGTGTCCCGGCATCTGCGCATCCTCCGCGAGGTCGGCCTCGTCGAGGTCCGGCCGGACGGGCAACGCCGCATCTACGCGCTGCGCGCGGACGGTCTTGTCGAGATCGACGACTGGATCAGCCGGTACCGCCGCTACTGGCCGCGCCACCTCGACGCACTGGAAGCGCACCTCAAGGAGCTCCCGAAATGACCGACCTCGGCGAACTGACGATGGACGGCGACCGCGCCACGATGACGTTCCGGCGCCGCCTGCCGTATCCCATCGAAACCGTATGGGCCGCGATCACCGATCCCGGCCGGCGCAAATCCTGGTTCGGGCAGACCACCCTGGAGGCCCGCGAGGGCGGCACGATCGAGATGCTGCCCGACGACCCGCCCGCGCCGCCCGAGGCCAAGCGCATGACCGGCCGGATCCTGATCTGGGAGCCCCCCGCCCGTCGTTCACCATCCTCAACGGAGCTGCGCTCTCCCCTGACCGCTGTCTTCGAGCACGAGTGGAACCAGCGCATCGTCGATGAGAGCGTGGTCCGCTACGAGCTGACCGAGGACGGCGACGGCACGCTGCTGACCTTCACCCACCGTGGTCTGTCCGCGCGCAACGCCAAGGGCTTCATCCCCGGCACGCACGCGTTCCTCGACCGGCTGGCCGCGCACCTCGCCGGTGGTCCGCTGCCCGCCTGGCAGGAGCGCTACGACGAGGTCGCGCCCGCCTATCCGTCCTGGTCCTGAACAACACGAAGGCCCCCTCGTCGGGTGACGAAGGGGCCTTCGCTGCGGGGAACCGGGAGGATCAGAAGGCGGCTTCGGAGACCTCCATGAGGTCGTTGTCCGCGGCCTCCACGATCGCGCGCCGCGAGGTCAGCTCGGGCAGCACGGTCTTGGCGAAGAACGAGGCCACGGCGATCTTGCCCTCGTAGAACGCCTTGTCCTTGGCCGAGGCGCCGTCGAGCCTGGTCAGCGCGACCTCCGCCTGGCGCAGCAGCTGCCAGCCGACGAGCAGGTCACCGGTGGACAGCAGCAGCCGCACGGTGTGCTGGCCGACCTTGTACAGGTTCCTGACGTCCTCCTGCGAGGAGGTCAGGTCGCCGATCATCGAGCCGAGCATGCCCTGCACGTCCTCCAGGGCCTGCTTGAGCAGCTGACGCTCGTTCTTGAGCCTGCCGTTGCCTGCCTCGGACTCGATGAACTTGGTGATCTCGCCCGCCACGAACGCGAGCCCCCGGCCCTTGTCGCGGACGATCTTGCGGAAGAAGAAGTCCTGCGACTGGATGGCCGTGGTGCCCTCGTACAGGGAGTCGATCTTCGCGTCGCGGATGTACTGCTCGATCGGGTAGTCCTGCAGGAAGCCGGAGCCGCCCAGGGTCTGCAGCGACTGCACGAGCTGCTCGGTGGCGCGCTCGGAGCCGACACCCTTGACGATCGGCAGCAGCAGGTCGTTGACCCGCTCGGCCAGCTTCAGCGACTCCTCGTCGCCCTCCTGCGTCCACACCTGGTCCTGGAACGACGCGGTGTAGAGGTACACCGCGCGTAGCCCCTCGGCATAGGCCTTCTGCAGCATCAGCGAGCGGCGCACGTCCGGGTGGTGGGTGATGGTGACCCGCGGGGCGGTCTTGTCCGTCATCTGGGTCAGGTCCGCACCCTGCACGCGCTCCTTGGCGTACTCGAGCGCGTTGAGGTAACCGGTCGACAGCGTCGCGATGGCCTTGGTGCCGACCATCATCCGCGCGTACTCGATGACCTGGAACATCTGCGCGATGCCGTCGTGCACCTCGCCGAGCAGCCAGCCCTTGGCCGGGGTGCCGTGCTGGCCGAAGGTCAGCTCACACGTGGTGGAGACCTTGAGGCCCATCTTGTGCTCGACGTTGGTGACGAAGGCGCCGTTGCGCTCGCCCAGCTCACCGGTCTCGGAGTCGAAGTGGAACTTCGGCACGAGGAACAGCGACAGGCCCTTGGTGCCCGGCTTGCTCTCGATGCCCGGACCCTCGGGACGGGCCAGCACCAGGTGCATGATGTTCTCGGTCATGTCCTGGTCGGCGGAGGTGATGAACCGCTTTACGCCGTCGAGGTGCCAGGAGCCGTCCTCCTGCTTGACCGCCTTGGTGCGGCCGGCGCCCACGTCCGAACCGGCGTCCGGCTCGGTGAGCACCATGGTGGCGCCCCACGCGCGGTCGATCATGATCCGCGCCCAGTGCTTCTGCTCCTCGGTGCCGTTCTTGTCCACGATCATGGCGAAGTTCGGGCCTGCCATGTACATGAACAGCGCCGGGTTGGCGCCCAGGATCAGCTCGGAGGCGGCCCACTGCACCGTCGGGGGCAGACCGAAGCCGCCGAGGTCGTTGGTGAGGCCGAGCCGCCACCACTCGCCGTCCCACAGCTGCTGGTAGCTCTTCTTGAACGACTCCGGCAGCGTCGCGGAGAAAGTCTTGGGGTCGTAGACCGGGGGGTTGCGGTCCGCGTCGGCGAACGATTCGGCGAGCGGGCCGACGGCCAGGTTGTTCAGCTCAGTCAGCACACCGCGGGCGGTGTCCTCGTCGGACTCCGCCAGTACGCCCTTGCCGAGGCGGTTCTGGACGCCGAGCACCTCGAACAGGTTGAACTCGAGGTCTCGGACATTGCTCTTGTAGTGGCCCATGTCGTTACTCCGTTTGTTCATCGGTTCCGGCTGGGCGCATGACTGTTTCCCTACTGGCCGGTAACTTCAGGATATTACCTGCCGGTAACCACGGCAAGGAAAATCAGCCCTCTGTGATGGAAAGATCCTTCGTCAGCGTGCGCGGTACTCGGCCATGCCCGACGGCGGCGTGGACGCCTGACCTGGCGTCCCACGTTCGGGGGTGTCCTCGGGCTGCGCGATGAGGATGCCGTTGCGGAACGCGATCGTCACTGCGTGTGTTCGGTCGCGTGCGGACAGCTTGCGCAGGATGCTCTTGACATGTGTTCGCACGGTCTCCACCGACAGGTAGAGCAGCTTCGCGATCGCCGCGTTCTCCAGACCTTCGGCTACCAGCTGTAACACCTGGTACTCGCGACGGGACAGCGGCATGCGTGGGCGGCGGGCCGAAACCAGGCTGTCGCCGCCCCGCAGGCCCTGCCGCTGGGGTGCCGCGAGCGGGGCCAGCGCGGGGTCGAGAAAGCGGCGGTCGAGGTGGGCGCGGCGGATGGTCTCGATGAGCCGGCGGGCCTCCGCGTTGCGCGGCAGCGCCCCGTGCGCACCGGCGAGCATCGCGGACTGAAGGTAGGCCGGGTTCTTGTGCGCCTCGCGCACCATGACGACGACCAGCAGTGCCGGATCGCCCGCGACCAGCAGTTTCGTCAGATGACCGTGCGGGTCCAGGCCCGAGTCGAGCAGGATCACGTCGGGGTGGACCTGCTCGGCCAGCTGCAGCGCCGCGTGCGGGTTGCCGGCGTGGCCCGCCCAGTGCAGCCCGGGTGTGCGCTGCACGATGGAGGACAGTCCCTCGCGCGTGAACGGAACCGGATCGACCGCGGCGACGCCGAGGCTTCGGACGGGGGGCGAGCCCTGCGGTGCCCTGCCGGGCTCGTTACTGCGCGTCATCACGACTCCGTCTCGGCATGGTCGAGCCTGGCTTGCCGTTGTGCCGGTGAGTCCCTCCCGCGGTGACCCACCGAGCGCGGACGACAATCAACCCGGTCCCCCCTGCTGGAACCGGCCAGGCATCAACACTCGTCCATTGTGGGAGTGCTTAGACCGCTTGGCGTGACGCGGGTTCACCCGGCAGAGTTCAATATCGATAAAGCACTACTCTGAGTAGACACTTGCTCGCAGTCGAGCAAATTCCTCGGCGAGGGTCTGCGGCGTCCAATGGGCATTGAGCCCGCTCGGATTGGGCACCACCCAGACCATTGTGGCGCCGATCCGCTCCTCCTGCTCGCCGACTGTCGCTTTCGGACAGTTGAACGCCGTTCGGTACGCGGTGATGCCGACCACGGCGAGGCAGCGGGGGCGGTAGCGCAGGACCTTCCGCCGCAGTTTCCGGCCACCTTCGCGCAGTTCCTCCGAGGTCAGCTCGTCGGCGCGTGCCGTGGCCCGTGCGACGAGGTTCGTGATGCCGAGCCCGTAGCCGAGAATCTCGTTCTGCTCCGACGGTTCGAGGCGTCGTGGGGTGAATCCGCCGGCGTGTAGCGCGGGCCAGAACCGGTTACCGGGCCGGGCGAAGTGGTAACCGGTGGCGCCCGAGTAGAGGCCGGGGTTGATGCCACAGAACAGCACGCGTAATCCCGGCGCGATCACGTCCGGGATGGTCGTGCCGTGCGCGGCCACGAGCTGGTCCTTGGTGGGACGAAAGGAAGTCATGAACAGCCGGATCCTAGCCATCGCCATCGACTGCCACGACGCCGACGCGCTGGCCACGTTCTGGTGCGGCGCGCTCGGCTACCGGGTCACCAGACGCTGGCGCGACGTCAACCGCGTCGAGTACGTGGAGATCGAAGGCGCGCGCGGCGAACCGATGCTGCTGTTCCAGCCGGTACCCGAGGGCAAGACGGTGAAGAACCGCCTGCACCTGGACCTGGCCCCCACCGAGGGCGGCCAGCAGGACGAGGTGCACCGCCTGATCTCGCTGGGCGCGACACGGCTCGCGGACGAACCCGAGTTCCCGTGGGTCGTTCTCGCCGACCCCGAAGGCAACGAATTCTGTGTCCTGCCCGCGCGGTAGAGCAGCGGGTCTCACCTTCGCGACCTGGTGTTCCTCCGGCCAAGCACGGTTCGCTGCCCGAAAAGTGGCGTAGATCGCACTGCGGGAGTACTCTGTGTGATCTGCCACACAAGCACGACGCCAAGGGAGGCGGCGTGGAGATCGCACTTGTTCTCGGGCTCGTAGCGCTGATCTTCGCTGCGGCCACTGTCACGGTGGCTTGGGAAGACCGACGAGCCGCACGGCGGGCGGCAGCCAGCCGCGCCGCGCGATTAGCGCGCCTTGGCGAGGTCGACCCGCTCGCGAACCGGTTCCGAACCGGTTCGCGCTGAAGCGCGCAGGGTCAGCAGCAGCGCACCGGCGATCCAGCCGAGTGCGGCACCTGTGGTGTTCGTGCCGAGGTCGTCCACATCGAAGATCCGGTACTGCAGCGGCGCCGTGCCCCAGTTCGCGGTCAGCTGGGTCATTTCGATCAACAGCGAGCAGGCGAACCCGAGCAGCACGGTCCCGGCGAATCCGCGCTTCCACAGCAGCCGCGCGAACATCCCCAGCGGCACGAACAGCAGCACGTTCAGCGCCATCTGCTCGAACGCGGGCGTGGTGAACGCATGCACCGGTGACGCGCCGCCCAGTTCGCGCCGCACGTCGTCGATCCACTGGAACGGCACGAGCTGGATGCCTTGGGACAGGGGGCGCGTGTTCGGACCGGGCAGCGGCAGCAGCACCACGGCCAGCGCCAGACAGAAGTAACACAGCAACGCGCCGGTCGCGGCCACCTTCGGCACCACGATCCGCCCGTACCGCACCGTGTGCAGCACCAGCTGCGGTACCAGCACGACCGCCCACAGGGCGAGGAACACTCCCAGTCCCGCTTCCAGCGCGTTGACCTGTGTTGTCGTCATGCCTCGACGTTATGGCCGCCACCCGGTCGCGCTGATCGGTCGAATGGCCAGGGTGAGGCGCCATTCGGCCAGAAACACCAGTTCAACCTCGAACCGCCGCCGGGTTCGTCCGGCCGGATCGCGGCGGTGCCGTAGATCCACTATTACGACGGTTTTTGACCGCCACCCAGAGTTATTGATTTCTTATTTCCGAAACGTGTCCCTTTGCGCTCAACGCACCCGTTGATGCACTGAACTTCCTTGTGTCACAAGGATTCTGTGACGTCGCGGCCCGTGTTGGTCACAACTGGCGCGGGTGTGGAGATCATTTCCGTTTTGAATACGCAGAGCAACCTGTCGTCGTCCGGTTGAGCGATATTCGCGTTTGCTTGTATCGATCGCTCAAGCCGCGCGTCCAAGTAGACGACATGAACTGCGTGACGGAGGTGGACACGGTGCCGACCGAGCAGGCAGCGCCCGACCAGGCCGGCCTGCACGAGGCCATGGCGGCGGTGCTCGCCGCGCGCGGCGACTGGCGGCGGGCGTACGAGCACCTGCGTACCGCGCTGGATCTCGCCCGGGCACAGGAGCCGCCGGTGCCCGAGCAGTTCCGTCAGGAAGTGGACCGCCTGCGCCGCGAACGGGCGCAGGCGCGGGAGGAGAGTCTGCGGGACGCCCTCACGGCGGTCTACAACCGGCGTTATCTCGACCGGCGGCTCGCCGAGGCGGCGACACCATTGGCCGTCGCACTGGTGGACATCGATTTGTTCAAGAACGTGAACGACACGTTCGGTCACCTCGTTGGCGATCAGGTGCTCAGATGTGTCGCCACGCTGTTGCGGGAAGGCCTCCCACACGACGGTTTCTGCGCACGCTACGGTGGCGAGGAGTTCATGCTCGTGTTGCCGGCGGTTCAACCGGAAGCCGCCGTCGAGGTCGCTGAACGGGCACGCACGCAGATCGCGAACTACCCGTGGTCGGCGGGTGTGTCCTGGGCTTTCGGTGACCATCAGCGTGGGCCTGGCGTACGAAGCGGGGGAGTCCCCCGGTGGCCGTCGGCAGGTGCTGGAGGCCGACCATCTCCTTTACGCCGCGAAACACGCCGGCCGCAACCGGGTTGCCTATCGCGAACACGATCGCGTAAGGCTTATTGAGTACTGTCCGTAGCCATTAGTGGGCCATTCCCCTTTTTGTTGCCATACCGTTCACCCGCTTTGTCGCTGCGCGCGCCAGTTCTCGCACTCTACGTAAAAAAAATTCGCGGGAGGGTGTCGTCATAGACGGCGAGTATCCGTACGATAACGATGCTCGCCATCCAGGCGATCAACCCTGTGGCGGTCGATCCCGCCCTTGTGATGACGAGAGGAGACCGGGTGCCAGACGATCACGCCGCAGGCCCCGGCTCCCGTGGCAGTGGCGGTACGCCGCGCGCTCGTCGTCGCCGCTCGATCGACACCCATGGCGGTATCAGCGTTTCGGACGTGCTGGCCCAGCACACCGGCATCCGCCCCTCCTTCGACGCGAGCAGGACCAGCTCGCACGAACGCGGGGTCAAGGACCAGCATCCGTCCATACCGCCCGCGGCAAGGCGCCCGGCGCCCGCGGAGCCGCGCCCGGAACCTCCTGTGCAGCGACGCCCACCGGCCCCGCCGGCGAACCGCGTACCGCGCCGTGCCGCACCGCCGCAGGCCCCCGGCCCGGCCGCACCGGCCCCGGCACGCCCCCGCACCCAGACGGAAGCGCCGGCCCCGCTCCGCCCGCCGAAGGCAGATCCGCCGGATGGGACTCTGGCGCCGAGGGCCGAGCGTCCGGGCGCGGCTCCCCCACCGAACGCCGGGCCCGCGCAGGCACCGCGCCCGCCGAGAGGCGAGCCACCGGCCGCGCCGCGCCCTTCCGCGGAGGCCGCGGGCCGCCACGCCTCAGTCCCCGACATGCAGCCTCCCGCGGGTTTTCCGGGACGGCCGGAGCCCTCGGATCGGGTGCGTCCCTCGGGTGAGTTCCCGGCGCGACCGGAGGCCTCGGAGCAGCAGCGGCCGCCCGCGGATACGCCCGCCCGGCCC
>NZ_JAAXLS010000059.1 GCF_012328925.1 Amycolatopsis acididurans
AAACGCTGGACGATGCGGTGGAAACCCGCGCTGAACGCGTTCGAGATCGCCTTCGACGGCCGTCTGGCCGCCGGACGCAAGTAGTTCCCCTTCAACCCGAGTTACACCGCTCGTTTGACAGACCCCGGATGGCTCGCGGCGGCGGCGCTGTTGCTGACTCTCCGCGTGACCGGGGTTCGGAAGGCGGGTGCGGAGTTGCCGATGGGGCCGTTTCTCCTGATCGGTGCGTTGGCAACGATCCTCGCCGCGTCACTGTAAGGCCGGACTCCGGCGAATCGGACGCTGGCGTAGGAGTGGGGAAGGTTCGGCCTTGGCTGTTCCAGTCGTGTACGGCGAACGTGAGGCCGTCGCGGTAAGCGGAGAGGCCTGCAGCGGGGTACTCGATCAGGTCGTCAGGGAGTTGGTCGAGGGAGAACCAGGCGAGGCCGGAGCATTTGTCCGGTTCACGGTTGATGGGCTCACCGAGCCAGTGGTGAGTCGCGAAGAACAAGCCGAGGCGGGGCTCGAGCCCAGAGCCGTTGACGTGCAGGGTGTGGACATGCTGGAGATTGGTCTGGTCGATGACAACGCCGACTTCTTCTTCGGCTTCGCGGGCCGCGGCTGTCAGAACGGATTCGCCCGCGTCGAGATTGCCGGATGGGAGGTGCCATAACCCGTCGAAGCGGGGTTTGGATCTCGCCGTCGGGCGAGTAGCACTTCGCCGGCGCGAACGAGCAGTACGTGGACGTCGATCAAATGGCGGTCGGCCATGAGTAGCGGTCTCAGAAGCAGGTCGGCGGTACGGCCTGAGGCCGCGTTGACCCGCTCGAGTCTATGCCGTGGGTGAATTACCGGTTCAGGATGAGCTCACGCAGCGCAGGTGTGAGTTTTTCGACCACAATCTGTGCGCCCGCGTCGTGTAGCGCGGTTGCGGTCGTCTTGCCGGTAGCTACCCCGACTACACGGACTCCGGCGGTGAGGGCGGCCTGCACGTCGTTGACGGTGTCCCCAATGAGCACGGTGTGGCCATTGTCGAAGATCTCGCCGGTTCGATTCCTGGCACGCTGTTGGGCGATGGTCACAAGCGCCGGACGGCTGCGGTCGTCATCGCCATAAGCGCTGCTGTCCAGATCGAGGTAGCGGTCGAGTCCGAAGACCTCCAGCTTGATCCGCGCGACCTCGCGGAGGTTGCCAGTTAGTACACCTTGATGAATCCGCGGTTCGGCGGCGAACGCGGTGAGAGTGTCGTCCGCGCCTGGCAACGCACGGCTGATCGTCGCGAGTTCACGGCGGCGAGTCTCGTAGCCTTGGACGAGTGCTGCCGCCAGCTTCCCGACCGTGACAGCATCCGGCTCGATCCCGTTGATGCGCAGTGACTCCGCCATGATGTCCAACTCTGTCCGCCCCGATATCTCGGCGAGGTTTGCCAACGCTTTCCCCGTAGCAGCAGGGAAAGCGCGATCGTAGATGGCTCGGCCGACGCCACGCGTCTCGATCAGAGTGTGGTCGACATCCCAAAGAACGAGAGTGCGGGGTGACTCCGGAGACTCAGGCATGCATAAAGTCTCCCAGCCATGACGAATTGGAAGAGGCGGGGTACCATCTGCGCTGGTCACAGCGTCGTCGGAGGAATGTGGAAGGACGATGAACGAGTCCTTGGCGCACATCGTGGGCGAACGGGTCCGGTTCTACCGCACCACTGCTCGCAAGGCCAAGACAGTCGTCGCCGGACTGGCCGGCATCACGCCCGACTACCTCTACCAAATCGAACGAGGCCAGAAGCTTCCCACGCTCGCCGTTCTTGCGCAGTTGGCCGAAGTCCTCGGCGTAGGACTCGGCGATCTCGTAAGCCGGACGCATCCCGAGCCGCCCGGGTGTTCCATGCCGGAGGCCGCCGATGCCATCTATCGGGCGTTGACCTGCCCGCTGCCGCCGCAAACCACTGCGTTGCCCCAGCGTGACCTACATCGGGAGGTCTTGACGGCCTGGCATACGTGGCAGACGTCGCCAGCGCGGTATAGCACCGTGACCGCCGAGTTGCCCGGTTTGATCGTCGCTGTGCGGGAAGGCCTTTCAGGTGGCGCCGAGGACGGTCGCAAGGCCCAAGCCTGCGCCGCGGACATGTACGGTCTACTTCGTACCGTCGCGAAACGGATCGGACGGACTGATCTGTCGCTGCTCGCTGCCGACCGGGCTGTATGTGCCGCCGAAGCAGCGGACGATCCCGTTCGAGTCGCCGGCGCGCAGTGGAACATGACTCAGGTTTTGTTGGCTGACCACCAATACGAGGGTGCTGAAGAAACCGCGCTGCGTGGGGTGCAGGACCTGGGGTCCGTCATGGCTCAGGGAAACCCCGACGCGGCCGCGATGTGCGGATCGTTGCGGCTGATCGCGGCTGTCGCAGCCGCACGGCGCGGGAACGAATGGGTTGCCCGCGAGCGTCTGCACGATGTTGTCCCCTTGGCCGGGAAAACCGGGGAACGGAACGCCTGCTGGACTGCGTTCGGGCCGACGAACGTTGCGATGTACGCGGTGAACGTCGAGGTCGAGACCGGTGAAGCAGTCGAAGGTTTACGTTTGGCTGAGCGCGTCGAACATGGTCGCTCGCCTTCAATCGAACGTCGTGTCGCGTTCCTCATCGATCAGGCCAGGGGATACCAGCAACGGCGCGACTACGCCAGTGCGCTCGTGATCCTACAGACCGCGGAGGCGGAAGCGCCCGAGGATCTGCGCCATCGCCCCGCAGCGCATCAGGTCATGAAAGCGGTCGTAAACAAAGGAAACCGCACGGTCGGCCAGCAAACAGCCCGTTTGGCCGGCCGCGTCGGCGTGCTGGTGTGAGCTGACCCGACTGTCGGTCGCCCCGAACGCACAGCTCGGATTACCTGCCAGTAACCGTCGTACCGTCTGCGTCCTAGGTGCCGCGGATTGCCGCGCGAAGACGGACCAAATAGAGACGGAAGAAGGTTGCCGTATGACGAAGAACCCCTCACCAGATTTGAAAAAGTCGCTCCAGGCACGGCATTCAGTGACATCGTGTTCTGAGCGGTCGGTTCCCGCTGCAGTGTTGCTTCGCCGTCTGGGTTGGCACCAGCGCAGGGTGAGTTGCCGCGACCTGAAAGGGCGTCGTTCGGCGTTGCTCGTGCAGCGCCGGGCCGCTGAAGTCGTTGAGGTTCAGCTTGCCGACGGACATAGCGCACGGCTGAGCAACGTGGAGGCCGGGCGGCTGCGTGCGGTATTGCGCGACGTTCTCATCGCCCAGCCGCTAACCCATGAAAATGCTTCGGGTCCGACCGCAGTCGACGGGTTCGATGTCGAAAGCCGTTGCCGGGACCTGACATGAGTGACACGCGTGGCTACTATCACCAACTCAGCGTCCGAGCGCGAAACCTGCGCGACGGCGTCGACGACGCCATCAACGCGCTGCTGCGGCTTCATCAGCAGGTCGCTGAGGTTGGAAAAGCGGACATGGACTTGCCGGGCGTTATGCGTGATACCGAGCATCGAGACCTTCAACAATGTGTGGAATCCGCCTTGTTCGCCGCCCGCGCCGCCGAGCGCATCACGCTTGTGCACATCAGCGAAGTCGATCACGAGATCATCGTCCACGGGTTTACCACCGCGCTTGAGGAGGAGGGAGGAGCGATATGACAGGGCCCACTGGGTTCGATCCGCAGGAACCGGGCTATCTCTATGAGGCGATGGCGGATCATCTGGCGTCGCGGATCGGATCAGGTGAGCTGGCGGAACATGAACTCTTGCCCAGCGAGCGGCGGCTCGCGGAGGAGTACGGCGTTTCGCTGGGGACGGCTCGTCATGCGACGCGCATCTTGGTGAGACGTGGTCTGGTCATCACCTTGCGGTCAAAAGGAACCTATGTGGCTGGTCGCGAACAGTGACCCCAGCGATGTGGCACAGCAGCAGGAAGGGTGAACCACAATGAGACGTGACACTGAGATCCGCCATTTTCCTTGGTGTGATGAGAAAACCGAACACCATCGGGGTGACGGTGGTTGGCGGCACGACCGGCTCTTGGGCACGTTCCGGCCGTTGCAGAACGATCTCGCCCTCGATGAGCTCGCAAGTCGCAGCCCCTTCGAGCTGCGGATCGCCTGCCACGACAAGGATTCCGGCGCCCGCGCGGTGCTGTCGATCGAAGGCTGGTGTGAGACGGCCGAATTCGACCTGGCTGGCATCCGGCGAGCGCGTGACCTGTTTGCTCATGCGGCGGACATTCTGGCGGGCGCATGCGGCAGCTTTCGGTGAATCGGTGCGACTTCCATGTGGGCGGCAAGGCCCGTGGCTTTGGTCATTTACGGCCGCGGCGTCCCGTTCGTCGTGGCCGACAGGTTGTGTATGGTCTGGTGTGGGGCAGTGAGAAGTACTTCGTCGGTGCTTTCGTTCATGTGGCAGACGTGACGCTTAGGCATGCGGCCGGGGCGTTGTCCGCGGTCAGTGACCGGGCCCGCACCACGAGTTCGGCCACGCGTGGGTCGGTGACCGTGTAGTGCGCGAACCGACACCCCGGCGCGCCTGCACATACCCGCAGTCCGCCAAACACCCAGGTCCGTGGAGGCTGTACCCCGGGGTCAGGCAGACGTGCTCGACGCACTCGGTGACGGTGTGCTCCTCGTATGTATGGCAGAAACGCCGGTAGCCGCAGGCGCGCGGGGTCGCCCAGGGCACGGAAGGATTTGGCCGGGCTGACGGGTGAGTTCTTAATGGCGCTGGCGTGGTGGGGAAACCTTGGCGGTGCAAGATCTGGGCAAGATCGTGGTGGATCCGGCGGTCGCGGTCGCGCTGGGCGGCGGCCGCCCGGCCGATCCCGGCGTGGACAAAGGTGCTGCACCGGGCGACGTTTTGGCGAGAATCGTTCCTCGGCTGTGAGCGGCTTGAGGATCACCTTGCGCCAGAGGACTAACTAGGACTGTCGAATTGTGGCGTTGGCTCGCCGGCTGATAGTGGATCTGGGTGGAGTGCCCGGGGTCAGCGGTTGTAGACGTCGAGGCCGAAGGTGTTCAGTCCGGTGCTGGCCGCGTACCCGAGGTGCGGTAGGCCGAATAGGTTCTCGATGCTGGCCAGCAGGCTGTAGTGGTTGTAGGAGCGGTCGTTCCAGCTGCCGGGTGCGGTGTACTTCGACAGCACCAGCGCCCCGGTTCGGCCGCCGCCGAGCCCGGTGATGCCCGGCAACGCGGTGTTGGGGCCGGGGCCCTCACCGCAGCAGGCGCTGGAGTCGGAAGAAGGCCCGTCGGATTCGTCGAAGGTGATCACGAGCATCCCGTCCTGGCTGAACGCGGGGGAGGAGGTGATCACCGGGACCCATTGGCGCAACCAGGCATCGGCCGAGACCAGGCCGCCGGGCTCGCCGTCGACGCAGGGGGCGTCGTGGCCGTCGTGGCATAGGTTCGGGGTGATGTAGGTGAGGTTCGGCGTGGTTCGCGGCGAGGCCAGGTCGTTCGGCAGCTGCGAGAGGTCGACGTCGGCCCCGCAGGCGGGCGTGTCGATGATGGAGTGGAAGTAGACGAATGGGTTGTGCCGTGCCGCGTATTGGTCACCGACCTTGGCTTTCTGCGTATCATCGACCGCACCGATCGCCGGGTGACGGCACGGCGTGCCCATGTCCTCCAAATACGCTTTCCAGGTCTGTCCGGCCGTGGTGAGCTGGCTCGGCAGGGTCGGCACGGAGGCCGGGTAGACGCAGCCCTGGCCCACGGCCTGGCCGGGATCGGCCTGGCCGGTCTGGGTGAACTCGTCGTATACCTGGCAGTCCGCCTGGGTTTCGGTGTTCGGTCCCTGGCCGGAGATCTGGGCGATGTAGTTGTCGAGGCTGTTGTGCCCGATCCCGTAGTACTGGCTCAGCAGGACGCCTTGCTCCCGCAGTGTCTGGCTGAGGTACGGTGCCGCCGATCCGGGTCCCCAGGTCTCGTCGTATCCCTTGTTCTCCAGGTTGATGACGAACACGTGCCCGATCTGCGGCGGTGCGCCAGCGGCGCTCGCCGATCCGGCCACGCCGAGTGAGGCCGCGATCAGCGCCGCGACGGCCAGGTACTTGAGCTTCATGACAGCGTCCATCCGTTGTCCTGCGCCAGCGTCTTCAGCGCGACCCACTGTTCGTAGTCGGTGTACTGGCTGATCGCGCACGGCGACCCCACCACCTGCGGCACCGGCCATTGTGGCGCGGTCAGGTTCGGCGGGTTGGTGAAGTCGAGCACCTCGGCCAGGTTGCGCGCGCCCGCGTCTCGCACCGTCAGCGGCGACAGGTTCCACCGCCACTCCACTGTTTTGAGGATCGAGGTGTGGTCGTACACGTTGTGTGCGACGTAATTGCGCCGCGCTCGCGGGGAGATCACCAGGCACGGAACCCGGAATCCACGCAAGCCCCAGTCGGGGTTGGCGTCCGGGGCGACGGCGGGCGGTACGTGGTCGAAGAAGCCGCCCCACTCGTCGTAGTTGATGACGAGCAGCGTGCGTTCCCAGGCTGGGCTGCTGGTCACCGCGCGATATACCTGGTCCAGAAAGGACTGTCCAGCCCTGATGTCCGCGTGCGGATGGTCATCGGCGGAGCTTCCGGTGTCCTCGTCGAGGAACTTGGGATCCACAAAGGACACCTGTGGCAGCGTGCCGGCCGCGCAGTCGCTCAGGAACTCGGTGTACGGACGGCTGATCGACTGGTACTTCGTACCCCACAGCGCGGTGAAGGGCACGTCGTAGAAGTAGTAGCGCCCCTGCAGGCCCGCCGCGGCCAGGCGGTCCCAGATCGTCGGCAGCGTGGAGATCGTGGTCGAGTTGTGGATCCGGTCGGTTTGCGCGGAGTGCTGGTAGAACCGGTTCGGATAGGTCTCGGCCATGATCGCCGAAAAGTAGTTGTCGCACACCGTCCAGTACGGCGTGGCCTGACCATAGAAGGGCAGGTCCTGCTGGAGGTAGTAGCCGATGCTGAACACATCGTTGCTGCCGGCTCGCAGCCAGCCGTCACACTTGCCGTCGTTGTACTCGACCCGCCCGCCCTCGAAGCTGTGGTCCGGATCAGGATGCGCGCACCCCTGGAAGTCGTCCAGATGATACGTCTTGTGCGCGACACCGCTGGAGTCCACGTAGGTCAGTCCGGCCTGCTTGCCGTTGGCGCCGGGCAGCCAGCCGAGGAAGTGGTCGAACGAGCGGTTCTCCATCATGACCACGACAACGTGGTCGATCCCGGACGAATCTGGCGCAGGTAGGGGTGATGTCGCCGCCGAGACCTCGGGTCCAAAGCTGGCCGCCACCGCGGCCGAGGCCGCGCCGGCGAGGAACTGTCGTCGTGAAGCAGTCACCCGAACGTTATAGCCCGCTAAGTTACCGATGAGTATCACCCACCACGAATGTTCAACTTCCGGACACCTGCCCGGCGTGATCGTCGGGATTATGCGCTTGGGTGGGGTGCGGCTCGCGATCGACGAGCGGCCGCAGCGGCAGGTGGCGGTCAAGCAACTGTGGCCGTCTCCTGCGGGCCTACTTGACCGGCGGTTCCCTCGTCCCGGCCGGCGAGAGCGACGGCCGGCTCTCGCTGGTCGGCAGCAGCGAAGTTCGGCACCCGGTCGACGCTCGCCCCATGGTCCAAGGTGGACAGCGGCGTCTACGGCATGTGCGGCAACGTCTGGGAGTGGTGCTTCGACCGAGAGCAAAACAGGCAGGCGCGAGCTCAGAGGCGGCGCGTAATCCAGTCCGTTCAGTCGCGCCACCCCGTCGTCGTTCAACGACGCAGCCGCCACGATGTGCGACGACGATACCGGTTTTCGGTGCGTCACCGTGGCGGACCGGGTCGAAGGCTGAGCGGCCACGAAAGGGCTTGCCCGGAAGCTGAAACCTGCGGTCGGGCCGGGCGAGGCTACGGCCCGACCGCAGGCGCGGTGCCGGGGATCTGTTCGCCAGGTTGCCCGTCAGGGCGTGGTGCGCCCGGCGAAGACGTCGGCCCCGAACGGTCGCAAGCCGGTCTGTCCGGCGAAGCCGAGGTGTCCCTGGCCGTCGGATCCTCCGGTCTTGATTCCGAGGAGGTCTTCATAACTGCGTAGCGCCGAGTAGTGGTTGTAGGGGGTGTCGTTGACGCTGCCCGGCTGGATCCACTTGGCGTTGAGGGCGACGGCGCCGGTCCGGCCGCCGCCCGGGTACTGGCCGGGGGCGGTCGGCGGTGGGAGGGTGCCGAAGCTGGCGGCAAGCGGCGGGTATCCGGGGTTGGCGTTGTCGGGGCCGGGTTGTTCGTTGCAGCAGGCGGTGGTGTCGGTGAGGGCGGATTCGTCGAAGGTGAGCAGGACGAGCATGCTGCCGCTGCGGTAGGCGGGTGAGTTGAGGATCAGCGGCATCCAGTGTTTGAGCCACAGGTCGGCGCCGACAAGGCCGCCGGTGTGGCCGCCCTCGGTGTTGGGTCCGGTGCAGGTGGCGTCGTGTCCGTCGTTGCACACGTTGGGCGTGACCATGGCAAACGCGGGCGTGGTGTTCGCGTGGGCGAGGTCCTGGGCGAGGTGGCCCTGGAAGGTGTCGCCGGTGGAGCCGGTGGTGACGGTGCCCAGCGGCACGACGTGCTGCGCGCAGTAGGCGGCGTTGTCGGTGACGGAGTGGAAGAACAGGAAAGGCACGTGCCGGATGGCGTACTGGTCGGTGGTGGTCGCCCGGTTCGGGAAGGCGCCGTCCTTGGCCGGGTGGGCGCAGTCCGTGCCGCCGAGCGGGTCGGGGGTGCCGACGTCGCGGGCCGGGTCGTTGCCCATGTCCTCGGCGTACTGGCGCCATGCCACCTGACCGGCCCCGTGGTGCTGCTGGTCGAGTTGTGCGCCGATGGTCTGCACGGCGGCGGGGTAGACGCACCCACTGCCGTCGACCTGGCCCGGGTAGCGGGCCTGATCCGGGTCGAGCGTGCCGGGCGTGACGTCGGTATAGGTCGAGGCGAACGTGGTGGTGTTGGTGATGCAGTCGTTGCCGGACACCCGGTTCGGTGCCTGCCCGGAGATCTGCGCGAGGTAGTTGTCGGTGCTGAAGTGCCCGGTGGCGTAGTACTGGGTCATGAGCTGGCCTTGCGGGACCAGGGCCTCGTTGAGGTAGCGCGCGGGGGATGCCGGGCCGAACGAGGTGCCGAAATCTTCGTTCTCGAGGTCGATCACCATGACGTGCTTGATCGCACCATCGGGAAGTGCGGTGCCGTGTCCGTGGCCGGACTCGGGTGCACCGGCGGCAGCGGATGTGGCAGCAGTGGTCGCCGCGGCGGCCGCGAACGCGGCCAGCGCAACTCCAAGTCGTCTCACGGAAAGGACCTCCAGTCAGCTGGCTAGATCCGGGACATTAATCGGCATGACTACACGCAGACGTACAACCGGAAAACGAGGTGTGGCCGCGAGTCGAAGAGCACCTACCTGAGACAAGCCGGGCAAAAGTCGCCGCCGAAAACGTGGCAAGAACTGTTCGGGCGGCTGCAGGACGTGACCGGAACGGAACCGGTTGTGTCGTTTTCCCGCTCGCCGATCAGATGGCGTACCGGACGAGGATGGTGGTGCCGATCGCGAGGAACAGGGCGGGCACGAGCCAGCGGCCGATCCGGCGCAGCAGATGGGTGATCGTCTTTCGGGTCGCTGTGAGGTATCCGATCGCGCACCACAGTACTTCGAGGACCGCGAATACGGCGACGGTGAGTGCGGATTGCGCGACCGGCTGGGTTCGGAAGACGACGATGTACACGGAGAGGTTGTCGGCGCACACCGACAGGGTCAGCGTGATGATCGAGGCGAGGCTGTCGCCGACCGTGGGTTCGGTGTCGTCAGCGCGGTGTGCCAGCCAGAGTCCGCGCAGTCCGAGCAGTACCGGCACGACTCCCAGCAGGCCGGTCCAGCGCAGCGAGACGAGTCCGAGCGTCGCGGCCAGGGCACCGCTGACGACGATGAGGAATGCGAACACCACGAACTGGCCGAGAATCACCCGCCAGGCGCGTTTTCCGTCGGCCCGGGACTTCGCGAACAGCACGATCAACAGCACGAGGGCGTCGAGGTTGGTGGCGGTGAACGCACCTGCCGCGGTAGCGATCGTGCCGAGGAGGAACGGCACCGGGCCAGGATGGCACCATTGCGAGGGAATCGCGATGGGCGAGGCGCTTTCTGTAGTGCTGCCGGTTCACTTGATATTGGTTGTGTCGTAACGTCGATCGGGTCTCGCGCACGCCACTTCGAGGGGGGCGACGATGTCCACGGAGTCTTCTGGGACCACCCAGACTGCCGCCAATACCGCCGCTGTCGCACGGGGGTCGGGCTCGGAAGCGAAACCGGGGCACGGACCGCGCACGGCCACGGTGGAGCTTCCGTTCGTGAAGGCGCAGTTTCGTGCGCCGGAGGTGCACCTGCCTCACCTGCCGACGCCTCACCTCGGTCGTGCGGAGTTGTCCGCGGCCGCGCACACGGCGCGCTCTCTCTTACCGCCGCCTCGGCAAGCGTTGTACTACGCAGGGCTCGCGGTTCTCGCCGCCGCCGAGGTGATCGAGTGGCCGGTGGCTGTCGCGATCGGTGTCGGCGCGGCCGTGATGAGCCGGAGTGGCGAGGAGCAACGCCGCCACGAGGTGACCGGGAAGGAACCGGCGGCGAGCGCCGGCGGCGCGACGGAGACGACGAGCGCCGCGACACCTGCCGCGACCGAAGCGGCGGCTACTTCGGCGCCGGAAACGGGTGCCGGCACCACGGCGACGTCGACAGCCCCGGCAGGCGGAACGTCGGAGGCTGCGCCGGCCGCGGCCCCCGGGGCGCAGGCGCAAGCCGGGGGCGAGCCGGAACACGGCGCGCCGGCGCCGGCGGCGGGCGGGTCGGACCAGGCCGCCGGGCCCGCACCCCAGCAGTAGCCGCGGATGCTCGTCTCTGCGCTGCGCCGGGCCACTACCAAGATTCTGGCGCCCGTGGTGGGCGGCCTGACCTCGGTTGCCGGGCTGCCCGCTACCCGCCGGGTGTGGGCGCAGGAGGACCGGCTCCACGTCGAGGTCTCGGGTATCCACCGGCCCGGGACCGAGGACGCGGCGGAGGAATTGCGGCAGCGGCTGGTGGATCTGCCCGGGGTGCGCCGGGTCGAGATCAACGGTCACCTGGGCCGGATGCTGGTGGTCGGTGATCGGGAGGTGACGAACCGGCGGGCTGTGCTCGCCACGATCGCGGAGGCCGAACGGCAGGCGCCGTTGGCCGAGCACGGCCGCGCCCCGGCCAGCACGACCCACCCCGGCAATGCGGGCCCGGGGGTGCGCGAGGTCGTGGCGTTCGGGCTGAACCTGGCCGGGGCCGGGTACACGGCCGCCACCAGCGTGTTGCCCGTGCCGGGCTTGCGGTCGATGTGGCCGACGATCACTGCGCTGGTGGACTCGACGCCGCTGCTGCGCGGCGTCGTGGAAGCCGCGTTGGGTCGCCCGGCAACCGATGCGGTGTTCGCGTTCACCGGGGTGGCCGGTCAGATCGCGGCCCGCAGGCCTTTCGGCCTGCTCACCGACGCGGGATACCGGTTCCTGCTGCGCGGCGAGGCGGCCGGTAGGCAGCAGGCGTGGCAGCGGTGGGAACGCGCGACGGCGACCCGCGCCGGGGCGCACGAGGCCGGCCCGATGGACTACCGCGACCGTCCGGTGCCGGTGCCGGACGGTCCGGTCGAGAAGGTCGCGACGGCCTCGGCCGCGCTCGCCGTGGCCGGCTACGCGGGGGTGCGCGTCGCCGCCCGGAACGCTGAGCGGGCCGGCGCCGTGCTGACCGCGGGGGTGCCGCGCGCGGCGAAGGTGGGTCGCGAGGGGTTCGCGAGCCGGGTGGCCCGGGATTTCTCGCGGTCGGGTTCGCTGGTTCTCGAGCCCGATGCCCTGCGCAGGCTCGATCGTGTCGACGTCGCGGTGCTCGATCCGGCGCTGTTGCTGACGGGCAGGTACACGATCGACGCCGTGGAAGCCGTCGGTGATCAGCGCGACGACGCCGAGTTGTCCCGCCATGCCCATGACCTGGTGGACCGACGGCACCCGCGTCGCCGTCGTGAACACGATGAGTGGGCCGTCACGCCGATCGAGGCCGCGTCATCGGGTGAGCTGGGGCGTCGTGCCGGGGAGCCCTCCGCCGAGGGCGCCCTGACGCTTGTGATGTCCTACGCGGCTGTGCCGGTGGCGCTGGTGCGGGTGCTGCCGGAACTCGATCCCATGGCGGAGGCGCTCGTCGAGGCGGCACGTGAGAGCGGCACCGTGCTCCTCGCCGGGGCGGATACGGGGCTGGCGCGGCGGCTGCGGGTCGACCAGCCGCCGCTGGAGGCGGACACCGTTGAGCAGGTCGCGCACCTGCAGGCCGAGGGCCGGGTTGTCGCGGTGGTAACACGCGACCGCGCCGCCCTGGCACTGGCCGATGTCGGGATCGGCCTGCGCGGGCGGTCCGGGTGGGTGCCCTGGGGCGCCGACGTCGTCTGCCCGGACGCGCGACAGGCCTGCCTGCTGCTCTCGGCCGTTCCCACGGCACGGCGGACGAGCCGGGACGCCGCGCGCCTGTCACTGGCGGGCTCGGTGACCGGCGCGCTGCTCGGCGGGTTCGGCCCGCCCGCGGGTGCCACGGCACGAGCGTCGTTCCCCGTGCACCTGACGGCGGTGCTGTCACTCGGCGTCGGCACCTGGCGCGCCCTCACCCTCGCCACCCGGCCCGCACCCGTCCCGGTGGACCGCACCCCCTGGCACGCGATGTCACGGCGGGCGGTGCTGAGTTCGCTGTCGACGACCCGCGAAGGGCTGCCGGATCCGGAAGCCGCGCGCCGGCATGGACGCACTCCGGACGAAGCCGCTATCACAGACCCGGGACTGGCGCGAGCCTCGCTCGATGAGCTCGCCACTCCGCTGACACCGGCCCTGGCCGCGGGCGCCGGCATTTCGGCGAGCATCGGCTCGGTGGGGGATGCGGTGCTCATCGCCGGGGTTCTCGCGCTCAACGCCCTGATCGGTGGCGCCGAAAGGGTGGGAGCGGGGCGTGAACTGCGGCAGTTGCTGACCGCCAGCACCAGCAGGGTCCGGGTCCGCCGCGGCGGGCACGCGCGTGAGGCGACCTCGGAAGAGCTGGCCCCGGGGGACGTGATCGAGCTGCAGGCCGGTGACGTCGTTCCGGCCGACTGCCGGCTGCTGGAAGCGCCCGGTCTGGAGGTCGACGAGTCCAGCCTCACCGGCGAGTCCCAGCTCGTCACGAAGTCGGTGCGGGCCACGACCGCCGGCGCGATCGCTGACCGGTTCTGCATGATCTACCAGGGCACGGTCGTGGCCGCGGGCCGCGCGGTCGCCGTGGTCGTGGCCACCGGCGCCCGCACCGAAGCCGGCCGCAGCGCCCAGGCCAACGGCGACCGGCCCGAAACGGGGGTGGAGACCCGGCTGAGCGCGCTGTCGGGCCGCACGCTTCCGATCGCCGTCGGTGCGGGGATCGCGCTGTTGGTCGTGAACCTGCTGCGCGGCCGGGGCATCGCAGGCTCCCTGGCGCCGGCCGTGAGTCTTGCGGTCGCGGCGGTGCCGGAGGGGCTGCCGTTCGTGGCCACCGTCGCCGAACTCGCCTCCGCGCGCCGGCTGGCGCATCGCGGCGTGCTGGTGCGCGCCGCGAGCACCATCGAAGCGCTCGGCCGCGTCGATGTGCTGTGCTTCGACAAGACCGGCACGCTGACCGAGGGCCACATCGCGCTGCGGCGGGTCTCCGACGGCACCCACGACGAGAAGATGGAGGACCTCGGCGCCACCCTGCGCGCTGTGCTCGCCGCGGCGATGCGGGCGAGTCCCTGGCATGAGGATGGCGCCGCGGTGCCCCACCCGACCGATCGCGCGGTGCTCGAGGGCGGGCGCGCCGCCGGCGTCACACCCCAAGGCCGCATGGGCGCACTCACCTGGGTCGCCGACATCGCCTTCGAACCCGCTCGCGGCTACCACGCGACCCTCGCGCGAGGGCCCGACGGCCTGCTCCTGAGCGTCAAAGGCGCCCCCGAGGTGCTGCTTCCGCGGTGCACCAGCTGGCAGGGACAGCTGCTCGACGACGACGCCCGCAGGCGGGTCGACGCCGAGATCGAGCGCCTCACCCGTGGCGGATACCGGGTCCTCGCCGTCGGTGAACGCGCCGCGTCCGACCGCACCGAGCTCGACGACGATCGCATCCAGAACCTCGACCTGCGCGGTTTCGTGGCACTGGCCGATCCCGTCCGGGCCACCGCGGCGGCCGCGGTGAGCCAGCTACGCGACGCGGGGGTGAACGTCGTCATGGTCACCGGAGACCACCCGAGCACAGCCGCGGCGATCGGCGCCGAACTCGACATGATCAACGGCCGGCGGGTCCTGACCGGAGCCGAGCTGGACCGGCTCACCGACGAGGAGCTTCCCGGTGTCCTGGCCGATGTCGCGGTCTTCGCCCGCGTCAGCCCGGCCCAGAAGGCACGCCTCGTGCGGCAGCTGCGCGAGGCGGGCCGGGTGGTGGCGATGACCGGCGATGGAGCCAACGACGCCCCCGCCATCCGCCTCGCGCACGTGGGAATCGCACTCGGTCACCGTGCCACCCCCGCGGCACGCGAGGCGGCGGACCTGGTCGTCGTCGACGACCGAATCGAAACCATCACCGCCGCCCTCGTCGAGGGCCGCGCGATGTGGTCCTCCGTCCGCGACGCCGTGGGCATCCTGCTCGGCGGCAACCTCGGTGAGATCCTGTTCACCGTGGTCTCCGGTGTGGCCAGCGCGACCGACGCGCTCAACGCCCGGCAGCTGCTGCTGGTCAACCTGCTCACCGACGTTCTGCCCGCCATGGCCGTGGCCGTGCGGCCCCCGGTCGGCACCACGACCGAAGAACTCCTCGCGGAGGGGCCGGAGGCCTCACTCGGTGGGATATTGCTGCGCGACGTGTACCGGCGGGCAGCGATCACCGCGGGTGCCGCCGCGGCCGGGTGGCTCCTGGCCCGCCCGGTCAGCACGCACGCCCAGGCCAGCACCACCGCACTCGTGGCGCTCATCGGCGGCCAGCTCGCCCAGACCGTCACGATGCGCGGCCGCACCCCGCTCGTGGCCGCCGCGACCGCCGGATCACTCGCGGCACTTGCCGTCGTGGTCCAGATCCCGGGACTGAGCCAGTTCTTCGGCTGCCGGCCCCTGTTACCGCACCAGTGGGGCATCGCCGCAGGAGCGGCGGCCGCGGCCGGCGCCGCCGAGCTGTTACATCGCTAGCCAGTCTGTCAACCGCGGTTCATCCGCTGACCACCCGCGCACAACCCGGGCAACACCCCGACGAGCCACCCTGGTCAACCGGTACATCGCAACGACCCCGGGAGTCCCCATGACGGACCTGCTCGCCACCATCCTCGCCAAGGCCGGGATGCTGCTGCTCGAAGCCGTCATCGTGCGGGTCGTGCGGGAGATCTTCGTCCAGGTCACCAAGCCCGCCCACACCGCGATCGCGTAGGCGGCGCAGACCCGTCAGAGCCGTTGGCCCGGGGCGGCTGGGAAGGACCATAGTGAGTTTCCGCGCGGGTCGTTCGACTGCTGACGGCCGGGGTCGGTCGCTTTTAGAGTCCCGGTATGCGCGAAGAGGAACTCAAGTTCTCGGTGAACGACGGGTTCGTGCTGCCGGAGCTGGCCGTGCTCGCACCGCAGGGCGGCGAGGTCGTCCGGGCCGGGACACGCCGCTTGTCGGCGACTTACTACGACTCGCCCGACCTGCGACTGGCGCGTTCGGGCGTGACGTTGCGCCGCCGCACCGGCGAGGACGGCCCACCCTGGCATCTGAAGTTGCCGACCGCAACGGCGAATGTGCGCGAGGAACTGACCGCGGCAGGCGCGCCGGACACGCCCCCGGCGGAACTGGCCCGGCTGGTCACCGGCTGGCTGCGGGCCGCCCGGTTGGTGCCGGTGGTGGCCCTGGACACGACCCGAGACGTGTGGCAGGTGCGCGACCGCGCCGGTAGGCCCCTGGTCGAGCTGGTCGATGACGCGGTCACGGTCGGCAACGGCCGCCAGCGCACCGGCGGGTTCCGTGAGCTGGAGGTCGAACGCAAGGCCGACGGTGAGCTCACCGCGGCGGTCATGCGGCGGGCCGCGACACTGCTCACCGAGACCGGGGCTAGTGGCGACGCTTTCGTGCCCAAAGCGATCCGGGCGCTGGGCCCACGAGCGCTGGAGCCTCCCGACATCGCCGCGCCCGGCCCCCTCCCGCGCCGCCCCACCGGCGGTGAGGTCGTCACGCATGCCCTGCGGCGCACCGTCGCCCGGCTGATCGGCTACGACGTGCGGGTACGGCGGGGCGAGCCCGACGCCGTGCACCAGATGCGGGTGTGCTGCCGCCGGCTGCGCAGCGACCTGCGCGTCTTCGCGCCCCTGGTCGACTCCGACTTCGCCGCCCCCATCATCGAGCATGTGCGCTGGCTGGGTGGTGCGCTCGGTGAATCCCGCGATGCCGAGGTCCTGCGCACCCGGCTGTCTCGAACCGCCGCCCGCGACCCGCTGGCTCCCCTGGACGGGCACGCGCTCGCCGTCCTGGACACCGACCTGGCCGAGCGGGATCGACGCGCGGCGCACGCGCTGGCCGGGGCGATGGACACCCACCGCTACGCCGAGAGCCTCGAGGTGCTCGTCGAGGCGGCCCGGCATCCCCGACTCACGGCACGAGCGCGGCGGCCCGCCACGCGAACGCTGCCGCGTCAGGTGGCCAAAGCGTGGCGCGACCTCGAGACCGCCGCGCGGCTGGGGCCACTCGACCCGGACGAGGCGTGGCACGCGGCCCGCATCCAGGCCAAGCGCGCCCGCTACGCCGCCGAAGCCGTCGCACCCGCGACCGGCAAGGACGCCGCCCGGCTCGCCAAGGCGATCGCCGAAGTCCAGGACGTCCTCGGTGAACACCACGACGCCGTCATCGCCGCCCAGCACTGGGCCGACCTCGCCGCCCAGCACCCCGACGACCCCACCGTGATGATCACCTGCGGACGGCTCGTAGAACGCGAACGTGCGGCCGCCAGAACCGACCGAGCCCGGTTCCGCCACGCCTGGAGCCGGGCCGCCAAACCCAAACGCACCCGATGGCTCGCCGCCGACGGCGGCGTGCCGGCCGAGGCGAGGCCCACCCCGGAGGTGGCTGGTGCGCGATGAGCAGCCGATGAGCCCGACCGCGATACTGGAGCCGGCACAAGAAGATCAACTGTGGCAGGTTGAACAGCGCCTGGTCCGTGACCACGACGAGTTGCCGCCCGAGCTGGTGCGGCACGAGGTGGCCCGGGCGCGCGCCCTGTTCACGAGTGCCCGAATCACCACCTTCGTACCGATTCTGGTCGAGCGGACGGCGCGGCGACGACTGTCGGACTCCTCGATCGGGTCCGATTCTCCGCTCACGCAGGCCATGGATCAGTCAGGCGATTACGCTCGGTCGATGTCGCTACGTACGTGGGGGTGGTACACGGCCAAGCAGTTGCTGGCCGATGAGCTTCCACGGCGCTGGGCCCACACTCGCGGTGTCGCGCACCGCGCCGCGGAGGTCGCCCGGTCACTTCCGGCGGAGGACCGCCAGATCCTGATCGCCGCGGCATGGCTGCACGACATCGGGTACGCCGAAGAGCTGATCGACACCGGCTTCCACCAGCTCGACGGGGCGCGCTACCTCGCCGCACGCGGGGTGCCGCGCCGCGTATGCGCGCTGGTGGCACACCATGCCGGCGCCGCCGCCGTCGCTGCGGTCCGTGGGCTGTCCGCCGAGCTCGCCGAGTTCGACGACGAACAAGGGCCGGTCCGCGACGCGCTCTGGTACTGCGACATGACCACCGCCCCAGACGGCACGCCCGTGTCATTCGCCGAACGCATGCGCGAGTTACGCGCCCGCCGAAGCCCCGACGATCCCGTGATCCAAGCGCTGGCCGGCAATGAATCCGAGCGCGCGGCGGCCGTGAGCCGCACCGAGGAGCTGCTGCACAGCACGGCGACACTCGTCTGAGGCGCCAGGCGTGCGCCGGAGTACGTGGCCACCATCCAGGTTGCCACGCGTCGATCGCGGCAGGGGCGACGGCAACGGTGGCCGGTTGATGTCGATGGCTCGGCCCGGAGCAGGGTTTCGGCTCGGGCGTGAGACACGAATGAAGTAACTCTCTGGCGGCTCAGCACGGCATGCGTTGCGGTGCTGACCTTGCTGACGCCGCACGTTGGGCCGCGTCGGTGGCGGTGATCGTCACCGTTGTGAGTGGTCGCTGCCTTCTGCCGTTCCGCTCCCCAGATGCGAAGGTGATCTTGAAATGGGAGGGAGCCGTATGGACACGGTGCTGGAGCGGATGATCCCGGTAACGATTCTGACGGTGCCGGGTGCCCTGGTCGTCTGGGTGCTGCTGGCCGCCAGACGTCGCCGTCGCTGTCCGGCGATGACGGCCACGTTCACCGCCGGGATCGACACCGCGATCCTGTTGTGCGCCGGGCTCGTGTTCGCGTTGGTGACGGCGCCCGGCGGGCACACGCATACCAGCACACTGCATCTGGTCCCCGGGCAGGACATCGCCGACGTCCTCACGCAGGACGACGCGGTGTGGCAGATCGCCGGCAACCTGGTGCTGCTGGCTCCGCTGGCCGCGCTCGTCCCGATCCGGGTGCGCGCCCTGCGATCGCTCCCACGTCTCGCCTTCGTCATGTTCGCGATCTCGGTCGGAATTGAGGCGCTGCAATACTTTCTGCACGCCGACCGTGTCACCGCCACCGACGATGCGCTGCTCAACACGATCGGTGCCACCGTCGGTGCGGGCCTGGGCCGCAGTCTGTGGCGGGGTCTGGCGGTGCCGATTCCCCGGCCACGCACTGCCGCTGACATGCTGACCGCACAGCCCACGGCCTCCGCTGAGCACTGATGCGGGCATCGTGCTGAAGCGTCGACGATCCGCGGGTCGGTCAGTTGACGCAGGGGGTTCCGGTGTCAGACTGCACGGGTGCGCCGTTGGGTGGGGCCTGCGTCGGTGCGCCAGGTCCGCTTACCGAGGCGAGGTTGACGGTGATGGTGTTGCTCGCTGCTGCGGCGGCGCCGTTGTTGCTGCCGTCGAAGGTGGACTGGATGATCTGGCGGATCTGTTTCGGGTCGATGCGGTTGGCGCTTTCGCCGTTGACGGTGTAGAAGCCGGTGATCGGCAGAGTCTGGAACACGGTGTTGCCGCCGGTGAGGTTCTGCAGCTGGGTGGCCATAGAGAACGCGCTCCAGCCCTGGTCGATGACGATGTCTCGTTTCGCCGCGTCCATGAGGGTGGTGGTGGTGAACGGGTTGAGCAACGTGGCGGGGCTGCGGATGTTGTGTGAGGCCGAGGACAGGAATGCCTGCTGGCGGTGCGTGCGGTCCAGGTCGCCGTTGGGTAGACCGTGGCGTTGCCGGACGAATGCCAGTGCCTGCGCGCCGTTGAGTGTCTGCACCCCGGCGGGGAAGACCGCTCCGGAGTAGGCGGAGTCGTCGACCGCGTGGTTGAGGCATACCTGAATGCCGCCGAGCGCGTTGGCCAGGTCGTAGAAGCCGGCGAGGCTGATTTCCGCGATGTGGTCGATCGGTACCCCGGTGAGGTCGCGGACCGTCTGGGTTTCGAGTTTGCGCCCGGCTTCGCGGCCGATGGTCTCCAGCTGGTGCTGGTCGCTGACGCCCTGCTTGTGTGCGGCGGTTTCGGCGGTGGCCTTGGCGTTGCCGTAGGCTTCCTTGATTTTGTGCAGCCCGTATCCGGGCACGTTGACCGCGTCGTCGCGGGGGATGGAGAACGCTTGCACCTTGCCACCGTTCGCGGGGATGTGCATGAGGATGAGGGTGTTGGTGTTGTAGCCGCCTTCGTTGCCGTCCCCGGCGTGCAGCTGGTCCAAAATGGTCTGTGGGAGTTGCTGGCCGTTTTGATCTTTGCGGGTGTCCAGGCCCATCAACAAGATGTTCGTGCCGCCGTCGGTGGAGGTGGGCGCGCCGTCCAGCGCGTGCGAGGAGGCCATCGTGGAGGACATGTCCTGGAACTGGTACAGGTCGTAGCCGACCAAGGCGAGCAGCAGCACCAGTACGACGAGCATGGTCCGGCGGGCGATCCGTCCCCAACGCCGCCGTGGGCGTGTCCGTGGCGGCGGGGTAGCAGGAGGTTGCCCGATGCCGGGCGGTCGCCGCGGAGGCGTGTACCCGGGATTGCGGTAAGGGTTGCCCGCGGGCGGGTTTCCCGGTGACCATCGCGGATCACGCCGGCCTGCCTGCCAGTCGTCCACTTTGTCCTCCTCGCCCGGTGCCGGTGCGGACTGCTCGCGCGCAGGTTAGCGGGATACGCCCGGTGATCGCTGTCGGGGCAGCGTTGACGGGGTTTTTCGGGGCCGGGCATCGTTCATCGCATGTCTGACGCGGTGGACACCTCGCCGGAGCCCGTAAGCGCGTTTCGGGGCTGGGGTTTCGATGTGTGGTTGTGGATCGGCACCATCGCGTCGGCCGTGGTGGCGGCCTGGGCCCATTTCACGGGTGCGGGCGATGTGCCGGAGTTCGTGGCCGCGCTGGTCGGGCTCGCGTTCACATCGACCGTGATGAGCCGCAGCCTCGACCAGGTCACTGGGCGGCTCAGCCGCAACGCGGTGGGACTGTTCCAGGCGGTCACCGGCAACGTTCCGGAACTGGTCATCGGCGCCTTCGCCTTGTTCAATCACCTGGACTAAGTGGTACTGGGCACGATCGCCGGGTCGGCGTTGAACCTGCTGCTGTTCGCCAACGGACTCGCCTACATCGCTGGCGGGGCGCGGCACCGGGTGCTGGCGATCGATACCCAGGCGGTGCTGAGCACGTGTGTGATGCTCGTGCTGATGGTGACGGTGCTGGTCATGCCTGCCGTCGCGGTGCGGCTGCACAGCGCGGCCGAAGGGCACCACCCCCTGTCCGAGCAGGCTGAAATCGGCATTCTCGTGGCTTCGCTGATCGCTGCCTCTGCTGCCGCGCTGGTACTCGGCACAGCTGGCCCGAACCGACACGACTGATCATTCGCGCCGCGCACTGCATCGTGCCCCCTCGGTGGCAACATGCACAAAGACTGTCTGCCCGACTTTTCCGTGGAGATGCGCGGTAATCGTTTTTCGCACTACTTGCCCGGTAAGCGCTGACAAGAGGCCGAATGTCGAATCCTTCCGGTCTGCGGTCTGGTCGTATTTCCTGTCGTCAACGCGATGACTGCGTCCGTTCAGCCGTGCGTCTTTTTGTTGTGCGATAAACGGCGCTGCTCGATCGGTCCCCCTGGTCATAAAGGCGGAAGGAACTACGCGATGTCATTTCGGATGAGGCGGCTTTCCCGCAGGACTGCCGTCGCGACGGTGGCCGGTGCGGCTGCTGTCGCGGGTGTTGCGGTGTGTGCAATGCCGAGCGCCGGTGCGACGCCGACGACCGGTGGCGACACGATCGCGCTGCCGCCCGGGTACACGGCGCAGACGTTTGCCACCGGTGGCGCGCTGACCGGCCCGGATGACATCAGCCGACTCGACGGCAATATCTACGTCGCCTACCAGAACGGT
This sequence comes from Amycolatopsis acididurans, assembly GCF_012328925.1. GTDB lineage: Bacteria > Actinomycetota > Actinomycetes > Mycobacteriales > Pseudonocardiaceae > Amycolatopsis_E > Amycolatopsis_E acididurans. The sequence continues at coordinate 21,440 of NZ_JAAXLS010000059.1, forward strand.
GTCGGGGCGATGGGGGAGCCGTCGCCGAGTGGTGCGACCGCGAGCACTCTGGTCGAGTACTCCCCGGCAGGCACGTCGCTCGCCCGGTGGAACCTCACCGGCAAGATCGACGGCATGTCGGCCGACACCGCGAACCACCGGATCGTGGCCACGGTGAACGAGGACGGTAACAGCAGCCTGTACACCGTCACCCCCGGCGCGACCGGCCCGCAGGTGCAGCACTACGCCTATACCGGACTCACCCATGGCGGCGGCACCGACGCGATCAGCTTCGTCAACGGCGCGATGTATGTCAGCGCGTCCAACCCGGCACCCGACGCGAACGGCACCACGTTCAGCAAGCCCGCGCTCTACCGGGTCACGCTGTCCGGTACCACCGCCACCGCGACGCCGGTGCTGCGGGACAACTCGACGGCGATCGACGCCGGCAACGGCAAACCGGTCACCCTCAACCTGTCCGACCCGGACTCCAACGAGGTGATTCCCGCCCAGGCTCCGCAGTACGCGGGTGATCTGCTGTTGACCAGCCAAGGTGACTCCGAGCAGATCTACCTGTCCAACCCGGGCACCCCGCGGCAGACCGCAACTCTGGTCAAGCTCAACACCCAGGTCGACGACACCGCCGTGACCACCGGCGCCGGAACCCTCTACGTCGTCGACGGCGCCACCGACAAGGTCATCGTGATCAGCGGTCCGTTCAGCGCCGGTCAGATATTCACCAGCGTGCCCAACGACTCCAAGGTCAATCCCGGCACCCTCGGCGACCTCGACCTCAAGACCGGTAGCGTGAGCCCATTCGGTAAGGGCTTCGGAAGCCCGAAGGGCCTGCTCTTCCTACCCTGACTGCGGTCCGGCGCACGAACCGGCCCCCGCACCGAGGTGTTCGGTGCGGGGGCGGCCGCAAGTCAGGAGATCACCAACTCCTCACACGCCGCGTCGCTACCATCAAGCTGTCCTGACTGGACAGCGGATGGCGGGAACCAGAAAGAGGGTCGCGGTGCGGGATAAGCGGACGATCCAACTCGCCCCGGGCGACGCTCGGCACCGTCGTTCGGCGTTGGCCGGCAAGGCCGTGATCCTCGTCGTCGCGGCGCTGGTGGTAACGGGCACGGGATACGGCTGGCTGCAGTTGCACACGTTGACAGCGGGCCTGCGCACGTCGGATGCGCTGGCGGGCGAGGCGGGCTCGGCACACGGCGACACCAACATCCTGATCATGGGGCTGGACTCGCGGCTGGATGAGACCGGGCATCCGCTCCCGCAGGACATCTACAACGCGCTGCATGCCGGGGACGAGCAGGACGGCGGTTACAACTCCAACGTGCTGATGCTGCTGCACGTGCCCGGCGACGGCGGCCGGGCGACCGCGATGTCGATTCCTCGGGACGATTACGCGGATCTGGCGGGCTGCCCTGACGGGGTGTGCAAGGGCAAGATCAAGCAGGCTTACGGATTCGCCTTCGATGCCAAGTCCAAGCAACTCGCGGCGCAGGGAGCGACGGACCAGGCGCAGCGAGAGCAGCTGTCCCGCGACGCCGGCCGCAAAGCCGAGATCGACACCGTCCGCCAGTTCCTCGGTGGCGTGCCGGTCGACCATTTCGTCGAGGTCACACTGGTCGCGTTCTTTCAGATCGCGCAGGTGGTCCAGCCGATCACGGTCTGCGTGGCGGAGGACACTCAGGACAGTTATTCCGGCGCGAACTTCCACAAAGGACAGCAGCAGATCAATGCCGAGCAGGCGGTGGCGTTCGTGCGGCAACGCCGCGACTATGTGCACCCCGCGTTGAACTTCACCGATCTGGACCGGGCGCGCCGGCAGCAGGCCTTCATCGTTTCCCTGGCCTACCAGCTCAAGCAAGGTGGTACGTTCGCCAATCCCGCGCAGCTGCAGCGGATCATGGACGTGGCCAAGCAGAACACCGCCCTGGATTCCCATTTGGACCTGCTGTCCTTCGCCCGCCAGGCGTCGAATCTGACCGGCGGCAACGTCACCTTCGTGACCTTGCCGATCGACCATTTCGGCAAGGACCCGAGCGGTGAGGACGTCAACTTCGTCAATCTGCCACAGATCCACTCGATCGTCGCCCAGTTGATCGGCGCCCCGCCCACGGCACCGGCGCAGCCGTCTGTGACGGTGAAGGCGGGGACGGTGTCCATTGTGAACGCCACCAGCCGGGACGGGCTCGCCGCGCAGACCCAGCGATTGCTGACCGGCCGGGGATTCACCGTGGGCAGCGTGGGCACCGACACGCGGCATCTCGCTGCCTCGACAATCTTCTACGGCGGCGGCGCGGCCGACACCGCGAACGCGCTCGCCGCGGCGCTGGGTGGCGGGATCACGGTCTCCCGGTCCGCCGAACTGGCGGCCGGGCACATCCAGTTGATCCTGGGCAGCGATTTCCGCCTGCCCGCTACCGGTGGTGGTGGCGACCCTGGTGGCGCGGCGCGAACCACCAGCAGCAGTTCCAGTCCGACGAGCACACCGCCGTCATCGGCCGACAGCGGTGAGGATGCCGGGCTGGGCGGCATCAGCGGCGGAGGCATTCCCTGCGTCAAATAGCCCGACAGCCCGTGCCCCCGGGCGGCGGTGTCGGCAGCGCCGGCGAAGTGGTGTGATCGTCCGAGGCGTTCGGTGGTGGGAAAGGGACACGGGTGGCGACGTGGCGGGATCTGGTGGCGTTCGTCCGGCACGGCTACGAGGTGATCCGCTTCGAGCCGGACGAGGTGCGGGTGCGGGTGCGGGTGCATTTCGCGGCTGTGGACGTGGATGACGACGAGCGGGTGCAGACCGTGGTGCTCGCCCGGGAAGTGCTGGACCGGCGGGAAGAATGGGTGCAGATCGCGACCCCGTTCGCCCGCGTCGGCCAGGTCGACCTCCAGGCGGTACTGGAGGAGGTCGGGGCCACCACGGTGGTCGGCGGCGTGGTCATCATGGGCGATTACCTCGTGCTGCGGCACTCCCTGCCGTTGATCCACCTCGACCTCAACGAATTCACCGACCCGGTCGAACTGGTCGCCACCGCCGCCGACGACCTGGAACAACGCTTCACCGGCCACGATGATTACTGACATGCCCGCGGCTACGCTGGTCTGCGAGCGAGCGCTCGAGAAAGCGGAGGACCGGGGCCGTGTTGGAATTCAGCTGGACGCACATCCTGATTCTCGTCGTCGCAGGACTGTTCATCCTCGGCCCGGAACGGCTGCCCCAGGCCGCGGCGTGGTTGGGCAAGACCGTGCGCCAGGTACGGGAGTTCGTCAGCGGCGCCCAGCAACAATTGCGCGACGAGATGGGCGACGAGTTCGAGGAATTCCGGAAACCCCTGCAGGACCTACGTGAACTCCGCAGCTTCGACCCCAGGCGTGCCCTCACTGCGCACCTGTTCGACGGTGACACCGACCCGCTCGACCTGACCGGCACCGGCATCACACCTGCCACCAACGGCCACACCGCCCCACGGGACCGGCTCGCACCCGGGCAGCCGCCCCCGACCGACCCGGACGCCACCTGAGAACACAGTGCCTCCCGCGGGGCCGGCTGCGGTCGCCGCGGTCGCGAGGATCGCTCGCACGAACCGAATATATCCGGCCTCTGCGCGTGCCCGGTTGCTGGAAGCGAGGTAGGCGCGGAGGACTCCTCCGCTCGGTCCCGGCGGCAGGTTCGACCGGGGAGCCCTGCACGCGGTGGTTCAGCTGCGGTTAGGGCGCACCGGCCCGGAGGAGTCTGATGACGAGGCCGGCCAGCTGGTCGGCCTGGTCGCAGGGATCGCTGGCTCGGGGCTCGGGTGTGGTTGTCGCGGTAAGGGCGAGGCTTTGGTGTGGCGCGGGTTCGACCGTCACGGTGCAAGTCTGCGGTGCTGTCGGTTGCTCGACGTTCGCGGCGGGGTATCCGGAAACGACGGTCGGTGCGTAGTGTGCGATCTGTTCGGGGTGTGGGTACTTGTCGCGGAGCCCTGTGGTCGGGTCGACGGCCGCCACGGCCGAGGCGTGGTGCGCGTCGGCGGCGGCCCAAGCGCAGGAGGACGTTCCGGTGACGGTGGTTCGCACTGTTCCGGGGGGAGCGAGTCCCGCGTGCGCGGCCGGGTCCGGGGGCAGCAGAGCGCAGGGCCTGGTGGCGAATTCGCTGATGTCGACCGGGTCGGGTCCCGCAGTCGGCGCCGGCGGTCGAGCCGATCTGGTGGAGCAGCCCGCCAGCATGCTCGCGGCAATCGCGACGACCGCACACGATGCCGAGACACGGTGACGGCGAAGAAACGCTCGTCGTTCGCGGATCACGCGATGGCCGGTCATGGGGCGAAGCTCCGTCCGATCTGCGCGGGTTCGGAAGTGTCATTTAACCAGCCACGTGGGGCACGTGGGCTGTGGTCGGCCCGGAATTTCTGTGCGACGTCGGTCGTGGCGATGGAGTTGCGCAGGCATGCCATCCGCCGGGGCGGAGATCAGCGGCGAGCGCTGCAGGATCGGCGGTCGGTTGGGGCGTGCTGGTCGTCACGTTGGCCCGGTCAGGCCTCGTAGCCTAACCTTGGGGAGGTTTGACAGGCACCTCGTTAGGTGAGGCTCCTGTCCGGACACAGGCCACTGATCTGACGACGTCGAGAGACGCCCAAGGTCAGGACAGGTTTCCCCGGGCTAAGGGGTAACCCTAAGTGGCTTCCCCCACGAGGTGGGACACGCCGGGCAGTGCCAAAGCTCTTACGAGATGTGGGGTGCGCCGCTCTGCCTGGGCGGGGCCGGTCATCTGAGTTCAGGAAGCAGGCGCCAGCGAGCGCCCCGGACCGGGTGGAGGTGAGGACAGTGCCAAGCAGTAGTCCGGGTCGAAGTCGACCCCATTTCCGCATCTCCTTCCCTTTGTCCGCACCGTTTCCCGGCATTCGGTAGTCCTCAGCCTGCATTGACGCGCCACCCGCCCGTAGCGGGGCGGGCTGTGCCCATGCGCTGGTGACCGGGTACTGCCGTGTGCCCTGGCTCGCCCCCGTCGTGGGGTGAAGAGGGGTGGTTTCCATGACCGCCGTACTGGACACCGAGCACGTCGGTGACATCAAGGGTGCGTTGGGCACCATTCGCGTCGATGACATCGCCCCGCGTCGCGGGATGTCGGCGAAGCTGAAGACGCTGCTGGCGATCGTCGGCCCCGGTCTGATCGTGATGGTGGGCGACAACGACGCGGGCGCGTTCGCCACCTACGGCCAGGCCGGGCAGAACTACGGCACCCACCTGCTGTGGACCCTGCTGCTGCTGGTGCCGGTGCTGTACGTGAACCAGGAGATGGTGCTGCGTCTGGGTGCGGTCACCGGTGTGGGGCACGCGCGGTTGATCCTGGAACGGTTCGGCAAGTTCTGGGGCGCATTCAGTGTGATCGACCTGTTCCTGCTCAACGCGCTGACCCTGGTCACCGAGTTCATCGGCATCACCATGGCCGTCGGATATCTCGGGCTGCCCAAGATCCCGTCGGTGATCCTCGCCGCCGCCGTGATCATGGCCGCGGCATTCACCGGCTCGTTTCGCCGGTTCGAACGCATCGCCGTGTTCTTCTGCGCCGGGTCACTGCTGTTGATCCCGATCTACCTGGCGGCGCACCCGCCGGTCGGTGAGATGGCGCGTGGCTTCGTGGTGCCGTCGCTACCAGGTGGCTCGTCCGGGATGGCGACGCTGATGCTGCTGGTGATCGGGATCGTGGGTACCACGGTGGCGCCGTGGCAGTTGTTCTTCCAGCAGTCCTACATCATCGACAAGCGCATCACCCCACGGTTCATGCGGTATGAGAAGGCCGACCTGTGGATCGGCATCGTCATCGTCGTGGTCGGCGCGGCGGCGATCATGGGGTTCACTACGGCCGTGTTCGCGGGAACGGAGGGCTTCGGGAACTTCACCGACAGCACTGGCATCGCGGGCGGGCTGGAGGCCTACGCGGGCCGGACGGTCGGCGCGCTGTTCGCGGTCGCCCTCCTGGATGCCTCGATTATCGGCGCGTTCGCCGTCTCGCTGTCGTCGGCCTACGCGCTGGGTGATGTGCTGGGGCTGAAGCACTCGCTGCACCGTGATTTCAGGCAGGCCAAGGGCTTCTACGCCGTGTACGCCGGCCTCATCGCGCTGGCGGCGACGGTTGTGCTGATCCCGGGTTCCCCGCTCGGGTTAATCACCGAGGGGGTGCAGACCCTCGCGGGGGTGTTGCTGCCCTCCGCGACGGTGTTTCTGCTGTTGCTGTGCAACGACAAGCAGGTGCTCGGCCCGTGGGTCAATGGCCGCGCCACCAACGTTTTTGCCTCCCTCGTCGTCGGCATCCTGGTGACCCTGTCGATCGTGCTGACCGCGGCGGTGCTGTTCCCGGACATCACCGCCGGCCAGATCCTCGTGATCGCCGCCATCTGCGCTGCGGCGGGCGTGCCGGCCGCCGGGTACGCGCTGCTGCGTCGTCGTGGTCGTGCTCCCGCGCCCGTCGACCGCGCCGGCCGCGAGGGGTGGCGGATGCCGCCACTGGCCACGCTGACCCGCCCCGTGATGTCCACCGGCCGCAAGATCGGCATGGGTGCGCTGCGCACCTACCTGGCGGTGGCGATGATCCTGGTCATCGTCAAGGTCGTGCAGACCGTGCTCGGCGCCTGACCGTCACCGGCCGGACAGCATCTCGCTACCTGGGCGCCCTCGGCCGGCCGTGCTCGCGCGGCAGCGTGGCTCCCGCCGGATCAGGGCGCCAGAACTCGGGCGCCACAGCCCAGATCGGTCCGGGTTGGGAAGACGTCGATGCAGACATTGAGCGCCGCCGACTTCGCGCTACGCCTGGGTGTCGGGCTCGGGCGCGGTGCGGCGATCGGGATCGAGCGGCAGTGGCGTGCCCGGATGGCCGGGTTGCGCACCAACGCCCTGGTCGCGGCTGGGGCCACGCTGTTCGTGCTGTACTCGGTCGCCGCGGGGGATGTGGGCAGCCCGACCCGGGTGGCCTCCTACGTGGTGTCCGGAATCGGGTTCCTCGGCGGCGGAGTGATCCTGCGGGACGGGTTCAACGTGCGCGGCTTGAATACCGCCGCGACCTTGTGGTGCTCGGCCGCCGTAGGGGGCCTGGCCGCCTCGGGGCAGTTGGTGTTCGCGCTGATCGCGACCGCGACCGTGCTCGCGGTGCATTTGCTGGGCCGCCCGTTGGGCCGGCTGATCGACCACGACAATCCCGCCGAGGAAGACGAAGACCTGCAACCCTGTCGACTGGACCTGACCTGCCGGCGCAAGTCCGAACACCATATCCGCGCCATGATCGTGCAGCACACCAGCGGCCACGAGATGATCCTGCGCGGCATCCGCACCACCCGCGACACCACCGCTAACAGCGGCGATGTGCAACTGTCGGCGCTGCTGCTGCTCGACGGTGACGCGGCCAGCCGACTGGAACAACTCGTCGCGCGACTGTCCCTGGAGCCAGGCATTCACGAAGTCCACTGGCAGACGGCGGACGACCCCGACGTCGCCCTGCGCCGACCCGAGCCGGACCCAGCCGGCAGTTCGGCCGAGAGCTGAGTGCCGCAGCTCTGACTCGCACGAAGCGCAGGACCGGAGCAACAGCGAGGAGGTGGTCACAGCGACCCACGAGGATGATCATGCCGGCAGAGCCCGACCCACAACGGCCGATGTCGATGACCGCCGCGCTCGGCTACCAGGCACCTCGACCAGGAGCACACCCAGTGCCGCCGGGCGGGGCGATATCCATCACGAACCTGACCGACCGGGCGAGGTGCCGCTGGCGAATCCCGGCAGCAGCGCTGGTCAGCGGCGGCGCCCGGGCCTCAACATCTACTACGCGGCTACGGCCTGGTCCCGGTCGTCCGCCTCACCGTCCGGGGCACGCAAGACCGGTCGGCCCCGTTCTACGAGGCCGTCGAACGAGTTTGCCGATGCCGAGGCGGCGGTGTTGTTCACCGCCTTCTCACGTGTTCATCATGGACCCAGCACGCCGGATCGGACCCGCACGCTCAACCTTGCTGACGACCAAAGCCGCGCGATCGTCACTTACCTGCGACCGTAACCGAGTGGTCAACTCCTAGCGCGAAAGGCACCTCCATGGCGAGCTCACCGTCCTCATCGGCGCCGTTTCCTGACGAGCCGGGTTCACAGCACGAACATGGCAGCGACCTGGTCCATCTCTCGGAGTTGCTGAAACGGCCCGTTGCCGACCGGCACGGCGAGAGCCTTGGTCGGCTGTCCGATGTCATCGCACGCCTGCGCGGTCACGACTACCCGCTGGTCAGCGGACTGGTGGTCGCGGTCGGTGGCCGGGAGGTGTTCGTCCCGGTCGACCAGGTCCGCTCCTTCGACGCCGATCCGCTCGTCCTGGCCAGCGCCCGCGTGAACCTGCGGCAATTCGAACGCCGCGACGGCGAGGTCCTGCTGCGTTCCGACGTGCTCGGGCACCGGCTGATCGACGTCGCTAACGCCCGCCTCGTGCGGGCCAGCGACGTGGAACTGCGCCGCGAGAACGGTCGGTGGCTGTGTCATGCCATTGATACCCACCGCAACCGACGGTTCTTCGGGCTGTTCGGTGCGCGCGTGGAGGAACACCCCAACCAGGATTGGCGTGCGTTCGAGCCGTTGATCGGGCACGCCCGCAGTGCAGCGCTGCGCGGGGCTGTGGCCAGGGTGCGGGGACTCAAACCCGCCCAGATCGCCGACCTGATCGAAGAAGCGTCGAACGAGGAGGGTGCAGAGCTTCTGCATCGCGTGCACCAGGATCCGGAACTGGAAGCCGACGTCTTCGAGGAACTCGACGACGACCTGCAGTCGCGGCTACTCGGCGCGCGGACCAACGCCGAGATCGCCGACGTGCTGACCCGGATGCGCGCAGATGACGCGGCCGACGCGATCGGCGAACTACCGCAATCCCGCCGCCAGCCCATCCTCGACCTACTGCCCGCCGGGGTCCGCACCAAGGTCATCACGCTGATGGGGTTCAACCCGACCAGCGCGGGCGGCTTGATGGGCGTCGAATTCGTCACGGTGCCCGCCGACGGCACCGCCGCGACCGGGCTCGATGCCGTCCGCGGGGCGACGGGCCTGCAACCCGAGGCACTGACCAGTGTGTATCTGGTCAGCAGGAAGGGGCGGCTCAAGGGCGTGATCCGGCTGGCCACCCTGGTCCAAGCCGAACCGGCCGCCCCGCTGCGCGGGCTGGCCGATACCGACCCGATTCGAGTGCACCCGGACGCGGACATCACCGACGTAGCCCTGCTGATGGCCGACTACAACCTGCTCACTCTGCCGGTCGTGGACGACCATGGACGGCCTCTGGGCGTGGTCACCGTGGACGACGTGTTGGAAGCGACGTTGCCCGAGGACTGGTGGCGCCGCGAACCCGCACCACCGCACGACATCGTGGGTGCGACCAATGCCGCCGATGACGACGAAGGTCCCGATGCTGACACGCGGGCCACAGGGGCTGGAGGACGGACACCATGAGCGAGCCCACTCCCGCTCGACCCCGGGCTGGCGCGAAGGGCAGTGCTCCCCGGCGCGATTCGGCCGAACGCCTCCCTCGTCCGGTAGCGGCCAAGGGCGGCGCGGTGCTGGACTCCGCGCACGTCGGCGACATCAAGGGTGCGCTGGGCAGCGTCCGGCTGGAAGACTCCGATCAGCAACGGACACTGAAGCGACGGCTGGTCACCTTCCTGGCGATCATGGGGCCCGGTTTGATCGTGATGGTCGGCGACAACGACGCGGGCGGTATCTCTACCTACGCCCAGGCCGGCCAGAACTACGGCTACAGTCTGCTGTGGACATTGCTGCTGCTGATACCGGTGCTGATCGTCAACCAGGAAATGGTGGTCCGGCTCGGCGCGGTCACCGGTGTCGGACACGCGCGACTGATCAACGAACGGTTTGGCCGGTTCTGGGGCTGGTTCTCGGTCGGAGATCTGTTCCTGCTGAACTTCCTCACCATCGTCACCGAATTCATCGGCGTCTCGCTGGCGCTGAGCTACTTCGGTGTCAGCAAATACGTTTCCGTACCGGTCACTGCGGTCGTCTTGGTCGTGATCACCGCGTCGGGCAGCTTCCGGCGCTGGGAGCGGGCGATGTTCGCGTTCATCGCGGCCAGCCTGCTGATCATCCCTTTGACGATCCTGTCCCACCCGCACTGGAACGAGGTCGGGGTTCACTTCTTCGTGCCCGGCGTCCAAGGCGGGGTGTCCTCCGACGCTGTGCTGCTGATCATCGCGATCGTGGGGACCACCGTCGCGCCGTGGCAGCTGTTCTTCCAGCAGTCCAACATCATCGACAAGCGCATTACACCTCGGTTCATCAAATACGAGCGCGCGGACACCGTGGTCGGATCGCTCGTGGTGGTCCTCGGTGCCGCCGCGCTGATGGTGGTCGCCGACTTCGCGGTGCGCGGCACGACCCTGATCGGGCAGTTCACCGACGCGCTGGGGGTTGCCGACGCGCTGTCACAGCATGCGTATGTGCTGGGTGCGTTGTTCGCGATCGTGCTGTTCGTCGCCTCGATCATCGGTGCCGCTGCGGTGACTCTCGCCACCAGCTATGCCTTTGGTGACATGTTCAACCTGCGGCACTCGCTACACCGCAGCTTCTCCGACGCCAAAGCCTTCTACGGCAGCTACGCCGCGCTAGTATTACTCGCCGCCGCGATCGTGCTCATCCCGAACGCCCCGCTCGGGTTGATCACCACGAGCGTGCAGGCGCTCGCGGGGCTCCTGCTGCCTTCGGCGTCGGTCTTCCTTCTGTTGCTGTGCAACGACCCGGAGGTCCTCGGCCCCTGGATCAACCCGCGCTGGCTCAACATCGTGGCCAGCGTGATCATCGCGGTGCTGCTGATGCTCTCCGGCGTCCTGGTCGCCACTACGCTGTTCCCGTCGGTGAACACGACCCAGGTCACCATCTGGCTGGCCGGTGTCCTGCTGATCGGGCTCGTCGCGGTCGGCGTCGGACTGCATATCGCACGGCGACGCCGGGGCGAACCAGCAAGCCCGCAAGCCGTGCCGAGTCAGGAAGAACGCCTGCATTGGCGAATGCCGCCACTGGCACTGCTCAAACCGGTCACCTGGTCACCGGGCATCAAACTCGGCATGAGTCTGCTTCGCGGCTACCTCGTCATCGCCGCGATCCTCCTGATCGTCAAAGCCATCCAACTGTCCACCGGCTGACGCTGTGGCGAGTATCGTCCGGGTTGCTGATGCACCGACGACGTGTCCCGGACGAGGGCGTTAGTTCCCCGAAGGTGAGTACGTGCCGGGGACGGGTGGTTCAGCCAGCTCGCGATACCGGCCTTGCTCGGCTAGGCGGAATGCGGCTTCGTGATGGGGAATAGGTCGCTACCGTGGCTGTTCGAAGTGGTCAGTGCGGCCCGCCCGGGTGGCTGTCGGTCTGTTCGTCGTGGTCGCCGGCCGCTATCGAGAATGTGGTAGGCGGGATCGCGCAGGACGAGAGGCTGGCCCGTCGCAGCGAGGTGGACGCGTCCGGTGAGGCGCAGGCGCTGGCCGGCTTCGAGATCGGGGTGGGCGTCGTGGAATTCGACGGTGAGCGTTCCGGAGCTGTCGACGAGCTGCCCGGCCAGGATGGCTCTGGAGTCACGGGTTGTCGGTCAGGGCTATTTCGTGTAGTCGGCCGTCGACAGTGGCGTCGGTGCCGGGCTGCAGGGCGGCGATGGGTGTGCTGCCGGGTTCCGACTTGGGCTGGTCGTGGATGGTCCGGGGATCGTCGTTGTGAGGTGCGCCGATGCGGGTGAGAAACCGTTCGAGGACCGTGGTGATGCGTTCCTCGGGCAGGTTCGGGGTCAGCGCGCGGATCCGGGTCTGCACGTCGTAGGGCACGATCGTCGCGGCGGCCTGTGGGATCCGGCTGACAACCCGGGCGATGCGGTCGGCGGTGCGGTCGTGCAGCAGCCGGCCGAGCAGCGGCGCGTAGCTGCGCCGGGGAAGGAGCACGGTGATACCGGTCCTGGGCGCGTCGGTGATGGCCTTCTGGACGAGGTCGTACGCGGCGCGCGCGATCCGCCGGTCGGGGACGTCGATGAGCCGCAACGTCGTGTTCATGCCGAGTTCTGCCCAGCGGGCGCGGAGCCGTTCGGCGGCCTGGGCGTCGATGACGAAGTGGACGGCGATCACCTTGTCCGGGCGGAGGCTGCTGCCGTAGCGCAGGGCTTCTATGACCGCCAGGTCGACGGTGTTGACCAGGACCAGCACCTGGTGGTGGGCATATCGGGTGGGATTGGCGCCGAGGGCCGTGGTCTGCTCGAGCACCGCGGCCTCCGCGCGGTATTCGCGGTTCAGGCGGATCAGGACGAATACGAGCATGGGGAAGACCACGACGACCAGCCAGGCGCCCTCGGTGAACTTGGCGACGGCGAAGATCGCCACGACCACGGTGGACAGGATGCCCGCAGCCAGGTTGATAGCGAGTTTGCGCCGCCAGCGGCGTTCGCGAAGCCGCAGGTGGTGTTTGGTCATGCCATAGCCGGCCATGGCGAATCCGGTGAACACCCCGATCGCGTAGAAGGGCACCAGCGCGGTGACCGTGCCGCCGGAGAACAGCAGAAGTGCCACGGCCAGGATGGTGAGCACGAGGATGCCGTTGGAGAAGACCAGCCGGTGGCCGCGGGTGGTCAGCTGCCGGGGCAGGAACCTGTCGCTGGCGACGAAGCTGGCGAGGAACGGGAAGCCGTTGAAGCTGGTGTTGGCCCCGGTGTAGAGGATCAGGGCGGTCGCGGTCTGGATGGCGGCGAACATCACCTGCCCGAGCGTGCCGTGGCCGAATACCGCGCGGGCTTCCTGCGACACCACCGACGGGTAGCCGCTCTCGTACGGCGTCGCGTGGGTGAAGTACGCCAGTAGCGACACCCCGCCCACCAGGAAGCCGAGGATGGTGGCCATGGTGACCAGGACCTTGCGGGCGTTGGGGCCGCGGGGACTGCGGAAGGCCGACACGGTATTGGAGATCGCTTCGACGCCGGTGAGCGAGGACCCGCCGTTGGCGAACGCGCGCAGCAGCACCAGGATCGTGGCACCCTCCACGAGGCCGGAGCCCTGCTGCACTGGCACCGCCCCGGGCAGGAGGGACGCGTCGTAGGTCAGCAACCCGACCGTAGCGGCTTTGATCACCCCGACCACGATCATCGCGACCAGTAGTACCGAGAACAGGTAGGTCGGCACCGCGAACGGGCGCCCGGCCTCACGCAGGCCCCGGAGATTGGCGTAGCAGAGCACGACGACCATGCCGATCGTGATCTCAAGGCTGTAGGGACCCAGCGAGGGTATCGCGGACACCACGGCCACCGTGCCCGCCGATGTTTGCACGGCGACTGTGACGACGTAGTCGATCAGCAGCGCCGCTGCGGCGACCTGTGCGACCCGCGGCCCGAAGTTCTCGCGAGCCACGACGTACGACCCGCCCGCGCGGGTGTAGGCCATCACGACCTGTCGGTACGACGCGGCGACCAGAACCAGGATCACCAGGATCACTCCGGTGATCGGCAGCACGAGGCTGAACGCCGCGAGCCCGGCATAGGGCAGCAATTCCACCAGGATCTGCTCGGTGCCGTATGCCGACGACGAGATCGCGTCGGGGGACAAGACGCCCAACGCAGTCGTATTCGACAGCCGTTCCTGCGTCAACTGGGCGGTGATGAGGGGCTTGCCCAGGAACAGGCGTTTGATCGCGTAGCCGAGCGCGCCCGGCTCCAGCCGGCGCACCGGTTCTTCGCTGTCTGTCACCGGATCAGCATGACAAGGCCCGGCCACATCCACACGCCCGGGGGACGCACCAATTCGAGGTTGAACCGGTGGTGTTCAAGCGGGGCTTCGCGCTGCCCGTAGCCATCATGACCGCATCAAAAGGCGCGCAAATATCGTTAAGAATTTGTCAAGAAAATCGCCTTGGAGATAGCTATTTCGTCAGGCTGCATGAAACGCCCGGTATAGGTGTCGACCGTCCACGTATTGACACGCGGCAGACCAGCGCGCCAGGAGCTTGATGGCCGACGAACGTCTCGCACTCTGGGTCGCGGTGGCGGCGTGTCCCGGCGCCGCGGAGGCCCTCGATGCCCTCGCCGACGGACCTCGTTCGTTTCTGGAAATCCGTCGGAGGATGCCGGTGTCGCGGCGCGAGCTCTGGCGCGCACTGCGGACGCTTGCGGTTGAAGGAGCACTCATCCGCTGTGAGCCGGGCAGCTGGGATGGTGGCGCGCGCCGGTCGACCTTCGTGCTCACCGCCGGGGGACACCACTTGAGGCGTGAACTGGCCAGTCTGGAGGTGTGGGTTGCCGTGTACGAGCACTTTCTTCATCGTCCCCCCAGGCCCTGAGCCGGACAGCGCCTGCGTCGAACACAACGCCTCCGGGACATCCTTCGGGCGGCGCGCTGCGGCGCAACCGAACGCCGAATCGGTCAAGCAGGGCTCGTTGCTGTTGTCGGGGTGCGATGTCGGTGGAGGTGTCGGCGTTCGATTTTGTGAATGTGTGTAGCGGTGGTGGTGCTCAGGCCAAGCGGTGTCGCGAAGAGTGGCCGGCGCGGTATCGATGGCTCTGGGTGAATACGTGTCTGTCAGCAGCCAGCGCGATATGGAGACGGCGCAGCTGTCGCAGGAACAACAGGAGTGGCCGAGAACCCCGGGCGGGAGCTGGCCGAACTCGCCGGCATCTATAGGGACAAGGGGCTTTCGGACGAACTCGCGGACGCCGTGGCACGGGAACAGACCGCGCACGATTCGCTGGCCGCACATCTGGATGCCGAACTCAACATGCGCCCAGGCGAGCTGGCCAAACCTGTGCAAGCGGCCGCGGCATCGGCGTTGTCGTTCACGCTAGGTGCGATCTTGCCCATAGCGGCGATCCTGCTACCGCCACCGGGGTGGCGGGTTTGGGTGACATTCGCGGTGGTGCTGCTGGCGCTGGCGCTCGCGGGGGCAGTCAGCGCCCGTATCGGCGGCAGCAAGCCGGGCCGCCCCACGCTGCGGGTCGTGGTGGGCGGCGCGTTAGGTCTGGCGTTCACCTTCGGCATCGGACATCTCGTCGGCGGAGCCGTCGGCTGACCACACTGATGTTGGCCTCACCGCCCAGTTCCCCGGATACTCGGTCGGTACGTGGCATCTCGCCGGTTTGTTGCGATCGAGCAGCTGCGCCGAGTTCGGCCATCCGTGCCCTCACGACCGCTCGATCTGGACGCCATCCAGACGGATCGGGACAGCAACAGCGAAGGTCGCTGTAGGCCTGGCGATAATGGGCACGCTCTCCGAGCGGATCACCGCCCAAGCCGTTTTCGTGGCACACCGCCCGGGCTTCGCCACAACCCCTCGACTGCGGGCCGGCTACGCCGCGGTGTTCGACACCGAACTAGATCACGGCCGACCCGAGCGCCTGCCCCACCCGGAACGCACCGCCACACCGCGATGAAGGCGCGAGAGACGCCGAGGGGTCTCGGTCGCTCACTTAATGCTGACCGCCTGGTTGTGCCGTGTCGGTTGTAGACAGAGGGGTCTTTCCGCGATGACCTGGACGGGGCGAACCGCGCCGCCGCCGCGGTCGGTGGATATCGCTGCACACAGGGAATCTCACCGCTACTCAGCGAGGAAAGTGCCACAGTGGCAGCGAAGTCACTTCTCACTCAGGGCAAAAATTTGGTCCATTCTTTCCTGTATGGACGGTGGGGCCGTTGCGGTTGCGTCGTCGTTTAGGCTCGCGTCTGCTCGGTGGCGCTGCCGGAGCTGCCGAGCGATGGGCTGTCGGTGGCGGAGGCGAGTGGGCGAGCCCGTGAGTGGCCTGTGCGAAGTAGACAGACCGGGTTCGAGTGCCGGTGCTGCGGGGCTTCATCGTGTCCGGGGTACTGTCGAAGACCAGGTCGACCTCCTGGCTGGTGGCACGAACCATGACATGACGGCCGCCTTGGCTCTGGCGGGATTGGCCAGTCTTGCCGATATGACTCAGTTCGACTGTTGCATGATGTGGGCCAGCCGCGCCATTCCCCGCGTATCCGGCGGTGGCAGGCCGGTTCTCGCAAGCGCCTGCGCGGGTGTTGCATGCCGCAGTGTCCGACGATGATACGGCTGTAACCGAACGATCGCCTACTCGACACATTTTGTTTCCAGGCTGGTTCGCCCTGGGGCACGACGATACGGCGGGCATCGCGATGCGCGAGGTCACATTTACTCGACTCCCTGGAGAACCATGTCGAAGTTTACGCACCCGGTTGTGACCGGCCTTGCTGCGATGTCAGCAGTGACGCTGTTCGCGCTGCCGGCCCTGAGTGCCGATGCTCAGCCGGCTGGCCCGGCGGCGGCTCACACGGATAAGCACGTTTTGCTGATTTCGGTCGATGGTATGCACCAGAGTGACCTTGACTGGTACGTCGCCAACCATCCAGACTCGGCGCTTGCGAAGCTGACTCACGGTGGCAGCGAGTACACCGATGCGGCGACGTCCAACCCGTCGGACTCCGACCCGGGTGGCACGGCGCTGATGACCGGCGGTAATCCCAAGTCGACAGGCATCTACTACGACGTCGAGTACAGCCACAAGACCGACGAGCCCGGCGCCACCTGCACCCCGGGCCGGCCGACCACCGGCGGCGATGTCATCTATGACTCGCCGGACGACGCAATGCCCAGTGTCAACGACTTCGTCAACCCGGCGAACGGTACCTTCCCGTCGTTCGACGAGAACGGTTCGATCTTCGCCCACGGCGTCGACACCAACCCGGCCGCCATCCTGAATTTGAAGAACGATGCGTCGTCATTCAACGCTTCGACCTTCCCCGTCGACCCAGCGACCTGCAAGAACATCATGCCGTGGGACTATCTGGGCGATAACTCGATCTTCCAGGTGATCCACAACGCCGGCCTGCGCACCGCATGGTCGGACAAGCACGCCGTGTACATGTCGTTCAACGGCCCGGGCTCCAACGGCCAGAGCATCGACGACTACTTCGGTCCGGAAATCGACTCGCAGGCCGTCATGCCGAACGGTGTTCCATATCCGCAGGACGACGACTGGGCCCACATCGACGCTGCCACGAAACAGTACGACGGTTACAAGGTCCAGGCTATCCTGAATGAAATCGACGGCCGCGATCACTCGGACAAGACCCAGGTCGGCACCCCGGCGATCTTTGGGATGAATTTCCAGACCGTCTCGGTCGCACAGAAGATCCGCTCGACCCCGGCGACGTTGATCGGTCCGGACGCGCATGGCAACTACACCACCAGCGCGCCGCAACCGGGTGGCTACCAGTGGGTCGACGGCCAGCTCGTCCCCGGCCCGGTCCTGTCGAGCGCCCTGGACTACGTTGACGCCCAGCTCGGCAGCATGGTCTCCAAGGTCCGTCAGGACGGCCTCGCGGGCTCGACGACAATCATCGTCACGGCCAAGCACGGCCAGTCGCCGCAGGATCCGAACAAGCTCATCACGGTCCAGGATGGGCCGATCATCAGCGCGATCAACGCTGCCTGGGCGCAGCAGCACCCGAACAACAAGAGCCTGATCGTCGCCGGAACGGACGACGACTTGTGGCAGTCCTACCTGTCGGACAACTCGCAGGCTGCTTGCGACTTCGTCAAGAACTACTTGTGGAACCACACCGCCCAGGGCTACGACGTCAACAAGAAGCCGGTTACCGTGCAGCACTCGGGCCTGACTCAGATCTGGGCCGGCAGCGACGCCGCCAAGTTCTTCGGCGTCTCGGCCGACAACGGCCATTACCCGGACGTCTTCGGCGAGGTCCAGGAAGGCATCGTCTACGCGAAGCCGACCAAGCTCGCCGAGCACGGCGGGATGAACACCGGCGACCGTCACGTCCTGATGGTTGTCAACGGTCCGAGCATTCCGACTCAGGTCGAGAGCACCTCGGTGGAGACCACCCAGGTCGCGCCGACGATCCTCTCGGTTCTGGGCCTCGACCCGGCGTCGCTGACGGCAGTGCGTGCCGAAGGGACGCAGATTCTTCCGGGCCTCGCTGCACCGCGGACAGGTCGTTGACCGAGCGCACGCGGCGCGCCAGCTAGTCGGCAGGGGACTGTAAAACGAGCGGTGTAATTCCCGATCATGGAAGTGCACCTGATGACCGACATGATGTCCGGCGTGGAGAACGCTGAGGACTTGAACCCCGTGTCCGGGCTGGATGGCCTGGACGAGCAG
>NZ_JAAXLS010000005.1 GCF_012328925.1 Amycolatopsis acididurans
CAACCCCCAACTCGCACACACCCAACCCTCGACTCGGGCGCACGCAAACCTCAACTCGCGCCACCCCCACCCCGGCGAGTTGAGGGTTGCCGGGGTGCGAGTTGAGGGTTGCTGGGGTGCGGGTTGGGGGTTCCCGGTGGGCGAGTGGGGGTTAGAAGCCGCGTTCGGTGGCGCGTAGGCGGCTGACCGGGGGTGGTTCTTCGCCGCTGAGTGTGTCCTCCGGCTGTGGCAGGTCGTACATCCGGTACAGCCGGCGGCGCACCCGCTCGACCGGGTAGCGCGCGCCGTACACGACCGCCTTGTAGATGACGCCCTCCAGGACGCTGCGGAGCATGACCTCTTCGACCTCGGGTTCGGCCGAGCCGCGGGCGGCGAACATCGCGCGCAGGTTGTCCTCCAGCTTCCGCAGCCGCTCGTCCTTGCGCGCCTCGACCGCGGCATAGATCGGATGGGTCGAGGGCTGCACCATCAGGCCCAGGATGACGCCCTGCATCGGCAGGCCGGTCACGGTCACCCGCAGCGTGCCGTCGATGATCGCGGCCAGCTGTGCGTCCGGCGGCCCGGGCACTTCGATGATCGCCGCGACCTGGTCGAGGTAGGCGTCGAGCAGCTCCTCGACGAGCAGGTGCTTGCTGGGGAAGTAGTACGAGGCGAGCCCGCGCGAGACGCCGGCACGCTGGGTGATGTCGGTGATCGTCGCGCCGTTGTAGCCCTTTTCGGCGAAGACCTCCAGCGCCGCGGCGAGGATCTTCCGCCGCGACTCCTCGCGCATTTCGCGGTTGGCGCTGGCGGACCGGGGCACTGCACTCCTTAGTCGGGGTCGCCACCGCTGGGACGACACAAAGCCGGCACTCGCCGGCAGACCCCCTCTAGTGTGCCTGCCGGAGAGCACCGGAACCCGCCCTCGCCCTTTGACTGTATGTACATCCAGTCGAAAGAGTGAACCCCGTCTCACCCGACCAGGGGAGGCCGGGTGAAGATCGGGTTCAGCGCGTCAGCGGTCCTTCTCGCCCGCGATGAAGGCCTCGACCGACTGCCGCGCCTCGGAGTCGTTGTACTGAACCGGCGGCGACTTCATGAAGTACGAGGACGCGGACAGCAGCGGCCCGCCGATTCCGCGGTCCATCGCGATCTTCGCGGCGCGCACGGCGTCGATGATGATGCCCGCCGAGTTCGGCGAGTCCCACACCTCGAGCTTGTACTCCAGGTTCAGCGGCACGTCGCCGAAGGCCCGCCCCTCCAGCCGGACGTAGGCCCACTTGCGGTCGTCGAGCCACTGCACGTAGTCCGACGGGCCGACGTGCACGTTCGCCTTGCCGAGGTCGCGGTCGATCTGGGAGGTCACGGCCTGGGTCTTGGAGACCTTCTTCGACTCGAGCCGCTCCAGCTCCTTCATGTTCTTGAAGTCCATGTTGCCGCCGACGTTGAGCTGCATCGTGCGGTCGAGCTGCACGCCGCGGTCCTCGAACAGCCGGGCCATCACGCGGTGCGTGATCGTCGCGCCGACCTGGGACTTGATGTCGTCACCCACGATCGGCAGGCCCGCGTCGGTGAACTTCTGCGCCCACTGCGGGTCGGAGGCGATGAACACCGGGATCGCGTTCACGAACCCGACGCCCGCGTCGATCGCGCACTGCGCGTAGAACTTCTGCGCCGCCTCGGAACCCACCGGCAGGTAGGACACCAGCACGTCCGCGCCAGACTCCTTCAGCGCGGCGACGACGTCGACCGGCGTCTCGTCGGACTCCTCGATCGTCTCCTGGTAGAACCGGCCGAGCCCGTCCAGCGTGTGCCCGCGCTGCACCGGCACGCCCAACGGCGGCACGTCGCAGATCTTGATGGTGTTGTTCTCGCTGGCGAGGATCGCTTCCGACAGGTCGTGCCCGACCTTCTTCGCGTCTACGTCGAACGCCGTGACGAACTCGACATCACCAACGTGGTACTGGCCGAAACGCACGTGCATCAGGCCGGGCACCCGCGACGCCGGGTCCGCATCACGGTAGTAATGCACGCCCTGCACCAACGATGCCGCGCAGTTGCCGACGCCAACGATGGCCACCTTCACGCGGCCGCTGTTGTCGCCCATGCCGGTTTCTCCTTCGTTCCTTGAGACTTGATTAGGTCAGGTGTGGTCGCGGCCGTCAGCGCTACTGCTGCAGGCCACGTTGTTCGGCTTGTTCGTGCGCGATCAGCTCGTTGAGCCAGCGAACCTCGCGTTCACTGCTCTCCAGGCCGAGGCGATGCAACTCCCTGGTGTAGCGGTCGATCTTTTCCTCGGCTCTGGCCATGGCCGCGCGCAGACCCTCCCTGCGCTCCTCGACACGACGGCGCCTGCCTTCGAGGATCCGCATCCGGACGTCCGCCGGTGTTCGGGAGAAGAACGCCAGATGCACTCCGAAGCCCTCGTCGTCCCACGTCTGTGGGCCGGCGTCGCCGAGGAGCTGCGCGAAATGCTCTTTACCCTCGGCCGTGAGCTTGTACACCCGGCGGGCCCGGCGAACCCGTGTCCTGGGCTGAACCTTGGCGTGATCACCGACCTCATCGGCTTCCTCGACGATGAAGCCAGCCCGCTGCAGACGCCGTAGCGTCGGGTACAGCGAGCCGTACGAGAACGTGCGAAACATGCCGAGCGTTTCGTGCAGCCGTTTGCGCAGCACGTAGCCGTGCATCGGCGCCTCGTGCAGCAGTCCGAGTATCGCGAACTCCAGCACGGTGCACCCCCTCTCGGGTCGCAAAGAACTCCACATCGGCAACCTAACGTCTGAGTATATCGAGCCGATACATCGAAGTGGCGTACGTAACGGAGTCGATCACCCGAAAGGCACCTCAGATCTCAGGGATGTTCACCAGAGCGTTATCAAATCGACGGCGTGTCGCTCGCGGTGCCGAGATCATTAGTCAGAACAGCTCATGGCGTCCAAACGAGGGACACGTACTCTGTCAGCGTGCGAAACCAGCGACAGGTAGTGGACTACGGGCTGCGGCGGCGTGCGCTGCTGGCCGCCGTCCGCGCCGGTCGCGTCGGCACCGAAGAGGTCTGCGACGCGGGTCCGTACCTGCTCACCGCGGCGAGGTTCCACGGCGAACCCACCGAGGACACGTGCCCGATCTGCCGCAAAGAGGCACTCACCCTGGTCTCCTGGGTCTACGGCGACGAGCTCAAGCACGTCGCCGGGTCGGCGAGGTCGTCCAGTGAACTCGTGCGGATGTCGCAACTTTTCGCGGAGTTCAACGTCCACGTGGTAGAGGTTTGCCGGACCTGCCACTGGAACCACCTGGTGCGGTCATACGTCCTGGGGACGGGTGTCCGGAGGCGGCCCTCGAAGAGGACCGCTGACCAGTGAGTCCGGACACCGGCCAGCACCAACCTGACCGCAGAGCGGCGTACCCCGAACCGCCGGTCTGGGAGGCTCATTCGTGAACGACCAGTACAACCGCTCCTGGCCAGGTCAGGAGCCTGATGAACCCCGCCGTGCCCCGCGACAGGGTGGCGGCCCGCAGTGGCCCGGTGAGCAGCCGCCGGGCCGCGGCCAGGCCCCGCAGTGGCCCGGCGAGGGACAGCAGCCGCGGCAACCCCGCTGGCCCGGCGCCGAACCGGACCAGCGCCGGATGCCACCCCCACCTCCTCCTGGTCGACGGGTGCCCCCTGCGCCGCCACGCCAGCCGGGCCCGCCGCCCGGACCGCAGGGCGAGCGGGCCATGCGTGGCCGCTACCGCCCGCCGGCCGGCGGGCCACCGCCAGGGCCGAACCGTCCGCCCGAGCGCGAGCCCGGCCTGCTCACACACAGCGAGCTCGGCGCCGGTGGTCTCCCGGACGACGACTACGACGATTACGACGACGAGCAGACGCGCTTCAACGAGTTCGGCCCCGACGGCGAGTCCGAAGCCGAGGCGACCGACACCGGTAAGAAGGGCAAGAAGGCGCTGCTGACGCCGAAGCAGCGGAAGAAGCGGCGCTGGAAGATCGTCCGGCGCACGCTCTACGCGTTGTTCGGCCTGTTCGTCGTGGTGCCCGCGATCGCGTTCACGATCGCCTACTTCCTGGTGGACGTGCCCAAGCCGGAGGACGTGCTCGCGCAGCAGAGCCAGGTCGTCACGTACTACTACAGCAACAACTCGATCATGGGTAAGGAGGTCCCGGACACCGGGAACCGCCAGCTCCTCAAGCCGGGACAGATTCCGGACACCGTCAAGCACGCGGTGTACGCGGCCGAGGACGCCACGTTCGAGACCAACAACGGGTTCGACGTCAAGGGCATCCTCAACGCCGTCAAGAACCAGCTCACCGGCGGCAGCGGTGGCGGTTCGACGATCTCCCAGCAGTACATCAAGAAGGCGACCGAGAACGATGCGCCGACGCTGACCCGTAAGTTCACCGAGCTGGTCAAGTCGTTCAAGATGAACCAGACCCAGCCCAAGGAAGACATCATCACGGCGTACCTGAACATCGTCTACTTCGGGCGCAACGCGTACGGCATCCAGGCCGCCGCGCACGCCTACTTCAACAAGGACGCCGCACAGCTGAGCCCGTCCGAGGCCGCGGTGCTGGCCGGCCTGATCCAGGGACCCGGCAAGTCGGAGAACACCGACTACGTGACGTGGCGCTGGAACTACGTGATGGACCAGATGGTCAAGTACAACTGGCTGCCGAAGACGGAACGCGACGCGGCACAGTTCCCGACGCCGCTGCCCAAGGACCAGACCAAACCGGCGACCATCAGCGGACCCAACGCCTTCATCCAGCAGCAGGTCGAGGACGAGCTCGAAGCCGCGGGCTACTCGAAGGAGAAGCTGCAGGCGGGCGGCTACAACATCTATACGACGATCGATCCGGCGGCGCAGAAGATCGCCGAGGACGCGGTCAACAAGTACATGGCCGACCAGCCGGACACCCTGCGCAAGGCCATGGTGGCGGTCGATCCCAAGACAAGAGGGGTGGTCGCCTACTACGGCGGCCCGAACGACCAGAACGACGCCAAGGACTGGGCACGGACCACGCGGAACCCCGGGTCGTCGTTCAAGGCGTTCGACATCACCGCGTTCCTCAAGATGGGCAAGGGACTCGGCGAGACCTTCGACGGCAGAACGCACCGGCAGTTCGGCACCGTGGACGGCAAGCCCCGCTACATCAACAACGCGGGTGACTCCAACAGCTGTTCCGCGCAGTGCACGGTCGCCGAGGCCACCATGCGCTCGACGAACACCGTGTTCTTCGACTTGGTCTCGAACATAACCGGCCCGCAGGCGGTCAAGGACGCCGCGCAGCAGGCCGGGGTCACCAGCCTCGACAAGACCGCGGTCGACAACAACATCTCGCTCGGCGGTGGTACCACCGAGGTCACGCCGCTGGACATGGCGTCCGGCTACGCGACCTTCGCCGACGACGGGGTGAGCATGGACCGGCACTTCGTCACGAAGGTGACGGATCCGGGCGGCAACGTCGTCTATCAGACGCCGAGCGCGCCGAAGCCTGCCTTCGACCCGAACGCGGCCAAGAGCAAGCAGATCGCGGGGAACGTGACGACCGCGCTCAAGCCGGTCATCGGGTTCTCGAAGCTCAAGTGCCCCGACGGTCACGAATGCGCGGGCAAGACCGGTACCCAGCAGTACGACGCCAGCGGCCCCAACGCCAGCGGTACGTCGAACGACAACTCGCAGGTCTGGATGGTCGGCTACACGCCGTCGATCTCGGTCTCCTCGTGGGTGGGTACCGGTGGCAACTCGCCGATCAAGGACAAGAACGGCAAGAACGTCTCCTCGGACGGCCTGCCTGCCCAGATCTGGCAGGAGTTCATCAACAACTACCTCAAGGGCAAGCCGAACGAGAAGTTCTCGACGGTCGACCTGATCGGCAAGGGAGCGACGGCCGACGACGCCTCGTCCACGAAGCCGCCGACGCAGAACGCGACCACCCCGACGCAGACGCCGACGCCGACGCCGACGTTGCCGTCGACCCAGCTGCCCCCGTCGCCGCCGCCGACCAGGCAGACCACCCCGACCACGACGGGCGTCCAGCTGTTCCCGACGGGCACCGGCCGCCCGGGTGGCGGCTGACACACCGGGCGGGCAGTCACGTGGTCTTCAGCCCGAACCCACGTGACTGCCCGTAACATCGCGCGCGTGTCCAGCCCCACCGAGCAGGAAGCCGTGCCCGCGTCACTCGACGCCGACGCGCGGGTCGCGCCGAGCCGGACCGAACCGCTGGTCGCGGCCGCGAGCAGACCGGTGGGCGGGCCGCTGGGCGAGCACGCCGCCGTCGGCAGGCACTGGTTCTGGACGCCCCAGCGGATCGGGCTGCTGCTCGCGACGCTGGCGCTGATGGTGAGCTGGTTCGGCAAGGCCAGCTGCATCCAGCAGTACACCGACTCCAACGGCGAGAACCAGCTCGACTGGCGAGCGGGCAGGCCGTACGTGGCGATGTGCTACTCCGACATCGTGCCGCTGTACTCCGCGGAGCGGCTCAACCAGCCGGGCACGTTCCCGTACCGCACGAGCTGGGTGGACAACGCGGGCACGCCGAACGCGCAGGTCCGCTACATGGAGTACCCGGTGCTGACCGGGCTGTTCCAGTGGGTCGACGCGAAGCTCACCCAGGGCTGGGTGACGATGTCGAACGCGGGCTGGTTACCCGGCGCGCTACCGGTGGCGATCTACTTCGACATCACGGCGTTCTGGCTCGCCGCGGCCTGGCTGGTCACCGTGTGGGCGGTGGGCAGAACCGCGAAACGCCGGATCTGGGACGCGGCGCTCGTCGCGATCTCGCCGCTGGTGCTGGTGCACGCGTTCACCAACTTCGACACGATCGCGACCGCGTTCGCGGCCACCGGCCTGCTCGCCTGGTCGCGGCGGAAACCGGTGCTTGCCGGTGTGCTGCTCGGACTCGGCGCGGCGGCGAAGCTGTATCCGCTGTTCCTGCTCGGCCCGCTGCTGATCCTGTGCGTGCGGGCGGGCAAGTTCCGTGACTGGGCCCGCACCGCCGGCGCGACGGTGGTGGTGTGGCTCGCGGTGAACCTGCCGATCGCGTTGAGCCTCAACCCCGGCTGGCGCGAGTTCTTCCGGCTCAACGGGCAGCGCGGGATGGACCCGGACTCGCTGTACAACGTGGTCTCCTACTTCACCGGCTGGGCCGGCTTCGACGGGCCGCTGCGACCGGGCCAGACACCGACGGCGCTGAACTTCGTCGTCGGTGCGCTGTTCCTGCTCTGCTGCGCGGGGATCGCCTACGTCGGACTGACCGCGCCACGACGGCCCAGGGTGGCGCAACTGTGTTTCCTCGTGGTGGCCGCGTTCCTGATCACCAACAAGGTGTGGAGCCCGCAGTACTCGTTGTGGCTCGTGCCGCTGGCGGTGCTGGCGATCCCGCGGTGGCGGCTGCTGCTCGGCTGGATGGTCATCGACGCCGCGGTGTGGGCGCCGAGGATGTTCTACTACCTCGGCACCGACCACAAAGGACTGCCGCAGGACTGGTTCCTCGGTTTCGTCGTGGTGCGCGACCTGGCCGTCGTGGGGCTGTGCGTGCTGGTGATCCGCGAGATCTACCGGCCGGCACTGGACAAGGTGCGACTGGCCGGCGTCGACGATCCGGCGGGCGGGGCGCTGGACAACGTCGGCGACGTGTTCCGGCTCAAGCCGGTCCGGCTGCCTCAGCTGAGCGCTTCGCGCAGGTAGGCGATGTCGTCGGCCTGACCGTCGGCCGGGGTCTCCACGATCACCGGCGCGCCGGCGGCCTTGGCGACGGCCACCAGCGCCCCGGGGTCGATCGTGCCGCCGCCGTGCACGACGTTGGCGTGCCGGTCGCGGGTCGAGCCGAACTCGTCGCGCGAGTTGTTCAGGTGGACGAGGTCGATCCGGCCGGTGATCGCCATGACCTTGTCCACGACGTCCTCCAGCGGCCAGCTCGCCGCGAACGCGTGACAGGTGTCGAGGCAGAACCCGGCGCCGAACTCGCCGACCTCGTCCCACAGCCGGGCCAGCATGTCCAGCTGCTTGGCCATCGCGCCGTCGCCGCCCGCGGTGTTCTCGATCAGGATCGGCACGGCGAACCCGCCCTGCTCGGCCTGCCGTTCGAACAGCTTGCGCCAGTTCGCGAGCCCCTCGGCCGGATCCTCCTCCTTGCGCACGTGCCCGCCGTGCACGATGAGCCCCTTCGCGCCGATCTCGCCCGCCGCCTCCGCGTGCTGCACGGCCAGTTTCCGGGACGGGATGCGGATGCGGTTGTTCATCGACGCCACGTTGACGATGTAGGGGGAGTGGATGAACACGTCCACCCCGGCGGCCTCGATCTCCGCCTTGGCCGGGGCCGGCACGGGTTTCTTCCAGCCCTGCGGGTCCGACAGGAAGAACTGCACCACGTCGGCATCGCGTTCCCGCGCCGCGGTGAGCGGATCGTCGTCGCGAACATGTGCCCCGATCTGCATGTCGCCACGCTACAGGCTTAATTCCGCGGGTTCTGCCCGAAGCGTTCCACCGTATGCAGTAGCGTGAGCGCGTTCCGTGAGCCCACGCGCAGGGGGAGACGATGGGGAAGAACGCGAACCGGATCGGCGCACTGGGTCTGCTCGCGGCCACGGCCGTGTTCCTGTTCCCTGGCATCGCGTCGGCCGACACCGCGGACCCCGCGATCTCCGGCAGCTGTGACGCCACCCTGCGCAACGGCGGCACCGGGCAGGCGCTGACCGTCGACGCCGGTGCCCCGCTCAACGCCCCGAACACTGTCTCCGTCGGCACCGGCTCGGACTCGGCGAACACGGGGTCGGGCGCGGCGAAACAGCCCACGCTGTCGCTGCCGCTCGCCGACATCACCAAGGGGCTCGACGTCGGCGGTCTGCCGGTGCTCGGCGCCCCGGTCACCGACACCGTGTGCCCCGGCGCCCAGAACACGGTGAACGCGCTGTCCGCGACCACGCAGGGCCTGATCGCGGGCAAGCCGCTGCAGCCCGCTCCGCCGGCCGGCAACCCGGCTCCGGCGCCCGCACCCGCACCCGCGCCGACCCCCGCACCCGGCGCACCGGCTCCCGGTTCCGGGGCGGCGTCCGGTGGCTTCGAGCTGGTGTCGTTCCCGCTCGACGGCGCCTTCCCGCTGGGCGCCGCCGACCTGTCCGCGCTGATCGCGCCGGGTGCGATCGCCCCGTCGGCGCCCAGCCTCGTCCCGCCGACCGGCACCTCGCCCGGGCCCGGCATCGTCAACCAGAACTCCGGTACGGCCGAGGCACTGCCCGCCGCCTCGACCGCGCCCGAGAAGCTTCCCCTGATTCTCGCCGCGGTCGCGTTGGCCCTGGTCACAGCCGCGTTGTCCAACATCTGGTTGCGACGTTCGGTCAAGTAGCGTCACGCCGCTCGGTCACTATCGTTAAACCAGGGAGTGACCCACGCGGGAGGGCCGAGACCGATGGATGGTCGTACACGTAAAACCGCCGCGGCTGGTGCGGCTGCCTTCGTACTGGCGGGAACCGCTGTGCTCGCGACACCGGGCACGGCGGCCGCCGCCACCATTCCAGCGCAATGCGGGCAAACCGTGACCGCCTCGCCCGGCGACATCATCAGCACACCGTTCGGCCCCCAGACAGTGACCAACGGTCTCACCTCGCTCGTCGGCAACCTGCTGACCGGGCTGTGCACCATCACCGTGAACGTGGTGAACACCGCCGTCGCGCCGGTGCCGGTGGTCGGCGCGCCGGTCGCCGGTGCCGTCAACAACACCGTCTCGGGTGCCACGAACGGAGCCACCAGCACGCTGCAGGGCGCGGCTTCGATGGTGCCCGGTGCCCAGCAACAGCAGCCGTCCCAGCAGCAGCCGCCGAGCGGTGGTTCGCAGCAGTCCGGTCCCAACGGCGGCAACGCGCCCGCCAACCAGGGCTCCCCGGGCTCCATCCCCAGCTCGAACAGCCCCGTGCTCGGCGGCGACCCGGCCGCGTTCAGCGTGCTGCCGTTCAGCTCACTGGCCGGCTTCGCGCCGATGCGCGACTACAGCGGCATCCCCTACGCGCTCGCCGGTCTGTGGTCGCCGTCGCCGGGCCTGCGCTACGGCGGTCAGATCCCGGGTTACGCACCCGAGGTAGGCGCGCTGGGCCAGGGCAACGGTGGTGGCAACTCGGTGCAGAACGCGGGTCAGGCCGAGTCCATGTCCGGCGCCACCAACGGCCCGAATCCGGTCGGGCTGCCGATGCTCATCGCCGTACTCTCGCTGTCCGGCGTCAGCGCCGCCCTGGTGCGCAGGTGGGTTTTGCGGGGGGCTACCGCCTAGTATCCTCGGGACCCCGTTGCTCGTTGTCCCGCTGACGACGTGTGCCCGCGACTCCCGGAGGACCCCACCCGTGCGGAAGCCAACCCGGACCAGACTGGCCAGGACGACCCGCCGGTTGCTCACCACCACAGCCCTCGCGGCGATGTTCACCGGCGCCGCGTTCACCGGCAGTGCCTCGGCGAGCACCGTGCTGGCTTCCGGGTGCACCGGCAATGTGGTCGGCAACATGGGCGACCAGGTCGCCGTGCAGGGCAAGGACGTCGCCGCACTGGTCAAGGCCGGGGCGCAGGAGCGGCCGCTGTTCCTCAGCGGCGTCGATCCGGACAAGCTCGCCAACGAGATCACCGCGGACGGGGCGCTGCCCGTCGGCCAGGTGCCCAACGCCGCGAACGGCCCGATCTCCGGGCAGGCCGTCGCGACCGCCGTCACCACCGCGCTCAAGGACGCCGACGGGCTGGGCTGGTGGAGTCCCCAGCAGCGGCAGGACACGCTCGACGCGATCGGGAACAAGGTCGCGGGCAACTGCGGGCTCACCGCCTTCGCGGGCAACTTCACGCAGAACACGGCGCTGCCCACCGTGCCGCAGACCGGCGGCACGGCCGCACCGGGCGGCGTCACCCCGGGTGTCTCGGGCACCGGCACGGCCACCGCACCGCCGAGGAACTACGGCAACATCCCGGCCGCCGTGCCCGGCCTGACGATCCCGAACTACGGCAACGCGATTCCCGGCTACGGCACCTCGCCGACGGACCGCTACCCGACCAGCACCCCGCTGGGCGGCGGGCAGCCGCTGCCGCAGATCGGCTCGCTGGGCGGCGCGTCCGGCCAGACCGACGTCCGTGACGCGGGCAACGCGAACTCGCTCGCGGCCCCCGAACCCGCCTCCGACGTGGTGCGGCTGCCGATGCTGCTCGCCGTCGTCGCGCTGGCCGGGGTGAGCGCCGCGCTGGTCCGTACCTGGGTGCTGCGAAAGCTGTCGTAGCGGACCGCTACCCTGGTACCTCGACAACCCTCCTGCCATGGACAGTCCATGGCCGCGAAGCCCACAGGAGGTGAGTGGTTGTGTCACGCCATTACGAGGTAATGGTCATCCTCGATCCGACGCTCGACGAGCGCACCGTCGCCCCGACGCTGGACACGTTCCTCAACGTGATCCGCACGTCCGGCGGCAGCGTGGAGAAGGTCGACGTGTGGGGACGGCGGCGCCTCGCCTACGAGATCAAGAAGCACGCCGAGGGCATCTACGCCCTGCTCGACCTGAACTCCGAGCCCGACGCGGTGAAGGAGCTCGACCGGCAGCTGAACCTGCAGGAGAACGTGCTCCGCACCAAGGTCGTCCGCAAGCTCGGCGCGCGCAAGGCCGCCAAGGTCGCGGCGAAGGCCTGAGGCGATCATGGCCGGAGAGACTGTCATCACGCTGGTCGGCAACCTGACCGCCGACCCGGAGCTGCGCTTCACACCCTCCGGTGCGGCCGTCGCGAACTTCACCGTCGCCTCCACCCCGCGCACCTTCGACCGCCAGAGCGGCGAGTGGAAGGACGGCGAGGCGCTGTTCATGCGCTGCAACATCTGGCGCCAGGCGGCGGAGAACGTGGCCGAGAGCCTGACCCGCGGCGCACGCGTCGTCGTGCAGGGCCGGCTGCGGCAGCGGTCGTTCGAGACCAAGGAAGGCGAGAAGCGGACCGTCGTGGAGATGGAGGTCGACGAGATCGGCCCCTCGCTGCGCTACGCGACCGCCAAGGTCAACAAGGTCAGCCGCGGCACCGGGGGCGGTGGCGGCGGCTACGGCGGTAGCGGCAGTGGCGGCGGCGCGCCGGCGGACGATCCGTGGGGTTCGGCCCCGCCTGCCGGGGGCGGCGGCGGTTTCGCGGACGAACCTCCCTTCTAACCAACCACTTTCACTGATTTACCAGGAGCATCACCGTGGCCAAGCCACCCATTCGCAAGCCCAAGAAGAAGGTCTGTGTGTTCTGCAAGGCGGAGCAGAAGGGCCGCCCGGAGAACATCGACTACAAGGACACGAACCTGCTGCGGAAGTACATCTCCGACCGCGGCAAGATCCGTGCCCGCCGGGTGACCGGCAACTGCAGCCAGCATCAGCGTGACATCGCCATCGCGGTCAAGAACTCCCGCGAGATGGCGCTGCTGCCCTACACCTCGACCGCGCGCTAAGGGAGGCACGTCAATGGCGAAGATCATTCTGACCACCGACGTGGCCAACCTCGGCGGCCCCGGCGACATCGTCGAGGTCAAGGACGGGTACGCGCGCAACTTCCTGTTCCCCCGTGGCTTCGCGATCGCGGCCACCAAGGGCGCGGAGAAGAACGTGCGGACCATCCGCCGCGCTCAGGAGTCCCGCCGCATCCGCGACCTGGACCACGCCCGCGAGGTCAAGGCCGCGCTGGACGGTCTCGGCACGGTCGAGCTGACCGCGAAGGCGGCCGAGGGCTCGAAGAAGCTGTTCGGCTCGATCACCACCGCGGACATCGTGTCGGCGATCAAGGCGGCCGGTGGCCCGCTGCTGGACAAGCGGATCATCGAGACCGGTGGCCACATCAAGACCGTCGGCAAGCACCAGGTGAGCGCGAAGCTGCACCCGAGTGTCGAGGCGAGCGTCCGGCTGGACATCAAGGCCGGTCAGTAGTTCGCACAGCGGTTTCCACGAAAAACGGCTCCTCCGCCAAGCGGAGGGGCCGTTTTTTGGTTCGTCACCAGGGGAACCATGATCGCCGCGCTAGCATCCAAGGAGCTGATCTCGCCGTGGGAGCGACCGCGTACAGCGGTGGCGGGTAGGAGCGAAGGGGGATCCGAGCATGACTCAGCCGAGCCAGGCGATGCCGGCTGCCGCGCCGAAGGACACACTGACCTCGGTCCCGCCGCCCGCGCCGATCCAGGTCGGCACTTCCGGTTCCTCCGGTGGCTACAAGTTCTCGCCGGACGAGGTCCAGGGCGTGATCAACAAATGGCAAGCCCTGCTGGACCAGGTGGAAGACGACATCCAGCACGCGCAGAAGATCGCGGGTGTGGCCGCGCCCGGCCAGGAGTTCGCGAGCACCGACTTCGTGCGGCAGGGCGCGAGTCCGTCCGGCCAGACCTTGCTTCAGCAGCACGAGCGCATGCGCGAGTACATCCGGAACTACATCACGGCCCTCCAGCAGGCGAGCGGCCGGATCCAGCAGTCCGAGGACGAGGCGCTGCACGCCGCCACGCACCAGGGGCAGGGAATCATATGAGCAGGACCCGGGCGTTCCGGCTCGGAACGTTCGTCGTCGCGTCGGTCGCCGTACTGTCGGCGTGCTCCAGCCACACCGCCGGAACACCCTCGACGTCCGGTACGGGTTCGCCCAGCGCGTCCGGCCCGTCCCGGTCGGCGCCACCGGTGCCTGGCGCACTGCCCACCGACGCGTTGATCGCGAATCCCTGCAACGGTCTTTCCGCGAGCCAGATCACCACTGTCGGCCTTGCCGCTCCCGGCGCGGAGTCGCAGAGCGACACGGGACCGACGTGCAAATGGCGCTCGGCCGCGTTCCAGCTCAACGTCGTCTACATCTCGCCGATGACCGTCAACAAGAACGGGCTGAGCGACATCTACGCGACCAAGGGCAACTTCGCGTATTTCGAGCCGACGACGGTCGACGGCTATCCGGGGGTCTACGCCAGTCCCACCGACAACCGCTCGGGCGGCGACTGTCAGCTGTGGGTCGGGGTGAGCGACGAACTGTCGGTCTCGGTGTCCGCCCAGATCGGCGAGGGGCCGAACAAGACCAACCCGTGCCCGGCCACCGGGCGGGTCGCCACCGCGATGATCGACCACTTGCAGGGTAGGGAATGAGGATGGGGTCTCATGTCCAATGAAGCGCTCATCGGCATGAACATCGGCACCGCGATCATGCCCGGAGCCGGAACGGTCATCGGCACGGCGGTCGGGGGACTGGTCAGCCTGTTCACCGGTGCGGACGCCCAGCAGCAGTCGGCCGACATCGGCGGGCGTTCCATCGACGCCAGGCAGATCTGGGAGCAGATCAACCCCGGCAACGCCGACTCCCTTCGCGAGGGCGCGAAATCGGCCGGGCACCTGCAGACGATCCACCAGGACCGGGTCGACCAGATCAACGCGATCAACCAGGCGATGGACGCGGCCTGGCAGGGCGACGCCTCCGCGCAGGTGCAGGCGGGCGCGCATCCGCTGGGCATCTGGCTGGACGATTCCGCCGGCAACCTGACCAGGAGCAAGACCTACCTGGACAACCAGGGCGAGGCGTTCGACACCGTGCACTCGAAGGTGCAGGAGATCGCCGCGACCCCGCCGCACCAGGGGTTTCTCGATCACATCAACCCGTTCAGCGACAAAGACCAGGAGATCGAGAAGTACAACCAGCAGGGCCAGGGCAACGTCGAGGCGTTCAACGCCTACTACCAGGCCAGCGCGCAGAACGCGGCCGGGATGCCGCAGTACAGCGCGTGGGAGGGCAACACGTTCTCCGACGGCGGTGACAACGGCGGCGGCAAGGACGACGGGCGCGATCCCGGCGACACCGGCCGCGGACCCGGCGGCAGCGATTCCGGTGGTTACCAGCCGGGCAACACGGGGAAGATCCCCGGCACGGGCACCATCCCGAACACGCCCGGCGGCGGCAACTACGGCAACACCCCGGGCAGTGGCGGTTACCAGCCCAACGTGCCCGGCTACACCGGCCCCGGCTACCGGAGTCCCGCCTGGAACGACGGCACCTCGGCGGCCGGGTACACCCCGGACCCGCCCTCCAGCAGCTTCGACGCGAGCACGTTCGGCCCCGGTGGATCCGGCTCCGGCTACCCGTCGTCCGGCGGTGGCTCGTCTTCGGGCGGTGGCGTCGGGGCGGTCGGCGGCTTCGGGCCGGGCGGGTCCGGCGCGGGTGGCCTCGGTGCCGGGTCCAGCACCGGCGCGGGTGCGGGCAGCGGTGCGGCCGGCGCGATCCGCGGTGGCGCCGCGGCGGGTGCCGCCGGTGCGGCGGGCCGCGCGGGCATGGGCGGGATGGGCGCCATGGGCGCGGGTGGTCGCGGCAAGGGCGGCGACGACGAGGAGCACCGGAACCGGTTCCTTGTCAGCGAGGACCCGAACGAACTGTTCGGCACCGACGAGCTCACCGCGCCGCCGGTGATCGGTGAATAGCGTGCGCAACGGTCCCATCAAGCTCGCCACCCCGATCCTGCACAACCTGATCAGACGCCGCGGAGGCGAGCCGCACGCGACGCTGTCCGGCACCGCCGTCTGGTACGACGAGGGCGCGCAGCGCACGATCGACCAGGAGGTCAACGCGCTGCTGACCCGGCACGGGCTGATGGGCCCGCGCGGGATGGACCGCGAACTACTCGGCCTGCTCGAGTCGATCTCGCGGCCGCAGCTGGAGTACTACGGCTGGTTCGAGGGCTCCTATCCCGGCTCCCCCGGCAACTTCACCGTGTACGCGGGCAGCGGAAGCGGCGGTGCGTTCGTAGCCGTGCGCCTGCTGGCCGAGGAGTCGGTCATCCTCGCCACGGAACAGCCGGAGGAGCTGCTCACGGGTTTCCTCAACCAGGTTCCGCGCGGCCGGCCCGCGACGGGAAGCCCGCTGGTGGCGACCCAGGCGGAGTATGCCGCGGGCAGCAGCGTGCCGAACGAAGACGAGTTCA
This sequence comes from Amycolatopsis acididurans, assembly GCF_012328925.1. GTDB lineage: Bacteria > Actinomycetota > Actinomycetes > Mycobacteriales > Pseudonocardiaceae > Amycolatopsis_E > Amycolatopsis_E acididurans. The sequence continues at coordinate 15,896 of NZ_JAAXLS010000005.1, forward strand.
CCGTGATGCGGTCGGCGAACGCGGCGGCGCGGCCCGACCAGGCGAAGGAGATGCGGCGGATCGCCGGCGTTCAGCGCGTCGGCGCGGGCAGCTTGTACGTCGCCGCGCGCACCCGCAGCGGGGCGCGGCGCCGATGTGAACGGCCGCTGAACTTCGTGGATACCGTCGAGGGCCGCTGGCTCATGGAGGAACGGCCCGGGCGCGGTGAGCCGCTCGTCGTGTTCACTCCCGGCACGCCGCAGGTCCTCGCCGAACGGTTACGCAACGCACAGGGCGTCTTGGTCTGAGTGGCCGCTTGACCACCCGCTCAGCCCATCCGGTGATTTCTCTACCGTCGGTAGCAGCCATCCACAGGTCCGCCCATCCCTGTGTGCAGCCGCAGCCGCGCGACACGCCGAGCGCGTCTTGCCACGCGACACGCCGACGAGTTTTCAGCAATGTTTTCCACAGCTTTCCCACAGGGCCCGAACTGCGCTTTTCCTGGAGGCCGCCGTGCTTGTCCCCAACTTGTACACAGGTGTGCGACGGCTTGTGATTCGTTCGGGCCGCTCATCCACAAGTTGTCCACAGGGTGTCCCCACGCGATCAACAGGCGGGTTTGCCTTGCTCCTTCCGAGGGATCTAGCGTGCCCGCGCGACTAGTAGCGCGGAGTACGCGACACGCCTGTCGAAATGGTGGGCGACGAGTCGAAGACACGGCATAATCGAACTGGTGTTCGCTTGACGAGGAGGTGTCCACGCGGTGGCGTTGACGGACGACCGCGGTCCCGCCTACCTGACCGAACCCGGGCCGGAGGAACCCGGGCCGAGGCACGGCGAGTTCGACCGGCAGCCGCCGCAGGACGTCGCGGCCGAGCAGTCGGTACTGGGCGGCATGCTGCTGTCGAAGGACGCGATCGCGGACGTGGTCGAGGCGCTGCGGCCCGGCGATTTCTACCTGCCCAAGCACCAGGCGGTCTACGACTGCATCCTCGATCTCTACGGGCGCGGCGAGCCCGCCGACCCGATCACGGTGTCGGCGGAGCTGGAGCGGCGCGGTGAACTGGCCCGCGTCGGCGGCGCCCCGTACCTGCACACGCTCATCGCGACCGTGCCGACCGCCGCGAACGCCGGGTACTACGCCGAGATCGTCGCGGAGAAGGCCATCCTGCGCCGGCTCGTCGAGGCGGGCACGCGGATCGTGCAGTACGGCTACGGTGCGGCCAACGAGGGCGGCGAGATCAACGAGGTCGTGGACCGTGCGCAGGCCGCGATCTACGAGGTCACCGAGCGCCGCACCAGTGAGGACTACGTCGCGCTGGAGGAACTGCTCCAGCCGACGATGGACGAAATCGACGCGATCGCCTCCCGCGGTGGCAACGCGCAGGGCGTACCCACCGGGTTCGCCGATCTCGACGAGGTGACCAACGGCCTGCACCCCGGCCAGATGATCATCGTCGCGGCGCGGCCCGGTGTCGGTAAGTCGACGCTGGGGCTGGACTTCGCGCGCTCGTGTTCGATCAAGCACGGCATGAGCAGCGTGATCTTCTCGCTGGAAATGAGCCGGATCGAGATCGTCATGCGCATGCTCTCCGCGGAGGCCAGGATCCGGCTCGCGGACATGCGTGGTGGGAAGATGTCCGACGACGACTGGACCCGGCTCGCGCGGCGGATGAGCGAGATCAGCGAGGCGCCGCTGTTCATCGACGACTCGCCGAACATGACGATGATGGAGATCCGGGCGAAGGCGCGGCGGCTCAAGCAGCGCAACGACCTCAAGCTCGTGGTCGTGGACTACATGCAGCTGATGACGTCGGGCAAGCGCGTCGAGTCGCGGCAGCAGGAAGTGTCGGAGTTCTCGCGGCAGCTCAAGCTGCTCGCCAAGGAACTCGAGGTGCCGGTGGTCGCGATCAGCCAGCTGAACCGTGGTCCCGAACAGCGCACCGACAAGCGGCCGATGCTGTCGGACCTGCGTGAGTCCGGTTCGCTGGAACAGGACGCGGACATCGTGCTGCTGATCAACCGGCCGGACGCGTGGGAGCGCGACGATCCGCGCGCCGGTGAGGCCGACCTCATCCTGGCCAAGCACCGCGCCGGGCCGACGAGCACCGTCGTGGTCGCGCACCAGCTGCACTACAGCCGGTTCGCCGACCTGGCCCAGACCTGATCGCGGCGATCTCGCTCATCTGGTCTCGTACCTGGTCAGGAGCACGCCGCCGGGAAATGTCCGCGTCTCCACCAGGTTCAGGTTCACCCAGCCGTCCAGCGCGGTGAAGAACGGCGTGCCGCCACCCACCAGGACCGGTGCGGTGACCAGCACATACTCGTCGATCAGCCCGGCCCGCATGGCCGCCGCGGCCAGCGTCGCGCCGCCGATGGTCATCGGCGCGCCGTCCTCGGCCTTCAGCCGGGTGATCTCGGCGACGGCGTCGCCGGTGACCAGGCGGGTGTTCCAGTCGACCTTGTCGATCGTCGAGGAGAACACCACCTCCGGCATGTCCCGCCAAAGCCGCGCGAACGCGATTTCCGCCGCAGTGGCGCCCGGCTGCTGATCGCCGGTCGGCCAGTGGGAGCTCATCGTCTCCCACAGCTTGCGCCCGTACAGAGTCAGGCCGCTCGCCCGCTCGTGCTCGTACCACCACTGGAACAGCTCGTCGCTCGGCGCGCTCCAGCCGATGTCGTCGCCGGCCGCGGCGATGTAACCGTCGAGGGTCAGGTTCATGCCGTAGATCAGTTTCCGCATAGCGCAGACCTTTCCGTGGCTCGGTCTCCGGTGTACAGACCCGAACGGCATGGGAAAGTCATCGGTGGTTCGGCTTTCAGCTCACCACATGAACCGCTCGGGGTGCTTCTCCGCCTCCTCCCGGACCTTCGCGAGTTCGGCGGCGAAGAACTTCGTATGTCCGCATGACAGGCAGACGATCGCGCTCAGCGTCGACAGCGGCTTCGCCCCCAGCATGCGCGCATTCGGATGTATCCCGACGTGCTGCTGAGTCACCAGGCCGAGGTTGCCGATCTGCGGGCCGCCACATAACTCACACGCGGGAAGCCGCGACGGCGGGTGCGGGATTGCCATGCGGTTGTCCCTACCAGAAATACGGAGCAGCTTCATGCGCGCGACGCGGCGGAGTGTCGGTCCGGGCACTCGCCCTTGGGCGGCAAGCTCGTGATCTGAGGTCGGTGTGATGCACGACCCGGCGCGGCGGCTGTTTGAATTCGGGGTATGAACGAGCTTCCCGTGCGGTACTTCGAAGGCCACGACGGTGCGAAACTCGCGTACCGAGAGCTGGGCGAGGGGCGTCCGGTGGTGCTCATCCACGGGTATTTCTCGACGGCGACGGTGAACTGGGTCCGCTACGGGCACGCCGCGAAGGTCGCCGAACGCGGTCGGCGCGTGATCATGCCGGATCTTCGCGGCCATGGAGACAGCGCCAAACCACACGAGCCGGCCGCCTACCCACGCGACGCGCTCGCCGACGACGGGTTCGCCCTCATCGACCAGCTCGGACTCACCGACTACGACCTCGGTGGCTATTCGCTGGGTGCCCGCACCACGGTCCGGATGCTGGTCCGTGGCGCGCGACCGGGGCGCGCGGTCGTCGCCGGGATGGGGTTGTCCGGGATCACCGACACCGCCCACCGCGGCGACTTCTTCCGCCGCTTGCTGACCAACCTGGGCACGTTCCAGCGCGGCACACCGGAGTGGTCGGCCGAGGCGTTTCTCAGGACCACCAAAGGAGATCCGGTCGCGCTGCTACGTGTGCTCGACACGTTCGCCGACACCACGCGCGAGGAACTCCGGCGTCTCACGCTGCCGGTGCTCGTACTGTCCGGAGTGGACGATCACGACAACGGCTCCGCCGAGGAGCTGGCCGGGGTGCTGCCGGACGGACGGCACGTCGCGATTGCGGGCAACCACATGAGCGCGGTCACGAAACCCGAACTGGGCGCGGCGATCGCGGATTTCCTCGCCTGAGGATAGGCACCGCCGCACCCGGTTTCGCCTAGTCCATACCGATCAACGGGGGTCCACGACACCGCCGACGCCGGAGCGTCCGGCGGGTGTGCCGACGAGCTCCACGGTCACACCGCTGCGGACGCGTTCCCCGAAAACGTCGACGAGTGCGTCGGTGACGCCGGAAACGAGGCGCGCGACGAGGTCGTCGGCGTCGGGTCTGCCGAACGCGACCTCTTTGATGCCGAACGTGACGCCAGGCGCGGGTGCCTGCGCGGGTTCACCGCCGATTCCCCAGCGGTTGGGCGGTATGCCGATCAGCCGGACCACCGCGATGCTGCGCGCCCAGTCGCCGTAGACGGTGGCCACCGCGTCGGTGAGCTTCTTGATCAGTTCGGTTTCACGGCCGGCGAGGTCGTTCTCCAGCACGTGGACGTCGAGGTGCGGCACGAAATCTCCCTTTGAGTACAAATATATTTGCAATCAAAGCTATTCAGGAGATGTGACGCTTGTCAACGCGGAATATCGCGGAACCCCGAGGCGTCAACTACACTAGTTGAAGATTCAAACAGATGGAGGCTGCGATGAGTGCGACACCCGTGCTGTACCTGAGCCACGGCGCGCCGCCGCTGGCCGACGATCCGCTGTGGACCAGCCAGCTCGCGGAATGGTCGGCCGGACTGCCCAAGCCGAAGGCGATCCTGGTCGTGTCCGCGCACTGGGAGGAGGCGCCGCTGACCGTGGGCGCGACCACAACGGTGCCGCTGGTCTACGACTTCTGGGGCTTCCCCGAGCACTACTACCAGGTCACCTACCCGGCGCCGGGTGCGCCGGAACTGGCCGCGAAGGTCCGCAAGCTGCTGCACAGCCCGCAGACGCCGGTGCACGAGGCACCCGAGCGGGGACTCGACCACGGCGCCTACGTGCCACTCGTGGAGATGTATCCCGACGCCGACGTCCCGGTGCTGCAGGTCTCCATGCCCTCGCTCGACCCCCGGGTGCTGTTCGAACTCGGCCGCAAGCTCAAGCCGCTGCGTGACGAGGGCGTGCTGATCATCGGGAGCGGGTTCTTCACCCACAACCTCTCGGCGATGCGCGTCGGCACGCACGGACAGCCGCCGCAGTGGTCGACCGAGTTCGACCAGTGGGGCAACGACATGCTGCGCGCCGGCGACCTCGACGCGCTGCTCGACTTCGAGCGCAAGGCGCCCGCGGCCCAGCTCGCGCATCCGCGCATCGAGCATTTCGCGCCACTGTTCGTCTCGCTCGGCGCCGGGATCGAGGACGCCAAACCGGAAACGGTGATCGACGGCTACTGGTACGGCCTAGCCAAGCGCTCGATCCAGTTGGGCTGACACGAAAAACGGGCCCGGGAGCGCCGTTGCTCCCGGGCCCGCGTTCATCGGGCTAAGACATCAGCCCTGGATGCTGATCCCCTTGCCGCTGACCAGACCGGTGACCTTGTCGAACGCCGCAGCCGGGTTCGAGTCCAGGTTCGCGATCGCGGGCAGCTCGGCCTGCGGGAGCAGGTTCTGCGGGTTGGTCGCCTCGGCGGGCAGGCCCGGGACCGAGGGCAGACCCGGCAGCGAGGGCAGCCCGGCAGCCGGCAGCGACGGCAGCGAGGGCAGCCCGGCAGCCGGCAGCGACGGCAGACCCGCGGCGGGCAGCTCCGGCAGCGAGGGCAGACCCGCGGCCGGGAGACCCGGGACCGAGGGCAGGCCGGCGGCGGGCAGCTCCGGCAGCGACGGCAGTGAGGGCAGACCGTCGGTGCCCGGCAGCTGGACCGGCAGACCCGGAACGTCCGCGCGCTGCGCGACCGGCAGGGTCTTGGCGCCGGGCAGCGAGGGCAGCCCGGTGGCGGCCATCTCCGGCAGCGAGATCGGCAGGTTGATCTGCGGCTCGTGACCGGCGACCGAGATGTCGGTCGCGTTGGTGGTCGTGGAGCTCACCGCGGCGAGCAGCCCGAGCGGCAGGTGGAAGACCTGCACGACGGCGCCGAGCGGAACCTGCTTGCTGATCCCGGCCAGCGAGCTGGCGGCGGTGGGCGACGTGGTGTCGGTGCCACCGACCGTGCCGGTCGTGGTGTTGTCGGCGACCGCGTGCGCGACACCGCCGAGCGAAGCGGCGACGCCGAACACCTGGGCCACAGCGGCGGCCGGCACGTCGAAGATGTCGCCGGACAGCGCGCCGCCGACACCCGAGGTGGTGATGTCGCCACCCGAGGTGGTCTCGGTGCTGTTGATGCCCGAGCCGTGCGCGACACCGGTCAGGCTCGCCGCGTCACCGAACACCTGCGCGACGGGCATCAGCTGCGGGCTGACCACGTCGCCGGCGATGGAGCCGCCGTCGCCGTTGGTCTCCGCGGTACCACCGGCCGTGGACACGACGTCGTTGGTGGCGTCGCCGCCGACCACGCCGCCCCACACGCCGCCGATGCCGAACACCGAAGCGGCGCCGGCCAGCGGGGCCTGGATGATGTTGCCGGCGACCGAACCGCCCTGACCGGTCGCGGTGGCGTTGCCACCGGCCGTCGAGTCGGTCATGTTCTGGCTCTCGCCGAACCCGTTACCGATCCACGAGCCGCCGATGCCGTGCACCTGGGTGGGCAGCGAAACCGGGACGGCGCCGAGGTTCCCGGCGAGGAAGCCTTCCTTGCCGTTGGCGTTGAGCTTGTCGCCCGCCTTGGAGGTGGTGTCGGTCGAGGCGGTGCCGTGGCCCTGGCCGATCCAGGAGCCACCGATGCCGAACGCCTGCACCGGCGCGGACACCGGGACGGCGACCAGGTTGGCGCTACCGGCGCCGTGGTCGTCCTGGGTGTTCCCGCCGCCACCGGCGGTGATCACCTTGGTCTCGGACGCGGTGCCCTGGCCCTGGCCGATCCAGGAGCCGCCGACGCCGAGGATCTCGGCAGGCAGAGCCACCGGGGTCTGCACGACGTTGCCGGAACCGGTCGAGTCGTTGCCCTGGCTGCCGTTGTAGCCACCGGCCTTGACCGTCTTGTCCTCGGTCGCCGAACCGGACGCGTTGCCGATCCAGGAACCGCCCACGCCGAACACCTCGGCGGTGCCGGCCGGCTGCGCGTCGACGCTGTTGCCGCCGAGGAAGCTGCCGTTGCCGTTGGTGTAGGTGCCGTCGCCGGCCTGCGCGTTGACGGTGTTCTCGCAGCCGCCCGCGTGCGCGTTGCCGATCCAGGTGCCACCCACGCAGAACACCTCGGCGGGCAGAGCCACCGGAGCGTCCGCGATGTTGCCCGAGCCGGCCGCGTTCTGGCCGCTCGTGCTGGAGAAGCCACCCGCCGTGGCGTTGCTGCCGATGACGTTGGCGGCGCGCTCGGCACCGCTGCCCGCGACCGAGTTGCCGATCCACGCGGCCGCGTTGCCGACGACCGTGACGGGCGCGGCAGGCTGCGGCTGCGCGATGTTGCCGGCGAGGAACGAGCCGTCACCGTCGGTCTGGATGTAGCTGTCGATGTCGTTGAGGCCAGGGCGCTTGCCGCCCGCGGTCGAGTCCGCGGTGGCGCTGCCGGCCGAGTCGGCGTCGCCGCCCCAGGACACGGCGTTGTTCGAGGCCTTCACCGGCAGTGCGACCGGGACACCGGCCACGTTGCCGGTACCGGCGCCCTTCGACCCGTGGGTCGCGATGGAGCCGCCGGAGTTGGCTTCGCTGCTGGCGTCGAACTTGGTGTCGGCGTGGCCGAGGAACCAGCCCAGCGCGTTGCCCGACACCTGCACCGGGGTCGCACCCTGCGGGGCGACGACGTTTCCGGCGAGCCCGCCGTTGGTGCCGTCGGTGGTGGTCTCGCCGCTGGTGGTGGCGGACTGCGACGCGGAGCCGGTGGTGTGCCCGCTGCCGCCGAGGCCGAGCGCGTTGCCGGCGATCTGGACGGGCAGCGCCCAGTCGAGGTTCACGACGTTACCCGCGAGGCCGCCGTGCGCCCCGCTGGTGTTGACGTCGCTGTTGTGCTCGTAGGTCTGGCTCGACGAGGAGTCGACGGTGGCGTTGCCCAGCACGCCAAGCGCGTTACCGGTGATCTGGATCGGCACCGCCACGTTGCCGACGACCTTGTTGCCCATGAACGGGTCGCCGGTGGACTGGACGCTCGGGGCCTGCTCGGTGCGGTTGGTGGCCTTCGCCGTCGCCGCCGAGGTCGCCGCCGTGGCCTTCGACACCGCGCCGTTCACGGCGCTGGTCGCCGGGGCAGCGGCCTTCATGGCGCCGGTCTTGCTGACGGGGGCAAGAGCCTTGTTCAGCGCGCCGGTGACCGGCTTGGTGCTGATTTCCTTCTTGACTTCCGGCAGGTTGACCTGCTTGCCGAGAGTCCCGATCGCGTTCTGCGAGATGTCGACGGGAACGCTCGCGTTGACGTCGAGCGGACCGGCCGGAGTGTCCGGGCTGACGTTCTCGTCGGCAGATGCGATGCCGGTGCCCAGCATCAGCAGGCCACCCGTGACCAGCGCGGTCTGGAGTCCACGCTTTGCCCAGGTCTGCATTCGGATTTTCTCCTTTTCCTTGGGTTCCCCTACGGGGGCTTATGGGGGGTGCGCGCGAAGAAAGCACCCGGTGGTTCGCGGAAATGTCCGCGGCGGAAATGCGGGGGCTGCCACACGCGCGCGCCGATGCGGAAAAGGCATGGCGGAAAGAGCGCGGAGGAACTACCCCGCGCGAAAATCAGTCAGGCGTGACGCCGGGCTGCGCGCCCGGCTGGACCGGCGTGTGCCGGACGCCGAAACGGACGGCGCGTTCGCCGTGCGTGTCGACCAGGGTCAGCGCGCCGGCGGGAACGCCGAGCAGCGGACCGTCAACGTGACCACCGGTGGCGGCGCCACCGGGGACGAGTGGAAGACCGGCCGGGGCGATGGGCCCACGGTTCGGGGAGTAGGGCAGCTGACCGGACTCGTCACCACGGAGGTGCTTGTCGCGGTCCCGCTGCCAGTCGCCGTACTTGGCGTCGGCGTGCTGCGCCTGCACCGCGTCGGTGAACGGGCCCAGCGGGCCTGCCGGCGCCGGGGCAGCGGCGGTCGACGGCGCGTCCGCGTGCGCGAGGTCGGCCGGCTGGTGCTGATCGGTGGTGCCGTTGTGCGTGCCGGGCAGCGCCGGCAGCTTGAGCAGCTTGTCACCGCAGGCGGGCCGCAGGAAGTTGAGGAAGTCCTGCGGCGGGGTCAGCGCGTTGCCGATGACGCGGGGGGCGTCCTGCGGCTGGCGGCTGATGTGCTCGGCGGTGCCGAGGACGCGCTGAGCCGGGCTGAGCACGGCGGTGTTCGCGAACTCGTGCACCGCGTCGCTGACGTCGCCCGCGACCTGCTGGTGACGCTGGTCCGCGGAGTCGGCGGAGAAGCCGGAGGTGGCCACCCGGACCGCGGCGGCGCTCGTGTCACCGGCGAGGTTGGAAGCACCGAGGACGAGGTCGTCCGAGGTGCCCATGATCGCGTCGGTGGTCGGGGTGAGCTGGTCGCCCGCGGGGGCGGCCTGGTCCTGCTCCTGCTGGGGCTGTGCGGGGAACGCGGTGTCGGCGGAGGCGGTGGCGGTGCTGATCGCCCATGCGGCCGCGGTGCCCGCGAGGGCGCCCGCGATCACGAACAGCGCGCGCACGAGCCAGCGAAGGGCACTCGAGCCCCGCTGTTCGGCCGCGCTGTACTGGATCACCGTTCTCCTACCGGGATGGATGCCGTATCGGAAACGAAGCTGAAACGCACTCGTATTGATACGGAAGCAACTTGCACCGTTGAGATAACCAAAGGCGGGGCCCACCGCGCATCTTCGACGCGACTTGATGGCACGATCGTGTGAAGAACACAGGGTGTGGTCGGATGTCACCCGCGGTCATTACTCGCCAGTACGCCGAAACCGGCCCGCCGCACGGAGAAAACCCCGCAGGCAGGCCGGTTTCGCGACTGCGTCAGCCCATCGTGCTGGCCGCACCCTGCACGATCGACGGGATGGTGCCCGCCCAAGCCGAGCTGGCCAGACCGGCCGCACCCGCACCGAACAGCGCACCAGCCTGGTTCCAGGCGTTCACGTAGTCGGCACCGGTCGGGTTCGACGGCACGACAACGGGAGCGGAGATCTCGTCGGCGGAAGCGATTCCGCCGCTGAGGCCGAGGATCCCGGCGGCGATGGCGACGGCGGCACCGGCACGGATGAGGGTCTTGCGCATGTGATTACTCCTTGCGAGTTCGGGGATTCTTTGCTGGGTAAGGGAAAACGCCGAGATCAGCCGAGCGTGCCGGCCGCACCCTGCACGATCGACGGGATGGTGCCTGCCCAGGCCGAGCTGGCGAGGCCGGCCGCGCCGGCACCGGCGAGCGCACCGGCCTGGTTCCAGGCGTTGACGTAGTCCGCGCCGGTCGGGTTCGACGGCACGACGACCGGGGCGGAGATCTCGTCGGCGGAAGCGACACCACCGGCGAGGCCGAGCACACCAGCCGAAAGGGCGGCCACGGCCAGAGCACGGGTCAGGGTCTTGCGCATGCGAACTTCATCTCCTTCTTGTGGTGATTACTTTTCTTGGGGTTGCGGGTCAGCCGAGCGCGCCCTGGATGATCGACGGGATCGCACCGGCCCACGCGGAGCTGGCAAGGCCGGCAAGGCCCGCGCCGGCCAGCGCACCGGACTGGTTCCACGCGTTGACGTAGTCCGCGCCCGTGGGGTTCGACGGCACGACGACCGGAGCGGTCAGGCTGCCGACGTCACGAGCGCTCGACTTGGCGACCTTGACGTCCTTTGTGGACTTCTTGGTCGTGGTGGCCTTCGCCGGCTCCGCGGCCTTCTTGGCCACGGAGGTCGCGGTGTCCTTGTGCGACTTGGACACCGTCTTGTGTGCCGGACGAACGTCGGCCTTGGCAGGCGTCGAGAGCGTGCCCTCCGCGCCCTGCACGATCGACGGGATCGCACCGGCCCACGCCGAGCTCGCCAAGCCCGCCGCACCGGCACCCGCCAGCGCACCGGCCTGGTTCCAGGCGTTGACGTAGTCCGCGCCCGTCGGGTTCGACGGCACGACCACCGGAGCGGTCAGGCTGCCGGCCTGCTGCGCCGGCATCGTGGCCGAGGCAGGCGAACCCATCGCGCCCTGCACGATCGACGGGATCGCACCGGCCCACGCCGAGCTCGCCAGGCCGGCCGCACCGGCACCGAAGCACATCCCGGACTGGTTCCACGCGTTCACGTAGTCCGCACCGGTCGGGAGCGACGGCACGGCCGCCGGGCAACTGGCGTCGGCCGTACGCGGCGACACATGGGTGCTTTCGGCGGCCATCGCCGGGGATCCGAACGCCCCGAGCGCGAGGACACCAGCCGCGGCGGCCACCGAAGCGGCCGCGAACTTTTTGGCCTTACTCATCATTACGACTGTTCTCCCTGGAATCTTCGATTATTCAGTCGAAACTGTCACCAAGCGGTTCCGGGAACTTATTCGGCTTCCCGCACAACCAACTAAACACCGGCCTGAAATATTTTCCAGTCGCTTTACCCCATCGAGTGGCACCTGATCGGCGTACCTGCACCAAGCGTAAAAAACGCCCATTGACAACACCTTTTCCAGGCAATAGGGAATTGCACGCGTCACCTGTTCGTCACGCGTGTCGGCAAGGAATTGGAAATGGGCTACTCACCCATGCGGACAACCATTCACGGGGGTACTCCTCGACGGCGAAAAGGGGCAGCAAAATGACCACGAGGCGAACTTCGGCTCGCCGCGTGGTTACTCAGTCAGGCGTGACGCCGGGCTGGGCGTTGACAGTCCTGAACACGACCGGCACCGCGCGACGCGGCATGCGGTACGTGGGCTGTCCGGCCCAGAAGCGCGACACGCCGCTGTCGAAGACAGGCGTGTCGGGGGCGTGGAAAGTGCTGCCCGCACCACCGCTGGGCGCGGGCGCGGCCGGAAGGCCCGGACCAGGGCCCGGGACGACCGGACCGTGCGGCACGCCGGATCCGGGCGCCGGCGCGTGGTGTTCCGCCGCGGGCGGCGCGCTGGGCGCCGGCGCGGCGGCGACGTGGATCGGCACCGGTGGCCGCTTCACGGGTGGCTGGATCACGTGCCGGTCCGGCGGCGGCGCGGGAACCCCGGCCGGTACGACGGTCCGTTCGGCCGTTGCCGGTGCGGACCGGTGCTTGGCCGGTTTCGTGCTCAGCGCGCTGACGGTCCTGTCGACCTGGCCGAGCGTCTCGTCGACGACCTTGTCGACGGCGGGCCCGGCCTCCTTGGGCTGAACCGGCGGCGGCAACACCTTGGCGGTCACCGTATCGACGGTGCCCCGCACGGTGTCGTGCACGAGATCGAGTGTTTCACCCGTGCCGGAGAGATTGACCAGTGGCGGGGCGGGATCCTCCTCGGCCGAGGCCGCGGTGGAGGACGCCAGCCAGGACAGCGCGGTGACGACGAAGGCACCGGCGATACCGAGCAGCACGCCGAGGCCGATCCGCCCCGCCACGCCGCGTACCACCTGGCACAACGCCTTCCGACTCACCCCGAGGTCCAATTCCCTTCTGGGTCACGAACTTTCCGGTCGGTTGAAGATTCCCAGACTGCTTCGCTTGTGTGCAGGATGGACACAGCCAGAGCGCCTGATCGTGTGACACCTATTTGTCCAAGCCAGAGGTCGGCGCCCGTTTCGCCCCACTCGCTAGGGTGGGCACGTGAGTGACCGTCAGAAGCCCCGGTTCCTCGCCGAAGACCCGGCGACGGAGGACCTGGTACCGCGTGGGCTGCGGATAAGCGCCGCATTCGCCTGGCGCTTTCTCGTGGTCATCGCGGCCCTCTACGTGATCCTCTGGTTGATCGGCAGGCTCTCGGTCGTCGTGATCCCGGTGTCGATCGCGCTGCTGCTCGCCGCGCTCGGCGCCCCGCTCGTGGGGCATCTGGTCAACGTCAAGGTGCCACGGGGACTCGCCACCGCCATCGTGCTGATCTGCGGGCTCGCGGTGCTCGGCGGGCTGCTCGCGTTCGTGATCATCCAGTTCACCGACGGCCTTCCCCAGCTTCAGAAACAGCTCAACAACAGCCTTTCGCAGGTCCGCGACTTCCTGATCAACGACCTGCACCTGCGACAGGAACAGATCCAGCAGTTCATCGACAACGCGATCGGCTTCCTGCAGAACAACCAGGCCGCGATCACCACGAACGCGCTGACCACGGCGAGCACCGTCGGCGAAATCCTCACCGGACTGCTGCTCACGCTGTTCGTCACGATCTTCTTCCTCGCCGGTGGCGAGAAGATCTGGTCGTTCGTGATGCTGGCGGTCCCCGGTTACGTGCGCGACCGGGTCGACGTCGCCGGGCGGCGCGGGTTCGCTTCGCTGGTCAGCTACGTGCGCGCGACCGCCGCGGTGGCCGTGGTCGACGCGGTCGGCATCGGCGTCGGGCTGTGGATCGTGCAGGTGCCGCTGGTGATTCCGCTGGCGACGCTGGTCTTCCTCGGCGCGTTCGTGCCGATCCTCGGTGCGTTCGTGGCGGGTGCGGTCGCGGTGCTCGTCGCGCTCGTGACCAACGGGTTCATCACCGCGCTGATCGTGCTCGGCATCGTGGTCCTGGTCATGCAGCTGGAAAGCCACATCCTGCAGCCGCTGCTGCTCGGCCGCGCCGTGAAGCTGCACCCGCTGGCCGTCGTGCTGGCCATCGCCGCCGGTCTCGTCGTGGCCGGGATCGCGGGTGCGCTGCTGGCCGTACCGCTGCTGGCCGTGCTCAACGCCGGTATCCGCTCGCTGATCCACGAGAAGGATCCACATCCGGCCGACGTCGACGTGCTGCACGACCAGCAGGCGCCGGCACCGAACGAGGAACCCGCGGACACCGAGGACGAACCCGGGAAGCGATGACCCGCCGTTTCGGGCCGACCGCCGTCGAACCGGCCACCCCGCTGTGGTGGGGCGGTATCGGGCTGCGGATCCTGACGTGGCTGTTCGCGCTCGGCGCGGTGATCGTGCACCAGCACGACTACCGGCGCCCGGACCTGGCCTGGATCGTGCTCGGCGCGATGGCGGTATGGACGGTGCTGACCAGCCTCGTCTACTCGCGGGAGGCACTGCGCTGGCGGTGGAGCTGGTTCGTGGTGCTGGATCTGGTGGTCACCTGCGGGCTGATGCTCACCTCGCCATGGATCCTCGACCCGGCGCGGCTGGCGACCCTCGATCCGCTGATCACCACGGTGTGGGTGGCCGGGGTGCCGGTCGCGGTCGGCACCCGGTTCGGCGGCGTCGGCGGGGTGGCCGCCGGAGCGGTGGTCGGTGCCGCGACAGCGGTGGCACGGCAGGCCTTCACCCTCGACGTGGCCCGCGACGGCGTGCTGCTGATCGCGACCGGCCTGCTGATCGGGATGAGCGCGTCCACCGCCCGCAAGTCGGCCGCGGCGCTGGCGCAGGCGTGGCGCACCGAATCGGCCAACGCCGAACGCGAACGGCTCGCCAGGTCGATCCACGACAGCGTGCTCCAGGTGCTGGCCAGGGTCCGCCGCCGCGGCGCGGAACTGGGCGGTGAGGCGGCCGAACTGGCGGAACTGGCCGGTGAGCAGGAGATCGCGTTGCGCGCGCTGGTCACCACCGAGCCCACCGGAACCAGCGGCGGCGACCGCGATCTGCGGGCCGCGCTGCAGTTGCTGGCCTCCTCCAGGGTGCAGGTCGCCGCGCCCGCCGGGGACGTGCCGCTGGACGCGAAGGTCACCGAAGAGCTGACCGCCGTGGTGCGCGAGGCGCTGTCCAACGTGGACGAGCACGCCGGACGCACGGCCCAGGCCTGGGTGCTGCTGGAAGACCTCGGCACGGACGTCGTGATCACCGTTCGCGACGACGGGCCCGGGATCCCCGAGGGCAGGCTGGAGGCCGCGGCGGCACAGGGCCATCTGGGGGTCGCACGGTCGATGCGGGGCCGGGTCGCCGACCTTGGTGGCACCATCTCACTGGACACCGGTCCGCACCGCGGCACCGAGTGGGAGATCCGGGTACCGAAGACACGCAGCAGGAGGCGCCGATGATCTCGGTGATGGTCGTCGACGATCACCCGATCTGGCGTGACGGGGTGGCCAGGGACCTCACGGAGAACGGGTTCGACGTCAAGGCCACCGCGCCGGACGCGAGCGCGGCGGTACGGATCGCGAACACGGTGCGGCCCGACGTCGTCCTGATGGACCTCAACCTCGGCGACTCCTCGGGCGTCGACGCGACCAGGGAGATCACCGCGTCGTTGCCGGACACCCGGGTGCTCGTGCTGTCGGCGAGCGGTGAGCACGACGACGTGCTGGAAGCGGTGAAAGCCGGAGCTTCGGGCTACCTGATGAAATCGGCGTCCGCGCGGGAGCTGGTCGACGCCGTACACCGGACGGCACAGGGCGATCCGGTGTTCACGGCCGGACTGGCCGGGCTGGTGCTGGGCGAGTACCGGCGGATGGCCGACGCACCCGACGGGGGACCCCCGCCGCCGAAGCTGACCGAGCGCGAGACCGACGTGCTGCGGTTGGTCGCGAAGGGCCTGACGTCGCGGCAGATCGCGGAACGGCTCGTGCTCTCGCACCGCACGGTGGAGAACCACGTGCAGTCGACCTTGCGGAAACTCCAGCTGCACAACCGGGTCGAGCTGGCCAGGTACGCGATCGAGCACGGGCTGGACGCCGAATAGGGGTTTTTCCCTGATCCGCCCCGCGCCCGCCGGTTCTACCTTGGTTCGCATGGGCGAAGAGACCGAGACGAAGCCGCTGTCGCCGCGCGACTACCGGGTTTCCGACGAGGAGCGCGAGCACGTCGTCGGCGTCCTGCAGAAGGCCATCGGCCACGGCATGCTCGATCTCGACGAGTTCACCCAGCGCACCGACATAGCGCTCGCCGCGCGTACCCGGGGTGAGCTGAACGCCGTGCTGGTCGACATTCCCGGCCTGATCAACCGCGAGGTCCACTCGGTGCCGGCCTACGTTCCGTCGGATCAGCGGCTGGAGCTGTCCGCGAAGTACTCGACACTGGTGCGCAACGGCCGGTGGATCGTGCCGCCCGAACTCGTCGTGCGCAACAAGTACGGGTCCACCAAGCTCGACTTCAGCGACGCACAGGTGGCCTCGCGGGTGGTTCAGGTCGAGCTGGACTGCAAATGGGGTTCGGTCGAGGTCGTCATCCCGGAGCAGGCGTCGGTGGACCTCAACGCGATCACCGAACTGAAGTACGGCTCGCTGCAGGACAAGAGCAGGTCCGAGGGCCGCAACGGCACACCGCACCTGGTGTTCTCCGGCCGGGTGCACGGCGGTTCGCTCGTCATCCGGCATCCCCGCCGGGGTCTGTTCGGTTAGCCGCGGGCGGCCGACCTCGCGGCGGTGGAATCGGCCGCCGCGACCGCGGCCCGCGCCGCGGCTTCGCACTGCGCGAAGGTCACGGACGCCAGGCTCGCACCGACCGCCCGCACCGCGGCCGCGTTCATCGACAGGCTCGTCATGCCAAGCCCGGTGAGCACCCTGGCCAGCAACGGATCCGCCGCTGCCTCGCCGCAGACGCCGGCCGGTTTGCCGGTGGCCTTGGCCGCGCTGCCGACGAGCTCCAGCAACCGCAGCAGGCCGGGCTGCCACGGATCGTTCAAAGCGGCCACCGCGCCGAGCTGCCGGTCGGCGGCGAACGTGTACTGCGCGAGATCGTTGGTGCCGACCGAGACGAAATCGACCGCGTCCAGGATTTCCTTGGCGCACAACGCCGCCGCCGGGATCTCGATCATCACCCCGGCGCGCGCGATCCCCGCCGCGCGGACCCGTTCGGCGCACCACGCCGCCTCCGCCGCGGTCGCGACCATCGGCGCCATCACCGACACGTCGGCACCGGAGTCGGCCGCCGCACCCGCGATCGCCTCCAACTGGCGGTCCAGCACGCCGGGCCGGTCGAACGCCACCCGCACGCCGCGCACGCCGAGCGCGGGGTTGGGCTCGGCCTCGAAAGACAGGAACGCGAGCGGTTTGTCGGCGCCGGCGTCGAGGGTCCGCACGATCACCGGCTTGCCTGCGAACGGCGCCAGCACCGCCGCGTAAGCCTCGCGCTGCTCGGCAGCGCTCGGCTCCGCGGGCGCGTCGAGGTAACAGAACTCGGTGCGGAACAGGCCCACACCCTCGGCGCCGGCGTCCGCCGCGGCCTGCGCGTCGGCGGGCGAGCCGACGTTTCCGAGCACCTTGACGCGATGCCCGTCGGAGGTGGTGCCTGCGCCGTCCCAGTCCGCCGGTCCGCTCGCCACCGCGGTCAGCACCGGCGCGGCCGGGTCCACCGCCTCGACCTCGCCCGTGTCGCCGTCCACGAGCAGCGCCTTCGCGTCCGAGGCGAGCAGGCCGCGCACCGCGACGACAGCCGGGATACCCAGGGAGCGCGCGAGAATCGCGGTGTGGCTGGTCGGCCCGCCCTCCTCGGTGACCAGCGCGAGCACGCGGCCCGGATCGAGCCCGGCGGTGTCGGCGGGAGCGAGGTCCCTGGCGGCGAGCACGCTCGGCGTGGACAGTTCGGGAACGCCGGGCGGTTCGACGCCGAGCAGTTCGGCGACCACCCGGTCCCGGACGTCCTCGATGTCGCGGACACGCTCGGCCAGGTATCCGCCCGCCGCGGCGAGCGTCTTGGCGAACCCGTTGGCGGATTCGTACAGCGCACGCGGCGCGGGCAGTCCCTCGGCGACGACGAGCCGTTCGGCCTCGCTGATCAACGCCGGGTCACCCGCCATCGCGGCCGTGGTGATGAGGATCGTCGCCGCGTCGCCGGTCGCGGTCGCGGCGAGGGCCTCCAGCCTGCTCGCCACCGCCTGCGTCGCCGGGGCGATCCGAGCGGCCTCGGCCTGCGGATCCTCCGGCTTCGGCGAGCTGGGCGGTTCGCCGAGCGGCTCGGCGACGCGCACGACGGGGCCACTGGCACGGCCGGGGCTCACGGGTACCCCGGTCAGCGCGGTATCGGACATGGTCTAGACCATACCTTTCCGGGACGGCGGCGCACAGTCATTCATGGTGATGCCACAACGGGCAACCCGCACGTCTCGGGCGAGCAGGCGGCTCCGACACACCTCACCCACCGGGCAATTCCGCCGCGGTCGGATACGACGGTTGCGCGCCGGGCCTGGTCACCGAGATCGCGGCGACCTGGACCGCCTTGCGGACGGCGGATTCGAGGTCGGCCCCACCGGCGAGTGCGGCGGCGAGCGCACCGGTGAACCCGTCTCCCGCACCCGTGGTGTCGACGGCGTCGACCTGGGGTGCGGCGATCTCGGCCGCGGAGCCGGGAGTCAGCACCAGCGCGCCCCGCGCGCCGAGGGTCACCACCGCGGCGCGCGGGCCGAGGTCGAGCAGCTTGGCCGGATCGTCGGCGGAGCCGAGCAGCCAGGCCGCCTCGTGCTCGTTGACCAGCAGCACATCGAGCGCGGCCAGGGTCCGCTCGCTGAGCGCGGCGGCGGGCGAGAGGTTGAGCAGCGTGCGCACCCCGGCCCGCGCCCCGGTCTCGATCGCCCGCTCGACCGTGCGCAGCGGAATCTCCAGGGACACCACCATGACCTTCGCGCCGGAAAGCGCTTTCTCGACCCGCTCGGGTTCGAGCGCGTGGTTCGCACCGGGGGAGACGAGGATCGAGTTCTCACCGTCGGGTGTCACCGTGATGTAGGCGATTCCGGTCGGCCTCGCGGTGGTTTCGACCAGCTCAGTGTGCACTCCCGCGTCGCGAAGCGAGTCGAGCAGGATCGTGCCGTGGTGGTCGTCGCCGATCGCGCCGAACAATGCCACGTCGGCGCCCAGCCGCGCGGCCGCGACGGCCGTGTTGGCGCCCTTGCCGCCGGGCATGATCACGGTGTCCTCGCCGAGCACCGTCTCACCGGCGCCGGGACGCCGTTCCGCCTTGACCACGAGGTCGGCGTTCGCCGAGCCGACCACCACTACGTCGTGTGCCACCAGACCAACCTAGCGACGCGGGGCGGCCCGCGTCGTGGACGGCGATTTGCCCTGTTGGCGAATGTGAAGATCTTTGTAACTTCTGGGCCGAGGAGTGCGACACTAGAGGTAAGCATCACGCAGTGTTCACCCAAATGGGGTAATTGCTGGAGTCGCGCGTCCCGCCGAGGGGCGAGTGGACTCTCCTGAGCTGTCCGACCCCGGTCCCACCGAGGGAAGGGCATCGGGTCGCCGGTGCCGATCGCGTAGCCCCCCGAGCGATCGGCACCGGTGGCGCCCGACTCGACGTCCCGCGCGGGTCGGTTCTCCGACGCAGATCGCTCCTTCTTCGCGTCCGCTATGTGCGGTCCTCCTAGAATGCTCGAATGGACAAGCCAACGCGCCGGGGCCGCGTGCGTGTGGCGACGGACCAGGACATCCGGCGGACCGCGCGTGCACTGCTCGTCGAGCGCGGACCGGAAGCCGTGACGCTGCGAGCCATCGCCCGCGAGCTCGGCATCACCGCCCCTGCTCTCTACCGGTACTACGGCTCCCGGGACGACCTCGTTCAACACCTGCGCGTCGACGTCGTGAACGACCTCGCCGCGCAACTCGCCGAGGAGGTCACCGAACTCACCGCCGACGGGCCGGCTCAGCTGTTCGCCATCTGCCGGGGATTCCGCCGCTGGGCGCTCACACACACCAAGGAGTTCACCCTGGTGTTCGCCTCGCCGACCGGCGAGGTCGGCTCCGCCGCGGGCAGCGTCGCCACCCTCAACCGGGCCAGCGAACCCTTCGGCCGGGTCTTCCTCATGGCCGCGGGGCACATCCTCGTCAAACACCAGCTCACCGTGCCACCGGCCGAAGCCGTGCCCGTCGAGATACGCGAGGACCTCACCTCGTTCCAGGACGAGCTGCTGTCGGTGCTCGGCGGATCGGGCGTCGATTTCCCACCCGAGAAGCTCGACCTCGGCACCACCTACGTGATGATCCAGTTCTGGGCACGCCTCTACGGGCACATCACGCTCGAGGTGTTCGGCAACTATCCGATCCCGATGTCCAAACCGGACGCGGTGTTCGACGCGCTGCTGGCCGATCTGGCGAACCAGATCGGCATCGAAAGCACCTAGAGCACCACGTTCACCAGGCGGCCGGGCACCACGATCACCTTGCGCGGCTCGCCGCCGCCCAGCATCGCCTGGATCTTCTCGTCGGCCAGCGCCGCCGCCTGCACCGCGTCCTTGCCGGCGTCGGCGGGAACCGTGACCCGGGAACGCACCTTGCCGTTGACCTGGATCGGGTACTCGACCGAATCCTCGACCAGGTACCTCTCGTCCGCGGCGGGGAACGGGCCGTGCACCAGGGTGTCCGGGTGGCCGAGCCGGTGCCACAGCTCTTCGGCGATGTGCGGGCACAGCGGGGCCAGCATCAGCACCATCGGCTCGACCAGCTCACGCGGCGTCGCCGCCGTCGAGCCGTACACCTTCGTGGCGTGGTTGTTCAGCTCGATCAGCTTCGCACCCGCGGTGTTGAACCGCATCTCCGCATAGTCCTCGCGGACCCCGGCGATCGTCTTGTGCAGCTGCTTGCGGTCCTCGGTCGTCGCGTCCACATCGGACACCCGCAACTCGCCGGTGGTCTCGTCCACCACCAGCCGCCACAGGCGCTGCAGGAACCGGTGCGCACCGACGACGTCCTTGGTCGCCCACGGCCGGGAGTCGGCCAGCGGGCCCATCGCCATCTCGTAGAACCGGAACGTGTCGGCACCGTAGTCCGCCGACATCTGGTCGGGCGTGACCACGTTCTTCAGGCTCTTGCCCATCTTTCCGTATTCCTGCTTGACCTCTTGGCCATTGTGGAAGAACTTGCCGTCCTTTTCCTCCACCTCTTCGGCAGGAACGTAGAAACCACGGGAGTCGGTGTAGGCGTAGGCCTGGATGTAGCCCTGGTTGAACAGGCGCCGGTACGGCTCGTCGGCCGACAGGTAGCCCAGGTCGAACAGCACCTTCTGCCAGAACCGCGAGTACAACAGGTGCAGCACCGCGTGCTCGACACCGCCGACGTACAGATCGACGCCGCCGGGGTCGTTCGCGCCGTGCTCCGCCGGGCGCGGGCCCAGCCAGTAGCGCTCGTTCTCCGGGTCGACGAACCGCTCGTCGTTGTCCGGGTCCACGTACCGCAGCTGGTACCAGCAGGAGCCTGCCCAGTTCGGCATCGTGTTGGTGTCACGACGGTAGGTCTTCGGGCCGTCACCCAGGTCCAGCGTCACCTCGACCCAGTCGGTCGCACGCGACAACGGCGGCGACGGCTCGGTGTCGGCGGCGTCCGGCTCGAACGTCCTCGGCGAGTAGTCGTCCACTTCGGGCAGTTCGACCGGCAGCATGCTCTCCGGGATGGCGTGCGCCACACCGTCTTCGTCGTAGACGATGGGGAACGGCTCGCCCCAGTACCGCTGGCGCGAGAACAGCCAGTCGCGCAGCTTGTACTGCACGGTGCCCTCGCCGTGGCCGTGCTCGGCCAACCACTCGATGATCGCCTTCTTGGCCTCGGCGACGTCCATCCCGTCCAGGAAACCCGAGTTGATCGCCGGACCGTCACCGGTGAACGCCTCGCCGTCGAAACCCTCGCTCGGCTGCACGGTGCGTACGATGTCCAGCCCGAACTTCTTCGCGAAGTCCCAGTCACGCTGGTCCTGCCCGGGCACCGCCATGATCGCGCCGGTGCCGTAGCCCATCAGCACGTAGTCGGCGATGAAGACCGGGATCTCCTTGCCGTTGACCGGGTTCACCGCGTACGAGCCGGTGAAGACGCCCGTCTTCTCCTTCTGCTCCTGACGGTCCAGTTCGGACTTGCGGGAGGCCGCCAGCCGGTAGGCGTTGATCGCCTCGGCCGGGGTGGCCGCGCCACCGGTCCACCGGTCGTCCACATCGGACGGCCAGCCGTCCGTGGTCAGCTTGTCCACCAGCGGATGCTCGGGCGCCAGCACCATGTAGGTGGCGCCGAACAGGGTGTCCGGACGGGTGGTGAAGACCTCGATCGTCTCCGCGGCCGCCGTGAACTTCACGCGCGCACCGTGCGAGCGGCCGATCCAGTTGCGCTGCATGGACTTGACCTTTTCCGGCCAGTCCAGCCGGTCCAGGTCGTCCACCAGCCGGTCGGCGTAGGCGGTGATGCGCATCATCCACTGGCGCAGGTTGCGGCGGAACACCGGGAAGTTCCCGCGCTCACTGCGGCCGTCGGGAGTGACTTCCTCATTGGACAGCACCGTGCCAAGGCCGGGGCACCAGTTCACCGGCGCCTCGGAGATGTAGGCCAGCCGGTGCTGGTCCAGGATCGCCAGCTGCTCCTCGCGGGTCAGCTCACACCAGCCGCGGCCGTCCGGCGTGCGGCGCTTGTCCTGCGCGTACTCGGTCTCCAGCTCGACGATCGGGCGGGCCTTGCCCTGCTTCTCGTCGTAGAAGGAGTTGTAGATCTTGAGGAAGATCCACTGTGTCCACTTGTAGTAGCCGGGGTCGATCGTGGAGATGCGACGCCGCTCGTCGTGGCCGAGGCCCAGCCTGCGGATCTGGCGCAGGTAGGTCTCGATGTTCTCCTCGGTGGTCTTGCGCGGGTGCTGACCCGTCTGCACCGCGTACTGCTCGGCGGGCAGTCCGAACGCGTCGAAGCCCATCGTGTGCAGGACGTTGCGCCCGATCATCCGGTGATAGCGCGCGTAGACGTCGGTGCCGATGAAGCCCAGCGGGTGCCCGACATGCAGGCCGGCGCCCGAGGGGTAGGGGAACATGTCCTGGACGAACAGCTTGTCCGAGGGAATGTGCTCCGCGGAGAGCGGCCCGGTCGGATTCGGCGCGTGATAGGTGCCGTGGTCGGCCCAGTAGTTCTGCCAGCGCAGCTCGATCCGGCCCGCCACCTGCGCGTTGTAGCGGTGGCCTGGCGTCTCCTCGGGTGCCTCACTCACATGCTTATGGTAGGCGCCCGCTCCGAACCCTTTTTACCGGACCGCGAACGCCGTCGCTTAGTCTTGTCTGGTGTTCGTCCTCGCGCTGCTTCCGATCGTGCTCGGTGTCGTCGTCGGCTGGGGAGGCCTGCTCGGCTGGCGCGAGAAACTGCCGAGGGACCGCGGCGCCGGCGTGCGCACGCCCGCCACGCTGCGCTCCGACGAGGCCTTCCGGATCGCGAACAAGGTCGCCGGGCTGCCCACCATCACCGCCGGTGCGGTCGGCGTCGTCGCCGGTGTCGCCGGGCTCGTGATGCCGGGCACCGCCGGGGTCGTCATCGCCACCGTCGTCGGACTCGCCGGGATCATCGCGCTCGTGCTCGCGGGCGGTCTGCTCGGGCACCGCGCCGCGCTCGCCGTCCCCGCGCCCGCGCCGGTGCCCGCCGGCTGCTCGGGCTGCGCCTGCGGCGGCTGCTCCGCGCTGCAGCAGGCGTAGCTAGTTCCGCTGCAGGTCGCCGGGATGCGTGGCCAGCAGCGCGGTCGGCATGCCCTGGCGGCGCAGCACCTGGCCCCACAGGTCCCGGTCCGGCGTGGCCAGCACGTCGCTCGGCAGCGCGGGCACGATCAGCCAGTCACCGCGGTCGATCTCACCAGCCAGCTGCCCGGAGTCCCAGCCCGCGTAGCCGGCGAACACACGTAGCCCACGCACCTTCGGCACCAGCAGGTCCGGATCGGTGTCCAGATCGACCAGCGCGACCGGACCGCGCACCCCGATCAGTCCCGGCACGGCCGCGGCGACCTCGCCGGTCCGCAGCGCGGCAAGGCACAACGCGGTCTTCTTCTCGACCGGACCGCCGACGAACACCGACTGCGGCTCCACGACGTGCCTGCCCCAGCTGGGCAGCACGTCGTCGACCGGCACCTCGCTCGGGCGGTTGAGCACCACACCGAGGGTGCCCTCGTCCCGGTGGTCGATGATGAACACGACCGTCCGGCGGAAGTTGGGATCGAACATCGTGGGGGCGGCGACCAGGAGTGAACCCGGCTCAACCTCGGCGTCCGCTGGCACGTGAGCCATGATCCCACCTGCCGCCCAGAAGATTCGCGGGGCGCGGGAACAAGCGCCCACCATGTACCGTTGGAGTCAGTGGCCGGCGCACTCCGTGTCCCCCGGGCCCACTTGAGAAGAGCCTTTGTGGAATACCGTTCGGCTGGAGCCACACTGCGCCACGCCGCCGAGAGGCGACCAAGTGCGCCGGCCATGCCTCTTCTTGTTCGGCGAACGGGGTCACCTTTCCAGTGTCCTTGTTCGTTGTGGGGGCCGAGTCCCCACGCCCCCACGGTGTGAGCTCCTCGCCCCTGGCGAGCTGGGGCGGTTCGCTTTGACCAGCCTTTGCTCCACCTTCGCGCGCCGTATGCTTTTGAGTTGTGACGGCTGGCGCGGAAACCCCTACCAAACAGCTCGGTCCGCGTGCCTTCTTCGCCATGCCGGGCTTTCGGAGGCTGCTGTTCTCCCGCTTCGCCGCGCAGTGGTCCGACGGGGTGTTCCGCGCGGGCCTGGCGGGCGCCGTCCTGTTCAACCCCGAACGTGGCGCCGATCCGCTCACGATCGCCGGTGGTTTCGCCGTCCTGCTGCTGCCGTACTCGCTGATCGGGCCGTTCGCCGGGGCGCTGCTCGACCGGTGGGACCGCAAACGCGTGCTCGTGCTGGCCAACCTGCTGCGCGGGCTCGCCGTCATCGCCGCCGCGCTCGCGGTCGGGTTCGGCGTCGCGGGCACCGAGCTGTTCGTCCTCGCGTTGCTGGTCGAGGGCATCTCCCGGTTCTCCGGCTCCGGTATGTCGGCCTCGCTCCCGCACGTGGTGCCGAAAGACACGCTCGTCACGGCCAACGCCGTCGCGGCCACGCTCGGCGCCGGGGTCGCGGTGCTCGGGGGCGCCTGTGCCATCGGGTTGCGCGCGGTGCTCGGCGAGGGGAACACCGGTTCCGCATGGACGACGTCGATCGCGGTGCTCGGCTCGGTGGTCGCGGCGGCGATCGCGGCCCGGTTCGCCCGCGGCAGCCTCGGCCCCGATTCCGTCGACGAACCGGCCGATCCCGTCCTCGCGGTCGCGCACGGGCTCGCCGACGGCGGGAAGGCCGCGCTCGCGGCGCCCACCGTCACCGCGGGATTCGTCGCCCTGTTCGCACATCGCGCGTCCTACGGCATCTCGCTGCTGCTGACCGTGCTGCTGATGCGGTTCGCGCTCCGGGACGCCGGGCCGCTGAAGTCCGGACTGCCCGGGCTCGGGCAGATGGCGCTGCTGGCCGGTCTCGGCATCCTGCTCGCCGGCATCTCCACGCCGCGGCTGGTGCGGAAGTTCGGCAGACACCGCGTCGTGCTCGGCGCGCTGGGGCTCGCGGCGATCGCGCAAATCGGGCTCGGACTGCCGATGGAGCTGGCGACCATCCTCGGCGCCTCGTTCGTGATCACCGGTGCCGGGCAGGTGCTCAAGTTGTGCGTCGACTCGGCGATCCAGTCCGACGTCCCGGACGAAGCCCGCGGCCGGGTCTTCGCGCTCTACGACACGCTGTTCAACATCACGCAGGTGGCCGCCGTCGCGATCGCGGCAGCCTTCACCCCGCTCAACGGTCGCTCTCCGTTGCTGCTCATCGTCGCGACCGCCGTGTACCTGCTCGGCGGGGCGGGCTATCTGCTCGCGATTCGCCGCGATTCCCGGGTCTGAGAACCACTTCTCGAATAAAGTGTCGCGGTGGACAGAACCGCGGGCCAACCACTCTCCGTGACTTTCCAGCTTGCGCGGGTGGTCGACTCCCACGAGCCGGGGAGCAGTCCGGTCGTGGACCGGCCGCCGCTGCCCGAGGACGAGATCCCGCTCGTCCTGCGGTATCTGGAGCGACAACCCGCGGTACTCGTCGGCAGCGGGCTCGGCCCGGACGTGTTCACCGGCGAGTCCGACGTCCCGGAGAGCTACCACACCGACGGCACCTGGATCTGGCATGCCGCGGTGGCCCACTACCTGCGCAAACACGGCACGCCACCGGAACCCGATTTCGTGGCGCACATCCGGGAACGCGAGTTCCAGCCGCCGTATGCCGACAAGTTGCTGCGCCGCACCGCGGCCGCCGACCTGCTCGGCAGGCCGCGTCCGAAGGCCGACCACCGTGACGTGGACCCGACCAGCGGTGACATCGCGGCGGCACTGGAAACCCGGACAGCCCCGACACTCGAGGACGCCGCCGTGCTCGTGGTGCTCGCCCAGCGTCTCGGCGAGCACGGCGTCTGGCCGGAGGCCTACCGCATCGCGGCCCGCGCGGACGATGCGTGGTGCCTCAACGCGACCGACAAGGGCTGGGAGGTCGCCTGGCACGAACACGGCGCCGCCGTCGATCCCCACTTCTTCGAGCACGTCGCCGAGGCCGCCCAGTTCCTGCTCGGCGCACTGATGCTGCACCCGGCACGGATGACCGCGGGGCAGCGGACCCCGCTGGAAACCTCCGCCGAACTGGGGGACTGGCCGATCCAGCCGTGTGAGGGCGAGCCACCGCTGACGCTGCTGCGGAACAAGCGGATGGTCCGGCTCGCCGCGGGCACCGTCGTGCTGCGCTTCGGTGGCGACGCCGGAAACCTCGTCCACCACGACGAAGCCCGGTTCCCCACCACGTCACTGCCGATCGAACGCGAACGCGACGAGGCCCGCTATCGGCTGTGCCGGCCCCTGTGGGCGATCGTCGGGATCACGGTGCCGTGGGCGGGGTTGCCGGGCGGCGCGGTGAGCTACGTCCTGCCGAAGTCGATCTGTCACCACATCACCGAAGGCGCCCTGGAGCGCGTCGTGGGTAAGGTTTGACGGGCCTTTGACCTACACAGGGGGAACTGTGCGCTATCGAGTCGAGCTCGCGCGACGCGCGGACGGGCTGTACGGGGTGTGGCGGGGCAACGTCTTCGAAGCCCAGCGCTCCACCGCCGACGGGACGATGCTGCTCGTCGCCGCCGCGGGTGACGAACCGCCGGAGGACTTCGACACCGAGTGGAACCTGCGGCCGGCGAAGGTCGTGCCGGAGGACGAGGCGGATTCGACGTTCAGCCTGCAGACCCACTGCCTGTTCGACGACGAGTTGTTCCGCATCGCACCCGATCCGGCCACGCTCACCCTGCGCTGGAACGGGCGCGACGACGTGCGGGCGCGGCAACTGGGGCTGACCGAGTTCACCACCACGGCGACGCCCGACGAGATCACCGCGCTGTGGCAGGAACGGCACGACTTCCCCGGAGCCAGGCGTCCCGAGCCCGGCACCGGCGAGCCCGACGCGCTGGTGCGCGACATCGCGCGCAGCGTCCGATCGATCCTGCCCGACGGCTGGGAACGGGTCGCCGCGCAGTTCCGTCAGGTCGGCGACTACGCCGAGATCGAGATCCGGTCGGTCGGCGAAGGGCTGTCGGTGTCGCTGTCCGCGCCGCCGGCGCTGGGCCAGTTGTTCGCGCGGCTGCGGGCGGCGATGTACCAGCCGGGTGCGGGCACGTGGTTCCAGGGCACGCTCACGCTCGAGGCGCCGTCGTCGTTCCAGTTCGACTACGACAGCACGAACGAACCGAACTGGCGGCAGGCGCCGGGCGGCGGCAGGTTGACCGCGAACGCCTACGAGGCCGAACTGGCTCACTTCCCGAGGGAACGCCAGCAGATCCCGGGCTGGCTGGCGGCGAAGGCCGGGCTGTCGCTGGATGTGACGTTCCGGCGCGCGGCGTTCGCGGAGACGCCGCAGCCGGTGCCGCAGGAAGAGATCCGGGGCGTGCTGGACTACCTGTACCGGGCGCCGGTGGTGCTCAGCAGACCGGGCTGGCTGGCCGACACGGTCAACCCGGCCGCGCCGCCGGACGTACCCGACGCGTTCCACACCGACGGCCTGTGGATCTGGCCCGCCGCGGTGCCGCACTACCTGCGCAAGTACGGCATCCCGCCGGAGCCGGAGCTGTTGGAACGCATTCGTGCCAACGGTTACCGGGTGCCGTTGGTGCCGAGCCAGGTGCGTGAGGCCGCCGAGGCGGACGTGCTCGGCAAACCGCGGCCGCCATTGCCGCAGGAGTCCGCGCCGGACGCGGTGACGGTGGTCGACCGCGGCGGCGACCCGGCGATGGGGCTGCGGGCCTCGGAAGTGCTGGACGTGCTGGAGCGGCGGCTCGCGGAGGCCGGCGTGCCGGAGTCCGCGTACCGGATCGGGGAGATCGCCGAGGACGCGTGGAGTCTGCGGCGTACCAAGGAAAGCTGGGAGGTCACCGGACCCGGCGGCGGAGAGCCGGCGGCGTTCGCGCGGGTCGAGGAAGCGGCGCGGTTCCTGGTGGGTTCGCTGCTGCTGTATCCCGCGCGGATGCCCGAGCCCGCGCCGGTGGAGTGGCCGATCGTGCCGCTGCGGGGAGAGCCGCCGCTGACGTTCTTCCGCTCGAAGCGGATGATCCTGCTGCCCGCGGGCCGCACCGTGCTCCGGTTCGGGAACGAGGCCGGGAACCTGGTGCACGACGTGGACACGGGGTTCCCGGAGACGTCGCTGACGCCCGACCGGGAGCAGATGCGCGCGCAGTATCGCCTGACCCGGGGGATCCCGGTGCTGACGGGGGTGACGCTGCCGTGGGGCCCGCAACCCGGTGGCGCGGTGGGCTACCTGCTGCCGAGGGCGATCGGAAGCCACCTGGAGAGCGGAGCGCTGGAGCGGGTTTAGCCTTCGCGTCGCATGCCGGTGAGGACGCGGGCTATCGCGGCATCCACAGCGTGACCCTGGTACCGCTTCCCGGTCGTGATTCGATCCTGGCCCGGCCGCCCGCTTCGGCCAGCCTGGCGCTGATCGACTCGCTGATGCCGAAGCCCGCCGGCCGCTCGGACTCGTCGAAGCCGGTGCCGTGGTCGCGGATCGTCACGGCGATGCCGCCGTCGCGCTCGTCCACCCGCACGACCACCTGGTCCGTCCCGCCATGCTTCAGCGTGTTGCGCATCGCCTCTCGGGCCGCGTCGCGGATCGCGATCTGGCGGACCTCCGAGAGCGTGTCCTCGTCCAGTTCGGCGATCACGACCTGCGCGCGCAGCCCTTCCCGTGCCATTTCCGCCGCGAGCGCGGTCAGCTTCTCGCCCAGGGGCCTGCCCGCCTCCTCCGCCGACTCGCGGGACGCCTTCTCCAGCATGTTCCGCAGGTCCAGCGCCTGCGCCCGCGCCGTGCGGCGCACCTCCGCGAGCTGCCGTTCCGCACTGCCGCTGCCGGGCAGGCTGAGCACCTCCAGCGTCTGCAGCACCGTGTCGTGCAGCATCCGGTGCTGCTGCGCTCGTTCCGCCAGGCGCCCGTTGCGAATGCCGTACGCCAGCGCGAGCCGGGTCCCCAAGCCCAGCAGCACCAGCGCACCGGTCGCGGTGAACACGACGCCGAACATCGTGCCGAAGCCGGCGAAGCCCTGTTTCACGTTGAACAAACCGGTGTTGAGCCACCACGCCGCGATGTGCAGCGGCACGCTGACCAGCATCAGGCCGAGCCCGTACCCCACTCCCAGTGCGAGAGTCAGCAACGCCATGGCGCCCAGCAGCTGCTTGCCGGGCACCTGCATCGCCGCGTCGAACGCCGACTCGGGCACCGTCGCGGCGACGAGCAGGTTCACCAGCAGCGTGAACACCACGTCCAAGGCCAGCAGCCGCGCGGCCTGCCCGCCGTGGAACGGCGCCGAACGCAGCAGCCAGCGCAGCCCGGCGAGGTTCACCGCGACCGAGCACACGGCGACGAGCACCACCGGTACGACGCCGTCGTAACCGCCGCCCACGAAGCCGGACAGCGCCCCGAGCACCGCGACGATCCGGTACGCGAGCGGCACCATCGCGACGTACCGCGTCGCCCGCAGCAGCAGGTTGTCCCGCACTTCCAGATCGACGGGACCGGCCATCCCACGCATCCGCCGCAGTGCGCTGACCGGCGCCGGATCGGCGATCCCGTCGTCGAGGTCGCTCGTCGCGGTGGCCATCGCGGGCGCGCCACGACGCAGCAGCGTGATCAGGAACCCGGCTCGGCGGGCGGCGGAGGACACGACCCTAAGTCCCCGCGGCAGCGCCGAAAGTTACGCGACGCCGTTCTCTTCAGCCCATCGGTGCAGCTCGGCCACCGCGTCCTCATGGGACAGCGGGCCACGGTCGAGCCGCAGCTCCTTCAGGTGCCGCCAGGCCTGCCCGACGAGCGGCCCCGGTGGCAGCCCGAGGATCTTCATGATCTCGTTGCCGTCGAGGTCGGGCCGCACCTTCGCGAGGTCTTCCTCGGCCTGGATGCGCGCGATCCGCTCCTCCAGGCCGTCGTAGGTGCGCTGCAGCGCGGCGGCCTTGCGCTTGTTGCGCGTGGTGCAGTCGGCGCGCACCAGCTTGTGCAGCCGGTCCAGCAACGGCCCCGCGTCGGTGACGTAGCGGCGCACGGCGGAGTCGGTCCACTCGCCGTTGCCGTACCCGTGGAAACGCAGGTGCAAAAACACCAGCTGGCTCACGTCGTCGACGATCTGCTTCGAGTACTTCAGTGCGCGCAAGCGTTTGCGGGTCATCTTGGCGCCCACCACCTCGTGGTGATGGAAGCTCACCCCGCCGCCGGACTCGAAGCGGCGCGTGGCCGGCTTGCCGATGTCGTGCAGCAACGCGGCGAGCCGCAGCACCAGATCGGGCTGCCAGCCGTCGCGTTTCTCCAGCGCGATCGCCTGCTCCAGCACGGTCAGGGAATGGTGGTAGACGTCCTTGTGCTGGTGGTGCTCGTCGATCGCCAGGCGCATGCCGGGCACCTCGGGCAACACCAGTTCGGCCAGCCCGGTGTCCACCAGCAGCTCCAGCGCGCGCCTCGGATACTCGCCGAGCAGCAGCTTCGACAGCTCCGCCTGCACCCGCTCGGCGGTGATCCGGCGCAGCTCGCCTGCCATGTCCTTCATCGCGTCGACCACGCGCGGCGCGGGTGTGAACCCCAGCTGCGCCACGAACCGCGCGGCGCGCAGCATTCGCAGCGGATCGTCGGCGAAGGACTCCTGCGGCGTGGCGGGCGTGTCCAGCACGCGGGCGCTCAGCGCGTCCAGCCCGTTGTACGGGTCGACGAACTGCTTTGTCGACAGGTCGATCGCCATCGCGTTCACCGTGAAGTCGCGGCGCAGCAGATCGCCCTCGATCGTGTCGCCGAAGGTGACCTCGGGGTTGCGGCCGACCCGGTCGTAGGTGTCGGCGCGGAACGTCGTGATCTCCAGCGTCGATCCGCGCTTGGTGATGCCGACCGTGCCGAACTCGATCCCGGTCTCCCAGACGGCGTCCGCCCAGCCGGAGACGATCTTGAGTATGCGCTCCGGCCTCGCGTCGGTGGTGAAGTCGAGATCGCTGGACAACCGGCCGAGCAGCGCGTCGCGCACGCTGCCGCCGACGAGGTACAGCCGATGGCCCGCGGCGGCGAACAACCCGGCGAGGTCGTCGGCCAACGGCGAGATCCGCATCAGCTCCGTCACCGCATTCCGCTTCGCGGCGAGTTCGTTCACTGGGACACAACCACCCGAGAGGTCCACTTAACCGGACAAGATACGAAGAACCAGCCTACCGATCCACTGAAAGTGAAGGCACAGCTACGCGTTCGTAACCGTTTGACACCCGCAAGCACTAGCATCGCAGCATGTCTGGATCGGCCGGTCGCTCCAGCGGCGGAAAGCGACGCCGGTCGCGTCGCCGCCGCGGCAGGAGGATGACCACGGTCGACGAGACCTCCGCCGGGGGCCTGGTGGTCGACGCGGACCGGCGGCACGCCGTGCTGATCGGGCGTCTTGACCGGCACGGCAAACTGCTCTGGTCCCTGCCCAAGGGCCACATCGAGGACGGCGAGACCGTCGAACAGACCGCGATGCGTGAAGTGAAAGAGGAGACCGGCATTTCCGCGCGCGTGCTCAGCTCGCTCGGCACGATCGACTACTGGTTCGTGGCCGAGCGTCGCCGCGTGCACAAGACGGTGCATCATTTCCTGCTGGAAGCGACCGGCGGGGAGCTCTCCGACGAGGATGTCGAAGTCACCGAGGTGGCGTGGGTGCCGGTCGCGGAACTGGAGAACAGGCTCGCCTACACCGACGAGCGTGCCCTGGTCCGCAAGGCCCGACAGCTGTTCGAGGATTCGAACCGAGCGGCTACCGAAGGAGTCGGAGAGTGAAGCGGTTCGCCGCCGTAGTGCTGGCCGCGTTCCTTGTAGTGCTGACCGCGCCGTTCACGTCCGCGGCGGAGCAGGCCGCCGACTCGCCACGGCTGCGACTGAGCGTCACGCAGATGAACCCGCGGGTGATCAACGGCAACTCGACGACGCTGAACATCACCGGCACCGTGACCAACATCGGCGACCGCCGCATCAGCGAACTACAGGCCCGGCTCGAACTCGGCGACCGGATGAGCAGCGAGCGTCAGATCCGCACCGCGATGTCCGGCACCAGCGCGACCGGCTCCTCGTTGTCGCGGTTCCTCGACCTCAGCCCGGCGACGCTCGAACCGGGGCAGAGCGCCCCGCTCAACATCACCGTCAAGCTGGACGGGTCGGCAGGCAACCTGCGGGTCAGCAACGCCGGCATCTATCCGTTGCTGGTCAATGTCAACGGCACCCCGGACTACGGCGGGCAGGCCAGGCTCGCGTCGCTGAGCATGCTGCTGCCGGTGCTCGGCGCGCCTGGGAAGTCGTCGTCGCCCGTGCCCGACCGGCCCGCGCAGGTCACGATGCTGTGGCCGATCGCCGACACCCGCCCCCGGCTCGTCGCCGCGCCGTTCGGCGGGCAGTCGGTGCTCGGTGACGACATGCTCGCCGCGGAGCTGCGTCCCGGGGGGCGGCTCGACGCGCTGGTCGCTTCGGCGCTGGCGGTACGTGACGATCCGGAGCTGAGCCGCACGCTGTGCTACGCGGTCGATCCCGATCTGCTCGACACGGTCGACGCGATGAGCCGCGGCTACCAGGTCCGCACCGCGTCCGGAAACGTGCCCGGGTCGGGTGCGGACGCCGCCAAAACGTGGCTGGACTCGCTGCGCCGCCTCGTCGCGAACCAGTGTGTGGTCCAGATGCCCTACGCCGATGCCGATCTGCCCGCGCTGGCCCGGGTTCGCGGCGGCGATCTGATGGGCTACGCGCTCAACACCGCGCAGCACGTGCAGAATCTGATCGGCACGCGCCCGCAGGCCGGCGTGCTGTGGGCCGAGGGACCGCTCGACGACAAGTCGCTCACGGCGCTCGACACCGCCGGCATCAAGACGCTGATCGCGGATCCGAGCCAACTGTCCGGAAACGTCACCAGCGGGGTCGGCATCGCCGGGTCGGCCGTGCGCGCGGAGCCGGTGGACTCGCTGGTCACCACCGGGCTCAACGGGACGGGCAGCGATTCGTCCGCCGCGACCGCCGTCGACGATCCCGCCATCGGCACGCAGAACGGCCTGGCCGCGCTGGCCTACCGCGGGATGAACGGCGACGCGGGCAAGTCGGTCCTGGTCGCGCCACCGCGCCGGTGGGACGTGCCCGAGACGGAGCTGACCCAGCTGCTGCAGACCATGGGGGAGCTGTTCGACCGGCGGCTGCTGACCGGTGTCGCGCTCCCGCAGGTGCTCGCGATGCCCGCGAGCGGCACGGCGCGGATGAGCTACACCGCCGAGGACGTCGCCGGGGCGACCCCGGCCTCGGTCACCGACTCGATGGCCACGATCGAGAACACGATGGCCGACGTCCGGTCCGCGATGACGGTCGACCCGACCGCACAGGTCGACCCCGACCAGCTGCTGCTGCCGCTGCGGTACGCGCTGGTCCGCAACACCTCGACGGCGTGGCGGACCACCAAGGGCGCCGCTGAGGGCTCGGCGGCCGACTCGCGCGCCGAACTGGACGCGCTGCTGCGCGGTGTGACGGTGGACAGCCCGTCGGTGCCGATCTCGATGGCCTCCGGCTCCTCACCGCTGCCGGTGTTCCTGCACAACACGCTGCCGGTCCAGGTCGCGGTGCGGATCATCATGAACAACAGCACCGGCCTGCGCTTCGGCAATTCCCCGGACCAGCTGCTGCCCGCCGGGCTGAGCCGGAACATCCCGATCCAGGTCGAGGCCCTGCGCGCGGGCCGGTTCAACCTGACGGTCTCGCTGAGCACCCCGGGCGGCACCGCGCTGGGCACGCCGGCCCGCTTCGAGTTGCGGTCCAACGAGTACGGGGTCATCACGCTGGTACTCACCATCGCGGGGGGTGCCGCCGTCGTCCTGCTCTCCGGGCGACAGATCTATCGCCGGATCAGGAGCCGTCGCGCGAAGTGACTACCCTGGGGTGCGAACTGACCGCGAGCGATTGGGCACACGTTGGACAGAGACCCGGGGTGGCCACCCGAGCGTCCCGCCGAACGTGTGACGCGGCGGCCGCCGCCTGAACGCATCCCCCCCGAGCAGCCGACGCGCCGCGTGCCGCCGGCGTCCAACGGCCGTCGCCGCCAGGTGCCGCCGCGTGGGCAGCAACCGCCGCCGGCCCGGACCCGTCAGCAGCAGCCGCCGCCAAGGCAGGCACCTCCTCCGCAGGCGCCGCCGCCCCAACCAGCGCCGCAACGGCGCGAACCACCGGTCCGGCCGTGGCGCCAGGAGCAGCGGCAGCAGGACAGCATGCCCTTCGGCGCGCCTCCGCTGGCGCCCAACGATCCCGACGCCACCATCTTCATCCCGAGGGTCGGCGGGGTACCGGCCAGCTCGAAATGGCCGGTCGCCGATCCGGACGTGCTGCGTCCCTACGACTCGCTCGCCACCCGGATGCTGCCGCGAGTGCCGAGCAGCGCTCCCGTCGACTCCTTCGGCGAAGGTCCGGGGCTCGACGCGACCGGCTACATCCCGCCCGTCGAGACGAAGCCGGTACCCGAGTCCATCGCGAAGTCCAGCGGCAAGATGGCGATCGCCTCGCTCGTCAGCCGCATCACCGGCTTCCTGTGGAAGATCATGCTGGTCTGGGCCGTGGGTACCGGTGTCGAGAACGACTCGTTCAACATCGCCAACACGCTGCCGAACATCGTGTTCGAGCTGCTGCTCGGCGGTGTGCTGAGCAGTGTCGTCGTGCCGCTGATGGTGCGTTCGCAGGACGATTCCGACGGCGGCGCGGCGTACACGCAGCGCATGCTCACCGTCGGGTTGTCGGTGCTGCTCGTCGGCACGGTG
This sequence comes from Amycolatopsis acididurans, assembly GCF_012328925.1. Classification (GTDB taxonomy): domain Bacteria; phylum Actinomycetota; class Actinomycetes; order Mycobacteriales; family Pseudonocardiaceae; genus Amycolatopsis_E; species Amycolatopsis_E acididurans. The sequence continues at coordinate 50,781 of NZ_JAAXLS010000005.1, forward strand.
GTCGCCGTGTTCGCCGCGCCCGCGCTGACCTCGCTGTACATGGAGCAAGGCGGGCACGCCAACTCCCCGCTCACCAACGCCTTCGCCCGGCTGCTGCTGCCGGAGATCTTCTTCTACGGCGTGTTCGCGCTGCTCTCGGCGATCCTCAACGCCAAGCACATCTTCGGTCCCACCGCCTGGGCACCGGTGATGAACAACCTCGTCGTCATCGTGACGCTGGCCGTGTTCATGCTGGTGCCGGGCAAGATCTCGACCGACCCCGTGCACATGAGCGATCCCAAGCTGCTGGTGCTCGGCCTCGGCGTGACGATGGGCATCGTCGTGCAGGCGGTGATGCTGGTGCCGCCGCTGATGCGGACCGGGTTCCGGTTCAAATGGCGCTGGGGCATCGACAAGCGGATGAAGGAGTTCGGCGGCCTCGCGCTGTGGATCCTCGGCTACGTCGCGATCAGCCAGATCGGCCTCACCATCAACACGCGGGTGCTGACCGCCGGTGACCCCGGTGGTGTGACGATCTACTCCAACGCCTGGCTGCTGTTCCAGCTGCCCTACGGCGTGATCGGCGTGTCGCTGCTGACCGCGATCATGCCGAGACTGTCCCGCAACGCCGCCGACGGCGACACGCGCAAGGTCGTGGCCGACCTGTCGTACGCCTCGCGCATCTCGACGGTGATGCTGGTGCCGATCGCCGCGGTGATGACGGTGGTCGGGGAGTCGATCGGTGTCGCGTTGTTCAGCGGTGGCGCGAACTCCGCGACCGATGCGGGCAGGCTCGGCGAGGCGCTGGCCATCTCGGCGTTCGGCCTGCTGCCCTACGCGCTGGTCATGCTGCAGCTGCGGGTGTTCTACGCGATGAAGGACGCGCGCACGCCGACGCTGATCATGCTCGTGATGACGATCGTCAAGATCCCGCTGCTGTACCTGTGCCCGGTGCTGCTGGACGACCGCAACATCGTGCTGGGCACGATGATGGTGAACTCGCTGACGTTCGTCGTCGGCGCGATCATGGGCCAGGTCTGGCTGTGGGTGAGCCTCGGCAACCTGCGCAGCAAGCGCGTGCTCGGGGTGATCCTGTTCACCGTCGTGGCGAGCGCGCTCGGCGTCGTCGCGGCGATACTCGTCGGGCTCAGTGTCCCCGATTTCGGCGCGCGGGCCACCGCGTGGGTCAAGCTGATCCTCCAGGGGCTCGTCGGGCTCGCCGTGTCGTTCGGTGTGCTGGCGGCGCTGAAGGTGGAGGAACTCGCGCCCGCGACCAAGAGGTTCACTCGTTTGGTCAAGCGCGGATAACGATCAACGCACGGATAACTCGGATTCACGCGTCGTATTCACGTACCCTCGACAGAGGTGCGTGAAAGAGAGCTTGGGGTGAACGAGAAGCGGAGTGAGGAGTCCGGCGCCGCCCGGACCGGCGTGCGGACGCGGGGAGGTTCCCTCGCGCCCGGCAGCGTCGTCGGCGACGGCAGGTACCGCCTACTCGCCCAATTCGGTATCGATGAACGGGCCGGCGCGCATCTGTGGCGTGCCCGCGACGGTCAGCTGCGCCGCGATGTGGCGCTGACGCTGCTGGTCGGCGATCCCGCCGACGCCGAATCGGCCCGGATGGCCCGGCGCACGCTGGAGCGGGCGGCACACGCGGCGAAGTTCACGCACGACGGCGTCGCCCGCGTACTGGACGTGCTCAGCCTCGGCAGCGGCATCACCTCCGGCGAGGGCCTGCTCGGCGTCGTCGTCACCGAATGGACCAAGGGCACCGACCTGATCGACCTGGTCTCGGAGCATCCGGTCGCCCCGCTCACCGCGGCGCGCATGGTGCAGAAGCTGGCCGAGGCGGTCGAGCGTGCCCACCACGCCGGACTGGTGCTCGGCCTCGACCATCCGCAGCGGCTGCGGCTGACCTCCGAGGGCACGCTGCGGCTGGCGTTTCCGGGCCCGTTGCCGGAAGCGACCCTGCGCGATGACGTCAAGGCCATCGGTGCGGTGCTGTATCTGCTGCTCACGGGCAGATGGGCGCTGCCAGGCGGGCCCGCGGCCATTCCGGCGGCACCACACGCTCCCAACGGGCGGCTGGTGCCGCCGCGCTCGCTGCAGCCGTCCGTGCCGACCGAACTGTCCTCGCTCGCCGTGCGCACCATCGAGGACGGCGGGCACGGCGGCATCCGCACCAGCGCCGCGATCCTGCGTGCGCTGGAACTCGCGGCCGAGGCCGAGGAACGCACCCAGCTGATCAACTCGCAGGGCCCGAAGCCCGACGAGGACGGCACGATCTGGACCACGAAGAAGCCGGTCAAGGACAGGGCGCGGCGGCGCAAGCTCGCGCTGGGTGTGACGGTGCTGGTCGTCGCGGCGGTCGGCATCCTGGCCTGGCTCGGCATGCTGGCCATCAGCTTCTTCCAGGACAGCCCGAACTCGGGCGGCCCGGCGATCAACGTCGCCGCACCGACCACCACGGCGGCGCCGCCACCGGCGAGCACCCAGCCGCCGGCGCCCAGCACGCCGCCTGGACAGGCACAGCTCGGCGCGGCGGTCGCGCCCGGCGGAATCGCCGTGTACAACCCGGACGGCGATGGTGACAACACCAGTCGCGCGAAGAACACGATCGACGGCGACCCGGGCACGATCTGGCGGACCGACCAGTACAACCAGCAGTTCCCGACGATCAAGAAGGGCGTCGGGCTGATCGCGAACTTCGACAACCCGATCAACCTGGCCAAGGTCACGATCGCCGCGAACAGCCCCGGCACCGTGGTGGAGATCCGGCTCGCGGATTCGGAGGATCCGCAGCTCAGCGACACCAGGGTCGTCGGCAACGCCACCCTCAACGGGCCGACCACGGACATCACCCTGCCGCAGCCGCAGCAGGCACGCTATGTGATCGTCTGGATCACCCAGCTGAGTAAGAGCGGGTCGAAGTACCAGTCCCAGATAGGCGAATTGACCTTCGTGCCCGCCCAGTAGTCTCACCCGGGTGACCGCAGCTGCACCGACGGACGCCGATCTCATCGCGGCACACGCCTCGGGGGACCCCAACGCCTTCAGTGAACTGGTCAGACGCCATCGGGACCGCATGTGGGCGGTGGCCCTGCGCACCCTGCGCGATCCGGAGGAAGCGGCGGACGCGCTCCAGGACGCCTTCATCTCGGCGTTCCGCGCCGCGGGCAACTTCCGTGCCGAGTCCGCCGTGACCACCTGGCTGCACCGGATCGTGGTGAACGCCTGCCTCGATCGGGTGCGCCGCAAACAGGCGCGGCCGACGGTGCCGCTGCCCGAGACCGGGTTCAACGAACCCGCCACCCCGCGTGACTTTATGGCCGACCGGGAGACCAGGCTGGTCATCAACGACGCTCTGGACCAGTTGCCCGAGGATCAGCGCGCCCCGATCGTGCTGGTCGACGTCGAGGGCTACTCGGTGAGCGAGACGGCACGGATGCTCGGCATCGCCGAGGGAACCGTGAAAAGCCGGTGTGCGCGAGGTCGCGCCAAACTCGCGAAGGTTCTCGGTCATCTGCGGAACCCCGATGCGATTGCGAACGTCCCAACTTCCGAAAGCAAACGGCAGCGGGAGGGACGATGACAGACGAGAACCGGGCGATCGGTGCAGCCGGTCCGCCTTGGTCTGTCGACCTGCTCGCTGACCTGCACGCCGGAGTACTGACCGAGGCGCAGGCAGCGGAGTTGTGGCCACGGGTCCAGGCGGACCCGGAGGCTCGCGCGATCATCGACGCCCTCGAAGCCACCTCGGCCGACCTGGCGAATCTCGGTGCGGCGCCCGCGCCGCCCATGCCCGCCGACGTCGCGGCACGCATCGACACGGCACTCGCGGAAGAAGCCAGACAGGCGTTTCCGCAGGTCGCGCCGGTGGTCAGCCTCGAGGACGCGCGCCGGAAGCGGAACAAGCGCATCGGCTGGGCGACCGGCGTGGTCGCCGTGGCCGCTGCCGCGATCGCCGCGGTGGCCATCGCGCTGCCGAAGACCGAGACGACCAGCGGCACCCCGGTCGCGGCCCCGCCGTCGAGCGGGACGGCGGCCGAACCGCCGCTGGCGCTGCGCAGCGACCAGCCGCAGGCCGCGGTCGGGCAGCTGGCGGCGGGGAAGAAGGACTACGGCTCGCTCGGCACACCACAGGCGCTCGACTCCTGTCTGCAGGCCGCCGGTTATCCCGCGGGACAGTCCCCCGTCGGGGTCAGGCCGGGCACCATCGACGGTCAGCCTGCCATTCTGGTGCTGCTCACCACGGGAAAGATCGCCGAGTTCCGGCTGGTGGCGCTGTCCCCGTCCTGCGGGCCGAAGCCGCTGCTGGACAAGGTGGTCGGCAGGTAGTTTCCACCAGGCGCGACGCCTGTCACCGCCGGGAACACCTGACCTTACGATCGTGTTGAGCCTGGTACGCAGGTCACGACGAGCGGAGGTCACGGGTGGCTGCAGAGGACGTTCGGAACCTGATCATCGTGGGGTCCGGACCGGCCGGATACACGGCGGCGGTCTATGCCGCGCGCGCGCAGCTCGAACCGCTGGTGTTCGAGGGTTCGCAGTTCGGTGGTGCGCTGATGACCACCACCGAGGTGGAGAACTACCCGGGTTTCCGGGACGGCATCCAGGGCCCGGATCTGATGGACGAGATGCGCAAGCAGGCGGAACGCTTCGGCGCCGAGCTGCGGGCCGAGGACGTGGAGCAGGTCGAGCTGACCGGCCCCGTCAAGTACGTCACCGCCAACGGTGTCCGCTATGCCGCGAAGGCGGTCGTACTGGCGATGGGCGCCGCGCCCCGGTACCTGCGCGTGCCGGGTGAGCAGGAGCTGCTCGGCCGCGGCGTGTCGTCCTGTGCGACGTGTGACGGGTTCTTCTTCCGCGAGCACGACATCGCGGTGATCGGCGGCGGCGACTCGGCGATGGAGGAGGCGACGTTCCTCACCAAGTTCGCCAAGTCGGTCACGATCATTCACCGGCGCGAGGAGTTCCGTGCCTCGAAGATCATGGTCGAGCGGGCCCGCGCGAACGAGAAGATCCGCTGGGCGCTGAACAAGCAGGTCACCGAGGTGCTCGGCGACGGCAAGGTCGAGGGCGTCAAGCTGCGCGACACCGTCACCGGCGAGGAGTCGACGCTGGACGTGACGGGCTTCTTCGTCGCGATCGGCCACGACCCGCGCAGCGAGCTGGTGCGCGGCCAGGTCGAGCTGGACCCGGAGGGCTACGTGCTCACCAAGGGCCGCACCTCCTACACCAACCTCGACGGCGTGTTCGCGGCCGGCGACCTGGTCGACCACACCTACCGGCAGGCCATCACGGCGGCGGGTTCGGGCTGCTCCGCGGCGATCGACGCCGAGCGCTGGCTCGCCGAGCACGCCGCGACCGAAGCCGCCGAAACCGCACCGGAACTGGTCGGCGGCGGCTACGGCCCGGCCAACTGACGAAGCTCCCACAAGTAAGGAGAGAACATGTCCGACACCGTGAAGGTGACCGATTCCTCGTTCGCGGACGACGTGCTGACCAGCGAGACGCCGGTGCTCGTCGACTTCTGGGCGACCTGGTGCGGGCCGTGCAAGATGGTCGCGCCGGTGCTCGAGGAGATCGCCTCCGAGCACAAGGACAAGATCAAGATCGCGAAGCTGGACATCGACGAGAACCCGGGCACCGCGCGTGACTACCAGGTCATGTCGATTCCGACGCTGATCCTGTTCCAGGGCGGCAAGCCGGTCAAGCAGATCGTGGGCGCCAAGCCCAAGGCGGCCCTGCTCTCGGACCTTTCCGACGTTCTGGCCTGAGCAAGGCAACCAGAACCCGGGGGAGCGCGTCTTCACTGGACGGCCCCCGGGTTTTCTGCTGCCTGACGAACGGCCGGGTGACGCACCGACCGGCCCTGCGTGGTCACAGAGAGTCCACAAGGCAGAATAAGAATCCGGGTCAAGGCCCGGGACAGTTTGTGTCGCATCGGATTTCGTCTCCGGTGCCCAAGGAAGAGCGAGGAGTGCATGCGGGTGCTCCGCCGCGGTGACGCCGGAGAAGACGTCGCTGAGATCCGGTCGATGCTGGTGTCATTGGGTCTGCTCAAGGCCATCGGCGAGACGGGCGGCCAGGTTGGCTTCGACCACGAGGTCGAGAGCGCCGTCCGTGGTTTCCAGCAACGCAGGGGTTTGATCACCGACGGCGTCGTGGGTCCGGCGACCTACCAGACGCTGCGCGGCGCGACCTACCACCTCGGCAGCAGGCCGCTGGCGTTCCTCATCTCCTCGCCCGTGCACGGCGACGACGTGTTCGCGCTGCAGGATCGGCTCACCGAGCTCGGGTACGACGCCGGCCGGCCGGACGGCCTGTTCGGGTCGCGGACCGAGAAGGCGCTGCGCAGTTTCCAGCGCGACTACGGGCTGGTGATCGACGGTATTTGTGGCCCCGCGACGGTCAGGGCGCTGCGGCAGCTCTCGCCGCGTGCGCGCGGCGGCCGACCGGTGCTGCTGCGTGAGCAGGAGCAGGTCCGGCAGGCCGGGCCGCGGTTGCGCGGCAAGCGGATCGTCATCGATCCCGGCCACGGCGGCGGTGATCTCGGTGTCGAGGTGTCCGGGGTGCGCGAGTCCGAGCTCGTGTGGGACCTGGCGCGCCGGCTCGAAGGCCGGATGAAGGCGACCGGCATGGAGGCCCTGATCTCGCGGGGTCCCGACCACGGCCCGAGCGAGGCGCAGCGCGCGGCGTTCGCGAACGAGGCGGGCGCGGACCTGTTCCTGTCGCTGCACTGCGACGCCAACTCCTCGCCACACGCCCAGGGCGTCGCGACGTTCCATTTCGGCAACGGCTACGGCACCACGTCGACGGTGGGTGAGCTGCTCGCGGGCTACATCCAGCGTGAGCTGGCCGCCCGGACGGGCCTGCTGGACTGCCGCACGCACGCGAAGACGTGGGAGATCCTGCGCCTGACCCGGTGCCCGGCGGTGCGGATCGAGATCGGCTACCTGACGAACCCGAACGACCGCGCGCGGATGTCGGATCCGGCGTTCCGCGATGTGGTCGCGGAGGGGATCCTCGTCGCGGTCAAGCGCCTGTACCTGCTCGGCGAGGGCGACCAGCCGACGGGCACGTTCACCTTCGCCGACGTGCTCGCGCACGAACTCGCCAAGGCGGAGTAGTCACGGCGGCGGCAGGAGCACCGCGATCTGTGTCGCCGCGTCCATCTCCTCGCCGTCCGGATGCCCACTGGCCGGGGCGGCTTCGGAGATGACGGCGAGCGCGCCCCTGCGGTCGGAGCTGTAGTACCGCCCGGTGAAGCGGATGCCCTCCAGGCCGAGTGCGGCCGCGCCGAGCGGAGAGACGTTCCCGGTGCCATCGGTGTCCGCGAGGTCTGTGAGCTTGCGCGCGGCGGTTCCACTGGCCATCCGCACCCAGGCGATCGACACGACGATCGTGTTGCCGTTCCCGTCCGCGACCGCCAGCAGCGTGCGGTCGAGGGACTTACACGGGTCGCGGACGAAGAACTCCCGCACCTGGCCGTAGGAGTTGACGGCGCATTCGGCGGCGTGCTCGATCTTGCGACGGAGCTGCTGCCAGCCCATCCGGCTCCAGGCCTGTTCGGAGCGTCCTTTGCGCGCCTCGCTCTTGCCGCTCTCGGTCTTGGTGTGCAGGCTCTGACCTGCGACGGAGTCGGCCGCCGTGCCGCCTCCGGCCCCCGCTCCGCCGATGCCGCTCGCCCCGAAAGCGACCGTCCCGGCCAGCGCGGTCGCGGCTACCGCGACGCCGCCCTTCTTGTTGAAACGCGGCCGCGTCCGTCCCTGCGCGTCCTTGTAGAAGCCATCTGGTTTCCCCACAGCGGTTGATCGTCGTTCAACGAACGCATCCGAATCGGCGAAACCAGCATGATCCACCCGAACAGCCCACAAGGCTGTGGACAACCTCGAATTCCATCCACAGTTCTGTGGATAACTCAGGCGCGGGCGGTGCTCGGTTCCGCCGTCGAGATGGTGACCTGGCCGAGGAGACGTTCCAGCGCGGCCTCGACGTCGGCCTTCCACGAGATCGCCGAGCGCAGTTCCAGGCGCAGCCGCGGCCACTTCGGATGCGGCCGCACGGTCTTGAACCCGACCGCGGTCAGGAAGTCCGCCGGAACCACGCAGGTGTGGCCCAGTACGTCGTTGCCCGCGTCATCGGGGCTCGCATCGCCGAAGGCTTCGATGGCGCGCACGCCACGGCGGGTGAGATCCTTCGCCACGGCCTGCACCAGCGTGCGACCGAGGCCGCCGCCGCGGAACTCCGGCAGCACGTGGAACCCGGTCAGCAACACGGCGTCCGCGCTGGGCGGCGAGGTGGGGAAGGCGCTGGCCCTCGGCACGGCGTTCGGCGGCGCGTAGAGCACGAAGCCGACCGGCAGCGTGTCGCTGTAGATCAGCCGGCCGCAGGAGCCCCACTCGAGCAGCACGCTGGAGACCCAGGCCTCCTTCTCGACCTCGGTCTGCCCGAACTCCTCCGCCTGCGCCTTCATGTGCGGCGCGAGCTCCCAGTAGACGCAACGCCGACAGTGCTTGGGTAGCTGTTCCAGGTTGTCCAGCGTGACGCCCACGACGCGACGCGACACCCGACCTCCCAGAATTGCGTGTGTGACCGGCTCACGGGCACGACGGACCGCCACTGCCTAATAGCCGCTTCTGAGGATAGGCGCATGTGACGCACGCCGAAAGGCAGGGAAAGTCACAAGACCGGGTGGTTACACTCGACTGACTGCCCGCCGACACGCTTGCGAAGTGCTATGACTGCCTTGCCGCCCGAGAGAACTGGTCGCCACAACCTCGATCCGCATCTTGCCCGGTACGCCGCGCGTACCGAGGGCATGACGGCCTCGGAGATCCGAGCGTTGTTCGCGGTAGCCAGCCGGCCGGAGGTCGTGTCGCTGGCGGGTGGTATGCCGAACCTCGCGGCGCTGCCGTTGGACAGCCTCTCCGCACAGGTCGGCGAGCTGATCGCCGAAGAAGGGCTCGTAGCGCTCCAGTACGGCTCCGCGCAGGGCATTCCGGTACTCCGGGAGCAGATCTGCGACATCATGGCCCTGGAGGGCATCTCAGCCCACCCGGACGACGTCGTGGTGACCGTGGGCTCCCAGATGGGGCTCGACATGGTCACTCGGCTCTTCTGCGACCCCGGGGACGTCGTGATCGCCGAAGGCCCGTCCTACGTCGGCGCCCTCGGCTCGTTCGCCGCCTACCAGGCGCAGGTCCTGCACGTCACGATGGACGACGACGGGCTCGTGCCGGAGGCGCTGCGTGCGGCACTGGACCAGGCGGAGCGCGCGGGTAAGCGCGTCAAGTTCCTGTACACGATCCCGAACTTCCACAACCCCGCCGGCGTGACGCTGGCCACCGGCCGTCGCGCCGAGATCCTGGCGATCTGCCGTGAGCACGGCGTGCTGGTGGTCGAGGACAACCCGTACGGGCTGCTCGGCTTCGACGGCCAGACCTACCCGGCGCTGCGGTCGCTCGATCCGGAGAACGTGGTCTACCTCGGCTCGTTCTCCAAGACCTTCGCCTCCGGGCTGCGGGTCGGCTGGGTGCTCGCGCCGCACGCGGTGCGCGAGAAGCTGGTGCTGGCGGCCGAGTCGGCGACGCTGTGCCCGCCATCGCTCAACCAAATGATCGTCTCGCGCTACCTGGAGACGCACGACTGGAAGGGCCAGATCAAGACCTTCCAGGAGAACTACCGCGAGCGCCGGGACGCGATGATCTCGGCGCTGGAGCAGCACATGCCGGCGGGCTGCACCTGGACGCATCCCGACGGTGGCTTCTACGTGTGGGTCACGGTTCCCGAGGGCGTCGATACGAAGGCGATGTTGCCCAGGGCGGTCACGGCGCGCGTCGCGTACGCCTCCGGCACCGGTTTCTACGCCGACGGTTTCGGCAGCAGGCAGATGCGCCTGTCCTACTGCTACCCGACGCCGGAGCGGATCAAGGAAGGTGTGCGACGGCTTGCCGGCGTGCTCGAGTCCGAAATGGACCTCGTCCGCACGTTCGGTAACGTCAGCATGAAACCGATCTCCGGGCCGGAGAATCCCTCGCCGGACACGGCCTGAGTCCACAATAGACACTCAAGGGAGTACGGCGTGGTGTTGCCCACCATCGCAGTTCTCGCAGGCGGGCTTTCGCACGAGCGCGATGTCTCCCTGCGTTCCGGCCGTCGGCTTTCCGCCGCCCTGCGCGGGCAGGGCCTGACGGTCGAGGAATGGGACACCGACGCGGGGCTGCTCGACCGGTTGCGCAATCAGCGCCCGGACGCCGCGGTCGTCGCGCTGCACGGTGGTGAGGGCGAGAACGGCTCGGTGCAGACCGTGTTGGAGATGCTGAAGGTGCCCTACGTGGGCACCAGCTCGCAGGGCTGCCGCCGGGCTTGGGACAAGCCGACCGCGAAGGCGCTGCTGGCGCAGGCGGGGTACTCGACGCCCGACTGGGTGGTGCTGCCGCACAGCACCTTCCGCGAACTCGGCGCGCAGGGCGTGCTCGACGCGATCGTCGATCATCTCGGGCTGCCGCTGATTCTCAAGCCGGACCAGGGCGGGTCGGCGTTGGGCGCGCAGGTGGTGCGTGACGCGGCCGAGCTTCCCGCGGCGATGGTCGCCTGCTTCGCCTACGGGGACACCGTTCTGGCCGAGCAGTACATCGAGGGCGTCGAGGTCGCGGTCGCCGTCGTCGAGCGGGATGGTGGGCCGCAGGCGCTGCCTGCCGTGGAGATCGTTCCGGAGAGCGGCGTCTACGACTACACGTCGCGCTACACCGCGGGACTGACGGACTTCTTCGCGCCGGCACGACTGTCGGAGGCGGCGGCGAAGGCGGTCGGGGAGCTGGCGGTCGCGGCGCACCGGCTGCTGGGCCTGCGCGACATCTCACGCACGGACGCGATCGTCGCCGCCGACGGCACGGTCCAGTTCCTCGAAGTGAACTCGTCGCCCGGTCTCACCGAGACGTCGACCGTCCCGATGGCGATCGAGACCTCCGGCGCCTCACTCGGCGAGGTGTTCGCCGATCTGGTCAACCGCGCCATCGCTCGCGAGGCCTGATCTCACGTTCGAAGGCCCCCTTCGCACCGTGAACTGCTCCCCGGAAGTTGGACTGAAAATTCAGTTCCAGCTTTCGGGGAGCAGTTCACCGCGAAGGGGGCCTTTCGCTATTCATCACCGTGACGAAACGACCTGGTGTCATTCATCATCGGTCAGCGGTGTCCGATTTGCCGCTTCCGGCGCCATGAGCGACACAATTCGCTCCAGGTCGTCCACCGAACCGAACTCGACGACGATGCGGCCCTTGCGACGACCGAGATCGACCTTCACGCGAGTGTCGAAGGTGTCCGACAGACGAGTGGCCAAATCCTGAAGACCGGGGGACTGCATCGCCTTGCGCGGCTGCGCCTTCGGCTTGGCAGGAGCCTCGCTCTTCTTGAGCGTGACCGCCTCCTCCGTGGCACGCACCGACAGGCCTTCCGCCACGATCCGGGCCGCGAGGTCTTCCTGCGCCTCCGCCTCCTCCAGCGACAGGAGAGCGCGGGCGTGTCCGGCCGAGAGCACACCGGCGGCCACTCGCCGCTGCACGGGAAGCGGCAGCTTCAGCAGCCGGATGGTGTTGGTGATGACCGGACGGCTGCGGCCGATCCGTCCGGCGAGCTCCTCATGGGTCACCTCGAACTCGTCGAGCAGCTGCTGATACGCGGCCGCCTCTTCGAGCGGGTTCAGCTGAACGCGGTGGATGTTCTCCAGCAATGCGTCGCGCAGCATCGCCTCGTCGGCGGTCTGACGGACGATCGCGGGGATCGTCTCCAGCTCCGCCTGCTGCGACGCCCGCAGCCGGCGCTCGCCCATGACGAGCTCGTACTCGTCACCCGGCAGCTCGCGCACGACGATCGGCTGCATGAGCCCGAACTCGCGGATCGAGTGTTCGAGTTCGGCGAGTGCATCCTCGTCGAAGACCTGGCGCGGCTGCTTCGGGTTGGGCTTGATCGCGCTGAGGGGGACCTCGCGATAGACCGCGCCCGCCACTTCGCCGCCGTGGGGCTGGACGGAACTGTTGGCCGCGAACCAGTCCTTGTCGCCGTTGCGCGTGGACGTCTCGGTCTTCACCTCCACCGTCGCGCCCTCGGCGACCGTGGGTCCGGTGGGGATCAGCGCCGCCAGGCCGCGGCCGAGTCCCCCTCTGCGCTCGGTCATAGTGTTCCGCTCCTCGATCCGTTGGTGCTACCGCGTTCGGCGATCTCCCGCGCCGCGTCGACGTAACTCATGGCGCCACGTGAACCCGGGTCGTACGCCAGCACGGTCTGGCCGTAGCTGGGTGCTTCCGAGACCTTCACGTTGCGCGGGATGACCGTCTTCAACACGGTGTCGCCGAAGTGCCCCCGCACCTCGGCGGTCACCTGGTCGGCCAGCTTGGTCCGGCCGTCGTACATCGTGAGCAGGATCGTGGAGACCGCCAGCCCCGGGTTGAGGTGCTTCTGCACGAGGTCGATGTTGCTGAGGAGCTGACCGAGTCCTTCCAGCGCGTAGTACTCGCACTGGATCGGGATCAGCACCTCGCGGGCGGCCACCATCGCGTTCACCGTGAGCAGGCCGAGCGAGGGCGGGCAGTCGATGAAGACGTAGTCGACGCCGACCTGATCGATCGCCTCGGAGGAGAGTGCCTCCTTGAGGCGGGACTCCCGGTTGGGCATCTCCACCAGTTCGATCTCGGCACCGGCGAGGTCGATCGTGGCGGGAACGCACAGGAGGTTGGGGGACTGCTCGGACACGGCGGCCGCGTCCGCGAGGGACACCTCACCGAGAAGCACCTCGTAGACGGACGGGGTGCCGGAACGGTGGTCGACGTTGAGCGCCGTGCTCGCGTTGCCCTGCGGGTCGAGGTCGATCACCAGCGTCTTGAGTCCGTGGACCGCGAGCGCTGCCGCCAGGTTGACCGCACTGGTGGTCTTGCCGACGCCACCCTTCTGGTTGGCCACGGTCAGCACCCGCCGACGGTCGGGCCGCGGGAGCATGTTGGGTTCGGGATGCAGAACGCGCGCCGCGCGCTCGGCTTCTTCGGCGATGGGGGTCCAGTCTGACGAAGGCGGGGTCACCGGCCGAGCCACCTCTCTGGTATCGACGCTTGAACCGCGCGGCGGCGCGGTTTCACGTGGAACATGGCCATCTTTTCATCCCGCTCGCTTTGACTGCGCGCGGACTCGTTCGACAATCACAACTGTCGTGGGCGTCTCGAGAAGAGCGGTCCCACACTCGGAGACAGTGGGCGTGCTACCGCCGGCGCGGGCGACGGCGGCCGCGTCGCGGGCCACTTCGTCCCGCGCACTCGCCCCCTTCAATGCAAGCATGATGCCACCTTCCCGGAGCAGCGGCAGACACCAGCCCGCCAAACGCGCCAGGGGAGCGACCGCGCGTGCCGTTACGACGTCGACAGCGCCCAGCTTCTTGCGAATCGTGCGCTCCTCGGCGCGGCCGCGCACCACGCTGACCCCGAGCGAGAGGTCCTCCACGACCTCCTCCAACCACTCGACGCGACGCGCCATGGGCTCGACGAGGGTGATCTCTAGGTCGGGCCGGGCGAGCGCCAGCGGAATGCCGGGAAGACCCGCGCCGGATCCGACGTCCACCACGGTGGCATCGCGCGGCACGCGCTCGGCGATCACGGCGGAGTTCAGGATGTGACGCTCCCACAGCCGGTCGATCTCGCGGGGACCGATCAGTCCACGCTCGACTCCATGCCGCGTCAGCAGCTCGGCATAGCGTTCGGCACCGTCCAGCCCGTCGCCGAACACCTGGGCTGCCACCTCGGGAACGTCCACTCGCCCTCCGTTTCACGTGAAACCACGACCGAAGTCGATTGTCCCCGACGCCAACATCATGAGGGGGAGGCGGACCCGTTTCACGTGAAACCGATCAAAAAAAGAACGCCCCGCCGGAACCGGCGAGGCGTTCTCTGTCTTCTGGCTGTCAGTCTTCGCTGTCCGGGATAACGACAACGCGACGCTTCGGCTCTTCGCCTTCGCTCTCGCTGTGCACGCCGTCGACAGCGGCGACCGCGTCGTGCACGACCTTGCGCTCGAACGGGCTCATCGGCTGGAGCCGCACCCGCTCGCCGCTCTTCAACACCGACTCCGCGGTGGACCGGCCGAGCTCGCGCAGCTCCTCGCGGCGACCCGCGCGCCATCCGGCGATGTCGAGCATCAGTCGGCTGCGCGTGCCCGTCTCCTGCTGCACCGCGAGCCGGGTCAGCTCCTGCAGCGCCTCGAGCACCTGCCCCCGGCTACCGACCAGCTTCTCCAGATCGTCACCGCCGTCGATGCTGACAACCGCGCGGCCCGCCTCCACATCAAGGTCGATGTCACCGTCGTAGTCCAAGAGGTCCAGCAGGCGCTCCAGGTAGTCCCCGGCGATGTCGCCTTCCCGCACCAGCAGATCGGCGCTCGTGGACGTGCTCTCCTCGGCCTTGGGCTGTTCGGTCTCGACCGCCTCGACCGTCTCCGACATCATTCGTCTCCTCTCCCGGGACCGGCGTCAGCGACGCTTCTGTCCCGAGCCTTTCTGTCCTGAGTTCTTGCCCCCGGATGCCGGCTTCTTCCGCTGCTGCGCCCTGCCGTTCTGCGGACGCTGTCCTTGCTGCGCGAAGCGATGGGGGGATCCGGCCTTGTCCTTCTGGCCGTTGGACTGCTTGGTGTCCGACGGGGTCTCGTCGGTGGTCTCGGTGTCCGAGTCGGTGGGCGTGTCGGTGGCCTTGGTCTGCTGCACCGGCTTCTGGCCCGGCTTCGGCTTCGCACCCGGCTTCGGGGCGAGCGAGTCGCGCTTCTCCTTGGCCGCGGCCTTCTTCGCCTCTTCTTCCTTGTCGATCTTCGTGTAGACGAGACGCTGCTGCATCAGGGTCCAGCTGTTGTTCGACAGCCAGTAGACGAGCAGGCCGATCGGGAAGAACGCACCGAAGACGAGCACACCGAGCGGGAAGACGTACATCGTCAGCTTCTGCATCATCGCGGTCTGCGGGTTCGCCTCGGCCGCAGCCGCGCTCTGCCGGGCCGCCGAGTGACGCGCGGTGAGGTGGGTCAGGATGCTCGCGAGGATCATCAGCGGGATCGCGACCGGGGCCACGTTCCAGTTCCACCCGCCGCCGGTCCCGCCGAGCACCGTCGCGTGGTGGATCGCGTCACCGATGTTGACGCCGAACAGCTTGGCGTGCAGATACGAATCCACGCCCTGCTGGTCGAAGAAGTAGTTGTTGGTCTTCGGGCTGCCGTCCTTCGGCTGGATCGAGAACGCACGCAGGACCCAGTTCAGACCGATGAACGCCGGGATCTGCAGCAGCATCGGAAGGCAGCTGCCGAGCGGGTTGACGCCGTGCTCGCGCTGGAGCTTCTGCATCTCCTGCGCCTGGCGCTGACGGTCGTTCGCGTACTTCTTCTGGACCTTCTTCAGTTCCGGCGCGAAGTCCTGCATCTTCTTCATCGACCGGACCTGGTTCACGAACGGCTTGAACATGATGCCGCGGATCGTGAACGTCAGGAACATGATCGCGAGGATCCAGGCGATCGCGTTGTTGTCGCCTAAGACGAACCCGAAGACTTTGTGCCAACACCACAGGATGAAGGACACGGGGTAGTAGATGAAGTCGAGCACTAGCTACTCCTCGGTTGACATGCCAGGTCTGGTGTGGCGCCAGGAGAAGGTCTCGGGCACCGGATCGCGGCCGGGTGTCGTCCACGGACCGCAGCGCAACAGGCGCCGCACAGCGAGGTAGGTACCGCGCGCAGCGCCGAAGCGAGTCAGGGCCTCAACCGCGTACGTGCTGCAGCTGGGATAGAACCGGCAGCTCGGCGGGAGGTAGGGAGAGATGAACTTGCGGTAGAAGCGGAGCGGGAGCAGCAAGACGTAGGCGACCGGGCCCGGCCGGGTCACTTCCCTGGGCTCGTCGCCGACCGCGCTCGTGGGTTCGTTCACGCCGGTGACCCATCATGCTCGTTCTCGGCCGGGCCGGGCTGTCGCCGGTCCGGGAGCAGGCGCAACCGCTTCAACGCGACGTCGAGATCCGCACCGAGCTCGGCGCTCGAAGCCTTGGCCGCCGGCGGGAGAGCCCTTATCACCAACGAGCTTCCGGCGGGAACAGTTCCGAGCCGGGCGGCGACCAGGTGGCGCAGCCGTCGGGAGACCCGGTGCCGGACGACAGAGTTGCCCACGGCCTTGCTCACCACAAAACCCGCCCGTGCCGGTACGGAACCGGCGGGCGGGTTCGAGGCCGGCAACGCGTGCACCACCAGGCGACGCCGCCCCGCGCGGGACCCCCGGCGCATCACTTCGCGGAAGTCCTCACTACGCCGCAGACGTGCGGCCGCGGGCAGCATGGCGCGCCTGGCAATGCTGCGTTGTCAGGCGGACAGCTTCTCGCGGCCCTTGCGACGACGGGCCGCCAAGATCGCACGGCCGGCGCGGGTGCGCATGCGCAGCCGGAATCCGTGCGTCCGGGCGCGTCGGCGGTTGTTCGGCTGGAAGGTGCGCTTACCCTTGCTCACGACTCTGCTTCTCCTGGTCTCGACATACCGGGGCGGCCAGTGCGGCCGACACCGTCAGGTCTGGGGTCTCCCCGCGAACTGCGGACACGCAAAGCTGCCCGCCTACGAGCGGGAGACCTTACGAGAGTACGCACCCGCCCCGGCCGCTTGTACACCGGCCCCCGGTCTGTACTCCGGAGGATCGACTGGCGACAGGCTGTAGACCGTGGAATCCTTACTACTCCAGGCGTCTTGTGGGACAGCGCCGGAGCTTGTTAGCGTGTCTCCTCTTGAGTCACCCGTTCGAGGTGCTCGGCGCCGCGGTCGGAAGGTGTGGAGGCTCTGACTGGCGTAGGTTGCAACCCGCAGATGGAGGCGCTGCGGGCCGCCGTACATTAGTGCACAGTTGTGGACAACTCTGTGGATGGCCGCTGCGCGCGGTGACTACGGGGAGCCGGTAACGCCGCTCTATGGAGTGGGCTGGGCGACCGGCAAGGGTGATTTGGACCGTCACAATTCCGGACGGTCGCCGGGGCGACGAGGGGAGGGGAGCTAGGTCGGTGTCCGAACACCAGATCAATCTGGGGGTTGTCTGGGAGCAGGTCGTCCGGGAGCTTTCCGACGGCACACTGTCGCCCCAACAGCGGGCGTGGATGCGTGTCACCCGGCCGATCGGCCTGCTCGACGGCACCGCCCTGCTCGCCGCACCGAGCGATTTCGCGAAGGAAGCGATCGAGCGCGCACTGCGCGAGCCGATCACCCACGCGCTCTCCCGCAGGCTCGGCCGGCCCGTCTCGCTCGCCGTCAAGGTCGACAGCGCCGAGGTCGCGCCACCACCGCCGCCCGTGCCGCAGTACTCCCCGTCACCCGACGGCGTGGAAAACGGAGCGTCGGCCGAGCCGCCGAACGCGCGGCCCACGATGCCGCCGCTCGAGGACGGTCTGCTGCCGCCGTTGCGCCGTACTCGCGTGCAGGCCGAGCCCGTGCGGCCGGCCGCGCCCGATGAGGACGGCGACGAAGAGGTCGATGAGGAAGGCGACGCGCTCGCCGCCGCCCACGAGATCTGGCCGATGTTCTCCGGCCAGCCGGTGGCGGGGCAGCCCTACACCGCGCCCGCGCAGCCGCAGACCTCGAAGACACGACTGAACGAGAAGTACACGTTCGACACCTTCGTCATCGGCGCGTCCAACCGCTTCGCGCACGCCGCGGCGTTCGCGGTCGCCGAGGCACCGTCGCGCGCGTACAACCCACTGTTCATCTGGGGCGAATCCGGTCTCGGCAAAACGCATCTGCTGCACGCGGTCGGGCACTACGCCCAGCGGCTGTTCCCCGGCATGCGCGTGCGTTACGTCTCGACCGAGGAATTCACCAACGACTTCATCAACTCGCTGCGCGACGACCGCAAGGTCGCGTTCCAGCGCCGCTACCGCGACATCGACATCCTGCTCGTCGATGACATCCAGTTCCTGGAAGGCAAGGAAGGAACTCAGGAGGAGTTCTTCCATACCTTCAACACGCTGCACAACGCGAACAAGCAGATCGTGGTCTCCTCCGACCGGCCGCCCAAGCGGCTGGAAACACTGGAGGACCGGCTGCGCACGCGGTTCGAGTGGGGCTTGATCACCGACATCCAGCCGCCCGAGTTGGAGACCCGGATCGCGATCCTTCGCAAGAAGGCCGCGCAGGACCGGCTCGCGGTGCCGGGCGAGGTGCTGGAGTTCATCGCCTCGCGTGTCGAGGCGAACATCCGTGAACTCGAGGGCGCGCTGATTCGCGTCACCGCGTTCGCGTCGCTGAACCAGCAGCCGGTCGACGTCGGTCTCGCGGAGATCGTGTTGCGCGATCTGATCCCCGATTCGCAGGCGCCGGAAATCAGCGCGCCGACGATCATGGCGACCACCGCCGAGTTCTTCGACGTGACGATCGACGATCTGTGCGGCCCCGGGAAAACGAAGGCGCTCGCGACGGCGCGGCAGATCGCCATGTATCTGTGCCGCGAGCTGACCGACATGTCACTGCCGAAGATCGGCCAGACGTTCGGCGGCCGCGACCACACGACGGTCATGCACGCGGACAAGAAGATCCGCAAGGAAATGGCCGAGCGGCGCCGGATCTACGACCAGGTGCAGGAGCTGACGTTCCGCATCAAGCAGCGCGCTCGTCAGTAACACCCGTTCCTCTCAACAGGGCGGCACACCACGGTGTGCCGCCCTTCTTGTTTTTGCGGGGCAACGCCGCGCCCGCCGGTGTCCAACTAGGACAGTGCCGCGACGCGACGCGTTTCTTCCTTCTATACCGGGGTAGTCGAAGGTTGCTCGCCTGTGATCCCAATAACGACAAGGCATCGAAAGAAGATCTGGGTCGCTCACAGGAGTGAAGAAACGGCGGCCGCTCCTGTGCGCGTCCCTGGGCACAAACCCACCCACAGCTGGGGAAGATTGTGTGGACAACTGTGGATGAATGTGGATGGACTGTGGGAAGTTCAAAACCATCCACCGCGGGCCCGAGTAGTCCACGTCCGGCAGTCCCCAGATTTCCACATCCCGACGCGCCGTCGGACCTGCGACGACGAACGCTGTCCACACAACCCACAGCCCTTATTACTGTCACTGCCTTTCTTGTCCTCAAGAAAATCTTCTAAAGCAAAAACAGGGGGCTGTGGACTTGGGGACAACGCGGCGGATCGTGACGTCTTGTCGACATGTCGATGGCCTGCCCCAAGTGACGGACCGGACGCGGGCGTTCTAACGTGGGTATCCACACCCAAGCCCGCACGTCGTTGGCGACATCGGCTCCGGGCCACACCACACTGACGAGATCCCTGGTCACGGCCATGCACGCGGCCGGACAGGGCCAGTTGTCGATCTTCTCGAGCCGTAGGGGGCTCGGCTGTCGAAAGGATGGGCGCATGAAGATCCGAGTCGAGCGCGACGGGCTCGCCGACGCCGTCGCTTGGGTGGCGCGCAGCCTGCCGTCCCGGCCACCGGTCCCGGTTCTGGGTGGGGTGCTGCTCGACGCCGGGTCCGACGGGACGACCGACGCCCTCACCGTGTCCGGGTTCGACTACGAGGTCTCCGCGACGGTCGGCGTCCCGGCGACGATCGCCGACGGCGGACGACTGCTCGTCTCCGGACGCCTACTCGCCGACATCACCAAGTCGCTTCCGGCGCAACCGGTCGAGATCTCCGTGGACGCGGCGCGCGCCTCGATCACGTGTGGCAATGCCCGGTTCAGCCTGCCGACCATGCCGGTGGAGGACTACCCCGCGCTTCCAGCCCAGCCCTCGCTCGCCGGTGAGGTCGCCGGCGACGCCTTCGGCCAGGCCGTCACCCAGGTCGCCGTCGCCGCGGGCAAGGACGACACGTTGCCGATGCTCACCGGCATGCGGCTGGAGATCACCGGCGACAAACTGACACTGGTGGCCACCGACCGTTTCCGGCTCGCGATGCGCGAGTTCTCCTGGAAGCCCGCCGAGGGAATGGCGGACGCCGCGGTGCTCGTCCCGGCGCGCACCCTCGCCGAGGCCGCCAAGTCGCTCGGCGCGAGTGGCGCCACCGTGACCCTCGGCCTCGCCAGCGGCGAGGGGCTGCTCGGGCTCGCCGGGTCCGGCCGCTACACGACCACCCGGCTGCTCGACGCCGAGTTCCCGCCCTACCGTCAGTTGCTCCCGGCGCAGCACTCGTCGCGAGCGGTGATCGGGGTGTCGGCGCTGTCCGAAGCGATCAAACGTGTGTCGCTGGTCGCCGAGCGTGGTACCCAGGTGCGGCTGGAGTTCGCGGACGGTTCGTTGCGACTGTCCGCGGGTGGTGACGACGAGGGCAGCGCCGAGGAAGAACTTCCCGTGGAGTACGAGGGCGACCCGGTGACGATCGCGTTCAACCCGGGTTACTTCGTCGACGGTCTCGGTGCACTGCACACCGACCGTGCCGAGCTGACCTTCACCACGCCCAACCGTCCGGCTTTGATCAAGCCGGCTGACGAGCAGGGCCAGGTCGTTCCTGGTTACCTCTACTTGTTGATGCCGGTCCGCCTGCCCGGCTGACCGGTCGCGCGAAGACAAAAGGGGAGTTTTCCAATGGTTCAGCTCGGACTTGTCGGCCTCGGCAAGATGGGCTTCAACATGCGCGAGCGGCTGCGTGCCGCCGGGCACGAGGTGATCGGCTACGACCGCAACGCGGAGGTGAGCGATTCTTCCTCACTGGCCGACCTGGTGTCCAAGCTCGACGGTCCGCGCATCGTCTGGATCATGGTCCCGGCCGGCGGTCCGACCAGGGACACCGTCGCCGAGCTCGGCGAGCTGCTGTCCGAGGGCGACCTGGTGATCGACGGCGGCAACTCGAAGTTCACCGACGACAAGCGCAACGCCGAGGCGCTGGCCGCACACAAGATCGGTTACCTCGACTGCGGTGTGTCCGGTGGCGTGTGGGGCAAGGACAACGGGTACGGCCTGATGGTCGGTGGCGCGAGCGAGGACGTCGAGCGCGCCATGCCGGTCTTCGACGCGCTGCGTCCGGAAGGCCCGCGCGAGGAGGGTTTCTCGCACGCGGGGTCGGTCGGCGCCGGGCACTACGCGAAGATGATTCACAACGGCATCGAGTACGGCGTGATGCAGGCCTTCGCCGAGGGCTTCGAACTGCTCGAGGCCGCGAAGGTCGTAAATGACGTGCCCGCCGTGATCAAGGGCTGGCAGCGGGGCACCGTGGTTCGCTCGTGGCTGCTGGACCTGCTGGTCCGCGCGCTGGACGAGGACCCGGAGCTGGACGACCTCGAAGGTTATGTCGAGGACTCGGGCGAGGGCCGCTGGACCATGGAGGAAGCCATCAACAACGCGGTGCCCGCGCCGGTGATCTCGGCCGCGCTGTTCGCCCGGTTCTCCTCGCGGCAGAAGGACTCCGCGGCGATGCGTGCGGTCGCCGCGCTGCGCAACCAGTTCGGCGGGCACGCCGTCAAGAAGGTCGGGCAGTAGGCCTGAAGTGTACCTCCGTCATCTTCAGGTCACGGACTTCCGGTCATGGGAGCACGTCGACCTGCCGTTGACACCCGGCGCGACCGTGCTGGTCGGGCAGAACGGCCGGGGCAAGACCAACCTGCTGGAGGCCATCGGCTATCTGGCCACGCTGGGTTCGCACCGCGTGGCCACCGACGCGCCGCTGATCCGTCATGGTTGCGAACGTGCGCTGGTCAGGGCGGCCGTGGTCAACGACGACCGCGAGCTGACCATCGAACTGGAGATCACGCCCGGCAAGGCCAACCGTGCGCGAGTGAACCGGGGCGCGGTCGGCAAACCGCGCGACATTCTCGGCATCCTGCGCACGGTGCTGTTCTCTCCCGAGGACCTGGCGCTGGTACGCGGCGATCCTGGTGAGCGACGACGGTTTCTCGACGAACTGCTGGTGCTGCGCGCGCCGCGGTGGGCGGGGGTCCGGTCCGACTACGACCGCGTGCTGCGGCAGCGCAACGCGCTGCTGAAGACGGCCGGTAAGAGAAAAGGTGCGCGCGAGGACCCGTACGCGCTGTCCACGCTCGAGGTGTGGGACAACCATCTGGCCACGGTCGGCGGGCAGTTGCTCGCGGCGCGGCTGGACCTCGTCGCCGATCTCGCGCCCCACGCCGCGGCTGCGTATATGGGGGTCGCGCCGGACTCGCGGCCCGCGAAGATCGCCTACCGGTCGAGTCTGGGCGAAGCCCTTCCCGAGGGATACGGAAATCCTGGGGAAGAACGCGCCGATCCGGCCAAGCTTGCCGATATCCTCGTGCAGGCACTGGCCGAGGTGCGGCAGGCTGAACTCGACCGTGGGATCAGCCTGGTCGGGCCGCATCGCGATGAGCTGGAGCTCATCCTCGGTGAGGCCCCCGCGAAGGGATATGCCAGTCACGGTGAGTCGTGGTCGTTCGCGCTCGCGTTGCGGTTGGGCTCGTACGAACTGCTGCGTGGCGAAACCGGTGAACCGGTGTTGCTGCTGGATGATGTATTCGCCGAGCTCGACCGGCGACGGCGGGCCAGGCTCGCCGAGGTCGCGGCCGGCGCCGAACAGGTGCTGGTGACGGCGGCGGTGGACGAGGACGTCCCCGAGGAACTGGCGGGGACGCGGTTCGCGGTGTCGAACGGGGAGGTCAAACTTGCCGGATGAGTCCTCAGCAAGATCCAATCAAGCACGCGGAGTGACCGGGGCCACACAATTTACCCACCGATCTGGGGATAACCCTGTGGATAGTGTGGATAACCCGGTGATCGCGTTATCGCCCGGCGTGATCAAGCGGCTGAACGAAGCAACTGAGAATCCCCAACCGTGGGGTAACCCGAGGGAGCAAACCCTACCGGCAACGGATCGTGACGCCGGAACTGGGCCGAACGAGGCACCGGGATCCGGGCGTGACCTGGCGCGACAGGCGCTCGCGGCGGCCAGGGCCAAGGCCGAGGCCAGAGGTGTGGAACCCGGGGTGCGCAAGCCGGGCCGGGCGAGTGACTACGGACAGAGCCCTCGGCGCCGCCGCTGGTCCGGCCCCGGCGCCGACCCTCGCGACCCACAGCCACTCGGCCGCCTGGTCTCGCGGCTGTCCGCCGAGCGCGGCTGGGCTCCCCGGCTGGCCAACGGCCAGGTCTTCGGCGAGTGGGCACAACTGGTCGGCGAGGAGGTCGCCGAGCACGCACAGCCGGTCGCACTCAAGGACGGCGAGCTCACCGTCCGTGCCAGCTCCACCGCCTGGGCCACCCAGCTTCGGCTCCTGCAGGGGCAGCTGCTCAAGAAGATCGCCGCGGCCGTCGGCCACGGAGTCGTCAAGCGCATGCGCATTCACGGCCCCACCGCGCCCAGCTGGCGCAAGGGTTTGCGGCACGTTCCGGGACGCGGTCCCCGCGACACTTACGGCTGACACTTGAACGCGCCGTGATGCCTCGACATGACGCAGAGCCACGTCGGCACTCGTCCGGGTCTGAGTTCGTGGCTCTGTGACCAAATCAGGGGTGTCCTTGCCGCATGTCAGCGAAGGTGGGCAAGTAGACTGGACAGGGGAGCGGGGATCCCTTGGGCGAGACTGAGGAGAAAGCAGGCCTGTGGCAGCCAAGCAGAACGACTACAACGCGTCCTCCATCACCGTGCTCGAGGGGCTCGAAGCCGTCCGGAAGCGTCCGGGTATGTACATCGGCTCGACCGGCGAGCGCGGCCTCCACCATCTTATCCAGGAAGTCGTCGACAACTCCGTCGACGAGGCGATGGCCGGGTACGCGACCAAGGTCGAGGTGACCCTGCTCGCCGACGGTGGCGTCCGCGTCGTCGACGACGGCCGTGGCATCCCCGTCGACATGCACCCCAAGGAGCAGCGGCCGACCATCGAGGTCGTGCACACGGTGCTGCACGCGGGCGGCAAGTTCGACAGCGACTCCTACGCGGTCTCCGGTGGTCTGCACGGCGTCGGCATCTCGGTGGTCAACGCGCTGTCCTCGGCACTCGACGTCGAGGTCCGCCGCGACGGCAGGCTGTGGAAACAGCACTACGACCGCGCGAAGCCCGGGGAACTCGTGGACGCCGGCCCCGCCGACTCCACCGGGACCACCACCACGTTCTGGGCCGACCCCGACATCTTCGAGACCACCACGTACAACGCCGAGACGGTCGCGCGCCGGCTGCAGGAAATGGCCTTCCTCAACAAGGGCCTGTCGATCACCCTGCGGGACGAGCGCGTCAGCGAAGAAGACACCGAGACCGACGTCGACGGGCAGCAGGCGCGGGTCAAGGAGCGCGTCTACCACTACCCGGGCGGTCTCGAGGACTTCGTCAAGCACATCAACGGCAGCAAGGACCCGATCCACAAGAGCGTGATCTCCTTCGACGCCAAGGGAGACGGGCTCGAGGTCGAGGTCGCGATGCAGTGGAACAACTCGTTCACCGCGTCGGTGCACACGTTCGCCAACACGATCAACACGCACGAGGGCGGCACGCACGAGGAGGGCTTCCGCGCCGCGCTGACCCGCGTCGTCAACGTGTACGCGCGCGACAAGAAGCTGTTGAAGGAGAAGGACGAGAACCTCTCCGGCGAGGACGTGCGCGAGGGTCTCGCCGCGATCGTCTCGATCAAGCTCTCCGAACCGCAGTTCGAGGGCCAGACCAAGACCAAGCTGGGCAACAGCGAGGCGAAGTCGTTCGTGCAGTCCAAGACGAACGAGTGGCTCGCCGACTGGTTCGAGCGCAACCCCAACGAGGCCAGGACGATCATCAACAAGGCGGTGTCCAGCGCGCAGGCGCGGATGGCCGCGCGGCGCGCGCGGGATCTGGTGCGCCGCAAGGGTGCGATGGACATCGGCGGCCTGCCGGGCAAGCTCAAGGACTGCCAGTCCACCAACCCGGAGGAGTGCGAGCTCTACATCGTCGAGGGTGACTCGGCGGGCGGTTCCGCCAAGGAAGGACGCGAGTCGCGGTTCCAGGCGATCCTGCCGATCCGAGGCAAGATCATCAACGTGGAGAAGGCCCGCATCGACAAGGTCCTCAAGAACAACGAGGTCCAGTCGCTGATCACCGCCCTGGGCACGGGCATCCACGACGACTTCGACATTTCCAAGCTGCGCTACCACAAGATCGTGCTGATGGCCGACGCCGATGTGGACGGTCAGCACATTCGCACGCTGCTGCTGACGCTGCTGTTCCGCTTCATGCCCCAGCTCATCGAGCACGGCCACGTCTATCTCGCTTGCCCGCCGCTGTACAAGATCAAGTGGCCGCGGTCGGAGCCGGAGTTCGCGTATTCGGACAAGGAACGCGACGGACTGCTGGCCGCGGGTGCCGAGGCCGGGCGCAAGCTGCCGAAGGACGACGGCATCCAGCGCTACAAGGGTCTCGGCGAAATGAACGCCGAAGAGCTCTGGGAAACCACCATGGACCCGGCGCACCGGCTGCTGCTGCAGGTGACGCTGGACGACGCGGCCGCGGCCGACGAACTGTTCAGCGTGCTCATGGGCGAGGACGTGGAAGCACGCCGCTCGTTCATCACCCGTAACGCCAAGGACGTCCGCTTCCTCGATGTCTGATCAGCCCAATGTCCACAGTGCACTGACTCTGCTTTTCCTTTGAGAAGGACCTCATGACGGAAACCTTGCCGCCGGATCACGATCGCACCGAACCGGTCGACATCCAGCAGGAGATGCAGCGCTCCTACATCGACTACGCCATGAGCGTGATCGTGTCGCGGGCGCTGCCGGACGTGCGCGACGGTCTCAAGCCGGTGCACCGTCGCGTGCTCTACTCCATGTACGACTCGGGTTTCCGGCCGGACCGCGGCTACAACAAGTGCTCCCGCGTCGTCGGCGACGTGATGGGCAACTACCACCCGCACGGTGACTCCGCGATCTACGACGCGCTCGTGCGGTTGGCCCAGCCGTGGGCACTGCGGTACCCGCTCATCGACGGGCAGGGCAACTTCGGCTCGCCGGGCAACGACCCCGCCGCGGCCATGCGGTACACCGAGTGCCGCCTGGACCCGCTGGCGATGGAGATGCTGCGGGAGATCGACGAGGAGACCGTCGACTTCTCCGACAACTACGACGGCCGCGCCCAGGAGCCGGACGTCCTGCCGGCGCGTATCCCGAACCTGCTGGTCAACGGCACGTCGGGCATCGCGGTCGGCATGGCGACCAACATCCCGCCGCACAACCTGCGCGAGGTCGCGGACGGCATTTTCTGGGCACTGGAGAACCCCGAGGCCGGCGAGGACGAACTGCTCGCCGCGCTGATGCAGCGCATCAAGGGGCCGGACTTCCCGACGAAGGGCCTCATCCTCGGCACGTCCGGGATCGAGGACGCCTACCGCACCGGCCGCGGTTCGGTGAAGATGCGCGCGGTCGTCGAGGTCGAAGAGGACGTCAAGGGCCGTACGACGCTGGTCGTCACCGAGCTGCCCTACCAGGTCAACCCGGACAACCTGGTCGAGAACATCGCGTCGCTGGTGCGTGACGGCAAGCTCACCGGCATCTCGGACATCGCGGACGAGTCCAACAGCCGACGCGGTATGCGGATCGTGGTCACGCTCAAGCGGGACGCGGTCGCGAAGGTCGTGCTGAACAACCTCTACAAGCACACCCAGCTGCAGTACAACTTCGGCGTCAACATGCTGGCCCTGGTCGACGGCGTGCCGCGCACGCTGCGGCTCGACCAGGTGGTGCGGCACTACGTCAAGCACCAGATCGAGGTCATCGTCCGGCGCACCCGGTTCCGGCTGCGCAAGGCCGAGGAACGGGCCCACATCCTGCGTGGGTATGTCAAGGCGCTGGACATGCTCGACGAGGTCATCGCGCTGATCCGGCGGTCGCAGACCGTGGACATCGCCCGCACCGGCCTGATCGAGCTGCTCGACGTGGACGAGATCCAGGCCAACGCGATCCTGGAGATGCAGCTGCGCCGGCTGGCCGCGATGGAGCGCCAGAAGATCATCGACGAGCTGGCCGAGATCGAGGCCAAGATCGCCGACCTTAAGGACATCCTGGACAGGCCGGAGCGGCAGCGGCAGATCGTCAAGGACGAGCTGACCGAAATCGTCGAGAAGTACGGTGACGACCGGCGCACCCAGATCATCCCGTTCGACGGCGATGTCTCGGTCGAGGACCTCATCGCGGTCGAGGACGTGGTGGTCACCATCACGCGCACCGGGTACGCGAAGCGGACCAAGACCGATCTCTACCGCTCGCAGAAGCGCGGCGGCAAGGGCGTGCAGGGTGCGCAGCTCAAGCAGGACGACATCGTGCAGCACTTCTTCGTGTGCTCCACGCACGACTGGATCCTGTTCTTCACCAACAAGGGCCGGGTGTACCGCGCGAAGGCGTACGAACTGCCCGAGGCCAACCGTGCCGCGCGTGGGCAGCACGTGGCGAACCTGCTCGCGTTCCAGCCGGACGAGGAGATCGCGCAGGTCATCCAGATCCGCGACTACGAGGTGGCACCCTACCTCGTGCTCGCCACCAAGCGCGGCCTGGTGAAGAAGACCAAGCTGAGCGATTTCGACTCCAGCCGTTCCGGTGGGCTGATCGGCGTCAACCTGCGTGAGGGCGACGAACTCGTCGGCGCGGTGCTGGCCGGTCCCGAGGACGACCTGCTGCTGGTGTCGGCCGAGGGCCAGTCGATCCGCTTCCACGCGACCGACGAGGCGCTGCGGCCGATGGGCCGGGCGACGTCGGGTGTGCTGGGCATGCGGTTCAACGAAGGCGACGAACTGCTCGCACTCAACGTGGTCAAGCCGGAAAAGTTTCTGCTGGTCGCCACCGACGGCGGCTACGCGAAGCGCACCGCGATCGAGGACTACCCGGTGCAGGGCCGCGGAGGCAAGGGTGTGCTGACCATTCAGCACGACCGGAAACGTGGCAGGCTGGTAGGTGCGCTCATCGTGGACGTGGATGACGAGCTGTACGCCATCACGTCCAGCGGTGGGGTCATTCGCACGGCGGCCGAGCAGGTGCGCAAGGCAGGTCGGCAGACCAAGGGCGTGCGTTTGATCAACCTCGGGGAGGGAACCACTCTGCTCGCGGTCGCGCGCAACGCGGACGAGCCCTCAGGCGTCGGTAATGGTGAGGGCACACCCAGCGAAGAGACCGGCCCAGCAGAAGAGCCGCAGTAAGGACTTGATCAGTGACATCGCCCGAGAACCCGGAACGGCCAACCGCAACCGGTGAACCGGCAACGCCGCCGTGGCAGCGGCTGAGCAAGGACACCCGCAACGGCACGACCGAAGCCAAAACCGAGTGGTTCCCGAGCGGCCAGTCCGGCGAAAATGTGCTGTACTCGGAGCAGAACGGTGGCACCCGACCGGTGGTCACCGGAACGGCTGCGCAGGGGTTGTTCGGCAACTCCGCGGAGCCGAACGAGGACGCGCTAGCCGGCCTGAGGGGGCAGGAAACAGTGAGTGTGACCAGCCCTGGCACCAAGGGACGCTCCGCGCCGAGCGCCCTGCGGCGGCCGGGCCGTGGTCCGCGCCGCGCGAGCCTGCAGGTCAAACGGTTCGACCCCTGGTCGGTGCTGAAGCTGTCGCTGGTCCTCGGCGCGGCGATGTTCTTCGTGTGGCTGGTCGCGGTCGGTGTGCTGTACACGGTGCTGGACGGCATGGGCGTGTGGGACAAGCTGAACGGCACGTACTCGTCCCTGGTGTCCGGCGAGGGCGGCAGTGCGCCCGCCGACCCGCTCATCAGCGCGGGCCGCGTGTTCGGCATCGCAGCCATCCTCGGCGCGATCAACATCGTGCTGCTCTCGGCACTGGCCACGGTGAGCGCGTTCATCTACAACGTGTCCGCCGACCTGGCCGGCGGCCTGGAGGTCACCCTCTCTGAAAGGGAGTAGAAGGCATCCTGTAGTCT
Source organism: Amycolatopsis acididurans (assembly GCF_012328925.1). GTDB lineage: Bacteria > Actinomycetota > Actinomycetes > Mycobacteriales > Pseudonocardiaceae > Amycolatopsis_E > Amycolatopsis_E acididurans. Next base: position 79,582 of record NZ_JAAXLS010000005.1, read on the forward strand.
TCTTGACGTTCCAGGGGCCCATAGCTCAGGCGGTTAGAGCGCTTCGCTGATAACGAAGAGGTCGGAGGTTCAAGTCCTCCTGGGCCCACACAAAAGACCGGTCCACGCAAGTCGTGGGCCGGTCTTTTTGTTGGGGCGGCGATGAGTAGGACGACCACGTTCACGATCCGAGCGCGGTTTCTGCGATTTCGGCGCCCATGTCGACACACTGACCGAGCAACAGGCGGTCGAGCTGGAGAAGGCAGCTCCAGTTCGTCATTCCCCGGTGAAGTAGTGCCCGTTATCGAGGTCCGCCAGCAGACCGGGGTGAACCTGCTCCCAGCCCAGCAGCTCGCGAGTTTCGGCGCTGGACATGGCGTTGTCGATCGTCATGAACGGGGCGAAGTACCCGAAGTGGTCCGCGGCCTTCTCCGAGGGAATGCTCTTCGCCTGGACGCCGAGGTGGCGGCCGATCGTCTCGGCGATCTCGCGCACGGGCACGCCCTCGTCGGTCGTGGCGTGCAACTGCGCGCCGGCCTTTGCTTTCTCCAGCGCCAGCCGGTACAGGCGCGCGAGGTCCTTGGTGTGCACGGCCGGCCACCGGTTCGTCCCGTCGCCGAGATAGCCGGAAACGCCTGTGCGCCGGGCGATTCCGATCAACGTCGGCACGAACCCCGACCTGTCTCGCGTGCTGTGGACGACCTGCGGGATCGCGATCCGGATCGAACGGATGCCGCGGTCGGTGAGTTCGCCGACCGCGCGACCGACGGCGAATCGGGGGTTCGCGGCCGCGAGCGAGGGATTTTCGGCACCGGTGAGTCCCATACCGATCCCGATGAAGGCCTTGCCGGTGCCGGCCAGCGCGTCCCCGAAGGCCTGGACCACGGCCAGATCCCTGTCGGCCGCACCGGCGAAGTCTCCGGCCCGCATGCTTTCGTGATCGAACGCGAGGTGGACGACCGCATCCGTTTCGGTAGCCGCCTCACGCAGGCCGTCCAGATCGGTCAGGTCGCCGCGCCGCACCTCGGCGCCAAGCGCCTTCACCGCCGCGGCCGACGCCTCGGACCGGGCGAGGCCGACGACCTCATGCCCGGCCTTGACTAGTTCAGGAACGACGGCCCAGCCGATGTGACCGCTCGCGCCGGTGACCAGGACACGCATGATTTGTTCTCCCGTCTAGTGATGTGACTTGGTAACATCACTATAGCAAGAGTGACGGTACTGAGTCACATCACCTATCGTGTACTCATGGCACGTTGGGAGCCGAACGCGAGGCAGCGGCTGGTCGTAGCCGCGCTCGACCTGTTCACCGAGCAGGGATACGACGACACGACGGTCGCCGAGATCGCCGAGCGGGCCGGGCTCACCAAGACCACCTTCTTTCGGCACTTCCCGAACAAGCGAGAGGTGCTCTTCGCCGGTCAGGACATCCACGGCCGGCTTGTCGCGGACGGGATCGCCGGCGCACCCGAGGCCGCCACCCCACTCCAGGCGGTCGCGGCCGGTCTGGACGAGGTCACCGCGAGTTTCACCCAGGCGCAGCGCGAGTTCGGGCCACGACTGCAGGCGGTCATCGCTGGACACACCGAGCTGCAGGAGCGCGAGGTGTTCAAGCGCGCCCACCTTGCGGCGGCCATGACGGACGCGCTGCGCAAGCGCGGGGTCGAGGAGCTCGCCGCGAACCTGGCCGCCGATCTCGGTGCCCGTGCGTTCTCCCGCGCGTTCACCCGGTGGGTCGAGCCCGCCAACGAACGGACTTTCACCGAACTCGCACGTCAAGCGCTGGACGAGTTACGCAACGCGATCCGCGCACTCGAGTGAGTAGTCGTGGTGTGTCGTGCGTTACGGGGATCGGTGTCACTTTTCCCTGCTTGTCTAAGGTGCCGTTGGGGGCCTGCGAACAGGATGGGAGTCAGCGATGTTCGGGCGCTTGCTGCGCAAGGACGGCCGCAAAGGTGAGCCGGTCACTTTCGACGGTGGCGTCGGCCTGGTGAGTGCACGTGTCCGCGACGAGCGCGGCCGCCCGCTCTCCGGTGCCGAAATGACGCTGCGGCACAAACGTTCGCAGCGGCTGAGCACGGTCAAGGCGGACGACTTCGGGCTGGCCGTCTGCACGGCGTCGGCCGGCACGTACGGCGTCGCTCTGAGCGCGGGCGGCTATCGCGAGTCCAGTCACCTGGTCGAGGTGGCCAGTGGTGACCACACCGCGCTCGGCGACGTCGAACTCCAGCCGGACACCGGGCTGCGGCTGCCCGAACCAGGCGAGTGGACCATCGACCCGGACCATTCGTCGATCCGATTCGTCGCCCGGCACATCGGGCTGTCCCGCGTGCATGGCCGGTTCACGAGTTTCCAGGGGCGGATCAACGTCGGGCAGCGGATCGAGGACTCGGCCGTCGAGGTCGTCATCGACGCCGCGAGTATCGACACCGCGGCCGACAAACGCGACGAACACCTGCGCTCCGCCGATTTTCTCGACGTCGATCGCTTCCCGAAGCTGCATTTCTACAGCGACCGCGTTCGCCAGGTGGCGGGCGACCGGTGGCAGTTCGACGGCACGCTGAACCTGCGCGGCGCGAGCCGCGGCGTCCGGCTCGACGCGACCTACCTGGGCCTGCGCAGCTGGAACGGCGACCGCCTCGGCGCGGTCGCGACGACCGAGTTGCATCGCGAGGACTTCACGATCAACTGGCAACAGACGATCGCCAAGGGCCTCGTCGTGGTCGGCTCGACCGTCGAAATCCAACTCGACATCCAGGCGACGCGCGCCTAACCGACGTCGGCAACGACGCAGGCGATGTTGTCGGCGCCGCCGTTGCGGTTGGCCAGTTCGATCAGCTCGTCGTGTCAACTGCCGCAGGTGACCATCGGCTTCGACATCGGTCCGGTAAGCCGCAATCTCGGTGGCCGCGCGAAGGCGAGCGCAGTACCGCCTCGATACGAGTCGTAAAGCCGGAGCGCCTTGGGTGACAAATGCGCGGCACGAGCGAACGCGCCGATGGTCAGGAACCCCCCCAGTGACCTCCTCACGGCTCACCCTTGCCCCGGGGGAAGGTCAACGCTGCCACGGTTCCACGTGGAACGGCCAGGGCGGACGGGGAACCTTGCCGCGTCAGCCCTGGCCGTAGCTTGGGGGCGTCGTTACTGTTCGGTGCGCTCGCGTGCCTCCTTGGCCTCGGCGCGCTGACGCGCTTCGTCGGCCTCGGCCTCACGCTGGGATACCTCCTGCTGCGCAGCGGCCTTCTCCTGCTGCGCACGTCCCTCACGCTGGGCGGAGTCGTTGCCGAGGACCGTGCCGAGGGTCTCCTTGACCCGGCCCTTCACGTCCTCGACGGCACCCTTGACGCCTTCCTGGCGGTCTTCCTTGTCGGTCATTCCTGTCGCTCCTTGTCGATCGCCTTCGCTATCCGGCTACCCGGCCCCGTGGTGACTATTCGTGCTGACGACCATGCGAAGGCCCGTGAACGACGTGCAGTAGCATCGATGAGGTCAGCGGGAACTTCGAGAAGGGGCTTCACGTGAAGAAGCTGTTGGCGCTCGCGGTCATCGCGGGTGGTGTGCTGTTCGTGATCAAGCGCAACAAGGACGCCAAGGCCGAAGCTGAACTGTGGCGCGAGGCCACCGCCCCGAGCGACAAGCCGTTCAGCACCGTCTCCACGAACGGCTCCACCCCGGCCAAGGCTGCCGGCGCGGGCCACAACAACTGAACTTCCGCGGGCGCCCAGCCGCCCGCGTCAGGGGCTGTAGCTCAATTGGTAGAGCGCTGCTTTTGCAAGGCAGAGGTCAGGGGTTCGATTCCCCTCAGCTCCACAAAGGATAAAGCCCTCTGACCAGCAGGTTCAGGGGGCTTTGTCCACTCCGGCATGATCTTCTGCCCGCCGCGAAACCCGCGAAGTCAGCGAAAAGTCAGCATCGCGGGCTATGAGGCCTTCTCGTCGTCTTCCGGGTCGTCGTCTTCCGGGTCGTCGTCCTCGGGATCGTTGAGCACGTCGAGGATGGCGTCATGATCCTCCGTCTTGCGGACGTAGAACTTCAGCGTGGTGGTGACGCTCTCGTGCCCCATGACCTTCTGCAACTTGTTTGGCGGAACGCCGTCGTCGGCAAGCCAGGTGCCGTAGGAGTGCCGCAGGTCGTGGAAGCGAATACCCCCTGCCTGGTGGCGGGCCACGTGGATGACCGCCTCCCGGCGCTTGTCGAAATGCTGTGACTGCTTATTGCCGTCCGCGTCCGTCCAGATGGCCTCGAAGCGTTCATCGTCATAGATCTTTACCTCACCCAGTAGCCCCGCCCGCACAAGAGCCGGTCGCCAGACCCGAGACCGAAACAACGTGCGCCGTAGCGGCTGACCGGCTTCGTTGGCGAAGATCAGTCCGCCATCTTCCGGCCGATACCGCGTGAGGTGCTCTCGCAACAGGTCAGCAGCCCAATTCGGCAAGGGCACTGTGCGCGCTCCAGCACGGGACTTCGGATACGGCTTGAACGAGGTGTGCCCGCTGACCTCGATCACTGTGCGGATCACTCGAACCGCGGGCTTGTCGCCCAGGTTCACCGCATCGGTGCGCAGCCCCACCACCTCGCCCCAGCGAAGTCCGGTGCCCGCGGCGACCGCGACAAGAGCCCGGTACCGATCTGGGACGACGGGCAGCAGGAATTCACGCAACTCCTCCCGGCTGATGATCCGGTCGTCGGTGTCGCGTTGGCGGATCTTCGGGAGGGTGACGTCCTCGCATGGGTTGAGCGTGACCAGCCGGTTTCGTACTGCGGAGCGCATGACGTTCGAGGTGAGTTGCAGGCACTTGCTCACCATGGAGCGGGACAAGTGCCGAGCCAGCTCCGTCACCCATTGCTGGACCGCCAGATGCGTGATCTTGGCAAGCTGCCAGTCACCCCACTTGGGGAGGACGTGGGTTCGCATGACCGAGATATCGCGGGCGGTTGTTGTCGCCTCGGTGGTCCGTGCTGCAATCCAAGGCTCAGCGTGGTCTCGGAAGCGAGTCTTACCGGCCGCTGGCGAGACGTACGAACCGCTGGCCTTGGCCGTCTCGATCTCGGCGAGGAACCGCTGAGCCTCGCGCTTGGTCGGGAACGTCTTTGCCTTCTGCTTTCCAGCCGGATCACGCCAGTTGGCCCGCCAGCTTCCGGCAGGGGTCTTGTTGATGAAGCCCATCAGGCCGCTCCTTCCCCGCCGTCAAGCCATGCGTGGAACCGGTCACGCGGTATCAGCCATCGCTTGCCGAGTCGAACAGCGGGAATGTGGCCCTCGCGAACCTGCTGGTAAGCAACTCCACGGTTGATGCCGAGCAGTTCGGCGGCCTCATCCACGGTGTAGGTGACCTTCTGACTCATGATTCGTTCTCCTTTTTCTGTTTGCGGGTTGTGCGTTTGCGTTGGTAGATGGCTTCGGCGAGTTCACGTTCGGCGTCGTTGGCGTGGCCGGTGCCGGTGAATTTCCAGTGATTGACCACGAGCACGGTGTCGGGTTGGGCGCCGAGGGTTTCCAGGGCGGCGTGGTGTTGCCAGAGGCGCCGTTCGGTGCGGAGGTGCTTGAAGGTCAGGGAGTAGCGCTGGCTTTTGGTGAGGAAGTGGCCGCGGAAGCCGAGCATGTGCGCCCAGCGGCGCAGGAAGGTCAGATCCTCGTTCGCGCCGAGGTCCCAGGCGGCGGTGATCATGCGTTTGTGGTGGGGGTGCACGGTGAGGTGCTCGATGTCGCGTTCGGAGCGCACGGGCCGGTCGGGGGTTTCGCTGGTGGAGGTGCCTTTGGTGGCGTATTTGGCGATGTAGCCCGCTAGCGCCTGGTCGCTGAGCTGCCCGCGCCCGTCCTCGACGTGGTCGGGGCGGTTGATCACGCGGATGTCGAGTTGGGTGCCCCAGGTGAAGGTGTGTTCCTCCTCGCCGCCGTCGAGGGTGAGGGTTTTGGTGACGCGGGTGGTTTCCGCGGCGGCGCGTACGGCGTGGTCGAGGAGTTCGGTGTCTGCCCAGTCGGGGGCGGGGTCGTGGGCGCCTTCGGGGCCGTCGAGGCGGATGACGGCGTGGAAGTGCACGAGTCCGCGGCGCTGGTATTCGGCGACTTTGGCATAGGACAGGCGTGCATGCTGGCCGAAGTCGTTGGCGCGCAGTCCGGCGGCGGTGGCGAGTTCGCGGCGGAGCTGGATGGTGAAGCGGTGCCACAGTTCGCTGGCGTGGCCTTGCCACAGCACCGCGCCGCGGTAGTCGTAGGCGCCGGGATCGATCGCGGTGCCCAGCCGGGGGTCGTCGGGGTGGTGGAACTGGCCGCACGGGCAAGGCCGCGGTTTGCCGTGCCGGGTGGTGGGGCGGGTGTGCACGGTGCCGAAGGAGGGGGCGGTGAGGGTGACGAACAAGCGCGGCTTGTCGGCCACCTCGTGGGGGATGGTTTTGCCTCCGGCGACTCCGGCGCGGATGAGGTGGAAGGCGTCGGCGGCGTAGCGCTCGGAGCAGGCGGGGCAAACCGAGGAGCGGCGGTTGCCGCAGGGGGCGTAGATGGTGCCGATGTGCCGGTCGAGGACGTGGCCGGTGGTGTGGTCGATCAGGGTGCGCTGGCCGGTGAGGTGCACGGGTTTGAGGCATCCTCCGGTGGCTTCCACGCGTGCCCGCCAGCGCCGGTAGTCGGGTGCGGCCAGGCGGTGCTGGATGCGGGCCGCGAGGTCGAGATCAACGGGTGTGAGGGCCATGGGTGCTCCCTGGGGTCGTGCGGGAATGGGAAAAGGGCGGGCCGACGCGGCGTGAGGGGTGCCGGTGGCCCGCCCTTTCCGGGGGCGCGCGGGGAGGAGTCCGCGCGGGTTTAGGTGGTTGCGGGGTGGTGGTTGACGCTGGTGTTGAGCTCGTCCACGAGGGTGGTGAGCAGGGCGTCGGGCAGGTTCACCGCGGCAGTGATGTCGTCGGCGGTGACGGGGCGGCCAGCCTGGTGCGCGGTTTCGGTGGCGCGGGTGAGGTTGGCCCGGACACCGGCCGGCAGTTTCGCCAGGGTTGAGCCCTTCGTTTCGGCCGGCACGTGTGCCGGACGTGACGCGGTGGCTGCGCTGGCCGGTGCCGACTCAGCCGGTGGCGGTGGCTGGTCGGTGTCGTGGGGTGCTCGGCGCATGAGGAGCTTGACCACGACGAGGAATCCCAGCGCGGGCATGGCCGCGAGCAGCCAACCCGCAGGGGTGCGGGGTGCCAAGGCGACTTGCGCGGCCATCTGGATGACGATTCCGGCGACCAGGACCACGGCGGGGAAGGTGATGCGGCGGCGGTCGGTGCCGGTGCGGTGGTCGCGGTGGAGTTCGAATCCGGCGACGATCGCCATGCCCTCGATCACCACGGCGTCGGCCCAGGCGAGCCATCCGGCTTGTCCGTTGTGGACGGCCCAGTCGTGGGTGTGGGTGAAACCCGCGGCCGCGCCGATCCCGCCGAGCACGATGGTGACGGCCAGACGGATACCGGTGACGAGGTTGCGCCGCGGTGTGGTGTCGGGGGTGGGCATGACGACCGGTTCTCCTTTCGAGTTATCGGCTGGTTTCGCGGCGGATGCTGTTGACCTCGTGCCGGTAGCCCGCAGCGTGGGCGCGCCACTCGCGGAACAGGCCCACGCTGATCACCAGCCAGGCGGTGAAGGTGATGGCAGCAGCCAGGGCGAAGCCCCAGAACCCGCTGATCACGGCTTGTTCGATGACGACGGCGAGGATGGCGGCGAGGGTGAGTTTGGTCCAGGACCACAGAAACGACAGGGTGATCACGCCACAGCCCTCCGGTCCTGTTCGTCCCGCAAGGTCAGGGCCAGCCGGTACACCTCGTCCGGGGTGACCGATTCGCGCGCACCGGGGGCCAGCCGGACATGCCGCTTGACCAGCCGGTGCGGGATTCCGGCGTAGACGCGGAAGGTGATGCCGTGCGGGCCACGGCCGGTCAGCGTGATGTGCAGGTCCCTGCTGGCGGTGTGCCACCAGTCGCCGGTGACGCCGGTCAGCCGGTGCGTCCAGACCAGCAGCGATCCGAGGGTGTGCACGGGGTCGCTGCTGTGCCGGGGCTGGAGGGAGACCTCGTGATCACGTGGGGCCAGGGTGACCGCGACCGGTTCGGGTGCGGGGGTGGCGTGGACGTAGCGGATGACCGCGGCGGCCAGTTTCGGCACGGTCGCCAGCGGTGTGAGTGCGGTGGTCATGGTGACAGGTGTCCTTTCTGGACGGATGTGGGTCAGGCGGCGATGGGGACGACCACGCCGGTCGGGTCGTCGCCGTCGTCGCGGGTGAGGGGGGTGCAGGTGGTGACGAGTTCGGCGATGTCCTCGTCGGTGACCAGTCCGGCGCGCACCCGGATCGGGGTGCGGGTGGTGTTGGTGATCCGGTAGCCGATTCCGGCGTAGTCCTCGGTCATCGGGATCTCGTCGGCGATCGCGCCCCGTAGGCGGGCGTGGTCGCCCAGCACCATGTCCACGTAGTCCGAGGAGGTGGTGCGCAGGCAGATCCGCACGGTGAACAGGTCCCGGATCGGCACGATGTCCTTGGTGGGTTCCTGCACGTAGGCGCACACCGCGAATCCGGCTGCGCGGCCTTGGGTCATGATCTCGCCCAGCAGCTTGTTGACCTGGTAGGTGACGTTGCGTCCACCGAGGGCGGTCAGCATCGCCAGCTCGTCGATCATCAACACGTGCAGGGGTGTTTCTGCCGAGACCTCGACCTTGCGTAGTCCCTGGTCCCGCAGTAGTTCCTGACGCTGTTTCATGGCGTCGCGGAACCGGGTGATCAGGGCGACCATGGCGTCGGTCTCGTCTTCGAGCTCTCCGGTCTGTTCGAGCACGACATTGGGGTCGGTGCTGGTCGCGTAGCGGTGGAACAGGGGCCGTCCCTGCTCGGTTTCCATGCCGCCCTTGGGGTCGATCATCCAGACCTTGACCAGGCCGTCGCGGATCATCGGCCCCATCGCCCGCAGCGGGTTCCACAGCAGCCCGCCCTTACCGGAGCCGGTGGCGCCGTGCACTAGCCAGTGGTTGCCGAGCAGGGGTTCGCTCCAGGCCTGCCCGTGCTCGGTATCGCCCAACTCGAGCGCCGTCAGGTCCACCTCGTGGGCCTCGTCGGGGATCTCGACGGCGGGCACGATCTCGGTGAACGGATTGCCGTAGACCGCGGTGATGGTGATGACCCGCGGTTTGGCGTTCTCGATCGCGAGCACTTCGGCGCCGAGGGCGGCGGCCAGCTCGTCACGCCGGCCTTGGAAGGTGCGCACGGACTGGCCGCGGCACAGCTTCACCGTGACTACATCGATCGTCGGGGTCGGGGAGGTCACCTTGAGCACGCGGGGGACCTGCCAGGCGCCGGTGCGGCGGTCGATGCGGGTCAGTTCGCAGGCGTCGAGGTTCCGGCGCCACGGGTAGCCGTGGTAGCGGGTCCAGCGGCGCCGCACGGCGCGGAAGCGGGGTGCGGCGTGCCGGTGGTAGGTGTCGGGGTCGATCCGGCGCCAGGCGACGGCGGCGGTGAGCAGACCGGCGGCGACACTGCCGGTGGTGACCGGCCCCAGCTCCAGCACGCTGGTGGTGACCGCGGTCGGGGTGGCGAGCACGCCGGGGTGGCGGGCCAGCCAGGCGGCCGCACGGACTTCCGCGCCGCGCCGCTTGCCGCTCGGACGGTTCTGAGTGTTGTTGCGGGTGGCCATGAGTGGTGATCTCCCAGGTAGTCGAAACACAGAAGGTGGGCCGGGACGAGAAAGGGCCGCGCCCCCGCGGTGTGGTCACCGACTGGTGGGGGTCACGGCCCAGCTACGTCCCGATATGCGGTTGTCATGGGGAAATGGGCGACGGTGGTGCTAGTGGCGCCTGGCCTTGACCGGGTGGTTGCTGAACATCGGCTTGGCGCCTTCGAGTAGCACCGTCGCGTTGGCGATGGAGCGGGCCACGTGGTCGTGGTCCTTTTTGAACCCGGCGAAGCGGATCGGGATACCGCGCATCGATTCGCGCAGGCCACGCATGGCTTTATCCACATCCATCAACCGGTCATCAAGCTGGCGTTGCGTCATCACGGACAGTCCTTTCCGAAACAGGTGGGGTTTAGCGGGCTTTAGACGCGCCAGGCGCGGGAGAGCAGTTCGGCCTTGTACTCGATCGAGGCTTGGCGCAGGGTGTCCAGGTCCGCGGAGGCCTTGCGCAGCGCGGCGGTGACCTCGGCCTTGGTGGGCACTTGCCAGCCCTCGAAGCGGTTGCCCCCGCCGCCCTCGCGCATCTTCTTCGACAGCGCGGTCAGCTCGTCCACGGCCAGCCGGGTGGTGTTGATGGCCTCCTCGAACTGCTGATAGCGGCGCCTAGCCTGCTCGTTGATCGTCTGCGACTGCATGTCGTGCGTCCTTTCCTGCTATCGGGGCCAGTGCCCGCCACTGGCGTGCCTTCTCTTTCGACTTCCGTGGCACGAGCACCGAATTGCCCGGACCCTCGCGCCCTCCGCACTGGTAGGTGTGCACACCGCCTTTCGTGAGCCAGTTCGTGTCCAGCAATTGGTGAACCATGTGGGCCTCGTCGGCGGTGGTGGCCGTGATCTGGTTTTTGGATTCCTTCCGGTACACCTTTTCGGCAACCCCCACCAGCACGTAGCCCTCAAGCTCAGCAACCTCTAACACCTTTTCCACCAGGCTCATGTCATTCGTGATTCGCCGCCCCGAAGCCTGATCGGCGGCGGTGATCGTGTTTCCGAACAAATCCCGCTGTGTCCTGGTCATGAGCGCGCCACCTTCATCGCGATCGCTGCGGAGCCCAGCAGCGTGAGCACTCCCAGTACCGGCACCGCGACCGTCAAACAGCCCACGATCACCAGCCACACCAGCCCCATCAATGCGTTCGACATCGTTGATCTCCTCTCCTGTCAGGGTTTCCACTGGCAGCCGCACACCGTGCAGGTGCACACCCCACACGAGGCGAACCAGTCACCATGGCCGTTCGGGCACGTCATCACGCACCCCGCTTCGGGCCGTGCGGATCAAACGTGGACAGCCCGTCCAGGCGGGCCGGTAGCGTGCTAACCATCGGTCTTCACCTCGCTCAATTCGTTGGCCACACGGGAAACCTGCGTGTAAAGGTCGTTGACCTGCTCGATCAGGTGGGCCGACTTCCGCGTGAAGTGCTCACCCGCCCCACTGATCGACACTGACGCGGACTCCAAGGACCGGGCAGCGCCGTCCAAGGAACCCATCGCCGTCCGGTAGTCCTCGATCAGCGCGTTCAGCCCTTGACTGCTGATCACGGCAAGCTCTCCTCGAATTCGATTGACAATCCACCGTTGCGCATTTCCGATTACCTCGATTCGTTGTCGTGGTAGAACCCCAAAGCTTCCGGAGAAATGAGCCCGGAAACTAAGGCGCGCCACCACAAAGGCGCGAAAACACGGCGTTTTTGGGCATAGCTCGGCTCACTCTGTAATTGTCAATGAACACAAAGTGCCCTTGCCCGACTCGAACGGGCCACTAACCAGAAATTAGGAAGGGCTCCCCGGGAATCGAATTCCCGATCAGGCGGCGGGCTTCAAACCACCCGCGGCGAAGGCCACACCCGAGACGGTCTCGCCACGGTCGTTCTTGAACGAGTACGGCGACACCCGGGCATCGATCAACTCGACCAACTGCCCCTCCTCGAAACCCTCACCGGGATCGGTCTCCAAAGTCACGCGGATCTCCTCGCCCTTCGACCCGCTGGCCTTCGCGAACAGCGACACCGCGAACCGAGTCACGCCATCCACGGTCACCACCTCCTCGCGGCCGTCCTTGTCCTTGCGGGTCTTCATCGCCGGTGCCTCCGCGACTCGAAGCCGGTAGCCGCTCAGGTTGACGGGGATGTTCCTCATTTCGATCTCCTCCTGATCTGTGACGTACTATGTCGTCCTATAACTAAGGTAGCACAGTGCTAGGACAGTGCTAGTAACCCATTCGGGTGAACTAGCGCGTTATATGTCGTGTCGGTACAGTCGAGTCATGAGCCAGCCCCAACTTGCCGGTCATCCGTACCAGGCACTCGCCGCGTCGATCGCTAAAAAGATCGACTCTGGCGAACTCAAGCCGGGGGAGAAGCTCCCATCGGTCCGCGGGCTGGCCAAGGAGCAGGGCGTCTCGCCGATGACAGCCCAGAAGGCGCTGACTCAGTTAGCGGATGACGGATATGCCGAGGTCGTCGCCGGTCTCGGATACTTCATCACGCAGCCTCAGCCTCAGAGCCAGGATGAGCTGGACCCAATCCAGGCGGTACATCGCCAGATCGACGCCCTTCAGGCTGCCATCGCTGATATTGCACAGCGGGTCGAGAGGCTCGAAGGACGCTCGGACTGATGTCTTGGCATTCGCGTTGTTCAAGCCGGGCGAGCCGCCCCAGTACCTCGTTGACGTCGGATCGCAGTGCCGCCAGCCGGATCGCAATCCTGCGCAGTTCGTCGTGTTGCTCGCTCATGCCAATAACGATCGTCGGAAAACGATCAGTTGCACAGTGTCATAGCTGGTGTCATGTGCGTGAAGGGTGACACGGGCGCATCACCACCTCATCACCTCCCGACACCGCTGCGGAAATGCCACACTCGATGACGAGGACCTCGATAGGCAGGGGGAACGACATGGCGGAGGACGTCCCATCCTGGGCCAGGCGTATCCGCGCGCTTCGCGAGGCGCGCGGGATGTCCCAGGCTGAAGCGTGCAATCAAATGCGGACGCACGCAGCTAAGCCGCTGCCTGAGGGTGACAACCTCCTGAGGCGGTGGAAGTCGTGGGAGCTGGGTGAGAACAAGCCTGGTCCGCACTACGCACCGCTGATCGCAGCAACACTCGGCACGGTCAGTGCTGCGCTGTTTCCTCCGGTCGAACGCACCGAGTCTGGATTGACGGTCTTGACCGCAACGGGAATGGACACGATGGAAATCGTCAGCAGGCTGCAAGCCTCCGACATCAATGACGCCACGCTTGAAGGCCTGCGGATCACGGTCGAGAAGCTCTGCTCCGAATACCCCTACATGCCGCCCGAAACCCTGATACCCGAGGGGCGGCAGTGGCTGCGCCGCATCGTTGAGATGCAAGACCAGCGCCTCAGCTTCCGTCAGCGGAGGCAAACGCTCGAACTCGCTGGCTGGCTTGCCCTCCTTGTGGGGTGCCTTGAGTACGACCTCGGCGACCGCCGATCTGCGGAAGCCACCCGGAAGATGGCTCTCAGTCTCGGGCAAGACGTCGGAAGCGGCGGCATCCTCGGTTGGGCGCACGAGATGCGCGCCTGGTTTGCCCTGACGTCCGGCGACTACCGCGGGGTGCTTGCCGCGGCCGAGGCGGGCCAGGTAGCCGCGGGAAACCACAGCGTCGGAGTACAGCTCATCGCCCAGGAGGCGAAGGCTTGGGCTCGACTTGGCCGCAAGGACGAGATGGAGCGTGCCCTTGAACGGGGACGCGTCATGCTCGAAGCGATGCCGTATCCCGACAACACGGACAACCACTTCGTGGTCGATCCGGCGAAGTACGACTTCTACGTCATGGACTGCTATCGCCACATCGGTGAGGACCGCCTAGCCGAGACCCTCGCACAAGAGGTCATCCGGAGCGGGACCGACTTCAACGGCGACGAGCGCAAGCCGATGCGCGTGGCCGAAGCACGGATCACGCTTGGCGTGGCCGCCGCACGCGAAGGCGACCTTGATGAAGCCCTGACCTACGGCCGTCGCGCGATCGAAGCCCCACGGAAGTCACTGCCGTCCATCGCCCTGGTGTCTCAGGATCTCGCCAGCGTCCTTGCCGAGCGCTATAACGGCCAGAGTGACGCCGACGAGTACCGCCACGACCTGATGCGCATCCAGCAAGGCCGGTAGCACCTCGGAGCCAAGGCCAGCAGCCGTGACGCAGTGCCGTGTTCAGAGTTTCCTTACTTGTTCAAGGCGGCCCCTTCGGGGCCGCTGGCCTCAGCGCCTTTGACCGCCGCCCAAGCGGAGGCATGCGGCCTGCCGGCCGGTCCTCCGCGGGCGGCGGTGGCGTGAGGTGGCCAGCGGCCTTATCCGAAGGGGCCGCCAAACAGGCACGCTGAACGAGATGCCCTCGCCGGGCGGCAACCTCCGAGGAGACCGGGACCAGCACGACGGGGGAGCGGTACCAGTCGGGCAGGCTCGTTGCGATCGTCGTGGACTCCTGCGGCGGTCTCCTCGTCGGCAAGACGGGTGTCTATCAGGTCGTTCGGGGCACTCCGGGCACAGTCATCCGGGCGAACCGGCCGTCGCTGCGAGACCGGTGGTGCTGGTACTCGAAGCCGGTCCACCCGGATGACCGACCCTCCGCGTCCCAAACGACCTGATCGGCAGACACCAGCCGACGAGGAGACCGCCGAAGGAGCCCCTCCTTGTAGGTGAGCGAATGCCGTCGGGTCTCTAATCGTGCTTAAGCGTTAAGGGCTTGGCCTCCAAGCCAATAAAGAGCGGTTGACCAGGGCGAACGCGTGTTGCGCCGGACGCTACGCCTTCTTGGATGAACGGGAATACAGCAGGCACGACGGTATCGTCAAGGAAGCGAGTGATCTCGTCTTCGTCCGGCTCGTCGCTCAGCGGATGCTCACCGAAACGAGCTATGTGAGTTTGGAAGACTGTCAGGTTGTCGTCCCGGACTCGCGTGATTATCCGGAACAGGGCTGCGTCACCCTCCCGCCGGTACTGGAAGTCGATCCGAAATTTGCCCTCGAAATCCGACTCGACTTCCTCGACAGTCGCCTGATACGCCGTGCACTGCACGTAGTCGGGCGTCCAGTTGTTCTCAGACACCGACCTCAACCCGTCCTCGCCGCACGTTGATAGGACGACCCTTGACGGCCGAACGAGTTGCAACGGTCGCCCAACCTTGGACCGCCTCGTGCGTACGAGGCAGGTCAGGCTCGTGCTTGGCGTCAACATGGTGCACGTTGCGGGGCACCTTGACGGTGAAGCTGAGCTCCGCGTCGGCCACCTCGTGTCGTATGTGCGCGCCTACCGCGAGCGCGTAACGGCGGAGCGTCGAGAGGCGTGGATCGCTGGTCATTGACTCGATGTCGGACACAACGCTTTGCGTCCTGCCCATCAGTCGTCCCAGCTCAGTCTGACTGAGTCCGCGACGTTTCCGCAGCTCAACGAGTTCTCGAACCCACTTGTAGTCTTCCTCGGTAAGGTCACGGGCAAGCACCTGTTGTGGGTTCGACTCATCGAAGCCAAGCAACTCGTCTAGCTCATCCATCACGGGGTCCCTTTGTATCGGTTAAACCCGATAGTAGGTCTATTGATCCTGCAACCACCAGTTGTAGCGCGTCACAGCTTCGTCAATGTCCAAATCCTGTCCTTCCGGCGACAACTTCTCGGCGAATCGAAGTGCCAACATGACACGCTGCTGGTAGAGACGCACCGGCTCGCAGTAGTAGAGCCGCCACCAGCGAAGCTCGCATGGATGCATCTCACGTTCCCAACGCAACTCGTGGATGCCTGATGCGCGTGCCATGTCAGTCTTAACATCGTCCGGTCGGACGAGCTCGCCTCGTTCGGCGGATCGGAGCTTCGCCTTGACGTCCTCCATGAAGAGGTCCCGAGCGACTGTCCCGTCCCGCGCTTCAACGATGGCTGCCTCGTCTCGGATCTCCTTTAGAGGCACCTTCACGCCGTTGCGCGTGTAGAACCGCCATTGGCCGCCGCCGCTGCAAGCGAACGACCTTTGCCCTGCCGTCACGCGACCTCCCAAAGCGCTGTACACCTGTATCCTCGACTGCTCGCACAGCGTTACGACGACGGGGCGCGATCGGGACACAGAGCGTTGGCTACGCCTCGGTCAAGGCCGCCTGAACCCCTCTATCAAGTCAGCAGAAAGTCAGCGAAAGCACTACCACCAGCCGAGACACGACGCTATAAGGCGACACGTTTCCGCACCGCAACAACACTGAATAATCCTGGTCAGCGGCACGGAACCACGTTTGCAAGGCAGAGGTCAGGGGTTCGATTCCCCTCAGCTCCACGCGTCACCGGGTGAACCTGGTGTCCACCTGTTCGTCCTCGTGGTAGGCGCGTTCCTCGGCATACGACTCGTAGGCCCGGTGGTCGGCCTCGGTGTCCGGGGCATTCGTCAGCGCGCGCGGGTGTAGCCGGTCCTTGAGCACCACATTGAGCTGCGCCCCCAGCAGCGTGATGACACTCTGCAGGTAGAACCACCACAGCAACGTGATCACCGTCGCGAAGTGGCCGTACGTGCTCTGCGCCTTCTGCAGGTAATGGCTGATGATCAGCGACGACAACGACTGCAGCACCCAGAACAGCACGCCCGACAGCACCGCGCCGGGAAGCACGTCGCGGGTGGTGATCTCCCGGTCGGTCAGGATCCGGAACGCGGCGATGAACAAGGCCACGTCCAGCGCGATCGCCAGGACGTAGCCGAGCACGCGGACCGCCCAGCCCAGTTCGATCGCGTTCGCCGCGCCCGAGGCGAAACTGCTGATCAGCGTGCTGACCACCAGTCCAAGACCGATCGTCACCAGCACCCCGACACTGCGGGCGATCTGCTCGGTGACCTTCGGCCGCCGGGCCATCGGCAGTTCCCACACCGAATTGAACGCGAACTGCGTGATCCGCACGACCGACAGCCCGCTCCACAGGGCGCTGACCAGCCCGAGCACCAGCGCCCACCACGACCCGCTCAACCCGCGAACGCTGCCGGGATCCAGCAGGGGAAGCATCTGGCTCACGTTGGTCAGCACGTCCCCCTTCACGCCCGCCGGCAGCACGAACCCGAGCAGGGTCACGAACACCAGGAACAACGGAAAGATCGAGAAGAACGCCCAGAAGGCGATCATGCTCGCGAGGTTCGTGGACTGGTCCTCGGCGAACTTCCGCGCCACCGCGACCGGGATGCCCACGGACTTGTGCTCGCGCTGGAATTCGTCGACCTTCGCCAACCGTTCCTTCATAGTCGTCCGTTACCCGGCCGGCGCCGGGTCAATCCCCGAACCAGTAGATTCGGGGTATGACCTGGACGGCACCCGAAGCCACCGACGTCGATGGATCGACCGCGGCCGATGAACGCGCCATGCTGTCCGGTTACCTTGCCTGGCAACGGTCCATTCTGTTGCGCAAGTGCGGCGGGCTCACCGGCGAGCAGCTTGCCCAGCGCGCTGTGCCGCCGTCCAGCCTGTCGTTGCTCGGGCTCATTCGGCACCTGGCCAAGGTCGAACGCACCTGGTTCCGCATCCGGTTCGCCGGGCTGGGCGTCGAGCCGTTGTTTCCCCGGCGTGACGAGGACTTCGACGACATCGACGCCGACGGCGCACCCGCGGCGTACGCCCGGCTCATCGAGGAGATGCGGCTCGCCGACAAAGCCGTCGCCGACGCGGCGCTCGACGACTTCTTCCTCCACAACGGACAGAAGTTCTCCGTCCGTTTCCTCTACCTGCACATGATCCAGGAGTACGCGCGCCACAACGGGCATGCCGACCTCCTCCGTGAGCGCATCGACGGCGTCACCGGAGCATGAGCAAGCGCCAGAAGCCAGTCCGCCCGACACCCGGCGAGTATCCGGTCCGGTTCGGCACCGCCGAGCTCATCGCCGACGCCGATCGCCGCGACAGCTGGCTGCTCAGCGTCGACGGCATCGCGCAGTCCTATGTGGACCTGTCCGACCCGACGCACCTCGAATTCGAGTACGTGCGCCGCATCGCCGACGTGGTCGACTCGCTGCCCGCCGGTCCGCTCGACGCGCTCCACCTCGGTGGCGCGGGCTGCACGTTGCCGCGCTACCTCGCGGCCACCCGGCCCGGCTCACGGCAGCTCGTCTTCGACGCCGACGGCGAGCTCATCGAACTCGTCCGCGAGCAGCTCGATCTTCGCTCCGTCCCCGGTCTCCGCGTCCGCATCACCGACGCCCGCGCCGGAGTCGTGACCCGCCGCGACGACTCGGCCGATATCGTCGTCGCCGACGTTTTCGAGCGTGGCACGCTCGCCGGCGGGATCGCGACGCGAGAGTTCACCACCGACGTCGCGCGCGTGCTCCGCCCGTCGGGCACGTACCTGATGAACATCGCCGACGGGCCCGGCCTGTTCTTCAGCCGCCGGGTCACCGCGACCATCGCCGAGCTCTTCCCGCACGCCCTGCTGCTCGCCGAACCGGGAGTGCTGCGTGGCCGCCGCTTCGGCAACGTGGTGCTCGCGGCGTCGGCCAACGAGCTGCCCGTCGAGGCTGTCGCGGCTCGGGCGGCGTCGGCGGCCTTTCCGGCGCGCTGCGTCGCGGGGGTGGACCTGGAAAACTTCGCGGCCAGGGCGAAACCGCTCACCGACGAATCGCCGATGATGGCGCCGCCGCTGCCCGGCGATCCGCTGGGCCCGTCAAAGAACTAGCTGCGCGAACCGCTCCGCCGAGATGTTGCCGCCGGAGATGAGCACACCGATCTCCTTGCCGGGCAACAGAACTTTCCCGGACAGCAGGGCCGCGACGCCCACCGCGCCACTCGGTTCGACCACGATCTTCAGCCGCTCGAACAGGAATCGCATCGCGTCGCGGATCTCGTCGTCGGTCACTGTCGCGACCGAGGACACCAGCTTCCGGTTGATCGGGAAGGTCAGCTCGCCGGGCACCGCCGACATCAACCCGTCCGCGATCGTGCGCGGCACCTCGATGCTCACGCGCTCGCCCGCCTCGAACGAACGCCGGTGATCGTCGCCGGCCTCCGGCTCCACACCGACGATCTCGATACCCGGCATCAGGCTCGTCGCCGCCAGTGCACTGCCGGCGATCAGCCCACCACCGCCGAGCGGCACGATGAGCGCGTCCAGCGCGCCCGTCTCCTCCAGGAACTCCAGTGCCGCCGTGCCCTGCCCGGCGATGATGTGCGGATGGTCGTACGGCGGGATCAGCACGCGGCCCTCGCGTTCGGCCAGCTCCGTGCCGAGAGCGACCCGATCCTGGGTGTAGCGGTCGTACTCGACGATCCTGCCGCCATATCCGAGCACTGCGTCCTTTTTGGACTGTGGTGTGTCGGCGGGCATCAGGATGGTGGCCTTCGTGCCCAGCAGTGCCGCCGCGAGCGCGACCGCCTGTGCGTGGTTTCCCGACGAGTACGCGGCGACCCCGCGCGCCAGCTGCTCGGCCGACAGCTGCGCCAGCGCGTTGTAGGCGCCGCGGAACTTGAACGCGCCGATCCGCTGGAAGTTCTCACACTTGAGCAGCACCCGCGCGCCGACGCGCTCGTCCAGCGTGCGGGAGGTGAGGATGGGCGTCCGGTACGCGTGCCCGGCGATGCGCCCGGCCGCCGCGCGGATGTCGTCAAGGTTCACCTGGACAGTATGTCAGAAATTCAGACTAATTGTCTGTGGCTCAAGATGGGGGCCATGCGACGAGTCGTGCTTGCCGTCGGACTGGCCGCCTTGGTGGCGACGTCCTGTTCCGAGACCACGCCACCGGCCGGGGCGCCGGCCACGACGACGGCACCGCCGCCGTCTTCGACCGTCGCGTTGCCGCCGGATCCGCAACCGACCGCCGGTGGTCCGTGCCCGTATCTGGACACCTCGTTCGTCGCCGACGCCAACGGGCAGCACGTCTCGAAGGTCCAGACCTCGGCGGACAAACCGCATCCCGCGTGCTTCTTCTACGCGCTCTCCGGCAAGCTCCAGTTGACGGTGAGGGTTTACGTCGGCGACCCCGCCGTCGCGAAGGCGCTCGTGGACAAGGCGGCGCCGGTCGACACGAGCAATCCGGCCACCGACCCGGCGGGCTGGCAGGGCGGCTACCAGGCGACCGGCGGCGGCGCCGTGTACGCCGTCGCGAAGGGTGGCTCGGCCGTCGTGGTGACCACCGACCAGCAGCAAACAGTCAAGGCCCGGACCGTTACGAAACAAACAATTTCCGTCCTGGGCCTCTAAAGCCGATGCGGTGAAGTGTCAAATCGATCTTGTACTACGCTGAGCGCCACCCGTGGCCGGGGAGGACCAGCACCCGGGGTCGGGCTGCTTCGGGGCCGTGGGTATTCCCGTGTACCGCAACGTAAAGAAGGACTACATCCGTGGCTGACACCCTCAAGGAAATCCTGCTCGACTCCAGCAGGCGCCCGACCGTCGTCACCGACCTGGAGACCCTGGTCGACGCAGAGGTTTCGGACAAGGGCGGCGTTTCGGGTGCCGTGATCAAGACCGGTTTCGCGGCCGTGAAGAAGATCAAGCCGGGCATCATCGGTGCCGCCGTCGACAGCCTGCTCGACGAGTTCACCTTCAAGCTCGAGCCGTTCTATGCCGACTTCAAGGGCCAGGGCGGCGGCGACTTCGGTGCCTACCTCGCCGGTCGCGGTGACGAGGCCGCCGACGCGCTGCTGACGGTCACGGACGCCCGCGCGGAGCAGAGCAACCGCGACGGCATCAAGAAGGTCTACGGCAAGCTGCGCCCGAACGGGAAGAAGAACGTCGAGGAGGCGCTGCCCCGGCTCGGCCAGCTGATCGACAAGCACGCCGCCAACGCCTGATTTCACGGCGCCAGGCAGCACGAAGGCCGCCATTCCGCTCGGCGCGGGATGGCGGCCTTCGCTTTGCCTAGTTCTTCTTCTGTGCCCCGGACGGAGCCGTGGCCTGCCCGTTGCCCGAAGGCGCCGGCTCGGCGGGCTTCGGCGCGGCGCGCGGCGGCTCCGCGGCCACGGGGGGCTCCGGCTTCGGGCGCAGCGCCGCGAACGCGGCCCCGCCCGCGACGACGGCGATCCCCAGCAGCCACGGCCACTTCCGACGCTTCCGCTCGCCCTTCGCGGCCGCCTTGGCCTCGATCATCGCGGCCTTGAAGTCCTTCTTGGCGTCCTTGAAGTCACGCTTGGCCTTCCGCTTGGAGTCGCCTGCCGACTTCGCGGCCTTGATGGCGGCCTTACGCGCCTTGCGGCCGGGCTTGCGCATCTCGGCGAGCCGCTCCGCGGCCTCCTTGCGCGCCTGCTGGCCGGCCTTGGCCAGTTCCTTGCGGGCCTTGCGGCCGCGCTTGCCGGCCTCCTTGCGTACTTCTTCGGTGTTCTCCACGAGCAGTTGCTCGGCCGCCTGCACGGCGCGGCCTGCCACGTCCGCGCCCGCCTTTCCGGCTTCCGCGGCGCGTTTGCGCAGGCCCAACAAGCCGGACTTGACCGGCTCGCCGACCGAGTCTGCGGCTCGGGTCATGGCCTTCACCTCGTCAATCGTTCGATTTATCGTCGTTTCCTTGTTACCTATCCTGCCCGTTTCCGGCGGATCTCGCTGCGGATGGCACGATGACCGCGTGACTGAGAGCAATGAATCCCTCGTTGGTGCGAAGGTCAAGGCCGTTCTGCACACCAACCAAGGTGACATCCGGCTGAACCTCTTCCCTGATCACGCGCCCAAGACCGTGGCCAACTTCGTCGGCCTCGCCGAAGGCACGAAAGAGTACACCCGGCCCAACGCCAAAGGTGAGAAGTCGGGGCCGTTCTACGACGGCTCGATTTTCCATCGCGTCATCTCCGGCTTCATGATCCAGGGCGGGGACCCGACCGGCACCGGACGTGGCGGTCCCGGCTACGAGTTCGATGACGAGTTCCACCCGGAGCTGCAGTTCAATCGTCCGTACCTGCTGGCGATGGCCAACGCGGGTCCGGGCACCAACGGTTCGCAGTTCTTCATCACGGTCGGCCCGACCACTCACCTCAACTTCAAGCACACCATCTTCGGTGAGGTGGCCGACCAGGACTCGCAGAACGTCGTGGACCGGATCGCCAACACCGCCACCGGTGTCGCCGACCGCCCGCTGGCCGACGTGGTGATCGAGCGCGTGGAGATCATCCGCGAAAGCTGACCAAACCGGTACGTTGGAGGCATCGTGACTCAGCCTCCTTCTCCGCATACCCCGTCGACGGAATTGCCGGGCTGCTGGTGGCATCCGAACCGGCAGACCGGGCTGAGCTGTGTGCGCTGCGGGCGCCCGGCCTGTCCGGACTGCCTGCGCGAGGCCTCCGTCGGCTACCAGTGCATCGACTGTGTGCAGCTCGCCCGACGCGAGTCCCACACGCAGCGGCGGCGGTACCGCTCGGCGGGGTACGGCTCGCGCACGGTCGCGGGCGCGCGGCTGTCACAGCGCCTGATCGTGACGCCGGTGCTGATCGCGCTCAACGTGCTGATCTACGCCATCACCGCGGCGCAGGCCGGCAGCGCGATGAACAACCAGGCCTCGCCGCTGTTCCTGGACTGGGTCGAGCAGCCTGCCTCGATCGTGCTCTACGGCGAGTGGTGGCGGCTGTTCACCACGGGCTTCCTGCACTACGGGTTGATCCACATCGCGGTGAACATGTTCTCGCTGTGGGTGCTCGGCCGGGAGCTGGAGCCGCTGCTGGGCAAGATCAGGTTCACCGCGGTGTACCTGGTCTCGCTGCTGGGCGGCTCGCTGGCGGTCTTCCTGTTCGACAACGTCCTGCAGCAGGCGGCGGGCGCGTCGGGCGCGATCTACGGGCTGCTCGGCGGCATTCTCGTCGCGGTGCTGCGGCTGCGGCTCAACCCCGCGCCCGCGATCGGCATCATCGTGATCAACCTGGTCATCTCGGTGTCGATCGCGAACATCTCACTGCTGGCGCATCTCGGTGGCCTCATCGTCGGGGCGCTCGCGACGGTGGCGCTGGTGTATGCGCCGGAGAAGCGGCGCACGCAGTGGCAGGTCGGCGCCATCGTCGTGCTCGTGGTGGCGCTGGTCGGCCTGGCGCTGCTGCGTGACGCGCAACTGGCGAACCTGTCCTGCGGCTACGTGCGTGGCGGTCAGGTGGTCTGCTCTACCTGAGGCGGTTCAGCTCGTCCATGACTTCGGCTGGGTCGGCGCCCAGCTCGACCCAGCCGAAGACGAAAAGATGGTCGCCGGAGGAGATCTCCAGCGTCCTGCTGTCCCGCCCGAACCGCTTGTTGGAGCGCAGCAGGGTCAGCGTGTCCGGCCAGCGCAGCTCGAGCGTGCCGCGCAGGGCCCGGACCCGCAGGCCCTCGGCGTCGGCGACCAGCCGGGGCCGGACGAACGTGCCGTGCGCGGACAGCAGCACGAGCGCGAGCGCCGCGACGGAGAACAACACGACGCTCATCCGGCTGCCGGAGAAGACCGCGCCGCCTGCCGCGAGTGCCGCACCGACCCACCCGAGGGCGACCAGAGCGGGCCGGGGAGCCCAGCTCACGGCGGAGTTATCCACAGGCGTTATCCACAATGGGGATTAGTCACATCGGTGTAATTAGGTGTCAAGCGGCCGTTCGGAGTACTTGGATGAACTTCTGTTGACCTAGCGCCAACGCATCGTCATCAGCAGACCCGAGATCATGAGCGCGAAGCCGATGGCGAAGTTCCAGTTGCCGAGGTCCGCCATGAACGAGATCTTGTCGCCCGCGATGTAGTTGACCACCAGCCAGGCCAGCCCGATCAACATGAGCCCGAACATGACGATCTTGTAGATCGGATGCGACGGCCCCGCGGCACGCACCTTGACAGGCGTGCGCCGATCAGCGGGCGGGGTGTACGCCGTCTTCTTGCGAACCTTGGACTTCGGCATCGGAACCTCGCGTGCTCGGTGTCTCGCCGGTGGTCATGGCGTCGTCGCGCGCACCCACCTTCTTCCTCACACGTTAACGTAAGCGGGAATCGGAGAGGAGCACGCGTGGCGATCCTGGACGCACCACCGCCGAAAGCGTCGCGTGGAGGCGGTGTCAAGGCGATTCGCACGGCCGGTGAGCTGCTGATCACGGCCGGGCTCGTGGTCTTGTTGTTCGTGGTCTACGAGCTGTACGTCACCGACCTCTTCTCCGCGCAGAAGCAGGCGAGCGCGACATCCGCGCTCGACAACGACTGGGCGAACGGCCGCCAGTTGCACCCGGAGCTGATCGACGGCAAGGCCTTCGCCAAGCTCTACATCCCCAGCTTCGGCGCCGACTACCACTTCACCATCCAGGAAGGCACCGACGCGGCCGCGCTCGAGGTCGGGCCCGGCCACTACAAGGGCACCGCGCTGCCGGGCGAGCCGGGCAACTTCGCCGTCGCCGGGCACCGCGTCGGCAAGGGCGCTCCGTTCAACGACATCGACCTGCTCAACTCGTGCGACGCGATCGTCGTGGAGACGCAGACGGACTACTTCGTCTACCGCGTGCTGCCGCACGACGACGAGATCGCGAACTGGGCCACCGGCAAGGGCAAGCAGCCGCAGTGCGCACGGGTCAGCACGCTGCGCACCAACGCGCCGGACGGCGGCGCGTACGCGAAGACCACGGGCCGGGAGATCGTCAGCCCGACGCAGGGCGACGTGGTCTCGCCGGTGCCGCATCAGCCCGTGGACATCCTGCCGACGGCGCAAGAGGTCTCGCTGCTCACGCTGACCACGTGCCACCCGCGGTTTTCCGACCGCCAGCGGCTGATCGTGCACGCCGTGCTGACCGATCAGTATCCGAAGACGCCGGGTTCGACCTACGCGCAGCTCCTGCAAGCGATTGGTGAGGGATAGATGTACGGCTGGATCTGGCGCCACCTGCCCGGCCCGCTCGCCGCGAAGCTGGTGATCTCGATCGTGCTCGTCGTCGGGATCGTCGCTTTGCTGTTCTTCGTGATCTTCCCCTGGGTGGACCCGTTGCTGCCGTTCAACCAGGTGTCGGTGCCCAACTAGCTAGTCGCGGGAGACGCGCACCATCTCCTCGCGCGCCACGACCTTGACGCGCGCCCGGCCGTGCGGCTCGCCGAGGGCGCGCTCGTGTGCGTCGAGCCTGGCCCAGCCGTCCCATGTCGTGTACGGGACACCTCGCTCTTCGAGGAAGCCGAGGATGTCGTCCTGCTTGGGCGGGGTCAGACTTTCCGCGTCCGCGAGCAGGCACTCCACGGTCTCCGCCGCGTCCCCCTTGGTGTGCCCGATCAGGCCGACCGGTCCGCGCTTGATCCAGCCCGTGACGTACACGCCGGGCATCTGGGCCTCGTCGATGTCGAGGACGCGGCCCGCCCGGTTGGGCACGGTGCCGGTGCGGTTGTCGAACGGGATCTCCGGCAGCGGCGAGGACAGGTAACCCACCGCGCGGTAGACGGCCTGCACGTCCCAGTCGTGGAACTCGCCGGTGCCGCGGACGTTGCCGTCGCCGGTCAGCTCGGTGCGCTCGGTGCGCAGGCCGGTGACCCTGTCGCCACCGAGGATCTCGGCCGGCGAGTGGAAGAAGTGCAGGTGCAGCCGTTTCGGCCGGTCGCCCTGGTCGCGGATCGCCCACTCCTGCAGGGTTTTGACCACCATGTCGATCTGTTTCGACGCCCGCAGCGCGGCGACGCTGCCCTCGTCGAACTCGATGTCCTCGGGGTTGACGATGACCTCGACGTTGGGCGAGTGGTCGAGTTCGCGCAGTTCCATCGGCGTGAACTTGGCCTGCGCCGGACCGCGGCGGCCGAAGACGTGCACGTCGGTGACCGGACTGGCCTTGAGGCCCTCGTAGACGTTGGCCGGGATGTCGGTCGGCAGCAGTTCGTCCGCGGTCTTGGCGAGAATGCGCGCCACGTCCAGCGCCACGTTGCCGACGCCGAGGACGGCGACGCCGCGGGCCTCCAGCGGCCAGGTGCGCGGCACGTCGGGATGGCCGTCGTACCAGGACACGAAGTCGGCGGCGCCGTAGCTGCCCGGCAGGTCGATGCCGGGGATGTCGAGCGCGCGGTCGCTCATCGCGCCCGTCGCGAAGATGACCGCGTCGTAGAACTGGCGCAGCTCGTCGAGCTTGATGTCGGTGCCGTAGTCGATGTTGCCCAGCAGCCTGATGTTGGGCTTGTCGAGCACCTTGTGCAGCGCGGTGACGATGCCCTTGATGCGCGGATGATCGGGCGCGACGCCGTAGCGGATGAGGCCGAACGGCGCGGGCAGGCGCTCGAACAGGTCGACGCTGACCTCGGCGGTGGATTTGTCGAGGAGGTCGGCGGCGTAGATACCGGCTGGACCGGCACCCACGATCGCGACACGAAGGGAACGACTCACACCTTCAACGGTAAAGTGAGGTGATCCTAACTTTCACTGTGATATGAAGTACCGTCCACGATCTGGACACCAGTATTCTTGCGCCATGCGCGTACTCGTCGTCGACAACTACGACAGCTTCGTCTACAACCTGGTCCAATACCTGGCCCAGCTCGGCGCCGACTGCACCGTCTGGCGCAACGACGTGGTCGACCTCGAACGCGTACCCGACTTCGACGGGGTGCTCGTCTCGCCAGGACCCGGCACGCCGGAGCGCGCGGGGCAGAGCATCGACGTGGTACGCCGCTGTGCCGACACCCGCACCCCGGTGCTCGGCGTATGCCTCGGCCACCAGGCCATCGGCGTCGCCTGGGGCGCCACCGTCGACCGCGCTCCCGAGCTGCTGCACGGCAAGACCAGTCAGGTGCGGCACGAGGGCGCCGGCGTGCTGGCCGGTCTGCCGGACCCGTTCACCGCGACCCGCTACCACTCGCTGACGGTGCTGCCGGACACGATCCCGGACGTCTTCGAGGTCACCGCGCGCACCGAATCCGGTGTCGTGATGGGCATGCGGCATCGGGAACTGCCGGTCGAGGGCGTGCAGTTCCACCCGGAGTCGGTGCTGACCCAGGGTGGGCACCTGATGCTCGCGAACTGGATGGCAGGCGCGGGACACCCGGTCGCCGAGTCCACTGTGGATGCTCTGGTGCGTGAGGTCGAGACGCTGCAAAAGGCCGCGGCTGCGTGACCGCGCTGCTCCGGCTCGTCGGAGTCGGTAAGCGCTACGGGCGGGGGAAACCGGTCCTGTCCGGGCTTGAACTGGAGATCGAGCCCGGCCTGGTACTCGGCGTCGTCGGAACGAACGGCTCCGGCAAGTCGACGCTGCTGCGGATAGTCGCCGGAATATCCCGGCCCAGTGCGGGAAAGGTCGACGGCAGGCCGACGATCGGTTACATGCCGGACCGGTTTCCGGCCGCGACGCGGATGAGCGCGATCGGCTACCTCGAACATCTCGGCCGCGTCCGTGGCATGTCCAATGTGGACTCGCGGGCCGGTGAGCTGCTGGAACGGCTCGCCCTCGCCGGTGGTCCTGCGGCGCCGATCCGTAGCCTTTCCAAGGGAAACGCCCAGAAGGTGGGCCTGGCGCAGGCGTTGCTGGCCGAACCGGAACTGCTCGTGCTCGACGAACCGTGGTCCGGGCTCGATCCGGCCGCGCACGGTGTGCTCGCCGAGTTGATCGCGGAAACACGCGAGCGCGGGGCGAGCGTCGTGTTCAGCGAACACCGCACGCCGAGGGCGAGTGCGCACGCTTCGCGGGTCCTGCTGCTGTCCGAGGGAAAGTTGCGGCCGGCCGACGGCGGGCACGTACGTGTCGTGTTGCGTGGCGCGGGTGACTGGAACGCGGAGCCGGACGTGCTGAAGGTGCGCCGGGACGGCGACCTGCTCGAGCTCGTGGTGCCGCCCGGCCGGTCGGACGCGGTGTTGTCGACCGCGCTGCGGCGCGGGTTTTCGGTGGTGAGGGTCGAGACATGACGCGATACCAGTTGGCGTTGCTGGCACATTCGCAGCGGTGGCTGCCGCCGAGCCTCGCCTTTCTGGTCGTACTGGGGATCCTGTACAGCGATCCGGGTGGCGGACTGCTACCGCTGTACGCGATCAGCGCGGGCGCGCTCCTGGTCGTCGCGTGCTGGCTGACGATCGCACTCGTCGACGCGGAGGATCCGGTGCAGCGGCTCATCACCCGCGTTCATGCCCGGCGCACGAGTGTCCTGATCGGCGGCGTCGCGGCCGCGGTGCTGTGCTGCTGTCTGGGGCTGACGGCACTGTCGCTGGTCATCTCGGTGCTTCGCCACCACGACGTGATCGCCGAACCGGTGTGGCTCGGCACCATGGCCCACCTCGCGTGCGCGTTCGCGGGGATCGCGGTGGGACTGCCGTGTTCGCGGCTGGTGCTGCCGCGCGTCGGCCACACGGTGATCGTCGCACTGGCCGCGCTGAGCGTCGTGCTGCGGTTCCCGTGGATTCCGCTGGTCAACCCGATGCTGCGGGTCATGACCGCGGACTCGGCGCGGCTCGCGCCGGTGCTCTCCGGCCTGATCGTCTGTGCGGGGGTGCTCGTGCTCAGCTCAGGCGCGGTGACGGCGCTGTACCGCCACCGCGCCTGAGGGGATCAGCCGCCGCCGGGACCGGGGAACAGGCCCCCGCTGGTCGAGGTCGGCGGGTTGTTGCTCGAACTGCTGCCACCCGAACCGGACTCGCCGACGAACAACGTGACCGTCTGGCTCTTCTGCATCTGCGTACCCGCGGCCGGCGCGGACCTGGTGACCAGGCCCTGCTGCTGCCTGTTCGCGACCTTGTCGGCCTGGTAGGTCACCTGACCGTCCCAGCCGGCGGCCTGTAGCGCGGCCTGCGCCTGGTCCGGCGTCATGCCGACCACGTTCGGCATGGTGATCAGCTGCTGCGAACCGTCGGACACCCACAGCGTCACCGTGCTGCCCTCGGGCGCCGACCCGGCGTTGGGCTTCTGGTTGACGACCTCGCCCTGCGGCGCGGCCGAGGCCTGCGTCTGCTTCGACACCTTGAAGCCCGCGGCCTTCAGCCCGGCCTCGGCCTCCGCGACCTGCTTACCGGTGTAGTCGGTGACCTGCACCATGTTCGGGGTCTTGCCGACCGTGATGGTGACCGTGGTGCCCTCGTCGACGTTGGTGTTCGCGCCGACGCTCTGCTTGACCACCTTGCCGTAGGAGTTCGGGTCGGTCACGTCGACCTCCTGGACGTTCTGGTCCAGGTACAGCCCGACCGCGGTCAGCGCCTGCTGCGCCTCCTGCTGTGTCTTGCCGCTCAGGTCCGGCACCGCCACCTGCGTGGGCTTCGCGCCCACGTTCAGCTTGATCTCGGTCGATTTGCTCACCGACCGGCCCGCCGCCGGGTCCGTGCCGAGTGCGCGGCCGATGTCGTCCGGGTTGTTGCAGGTCGGCTGCCCGTTCTCCTGCATCTTGCAGGGCACCTGCACCGGAGTGATCTTGGTGAACCCGGCGTTGCGCAGCGTCTGCTCCGCGATGCTCTGCTGCTGGCCCTTCACGTCGGGCACCGACGCGTTGGCCGGCGGCGAGTCGAACGCTCCCGCGAGCCAGGCGATGAACGCGATCAGGGCGATCCCGATGATCGCGAAGATGGCCGCGGTCCACGCCCGGCGGCGGCGACGGCGGCTCGGATCCTCCTCGTCGGCGCCGGCGTAGTCCTCGTAGTCGGCGGCGTGCCCCGGCGGGCCGCCACCGGTCAGCACCTGCGTGCGCTCGTCGGCGGTCATGACCATCGGCGCCGACGGGCGCTGCCCGGACAGCACACGCACCATGTCCGACCGCATCTCCGCGGCCGACTGGTACCGGTTCGCCGGCCCCTTGGCCAGCGCCTTGAGCACGATCGCGTCCAGCTCCGGCGACACGGCTGGGTTCACCGACGACGGCGCCTTCGGGTCCTCCCGCACGTGCTGGTAGGCCACCGCGACCGGCGAGTCACCCGTGAACGGCGGCTCCCCGGTGATGAGCTCGTAGAGCACACAACCCGCGGCGTACACGTCCGACCGCGCGTCCACACCCTCACCGCGTGCCTGCTCCGGCGAGAGGTACTGCGCCGTGCCGATCACCGCGGCGGTCTGCGTCATGGCGGCCTGGCCGTCGTGCATCGCTCGCGCGATGCCGAAGTCCATGACCTTCACGGCGCCGTGGTTGGTGATCATCACGTTCGCCGGCTTGACGTCGCGGTGCACGATGCCGTGCCGGTGCGAGAAGTCCAGCGCCGCGCAGACGTCGGCCATGACCTCCATCGCCCGCTTCTGCGACATCGGACCCTCGGTCTTGACGATGTCACGCAGCGTGCGACCGTTGACGTACTCCATCACGATGTAGGGCAGCGGGCCGTACTCGGTCTGCGCCTCACCGGTGTCGTACACCGCGACGATCGCGGGGTGGTTCAGCGCCGCGGCGTTCTGGGCCTCGCGGCGGAACCGCTCCTGGAACTGGGGGTCTCGGGCGAGATCGGCACGAAGGATCTTCACCGCGACCTCGCGCCCTAGCCGGACGTCCGTTCCGTGGTGAACC
This sequence comes from Amycolatopsis acididurans, assembly GCF_012328925.1. Lineage (GTDB taxonomy): Bacteria > Actinomycetota > Actinomycetes > Mycobacteriales > Pseudonocardiaceae > Amycolatopsis_E > Amycolatopsis_E acididurans. The sequence goes on from NZ_JAAXLS010000005.1 coordinate 109,546, forward strand.
TCGGACATGCCGCCGTAGCCGAGCGTGTCGCCCAGTTCATAGCGATTGGAGAGCAATCTGGGTGCGCTCATCGGGGAAAGCCTGTCCATTCAGTCCAAGGTGTGCTCATCATGCCCTGTAGAAGCTTCCTACGGTGGGAGGGACCTGTAGCCCGCCGGGCACCGTGTTGCCGGTGTGGGCCGGGGGATCCGGTCTTTGGCCGCCTGGCGAGCTCAGCCAGCGAGGCACGAGCAGCAGGGCGGCCACGACCAGTCCCACGAACAACACCGCCAGCAGCACCCACAGCGGAGTCAGGTTCCGCCGCCGAGGGGCCGCCATCGGTACGACGCCGCTCGGGTGTCCCATCGGTGGTGGACTGACCGGCTGCATCGACGGACGCGAACTCGGGCCCGTCGGCGCCATCGGTGCCGCCATCGGGTTCGGGGCGTAAGCCTGTACCAGGCCGGACGGCGTAGGCAAGGGGTGCCCGCCACGAACCGCGGCCACCGCGGCCGCGAACTCGCCACCGGTCGCATAACGCTGCCGGGGATCCTTCACCAACGTGGCCTCGATCACGGCCCGCGCCCCGGGTGGCACGTCGGGCGGCAGCGGCGGCGGCAGGTCCCGGATGTGCATCATCGCGACGGTCACCGAATGCTCGGACAGAAAAGGGCGGCGCCCGGCGAGACATTCGTAGCCGCACACCGCGAGCGAGTACACGTCGCTGGCGGGTTCGGCGTCGTGGCCGAGCGCCTGCTCCGGCGCGATGTAGTGCGCGGTGCCCATCACCATGCCGGACCTCGTCACGGGTGCGGCGTGTGCCGCCTTCGCGATGCCGAAGTCGGTGATCTTGACCGTGCCGGTGGGCGTGACCAGGATGTTGCCCGGCTTGATGTCGCGGTGCACGAGGCCGCGTTCGTGCGCGGCCTGCAACGCGTTGCCTGCCTGCTCCAGGATGTCGAGCACGCGGTCGGCGGCCAGCCTGCCCTCGCGCGCGAGAATGCCGGCCAGCGGCTCGCCCTCGACGAGCTCCATGACCAGGTACGCGATCGAAGGCTCGTCGGTCGTGCCGCCCGCCGCGGCCGAACTCTCACCGTAGTCGTGCACGGCGGCGATGCCGGGATGGTTCAACGAGGCCGTGGTGCGCGCCTCCGTGCGGAACCGGTGCAGGAACTCGGCGTCCCCGGAAAGCTCGGCCTTCAGCACCTTCACGGCGACGATGCGGTCCAACCGGGTGTCGCTGGCCTGCCAGACCTCGCCCATCCCACCGACGGCGATCCGGCTGACCAAGCGGTAACGCTCCGCCACGAGCTGACCGGTGGACAGCATCCGCTATCCACCCCCGAGCTGGGCGTTGATCGCGGCACGGCCGATCTCGGCCGCCACGGTGCCACCGGTCGCCTCCAGCCCGCGGTTACCACCGGACTCGACGATCACCGCGACCGCGATCTGCGGGTCGTCGGCCGGGGCGAACGCGGTGTACCAGGCGTGCGGCGGGGTGTTCTTCGGGTCGTTGCCGTGCTCGGCGGTACCCGTCTTGGAGGCGATCTTGACGTTCGCGCGCTTGCCGCCGCCCGCGGTGTTGTTCTCCGAGGCCTCCATCATCTGCTTGAGGATGTCGGCGTTGGCCTGGGACATCGCGGGCTGGCCGGTGAGCTCCTGCGGCGTGTAGCCCTCGAGGTCGGAAAGGTCGGGCGCGAGCAGCTTCTTGATCAGCTGCGGCTTCATGGCCATGCCGCCGTTGGCGACCGTCGCGGCCATCAGCATGTCCTGGAGCGGCGTCAGCCGGACGTCGCGCTGGCCGATGCCGCTCTGGTACAGCGCGGCGGTCGAGTCCAGCGCGCCCAGGCCGGAGGCCGCGACCTTCTGCGGGATCGTCAGGTCGGTCATGCCGATGCCGAAGTTCGCGGCCGTCTGGCGCAGCTTGTCCGCGCCCAGCTGGCCCGCGAACGTCGCGAACGGCACGTTGCACGAGTGCGCGAGCGCGTCGGCGAAGGTGTTGCCGGGGCACGTCTCGCCGCCGTAGTTCTCCAGCGTCACGTTCGTGCCGGGCAGTTGCACGTTCGGCGCTGTGCTCACCTGGTCGGTCGGCTTGGCGCCGTTCGCCAGCTCCGCCGCGGCCACCACGAGCTTGAACGTCGAACCCGGCGGGTAGGTCTCCGAGATCGCGCGGTTGAGCATCGGGTTCTTCGGGTCGTTGGCGAACTGGTTCCACGCGTTGCGCTGCTCGGTGCTGTCGTGCGAGGCGAGCGGGTTCGGGTCGTAGGACGGGGTCGACACCATGGCCAGGATCTCGCCGGTCTTCGGGTTCATCGCCACGACGGCGCCGGTGTAGCCCTTGGAGGTCATCGCGTTGTACGCGGCCTGCTGCACCGCCGGGTTGATCGTCAGCTGCACGTTGCCGCCACGCGGATCGCGGCCGGTCACCATGTCCGAAAGGCGCCGCACGAACAGCCGCGGGTCGGAGCCGTTGAGGATGTCGTCCTCGGACTTCTCCAGTCCGCCCGCGCCGTAGTTCACCGAGTAGTAGCCGGTGACCGGCGAGTACATGGGCCCGTTGAGGTAGCGGCGCTGGAACTTCAGCTTGTCGTTGGTGGCCACCACGTCGGCGAGCACCTGGCCGTCGTACTGCGAGATGATGCTGCCGCGCTGACGGGCGTACTCGTCGTAGAGCACGCGCTGGTTGCGGGAGTCGGTGCGGTAGCTGTCGGCCTTCACCACCTGGATGTAGGTGATGTTGGCCAGCAGCAGCGTCACCATGACCAGCATGGCGATGCCGACACGGCGCATGGGCTTGTTCATTCGGCACTCCCCGTTTGGGTCCCGCCCGCCGGCGGCCGCTGCACCATGACGGTGTGGGCCTCCGCGAGCGGAGCCTGGGCCTGTGGCTGGCGGGGCCGCGCCTTCGGCGAGGGGCGCCGTGCCGCGTCGGAGATGCGCAGCAGCAGCGCCACCAGGATGTAGTTCGCCAGCAGCGACGAGCCGCCGTAGGACAGGAACGGGGTGGTGATACCCGTCATCGGGATCAGCTTGGTCACCCCGCCGACGATCACGAAGACCTGCATCACGATCGAGAAGGACAGACCGCAGCCGAGCAGCTTGCCGAAGGTGTCGCGCACCGCCAGCGCGCTGCGCATGCCGCGCGTCGCCAGGATCAGGTACACCATCAGAAGTGCGGCGAGGCCGATGAAGCCGAGTTCCTCGCCGATCCCGGCGGTGATGAAGTCCGAGTTGGCTTCGGGCACGATGTCCGGCCGCCCGGCCCCGAGGCCGGTGCCGCCGACCCCGCCGGTGCCGAGACCGAACAGCCCCTGCGCGACCTGATAGCCGCCACCCGCGTCGTAGTAGGTGGCCAGCGGGTCGATCCAGTTCGCCACGCGCTGCTGCACGTGGGTGAACAGGTTGTAGGCGATGACGCAGCCGATGACGAAGAACCCGAAGCCGACCGCGACCCAGATGCCGCGCTCGGTGGCCACGTACACCATCGTCAGCACGATGCCGAAGAGCAGCAGCGACTGCCCGAGGTCCTTCTCGAACATCAGGATGCACATCGCCACCAGCGAGGCGATGACGATCGGGCCGAGGTCACGTGCGCGGGGCAGCTCGACGCCGAGCACCCTGCGGCCCGCGACCCGGAACAGGTCACGCTTGCCGACCAGGAACGACGCGAAGAAGACCATCAGCAGGATCTTCGCGAACTCGCCGGGCTGGATCGACACACCCGGCAGCTTGATCCACACCTTCGCGCCGTTGACCTGCGACAACGAGCTCGGCAGCAGCGCGGGCAACGCGAGTGCGAACACGCCGACCAGACCGCAGATGTAGCCGTACCGGGTCAGCGTGCGGTGGTCCTTGACCAGGATCAGCACCGCGAGGAACAACGCGAGCGCGAGCGCGGTGAACAGCACCTGCTTGGGGGCGACCGCGCTGTACTCGCTACCGCTCTGGGCGGCTCGTTCGGCCATCGCCAGGTCGATGCGGTAGATCATCACCAGGCCGATGCCGTTGAGCAGCGCGACACTGGGCAGGATGAGCGGATCCGCGTAGGGCGCCCATCGCCGCACCGCGAAATGTGCCACCGCGAACAACGCGAGATAGGCCAGGCCGTACCAGATGATCGAGAACGAGAGCTCCTGCTCCTGGTTCGCCTGAACCAGGACGAACGCGCAGGTCACGATGAACGCCGCGAAACCGAGCAGACCGAGTTCGGTTCCCCGTCGCGTCGGCAGCTCCCGCTGCGGATTGGTCTGGTAGATCGCCGCGGCCTGCTCGGACAACGGTGGCTGGCTCATATCAGCCACCGCCACCCGATGGGGTCGTACACGTGCCGCCGGTGGCCGTGGTGGTGCCCTCCGGGGACTGCGGCGTGCAGTCCTTGAGCGTCTTGTAGCGCAGGAAGTTGTTGATGTAGTCGCGCGCGGCCTGCAGGTTGTCCTTCTTCACGCCGCTGCGCACGGCGGTCTGCGCGTCCTGCTGCAGCTGCGGCACGGTCAGTACGTCGCACAGCGAGCTGCCCGGCGGGCAGGAACCCTCCGCCTGCTGGTGCAGCTGAATGCCGAGCACGCTGCCAGGCACGCCACGGAAGATGGCGACCTCGGAGTTGGCGCCCTCGCCGACGTAGTACTGGCTGAGCACGAAGTAACGGGTCGCGATGGCGCCGGCGGCGAGCAGCACGAGCACCAGCAGGACACCGACGATCCAGCGCCAGCGCTTGCGGCGCTTGGCCTTCGGATCCGGCGGCGGCTCGGCCAGCTGCGGCGGTTGCGGGGGCGGCGCGGTCAGCGCGCGGGCACGGGCCGCGGGGGAGTCGCCCTGGTGGTTGTACTCGTCACTGCCGTCCCCGGCGGCGCCACCCACGATGGGGGCGTCCTCGCCGAAGTCGACGTCCACGACGTCGGCGACGATCACGGTCACGTTGTCGGTGCCGCCGCCCTTGAGCGCGAGCTCGATCATCCGGTCCGCGCAGTCCTGCGGATCGGGGATCTGGATCGCCTCGGCGAGCGTCTCGTCGCTGACCATGCCGGACAGCCCGTCCGAGCAGAGCAGGTAGCGGTCGCCGGCGCGGGCCTCGCGCACCGTCAGGCTCGGCTCGACCTCGTGGCCGGTGAGCGCCTTCAGCAGCAGCGAACGCTGAGGGTGCGTGGCCGCCTGGTCGGCGGTGATCCGGCCCTGTTCGAGCAGTTCGTTGACGAAACTGTCGTCGCGGGTGATCTGGGAGAACTGACCGTTGCGGAACATGTAGGCCCGCGAGTCCCCGACGTGCACCATGCCCATCCGGGAACCGGAGAACAGCATCGCCGTGAGCGTCGTGCCCATGCCGTCGAGGTCGGGGTCGTTCGCGACCAGCTCCGAAATCGCCGCGTTGCCCCCTGAGACCGCCTCTCTGAGCTGGGACAGCAGGTCGTCGCCAGGCTCGTCGTCGTCGAGCGGGGCGAGGGAGGCGATGACGACTTTGCTGGCGACCTCACCCGCGGCATGGCCACCCATGCCGTCGGCGAGTGCGAGCAGGCGCGGGCCGGCGTACACCGAGTCCTGGTTGCTGGACCGCACCAGGCCACGGTCACTGCGAGCCGCGTAGCGAAGGACGAGTGTCATGGGCGAAGCTCGATCACCGTCTTACCGATCCGGATGGGGACGCCGAGTGGAACTCTCAGCGGTGCAGTGACCTTAGCCCGGTCGAGGTAAGTCCCGTTTGTGGATCCCAGATCTTCCACGTACCAATCCGCTCCCCGCAGCATCAGCCGGGCGTGCCGGGTCGACGCGTAGTCGTCATCGAGCACCAGGGTGGAGTCGTCAGCCCTGCCGAGCGTGATCGGCCTGCCGTCCAGCGCGATCCGGGTACCCGCGAGCGCGCCGTGCGTGACGATCAGCTGACGGGGCTGCTTGCTCGACCCCCTGGGCTTCTGCTTGTCCTTGCTCCGGCGCAGCCCCGGTATCGCCACCTTGAGGCCGGAGGCCGCGTACAGATCGGACCGCACCACCCGCAGTGCGGCCAGCACGAACAACCAGAGCAGGACGAGGAATCCCACTCTGGTTAGTTGAACGACCAGCTCTGGCACCTGTTGTGTCAGCTCCCGACTTCTGCTGTGCTCCCGCCCGTGACGCCGTTGCGCCACGGTGTCCCGCCGACAATTCTGCGGGACATGGGATACCAGCTTCCCAGGGGCTCGGCCAACGGAGACAGCAGGTGCTGGTTTGGCTGGTGGGTCAGCCCTGGGTGCGGAACACCAGCGACGAATGGCCCACCCGGATCACGTCGCCGTCGGCGAGCTGCCACGTCTGAACCGGCGTGCCGTTGACGGTGGTGCCGTTGGTGGAACCGATGTCGGCGAGCGTCGCGCTCTGGCCGTCCCAGGTGATCTCCAGGTGGCGCCGCGAGACACCGGTGTCCGGGAGGCGGAAGTCCGCGTCCTGGCCACGCCCGACCACGTTGCCGCCCTGCTTGAGGGAGTAGCTGCGGTTGGAGCCGTCGTCCAGCTGGAGCGTCGCGTTCAGCTGACGGTTGCCGCCCTGCACCGCGGGCGGGGCGTAGCCCTGCTGCGCGTACGGGTCCGGAGCGGCCTGCGGGGGGTATCCACCGCCCTGCGGGGCGCCGTAGCCGGGCTGCTGGGGGGCACCGTAGCCCTGGTCGTAACCGGGCTGGCCGCCGTAGCCACCTTGGTCGTAGCCACCCTGCGGGGCGCCGTACCCCTGCTCGTAACCGGGCTGGGGAGCGCCGTAACCCTGGTCGTAGCCACCTTGCTGCGGGGCGCCGTAGCCCTGGTCGTAGCCGGGCTGGCCGTACCCGCCCTGCTCGTACCCACCGGGGGGCGTGCCAGGGGCACCGCCGTAGCCGCCCTGCTGTTCGTAGCCGGGCTGGGCGCCGTAGCCGCCCTGCTGTTCGTAACCCGGCTGGCCGCCGTAGCCGCCCTGGTCGTACCCGGGTTGTCCCTGCTGTCCATAGCCGTACTGGCCACCGTGCTGGCCGCCGTGCTGGCCGTACGGGTCACCCTGGTCGTATTGGCCGTAGCCGGGGGGCTGGCTCATTGCTGGGTCTCCTGCGTTGCTGGGTCGTGCTGGCCGTCCTGGGTCCGTGGCGCCACGCGCATGTGCGTCCGGATCGACGGATGAACGGGTTTTGAATTGTCCAGTATGCAGTGCCTCGTTGCGCTCGAGCGAAACTACGACGTCACCATAGGTGTCCCAGCCGTGCTCGGCGAGATGCTGTGACACTGCTTCCGCAAGCACCTTGGTGACCCGCTGCTCATCGCCGGCCATTCGGTCATGGTCGGCAGCACCCAACGAGACGATGTAGTGGTTCGGGGCGAGCAGCCTACCCCCGGCCAGCTCACGTACGTTCTCCTCACCTTCTCGTTCGAGTGCCTGCGCCACTTCCTGAGTGACGACATTGCCGCCGAACATACGCGCGAAGGTGTTGCCGACCAGGCTTTCCAGGCGTCGATCAAACCGTTCAACGCGGCCCACCGGGGTCCGTGCCTCCTTCATGCGTGTGCTTTCGCACCCGATCCTATCCGGATCTGAGCCCCTCGACACGGCCCCCGGTAAAACCCCCCGAACGCGCCTGATACGCTTTGCGGGCTGTCAGAGAGAAGCGCTCGGGCGAGTGGCGGAATGGCAGACGCGCACGGTTCAGGTCCGTGTGTCCGAAAGGACGTGAGGGTTCAACTCCCTCCTCGCCCACCCTGTTCAGTGGCTTTTGGCCACTTTCCCTTATTCCTTGTTTGTTGTGGGGGCCGAGCCCCCACGCCCCCACGGTGCGGTGTCTCGCCATTCGAGGTGGTCACCTTCGGTGGTCACCTCGGCCCACGTGGGGTGTGTCACATTGCTCTGTTACGGGAGCCAGTCTGTGTTGGCGCCGCAGAGGATCACGCATGGTCGTTCACCGGGGACCGTTCCGCGTAGCCAGGCGGCGAACGACACCGCCGCCGCCGGTTCCACGGCGAGCCGGAACTCCTCCCACAGCCGGTCGCGCGCGGCGAGGATCTCGTCGTCGGGTACCAGCAGCGACCTCACCGGGTGAGTCGAGAGGACCTCGAAGGGCACCTCGCCGACCCGGGTGGCGCCGAGGGCCGACGACGCGACGGAGTTCACCTCGGCATCGACCGGCTTGCCCGCCGCGAGCGCCGCGTGCAGGCCGGCGCAGTGCTCCGGCTCCACGGCCACCGTCAGCCGCCCTCCGCCGCCCAGCGCGACTCCGGCGGCGAGACCACCGCCGCCCACCGCGACCGCGATCGAGTCCACCTCCGGGGCGTCGCGCACGATCTCGGCCGCGGCCGTGCCCTGCCCCGCGACGACGGCGGGATCGTTGTACGCCTCCACGTACCGCACGCCGGGCTTCGCGGCCGCCTCGTGCGCGGCCGCGGCGGCGTCGGCATAGCGGTCGCCGACCCGGACCAGCCGTGCCCCGGCGCCTTCGATGCGCCGCGCCTTGCCCTCCGGCACCGACGTGGGCACGTAGACGGTCGCGGGCAGGCCGAGGATCGCGGCCGCCGCCGCTACCCCGATGCCGTGGTTGCCGCCGGAAGCGGTCACCACGCGGTCCGGCCGCTCGCCGGTCAGCAGGGCGTTGAGCGCGCCACGGAGTTTGAACGAGCCGGTCCGCTGGAGGTGCTCCAGCTTGAGCACCACCGGTTTGCCGTCGACCTCGGCGCGCAGCAGCGGCGTGTGCCGGACGTGGGGGCGGAGGCGCTCGGCCGCGGCGGCGACGTCATACGCGAGAGTGGCTGTCATGGCTCCAGCCTGGCCCCGCCGAGCCATAAGCCGCTAACGCTTTCCGCTAAGCCGACATTAGCGATACTTACGGCGTGATCACCGCCGAACGGCTGCGCGTGCTCGTCGAGGTCGCGCACGCCGGGTCCATCGCGACGGCCGCGCGCCGCATGGGATTCACGCCCTCCGCGCTGTCGCAGCAACTCGCGAGGCTGGAACGCGAGGTCGGGTGCACGCTGCTGGAACGCCGCGCGACCGGTGCCGCGCTCACCGAAGCGGGCCGGCTGCTGGTCGGCCACGGCGAGACGATCGCCGGTGAGCTGCGGGCCGCCGAACAGGCGGTGCGGGAACTACGCGAGCTGCCGGCGGCGGACCTCTCGGTCGGCACCTTCGCGACCGCGGGCCAACTGCTCCTGCCGCCCGCGATGCGCGCCTTCCGCGAGGCGCATCCGCGGACCAGGCTGCGGCTGACCGACCTCGAACCGCCGGACGGGTACGACCTGGTCGTGGCCGGTGAGCTGGACCTGCTGATCACGCACCGGTACCCCGGGGTGGAGCTGCCGCCGGCGCGCGGGCTCGCGCGCGAACCGTTGCTGGCCGACCGGCTTCGCCTGGTGTTGCCCGCCGACCATCCCCGCGCCGCGGCCCGACGCCTGCGCTTCGAGGATTTCGCCGAGGACGACTGGATCTCCGGCGACGACCGCGCGCCGAGCCGGGTGTGCTTCCAGAGCCTGGTCGCCGAGACCGGCGTGGCGCCGAGGGTGGCCTACGAGACGCGCGACTACGCGGGCATCCTCGCGCTCGTGCGCGCGGGGCTCGGAGTGAGTTTCGTGCCGGACAGCCTGCTCACGGCGGCTGACCGGAGCGGGCTGGTCGTCCGCGACCTGAGCGGACGGCGGCCGGTGCGCGAGATCTACACGGTGCACCGCGACCGGCCACCGGCCCACGTCGCGACGATGGTGTCGCTGCTCGCGGAGAGCGCGCGACGGTTTCGCTAGCCGACCTCGACGAGATCGACCACGAAGATCAACGTTTCGTTGGGCTTGATCACGCCGCCCGCGCCACGCTCTCCGTAGGCAAGGTGCGGCGGGATGACCAGCTTGCGCCGGCCGCCGACGCGCATGCCCTGCACACCCTGGTCCCAGCCGGGGATGACGTGACCCTGGCCGAGCGGGAACCGCAGCGGCTGCCCGCGGTCCCACGACGCGTCGAACTGTTCGCCGCTGGAATGTGAGACGCCGACATAGTGCACCGAGACGACCTGCCCGGCGGACGCCTCGGGGCCGTCACCGACCGTCACGTCTGTGATCTCCAGCTCGGCGGGTGGCGGACCGTCGGGCCGGTCGACGACGGGCTTTTCCAATGCCATGGATACTCCTCGTTATCGGATGGTGCACCGTAACAACAGTGTGAGGAGTCGGCATGACGGACTGGTCCCCTCGGACGAAGGCGATCGTGGCCGGGCGCCCGACCGGTGCCGGGGAGCCGCTGAACACGCCGATCGTGCCCGCGAGCACCTACGTCGCGGGCGGCGAGTTCGCCTACTCGCGCGAGGACGGAACGCCGACGTGGAACGCGCTGGAGGAGGCGATCGGCGCGCTCGAAGGCGGGCATGCGGTCTCCTTCGCCTCCGGGATCGGCGCCGTCGCGGCCGTGCTCGACCTGTTCCCGGCCGGTACCGAGGTCGCGGTGCCCACGTTCAGTTACGCCGGAACCCGTGGCCTGCTCGACCACGCCGCCAAGATGGGGCGGCTCCAGGTGCGGCGCGTCGATCCCGCCGACACCGAGGGCTGGGCGCGGGCCGCGGCGGAGACCGATCTGCTGTGGATCGAGTCCCCGACGAACCCGACGCTGGAGCTGATCGACGTCGCGCCGCTCACCGGCAAGCGCGCGAAGGTGGTCGTGGACAACACTTTCGCCTCGCCCCTGGGTCGGCAGCCGTTGTCGCACGGCGCGGACATCGTGGTGCACAGCGCGACGAAACTCATCGGCGGGCACAGTGACCTGCTGCTCGGGCTGACGATCACCGCGGACGAGGGCCTCGCGGGCGAACTACGCGCCGCGCGCACCCGCAACGGCGCCACACCGGGCGCACTGGAGGCGTGGCTGGCCCTGCGCGGCCTGCGCACGCTGCCCGTCCGCCTCGCCGAACAGTCCCGGACCGCTGCGCTGCTGGCGGAGCGGCTCGCCGCACATCCCGCGGTCGGGAAGGTCGGCTATCCCGGTGAGGGCACGATGATCGCCTTCGAGATGCCGGACGCCGCGAGCGCGGACCGGGTGTGCGCGTCGGTCCGGCTGATCGTGCACGCGACGAGCCTCGGTGGGGTGGAGAGCCTGCTCGAACGGCGGGCGGCGTGGTCGGGCGACGCGCACGTGCCCGCCGGCCTGATCCGGTTCAGCGTCGGGCTGGAGGATCCCGAAGACCTCTGGCGTGACCTGGAACAGGCGCTTCGCTAAGCGACTTTCCGGCGGTTGTTCAGCTCGTCGGCGTCCAGATGCCAGCTGTGGATCCAGTGCGGATGGATGCGGATCACCTCGCGGGAGAAGAACTCGCCGCCGTACGGGGGATCGATGCCGGTGAGCAGTTCCGCGTGGCCGCGGACCTCGACACCGCGACCCCAGCCGGGTTTCACCGCGCCCGGCTCGTCGGGGGTCATGTCGTCGACGACGAACGAGACCGCCGGATTCTTCGCTAGGTTGCGCCATTTCTGGCTCTTGCTGTTGTCCGGTCCGCCGATGTCGATCGTGCCGTCGTCGTTGAGCGCGAACCCGGTCGGCCGCACCTGCGGCCCGTTCGGTCCGATCGTGCCGAGCCGCCCCAGTGACTGGGATTTGAGATACGCCAGTTCGTATTGCGTGAAGGACATGCTCCGACGCTAAGACCTCGAGTTAACTAGAGGTCAAGCAGATGGCGCAGCACGACGCGGTCCTCGGCCGGGACGTACTCGGCGTAGTGGTCGTACAGCGCACGGCGCGCCAGCCGCTCGGCCAGCGGTCCGTCGCCGTCGCGTACCGCGTTGAGCACCTCGGTGTGGTGCGCGACGGACGCGCGCATCAGCGCCGCGCGGTCCGCCGTGTTCTCCAGCTTGCCTTCGATCAGGTCGAGCACCACCCCGCGCACAACCTTGGCGCACACCACGATCAGCGAGTTCCGGCTCGCCCGCGCCACGATGTCGTGGAACGCGACGTCCGCACTGCTGAACTCGGGTTGATCCGAATCGCTCATCGCGGCGAGCGCGGCCTCGAGCTCGTCCAAATCGGACTCGGTGCGCAGTTCGGCGGCCAGCCGGTAGGCCGAGCCCTCCAGGATCATCCGGAACTGCACCAGCTCCGCCAGCCCCAGCGATTCCGCGCGAGCCAGCCGGTCGAGCGACTTTCGCAGCGCCGCCGGTGACGCGCCGAGCACCTCCGGGCCGCGCGGATCCCCGGCGCGCGATCGGACCAGCCCGTCGGACTGCAGTACCCGCAGCGCCTCGCGGATCGTGGAGCGGCTGACGCCGAACTGTGCCATCAGCTCGCGTTCGCTCGGCAGGCGTTCGCCCGGCCGGAGTCTGCCGGAGAGCACGGCCTGCTCGATCTGCTCGACGACGCGCTCGTAGGCGCGGACCGCGCTGACCGGTTCGAACATGATTGGCCTCTTGACCTTGCTCCCCGTCGAATGCAAACCTAGGCTACTGGTCAGACCAGCATACTGGCTTGGAGCGTGGGTATGAAAGTACGCGCCTGGGCGTCGGCGCTGGCGCTGCTGCTGGTTGCCTCCGGCTGCTCCGCAGGCTCGACCGCGTCGGTGAGCGGCGGCCCGGACACGCTCGCGGTCGGTTTCTCGGCCGAGCCGGCGAACTTCGACTTCACGCACACCGACGGCACCGCGATTCCGCAGGCGCTGCTGTACAACGTCTACGAGGGCCTGGTGAAAACCGACGCCAGCGGCAAGGTCGTGCCGCTGCTCGCGCGGTCGTGGACGGTCAGCCCGGACCGGCGGACCTACGACTTCGCGCTGCAGGACGGCGTCCGCTTCAGCAATGGTGCCCCGTTCACCGCCGACGACGTGAAGTTCTCCATCGAGCGCGTGAAGACCGACTGGACGATCTCGATCAAGTCCAAAATGGACGTGGTCGATCACGTCGAGGTGGTCGATCCGCTGCACACCAGGGTGGTGCTGAAAAAGCCCAGCAACGGCTGGCTGTTCGACATGACCACCCGGCTCGGCGCGATGTTCAGCCCCACCGGAGTGGCCGATCTGGCGAACACCCCGGTCGGCACCGGGCCGTACGTGGTGACGCAGCGCCGCCGCGGAGACTCGATCGTGCTGCAGCAGAATCCCGCGTACTGGGGCCGGAAACCGGCGTACAAGACGGTGATTCTCAAATACATCAAGGATCCGACGGCGCTGAACAACGCCCTGCTGAGCAACGGGATCGACGTGATCTCCACGATCTCCGCGCCGGACTCGATTCCCCAGTTCGAGAACGACAACCGGTTCACCGTGCTGCAGGGCACCACGAACAGTGAGGTCGTGTTGTCCTTCAACGGAAAGCGCGCCCCGCTGAACGATCCCCGCGTGCGGCAGGCGCTGACACTGGCGATCGACCGGAAGGCCCTGCTGGAGACGGCGTGGGCGGGTCGCGGCACGCTGATCGGCAGCATGGTCCCGCCCACCGACCCGTGGTACGAGGACCTGTCCGGCTACTACCCGTACGATCCGGCGCGGGCGAAGGCGCTGCTCGCCCAGGCGGGACAGGCGAGTCTGTCGCTGCGGCTGCGGATTCCCAACCTGTCCTACGCGGTTTCCTCCGCGCAGGTCGTCGCGTCCGATCTGGCCGACATCGGCGTGCACGTGACGATCGAGCCGCTGGACTTTCCCGCGGTGTGGCTCAAGCAGGTGTTCACCGACCACGACTTCGACATGTCGATCGTGCAGCACGTGGAGGCCCGCGACATCACCACCTTCGGCAATCCGAACTACTACTGGGGCTACGACAATCCGACGGTGCGGCAACTGCTCGCGCAGGCCGATGCCGGCACGGAGCAGGAACAGATCGCGGACATGAAGGCGGTCGCCAGTACGATCACCGCGGACGCGGCGGCCGACTGGCTGTTCCTGTTCCCGAACGTGGTGGTCGCCAAGAACAAGGTGACCGGTCTGGCCCGCAACCAGGTCAGCGAATCCTTCGATCTGACGGGGCTGGGAAAGCGATGACCGCGATCGTGCGCCGCACGGCGATCTTCGTGGTGAGCTTGTTCGTCGCCTCGATCGTGGTGTTCGCCTTCATGGCCGTGCTGCCCGGCGATCCGGCACAGGTCGCGCTCGGCGTCAGCGCGACACCGGAACTGCTGGCCAAGACGCGCCACGACTTCGGGCTCGACCGTCCACTCACGGCTCAGTATTTCAGCTGGATGGGTGGGGTGCTGCACGGCGACTTCGGCCGGTCCTACGTGACCGGCGAGGCGATCGGACCGCAGCTGATCGACCGGCTCGGCGTCACGTTGTGGCTCGTCGGCGCCGGAATGCTGGTGGCGCTGATCCTCGCGATCCCGTTCGGCACGCTCGCCGCGACCTGGCACCGGCGCGCGCCGGGCACGGCGATCTCCGGGCTGTCGCAGCTGGGTGTGGCGATTCCGGCGTTCCTCGCCGGAATCCTGCTGGTGCAGGTGTTCGCGGTGCAGTTGCGGTGGTTGCCGTCGGGCGGCTGGACCCCGCCGAACCAGGACGTCGGCGAGTTCCTGCGCGGACTCGTGCTGCCCGCGTTGTCGCTGGGCATCGTGCAGGGCGCGGTGCTGACGAGATATGTGCGTTCGGCGGTGCTGGACACGTTGGGCCAGGACTACCTGCGCACGGCGAGATCGAAGGGGCTCCGGCCGTACCCGGCGCTGATGCGGCACGGACTGCGCAACGCCGCCGTGCCGGTGGTGACGGTGCTCGGACTGCAGTTGACGACGCTGCTGATCGGCGCGGTCGTGGTGGAGCGGGTGTTCGTGTTGCCGGGCCTCGGCTCGATGCTGCTGGACTCGGTGTCCTCGCGGGATCTGCTTTCGGTACAGGGAATCGTGCTCGTGCTGGTGGTGGCGGTGCTGCTGGTGAACTTCGTCGTGGACGTGGCGTACGTGCTCGTCGACCCCAGGTTGCGGAGTAGCCGATGAACCGGAACCTGTGGATCGGATCGGTACTGGTCGGGCTGGTCGTGCTGGCCGCACTGGTGTCGTTCGTGTGGACGCCGCACGATCCGCTCAAGGTCGACGCGGCGGTGCGGCTGGCGGGCCCGAGCGCGGACTACTGGTTCGGCACCGACAAGTTCGGCCGCGATGTCGCCAGCCAGATCATGGTCGGCGCGCGGAGCACGCTCTACGTGGGTGTGATCGCGGTCGGCGTCGCGGCGATCATCGGCACACCGCTCGGCATCCTCGCCGCGATGTCGAAGCGGTGGCTGGGCGAGCTGGTCATGCGCGTCAACGATCTGGTGCTGGCGTTTCCCGCGCTGCTGCTGGCGATCATGTTCGGCGCGGTGTACGGCGCGAGCACGGTGACCGCGATGATCGCGATCGGCATCGCGACGATCCCGTCGTTCGCCCGCATCGCGCGTTCGGCGACGTTGCAGGTGATGAGCACGGAGTACGTGCTGGCGGCCCGCGCGGGCGGCCGGTCGCGGCTGTCGATCGCGCGGCGGCACGTGCTGCGCAACATCGCGGGCCTGGTGATCGTGCAGTGCTCGGTGTCGTTCGCGATCGCGGTACTGGCCGAGGCCGCGCTGTCGTTCCTCGGATTCGGCACGCGCCCGCCGACGCCGTCGTGGGGGCGGATGCTGCAGGAGTCGCAGGAACTGCTGACCGTGCAGCCACGGCTGGCGCTGGTGCCCGGGGTCGCGATCGCCGTCGCGGTGCTCGGGTTCAACCTGCTCGGGGATGGGCTTCGGGACCGGTTCGATCCCAGGCTGGAGGGGCGGCGATGATCTCCGTCGAGGCACTGACGATCTTCACCGACGAGCACGGCCTCGTGCGGAACGTGTCGTTCGAGGTCGGCGAGGGGGAGCGGGTCGGCCTGATCGGCGAGTCCGGTTCCGGCAAGTCGCTCACCGCGTCCGCGCTGATGGGCCTGCTGCCCGAGGGGTTGCGCGCGACTGGATCGATCACGTTCCACGGGAAACAGTTGATCGGGACATCCGAGCGGGAACTGTCACAGCTGCGTGGGCGCGACATGGCGATGGTGTTCCAGGAGCCGATGACCGCGCTCAACCCGCTCATGCGCGTGGGTCGGCAGGTCGCCGAGTCGGTAAGGCTGCACACGCGCAGGTCCCGGCGGCAGGCGAAGGCGCTCGCGGAGGAACTGCTCGACTCGGTGGGCCTGCCCGGTACCGGCGGCCGCTATCCGCATCAGCTTTCCGGCGGGCAACGTCAGCGCGTGCTGCTCGCCATCGCGCTCGCCAACGACCCCGCACTGTTGATCTGCGACGAGCCGACCACCGCGTTGGACGTGACGGTGCAGGCGCAGGTTCTCGATCTCATCCTTGCCGGCGTCGCCGAGCGGTCCGCGGCGCTGCTGTTCATCACGCACGATCTCGCCGTGGTCGCGCGCGTGTGCGAGCGGTTGCTGGTGATGCACGAGGGAAGCATTGTCGAGGAAGGTTCCACGCGCGAGGTGCTGACGAATCCGCGGCACGACTACACGCGGCGGCTGCTCGCGGCGTCGGACCTGGAGGCGGCGTGATCGAACTTCGTGACGTGCACCGGCACTACCGGCGGACACACGCGCTGCGGGGCGTTTCGCTGACCGTCGAAACCGGACGGCGCTTCGGCATCGTCGGCGAGTCGGGCTCGGGGAAGTCGACGATGGTGCGGCTGCTCGCGGCGCTGGACCAGCCGAGCTCGGGCGAGATCTTCTTCCAGGGCAAGCGAATTGACAACCTGCCCGAACGCCGCCTCGGCTTCCTGCGCTCGGAACTGCAGGTGGTGTTCCAGGACCCGATGGGCTCGCTCGATCCGCGAATGCGCGTGCGGGACATCATCTGCGAACCGCTCGGCCGCACCGACGACGTGCGCGTGGCCGAACTGCTCGACGCGGTCGGCCTGCCCGCCGATGCCGGCCGCCGGTATCCGCATCAGTTCTCCGGTGGGCAGCGCCAGCGCATCTCTGTCGCCCGCGCGCTCGCGCCGCGGCCGAGCGTGCTGGTGGCCGACGAGCCGGTGAGCGCGCTGGATGTGTCCGTACGCAAGCAGATTCTCGACCTGCTCACGGATCTGGCCGACCGGTTCGAGCTGACGCTCGTGTTCGTGTCGCACGACCTGGGCGTGGTGCGACGGGTCTGCGACACGGTCGCCGTCATGCGCGCGGGTGAAATCGTGGAACAGGGCGAGATCGCCGAGGTCTACGACCGTCCGCGGCACGACTACACGCGTCAGTTGATCGCCGCGGCCCCGAACCTGCGTGCGGAACTCGCGAGATTGCAGGGAGGACAATGATGTTCGACCCTTATCCTTCGGGCCTTCCGATCGGTCCGGAGTGGTTGTTCACACAAGACACCCAGGAGATCGTTTTTCCTTATGACGGTGGCGTTGTCGCCCGCGCCCCGGTCGGCACACCCGAACTGGCCCGGATCGCGGTCAACGAGGCCGTCACGGCGAAACGCGAAGCCGCCGCCCTGCCGTCGTGGACGCGCCGCGACGTCCTGCTCGGCGTGCGCCGGGCGCTGACCGAATGGCAGGCCGAGTTCGAAGGGCTGCTCGTCGCCGAGACCGGGAAACCGCTGTCGGACTGCCGTACCGAGGTCGCCCGCACGCTGGTGACCTGGCAGGCCGCGGCGGAGGAGGTGTCCCGGCTGCACGGCGAAACCGTGCCGCTCGACCTGTTGCCCTCCGGCGAAGGACTCACCGGGTTCTGGAAACGCAAACCGATCGGTGTCGTCGTCGGCATCGCCGGCTTCAACTACCCGCTCCTGCTGGCCTCGCACAAGATCGCGCCCGCGATCGCGGCCGGCTGCCCCGTGATCGTCAAACCGGCGCCGCAGACACCACTCGCGACGTTGTGGTTGGTGCATCTCGTGCGCCAGGCAGGTCTGCCGCCGTCGATGGTGCAGCTGGTGACCGGAGACGCCGAGGTCGGCTCCACGCTGGTGACCGATCCCCGTGTCGGAGCTGTGTCGTTCACCGGTTCGGCCGCCGTGGGGCACCGGATCGCGAAGGACGCGGCACCCACGAAAACGTTGCTGGAACTGGGTTCGAACGCCGCACTCGTGGTCGCCGAGGACGCGGATCTGGACGCGGCGACCGACGCCGTGCTGCGTGGCGGTTTCTACGCGTCCGGGCAGGCGTGCATCTCGGTGCAACGGGTGCTGGTGGTCGAACAGGTCGCCGACGAGTTCGCCGAACGCCTGCTGGCCCGGCTCGACGAGGTGGTCGTCGGCGATCCGCGCGAGGAAACTACGCGTGTGTCCAAACTGATCGACGAACGAGCCACCGAACGCGTCATGGACTGGATCGCGCGGGCGATCTCGTCGGGCGCGCGCGTGCTGGCCGGCGGCGAATTCGCGGACGGGATCATCCGGCCGACCGTGCTCGCCGACGTGCCCGACGGCGCGGCGTGCTGGGACGAGGAGATCTTCGGCCCGGTCGTGTGCCTGCGCCGGGTGTCCGATGTGGACGAGGCGTTCGAGCAGGTGAACGCGTCCCGCTACGGGCTGCACGCGAGCGTTTTCACCAGCTCGCTGCGAACGGCGCACCGGGCGGTGGACGAACTGGAGGTCGGCGGCGTCATCGTGAACGAGGTACCGGGCTTCCGGTCCGACACGATGCCCTACGGCGGGGTGAAGGACTCCGGCATCGGCCGCGAGGGGCCGCGGTTCGCCATCGAGGAGTTCACGGTGACGAGGATGGCGGTGATCCGGGCATGAACCCCGAAGCCGACGACGCGCGAGCATCGCAGGGCCGCCAAGGCCCGAGGAGCGCAGCGGGGAGGAGTCGAGGCATCGACTACGAGAAGCTGTTCCGCCTCGACGGCAAGCGGGCGGTGGTGCTCGGCGCGGGCAGCGGCATCGGGCGCGAGTCCGCTAAAGCGCTCGCGGCCCACGGTGCGGAGGTCATCTGTGCGGACCGCGATCTCGCCGCTGCCAAGGAAACCGGCGGCGAGGCGTACGAGATCGACCTGCTGGAGCCCGGCGCGACCGAACGCGCGGCCCGTGATCTCGGCGTGCTCGACATCGTGGTGCTCACCGCCGCGACGAACGTCCGCAAACGCATCCTCGACTACCGGCGCGAGGAGTTCGACCGGGTCGTCAGGCTCAACCTCGGCGCGACTTTCGAGGTCGTGCGGGCGTTCGGCGCGGGTATGGTCGAACGCGGCGGAGGCAGCATCATCGGGTTCTCCTCGATCCGCGGCACCACGGTCGAGCCGGGGCAGGGCCCGTATGCGGCGACGAAGGCGGGGCTGGTGCAGCTGTTCCGCACAGCGGCGGCGGAGTTCGGCCCGGCCGGCGTGCGGGTCAACGCGATCGCCCCCGGCGTCGTGGAAACCCCGCTGACCGAACAGATCAAGGCCAGCCCGGAGTGGTACGCGGCGTATGCGGGCAAGAGCGCGCTCGGCCGCTGGGCCAAGCCGGAGGAAATCGCCGGAGCCGTGGTGTACCTGGCCTCGGACGCGGCGAGTTTCGTCACCGGATCCGTGCTCGCCGTCGACGGGGGCTGGACCGCCATCGACGGCAGATACACCCCACCGGAGTAGGAGGAGGTCCCGTGTTCGAGAGTGCGACCGAGCTGCTCGCCGAGTACCGCGCCCGCCGGCTGTCGCCGGTCGAGGCGACCGAGGCCGTGCTGACCCGGATCGACGCGCTCGAAGGCCGGCTGCACGCCCTGTACGCCTACGAACCGGAGCAGGCGCGCGCCGCGGCGAAGGCGTCCGAGCAGCGCTGGCGCGCGGGTGAGCCCGGTGCGCTCGACGGGATTCCGTTGACCCTGAAGGAGAACATCGCGACCAAAGGCACCCCGGTCCCGCTGGGCACGGCCGCGACCGAGCTGGTACCGGCGCCGGCCGACGCGCCCGCCGCGGCGCGGGTCCGCGAGGCCGGGTCCGTTCTGCTGGCCAAGACGACGATGCCCGACTACGGGATGCTCACCTCCGGCCTGTCGAGCTTCCACACCGCGACCCGCAACCCGTGGGACCTCGAGCGCACTCCCGGTGGGTCGAGCGCGGGAGCCGCCGCGGCGGCCGCCGCCGGGTACGGGCCGCTGCACGTCGGCACGGACATCGGCGGTTCGATCCGGTTGCCCGCCGGCTGGTGCGGTCTGGTCGGGTTCAAGCCGAGCTTCGGCCGGGTGCCGGTCGACCCGCCCTACCTCGGCCGCGTCGCCGGACCGCTGACCCGCACGGTCGCGGGCTGCGCGTTGCTGATGGGCGTGTTGTCCGCGCCGGACACCCGTGACCACATGAGCCTTCCGCACGCGGAAATCGCCTGGTCGGAGCTGTCCGGTCAGCTGAAAGGCCTCCGGATCGGGCTGCAGCTGGACGCGGGCGTGGGACTGAACGTGGAACCGCGGATCCGGGACGCGGTCGTGGCGGCGGGGCGGCTCTTCGAGCAGGCGGGTGCCATCGTCGAACCGCTGGCGCCGTTCTTGACCCGCGAGATGCTCGACGGCCTGGACACGTTCTGGCGGGTACGGGCGTGGTGCGACCTGGAAGCGTTGCCGGAGCAGCGGCGTACGAAGGTGCTGCCGTACATCGCGGAATGGGCGCGCGGCGGTGCCGACGTCACCGGGGTCGCCGCATACCGGGGGTTCTCGCAGATCGACGCGATGAGCGTGGCCGCCGTCCGGGCCGGCGCGCCGTTCGATTTCGTGGTGTCGCCGACGTGCCCGGTGTCCGCGCCACCCGCCGAGTGGGCCTCGCCGACCAATGACCCTCGGCGGCCGTTCGAGCACATCGCGTTCACCGTGCCGTACAACATGTCCGGTCAACCCGCAGTGTCGCTCAACTGCGGGTACGGCGACGAGGGTCAGCCGATCGGCCTACAGATCGCCGGACGGCGGTTCGACGATCTCGGTGTGCTCCGCGTTGCTGCAGCATTCGAAGTAATTCGTGGCGCTCAGCGCTGTCCTGAGGTGTAATCGCGCGCGGAACTTGAGACCATAATTGGCATGCGCATGGTCTACACCGGAGCGGACGAAGAGGACTTCATCGACGCTCGCCAGCGCCTGCTCGTCGAGCTCGACGCGTGGTCACAGATGCGCCAGCGGATGATCGATCCGGTGGTCGCCGGGGCCATGCTCGACTACCGGTTCGAACGGGACGGGCTGCTCGGGCGGTGGACCCGTGAAGTGCTTCGCGGCGCCCTGCTGACCTGGTTCCCCCGCAAGGTCGTCCTGCTCGACCCGCATTCGACCTCGGTGTTGTCCACGGTCGAGGCGCTGATGGACTTCTTCGACGACGCGGACCTGTTCGACGAGCGCAGCGAGCCGCCGTCGGTGCTGCGCTCATTCATCCGCGCGATCGGACCCAGGTTCGACGACGCGATGAGCGAACGCGCCAACTACGGCCTGGCGAAGTTCTGGGCCGTCGCGATGGCCGAGCACGGCATCGACCCGCTGGACGAGGCCGAGGCACAGGATTTCATCGATCGTGTGCAGCAGGGCGAGATCGAGGTCGACCAGATGCTGCTGCACGAGATCGCCTACCGGCACTACGAGGGCGATCCGGAGGTCGAGGCCGTCGAGCCGACCCCGGTGTTCGCGCTGGCCGCGGACGAGGACCTGGCCGAGGCGGCCGGGGCGACGCCCATGGTGCGGCGGCTGCGGCGGTTCGTGGACTGGGTCGGCGACGGCCGCGACCTCGCGGCGAAGGGCAGGCTCACCGAGACCGACGCCCGTGACCTGACAGAACAGCTCCGCGTGCAGGATCCGGCCGACCTGATGTCGCTGGCCAAACGCACCGGTGTCGTCCGGGTGCTCAAGGGCAGGCTGGTGCGCGTCAAGCGGGCGCAGCCGCTGCTCGCCGACTCGATGGCGCTGTGGCGCGCGGCCCTGCCGCACGTCGTCGCCGAGCACAGCGAATCGCTGCGCCGCCGCAACGCCGAGGCGCATCTCGCCTACGAGCTGCTCGAATCCGTGCAGGCGGACGACTGCGCGACGATCCCCATGCTTGTCGAGATCATGGACGATCTGGCGGAACTGACGTGGCGCTCGGCGGACGCCGATCCGGTGCTGCGGGTGCTGGACCGGCTGGCGGATTTCGGGCTGGTCGAGGTGCTGCCCGCGACGGAGGAGCATTTCGAGGACCTGCTCGACTTCGCCGGGGTGGACTCGGTGGAGGAGGTGCCCGAGGACGAGCGGCAGGTCGTGCGGATGCTGCCGCTGGGCACCAAGGCGATGTACGAGGCGCGGGCCGCGGCGGGCGTGCCGACGCTGACGCTGGAGGACATGGCGGCCGAGACCGCGGAGGTGTTCTTCGCACGGGTCGGCCCGATGCCGGAGGAGGCGTTCGACGAGGGCGCGCGCCTGTGGCTGCGGGCGCGGCAGGCCGACCGGGCGATCGCGGAACTGTCCGAACTGGCCCGCCGCACGGACGACTTCGAGCACCGCATGTTCGCCTTCCAGCTGCTGGCCGAGTACGGCGAAGCCGGCGTCGCGGCGATCGCGGGCCTGCGCGAGCACTCGGCGGCCGGGCCGGCTGCGCTGAGCTGGCTGCTGGACGCCGGCCTGATCGACGCGAGTGAGGTCACCGGCCGGGAACGCACGTACAGCATGGTCGACGTGCTCGCGGCCGGTATCCGCTCGGCGGGCCGGAAGAAGGCGCTGGAGGAGTTCGCCGCACAGCCGCGGCCGGCGCAACTGCTGTTCCTGGCGGACGCGACCATCTGCGGCCACCCGCGCACCCGCGAGGTCCTCGAATCGATGGTCGTCGCCCACCCCGACCGCGCCGTCTCGAACGCGGCCCGCAAGGCACTGGACTGGCTCTACGAGGAGGACTAGGCGCCGATCGCCTCGGCGAGGCTCAGGATCCGTTGCGCGTTGTCGACGTGCAGGTTCTCGATCATCCTGCCGTCGACGGTCACCACACCGCGGCCTTCTGCCTTCGCCTCGTCGAAGGCGGTGATGATCTTGCGGGCCTGCGCGATCTCCTCCTCCGACGGGGAGAACGCCTTGTTGCACGGTTCGATCTGGCCGGGGTGGATCAACGTCTTGCCGTCGAAGCCGTACTGCCTGCCCTGCAGGCACTCCGCCTCGAAGCCCTCCAGGTCCTTCACGTCGTTGTAGACGCCGTCGAGGATCACCTTGCCCGTCGCGCGCGCGGCGAGCAGGCACAGCGACAGCCCGCCGAGCAGCGGACCACGGCCGGGCACGAACTCGGCGTGCAGCTCCTTCGCCAGGTCGTTCGTGCCCATCACCAGCACCGTCAGCCGGTCGCTGGCGCTCGCGATCTCCTCCGCGTGCAGCATCGCGATCGGTGTCTCGACCATTGCCCAGATCTCGGTGTGGTCGGGCGCCCCGCCGAGCTCCAGCGCACGCTCGATGTTGTGCACATCGCGCGCCGAGTTCACCTTCGGCACCACCACGGCGGCGGGGCCGGCCTGCGCGGTGGCCCGCAGATCGGAGTCGTGCCACTCGGTCTCCAGGCCGTTGACCCGGATCGTCACCTCGCGCGAGCCGTACTCGCCGACCATTCCGCACACGCGCTCGCGCGCGGCTTCCTTCGCGTCGGGCGCGACCGCGTCCTCCAGATCGAGGATCAGCGCGTCGGCGGCAAGCCCCTTCGCCTTCTCCAGCGCGCGTTCGTTCGCGCCGGGCATGTAGAGCACAGAGCGGCGGGGCCTCACTGCAGTGCCTCCTTGGTGGCCTTGTCGTAGGCCTCGGCCAGTTCCGGGTCGCGTTCGGCGAGCCTGTCCGCCAGTTCCGCGACCACCCGGCACTGCTTGACCGAGGCGTCGTCCTGCATCTTCCCGTCGATCATGACCGCGCCGGTGCCGTCGCCCATCGCGGCGATCACCTTGCGCGCCCACGCGACATCCTTGGGATCGGGGGAGAACACCCGCTTCGCGATGTCGATCTGCACCGGGTGCAGCGACCAGGTGCCGACACAGCCCAGCAGGAACGCGTTACGGAACTGGTCTTCGCAGGCCACCACGTCGCGAATGTCGCCGAACGGGCCGTAGTACGGGAGGATCCCGTTCATCGCGCAGGCGTCGACCATCCGCGCGACCGTGTAGTGCCACAGATCCTGCTGGTAGGTCGTGCGGCCCTCGTTGAGATCCTCGCCGACCGGATCGGTGCGCACGAGGTAGCCGGGATGCCCGCCGCCGACGCGCGTGGTCTTCATCCGGCGGCTGGCCGCGAGGTCGGCCGGGCCGAGCGAGATGCCCTGCATGCGCGGGCTCGCCCCGGCGATCTCCTCGACGTTGGCGACGCCGCTGGCCGTCTCCAGGATCGCGTGTACCAGCAGCGGCCTCGTCAGGCCGGCCCGCGCTTCGAGCTGGGCGAGCAGCCGGTCGACGTAGTGGATGTCCTGCGCGCCTTCGACCTTCGGCACCATGATCACGTCGAGCTTGTCGCCGATCTCGGTGACCAGCGTGATCAGGTCGTCCAGCACCCACGGCGAGTCCAGGCTGTTGATCCGTGTCCACAGCTGGGTCGCACCGAAGTCGGTGGCCTTCGCGATGGACACCAGACCCTGCCGCGCGGCCTCCTTGCGGTCCGCGCGCACGGCGTCCTCGAGGTTGCCGAGCAGGACGTCGACCTTCTTCGCGATGTCCGGAACCTTCGCGGCCATCTTCTCGTTGCTGGGATCGAAGAAGTGGATCATCCGCGACGGCAGGGGCGGAATCTCCCGCACCGGGTCGGGTGCCCCGACCGCGAGCGGTGCGAAGAAGTCCTTCGGCGAGCGCATCGATCCTCCAACGTGACGTAACCGAGGAGTAACCCTAACCTCCCTGGGGGCGGCACCGCAGCGGCGAATGTCACCCCACAGGCGTCGCCGGGTGTGCGAGCAAATCGTCCACTGTGGAACGTGACGCCGATTGCTCCGTTCGGCGGTACGGAAATCCCCTGGGTAGCGCCGTTCGACTCGTCCTCACCCGTTCGGTCGCAGGGTCGGACTGAAGTCCCATGACCGCTTATCGACCGGTCACCGACCGTTGGACGCCGTCGATCGCAGCTGGTCCGGTAACCCGAAGACCCGCGGCCCGCGCACTGGTACTCAAGTCATGTGCCACTTTTCACGAGGGGGAAGTGGCCCGCGGACGCAGTGCTGGCGAGAAGGAGGCGGACTCGTGGCGGTTACACCAGGGCACACCGGCGATGCGGTGGTGGCCGGCGGAACCCGGTCATTTCCCACCCGGGTGGTGCCGCCGGTCGAGCTGCCGGCCAGCACCTCCTACCTCGCCGAAGCCGCCGCGGCCCAGCTCGGCTGGAAGGGCGTCGTGCTGCCCGAGGTGACGATGCTGGGGCGTCGCGTGTGTGTCGTGGCGCGGCTGCGCACGGACGTGCACGCCGAGCGGATCGCCGTCGGTATCGGCCCGGTGACCGACCGCACGACCGTCGCCACCTGGACGTGGCCGGAGTTCACGGCGACCGCCCCCGCCCCGGCCGCCGACATCGTGGGCGTGCTCGCCGTCGGCAGGCACTGGCGCACCGCGATGGCGGCCACCGTGCCGTTCGCCCGCTACGGCGAGGCCGCGATGGTGCTGCCGACACCCGCGGTGCTGACCAAGGACTATGTGGACAACTGCCTGCCGCGCGCCCGCTCCTTCGGCCTGTCCGTCGTCTCCGCCGACCCGGAGGCCGCCGTCGCACTGGACCTCGAAGGCACCCGCGAGCGCCTGCTCCTCCCGCAGGACGCCGTGTGGCGCTGGGTCAACGAGATGGTCTACGAGCAGCTCCTCGCCTCCTACGACCTGCCGGTGGCCTGATTTCGAGACCGTGGAGAGCTGCGTAGCGGTGCGGGTGGCGGTGCGAGCCGCCGTCCTCACAGTAAGCGGCTGCCGCCGCGTTTCATGGCCTGCGGCCATCCGCTGCGTCGCAGTACCCTCGCGGACATGCGAGTCGTGATCGCCGGAGGGCACGGGAAGATCGCGTTGCTGTTGTCGCGGCAGCTCGCCGCGAACGGTGACGACGTGGTGGGCATCATCCGCAAGCCGGAGCAGGCGGCCGACCTGCGGGATTCGAGCGCCGAACCGGCCGTGCTGGACCTGGAGAACGCGAAACCCGCCGAGGTCGCCGAGGTACTCGAGGGCGCCGACGCCGCCGTCTTCGCGGCCGGTGCGGGGCCGGGCAGCGGCAAGGCACGCAAGGACACAGTGGACCGTGGCGCCGCCGCCCTGTTCGGGGCCGCGTGCGAGCTGGCCGGGGTCCGCAGGCACATCCAGATCGGCGCGATGGGTGTCGGCCGGCCGCCGCGGCCGGGGACGGACGAGGTGTTCGCCGCATATCTGCAGGCCAAGGAAGCGGCCGAGGAGGACCTGCGTGGCCGCGATCTGGACTGGACGATCCTGCGTCCCGGCCGCCTCACCGACGAGCCCGGCACCGGCGAGGTCCACCTCGCGGACTCCGTCGACTACGGCGAGATTCCCCGCGCGGACGTGGCCGCGGTGATCGTCGCGCTGCTGGAGGAGCAGCGCAGTTACCGCC
The DNA here is from genome assembly GCF_012328925.1 of Amycolatopsis acididurans. Taxonomy (GTDB): domain Bacteria; phylum Actinomycetota; class Actinomycetes; order Mycobacteriales; family Pseudonocardiaceae; genus Amycolatopsis_E; species Amycolatopsis_E acididurans. Next base: position 135,832 of record NZ_JAAXLS010000005.1, read on the forward strand.
GCACGCTCGAAGTCGTCGGTGGCAACAGCCCGATCGACGAGGCGATCACCCGCATCTAGCCCACCGGCCCCAGCACCCGGTCCAGGTACGGGTTGGTGAACACGCCCGCCGGGTCCACTTCGGAGCGCACCCGGCGGAAGTCGTCGAAGTGCGGGTACAGCTTCCGCAGGTCGTCCGCGTCGAGGTTGTGCATCTTGCCCCAGTGCGGCCGCCCGCCGACCTCGGCGGCGATCGCCGCGAACCCGGTGAAGTACTCCAGGTAGGGCATCCCGACGAACTGGTGAATCGCGACGTAGGCCGAATCGCGTCCGTTCGCCGTGGACAGCCAGATGTCGTCGGCCGCCGCGACCCGCACCTCGACGGGGAAAGCGACCGGAGTGGACAGTCGCGGTACGAGCGCCCGCAGTTCGCCGAGCACGTGCGGCAACGATTCCCGCGGCACCGCGTACTCCGATTCCACGAACCGGACACCCCGATGGGTCACGAAAACCCGGTGCGAGACATCGCTGTACTCGCGTGCCGACAACACGGCCGACGCGAACCGGCCCAGCGGGCGGGTCAACCGCGGCACGGCGCGCCCCACCCGGCACAACGTGCCGAACGCGGCGTTCTCCATGATCTCGTAGTCGACGAACCGCCGGGCCCGGGACAGCGGCTTGGCCACCGCGCCCGCGGGTAGCCGGTTGTTGCGCTTGACCAGTGCGTTGGCGCCGTAGGGGAACCAGTAGAACTCGAAGTGGTCGTTCTCCTCGGCGAACGCGTCGAAGCCTTCCAGTACCTCGCCCAGCGGTTCCGGACGTTCCTGCGCGGAGAGCACAAAGGACGGTTCGCACTTGAGCGTGATCTGGGTGAGCACCCCGAGCGCGCCGAGGCCGACCCTGGCCGCATGGAACAACTCCGGCCGCCGATCCGCCGAGCATGTGACCACCGAACCGTCGGCCAGCACCAGTTCCAGCCGCGCGATCTGGGTGGCGATGCCGCCGAACCGTGCGCCGGTGCCGTGGGTTCCGGTGGACACCGCGCCCGCGACGGTCTGCGCGTCGATGTCGCCGAGGTTGGTCATCGCCAGGCCGAGCGCGTCGAGTTCCTGGTTGAGCTGCCGCAGCGTGGTGCCCGCGCGGACGGTGACCTCGCCGCGTTCGGGGTCGACGGAGGACACGCCGGTCCACGCGCCGAGGTCGAGCGCGTCGGATTCGGCGACCGCGATCGGCGTGAACGAGTGCCCGCTGCCCCGCGCGCGCAGCCGCCGCCCGTCCACGGCGACATCGGTGACGAGCCGCGCGATTTCGCCGACGTCGCGCGGCGTGTGCACCCGGCCGGGGTTGGCCGTGGCGGTGCCGGCCCAGTTGGTCCACCGGTTCATGGAGCCTCACTGTTCGAGTGGTGTGACGAAACCGTAGGTGAAGAATATTCGCTTTTCAAGCGGGCCTGTCGTACCGTTCTTGCCATGACCACGCCCGATGAGGCCGTGTACGACCAGGCGACGAAAGATCTCGATCCGCCACTGGCCATCATCGACCTCGACGCGTTCGACGCCAATGCCGACGACATCGTGCGCCGGGCGGCGGGCACCCCGGTCCGCGTGGTCAGCAAGTCCGTTCGCTGCCGCGCTCTGCTGGAGCGCGCGCTCTCCAAGCCCGGCTTCTCCGGCCTGATGTGCTACTCGCTGGCCGAGGCACTGTGGCACGTCGAATGCGGCACCAGCGACGACATTCTCGTCGCCTACCCGACTGTCGATCACGGGGCCCTGCGCAGGCTCGCGACGAGCGAACGCGCCCGCGACACGGTCACCATCATGATCGACTCGACCGAGCACCTCGACATCGTCGACGCGGCCGCCGGTCCCGGCCATCCGGACATCCGGGTGTGCCTCGAACTCGACGCGTCGTGGTGGCCGCTGCGGCTCGCCCACGTCGGCACCCGCCGCTCGCCGGTGTTCACCGCACGGCAGGCCGCGAGCCTGGCGAGAAAGGTTGTGGCGCGCAAGGGTTTTCGGCTCGTCGGGCTGATGGCCTACGAAGGGCAGATCGCCGGGCTGCCCGACGCGGCGGGCGACCGCACGGACGCGGCCGTGCGGTGGATGCAACGCCGTTCCGCGCACGAACTGGCCGGGCGGCGGGCCGAGGCGGTGCGTGCCGTGCGCGCGATCGCGGATCTGGAGTTCGTCAACGGCGGAGGTTCGGGCAGCATCGAGCTGACGCGCGCGGAGCCCGCGGTCACCGAGGTCGCGGCGGGCTCGGGACTGATCGGCTCGACGTTGTTCGACGGCTATTCGCGGTTCCGGCCGCGGCCTGCCGCACTGTTCGCGCTGCCAGTTGTCCACAAGCCCACGCGGGGCATCGCCACGCTCTTCGCGGGCGGCTACATCGCCTCCGGACCCTCGACCGACTCGCGTCAGCCGTCGCCGTTCCTGCCCACGGGACTGCGTCTGCTCAAGATCGAGGGGGCGGGCGAAGTGCAGACACCGGTGCGCGGCAAAGCGGCCCGTGACCTGCGGCTAGGCGACCGGGTCTGGTTGCGGCACGCCAAGGCAGGCGAACTCGCCGAGCGGTTCGCCGACTACCACCTCGTCGCCGACGGACGGCTGGTGCGGACGGTGCCGACCTACCGCGGCGAGCACCAGTGCTTCGGATAGCCGGCGGTCCACATGTCCACAGGCCTGTGGACTACTCGCCGAGCCTGCTCGCGAGGTAGCCCTTGATCAGGTGCTTGGCCTCGTCGACGATCTCGCTGTCGCCCTGTGGATCGCGGTGGAAGGCCAGCTTGAGCACCGCGTCGGCGGCCTCGATGGCCACCGTCATGGCCAGCGGCAGCTTGTCGCCGGACAGCGAGACGTACTTGCGCACCAGTTCGGTCAGCGAGTCCGCGATGACCTTGTTGTTGTTGCGGTCCGAGTCGAGCAGCTGGCGATCGACGACGTCGCCGAAATGCACCTTGGAAAAGCCCGGCACCACGCGGTGCATGTCCAGGTAGATGTCGAGCACCGAATCGACCACGTCCCACCAGTGGCCGGGGTCCTCCGTGGCCAGCCGCTCGCTGACCGCGCCCATGAACCGGTCGAGGTTGCGCTGGGTCAGCGCCTGCACGACGGCGCGTTTGTCGGGGAAGAACTGGTACAGGGAACCGACGGCGACCCCGGCCCGCTTGGCGATGAGCGTGGTGGTCAGCGCGTCGTAGCCCACCTCGTCGATGAGTTCCGCGCTCGCGTCCAGCATCTGCTCGACACGCTTCGCGCTGCGCTGCTGCACGGGCTGGCGGCGCAGCGGGGTCGCCTGGGTCTCCGACACGTGTGCTCCTCCTGATGCTCTGAACTGCGACTTTAGCGTGCCGAAACGCTTCCCCCCGGACGAGGGAACGGCTATTGTATGAGAAATTTTCATATTTCCCTCGGCGAAAGGTGCGCCGCCTGTGGAAAGCCCGAACTTCCCGCCCGACTTCCTGTGGGGTGTGTCCACGTCAGCCTTCCAGATCGAGGGCGCCACGGATACCGACGGCCGCGGACAGTCCATTTGGGACACATTCACCGCCGCGCAGGGGAAAATCCTCGCCGACGATCACTATCACCGCTACTCCGAGGACGTCGCGCTGCTGGCCGAGCTCGGCGTCGGCGCCTACCGGATGTCCTTCTCCTGGCCCAGAATTCAGCCGAATGGAGTAGGAAAGCCCAATCCCGCTGGTCTCGCCTTCTATGACCGGCTGCTCGACGCGGTGTGCGCGGCCGGTGTCGCGCCGGTCGCCACCGTCTACCACTGGGACCTGCCACAGGCTCTCGAGGACGCGGGCGGCTGGTTGAGCAGGGACACCGCGGACCGGTTCGCGGAGTACGCGAGCGTGCTCGGCGAGCACTTCGCCGATCGGGTGAAAATGTGGATTCCACTGAATGAACCGATGGTCACGTCGGTCTACGGCTACGCGACCGGCGAGTACGCGCCGGGTAAGACACTGCTGCTCGGCGCGATCCCGACGGCGCACTACCAGCACCTCGCGCACGGTCTGACGGTGCGGGCGCTGCGGGCGGCAGGCGCGACGAGCATCGGCACGGCCAATCACCATTGCCCGGTCTGGCCCGCCTCGGGCGGCGCGGCCGACCACGTGGCCGCCGCCTGGCTGGACGCGCTACTCAACCGGCTGTTCGCCGAACCGGTGCTGCTCGGCCGGTATCCCGACGAGATGCTGCCCTACCTGCCGCCGGGGTTCGAGGACGATCTGCCGGTCATCGCGCAGCCCATCGATTTCTACGGCGTGAACTACTACGAACCGCAGGTCGCGGCCGCGCCCGGCGAGGGAAACCCGCTGCCGTTCGAACTGCGTGCCGTCGAGGGCTTTCCCCGCACCACCAACGATTCGCCGATCGTGCCGGACGGGCTGCGTGAGCTGCTGGTCGAGCTCAACGGTCGCTATCGGCTGCCCCCGGTGTACCGGCACCTGTTCGCCCTGCGTGCCGCGATGGACGCCGGGGTGGACGTGCGGGCATATTTCGTCTGGTCGCTGCTGGACAACTTCGAATGGTCCAAGGGCTACGCGCCGCGTTTCGGTCTGGTGCACGTCGACTACGAGACGCAGCGCCGGACCCCGAAGGATTCGTTCCGCTGGTATCAGAAAGTGGTGAGCGCATGACCGACACGCAGCTCCCGGCGGCGCTGGCGGAGCCGACCGTTCGGGTCCGCGGCGGCTGGACGACGCTGCTGTTCCTCGCGAACATCGGTCTCTGGCTCGGCATCTATGCGCCGATCCAGGTGCTGCTGCCCGAGCAGGCCGAGCTGCTCGACGCGGCGAACAAGGAACTCGTGTTCGGCGTCGTCACCGGAGTGGGCGCGATCGTTTCGCTGTTCGCGAACCCGCTGGTCGGGCTGGCCTCCGACCGCACGCGTTCGCGGTTCGGGCGGCGTCATCCGTGGACGATGCTGGGCGCGGTGATCGGCGCGGCCGGCCTGGTGGTGCTGGCGCTCGCGGGCAACGTCGTGGTGATGACGGTCGGCTGGTGCCTGGTGCAGGCCGGCCTCAACGGAATGCTCGCGACGCTCACCTCGGCGGTTCCGGACCGGGTGCCGGTGGAACAACGCGCCACGATCGGCGGGCTGGTCGGGATCAGTCAGATGCTCGGCACCGTGCTGGGCGCGGTGGTGGTGACGGTGCTGATCACGGATCTGGCGGGCGGGTACGTCGCGTGCGCCGTCGTGGTCGTCGCGGGGGCGGCCGTGTTCGTGCTGCGGACACCGGATCTGGCGTTGCCGAAGGAATGGCGGCCGTCCAACCGCTGGCGCGACATGCTCGCCGAACTGTGGGTCTCCCCGCGCGAGCACCCGGATTTCCTGTGGGCGTGGGGCTGTCACTTCCTGATCAACCTTGGCAACGCGCTCGGCACGTTCTTCCTGCTGTTCTTCCTCAAGGACGCGGTGCACTACCCGGATCCGGATACCGGACTGCTGATCATGATGGGCCTCTACGGGGTGGCGCTGGTGATCGGCGGCGTCACGGTGGGCGCGCTGTCGGACCGTTCCGGCAGGCGCAAACCGTACGTCCTGTTCGCTGTGCTGGTGATGGCCGCGGCGGCTTTCGTCCTGACGGCGTGGCAGACCTGGCCCGCCGCGCTCGCCGCGTCCCCGCTGCTGGGCGTGGGTTTCGGCGCCTACTGGGCGGTGGCGCTGGCGATCCTCACGCAGGTCCTGCCTGCCGCACAGGACCGCGCCAAAGACCTGGGCGTGGTGAACATCGCGAACCTATTACCCCAGGTCATAGCCCCACTGGCAGCAACAGTCATCCTGTCGAACCTGGGCGGCTACCGATCCCTCTTCGCGGCCGCAGGCATCGCAACCCTGGCCGCGGGCACCCTAATGGCCCGCGTCCGCACAGTGCGCTAACGAAAAGGACCAAACGAACGCTGGTTCAGACCTAAGCCTCCACCTGGCCAACGCAGGGAGCTAGCACCGTGGGGGTCTGGGGGGTCGCCCCCCAGAAACAAGGCATCGGCCGCCAACCGGGAAGCGAGCCAACGCGAGCGAACAGGGTGGGCCCGCGGGCCGGTGCCGGTCGGGGGAGGGGAGTGCAACGGCACCGGCCCGCGGAGTTCTCGGGGTCGCCTTAGCGGGCGGGGCATGAGCGCAAGCTGCCGTCTGCAACTTCACAGCCAGCGCTCATGATGATCAACATAGCGGCGGATTGGGTGGTCCGCTAGGGGTTAGGTGTTACTTTTTTCGATTAATCCGCGAGTGGTCAGTGGGTCGCGACCTGCGGGATAAGCGCGTGCCGGCCGGTGGCTTCGGCGCTGCGGGTCTGCGTGGGCACGGCGGCCGAGGAGCGGCGCGCGGCTCGGCGCAGGTCCCGCTGCGGCGCGAGTCCGCCCGCGACGAGGTGCTCGTGTGCGACCTGCCAGACCGAGCACGGCGCCTTGCAGCGGTGCCACCGGGTGGAGCAGGTCGGGCAGTCGCCGCGCTCGTCGGGCTCGTGCTTCTCGAGCATCGCGCGCCAGCCTTCGGTGAGCCGGGGCAGCTCGGAGCGGGCAACCGACACCAGCGACTGGGCGTCCGCGCGGGTGGCGAGATCGGCGAGCATGTCCAGCCGCTCCCACACCGCGTCGCGGAGGACCTTCCCTAGGATCTGATCCACGGAGAACTCACCGTCACCTTTCCGTAAGCTTCGCGGCTTCGTTGAGCGCCGCCCGCAACTGGCCGAGCTGGCCCGCGGTCAGTCGTGCGGTCTCACCGGGCGGGCCGACGAGCACCACCTGGTCGTCCTGCACGAGCACGGTCACGCACCGTTCGCGGTTGATCATGTCGCCGCACTGCACACGCCATACCAGCTGCCCGCCTTCGTACCGGCGCACCTGCGCGGCGCGCGGGTCGGTGACCGCGGGCACCGCCGAGCGGGCCGCCAGGCCGGCGTGACCGGCGGGGCGCACGGGGCCCCTCATCGCCTGTGCGGTCGCACGTGCTGCCGGGATCGAGTCCAGGAACTCCACCGCGTCAACTCCGCTCTGTCGGTTCGGGTCTTGCATGTCGCGTCTTGTCGTTGCTCTGTGTGATCGCGGGCAGTGCCCGGTCGCTCACGGAGAACTGATATCTAGATTGAGGTGAACCCGAGCGGAAGAGAAGCCGAACCGCCGTCATAGCGGCGACCGGCCCGGGTTCCACGGTAAGCGGTCGGGATAGTTCGGTCCGGCCGATCAGACTCGGCAAACGGCGTTTCGCGCGGTTGAATGGGTATGCCTACGCTGCGAATCGACGCCCAAGGTGGACTGTGAGGGGGCGCAACATGGATGCCAGTAGCGCTGCGGATGCCCGGCAGGGGCACCCGATCTCTGCTGATGTCTGGGAGAAGCGCGAGATGCGCGAGGCGCTCGCCGCGCGTGAAGTCAGTGCCGTCTACCGCAACTTGCGGAAGGAAGGCATCTCCCAGCGTCAGATCGCCGCGCTGACCGGCCAGTCACAGTCCGAAGTGTCGGAGATCCTCAAGGGACGCCAGGTCATGGCCTATGACGTGCTGGCGCGGATCGCCGACGGCCTTGGCGTCCCCCGTGGATACATGGGCCTCGCCTACGACGAGGCCACCGAGATTCAGGTCGTCGGCGCAGCCGACGAGCAGCAGGCTGAGGAGGACGAGTCCGTGAAACGGCGGAACTTCCTCGCGCATGCCGCCCAGGTCACGATGGGCGCGGCGGTCTTCGGAACGTCGCCGCAGGCTTGGGGGGCTAGTCCCGCGAGGACGCCGGCACCGGGGCATATCGGGATGACCGATGTGCGCCAGGTGGAGGCCGCGACGAGGGCGTTGCGGGCACTCGATTACCAGTACGGCGGCGGTTTCTGCCGCGATGCCGTGGTGGCGCAGCTGTCCTGGGGACAGCAGATGCTGGACTCTTCGGCCACCAGCCCGGTCAAGTCCAGACTTTTCGTCGCGCTGGCCGACCTGCACAGTCTCGCGGGCTGGACCTCGTTCGACACCGGGCTGATGGACTCCGCGCGCGGGCATTTCGCGAACGCCCTCGAGCTGGCCAAACAGGGCGACAACAACCCGCTGGTGGCGAACATCCTGTACCGGATGGGCCGCGTCTACCTGCACCAGGAGGCGCCGAACGACGCGCTGAAGCTGTTCCAGCTCGGCCAGATCGCGGCGCAGGAGTCCGGTTCGGAGCTGGCCATCGCGGTGCTCGCGGCCAACCAGGCCTGGGCCTACGCGATGATGGAGAACGAGGAGCAGGCGTTCAAGCTGCTCGGACTGGCCAAGGACGAGTTCGCCCGCGCGAACCTCGCCGAGGCCGAGGACTGGGTCAAGTTCTTCAACGAGACCGACGTCTACGCCATGATCGGCACGGTGCACACGGTGCTCGCGCGCAAGGTGGACCTCAAGCACACCAAGTACGCGATTCCCGCGCTGACCAAGGCCGTCGGCGACTATGGCGAGGACATGCAGCGCAGCAAGACGTTCAACCTGAGCGCGCTGGCCACGAACCACCTGCTCGAGGGTGATATCGACCACGGCGCCAGAGTGGGAAGGGCCGCGCTCGAGGCGGCCGAGGGGCTGAAGTCGGCCCGCGTCAAGGACCGCATGTTGCCCTTGAAGGAAGAGGCCGACAAGCGCAAGAACAACCCGGACGCCCGCGATCTGGCCGAGCGTCTCGGCACCTTCTACGCCGCCTGACCAGGCGCCACCTTGGGGGCACCGTCGTGACCACCGAGAAATCCCGCCGCAGGCTCCGCGAACGCGGCGTCCGCGCACCCGGATCTCGGGTCGAGGCCGCTCCCGCCCGTCGTGCCCACAAGCACGTCCGGGACAGGTGCGGCACCGCCCCGGCCGCCGAAGGCCGTTTCACCAGGGAAAAGCTCGACGAGGCGCTGGCGCGGACCTGCGCCGTGCTCGGGCTCGACCACCGCGGCGCGCGGCTGCTGAGGTTCACCAACAACGCGGTCTACGCGCTGGCCGGCGCCCCCGTGGTGGTGCGGATCGTCGGTTCGCGGACGCTGCGCCACCGGGTGGCCAAGGTGGTGGCCGTCGCGCGGCATTTCGAGCGGCACGACATTCCCGCGATCCGCCTGCTTCCCAGTGTCGACCAGCCCTTGCACGTCGGCCAGCACGTGGTCACGGTGTGGCAGTACGTCGAACCGGTCGCCCGGCGCGCGAGCGCCGCCGACCTCGGGCGGCTGCTGCGCCGTGTGCACGAGCTGCCCACACCCGCCGACGTGCCGGAATGGGCGCCGCTGGCGGACGTGCGGGCCAGGGTCGCCGACGCCGAGGAGATCGACCCCGGTGACCGGCAATTCCTGCTGCACCGCTGCGCGGCGGTCGAGGCCGCGCTCGGCGAGCTGGAGTTTCCGCTGCCCAGGGGCCTGATCCACGGCGACGCGCATCCGGGCAACGTGATCGTCGGCGCCGGCGGTCCGGTGCTGTGCGATTTCGACTCGGCGAGCGTCGGGCCGAGGGAATGGGACCTGACACCGCTGGCCGTCGGCCGGGAGCGGTTCGGTGACCCCGCCGGGCGCTACCGGATGCTGGCCGACACCTACGGCTTCGACGTGGCCGCCTGGGAGGGCTTCGACGTGCTCAGGGCGGCCCGTGAGCTGAAGCTGACCACCAGCGTGCTGCCTATCCTGCGCAGCCATCCCGAGGTGCGTGGCGAGTTGCGCAAGCGGCTCGACGATCTGCGCTCGGGCCACAGCCACGGCCTGTGGGCTCGCTACCGCTGAAACCCGGTGACATTCGCCGATGGTTCGTGACCGCTTGTCGTTTGTGCATCTGCACGTGCATTTAGTAGTAAATTCGGCTCAACTAGTCACCCCGGATCGGACTAAGCGTCACTCGCAAGGTGCAATTTGCAGCTACAGCACGTTACGACGCCGGGGCGCGGGTCAGCACCACCGCGAACCCGAAGGCCAGTCCCATCACGGTGAGTTCGAGGCTCGCCCACATCGCCAGTGCGGTGCGCTCGTGCCGCATGATCCTCGGAATGAGCCGCCACCGCAGGTATCCGCCCAGCCCGCCGATCGCCGCCGCGCACACCATCTTGAGCACCACGAGCCTGCCGTAGGGCGTGCCGAACAGGCCGTGCCAGAACCCGATCGTCGGGTTCACCAGGATCTCCACGCCCGCATTGAACAGGCCGGTGACCACCGTGAGTGCCAGGCACAGCGTCGCGAGCTTGGAGAACCGCGGCAGCGCGTGGGCCAGCAGCGTGCGGTTCGTCGCGAGCAGTACTCCCATCGCGCCGAGCCCACCCGTCCAGGCGACGGCCGCCATTACGTGGAGTTCCATCGAGATCATCGTGTAGTCGTGGAAGTTCCAGTTCGACGCGTGTCCCGTGACCGGCAGCGGGAGCAGCGCGAACAGGCCCACCCCGACGCGCACCTCCGCGGGCACCTTCTCGCCGTGACGCAGCGCGAGCACGCCGAGTGCGGCATGGGCCAGCGCGAGCCCGGCGACCGCGAGCAGGGCCTTGCCCGCGCCGATCTCCACGACGTAAGCCCAGATGTCGCCGAAGCCGATCGTGCTGTGGCCGGGCCGGAACTCGACGGTCTGCAACACCAGTGTGACCAGCGCGGTGACCGCCCACAGCAAGGCGCTCGCGACCGCGGCGGGCCTGGCCACCGCGAGTACCGGCTCGGTCAGCTTCGGCCGGTCGTAACCGACGAGCACGGACAGCAGCGCCAGCCCGATCGTGGCGACCGCCGCGAGGTCGAGCACCACGCGCACGACCGGGATCGCGACCGAGACCACCTCGCTCGCCTGCGCCACCCCCGGCACCGGCGCCGCCGCGGTGAGCGCGACGCCGATCAGCACCCCGGCGAGCGCGGCGGTGATCGCGGTGATCAGGGGCGGGTAGTTGACGCGCGAGGTGATCTCGGCCGGTTTCATGCCTCGACCGCTCCCCGCTGTGCTCCTCGCCGGGTCATTGCTCCGCGTTCCTGCCCATCCGCAACGCGACGGTCAGCCCGAGGCCGAGCAGCACGACCGCGCCGACGATCCACACCCACACCGGCACGCCGCCGCCCGAGCCGCCGGACTGCGCGGCGGTGCCGGTCGCGGCGTTGGCACTGGCCGGCGTGCCGGTGCCCGCCTTGGTGAGGGTGAAGGTGTACTCGCCCTCGACGGCGTGCCCGTCGGCGGAGAGCACCCGGTACCCGACGGTGTAGGTGCCCGCCGGGCCGAGCGGCCGCATCGGTGCGCTGACCACGTTGCTGTTGATCTCCACGCTGCCCTCGGCCCACTGCGTGTTGCCGGGGCCGAGCACGGAGATCTGGTTGATGTCGCCGCCCTGCACCGGCGCGTCGAACGTCAGCGTGATCTTCGCGGGACCGGTTTCGAGGGAGGCGCCCTTGCCGGGATCGGTCGAGATCAGCACGTTGTGCGCCAATGCCGGGGTGGCCATGCCGAGCATGGCGGCCGCCGTGAGCGCCAGGGTCGCGAGCACCTTACGCATTGGACTTGCCCGCCTTGCGCGAACGCAGCACCGCACCGCCGCCGACGCCGAGGCCGAGCGCCCCGACGATCAGTCCGGCACCGCCGAGCCAGCGTGCGGTGTCGTCGGTGCCGCTGCTGCCGCCGGAACCGCTCTCGCCCGAGCCGGAGGCCATGGCGGCGTGGTCGTCGCCGCCCGCGGACGCGGCGGCCAGCTTGACCGTCGGCGCCGGGTGCTCCGGCTCCGCACCGCCGGTGGACACCTGGTCCCAGCTCACGACCTGGCCGTTGTCGTAGGTCTGGATCGCGGGCAGCACCAGCTCATCCACAGTGGACGGAAGCGTGGACGCGGTGATCTCGAAGTCCTGGTACTCCGCGTCGCCCTTGGCGATCCCGGAGCCCGGCTGCGCGGTGAACACGATCTTCGTGACCGGGTTGGTCACATCGAGGTTCTTGCCGTTCTTCACCGGTGCGGGCAGCTGGGTCTTGGTGACCTCGGCGGTCCAGCCCGGAACGGGCTTGTAGCGAACGGAACTGAGTGCGTACTCGGGTTTGAAGTCGATCTCGACCTTGGTGGTCCCGGCGTCGGCCTCCTCGTTGGGGACGCGCAGCACGATGGCTCCGCTGCCGCCCTTCTGCGGTTCGCTGCCGTAGATGTCGGCCGTGACGTGCGCCGAGGCGACGCCCGCGCCGAGCAGGCCGGTTGCGCCGAAGGCGACCGCGACGACGGTCGCGCGCAGCGCGCGATGAGTAGACATGAAGGTGCATGCTCCTGAATGTGTTGGGGCCAGCGCGTTGCGCTGGAGTGAAAGAGGAATTTCAGGAGCAGCACGGCGGGCCGCGGCGGCCGTGAACACGTTTTAACAGCACCGACATCAGCGGGACGTCCGGTGCGCAGACGACGGGTGCCGGGGCCGGTCCGGCCGGGACGGGTGGTTGTCCCCGGACGACGAGCGGCAGCAGCCCCAGCCGGGACACCGCCACCCGCAGCATCCACTCGGCACGCGCCACCAGCAGTGCGGTGACCGCGGTCGCCGTCGCGTGCGTGAGGTACATGTCGGCGTGTGCCGGGCCCATGTGCCCCGCGAGCTCGGTCAGCACGAGGTGCATGGCGGCCTGCGCCACGCCGAGGACGGCGAGGATGCCGAGTGGTCCGCGGACCTTCTCCGCCAGCGCAGACCCCGTCCAGCCGACGAGTGCGGTCAGCAGCAGCGTCAGCGCCGTGTTGGGCAGTTCGCCGTCGGCCAGTGCGTGTGCGGTGACGGCCAGTCCGGCCGAGCTGGACGCGAGCAGGACACCACGCACGGTGCGAAAGCCACCATGCGATCGGGGGTCTTTGCTCACCCGCACAGCCTAGGAGACGCGCCAAGACGATCACGAGCTTGTCTCATGTGGTGAGCGCTACGTCGGCGCGTGTCGCCGGAAAAAGGTGAAAAAAGGTTATCTTTCCTGGTCAGGTGTCATGCGAACGAGCGACACAGGGGACTTTGGACGGTCGCGATAGTTGCTCACCGCCATGTTTTGCGGAACGGTGAGCTGGCCATTAACCAACGCAGTCGGTCTACGGGGGTCCGCACTGACGTGCTGAACAGGGCGCTCCCATGCCCGGCTCGTTGGTCCGAACGAGTGACCTGGATCGGGAGGGAGGGGCGCCCCGCGTGAACCTGTTCGAGTACGTGGCAGACCGGTGGAGCAGGCTTTCGTTGCAGGCGTGGCTCCACGTCAGCGAGGTCGTGCAGGCCACAGTCATCGCCGCCGTGTTGGGCGTGCTCATCGGAGTCGCGGTCTACCGCAGCCCGATCGGATCGGCGTTGGCCACCGCGCTGGCCAGCACGATCCTGACCATTCCGTCGTTCGCGCTGATCGGGCTGCTGATCCCGATCGTCGGGCTGGGTGTCGCGCCCAGCATGATCCCGCTGGTCGTCTACGCGCTGCTGCCGATCGTGCGCAACACGATCGTCGGCCTCGGCGGCGTCGATCCCGCGGTCACCGACGCCGCGAAGGGCATCGGGATGGGCCGCTTCGGCGTGCTCACCCGTGTCGAACTGCGGCTCGCCTGGCCGGCGATCCTCGCCGGGATGCGTGTCGCAACCCAGATGCTGATGGGCATCGCGGTGATCGCCGCGTACGCGAAGGGACCCGGCCTCGGTTCCGAGGTGATCTCCGGGCTGACCCGCGCGGGCAGTGCGAACGCGACCAACCAGGCTCTCGCCGGAACGATCGGCGTCGTGATCCTCGCGCTGATCCTCGACGGCATCTACGTCCTCATCGCCCGCTTCACCGTGCCAAGGGGTGTCCGTGTCTGAAACGATCGAAACCACAGCGAACACCACGTCGGACGGCGCCGTTTCGGGCGTCGAGATCCAGTTGGAGCACGTGACGAAGCGGTACGCCGGTTCACGTGAACCGGCCGTCGACGACGTCACTATGACCATTCCCGCCGGGAAGATCGTCATCCTGGTCGGCCCGTCCGGCTGCGGCAAGACGACGACCATGCGGATGATCAACCGCCTGATCGAGCCCACCTCCGGCAAGATCACCATCGGCGGCGAGGACGCGCTCAAGCTCAACCCCGACCGGCTGCGCCGCAAGGTCGGCTACGCGATCCAGCAGGCCGGTCTGTTCCCGCACTTCACCGTCGCGCAGAACATCGCCGTGGTACCGGGGTTGCTCGGCTGGGACAAGAAGAAGATCAACGACCGGGTCGAGGAGATGATGGACCTGGTCGGGCTCGACCCGAAGCAGTTCCACAACCGCTTCCCGCGCCAGCTCTCCGGCGGTCAGCAGCAGCGCGTCGGCGTGGCGCGTGCGCTGGCCGCGGACCCGCCGGTGCTGCTGATGGACGAGCCGTTCGGCGCGGTCGACCCGATCACGCGCGGAAACCTGCAGGACGAACTGCTGCGGCTGCAGTCGGAACTGCACAAGACGATCGTGTTCGTCACGCACGACTTCGACGAGGCCGTGAAGCTCGGCGACAAGATCGCGGTGCTCGGGCCACAGTCCCGCATCCTGCAGTACGACACCCCGGACGCGATCCTGGCCAACCCCGCCGACGACACGGTCGCCGGTTTCGTCGGCGCCGGCGCCTCGCTCAAGCAGCTCACCCTGCTGCGGGTGCGCGACGTCGAGCTGAACGAGGCTCCGATGACCGCGGCGCAGAGCGAATCGCCCGCCGAGGTCCGGCAGCGGATGACCGACCAGGGCGTCCGGTACGCGCTCGTCCTCGACGACCGGCGCCGTCCGGTCCGCTGGGTGCACGTCCGCGACCTGGTCGCGGCCACGTCGCTGACCACGGCGGGCAAGCCGATCGGGGACATGGTGAGCCTGCAGTCGACGCTGCAGGACGCGCTCGAAGCGATGCTGGTGGAAGGCGGCGGCGTCCCGGTGACCGGTTCGCGTGGTGAGTACGTCGGCACCATCCAGCTCGACACGGTGATGGCGACCATCCAGCGCCTGCGCGAGGAGCACACCGAGTCATGACCACCACCGTAGAAAGCGGTTTCTCCACCGAATCCGGTTCGCGCCGCGCGGATCGCGCACGCCTGTTCGCCCAGCCCGCCGCTGTCGTCGTCATCGTCGGCGCGGTGCTGATCTGGGCGATGACCAGGAACAACGACTCGATCGAGAAGGAAAGCCTCAACTGGAGCACGCTGCTGGGCGACACCTGGCACCACCTGCTGATCACCATCGCCGTCGCGGTGATCGTGGTCGTCATCTCGGTGCCGCTCGGCATGATGCTCACCCGGTCATGGGCGCGGCCCGTGGCGCCGTTCTTCCTCGCCATCGCCAATATCGGGCAAGCAGCGCCCGCGCTCGGCGTGATCGTGCTGTTCTTCCTGTGGACCAGCTGGGAAGGCTTCTGGTGCGCGGTACTGCCGATCGCGTTCTATTCGCTGCTTCCCGTGCTGCGTAACACCATCGTCGGCATCGACGCGGTCGACCCGGCGCTCACCGACGCCGGCCGCGGCATCGGGATGTCCGGCGCCGGGGTGCTGTTCCGCATCGAGATGCCGCTGGCCATTCCGCTGATCCTCGCCGGTCTGCGGACCTCGCTCGTGCTGGCCGTAGGCACCGCGACGCTGGCGTTCTTCGTCAACGGCGGCGGGCTCGGCGAACTGATCGACACCGGTTACAAGCTCAACCGCACGCCGGTGCTGATCGTCGGTGCCGTGCTCGCGGTCGGACTGGCGCTGCTCATCGACTGGATCGGCGCGGTGCTGGAGGAGCTTCTCGGACCGAGGGGGCTGTCATGAGGAAAGTCGCCGCGATCATCAGCGCGGCCGTGCTCGCCACGTCGCTGACGGCGTGCGGGCTCAACGTCAACGCCGCGCTGCCCTACGACGTCAAGCCAGGGTCGATCCGGCCGGTGCCGAGCCTGCAGGGGGTGAAGGTGACGGTGGGGTCGAAGGACTTCACCGAGAACATCATCCTCGGATATATCGCCGAACTGGCGCTGTCCGCCGCCGGTGCCGACGTCATCGACATGACGAACATCGCCGGGTCGAACAGCGGCAGGCAGGCGCTGCTCAACGGGCAGATCGACCTGATGTGGGAGTACACCGGCACCGGCTGGATCTCCTACCAGGGCAACACCGAACCGATCCCGGACGAGCGCGCGCAGTACGACGCGGTGAAGGCCGCCGACGAGAAGAAGAACGGCATCACGTGGCTGGACTACTCGCCGGTCAACGACACCTACGCGTTCGGCACCACGGAGGCGTACGCGCAGCAGCACAACCTCAAGACCAACTCGGACATGGCCGCGTTCCTCAAGCAGCACCCGGACCAGGCGGTGTTCTGCGTCGAGACCGAGTTCGCGTCCAGGCAGGACGGGTTCCCGGGGGTGCAGAAGACCTACGGCTTCCCGGCCACGAACGTCAAGACCTTCGGCACCGGTGCGATCTACTCGGCGATCGCGGCCGGCACCTGCAACTTCGGCGAGATCTTCACCACCGACGGCCGGATCGCGGGCCTGAACCTGCGCGTGCTGGACGACGACAAGAAGTTCTTCCCGCAGTACAACGCCGCCGTGACGATGAAGCAGTCCTTCCTCGCCGCACACCCGGCGCTGGCGAACGTGCTCGTGCCGGTCGGCAAGGCGCTGGACAACAAGCAGATGATCGAACTCTGCAAGGAGGTCGACGTCGACGGCAAGGACGCCGGCGAGGTCGCCCGCGACTGGATGATCTCCAAAGGCTTCATCAGCTAACCGCGAGTCCAGACTTGCGTGCGGCCGAGTCCAGACTTGCGCGCTCGCGAGTTGAGGCTTGCGTGTGGGCGAGTTGAGGCTTGCGCGTTGCCGAGTTGAGGTTTGTGCGTGGCCAGGCTCGGGGGCGTGCGGGCTGGCGGGCTCGGGTTTGTGGCCTGGCGGGCTCGGTTTGTGGCCTTGGCGAGTTGAGGTTTCCGCGCGGCCGAGTCTGGGTTTACGCGCTACCGAGTTCGGGTGTGTGGGCTGGCGAGTCCGGCTTTGTGTGCGGCCGAGTCCGGGTTTGCATGCGGTCGGGTTCGGGTTTGCATGCGGTCGGGTTCGGGTCTGCGCGCTGGCGAATTGACGTTCGCGCGCTGCCGAGTTCAGGTTTGCGTGCGCCCGAGTTCGGGTTTGTGCGGGCGGGCTCGGGTTCGGCGAGTCCGGGTCGGCGCGCGGCCGAGTTCGGGCTGGCGCGCGGTCGAGTTCGGGCTGGCGCTGCCGAGTCGGGGTTCCGGGTCGGCAGGCTAGACACCGAGGCGGCGCAGGATCTGGGACTCGAGCTGCTCGAGTTCCCCTGCCACCGCCTGGTGAGCCGACTTCCGGCGCGCCGCGGGCATGCGTTCCGCGGCGCGCACGGCCGCGGTCAGCTGCTCCAGCGTCGCCTGCGCGTCGGCGGCGAACTTCTCGTCCTCGCCGGTGTGCCGCTCGGCCTTGCGCAGGTCGGCCAGCGCCTCGTGCACCCCGGCGATACGCGCCAGCAGATGCGCGCCGCGGCCGGTGAACTCCGAGAGCCGCGCGACCGGCACGCCGAGCCGCCGCGCCTGATAGCGGTCGTACGCCTCGCGCACGGCTCCGGCGGCACGCACCGCGACCGGGGCGAGGACCGGCGCCACCGCGGGCACCACGATCTTGGCCACGGAGACGGCGTTGCGCGCCTTCTTCGGCGTCAGGCCCTTGCTCTCCGCCTTGTTGCGTGACATGCACTGAAACTTACTGGTCGAGTCCCGCGGCGGCATACCGGACACGTGACCGGCCGGTGACTTTTTGTCGGGGGTAGCTTCTAAAGTGGTCTGCATGGAAACAGAGGTGCTGCTGGACGCCACCGCGATGAGCCGGTGCCGTCGCCGCGTGCACCTCGAGCACGATCCGGCCATGCGCGGCACCCCGCTCGCCCCGCCGGATCCCGCCGCCGAGCAGCGCATCGCCGACGCGGCCGCGCACCGGGCCGAGATCCGGCAGCGGCTGGTCGAGGCCGTACCCGGCTCGTGGGTCGTGGTACCGCGCGAGCTGCCCACCGACGAGCGGGTCGGGATGACGGAGCAGGCGCTGGCCGACGGCGTCTCCTACATCTGGGGCGCGCTGCTGCCCGCCGATCGTGAGGGCCACCGCCGCGGCGGGGCCGAACTGCTGATCGGCACCGAGGGCGGCTACCTGCCGATGCTGGTCGTGCGGCACCGCATCACCGACCCCGGCACCGGCGCGGTCACCACCTCACTGACGGACCTCGATCCCGGTAACGCCACCGTCGATGAAACCCGCAAGGTGCGCTCGCAGCCACGCGATCAGCTGCGGCTCGCGCACCTGCGCCGGATGCTGCAGGCGCGCGGCCTGGCCACGGTCCGCCCGCTCGGCGCGGTCATCGGGCTCGACGCGGACCTGGTGCTGTGGCACGACCTGACCGCCCCCACCTGGCCCGGCGGCCGCAACGCGCTCGACGAGTACGACGTGCGGCTCGCCGACCGGGTCGCGGTCGCGCAGGCGGCGGCAGGCGGCGGGCCCGCGCTGGCCGAACCGTCACGCGTGCTCGAATGCCGCACCTGCCCGTGGTGGCCCACCTGCGAGACAGAACTCAACGCCGTCCGGGACGTCAGCCTCGTCGTCCGCGGCGAGGACGCGATGGAGCTGCGCCGCGCGGGCGTATCCACTGTGGACAAGCTGGCCGCGCTCGATCCGGCGGAGGAGCCGCCGATCCTGTGGACGTCGGGCACCTTCGCCGACGCCGTCGCGCTCGCGCGGGCGTGGCTCGCCGATCTCACCGTGGTGCGCAAGGTACCTTCGGTCGAGGTGCCGCGCGCCGACGTCGAGGTCGACGTGGACATGGAGAGCTTCGGCGAGTCCGGTGCGTATCTGTGGGGATGCCTGCTGTCCGGTGCGGACGTCGGGTTCGCGCCGGGCTACCGGTCGTTCGTCACCTGGGACCCACTGCCCACAGTGGACGAAGCGCGCTCGTTCGCGGAGTTCTGGACGTGGCTGATGGAGGTGCGCGCCCGCGCGCTCGCCGCCGGGCTGACCTTCCGCGCCTACTGCTACAACGCGATGGCCGAGAACCGCTGGCTGTTCGGTTCGGTGGAACGATTCGGCGACCATCCCGGAATTCCGGTCAAGCGCGAGGTCCAGTCCTTTGTGGACTCCGACGAGTGGGTGGATCTGTTCCGCAGTGTGTCGGACCAGTTCCTGTGCTCGCGGGGCAAGGGACTGAAGGTGGTGGCGCCGGTCGCCGGATTCGCCTGGCGCGACCCGGAGGCCGGCGGCGAGGCGTCGATGCGGTGGTACCGGGCTGCGGTCGGGATGAACGATCTTCCGTCGGACGTCGAGCAGCGCGAACGGTTGCTGCGTTACAACGAGGACGACGTCCGGGCGACGAAGGTACTGCGCGAGTGGATGTCCGGACCCGCCAACGAGATCCCGTTCATGGGAAGTCTTTAGCCTTCCCCGCCCCGATCCCGAGCGAGGCTGGGGATCGAGGCGGGAAGAACCGGCTTCGCCGTCCGCTGCTGGTCAGCGCGGCGCCATCCGCAGCGAGCCGTCCAGGCGGATGACCTCGCCGTTGAGGTAGTCGTGCTCCACGATGTCGATCGCCAGCTGGGCGTACTCGTCCGGGCGGCCGAGGCGCTTCGGGAACGGCACGCCCGCCGCGAGGCCGGCGCGGAAATCCTCGCTCACCGTCGCCAGCATCGGGGTGTCGATGATGCCCGGCGCGATCGTCATCACCCGGATGCCCTGCGAGGCCAGGTCGCGCGCCGACGGCAGCGTCATCCCGGCGACGCCGCCCTTCGAAGCCGAGTACGCCACCTGGCCGATCTGCCCGTCGAACGCCGCCACCGACGCGGTGTTGATCACCACGCCGCGTGCGCCGTCCTCCAGCGGCTCGGTCTTCGCGATCGCTTCCGCGGCCAGGGTCATCACGTTGAACGTGCCGATCAGGTTGATCTCCACGACCTTGCGGAACAGCCCGAGATCGTGACGGCCCTTCTTCGACAGGATCCGCGCCGAGGGACCGATGCCCGCGCAGTTCACCACCGTGCGCAGCGGGACCCCCGCGGCCGCCGCCTGCTCGACCGCCGCGAGCACCTGGTCGCCGTCGGTCACGTCCGCCGCGACATAGGTGATGCCGTCCACCTGCGGGGCCTTCTCGATGCCCGCGGGCAGATCGAGCGCGAACACCCGCGCCCCCTTGTCGGCGAGCGCCTTCGCGGTGGCGCCGCCGAGTCCGGAGGCACCTCCGGTGACGATCGCGGCCGTGTCCAAGATCCGCATGTCAATCCCTTCCTGGCTAGGAAACCCCAGGTTAACGTCCGTTCAGACGCTGGATTCGTGGCCCTTCTCACCCGTAGCGTGGAGTACTCGGGGCTGACCCCTGCAGTTAGCGTGGCCGTCAACTCCGGCTGTCATTTTGCATCCATGGGCTCAGCTCGGATCGCCGTCATCGGCACCGGATACGTCGGACTGACCACGGGCGCCTGCCTGGCAAGCCTCGGTCACCAGGTCACCTGCGTGGACGTGGACGCGGCCAAGGTCGCCAGACTCGCCGTCGGACAGGTGGACATTCTCGAACCCGGGCTGGAGGAGCTGGTCTCTCGCGGACTGTCGACCGGCCGCCTCAGCTTCGTCGTGGGCTCGCGCGACGCGGTCGCCGACGCGGAGGGCGTCTTCCTCTGCGTGCCGACGCCGATGGGCGCGGGCGGCGCCGCCGACCTGCGCGCGGTCGAAGCCGTCATCGACGAGGTCGCCGATGTGCTGCCCGCCGGCTGCTCGGTGATCACGAAGTCCACCGTCCCCGTCGGCACCGCACAGCGCATCCGCGACCTGCTCGGCCGCACCGACATCCCGGTCGTGGCGAACCCCGAGTTCCTCCGCGAAGGCACCGCGGTCAGCGACTTCCTCAACCCGGACCGCATCGTCGTCGGCGCCGACGACCAGGACGCCGCGCGCTGGGTCGCCGACCTCTACACCGACCTGTCCGCGCCCAGCGTGGTCACCGACGCGGCCAGCGCCGAACTGGTCAAATACGCCGCGAACTGCTTCCTCGCGATGAAACTGTCCTACGTCAACGCCGTCGCGGAACTGTGCGAGCGGCTCGGCGCCGACATCGCCTCGGTCACCGAGGGCATGGGCTACGACCGCCGCATCGGCCGGTCCTTCCTCAAGCCCGGCCCCGGCTGGGGTGGTTCGTGCCTGCCGAAGGACACGCACGCGCTGGTGCAGGTCGCCGAGTCCGTCGGGTTCGACTTCTCCCTGCTCTCGGCCGCTATCCAGGAGAACATCGCGCAGCGCGACCGCATTGTCGCCAAGATCGCGGGTGCGGTCGGCGGCACGCTCGCCGGTGCCCGCATCGGGGTGTTAGGCCTCGCGTTCAAGGCCGGTACCAACGATCTGCGCGACTCGCCCGCGCTGTCGGTGACGGCGATGCTGGCCGCGCACGGCGCCGAGGTCACCGCGTACGACCCCGCGGTCGGCGGTGAGCTGCCCGGGATGCGCGTGGTCGACGACCCCTACCAGGTCGCGAAGGCGGCCGACGCGATCGTCGTGCTGACCGAATGGGACGAGTTCCGCAAGCTCGACTGGGCCTACATCGCCGACATCATGCACGGCGATTCGGTGGTCGACACGCGGAACCTGCTGGACCCGACGGCGATCATGGACGCCGGTCTGTGCTGGCTCGGCCTCGGCCGCCCCCGCGCCGGTCAGTCCCTCCAGTCGACCGGCTTCGCGCGGCAGGGTTAGGACTGCCGGAGCCCGAACTCGATGCCCTGGTTGTCCACGCACTCGGCAGTGCGCCCGAACGGGTTCTGCTCGCACCGCTGCGCCCACATCGGACAGTGCCGATCGCGAGCTCCGCGTGCCCGATCCTGAACGAGATTTTTCAGCCGCGCGGGTCGGGTAGCCGGTTCGCCGCCACCGCGATGGCCGCGACCAGCGCCGCCTGGATCGCGGTGCACGTGATCAACGCGGCCGGGGTGCCACCCAACGTGGCGAACACCGTGCCGAGGATCGCCACGCCGAGCGCGAGGCTGGTCTGCTGTGTCGTGGTGAGCACGCCGCTGCCCGCTCCCGCGAGTTCGCCGGGCACGCGCGAGAGGATCACCCGGAACATCGTCGGCGCGGTCAGTCCCTGGCCCGCGCCACACAGCAACGTGCCCGGCACGAAATGCAGCACGGTGAGGTCCGGCCACGCGATCGCGACCGTGCCGATGAGGACCAGCAGTCCGAGCAACTGCACGCTCGCGCCCAGCACGACCGCCCGGCGCCCCAGCCGGTTCGCGATCCTGCTGCTGTAGAGCGACATGACCAGGAACGCGACGGCCAGCGGGGACAGCGCGAGCCCCGACGCCAACGGCCCGAGCCGCAGACCGTTCTGCAGGGTCAGCGCGTAGACGAACATGAACCCGCCGAATCCGATGAAGAACGGCACGGCGATACCGAGACCCCGCCGCATGCTCGCGACCCGCAGGATCGACATGGGTAGCAGCGGCACACCGCCGGCCGCCTCCATGCGCCGTTCCACCGCGAGGAACACCGCCGCCGCGAACGGGCAGAGGCCGAGCAGCACCCAGCACCATGCCGGCCAGCCGAGTGCGCGGCCCTCCATCAGCGGCACCAGCAAGGTCAGCAGCGTCAGGCCCAGCAGCGCGGTGCCCCAGCGGTCCACGCCGAGCGGGTTCGCGGCACGCGTCTCCGGCACCGTGTGCCGGGCCAGCAGCACACCCGCCAGTCCGATCGGCACGTTGACGAGGAAGACGGCACGCCAGCCGCCGGCGGACACCAGTACTCCGCCGAGCAACTGGCCGACGACCATGGCCAGGCCGGCCGTGGCGCCGTAGTAGCCGAGGATCCGCGCACGCCGCTCGCCACTCGTGGTGGCCTGGATGATCGACAGCACCTGCGGCACAAGCAAGGCGGCGGCCGCCCCCTGCGCGGCCCTCGCCATCACGAGCACGGTCGCGTTCGGAGCGATACCGCAGGCCAGCGAGGTCAGCGTGAACGCGGAGAGCCCCGTCATGAACAGGCGCCGCCTGCCGAAGGCGTCCCCGAGCCGCCCGCCGACCACGAGCAGCAGGGCGAACGCGACGCCGTACGCGGCGACGATCCACTCCAGCGCCGCCGACGAGGTGCGCAGCTCGGCATTGATGGTGGGAAGTGCGACGTTGACGATGAACAGGTCGATGGGCGCCAGCGCGGCGCCGAGGAGCACGGTGAAAAGGCCGGCTCCGCCCAGCTCCCGGCGCAGAAGGACCGGTCGGGTGCGGGTGTCCCGCAGGTCATTGGCCATGACAACCACGCTTCGCCCGCGACGAGCCGGGTACCAGTTGTCACTTATCCAGGTATCGGCACTACCTGGTACCCGGCTGCGCGAGGCGCGAGACTGGCACTATGACCACCACCATGCCGGCCGATCGCAACGCCATCCGGCGCCGGGAACTGGCCGCGTTCCTGCGCAGCCGCCGCGAGCGCATCACGCCCGAGCAGGTCGGGCTGCCCGTCGCGGGCAGGCGCCGCACGCCGGGCCTGCGGCGTGAGGAGGTCGCGCAGCTCGCCGGGGTCGGGGTCACCTGGTACACGTGGCTCGAACAGGGCCGCGACATCAACGCCTCCGAGCAGGTGCTGGACGCGGTCGCGCGCACGCTGCACATGGATCCGCACGAGCGAGCGCACCTGTACACCCTCGCCGGGACCGTCGCACCGACCGAACGCGAGGACTGCAGCGCGGTCTCACCCGCCGTCCGGGCCATCCTCGACCAGCTCGCGCCCTATCCCGCGGCGGTCTACAACGCGCGCACGGACATCCTGGCGCACAACGCGCCTTACGACTGGTTGTTCGAGGTCGGCAGGCTGCCGTTCGAGGAGCGCAACTCGATCCTGCAGTGCTTTCTCAATCCCGAGTGGCAAGCCAGGATGTTCGACTGGCCGGGCAACGCGCCGCGCGCCATCGCGCAGCTGCGGGCCGCGATGGCCGAACACGTCGACGAGCCGGCCTGGAAAGCGCTGGTCAAACGGTTGCGCCGGGAGTCGTCCGAGTTCGACGCGCTGTGGAACCGGCACGACGTGCAGCCCATGTACGCGTTCTCCAAGCGGTTCCGGCATCCCGTAGCGGGCTCGCTCACCTTCGAGACGACTCATCTGTGGTTCGGGAGCCGGTCGGAAATCCGGCTCACCACGTTCGTTCCCGGCGACGAGGAGACCGCGGCGAAGCTCGTACAGCACCTGTCGTAACCGAACAGCCGCTTCCGGGCGGACGCGCCGGCCAGGCGACTGTCGTAGCTTTTGTGTCGTGTGGCGAAGCGAGCGTGTCCGGTGGGCGGGTGACGCGCTGTTGACGCTGCTGCCGCTGGCGTTCGTGCTCGGCGTGACCACGGCGGCGGGGCATTTCCAGCCACATGCGCGGCAGCTGGACGCGCTCGGCTACGGCTGGCTCGTCGCGGCCGGGTTGCCGCTGCTGCTCGCGCGCCGCTTCCCGCTGCTCGTTTTCGTCGCCACCGCGGCGCTGACCTTGGGTTACTACTGGTCGGCCTACCCTGGCGGACCCGCCATGCTGCTGCCCACCATCGCCCTGTTCGTGCTGACCAGGATCCGTGGCCCGCTCGTCGCCGGCATCGCGGGTGTGGCGACGCTGCTGGTCGCGACCGTGATGCGGCTGGTGACCAGCGGCAACATGGTCTACGACGCGCGCGCCGGGCTGCTCGTCGTCTGGCTGATCGCGGTCATCGGCATCGGCACGGCGGTGCGCAACCGGGTCGCCGCGATCCGCGCCGCGCGGGAGCGGGCGGCCGAGCACGAGCATCGGATGAGCGAACTGGAACGCCTGCGCATCGCACGGGAAGTGCACGACGTCGTCGCGCACAGCCTGGCCCTGATCAACGTGCAGGCCGGAGTCGCCGCGCACATCGCGGACCGGCGGCCGGAGCAGGCCGTCGAGGCGTTGCTGGCGATTAAGGAAACGAGTGCGTCCGCGCTGGCCGATCTGCGCGCCACGGTGACGGTGCTGCGGTCGGGCCAGGGGCTCGGTCCGGCACCGAGCCTGCGCCAGCTGGACGAGCTGCTGGAGCACACGCGCGCCACCGGACTGACCGTGCGGGTGCACGGTTCGCCGGGGGAGCTGCCCGCGCCGGTGGACGGGGCGGCGTACCGGATCCTGCAGGAGTCGCTGACCAACGTGGTGCGGCACGCGCACCGGCCCGGCACCGTGGACGTCCACTTCGGACGCAAGGACGGCAGGCTGGAGCTGGTCGTGCGCGACGACGGCAAGGACGCGACCGACCCGAGGATCGGCAATGGGCTGCGTGGCATGGGCGAACGGGCGGCCGCGCTCGGCGGCGAGTTGACGGCGCGGGCCGTCGACGGTGGCTTCGAGGTGCGGGCCGCGTTGCCCGTCGAAGATCGAACGGGGGAGAAATGACGATCCGGGTTGTGCTGGCCGACGACCAGGCGCTGGTCCGCGCCGGGTTCCGGGTGCTGCTGGAGACCGAGGACGGGTTCGAGGTGTGCGGCGAGGCCGGCGATGGCGCAGGCGCCGTGGCGCTGGCGAAGGAGCACCACCCGGACATCGTCGTGATGGACGTGCGCATGCCGGGCGTGGACGGGCTGGAAGCCACCCGGCGGATCACCTCGGACCCGGAGCTGGTGGACACGAAAGT
This sequence comes from Amycolatopsis acididurans, assembly GCF_012328925.1. GTDB lineage: Bacteria > Actinomycetota > Actinomycetes > Mycobacteriales > Pseudonocardiaceae > Amycolatopsis_E > Amycolatopsis_E acididurans. The sequence goes on from NZ_JAAXLS010000005.1 coordinate 161,317, forward strand.
GCTGGTCCTGACCACCTTCGACGTCGACTCCTATGTCTACGAGGCGCTGCGCGCGGGCGCCGGCGGGTTCCTGCTCAAGGACACCGAGCCGGTCGACCTGCTACGGGCACTGCGCGTCATCGCGGAAGGCGAGGCGCTGCTCGCGCCCACCGTGACACGACGGCTCATCGCCGAGTTCGTCAACCGCCCGGAGAACCGCCGTGTGGACACCAGCGCCGTGCGCGAGGTGACCGAGCGGGAACGCGAGGTGCTCGCACTCGTCGCGGGCGGGCTGTCCAACGACGAGATCGCCGCATACCTGGTCATCTCGAAGGCGACCGCGCGGACCCACGTCAGCCGCATCATGACCAAGGTCGGCGCCCGCGACCGCGCCCAGCTGGTCGTGCTGGCCTACGAGTCGGGCCTGGTCAGCCCCGGGAGCGCAGGTTAGCCACGAGCCGCACCAGGAACACGACGCCCACCGCCATGACCAAGGCGAGTTGCCACCACATAGCTCCTCCCTTCGCCCCCGATGCTCACTTAGAAGGCGCTCCAGCGCGGGAGGGCGTTGGGTGACAGGCCCAGAAGTCACCTGTTAGGTGTAACGCGCCGCTGGTGTCGCGGCGGTGCCGCGTGACGTCCATTGCGCGGTACCGGGCGCATCACGACCGTGCGCTCCTCGGAGGGCTGCGGCCGCGGCCGGGGACGGTGCGTGGACACGGGCGCGAGTTCGACGGTGATCTCCGCGCTGACCGGGATGGGCTTCGGCGTGCTGTCGCCGTCCTTCGGCTTGTGCGACAGCCTGCGCGCGAGCGCGTGGCTCGGCCGCTCCACGAACCGGTAGCTCACCTCGACCACGCCGAACACGCACGCGATCACGATGATCAGCGCGAGCGGCAGCGGCACCGCCGGACGCAGCAGGTTCAGCAGCACGAACGTGACCAGCATGTGCAGCAGGTAGATCGAGTAGCTGCGTTCCGACAGCGCCGTCCAGAACCGCCGCTGCTTGAGCTTCGGCTCGGCGAAGATGCCCATCAGGAAGCACACCACCGCGAAGGCCATCGCGAGGTTGTACGAGGTGTCCACGCGGCCCACGTCGATGACGTCGCCGAGCACGTACAGGCTCCACGCCAGAGCACCGAACACGCCGCCTGCCCACAGCGGGATCTTCTTCGACGTGGTCGCCCAGATGACCTGGCCGATGATCATGATCGGCAGGTAGGACACGTTCACCGCGAACAGGAAGTACTCGGCGGTGAGCTGCCTGCCGCTCGTCATCACCACGAAGATGAACGTGATCTCGATGGCGATGGCCAGCCACACCCACCGGCGCAGCACCGGCAGCAGCAGCATCAGGATGACGTAGAACAGGACCTCGACGATCATCGTCCAGGCCACCGGCACCAGCACGATCTGCGGGTTGATCAGGTAGTTGACCAGCAGGGTGTTGGTCAGCACGGTCAGCGGCGTCAGCTCCTGCGACTGTCCCGGCGTCGCGGGCGGATGCAGGTGCACCAGTATCAGCAGCGCGGTCAGCAGCACCACGAACACCATCGGCGCGTACACCCGGATCAGCCGGTTCACGGCGAACCGGCCGGTGCCCTGCCGCAGCGCGATCGGGGTGACCACGAAACCGCTGACCAGGAAGAAGAACGGCACCGCGATCTGCCCGATGCCCTGGGTCGACATGTGCATCGGGTTGCTGGTGAGCGCTTCGATGAAGTCGATGTAGGGCGCGTGCTCGCCCTTGGCCTTCACCCAGGGATGCGCGATGTGGCTGTAGAAGACCAGCAGCGCGCCGAGCCCGCGGCCGATGTCGATGAAGACGATCCGGTTCTTCTTCGCCGGTTCGGAGGGCGTGACTTCGGCCAACACGCACCCCCAGCTGGTCGAACCGACTTAGTCCGTAGGGAGTGTAACGAAGAAACACCGAGTGGTTTCTACGGTTGGAAAATCACCCTGCCGAGGCGGGGTCGGGTCGGAGCCACAGCGTCACGAAGTCCTTTTCGTTACGCCGCGCGATGCGAATCAGCTCCCGGTCACCCTGTGGGTAGGTGACCGGCCCTTCGTCGCCGACCTCGATCGGCTGGTAGCCCAGCTCGCGGTAACGGGCGAGCACCGCATGGGGATCGTCCCCGAGTTCCTCGATCGCACTCGGGCAGAACTCGCACACGATGTGCGGGCGGTCGCGGCGCAGCACCTCGTCCAGCCCGGCCAGCGCCCGGTGATCGCGGCCCTGCAGATCGACCTTGATCAGGGTGATCTGCTGCTCGCGCACCTCGGGCACCTCGCCCAGCCGGACCGCGGGCACCTCGATACCCGGCCCGTCCTCGCTGACCCGGTTGTCGCCGCTGTTGTCGGCCTCCGGATGGGTGAGCCGCACGGTGCCGGCGTGGTCCCAGGCGGCGACCGGCAGCACCGTGGTCAGCTCGACCGCGGCGGCGGGCAGGTTGACCTCGAGGTTGCGGCGCAGGTAGTGGGCGTTGAGCGGATCGGCCTCGACGGCGATCACGCGCGTGACGTCCGGACAGGACCGCATCAGCCGCAGCGTGTGGTAGCCGACGTGCGCGCCGATGTCGAGGATGGCGCCGGGATGCCGGGTCACCAGCTCGCACATGAGCTCGGCCTCGCTGTTCTCCCAGGACCGGTGGAACTGGATCCACGGAAGCATGACCTCGTCGACCGGCATCAGCAGCGCACCCACGTCGCTGACCACGACCTCGGCGTCGCGTGGGATCGGAACGTGGGAGAGCCGGGCGGCGTCGCGGAGCGCACCCAGGTCGACCGAGACTCGGTTGATCGCCTCCTCGTCCTGGTCGAGCCGCTGGTCGCGGGCCGAGAAGTCGGCGTGCACGCGCGCGGTGACCGACTCCAGCTCGCCGGTGAAGCTCTCCGACAGCTTGCTGACGTCGGCCTCGATGGTGCGCACCGCCAGATCGAGGCCGGGCGTCTGGTCGCGCAGCGACTCGACCGAGGTCTCCAGCGCCCGCAGCCGGCTTTCGACCGAGGTCTTGAGCGTGTCCAGCTTGTCGTCGAAACGGCGGCTCAGCTCCGCGGCGCGCTGCGCGTCGTCGAGGCGGGCCTCCACGGACTCCAGCCGGGACAGCAGCCTGCTGGTGGTCTCCTCGGTGGCGTCGCGCAGCTCGCCCATGACCCGGCGCTGGTGCACGTCGTAGTGGTCGATCGCGCGCAGCACGGCCTTGCGCAGCGCGGGTGCCAGCGGCGTCCGCGCGGGCGCGCCGGGCTCCGGCCGCCAGTGCAGCGCCTCCGCCGCCTTGCGCACCGGGGTCAGCGGGTGCTCGGGCTCCTGCGGCCGGTGCGCCTGGCGCGAACGCCAGATCTCGTGTGCGCCGCGCAGTTCGCGCCGCATCCACTCCGCGGCGGCGGCCATGGACCGCGTGCGCAGCACCTGCCGGCGTGCGTTCCGGCCGCGCCGCTCGGCCTCCTCCGGATCGTCCGCGACCTCGCGCATGGCGGCCGCGGCCGCCTCGACGTCCGGATCCGCCCACCGGGTGTCCGGTTCGTACGGGTCGTTGCCCTTGCCCACCGGGACCAGCCGGTAGGGCACCGGCCAGCCGGTGGTCGAGTCGAGGAACTCGGTGGTGCTGGAGTAGTCCGTCGAGATGACCGGCATGGCGCGGGCCATCGCCTCGGCCACGGTCAGCCCGAAGCCCTCACCCCGGTGCAGCGACACGTAACAGGTGCTGCGGTCGTAGAGCTCATGCAGTTCGGCCACCGACAGGTAGCGCTCGATCAGCTCGATCCTCGGATCGCCCGCGGCCGCCGCGCGCAGCCGCTCCGCCTCGAACGGGCGCTGCCTGGCGTTGATGGTCTTGATCGTCAGCCGCACGTCGTCGCGGCCAGGGAAGGCCTGCTGGAACGCCTTGATCGTGCCCCACGGGTTCTTGCGCTGCGCGATGCTGTTGAAGTCGAACGCGAACAGGAACCGGACCGGCTCACCGGCCTCGCGGGCGGGACGCGACGGTTCGCCAGGGTCGCGCACCGGAACGGGCACGGTCTTGACCGGGATCGGTGAGTGCTCGGCGATCGCGGTGCGGCAGAAGTCGCTGACCGTCCACACCTCGTCGACCAGCCCGAACGCCTCGTGCATCGACGCGGGGAAGTCCTCGGTCTCCCACGCCCACAGGCCGATCCGGTAGCGGTCGTGCCCGACCTCGGGATGCGTGCCGAGCAGCACCCTCGTCTGGTCGGCGTTGACGGCGAGCACGCTCACCGGGAACCGCGGGTCACCCAGGCTCTCGGGCTGCTCGAGATCCGTGCGGTTGAGGATGCGTTCCTCGACCACCGACGCGATCGGCACCCCGGCGGTCTCGATCGCCTCGTGCACGATCCGGCCCATCTCGCCGACGCCCAGCTCGGCGGTCAGATAGCCGAGCAGGTTGACGCCGAACTCGTCCACCGGCGCGCGGGCGGCCACCGGACGACCGGGCAGCGCCCACTCGGCGAGTTCGCCCTCGTTGATGCCGGAGGACACGCACCACGAACGGAACTTCTCGGCGTCCTCACCGGTCGGGTGCGGGAAGGCGATACGAAGATCGACACGGGCGTCCCAGACGGCGAGCGCCGCGCGGTTCAGCCCGGACGCCGCCTGCGCTGAATCCTCCGGGCTGGCCAGCCACTCGCGCAGTGCGCGGCCGCCGTCCTCGCCGTAGGCGTGCGGTGGGAGACGCTTCTTCTTGCGCTCGGCCTTGATCCACGCCTCGCGGAACACGCGCCGGGCCAGTTTCGGCAGCGGTGTGCCGTCCCCGAAACCGGCGAAACCGTAGGGCACCGCTTCCAGCGTCTCGGCGTAACCCGCCTCGCGCAGCGCCGCACCGTAGGCGTCGCACAGCTCGCGCAGTTCCGGGTTGGCCGAGAGCAGCACGCGCGGTTTGCGTGCGCAGTAGTAGGTCAGCAGCCACGGCGTCTCCGGCCGGTATCCGCTGAAATGAAAGAACCGCAGCTTCGCCCCGCCTGCGGTCAGTTCACCATTGTCCTCGCGTCTGACCGGGCGGTCGTGCAGGTTCCAGTACGCGACGTTGAAACCGGGGTCGGTGAGCACGTGGTGGCCGAACAGCGCGGGCACGTTGTCCACCCAGCGCTGGTCGGTGAACAGCTGCTGCTCCGGCGCCACGATCGCGTCGTGACGCAGCCGCTGCGCCCAGAAATCGAGGAAGTCGCCGGAGCCGGGACCGACCCCGATGAAGCCGAGGTTGAAGATCCCGGCGCCCATGATGACGGCCTCGTCGGGCTCCATCCCGTCGCGCGGCAGCGGGGAGAGCACGTGCGGGGTGAGCACGATGCCGTGCTCCATCGCGAGCTCCGCGATCTCCGGCATCGCCGTGAAGACCTTGATGTCCGGGTCGAGGTAGATCGCCACGTCGTACTCGCGGCGCAGTTCACGCAGCAGATAGGGCTTGACCGAGGTGGCCAGCTCGGTGACCGAGTAGGCCGTGGCCATGCGCAGGTAGTCGTCGCGGTCGATGCCGAACGCGTCCTGCCCGACGACCCGGTACCCGTCGCGCTCGTCCTCGTGGCCGTCGATGACCGCGATGACGAAGTCGTTTTCGGGATGCTGGTCCAGGTAGGACCTGGCCAGGACACGGGCCGCGGGCAGGTAGTTGCGCGCGACGATCGTGCACGCGGTGACTCTGCGCGCGTCACCCATTGCTCGGCAGCGCCTTCAGCTGGGCGTCGAGGATCGAGTCGAAGTTCGTGCGCGCGGTCTGCAGGCTGCCTGGAGCGGTCACCTCGATCCGGACCACCACGTTGTCGTGCGCGTAGTGGGCACGGATCTGCGCGGGTGCGCCGTCCTTCGCGTCGACCGAGGAGGCGAGCACGCCGGCCGGGGTGCCGCTGACGCGGGTGGCGCCGTTGCGGATCTGCGTGGCCAGCAGCTGGCTCGCCGCGTTCTGCGCCGCGGCGGGGCTGTTCACCTCGGTCAGCATCAGGATCACGCGGGCCCCGCCGTCGAGGTCGTGCACCACGAACTTCACGTCGCTGGCCTGCGCCGTCTCGTACGTCGAAAGCTCGTCGGAGGTGAGGTAGTTCAGCGCTGGGATCTGCGTGAAGGTCTTGATGCTGTCGTAGTTCTCCGCGGTGCCCGGAACGTCGGCGACCGCCATCGGGTCCGGCGGGGCCTGCACCGAGCTGGGCGCCGGGGTCGCGGTGTTCTGCTCCGCGGCGCCACCGCTGTCGCGGCCCCACAGCATGTAGGCGCCGAACGCGATACCGGCCAGCACCACGACCGCCGCGACGATGGCGCCGATCTTGGCGCCGTTGCCCTTCTTCGGCTTGTCCTCGAACGACTCCGGGCCCTGCTGCACCCAGCCGGAGTCACCGGCGGGAACCAGCGGCGGCAGGTCGCCACCGCCCCACGGCGGACTCTGGTCGGACTCGGGTGCGTTCCACGGCTGCTGGGCCTGCGGGAAACCGCCGGCGGGGGAGGCCGGGCCCGCCTGCGGGAAACCCTGTGGCGGCGAGTAGGGCGCCTGCGGCGGCGCCACGTATTCGGTGCGGCCGGCGTCCGCGGGCTGCTGCTGGGGCTGCCACGGCGGCACCGCCTGCGTGCGGTCCGCGCTGTTGTCGGCGGGCGGCTGCTGCTGCGGCGTGCCGTGCGGGGGGCTGACGGGCGCGATCACCTGTGTCGAGTCCGCGCTGTTGCCGCCGTTCTGCTGCGGCGACGGGGACTGCTGCGTGTCCGGCTGCCCGACGGCCGACGACAGCACCTGGTCACGCCGTACCCGGTAGTCGTCCGCCGAGAGTCGCCCGGATGCAAGCTCTTCGTCCAGCTTGCGCAGCTCCTCCTGCCAGGACACCAGGGGCCCCCTATCTCTTGGTTTCGCGAACGAGTCGGCCGAACCGCGACTCGACGTGTATGCGACGTGCACATTGTGCACGGCAGCGGCCTCGTGTGGATTCGCGGGTCGTATTGTTATCTACCCGCGCGGGGCAGGCGTTAGCTCGCCGGCAAAGCGGCGGTGACCTGCGCACGAACGTGGTCCAGACGGCTGCGGAGCTCGGCCGGGTCACCCGTCAGCGGCTGCGAGACGCCCATTCCGACGGCGAGCGATCCCGAGCTGTACCACAGTGCCATGACCCGCCCGCTCGGATTGCTGCCGACGAAGGCGAGTTCCGATTCGGACTGGCCGAGCGGCGACATCGTGAAACCGTATCCGGTCAGTTCCTTGCGCAGGCCCATCGCGAGCTGGTCGGCCGTGGCCGGGGCGGACGCCGGGACCACGATCGTCATGGTGCCGTTCGGGCTGTTCGCGGGGTCGGCCGAGGCCCGGAAGACGATCTTGTCGGCGCCGCTCGTCCTCATCAGGTCGGCGTCGGCCTGCGTGATGAGCTGCAGCGAGACCGCCTTGCCGAGCTCCAGCGTGCCGTTGTCGGGGCTCGCCGCGCCGGGCAGCGTGGGCAGCTTGGCTTCGGCCATGCCCAGCGCGTCGGCGGGCGCGACGTTGGCCGGCGTGGGGGCCGTGGCCGAGGAGTCGTCGCGGGCGTTGAGGAACACGGTCGCGCCGATGATCATCGCGAGCACCAGCACGACGCCGAGCGCGAGGAACAGCCAGGTGGGCTTCCGGCGGGGACGCTGGACCGGCACGGTGGGCAGCGGCGGCACCTCGGACCGACGGGGCGGGGTGAGGCCGGGCAGCGGGCCGATCGCCCTGGTCACGACGGTGGGGGCCTCGTGGATGCGTGGGTACGGCATCTTCTCGGTGGGGCGCTCGTCGGCCGGGCTCGGCGCGGTGGTGGGCCGCGTGGTGGCCAGCAGCGCGGCGGAGGCGCTCTGTTCTTGTTCGCGCTTGCGCGGCGGCTCGGGTGGAGGCGGCGTGCTCGGCGGCGGATTGAGCGGCGCGGCCACCGGTGACGGCGCGAATCCACCGGAGGCGGCGGCGAGCAGCTCGTCGCGCTGCTTGCGGTGCTCGTGCAGGCTGATCTTGCCGCCGGCCAGTTCGGCATCCAGACGGCGCAGCTCGTCCTGCCAACTCATCTGGTGCTCCTTGGTGGTCTGCCGGCCCGGGCCATACGTTAGCGCGAACGAGTGGTTCCGGGCGGACGCACAGTCAGAAAAGGGTCAGCGGCTGCGTGGGCACGGGCTCGGGAAGCGACGCGAGTCCGGGGAGGCGTTCGCGCACGTCGTCGTGGAAACGGCGGGCCAGCGACGGTGCCTCGGCGTTGTCCGGGGTGTGGATGAACACGGTCGGGGAGCGGCCCTCGCGCAGCCAGGTCACGACCGTGTCGACCCACGGCCGCCAGCCGAGCGCGGTCCGCTCGGGATCGTCGCGGCCGATGTAGCGCACCACCGGATGGGCCGTGAGCGCCTCGGCCCGGCGGGGCAGCCGCGGCTTCTTCTGCCAGGATTCCTGTTCCGCCTCGGTGACCGGCGGCTGTCCGAACAGGACGGTGGTGTCGAAGGTGACCCACTCCGCGCCGTCGAGCGTCGCTTCGAGCGCTCGCGGATCGTCGAAGAACGCCGGATGGCGCACCTCGACCACCCGCCGGTAGTCCCGCGGCAACCTGCGCAGGAACGACGCGAGGGCAGGCAGATCGGCGGGCCCGAAGGACGGCGGCAGCTGGACCCACAGCGCATGCACCCGTTGCCCCAGCGGTTCGACGGCGTCGAGGAACGCGCGCATCCGCGGCGCGACGTCCACCAGCCGCCGCTCGTGTGTGACGGTCTTGGGGATCTTGAGCAGGAACCGGAACTCCGGCGTGGTCTGCTCCACCCACGAGGCGACGGTGTCGGCGGACGGGGTGGCGTAGAAGGTCGTGTTGCCCTCGACCGCGTTGCACCAGGAGGCATACGCCCGAAGCCGCTCCCGTGGCGCCAGTGGCCGGTTCTCCCACGACGGATGACTCCACATCGCGCAGCCGACGTGGAGATTCATGCCGGCGAGGCTACCTTCACGCGTACGCCGCCGCCTGCAGCGTGAACAGGTCCGCGTACTGGCCGCCCAGCGCCATCAGCTCGTCGTGGGTGCCCTGTTCGACCAGCTTCCCGCGTTCCAGGAACAGGATCTTCTCCGCCTGCCGGACCGTGGAGAACCGGTGCGAGATGTACAGCGTGGTGCGGCCGGCGGCCAGCGCCCGCAGGCGCGCGAACAGGTCGTGCTCGGCCTGCGCGTCCAGCGCCGAGGTCGGCTCGTCCAGGATCAGCACCGGCGCGTCCCGCATGAAGGCCCGCGCCAGCGCCACCTTCTGCCACTCCCCGCCGGACAGGCTCACGCCCTGGTCGAACCACCGGCCCAGCGGGCTGTCGTACCCCTTCGGCAGCCGCTCCAGCCGCTCGGCCGCGCCCGCCCGCCGCGCCGAGTCCACGATGCGCTCGCGATCGTCGAGGCCGCTGAGCTGGCCGAGCCCGATGTTCTCCGCCGCGGTCCCCTGGTAGGTCACGTAGTCCTGGAACATCGCGCTGATCTGGGCCCGCAGCTCGTCGGGGTCGAACTCGCGGATGTCCGTGCCGTCCAGCAGGATCCGCCCCGCCGTCGGGTCGTACAGGCGGCACAGCAGTTTGATCAACGTCGACTTGCCCGCCCCGTTCCGGCCCACCACGGCCACCGTCTCGCCGGGCCGGATCTCGAAACTCACCCCGTCCAGCGCCGCCTCGTCCGCGCCGGGATAGCTGAACGACACGTCCCGGAACTCGACGTGCCCCCGCACCGGCGAGGGCAGCGCCCGCGGCCGCGAAGGCGCCGTGATCCCCGGCCGCGTCCCGAGGAACTGATACAACGTGTCGAGATAGAGATTGTTCTCGTACATCCCCGTGAACCCGTTGAACAGCCCCTGCACCGAGGTCTGCACCGCCGTCGCGGCGCTCGTGTACAAGGCCAGGTCACCGATCGTGAGCCTGCCCGCCACCGCCTCCAGCGCGATGTACAGCGCGATCCCCGAACCCGCCAGCGTCGAGAGCAGCCCCCACGCCGTGCCGACGACGTTGCGGGTCGTGGTCAGCTTCCGTTCCCGCGCGTAGTAGGTCTGCCCGAGCCGCCGGAACCGGTCGACCAGGTAGTCGCCGAGCCCGAACACCTTGGTCTCCTTGGCGTAGGTGTCCGTGGTGACCAGCGACGACAGGTAGTCCATGCGCCGCCGGATCGGGGAGATGTACAGCGCCAGCATGAACGCGCGCGACCCGTACTTCGACTGCGAGATGAACGCCGGAATCGGCGCCAGCAGGGCCACCGCGGCCAGCAGCGGGTTCACCGACACCAGCAGCGCCACCATGCTCGCGAACGTGATCGCGGTGCGGACCAGGCTCAGCGCCGAGGTCATCATCGACACCGGCCGCGACGGTGCCTCCTGCGAGGCCTGCCGCAGCAGGTCATAGGACTCCGACCCCTCGAAGAACTCCAGGTCGAGCTTGGCGGCGTGCGCCATCACCTGGTGCCGGATGGTCAGTGTCATCCGTTCCTGCAGCAGTTGCTGCGCGACGTTCGTCAGCGCGGTGCTCAGCGCGGTGAGCGTGAAGACGCCCAGCTGGAACAGCGTGATCTCGACGATCCGGTTCGTCGACCCGTGCCCGGCCACGGCCGCGACGACGGCGTCCAGCAACAGTTTCGCGATGTAGGCGGTGACCGTCGGCACCAACCCGCTGATCAAAGTGGACAGTGCGATGAGGATCGTCATCGGCGGGCTCGCCCGCCAGGTCAGGCTGATCACCCTGGGCAGGCCGCGCACCGTGCCCGCGACGTTCGTGCGCAGCCGGTGCCATCTGGCACGCAGATCCTTGGGCTGGTCGTCCTGCTTGGGGTCCGGGATGTCGATCGGGCCGGTCAGCCCGCTGTCCGGTACCGTGCTGCTCGCCTTGCGCAGCCGTTTGCGCAGGCCGGTGCCCGGCATGCCGCCGCCGTGCATCATCTGGCCACCACCGCCCCGTGCAGGAACACGTCGATCAGCTGCGCGACGTCCGGGGTGTGCTCGTCGCGCGGCCGGTTGAACAGCAGCGCCAGGAACATCGCGGCCGACTGCTGTGGCGACAGGCGCAGCGTGTCCTTGTCCGGTTCGAAGAGCTCCGCGACCGCTTCGCGCATCGCGGTGACCGACGCCGCCCGGTCCCCGCCGCGGTGCCGTTTGCGCAGGTTGTTCGCCTGTCCGGACTGGTGCAGCGACGCCATCAGCGCCCCCATCCGGTCGAGGTGGGCGCGCAATGCGTCGGCGGCCTCGGCGAGCCTGGTTTCCAGCCGCGCCTCCAGCGGGATCTCGGTGATGAGCCCGAGCGCGTCGTCCGGGCGCAGTGCCTCCAGCACGCACTCCTGGATGAGTTCGTCCTTGTCCTTGAACGCGCGGAAGATCGTGCCCTCGCCGATGCCCGCGGCACGCGCGATCTGCGCCGTGGTGACGGCCGCGCCGTGCTCGACCACCAGCGGGAGCACGGCACGGACGATCATCTCGCGGCGCTGCTCCTGGCTCATCGCGGGCGCGCGCCGCTTGGTCCCCGTGGAGTTCATACCGACCACTATGCGGAGTGAGTTCTCACTCCGTCAAGCGGATAAAAACGAGCGGGGAGCCCGCGCACCGGACTCCCCGCTCGTGGTTCAGTACGTCATCGACATCGCCGGATCGGCCAGAATCGCGCCGACGTCGGCCAGGAACTGCGAACCCTGCTGCCCGTCGATCAGCCGGTGGTCGAAGCTCAGTGCGAGCTGCAGCACCTTGCGCACGGCCAGCTCGCCGTCGACGACCCACGGCATGTCCTTGATCGCGCCGAACGCGAGGATCGCCGCCTCCCCGGGATTGATGATCGGGGTGCCGGTGTCCACGCCGAACACGCCCACGTTGGTGATCGTGATCGTGCCGTTCAGCATGTCCGCGGGCGGTGTCTTGCCGTCGCGGGCGGTCGCCGTCAGCTCCTCCAGCGCGACCGCCAGCTCCCGCAGCGACATCGCGTCCGCGTCCCGGATCTTGGGCACCACGAGCCCGCGCGGGGTCGCCGCGGCGACCCCGAGGTGCACGTAGTCCTTGTAGACGATCTCGCCCGCGGCCTCGTCCCAGGTCGCGTTGACGTCCGGGGTCCGCTTCGCGGCGAGGCACACGGCCTTCGCCGCGAACACCAGCGGGGTCAGCTTCAGGCCGGCGAAGGCGGGGTGCTTCTTGAGCCGCTCCCGGAACTCCATCATCGGTGTGACGTCGATGGTCAGGAACTCCGTGACGTGCGGCGCGCTGAACGCACTGGCCGCCACCGCCTGCGCGGTCGCCTTGCGCACGCCCTTGATCGGCACCCGCCGCTCGCGTGCGCCGCTCACCGGTGCGGGTGCCGGCGGGGCGGCCGCGCGTTCGACGTCCTCGCGGGTGATCACGCCGTCGGACGATCCGGCGAGCGCGGTCAGGTCCACCCCGAGGTCCTTGGCGAGCTTGCGCACCGGCGGTTTCGCCAGCGGCACGTATCCGCCGCGCGCCGCCGGAACGGCCGGCTCCTGCGGCGCGGGTGTCTCGGGCGCCTTACGCGCGCGGCGTTTCGCCGCGACCGTCTTCGAGCCGTAGCCGACGAGGGGTTTCATCTCCTCGTCCTCGGCGGCGGGCGCCGAACCGTTCATGGCCGGCGCGGCGCCCGAGGGATCGACGTCGATGGTGAGGATCGGCGCGCCGACCTCGACCGTCTGGCCCGGCTGCACGAGCAGCTCGGTGACCTTGCCCGCCCACGGGATCGGCAGTTCGACGGCGGCCTTCGCGGTCTCCACCTCGACCACGATCTGGTTGACCGACACGACGTCCCCCGGCTGGACGCGCCAGCCGAGGATCTCGGCCTCGGTGAGGCCCTCGGCGGTGTCGGCGAGCAGGAACTGTTTGAAGTCCGGCACCGCTCACCACCCCAGTGATCGGTCGACGGCGTGCAGCACCCGGTCGAGATCGGGCAGGTAGTGCTCCTCCAGCTTCGACGGCGGATACGGCGTGTCGAAGCCGGTCACCCGCAGCACGGGCGATTCCAGCGAATAGAAGCATTCCTGCTGCACACGGGCCGCGATCTCCGAGGTGACCGAGGATTCCGACGGCGCTTCGCTGACCGCGATGAGCCTGCCGGTGCGGCGCACCGACTCGAACACCGGGCCGAGGTCCAGCGGCGAGATCGTGCGCAGGTCGATGACCTCCAGCGAACGGCCTTCCTCGGCTGCCGCGGTGGCCGCGTCCAGGCACACCTTCACCGAAGGCCCGTACGCCACCAGCGTCGCGTCGCTGCCCTGCCGCAGCACCCGCGAGGCGAACAGCGGGCCCACCGGATTCGCGGTGTCCACATCGGACTTCAGCTGTCCGTTGTGGTAGAGCCGTTTCGGCTCGAAGAACAGCACCGGATCGTCACACGAGATGGCCTGCTGGATCATCCAGTACGCGTCGGCCGGATTCGAGCAGGAGACGACCTTGAGCCCGGCGATGTGCGCGAACAGCGACTCCGGCGATTCGGAGTGATGCTCGACCGCGCCGATCCCGCCGCCGTAGGGCACCCGCACCACGACCGGCACCTTGACCCGGCCCTGCGACCGGTAGTGCAGCTTCGCGAGCTGGCTGGAGATCTGGTCGAAACCGGGGAAGATGAATCCCTCGAACTGGATCTCGCACACCGGGCGGAACCCGCGCACGGCCAGCCCCACCGCGGTGCCGATGATGCCGGACTCGGCCAGTGGGGTGTCGAGTACGCGCTGCTCGCCGAAGTCCTTCTGCAGCCCGTCGGTGATACGGAAGACACCGCCGAGCTTGCCGACGTCCTCACCGAGGATGATGACCTTGTCGTCGGCCTCCATCGCGGCGCGCAGCCCGAGGTTGAGCGCCTTGCCGATGGTCAGGGACTGAACCGGGGACCGTACGTCCATTTCGGACTTCACTGGTGCGGCCATCATCGCTCACCCGCCGTCGCGAATCCGTCCAGATAGGACAGGTACTCGGCCCGCTGTGCCTCCAGCACGGGAGATGGTTCGGCATAGACGTTGTCGAAAACCCGGTCCGGCGGCGGTTCGGGCATGTTGAACGTGAACTCGCGCAGGTCCGCGGCGAAGGCGTCGGCCTCGGCCTGCACCTGGTCGAAGTAGGACTGGTCGGCCAGTCCGTTACGGGCAAGATGCACGCGCACGCGCTCGATCGGGTCCTTGAGCTTCCACGCCTCCAGCTCGTCGGAGAGCCGGTAGCGGGTCGGATCGTCGGTCGTGGTGTGCGCGTCCATGCGATAGGTGTAGGCCTCGATCAGCACGGGACCGTTGCCGTGCCGGCATTCCTCCAGTGCCCAGCGGGTCACCGCGAGACAGGCCAGCACGTCGTTGCCGTCCACCCGGATGCCGGGGAAACCGTAGCCACGCGCGCGCTGGTACAGCGGAAGCCGCGACTGGCGCTCGGTCGGTTCGGAGATCGCCCACTGGTTGTTCTGGCAGAAGAACACCAGCGGCGCGTCGTACACCGCGGCCCACACGAAGCCCTCGTGCACGTCGCCCTGGCTGGTGGCGCCGTCGCCGAAGTAGACGATGGTGGCCTCACCGTCGTCATCCCCGACCTTGCCCTCGAACTTCTGGCCCATCGCGTACCCGGCCGCGTTGAGCACCTGGTTGCCGATGACGATCGTGTAGGGGTGGAAGCCGTGGGCCTTGAAGTCCCAGCCGCCGTGGTCGGTGCAGCGGAAAATGCCCAGCAGCTCGCGGAAGTCCACGCCGCGGGTGTAGGCCACGCCGTGCTCGCGGTAGCTGGGGAAGGCCATGTCCTGCGGTTTCAGTGCCCTGCCGGAACCGATCTGCGCGGCCTCCTGGCCCAGCAGCGGAACCCAGATGCCCAGCTGGCCCTGGCGCTGCATGGCGTTGGACTCGCGGTCGGCACGGCGCACCAGCACCATGTCGCGGTAGAGCCCGCGTAGTGCCGTGCCGTCGATATCCTCGACGTAGCTGTCGAAGAGGGGGGCGGGGACTCGTTCGCCTTCGGGGGTCAGCAGCTGAGTCAGCTCAGCGCCACCTTCGCTCGTAGCTCGCAAACCAGCGATCACCTGCTCCCGGGATGGTTGTGCCGCTCGTGCGGCCGGTCCTTCCCCGGGCTCCGGGTGCGTCCACTGTTCTGGGGACGACATGCGCGTGTTCTCCTGACGTGTCAGCGCCGGGAGGTCGCTTGTGGCGACTTCACCGGCTGGGACCGGCGGCCACCCGCGCATCGGGTCCGAAGCGCTCGGGGTAACCGTCGGCCGTGACGGCTTACGTCGTAATCCTGACACGAACGGGCCCTCTCCGGTGAGTCACGACTCCGGATTTGTTGTCCGGAAACCGTCGTTGAGCTGCGAAAACCGTAGGACTACCGAAGGTGGGGGTGCCGAGAGTCGGGCATGCACACGCGGTGTGACCAGCCGGTTGTGCCGCGCGTACCGGCCCCGGTCCGGGAGATGCTCATCGGGCGTGACCTGCGCCACATCGGCGCGCTGGCAGAATGGCGGCCGTGGAACAGACAACCGTGCGCGAAACCGTGTCCAGCCTGTGGCGGAACGAGGTCCTGCCCAGCCTGTCCGACCTGGTCAGGATCCCGGCGCTGTCCCAGGCGTTCGACCAGGACTGGGCGGAGAACGGGCATCTGAACGCGGCTGTCGAGCACGTGCGGGGCTGGATCGCGGGCCGGCGCCTGCCGGGCGCGACGATCGACGTGGTGCGGCTCGAGGACCGCAGCCCGGTGCTGCTGATCGACGTGCCCGCCTCGCCCGGCGCCGAGGACCGTGGCACGGTTCTGCTCTACGGACACCTCGACAAGCAGCCCCCGGTCGGCGGCTGGTCGGAGGGGCTCGGCCCGTGGACGCCGGTGCTGCGCGACGGCAAGCTGTTCGGCCGCGGTTCGGCCGACGACGGGTACGCGGGCTACGCGGCGGTGGCGAGCCTTGAGGCGATTCACGCCGCCGGTGGCACACACGCGCGGTCGGTGATCCTGCTGGAGACGGGCGAGGAGTCCGGCAGCCCGGATCTGCCGCGGTACCTGGAGCATCTGGCGGGCAGGCTCGGCGAGGTGTCGCTGGTGATCTGCCTGGACTCGGGCGGCAACGACTACGAACGGCTGTGGCTGACCACGAGCCTGCGCGGGCTGGCGCAGGCGCACGTGACGGTGCGGGTGCTGGACTCGGCTCAGCATTCGGGACTCGCGAGCGGGATCGTGCCCAGCTCGTTCCGGATCCTGCGGCAGCTGCTCGACCGGCTCGAGGACGCCGATACCGGCGAGATCAAGCTGGCCGAGCTGAACGTCGAGATCCCGGAGAACCGCCGGGCCGAAGCGGCGGCGACGGTGGAGGTCGCGCCCGGCGCGGTCAAGTCGGCTTTCCCGCTGTACGGCGGCATGCGCCCGGTGTCGGAGGACGAGCTGGAGCTGACGCTCAACAACAGCTGGCGGCCGACGCTGTCGGTGATCGGTGCGGCCGGTTTCCCGCTGCCCGCCGACGCCGGCAACGTGCTGCGCGATTCGACGACGCTCGCGCTGAGCTTCCGCCTCCCGCCCACGGCCGATTCGGCGGCGGCGCTCAACTCGGTGGAGAAGGCACTGACCACGGATGTCCCCTACGGCGCGACGGTCGAGCTCTCGGGCGTCGAGCACGCGAACGGATGGAACGCGCCCGACCCGGCGCCGTGGCTGTCGGCGGTGCTGGAGCAGGTGAGCGAGGAGGTCTTCGGCGCCCCGTGGCGTTCGACCGGCCTCGGCGGCTCCATCCCGTTCATGGGGCTGCTGGCGGAGAAGTACCCGCAGGCGCAGTTCCTGGTCACCGGCGCGCTCGGTCCCGACTCGAACGCGCATGTGCCGGACGAGTGGCTGCACCTCGGGCAGGCGCAGCGGCTCACCGAGGCGGTCGCCCACGTACTGGACGCCCACGCGAACGGCTGAGACGCCCGAAGCTCCCTGATGTCCAATTCGGACGGTGGAGTTTCGGCGGCGCCGTCGCGGTAACCGTCGTGTTAGCCGCTCGTTACCCGGGCGTTCCAGGTAGTCCGACATCACGCCGTGACCTCCCTGATGCTGCGAGAGGTCCCGTCCGAGTGGCAGTATGCGTGGACTCACACGGTATGACCTACTAGGAGTGACGAACGTGGCGCGTGCAACACACATCAAGGCGCTTGCCCTGCTTCCGGCCTTCGCGCTGGCGGGCCTGTCGGTGGCCTGTGGCGCGGGTGGCAACGGCTCGGGCGGCAGCCAGCCCAGCAGCAGCGCCGCCCCCGAGGTGCCTTCCGTGAGCAAGGACGCGAAACTGGCGGCCATGGTGCCGCCGGCGATCGCCGCCGACGGCAAGATCGTCGTTGGGCAGGACCAGAGCTACGCGCCCAACGAATTCGTCGATTCCAGCGGCAAGGTCACCGGGTTCGACGTGGACCTCGGCAACGCGATCGGGCAGAAGCTCGGCCTGCAGATGGAGTACCAGAACGCCGCCTTCTCGGGCATTCTCGCCGGTCTCGGCTCCGGCCAGTACGAGCTGGCGATGTCGTCGTTCTCGGTCAACCCCGAGCGCCTGCAGACCGTCGACATGGTCACCTACTACTCGGCGGGCACGTCGCTGGCCGTGCCGAAGGGCAACCCGGACAAGATCAGCCTCGACGACCTGTGCGGCAAGAACGTCGCCGTGCAGCAGGGCACGGTGCAGGTGGACGATCTGACCGCGAAGTCGGCGGACTGCACCAAGGCGGGCAAGCCGGCCATCAACATGCAGCAGTTCCAGCAGCAGACCGACGTGAACCTGCAGGTCCAGACCAAGCGCAGCCAGGCGATGCTGGCCGACTCGCCGGTCGTGGACTACGCGATCAAGCAGACCAACGGCGCCGTCGAAACCGTCGGCCAGCCCTACGACACCGCCCCGTACGGCATCGCGCTGAAGAAGGGCCAGGGCACCTACGCGCAGGCCGTCCAGGGAGCGGTGCAGGCGCTGATCGACGACGGGACCTACGCCAAGATCCTCGCCAAGTGGGGTCTGTCCACCTCGGGCGCGATCGCCAAGGCGGAAATCAACCCGGCCAGCTGATCCATGACCGAGACACAGCACCAGACCCGCGCCGAGGAGATCAAGGCGGTTCCGGTCCGGCACTACGGCCGCTGGGTCGCCGGGGTCGTCATCACCTTCGTCGCGGTACTCGTGATCCGCAGCGTGATCACGAACTCGAACATGCAGTGGGGCGTGGTCGGCGACTACCTGTTCGACGACCGCGTCCTGCGCGGCCTGCAGAACACGCTCATCCTCACCGTGATCTCCATGGTGATCGGCGTGGTCGGCGGCATCCTGCTCGCGGTGATGCGGATGTCGCCGAACCCGCTGGCCTCGGGTGCGGCGGGTGTCTACATCTGGCTGTTCCGCGGCACCCCGCTGATCACGCAGCTGGTGTTCTGGAACTTCCTCGCGCTGTTCTACCCACGGCTGGGCCTCGGCATCCCGTTCGGGCCCGAGTTCGTCGCCGCCGACACCAACAGCCTGATCTCGCCGTTCACCGCGGCGCTGCTCGGGCTGGGGCTCAACGAGGCCGCGTACATGGCGGAGATCGTGCGCGGCGGCATCCTGTCGGTGGACGCCGGGCAGCTCGAAGCGGCCAGCGCGCTCGGCATGTCACGCACGAAGACGTTGCGGCGCATCGTGTTGCCGCAGGCGATGCGCGTGATCATCCCGCCGACCGGCAACGAGACCATCGCGATGCTCAAGACCACGTCGCTGGTGGTCGTCATCGGTTACTTCGAGCTGATGACCTCGGTGCAGCAGATCTACGCACAGAACTACCGGATCGCGCCGCTGCTGATCGTCGCGGTGCTGTGGTACCTGTTCATGACCTCGGTGCTGACGTTGATCCAGATGCAGATCGAGAAACGGTTCGCGCGCGGCACTTCGCGGGCTGCGGCGGAGCGCACGACGTGGGCGAGCCGGATGCTCGGTTTCCGGTTCGGTAAGGGGGGAGGTGCGACGCGGTGACTCCCATCGTTCAGGCGCAAGGGATCCACAAGAGTTTCGGCCGACTCGAAGTGCTCAAGGGCATCGATTTCGAGGTCAACGAACGTGAGGTCGCGTGCCTCATCGGCCCGTCCGGTTCCGGCAAGTCGACGCTGCTGCGGTGCATCAACCACCTGGAGAAGATCAACGCCGGGCGGCTGTACGTGGACGGTCAGCTGGTCGGCTACCGGCAGCGTGGCGACAAGCTGTACGAGATGCGCGACCGGGAGATCGCGGTGCAGCGCAAGGACATCGGCATGGTGTTCCAGAGGTTCAACCTGTTCCCGCACATGACGGCGCTGGAGAACGTCATGGAGGCGCCGGTGCAGGTGCGCCGCGAAAGCAGGACCGCGGCGCGGGAGTGGGCACGCGAGCTGCTGGACCGGGTCGGCTTGGCGGACAAGGAGAAGTCCTATCCGGCCCAGCTTTCCGGCGGGCAGCAGCAGCGGGTGGCGATCGCGCGGGCACTGGCGATGCGGCCGAAGCTGATGCTGTTCGACGAGCCGACCTCGGCGCTGGACCCGGAACTGGTCGGTGAGGTGCTCGGGGTGATGCGCCGGCTGGCCGCGGACGGCATGACGATGATCGTGGTCACGCACGAGATGCAGTTCGCGCGTGAGGTCGCGGACAAGGTCGCGTTCATGGACGACGGGGTCGTCGTCGAGGAGGGCAGGCCGGACCAGGTCATCGTCGAGCCGAGGCATGAGCGCACGCGCGAGTTCCTGGCGCGAGTGCTCAATCCGAACGCCTGACCGTGTAGGTGGACGGCGCGACGCGCACGAGTTTCGAGGTGGCGTTGAGCGCGTTGCGCAGACCCTCACGCGTGATGGCCTTGTCGAGGCGGGCCCTGATCTCGTCCAGATGCAAGGGCCTGCCTTCGGCTTCGATGAGCCGGACCGCGTTCTCGGTGCTCGATCCGCCCGGGCCGGAGTAGGGCTCGACGTTCCAGCTCGCGAGCGCGAACGTGCTCGGCGCGACCCGCACGAACCGCGCGTCGGCGTTGAGCCGGTTGTACAGCGGGCCCCTGCTGTAGCGGCGTTCGAGCCTTCGCAGGATCTCGTCCAGATGCAGCGGCGTTCCCGACGCGGCGAGCAGTTCGGCGACGGAGTCGGTGGCCGTCGGGCCCCTGGTGGTCCGCTTTCCCGCCGACATCCGGTCGAACGCGCGGTGCAGGCTGCGGCGCGGCTGATGCAGTTCGGGCTCGGTGGCGCGGTAGCCGCAGTGCCACAGCCACCGGACGAGCTCGTCGTCGGTCAGCCTGAACCCGTGCGCGGCCAGCGTTTCGGCGGGGGCGGTCGCGGTGAGCGACTCGGCGAGCCCGCCGATCGCCTCGCGTGTGGTGGCCACCGCGGTCGCGAGGTCCGGCACCGCGGCCCAGCCGTGGTCGACCTCGAACACGCCGCCGAAGCGGGCCAGCACCCGCCAGGCCGCGACGTTCGGCGAGATGACCGGATGCTCCAGCGCTGGACAGGTCGCCAGCAGCCGTTCCAGCGGCATCACCGGGGCGATCAGCTCGCGCAGCTTCGCGCACCATTGCCCGAGCGGGCCCCCGCTGTCGATGACGTGCCGCACGTTCGCCTCGAACTCGGCCTCGATCTCGTGCCGCTGCTCCGGCGCGGCGGGAAGGTACTGGCCGAACCACCGGTAGGCGTCGTCCTCGTCGGCCCACAGCTTCCGCCGCAAGGTGGCCAGCTCACCGTAAGTCACCGCATCGGTGACCCCTCTCAGCTCCGCGAGGGCCTCCATACCTACCGACGATAACCGCGTTAATCCTGCTGTTCAGCGGAACTGCACGTCCGGAGTAACCGTCTTACTAAGGTTGGCGGCGTCGGTGACAACGAGAGGACGGCGAATGGCGGGACCGGTCGAGCGTGAACTGCCCCCACTCGACCCCTTCGCCGGGGTACCGGACGCCCGCTACCACCTCGCGGCGAGCGAACTGCTCAAGCCGTTGCTGGAGCCGGGCGGCGGTGGGCTGCTGCGGCTGCGCCGCTCCTCCGGGAACGCGCCGATCGTGCCGGTCGAGAACGTCTACATCACCGGCACGCTCGATCTGCGTGGCGCGGACCTCGACTGCCTGTTCCGGTTCGAGAACTGCCGCTTCGAGTACCCGCCGGACGTGCGCGAGGCGAAACTGCTCGGCCTGGTGTTCCGGCGCTGCTACCTGCCCGGGCTGAAGGCGCGGAATCTGCGCAGCCGCAACGACGTGCGGCTCATCCGCAGCGTGGTCCAGCCCTTCCCCGGCGGCACCGAGGACGGCGAGACCGCAGTGCAGCGCGGCGACACGAGGGAACGCGGTGTGCCGGACGCGGCGATCAACCTGACCGACGCCGTGATCGAGGGCTCGATCGTGTTGACACGCACCAGAATCGCCTCGACGCACGGCCGTGCGCTGCAGGCCGACCGGCTGATCACCAGCGGGGCGTTCCTCGCCTACCGGCTCACCGCGGACGGGCAGGTGCGGCTGCCCGGCATGCGCACCGGTGGCAACGTGAACTTCTCCGGGGCCACGCTGAACAACCCGACGGGTTTCTCGCTGGACTGCAACGGCGTGCACATCGGCGGCAGCCTGCTGTGCGAGGTCGACACCTATGGCGGCGTCACGCAGCGGCAGGCGTTCACCTCACGCGGGATCCTGCACCTGCCCAGCGCCCGCGTCGACGGCGACATCGTGTTCCGCGGCGCCGATCTGGCCAGTCCGCAGGGCGGTCCGATCGCGGTGGACGCGTGGGACTCCAGCGATCCCTACGTCGATCCGTGGCCCGCCCTGGTCGCCGACCGGCTGCGCGTGGACGGCAACCTGGAACTGTCCGACGGGCTGTCCGCCACCGGCACCCTGCGCATGATCAACGCCAGGATCGGCGGCACGCTGCGGCTCGCGCGGGCGCGCGTGAAGGTCAAGCGCGGCAAGCTGGAGCCCTACTACGACCGTGCGGTGCACCTCGACGGCTCCGAGATCAGCGGGGATCTGGAGGCCACCGGCCTGCGCGTACCCGTCGGTCAGGTTCGGATGGCCGACGTCAAGGTCGGTGGGAACGTGCTGGCCGCGCGGGTGCATCTGCAGCACGGCGGTCGCGACGTGCTCTCCGCCCGCCGGATGAAGGTCGCCGGGAATCTGCAACTGTCCGACGCCACCGTGGAAGGAACGCTGCGGCTGCAGGGTGCCGAGGTCGGCGGGAGCATCGAGCTCTACGGCACCGACGTGGTCGCGCCGACGGTGCGCGCGCAGACCAGTTATTCGGTGGACCTGCGCACGGTGCGCGTCGGCCGCAACATCAGCCTCACCGCCTCCGCGGACCGGCCGTTCCGCGCGGTCGGCGGCGCGAACCTCGACGGCGCGACGGCGGCGCGGCGCGTCGATCTGAGCAACGCGATCCTCGAGTCGCTGCCCGGCCACGACATCGCGCTCGACGCGAGCGATCTGGGCGCCGACGAACTGCTGCTCACGCCCGGCCCGGTGCCGCGCGGCCGGATCCTGCTGCGGCACGCGCACTGCCGCACACTCGACGACAACAACGCTTTCTGGGCCAGCGAGGGCGGCATCGAGCTGGAGGATTTCCGCTACGACGTGCTGCACCGGCCGATCGGGATGAAGAACGACCGGGCGGTGGACCAGCGCATCGAACAGCTGCGCACGGCGATGGACGGCTACCGGCCCGGCCCGTACGACCAGCTCGCGACCATGTTGCGCAGCAGCGGAAACGAGGAGCACGCGGACACGGTGCTGTTCCGCAAGCAGCAGTACCGCTATGAAGCGCTGGCTCAGGGCTATCGCGTGTTCGGGCCCGGCGTGCGGTTGTGGAGTTGGTTGCAGCGCTGGATGGTCGGCTACGGCTACCGGCCGGCGCGGGCGCTCGGCTGGCTGATCGGCCTGCTCGTGGTGGGCACGCTGTATTTCGGGCTCGGCACCGACTCGTGCGTCAACGCGGTGTTCCCGCCGGATTCGAACCAGTACTTCATGGTGCGTGGCGACCGGTGCACGGTGGACCAGCAGGAGACCGGGCTGGAGTGGAACCCGTTCTGGTACACGGCGGATCTGCTCGTGCCCATCGTGGACTTCGGCAACAAGGGCCACTGGTACATGCACGGTCTGGACAAGTGGGTCAGCGACGGGTTCATCGCGATGGGGTGGGTCTTCGCGACGACGGTCGCCGCGGGCGCAGGCCGGATGATCCGCCGGGACGCCAGGTGACGGCCGGTGCGCGGCACCGGCCGGAGATGCCGGTCTCGGTGACGCCGGTGATCTTCTGCCGTCCGGCCGCCGGCCCGCAACAACTCACCAAAGCGACCACAGGATTTCGCGAAGGCGCCCCAGCGCCAGAGCGACCGGGGGTCCAGGGGGGCGGAGCCCCACCTGGCGGGGGGTTTGGGGGTCCGACCCCCAAAAACAACGGCGAGTATCCCGGTCCACGCTTTCCGTGGGCATGGTTGGCCCAGATACGAGCGGATGACGGGATTCGAACCCGCGACCCTCACCTTGGCAAGGTGATGCGCTACCAGCTGCGCTACATCCGCAAGCCCCGGTTCACCGGGACGATGCACACTCTATACCCTGCCCTTCGGGCGCGTGACAGGCACCCATACGGAGGTAACCTCGTCACTCCCGGAGTACAAGGGGTGACGGCAAGCGTTTCGCTCCGTATGGTGGCTCCATTCAACCGAACGGGTTAGTCCCGCCCCGGGGAGGAGGTGCCTAGCCGGATGACGGAAGAAGCGACGGTGCCGGAGCAGCGGACGGTATCGGCGGATGAGCAGGTGCTTCTGCGGCGCCTCCGAGCGGGCGAAGACAAGGCGTTCAGCGAGCTTTTCGAGCTGCACGCGGCCGCCGTACGCAGGCTCGCCCGCGGTATCGCCAACGACGCTTCCGAGGCGGAGGACATCACCGCCGAGACCTTCTTTCGCGTTCTGCAGGCACTGCGCCGCGGCTCCGGTCCTCGCGACCACGTGCGCGCCTACCTACTGACCGTCGCGCGGCGCGTGTCCTGGGAGTGGCACGGTGCCCGGCGGGACGTTCCGGTCACCGACGACGAGTTGACCGTGCGCGCGGGCGCCGGTGCGGACGCGCATGCCCGCACAGCGGAGCACAGCCTGATCGCGACGGCTTTCACGAGTCTGCCCGAGCGCTGGCGTTCGGTGTTGTGGCAGACCGAGGTCGAGGGTGAGCAGCCCGCGGTGGTGGCGCCGCATTTCGGCCTTTCCGCCAACGCGACGGCTGCGCTGGCCCGCCGTGCCCGGCAGGGTTTGCGCGCGGCTTATCTGCAGGCGCATCTGGCGATGAACCGCACTTCCGACGTCAGCTGCCGCGGCGTGATCGAGAAGCTGGGTGGCTACACGGCGGGCAGCGTGACCGGGTCGGAGGCGGCCCGGATCCGTACCCATCTGCGGGGGTGCTCGTCCTGCCAGTCGATGCACGACGAGCTGACCGACGTGTGCTCCTCGCTGCGTTCGCACGCCGGCGTGCTGGCGTTCCTGGTGCCCGCGACGGCGACGGCTGTGGGTGCCGGCGCCACGTCGGGTTCGGGCACGCTGGCCGCGGTCAAGGGCGTACTGCTGTCGAAGCTCAAGATCGGCATCGCGGTCGCCTCCACCGCAGCGGCCGGCGTGGTCGGTGCGACGGTCGGGCCCGCGTTGCTCAATCCCGATCACACGCAGGCGATCAACCTGCCGCAGGGCGGTATCGAGCTGCAGATCTCGCCGATGGAGCCGTCGCTGATCAGCCCGCCGCCCGGTGACGTCGTCGCGCCCGACGAGGCGACGCTGAACTACCCGGGCCCGGCCGACACGACGCCGTGGCGCGGTGGGCTGCCCGGCGGATCGGGTAATGCCAACGGTGCTCCCGTTGCCCCGCCCGCCCCGCCGCCCGCGCCTCAGACCGATCAGCCGCAGGGCCAGAGCCAGGGCCAGGGCCGGGCGGACGCGCCCGACACGGGTGGTTCGTCGTCGGTGAATCCGCGTGTCGACACCGGCAGCAGCGACAGCCAGCCGACGTACATGACGAAGTCGGACAACGGCAACCACGGTTCGAAGAGCCAGGGCAAGTCGCGTTCGGATCAGCAGGCCAGCGATCAGGCGCACAACAACGCGAACCCGAACAGCGCGCTGTTCCGCTGGTTCTTCTCGACGCCGACCACGAACCAGAGTACGAACAGCGGCACGACCAGCGATACGACCAGCGATACGACGACGCCGGCCACGTCCACGTCCTCTTCATCCGGTTAGTTCGATCTTGGCCCGGACCTCGCGCTGCGCCGCCCGGCCACGCTACCGTTGACCACGCTCACGAACGATCGGGCGTGCCTCGGGAGGCCACACAGATGAACCGGCTGGTGCAGGGCGGTGACGGCCGGGAATGGGTCGTCAGGGCGCAGATGGAGTGGCGCCGTCCGGTCACGGCTGAGAACTTCGAGCACGACGTCGCGGGCAGCCACACCCCGGGCATCGCGATGCTGGCGGTCACCGTGCTGCTCGCGATTATCCTGGTGGCCTGGCTACCCGACGGGGTCGTGGTGCCGCCCTGGGTCATCTGGGGCCTGTTGCTGATCGCGTTGTTCTTCCCGCTGCGCTGGGTGCTCAACCGCCCGTGGACGGTCGTCGCGGAAACCGAGGGCGACGTGGTGAGCGACCGGCCGCCCGAGCGCTGGGTCGGCATCGTGTCCGGGATGTTCAAGGTGCGCAACGAGGTCTCGAAGCTCGTCAAGACCATTCACCGCGAATCGCTGCCGGACTTCGACGGCCCCCTGCATCCGATGGAGTGAACCTGTGCCGGAGCTACCGGAGGTCGAGGCGCTGGCCCACCACCTGCGCGAGCACGCGGTGGGCCGCACGGTGACCCGTGTCGACGTGGCGTCGCTGTCGGTGCTCAAGACCGTGCGCCCGCGGTGGACGGAGTTGCACGGCCGCGAGGTCACCGCCGCGGGCAGGCACGGCAAGCATCTCGATCTCGACTGCGGCGGCATTCACCTGGTCATCCACCTCGCGCGGGCGGGCTGGCTGCGCTGGTCGGACTCGCTCTCGCCGGCCCCGCCGAAACCGGGCAAGGGCCCGTTGGCGTTGCGCGTGCACCTCGGCGGGCCCGGATTCGATCTCACCGAGGCGGGCACGAAGAAGGGGCTCGCGGTGTGGATCGTGCACGATCCCAACGAGGTGCCGAGCATCGCGCGGCTGGGCCCCGACGCGTTGGAGGTCGACCGCGCGAAGCTGGGCGAGTTGTTCGCGGGCCGCACCGAGCGGCTGAAGACGGCGCTGACCGACCAGTCGCTGATCGCCGGGATCGGCAACGCCTACTCCGACGAGATCATGCACGTGGCGAAGCTGTCGCCGTACGCCACGCCGGGCAAGCTCTCCGGCGAGGCGCTGGACCGGCTCGCCGCGGCCATGCACGAGGTGCTCACCGGTGCGGTGGAGCGTTCGGTCGGCCAGGACGCGGCCCGGCTGAAGGGGGAGAAGCGCTCGGGGCTGCGGGTGCACGCGCGCACGGGCCTGCCCTGCCCGGTCTGCGGCGACACGGTGCGCGAGATTTCCTTCGCCGACAAGTCTTTCCAGTACTGCCCGACGTGCCAGACCGGCGGTAAACCGCTCGCCGACCGCCGGATGTCGCGGCTGCTCAAGTAGTCCCGCAGAACGTCGTCATCAGCACCGGGATCGGGCCGGCCGGCCACGGCTGTTCGCCGCGCAGTTCCGCACCGAGGTCGTAGGCGGTCAGCACGGTCACGAGCTGCCGCTCGCCGCTGGTGAAGGACAGGCTGTAGTAGCCCGGACCCGCACCCGTGTTGCCCCACAGTTCGCGGTCGCCGCCGGGGCACGGGAGCGTGAGCCGTTCGACGCCGAGCCCGTAGGCCTGCCGCTCGTTGACCGGCACCGCGGCCAGCGGTTCCCGTTGCTGTGCCGGGGCGAGCAGCTCACCGTCGAAGAGTGCGCGGTGGAACTTCGCCAGATCGTCCACAGTGGACACCATGGCGCCCGCCGTCCAGTCGTAGGACGGGCTGAACACCGACAGGTCCTGTCCGGTGCGGTCGTAACCGTGCAAGTGCGGGCCGCGCAGATACGGGTCCGTGACGGGAAAGTAGGTGTCGCGAAGACCGAGCGGGGTGAGGATCCGGCGGTCGATCTCGGCGACCACACCGTTTCCGGTGGCGTCGTAGCCGGGGCCGCGCACCAGGCCCGGCAGCCACCGTTCGACGTCGTCGTCCAGCGACAGCACACCTTCGCCCGCGAGACGCAGCACGACGGTGGCCACGAAGGCCTTCGTGTTGCTCGCGATCCGGAACCGCTGCCAGTGCCGGGCGGGTTCGCCGGTCCGGGTGTCGGCGACCCCGGCGACGTAGCGCCGCACCCGCTGACCGTCCCGGACGTCAGCGACGGCGCCGGGAAAGCCTTGTGCGACAAGATCGTGCAGGGTCGCGTCGACCGGGTCGCGCGGGGTGGCGGCCGCGGGAACCGTCGCGGCGGCGAGCGCGGCGGCGGTCAGAACGACGAGGCACGTTCGGTAATGGCGTTTACGTCGCAACTTCACCCGTTCAGCCTCTAATCAGGACCGTCCACCCGTCGATGAGGCTGTCCACTCGCTTTCGGTAAGGTTGGCCCTACCCCTGGGTGTTGGTTGATACACAGAAAGTGCCCCCGAAGGCTTGCCACCGAACGGCCGAACGCAGAGCATTAACGCCGTGTCCGCCTTGCCGATCGAGCAGATCGTTCCCTGGAGTGTCGCAGGGCTGCTGCTGATCGCCGTCATCGTGCTGATCGCGCGCTCGCGCAAACCGAGCAGTTTCGTCGATGACGCCGTGCTCGAAGCCGTCTACCACATGTCGAAGGCCACCCCGGATCTGCGCGAGGGCTTCGACGAGGCCTCCGCCGACCGGATCACCTCCCAGCTGCTGGAGCTGCTCAAGTGTGTCGCGGTCGGGGTCACCGACCCCGAGGGCACGCTGAACTCCTGGGACGGCGAGGCCAACGACCACTACGTCGACCTCGAGCCCTCCGTCGGGCTGGCCATCCGCAAACACCGCCGTGAGGTGGTCGCGCACGACGACATTCCGTGCGACCACCGCGGCACCTGCAAGATGAAGACGGCCGTGATCGTGCCGCTCATCGTCGAGGGCGAGGTCGAGGCCGCGCTCATCGTCGTCGGGCGGACCAGGGGCAAGCGGCTCATCCAGATGGCCGACGCGGTCGCCCAGTTCGTCTGCACCCAGTTCGAACTGGCCCGCCTCGACGAGCAGAAACTGCAGTTGCAGCAGGCCGAGATCAAGGCACTGCGCGCGCAGATCTCGCCGCACTTCATCTACAACGCGCTCAACACGATCTCCTCGCTGATCCGCACCGACCCCGAGGAGGCGCGCGAACTGCTGCAGGAGTTCGCCGACTTCACCCGCTACTCGTTCCGCACGTCCGGCATGTTCACCTCGCTCGCCGACGAACTGCGCAACATCGACCGCTACCTGACCATCGAACGCGCCCGCTTCGGCGGCAGGCTCGAGGTGCGGCTCAAGATCGCGCCCGAGGTGCTGTCGGTCGTGGTGCCGTTCCTGATCATCCAGCCGCTCGTGGAGAACGCCGTCCAGCACGGCCTCGCCAACAAGCCCAGCGGCGGCATGGTCACGGTCACCGCGCAGGACTACGGCACCGAGGCGCTGATCAGCGTCGAGGACGACGGTATCGGCATGGACCCGGCGCGGCTGTCGGACCTGCGCAACTCGCACCGCACCGGCGCGCACGTCGGGCTCGGCAACATCAACGCGCGGATGCGGCAGCTGTTCGGCGACGAGTACGCGCTGATGGTGGAGACCGCGCCGGGCGCCGGCATGAAGGTGACCCTGCGGGTGCCGAAGTTCGCTCCCGGCGTACGCACCGAACTGCCCGACTACACCGCCAACGTGCCGCCGCAGCAGTCCCGCAACGGCTCGCCTGCGCACGCGCGAAAAGGTACGTAATCTCGCGGCATGACCAGCCTGACCGACAAGGTGACCAGCAGAATTCCCCGCATCGGCGACCGCGGCGACCGCACCGACGTCGTCGCCGTGGTCAAACTGCACGGCGTCATCACCCCGACCCCGTCGCCGCTGGCCCGCGGCACGATCAACCTCGCCGCCGTCGAAACGGCGCTGACCAGGGCCTTCGACCACGACCGGCTCAAGGCCGTCGCGCTGTTGATCAACTCGCCGGGCGGGGCGCCGACCCAGTCCGGGCTCGTCGCGGAACGCATCCGCCAGCTTGCGGCGAAGAAGCCCGCGGTGCCGGTGCTCGCGTTCTGCGAGGACGTCGCCGCGTCCGGCGGCTACTGGCTGGCCTGCGCCGCCGACGAGATCTACGCGCACCGCACCTCGCTGGTCGGCTCCATCGGCGTGATCAGCGGCGGGTTCGGCTTCACCGGTCTGCTGGAGCGCTTCGGCATCGAACGGCGCCTGCACACCGCCGGCGAGAACAAGTCCAGGTTGGACCCGTTCAGCCCGGAAAAGCCCGAAGACGTCGAATGGCTCAAGAAGATGCACACCCAGCTGCACGAGCTGTTCGTGGACTGGGTCAAGCAGCGGCGCGGCGGCAAGCTGTCGGAGTCGGAGAACCTGTTCAGCGGTGACGTGTGGCTCGGCGGCAAGGCCGTCGAACTGGGCCTGGTCGACGGGGTCGGCAACCTGCGCGAGGTGATCGCGGAACGCTTTCCCAGTGCGGAAATCACCGTCGCAGAGCCGAAAAAGCCGTTGCTGGCCAGGCTCGGCCTCGGCGCGCCCGCTGCCGCGAGCGCGATGCTGGACGCCGTCGCGCACCGTGCCGCGTGGTCCCGGTTCGGGCTGTAACGCGATCGCCCATGCGCGGTATGGACATCCCGACGGACAGTGGGGAGGATGCGAGTCACTGTGAGTGCGCAAACTGAAACTCGACGACTCGTCGTGCTGGCGGTCGACGACGAACCACACGGGCTCGACCTGCTGGTGGAGAGTCTCCAGAACAACCCCCACATAGGCCGGGTCTTCACCGCGGTCGACGCTTCGGAGGCGCTGCGGCTGCTCGCGTCCGACGACAGCGAGCTGGCGTCGCGCAAGGCGCAGGGGCTGCCCACGATCGACGCGGTGTTCGCGGACCTGCAGATGCCGGGCCTGTCCGGGATGGAGATGGCCCGCGTGTTCTCCGCGCTCAGTCCCGCCCCGGTGCTGGTGTTCGTGACCGGGCACGCGCACGAGGCGGTCAACGCGTTCGACCTCGGCGCCGTCGACTACCTGCTCAAACCGTGCAACCAGAGCAGGCTCGACCGTGCCGTGGAGCGAGTGCTGGAGAAGCTGCGCACCACGGCGGCGCCCGCGGGCGCCGCCCCGGAGCAGGCGAAGCCGGACGACGACGAGGTGATCCCGGTCGAGCTGGCCGGGACCACGAAGCTGGTGCCGCGCTCCACCGTGCGCTGGGTCGAGGCGCAGGGCGACTACGCGCGGCTGTTCACCACCGACGGCAACAGTCACCTGGTGCGGATCCCGTTGACCCAGCTCGAAGAGCGCTGGGCCGGTGCGGGTTTCGTGCGCATCCACCGCTCGTTCCTGGTCGCGCTGAACCTGATCACCGAACTGCGCATGGGGCAGGGCGGCTACCAGGTGGTGATCGGCAACGAGGACAAGCTGCTGCCGGTGTCGCGGCGGCACACCCGTGAACTCAAAGACCGACTGACCGGACGATGAACGACGACGTCTACCGCCGGGTCGACGGGGTACGGGAACCGGATCCCACCCTCGGCAAGGGGTACGTCCCGCACGAGCCCGCGAAGGTCGAGCGGGTGCCGCCGGCACCGGACGAGCACGCGGCCGAACCGGCGGCGAAACCGCCGAAACGGCAGCGCGTGGTGCTGGCCGACCCGCGCACGAAGTCGACGCCGATGCTGCGTGCCCGCGTCGAACTCGAGGAGCAGACGAGCTGGGGCACCGCGCTCATCAACGACCTGGTCAAACACCAGTTCCGCACCGGTATCGGACTGGCGGCGCTGGTGCTGGTCCTGCTCGGCGGCCTGCCGCTGGCGTTCTACCTCGCCCCGGGGTTCGCGGCGGTGCGCGTCATCGGCGTGCCGCTGGCCTGGCTGCTGCTGGGCGTGTTGCCGTTCCCGTTGCTCCTGCTGGTGGGTCTGGCGTACAACCGTCTGGCCGAGCGCCACGAACGCGACTTCGTCGACATGATCGAGAGTTGAAGGGCGGCACGGGAACTATTCGCGCACGGTCCTGAGACAATCCCGGAGTGCAGTTGAGCCCGTGGACGTTGACCGGCGTGGTGCTGGTCGCCGCGGTGACCTTTTACCTGGGTCGTCGCTCGTCCCGGTTCGCCAATTCCACGCATGACTTCCTCGTCGCGCGGCGCACCGTGCGCTCCCGTCGCAACGCCGCCGCCATCTCCGGCGAGTACCTCTCCGCGGCGTCGTTCCTCGGCGTCGCCGGGATCGTGCTCAAGGACGGCGCCGACGGCCTGTGGTACCCGATCGGGTTCACCGGCGGCTATCTCGCGATGATGCTGTTCGTCGCCGCGCCGCTGCGCCGGTCCGGTGCCTACACGCTGCCGGACTTCCTCGAGGCACGGCTCGGTTCGGTGGCGCTGCGCCGCTGCGCGACCTGGTTCGTGGTGGTCGTCGGCATCCTCTACCTGGTGCCTCAGTTGCAGGGTGCGGGCCTGGCGCTGAAAACCGTGCTGCCCGCCGCGCCGCCGGTGATCGGCGCCGCGGTCGTGACCGTGATCGTGGTGGCCAACGTGCTCGGCGGCGGCATGCGCGCGATCACGCTGGTGCAGGCCTTCCAGTACTGGCTCAAACTGTTCGCGATCGCCGTTCCCGCGTTCGTGCTGTGCGCGGTTTTCGTGACCGGCAATCCGGCCGCTTCCGCCGGTGCGCTCGGTTCGCCGGCGCCGCCGATGTTTCCCCAGCAGACCACTGTGGACATTCAGACGGACGTGCGGCTGCACGTCGACGAGGTGACGCCGGTCGGCGTGCGCGAACCGGGTTCGGACACCGACCGCACCGTGGTCTGGGCGGGCAGCGCGACCGAGCAGGTCGCGGCGGGCACGAAACTCACGTTCCCGGCCGGCACCCAGGTCCCGACCGTCAGCGACGCGGTGTCGGCCAACTCGGACTGGCTCAGCCCCGGCAAGGGGCTCACCGATCTGCTGCAGACCTACTCGCTGCTCATCGCGACCTTTCTGGGCACGATGGGCCTGCCGCACGTACTGGTGCGCTTCTACACCAACCCCGACGGCAAGGCGGCCCGCCGCACCGCCGTGCACGTGCTGCTGCTGCTCGGGCTGTTCTACCTCTTCCCGACGCTGCTCGGGGCGATGTCGCGGATGTACGTGCCGCAGCTGCTGGTCACCGGCCAGACCGACGCCGCGGTGCTGGCCTTGCCGCACGCGATGGTGCCGGGGTTGATCGGCCAGGTGCTCACGGCGGTCGTGATGGCGGGCGCGTTCGCGGCGTTTCTGTCCACGTCGTCGGGGCTGCTGGTGAGCGTGGCCGGGGTGGTCTCGACCGACGTGTTCGGCCGCGGCCGGGTGAGCGACTTCCGCTGGGCCAGCCTGGTCGTCGGCGTGCTCGCACTGGCGTTCGCGGTGCTCATGCGGCCGACCGATCTGTCGTTGAGCGTCGGGATGTCCTTCGCCCTCGCCGCTTCGGTGTTCTCGCCGGTGCTGGTGCTCGGCATCTGGTGGCGCGGGCTGACCTGGCCGGGTGCGATGGCGGGGATGATCGTCGGGGGCGTGCTGGTCATCGGCGCGCTCGCCACGAACACCGCCAGTCGCTACACGGGTGGCTGGGCGCCGTGGCTGGCCGACCAGCCCGCGCTGGTGACCGTGCCCGTCGCGTTCGCCGTGACGGTGCTGGTCAGCCTCGCCACCCCCGCCGGACGGCCGGTGGACGTCAACTCGGTGATGCTGCGCCTGCACGCGCCCGATCCACTGGGTTTCATGCGCGATCGCGCGGTGGCCAGGTTCGGCCAGATCGACACGAGCAAACAACGCGCAGGCCGCGGCCGGCACCGTAAGTAACACTTCCGGCACTTTACGTATCGCTCACCCATTTGGCGGTTCCTTTACCTGGATTTCAAGCGATCTTGGGATCCGAGGTGACAAAAACGGCAATAACGGCATCTCGTACGAAATTTCTTCACGCACTGCGTGTAGTCACCACCCAAAAGTATTAACAACGCAAAGGCTTATTAAGGGCAAGATCTACCCGTCTTGGGCAGGCCGAGACATCGAGCATGGATAGGGAGGTCGTCCCGTGAGCACGACAGACGAAAGCGTCGAAGAAGGGACCGGCCCGCACGGCGAATGGCGGACCGTGCAGGAGAGTGCGAAGTTCGCGCGGTTGCGCAGAAGGCTGCGCGTCTTCGTGTTCCCGATGACGGTCCTGTTCCTCGTGTGGTACCTGGTCTACGTCCTGCTGGCCGACTACGCGAAGGGCTTCATGTCGACCAAGCTGGCGGGCAACTTCAACGTCGGCCTGCTCATCGGCCTCCTCCAGTTCGTGACCACGTTCCTGATCACGTGGGCCTACGTCCGCTACGCCAACCGCAAGCTCGACCCGATCGCCGACAAGATCCGCGCGGAAGTCGAAGGAGACGACCAGTGAGGCACCTGGCCGCCGGCGTCGAGGGCGGCAACCCGACGCTCAACATCATCATCTTCGCGGCTTTCGTGGTGATCACCCTGGTGATCGTGTTCTGGGCGAGCCGCAACACCAGGACGGCGTCGGACTACTACGCCGCCGGGCGCGCGTTCACCGGTCCGCAGAACGGGATCGCGATCTCGGGCGACTACCTGTCCGCGGCCTCGTTCCTCGGCATAGCCGGCGCCATCGCGGTCAACGGCTACGACGGGTTCCTGTACTCGATCGGCTTCCTCGTCGCGTGGCTCGTCGCGCTGCTGCTCATCGCGGAACTGCTGCGCAACACCGGCAAGTTCACGATGGGCGACGTGCTGGCGTTCCGGATGAAACAACGTCCGGTGCGGGCCGCCGCCGCGGTCTCGACCCTGGCCGTGTCGTTCTTCTACCTGCTCGCGCAGATGACCGGTGCCGGTGGTCTGGTCAACCTGCTGCTGGGGGTCAGCGGCGAGGTCGGCCAGGACGTGGTCATCGCCGTCGTCGGCGTGATCATGGTGCTGTACGTGCTGATCGGCGGGATGAAGGGCACCACGTGGGTGCAGATCATCAAGGCGGTGCTGCTCATCATCGGCGCGCTCGCGATGACGTTGTGGGTGCTCGGCAAGTACGGCTTCAACTTCTCCAGCCTGCTGCAGGGTGCGGTGGACCGGGCAGGCGGCGGCGCCAAGGGCGATGCGCTGCTCGGACCGGGCAAGCAGTACGGCAAGAGCGGCACCACCAAGCTCGACTTCCTGTCACTGGCGATCGCGCTCGTGCTCGGCACCGCGGGCCTGCCGCACGTGCTGATGCGCTTCTACACCGTGCCGACCGCACGGGAAGCGCGGAAGTCGGTGGTGTGGGCGATCGCCCTGATCGGCATCTTCTACCTGTTCACGCTGGTGCTCGGCTACGGCGCGGGCGCGCTGGTCGGGCCGGAGACGATCAGCAAGGCACCCGGCACGACGAACTCGGCGGCCCCGCTGCTCGCGCTCGAACTCGGTGGCCCGGTGCTGCTCGGGTTCATCGCCGCCGTCGCGTTCGCGACGATCCTCGCCGTGGTCGCCGGGCTCACGATCACCGCGTCCGCGTCGTTCGCGCACGACGTGTACGCCAACGTGATCAAGAAGGGCAAGGTCGACAGCAAGAACGCGGAGGTGCGGGTCGCCAGGATCACCGCGCTCGTGATCGGCGCGCTGGCCATCGTCGGCGGCATCCTCGCCAAGAGCCAGAACGTCGCGTTCCTGGTCGCGCTGGCGTTCGCGGTCGCGGCCTCGGCGAACCTGCCGACGCTGCTGTACTCGTTGTTCTGGAAGCGGTTCAACACGACCGGCGCGCTGTTCTCGATGTACGGCGGTCTGCTCGTCTGCATCGTGCTCATCATCTTCAGCCCGGCGGTCTCGGGCTCGTCGAGCGCGATGATCAAGGGCGCGGACTTCGCCTGGTTCCCGCTGCAGAACCCGGGCCTGGTGTCGATCCCGGCCTCGTTCCTGCTCGGCTGGCTCGGCACGATCTCCTCGAAGGAGCGGACGGCGGAGAAGTACGCGGAGATGGAGGTCAGGGCACTGACCGGGGCCCACGCCGAGAAGGCCTCCGCGCACTGAAAAGCAGCAGGTCGAAGGGCGCCGCCACGATCGTGGCGGCGCCCTTCACTGCGTATCCACGGCGCGAAATGGCAGGATGGCGGACGTGGATATGGGTGGAGTGCCTACGGCCTCGGTGTCCGACCTGCCCGCGGAGGGGCTGACGCTGATCGATGTGCGTGAGCACGACGAATGGGACGCGGGCCACGCGCCCGACGCCGTGCACATCCCGCTGGGCGAGCTGCCCGCGCGCGTCGAGGAGCTGGCGAAGCTGTCCGACGACAACCCGCTGTACGTCGTCTGCCGCACCGGCGGGCGCTCCGCACGCGCGACGGCCTGGCTCAACGCGAGCGGCTGGGACGCGGTCAACGTGGCGGGCGGCATGAAGTCCTGGCACACCGAAGGCCGTTCCGTCGTGGCCGAACGACCCGGCGCGGAACCGGAAATCCTCTAAGTGCAGCCCGGCCGGTACAACTTCCGTCCCCGCGTGCGGTGGGTCGCCGCACCGCCGCCGGGCGTGTCCGGCCCCCGGCCCGTGCGGCCGCCCGAGCGCTACACCGGCCCGCCCGCGTACCCGGCGCCGCCGCGCTGGGGTTTCCCGAACCTGACCTGGCGGCCGCCGACGACCGTGCCGGGCACGCCGTCGAGCTTGCCCACGCCGGTCGAGCGGATGCGGATGCTGTCCCGCAACGCGGTCACGATCCTGTGGTTCCTGGTCGGCCTGTCCGCGGTGGCGGCGGTCGCGGAGTTCTGGCGCTACGCGCTGCTGGTGATCAGCCGGACCTCGGCGCTGGACACCGACGTGGTGATGATGTCGGACGCGCTGGAGGTCATCGCCTCGCTGCTCAGCGTCGTGTTCGGGCTGATGGCGGTCGGCTCCGTGGTGTGGTGGTTGTTGATCGCGAGGCAGGCCGCTGCCGCGGAGTCCGGCCAGGAGCCGGCGCGGGCGTCGTGGCAGGTGGTCGTCGGCGTGCTGGTGCCGGTCCTGAACCTGGCGATGGCGGGCTCGATCCTCGCCGAG
This sequence comes from Amycolatopsis acididurans, assembly GCF_012328925.1. Lineage (GTDB taxonomy): Bacteria > Actinomycetota > Actinomycetes > Mycobacteriales > Pseudonocardiaceae > Amycolatopsis_E > Amycolatopsis_E acididurans. The sequence continues at coordinate 197,382 of NZ_JAAXLS010000005.1, forward strand.
GTCGAGCACGCGGTCCTGCGCCGCCCCGCCGATCGCCGGCCCCGGCCGTCGCGGCTGGTGCTGGCCTGGTGGGCCGCCTGGGCGCTCAACGAGGTGCTGATGATCCTCGTCATCGTGTGGCGGTTCCGGGACGGCGTGCAGGCGCAAGCGGACGGGGTGCTGCTGAGCGGATGGCTGAACGTTTCGGCCGCGGTGCTGGCGGGACTGACCGCGGTCGTGGTGCACCGGCTGACGACACTGCTGGCACCCGTTTCGCTCGACCGGTTGCGGCTGCGCCGGGTGGTCGCGGTCAAGGGTGCTCCGGAATTCACGGGCAGGCCGCCGCGCCCGGCGAGCGCCTCACGCTGAAACCGGCAGCGTCCGCAGCCCCCGGATGACGAACTCGGGCCGTCGTTCGGGCTCCCCGGTCAGATGCAATCCCGGCATCCGCGCGGTGAGCGCACGCAACGCCGCGGCGATCTCGATGCGGGCCAGCGGCGCGCCGACGCAGTAGTGGATCCCGGCGCCGAAGCCGATGTGCGGATTGGGGGAGCGGCCGACGTCGAGCACGTCGGGCCGGTCGAAGACCTCCGGGTCCCGCGCGGCGGCGCCGAGCAGCGCGGCGATCTTTTCGCCTTCGCGCACGGGAAATCCCGCGATCTCGACGTCCTCGGTGGCGGTGCGCTCGAACAGCTGGAGCGGCGAGTCGAACCGGATGAGCTCCTCGACGGCGGGTTCGACGACAGCGGGTTCGTCGAGCAGCCGCCGCCACTGGTCCGGATGCCGCAGCAGCGCCCGGACACCGTTGCCGATGACGTTGACCGTGGCCTCGTGCCCGGCCATCAGCAGCAGCACGGCGGTCGCGACCACCTCGTCGCCGGTCAGTTCGGCGGAGACGAGATCGCTCACGAGGTCCTCGCGGGGGGTGCGGCGGCGGGATTCGGCGATGTCGGCCAGATAGCCGGAGAACTCGCTCGCGGCCTGTTCGGCGGCCTTGCGGGCCGCGGGCGGCAGGCCGTACTCGTACATCTTCACGATCGCGTTCGACCACGGCACCAGCCGTGAGCGATCGGCCTCGGGAATGTCGAGCAGTTCCGCGATCACCGCGACGGGCAACGGCTGGGCGAGGTGCTCGAGCAGGTCGCCGCCGCCGGAAAGCCGCTCGACCATGCCGTCCGCGAGCGCCGCCACCGTCGGCCGGAGGCGTTCGACGTGCCCGCGGTTGAACGCACCGGAGATGACACGGCGGAGCCGGGTGTGTGCGGGAGGCTCGTTCTCCAGCAAGGAATTCCGGTGCAGCATGTTGAACGATACGAACTGTTCCGCCGGCTGCGCGTCGTGCCAGGTCCGGCCGAGCCCGCGATGCCGGAGCACGGCCGAGGCCGCGGCGTGCGACACCGCGACCGCGAGCCCCAGCCCGTCGTGCCGGTGCACTTCGCCGGCGGCGCGCAATTCGGCGAACCGGGGATAGGGGTCGGCGAGGAAATCCGGATCGGCGGGATCGAACACCCCTGCGACCCTAGCGTGACCTCCGGTTCGGTAGCGTCTGTCCGCATGGGCAAGGCCTCGCGTAAGAAGAACAAGCCGCCGAAGGTGCGGGAGAAGTTCGTGGCGCAGCCGTTCGAAGGGCTCGCCGCCGAACCCGAGCTGATCGCGCTGCGCGAGTTCGTCCCGTCGGCCACCGCGAAACTGTCGCTTGTGGACGGTGACCGCGACGTCACGCTCGCCACCGTGCTGCCGATGGCCGCCGCCGCGTTCGTTCGCACCGACGGCGAGGTGTTCCTCGGCCTGCAGGTGCAGACCCGCTCCTCCGACATCAGCCGCGACCTCGGCCGCGCGCTGCGCTGGGCCCTCGACGCCAAGCCCGGCGACGTGCTCTCGGTTCCGGACACCACCTCCCCGTCCACCGAGGGTGAGCGTCTGCAGGACCTCCTCGTCGCCGACGCCGAACTCGACGTCACGATGCACGAGAACTTCGACTGGTGGCTGCCCGAGGACACCGAGCCGGGCAGCGACGTGAAGCTGTCGCTGGAACGCGCCAACGAGGCGATCATGCCCACCGAACGCCTCGGCCCCGGTTCGTACTGGGTGCTCGCCGGCGAGAAGGCACACCTGCGCTGGGTGCGACCCGAACCGGAGAACGCCCTGCTGCAAGCGCTTGCGCGGCTGTCGGCGGCCGGTCAGCTCGGGCTCGGCGAGGGCTCCCGCTACGCCGGTTCGTTCCGTGCGCACGGGCTGCTCGTGCCGGTCTGGGACCTCGACACCGAGGCCCACGCCCGCGAGTGGGAAGAGCCCGCCAAGCAGCTCGGCGCCCGCCTCGACGAGGCGCTCGCGTCGCTGGAGGACACCCCGCTGGACGCCGGCGAACGGCGTGCCCGCGACGGCCTGATCGGGCGCCAGCTCACCCTGCGGTGATCCTGCACATCTGCGCGGAGGCGGACTGGACGGGCGCCGAGTATCGCGCCCCGTCCCTCGCCGAGGCCGGGTTCATCCACTGTTCCGATCCCGGTACCACCCACCTGCCCGCGAACGCGCTCTACCGCGGCCGCGGTGATCTCGTGCTGCTGGAGATCGACCCGTCCCGCCTCGACGTGCCCGTGCGCTGGGAGGAAGGCGACCCACCGCATCCGAGCGGCGTCTGGTTCCCGCACGTCTACGGCCCCATCCGGCCGGAGGCCGTCGTCGCGGTGCATCCCTTCCCACCCGGCCCCGATGGGGTGTTCCGGCTACCCGCCGCTGTCGCGAATCGGTAATCGAGTCAACTCCGCCCCCGGACAGGCGTCCCCAATACGGGTAGCCGGTCGAGACAACCTGGGGGAGCCGCGGTGCGTGGTGCATGCAGCGAAGGCGATGTGGCGGAAAGACGCGCGGAGGAGGGAGACGCTACGGTGACCACGACCGTTCCGGCCATTGCGACCTGGCCGGTTGGGAGGGGGTCGCCGATGGCAGGTGAGCTCGCGGACTTCGAGGACTTCGTCCGGGCGAGCCTGCCTGGGCTCCTGCGCTACGGCCACGCGCTCACCGGCAACCCGCACGACGCCGCCGACCTCGTCCAGTCCGTACTGGAGAAAATCGGCTCCCGCTGGACCCACGTGCAGCGCAAGACGGGTGACCCGCTGGCGTATATCCGCAGGTCGATGGCCAATGCGCACGTCAGCCGGTGGCGCCGGACGCGGCGCGAGACGCTGGTCGCCGACGTCCCCGAGGGCGGTTCGGTCAGCCCGCCCGACCCGTTCGAGCACGAGCCGTTGTGGCAGGCCTTACGGGAATTGCCGCCGAGGCAACGCGCCGTCATCGTGCTGCGTTACTACGAGGGACTGTCCGAACAGGAAATCGCACAGTCGCTCGGCATCAGCACGGGCACCGTGAAGAGCCAGGCCAGCAAGGCGATCGCCTCGCTGCGCGGCAAGATCACCGGAGGGAGGGAAGTGGGTTGACGCAGGACGACGACCTGGACCGCGAACTGCGCAGGTTGTTCGGCGACGATCGGCTGGACCTCTCCCCGCGCGAGGGTGTCGAGTCCGACATCCTCACCGGTGCACAGCGCATCCGGCGGCGCCGCACCGCGCTGACCGCCACCGGCGGTGCCCTCACCGCGTTGCTGCTCGTCGGCGGTGGGCTCGTCGTCTCCGATATGCGGTCGGGTCCCGAGCAGGCCGCCGCGCCCTCGCCCCAGACCCTGCTGAGCCTGTCCAGCTCACCGTCCACGATCGCGCCCGCGCCACAGGTCCCGCCCCCGGCCGTCCCGTCGAGTGACACGGCCACCGTCGGCGGCACGTCCGATTCGACGGCCCCGTCCACGTCCGGCCGCACCACCCGCACCCCGACGCCGTCGGCTACCACGACCCCGCGCGTGGAGTCGATCCCGCAGGCCACCGGCCCCGTGCTCGGCCCCAGCGGCTACGGCAAGCTGCAGCTGGGCATGACGTTCGAGAACGCCAAGGCGACCGGAATGCTCACCGGCACCGACACCGCGCCGCAGGGCTGCGCCGACTACAAGCTGGCCGAGGGGTCGGCGGCGCTGAACGACGTGCGGATCTCCTCGACCTACGGGATCGTCGGCTTCGACGCCACCGGCGCGCGCACCCCGGAGAAGATCAAGATCGGCTCGACGACCGACCAGCTCGAAGCGGCGTATCCGAACGCGTCGAGCAGCGGAAGCGGCTACAGCGCCGCATCGGGCAGCGGTGGCACCTACGTGTTCGGGGTCGACGGCAACAAGGTGGTCGGCCTGCAACTTGTCGGATCGGGCTCCTGCTAGGTCCGGCCGCATGAGAAAGCCCGGGCCGATCCAGGGGGACGGTCCGGGCTTCTCGTGGTCACGGGGTTACAGCTTGCCGCCGGCAACCGGAGGCATCGAGGGGTCCGCGTCCTCGGCGACCGACTCCCTCGCCAGGAAGTTCTCCACGTCGAACAGGTTGCCGTTCGCGCGGCGCACGACGTTCAGCAGCGTGGTCATCTGAGCGACCTCTTCGACCTGTTCCTTGAGGAACCACTGCATGAACTGTTCGCCCTGGTAGTCGTCCTCGTCCCGGGCGGCCCTCGCGAGCGTCTGGATGTCGGCGGAAACGCCCTTCTCCTGCTCCAGCGCCAGCTCGATGAGCTCGGTCACCTCGGAGAATTCATTGCGGATTTCCCCGGTCGCGGGAATTTCCACAGGGTGGTCGGTGTCCATCAGGTACTGCACGATCGCGAGGGCGTGATTGCGTTCCTCGACGGCCTGCTGGTAAAAGCGCTTGGCGAGCTGGGGAAGGTCCTCGTTGTCGAACCAAACCGCCACCGCGATGTATTGCTGGGATGCGTTGAACTCGTTCTGCACCTGCTGTTGCAGCAGCTCATAGAACTTGGATCGCGGTTCTCGCTTCTTCGTGGCCATGCCCTCAAGAATAAAGATCATCGATTCGGTTCTCCACCTGGGTCTGGTGATCTCCACCCTATTTGGGTAGCCTTACCAATACCTGTTGGGAATTGTTTCGGTAAGGCTTTCCTAATTAGTTCGCGGGGATCGCCGTGTGATACCGCGGCGGTCGAGGCCGGTGATGATCCGCTGTGCGCGATTAGGAACAGAATGCCGAACGCGAGGCCGGGTGCGATGAGAGTGCGGGCCGCCGCGGCCGCCAGGCGCCCGAGCGCGGCCCAGTGTGGCGGCGGCAATGGTGCGGCGAGCGCCACCCCGGCCAGGATCGGTGCGAGCCACGCGCTGGTGGCGGGACGGTCGACGCTCGCGGTGAGCACGTCGGAGCCTGCCGCGCGCACCAGCAGTGCGGCTGCGGTGGTGACCGCGACGAACGTGGTGGCCAGGACGCGGGTGGTCTGCCCGCTCGCGGTTTCCGGCCAGTCGCTGGGGTGCAGCCACAGTTTCGCGGCCCCGGCGGCTGTATCGAACCAGGCGCGAGGCCCGGCCAGTCGAGCCTCGCGCACGATCTCGCTGCCCCATCGCTCGCGGATCCCGGGCGGGTAGAGCCGCGGCAGAAGCGCGGGCACGTTCATGCCGGTGTGACCCCCAATGCGCGAAGCCCCGCCTGTGCGACCCGGGTCATCTGTTCCAGTTCCGCGCGCAAGGTCTCCCGCCCGGCCGCGGTGATGCGGACGGTGCGCTGCCTGTCCCGCGCGTCGGCGCGGCCCGTGACGGGTTCGATCAGGTGCCGTGCCTCGAGGCGGGCGAGCGCGCCGTACAGGCTGCCCGGGCCGAGCCGGGCCCCGGTCAGCTTCTCGATCGCGGTGTTGATCGCATACCCGTGCAGCGGGCCGCCCGCGAGCGCGGTGAGCACCAGCATCTGCGCGTCGTTGCTGTGCATGCGTCGAATAGTACGCGACTCGATGCTACGCGTCGCGTACTATTCCGGCATGGGTGAAGGCGCACAGGGTAAGCAGCAACGCCGGTGGCCGCGGTGGGTTCTCTGGATCGCGCTCACACTCGTTGTCGTACTCAGCGGTTACGTCGGCTACGTCGCGATCCGAGCCGCGCAGCCGGTCACGCTGCCCGCTCCGACCGGTCCCTACCAGGTCGGCCGAACCATCGTCGAATGGACCGACAGCACCCGTACCGATCCGCTTGCCCCGCAACCGGGTAAGCCGCGGGAGCTTTCGGTCTGGCTGTGGTATCCGGGTGTCCCCGCTCCCGGCGCGCAGCGCGCGCCCTACACCCCGGGCGCCTGGGCGGGACTGCATCTGAGCGGCCCGGCCAGGCTCGGCGAGACCGGCTTCACCGAGGTTCGCGGCCACTCGTTCGCCGACGTTCCGATCGCCACCGGCAGGTTCCCCGTCGTCGTGCTGGAACCAGGCATGGGCCTCGCCGCGCCGCAATACACCGCGCTCGCGGAAGACCTGGCCAGTCACGGCTACCTGGTCGCCGGCGTCACCCCCACCTACAGCGCGAACCTCACCGTCCTCAACGGACAGACCGTATCCGCCACGGAAGCCGGTAAACCGGCGGCGACCGACGCCGCGAACGAGCACGCGGGTCAGGCCCAGGCCGACGGTGACCGACTGGTCGGCGTCTGGGCGGACGATGCCCGATTCGCGGCCACGGAGGTCACGGCACTGAGCACCAGTGGCCGTTTCGCCGGGCACATCAACGCGGGCGCGATCGTCTATGCCGGTCATTCCTTCGGCGGCGCCGCAGCGTTGGAGGCGTGCCGCACCGACCCCCAATGCGCAGGCGCGGCCGACCTCGACGGCACCCAGTACGGCACGGTCGTCCATACCGGGCTTGCCAAACCGATGATGCTCATCGGCAGCCAGAACTCCTGTATCACCGGCACCTGCCAGCCGGCCGACGCCGGCGAACAGGCCGGCCAGGACTCCGCCCGGACCCTGCTGGCCGCCAGCACCGGGGGCGCCTGGTGCTACCAGATCACCGGAGCCGAGCACTTCAATTTCAGCGACTACGGCGGCTACTACCTCGCCGCACCGATCCGGTCTCAGGTCCCGCTCGGTCCCATCGACGGCACCGAAGCGCTCACCATCGCAGGCACCTACCTCGCCGCGTTCACCGACCACGTGACCCAGGGCCGTCCCGAACCGCTGCTGACCGGCCCCACACCCTATCCCCAGGTCCACGTCCAGCACACCGGCTGACCAGCACGGTGCGCACCACACTCAATCCGCGGGGGATCGCACGATCGGGCAGGACATGCATCGCGGTCCGCCGCGGCCCGAGCCCAGCTCGGAACCGGCGATCGCCAGCACCTCGATCCCGGCTTCTTCCAGGCGCGCGTTGGTCTCGACGTTGCGCTCGTAGCCGACCACCACGCCGGGCGCGAGCGCGAGCGTGTTGTTGCCGTCGTCCCACTGTTCGCGCTCGGCGGTCACCGGATCGAGGCCGGTGTCGATCACCCGCAGTTTCTCGATCCCCATGGCCTCCGCGGCGGCGTGCAGGAACGGCTCCGGACCGTCGACCCGCACGGAGCCGTCGTCGCCCGGCCGCATCGGATACGCGACGAGCGAGTCCCGAGCCAGCGGGTACATCACCACGGCGTCGCTGTCCACCATCGTGCACACGGTGTCCAGGTGCATCGTGGCGCGCTCCTGCTCGATGGGCACGGCAAGCACGGTGTGCGCGAGGTCGTCCGCGAACACGGATCGGGCCAGCGATTCCGCGCCCGCCGGTGTGGTCCGCTCGCCGACGCCGACGGCCAGCACGCCCGGCGCGAGCAGCATGACGTCCCCGCCTTCGACCGGGGCCGAATGCGCGCCGTAGGCACGGGCGGCGTGCCGGAACCGCGGGTGATAGGCGTAGATCAGGTCCAGCAGCGCGGTCTCCCGGCGCCGCGCGGGCATGGCCAGCGACGAGATGGCCACCCGGTCGGCGATCCACACCGACGAGTCACGGGTGAACAGCAGGTTCGGCAGCGGATCCACCGCGAAGTCGTGCGGATGGTGCATCTTGCGCACCAGCGACGGGCCCTCGGCAGCGGGCAGTTCCTCGAAGGTCATCCCGCCGGTGAGCACCTCGGTGAGGGTGGGCGGGTCCACGCGGGACAGGTACGAGCGCAGCGAGTCGGCGAGGTTCTCGCCGAGCCGCAGATCGTTGACCGCCGCATGCACCCCGGCGGCGTGCGCGCGGGCGTCGGCCAGTGCCTCGGTGAGCACGTCGGTCAGCAGCAGGACCTCGACGCCGCGGCCGCGCAGCACTTCGGCGAACGCGTCGTGCTCCTGCTGGGCACGGTCGACCCAGGGGATCGAGTCGAACAGGAGCTGGTCGTTGTTGCGCGGGGTGAGCCTCTTGAGCTCGTTGCCCGGCCGGTGCAGCAGAACGGTCCGCAGCGGCCCGACCTCGCTGTCCACCCTGGGTTTCGTGGTCATTCCCGCAGCTTAGGGCAGGAACGAGAGGTGTCCCTTCAGCAGCGAGTAGCCGACGAACGAGCACACGTCGAGCAGGGTGTGCGCGACGATCAACGGCCACAGCCGGTTCGTCTTCTGCCACACCCGCCCGAAGACAAGGCCCATGACGACGTTGCCGACGAACCCGCCGAAGCCCTGGTAGAGGTGGTAGGAACCACGCAGCACGGCCGCGGCGAGCAGCCCGGAGTTCTCGCGGAAGGACAGTTGCCGAAGCCGGGTCAGCATGTAGCCGATCACCAGCATCTCCTCGGCGAAGGCGTTGCCGAACGCCGAGAGCACGAGCGCGACCGGCCGCCACCACGTGTCGTCCAATGTGGACGGCTGCACGGCGAGGTTGAAGCCGAGCTTCCAGGCGGCGAAGTAGAGCGCGAGCCCGGGGATGCCGATCAGTGCCGTCAGCCCGACGCCCCACAGGACGTCGCGCCGCCGCCAGCCGAGCCCGACCGAGGTGAGCCGGATGCCGGCGCGCACGAGCAGGTAGCCGCCGAGCGCACCCCAGCCGAGCAGCTGCAGCGCGCTCAGCAGCTGGGCGAGCAGATCGAGGAGGTCGGCGGCGGCCTGCGGCGCGTTGAGCGCCACGTGCTGCCGGCTCAGCGGCTCCGGCCGGACGAGCGAGTCGATGAGCGAGACGAGGCTGCGTGCGCCGGAGAGGCCGAGGGTGATGCCGAAGACGATCCAGATCTCGATCCTGATCCGGCGGCGCTCGTCGTCCTCGAGGACCGGTTCGGGCCGCTCGGGCCGGTCCGGGCGCAGCCAGTCGCGGGCGAGGGACGTCACGTACGCACGCTACCGTCTGCAGCATGGCACCGAAGATCGCGACCGCGGACCGGGTCGGCCGCGAGGAACTGCTCGAGTTCCTTCGCCCCCGGCACCGCGCCATCCTGATGACCACCCGCTCCGACGGGCGCCCGCAGCTCTCCCCGCTCACCTGCGGCATCGACCCAGAGGGCCGGCTTGTCGCCTCGACCTACCCGAAGCGCGCGAAGACCGCCAACGCCAAGCGCAACCCGGCCGTGTCGGTCTGCGTGCTCTCCGACGAGTGGAACGACGCGTGGGTCCAGGTCGACGGGCAGGCCGAGGTGCTCGACATGCCCGAGGCGCTGGAGCCGCTGGTGGACTACTTCCGCTGCATCTCCGGCGAGCACCCGGACTGGGACGAGTACCGCGAGGCGATGCGCAGGCAGAACAAGAGCATCATCCGCGTCACCATCGAGCACTGGGGCCCCATCGCCACCGGCGGCTTCCCCCCAGATCTCCCCAACTAACCCGCGAGTCGGGACTTCCGTGCGCCCGAGTCGGGGCTTGCGTGTGCCCGAGTCGGGCTTTGCGTGCGTGCGCGAGTCGGGGTTTGTGTGTGCGCGAGTTGAGGCTTGCGGGCGCCCGAGTCGGGCTTCCCGTGTGCGTGAGTTGGGCCTTCGGTGCGCGCGAGTCGGGCTTTGCGTGCGCCTGAGTCGGGGCTTTGCGTGCGCCCGAAACGAGGCTTCCACGCGCCGTCAGCGGCCCCGCAAGAAGGGGCAGCCCAGTAGGCGGCGGAGTTCGGCGGCGAGCTGTGGCGGGCTGTGCACTGGTTTGGCGAAGGCCAGCCGCACGTCGTGGTCGCCGGACTCCGCCTCCACGCGCAGCCGCAGCCCGAACCGGTCGAGCCCGAGCGGCCGGATCTTCCCGCCGCGCAGCTCCTCGGGGACGTGCCGCGCGAGTTGTTCGACCACGTCCGGGTGGTCGGATTCCAGATGGCGCAGCCAGTTCCGCTCGTAACTGTGGAACGGGTCGGGCGAGGCGGCGCTGAACATGTACGGCCGCAACGACTGCGTACCCTCGGCGTCGGCGAGCACGAGCGAGGCCGGCGTGAGCCGCAGCAGGGTCATCCCGTGCCCGAGGTCGAGCAGCCGAGGGTCCGTACGCGTCTCGCTGATCGCGACGGCCCGGGCGCGTGCCGCGGCCAGCGTCAGCGGGCGCAGCCAGCCGGTGATCCACAGCAGCCCGCGCACGGGTTCGCGGAGATCGATCGGGGCGCAGTCGGCGAGCTCGAACATCACCGCGACCTCGGCCTCGGTGGCCCGTTCGACCAGCGGGTGCCCGTCCGCCAGCAGCAGGCTGACGCTGCCGCTGGCATGCACATGATGCAGATGCGGCACGACGCGCTCACCGCCGTGCCCGCCTGTCGGCATGACGTTTCCTGGACAGTCGCGGGACGCGATCGTCTTCGCGCGTTCCGCCGCGGTCGGCGCCGGCGGGCGGCGCAGGGTTGTCTCGGTCACTGGCCCACCTCCTACTTAGGTGAGCCTAACCTGCCTTCGGGAAAAGCGGAAGATATTCGATTGGGCCGACTGGCGGAATGGTCAAGTGTCCGCCCTGCGGACCCGTTTGTCCGGCTGTCGTACGCTACTAGCGTGTCCCTTGTGTCAAGCGCTGTGGAACTCACGCCCCCCGGCCCCCGTGGAATTCCTCCCCTGTTCGCGCGGCTCGTAGACGACTCGGCGCTGTTTCCGCCGGGTACCGCGACCATGCCCGAGGCGCTGCGTGCGCATTTCGCCACGCGCGAAGGGGATCGCTCGGGGCTGCTGGGGGTGTTCCTGTGCCAGGCCTCCCGCCTGCCGGAACTGATCACCGAGCTGATCAAGGTGAAGCCGAAGCAGCCACTGCCGCTCTCGCTCATCATCGACACCGGACTCGGCGGCGTTCCGAAGGCGATCTCGATCGTCGAGTCCCGCAGCGAGCTGTTGTCGCTGCGCATGGTGGAGATGCCCGCACCGTCCGATGTGGACGAAGTGTGGCTGGAGCGGGTCTCGGAGTTCGTGCCCGAGGACGTGATCAGGGTCGTCGAGCCACGCCGTGGCGTCGGCTGGCTCGACGGCGTGCGCAAGGTGATCGAGCACGGCAGCTGGCCGAAGATCCGGTGCGGCGGCGTGTCCAGCGAGAACTTCCCCAGTATCGACGAGGTCGCCGACTTCCTGTCCGTGGTCAGCAGTTTCTCCGGGGCGTCGTTCAAGGCGACCAACAGCCTGCACCGCGCGGTGCGGCACGAGGACCCGGAGACCGGCATCATGCACCACGGTTTCCTGAACCTGCTGGTCGCCGTCGCCCGCTGCCTGTCCGGCGGCAACGTGCGCGAGGCGCTGTCGAGCACCGACGGCGAGGCGCTCGCCAAGGAGGCGCGCGAACTGTCCGAGCAGGCCTGTAAGGCCGTGCGCGCGCTGTTCGCCTCCTACGCGTCGGCGAGCTTCGACGAGCCCGTCGCCGACCTCGAGGCGCTCGACCTGCTGTGAGCGAGGGGTCGCTCACGCTCGACCGCGGCCTCGCGTTGCTCCAGGCGGTGGCCGACGCCGACGGCGAGGCGGCGACGATTTCCGAACTGGCGGTCGCGATCGGTGCCAGCAGGGCGGCGATCTACCGGCTGCTGGTGCCGCTGTCCGAACGCGGCCTGGTGCGCCGCGACGACAACAAGGTGCGGCTCGGCGTCGGCGTGCTGCGACTCGGCCAGCAGGTCCTTCCCCAGGTGCGCGAGGCCGCGCGCCCGGTGCTGCGGGAACTGGCCGATCTCGTCGGTGCCACGGCGCACCTGTCCATCGCGCAGGGCGACCAGATGGAGTGTGTCGCCGTCGTCGAGCCCTCGTGGACGGACTTCCACGTCGCCTACCGCGTCGGCGCCCGGCATCCGATCGGGGTGGCCGCGGCGGGAAAGGCGCTGGCGCTGCGGCAGAGCGGCCGGGGCTGGGTCGCCTCCAGCGGGGAGCCGCGCCGCGGCGTGAGCGGCCTCGCGGCGCCGGTACGGGGCGTTCCCGGGCTGCGGGCGAGCGTCGGCGTCGTGTACTTCGGGCCGATCCGCGGCGACACCGTCGGCCCGCAGGTGATGACCGCCGCCGGGCGACTCGCCGAAGTGCTGAAGTAGGCGTCAGCCGACGAAGGCCTGCACGACCGCGAGCGCGGCGAACGCGGCGAAGGCGAACCCGGCGACGCGCTGCAGGATCTTGGGCCGGATGCGAGCGCGCACCTTGTGCCCGACGAACACCGCGACCGCCGCCACGACCAGCAGCGCGAGGAACGCACCGGCGCCGACCGCGAGGGGCTGGCCGTAGCGCACCGTGAGACCGGCCGTGGCCAGCTGCGACGCGTCGCCCCACTCGGCGGCGAACAGCACTCCGAACGAGGTCATCGCCGCGCGCAGAAACGACACCGGGCCGGGGCCGGTGCGGGCCGCGTCCTCGCCCGCCTCCCGTTCCACCGAGAAGCCCTCGCGCAGCAGCATGAACGCACCGAACCCGAACAGCGCGGCGACCACGGCGGCCACCACCCCGTCCGGCAGCATCGTCAGCGCGTGTCCGAACAAAACAGCGATAACGCATTGCACGGCGAACGCGACGGCCACTCCGGCGAACACCGGCCAGCCGCGGAAGCGAGTGGTGAGAACGAGGGTGGCGATCAGCGTCTTGTCCGGCAGTTCGACGGCAAGTACGAGTGCGAACGTGCTGGCCAGCGCCAGGAACGCGGTGCTCATCGCGGTTTTTCCACCCCTTTCACTTACACGATAAAGGGGATCGAGTCAGAAAACCAGCAGATGGGAATCGCGAATTGCCTGTTCAGGGCCGCGACCAAATTTTCTTCGGCGTGCCGAAAAGAATTATTTGTCGAGGATCCGGGCTATTTTCGCCGCCCCGCCCTTGTCGAGCCATCCGGCGAAAGTCAGCAGGTCGGGATGGGTCTCACGGAGCGCGGCGACGTCGATCGTCGGCGTCTTGATCTGGTTCAGCAGCCGGTAGCCCTGTGCGAATCGCTCGTTGATCGAAGCCAGTTCGTCGATGGGCATTTGCTCGTAGGGAACGGTCCGGCCGAGGGCCGCGCTGATCGCGGCCGCGATCTCGCCGGGCCGGAGCGCGTCGCCGGCGAGTTCGATGGTCCGGCCGCGGAATCGCGCCGGGTCGGCGAAGGCGAGGGCCGCCAGTGCGGCGATGTCGTCGACGGCGATGAGTTCGACCAAGGTGTCGGGTTCGAGCGCGGCGCGCAAGGCGCCGTTGTGCAGGCCGAACAGCGGGTTGAGGTAGTTCTCCATGAACGACGCGGGCCGCAGCACGGTCGCCGAGACGCCGGACCCGGCGATGATCCGCTCCGCGTCCGCCTTCGCACCGAGCGCGCCCATGCCCGAGCTGTACACGAGGTGCCGGACGCCGTGCTCGAGTGCCGCGTCGGCGATGTCCCGCGCGGCCTGCGACTCGTCCTCGTCCGGGGCCAGCGGTCCCGGGTGCACGAAGAACACCACGTCGGCGCCGCGTACGTGCTCCTTGATCGCGTTCCGGTCGCCTAGACCGCCGGCGACGATCTCGGCGCCGGCGAGCCCCTGTGCCTTGGCCGGATCGCGGGTCATGGCTCTCACCGGCACGCTGTCGGCGAGCAACCGTCTGGCGACCGCGCCGCCCTGCTGTCCGGTGGCGCCGGTGACGAACGCGAGCATGGGGTCCTCCAATAACCGGGTTATCAGTTCCGCTTTCGACGATACGGAACGATCGCCCCGGTTGTCAAAAGAGGTGGCAGGACCTTGGTCCTGTCAAGATCGGGACCCCGGCACCTGCTGCCCGCGCGCCCGCGCGACAAGACTGATCAGCGTGGATGTACTGGAACTCGCCAGGTGGCAGTTCGGAATCACGACCGTCTACCACTTCCTGATGGTCCCGTTGACCATCGGCCTTTCCGTGCTCGTCGCCGGCATGCAGACCGCGTGGGTGCGCACCGGTGAGCAGCGGTACTACAAGATGACGAAGTTCTGGGGCAAGCTGCTGCTGGTCAACTTCGCGATGGGCGTGGTGACCGGCATCGTGCAGGAGTTCCAGTTCGGGATGAACTGGAACGCCTACTCCCGCTTCGTCGGGGACGTGTTCGGGGCACCGCTGGCGATGGAGGGCCTCGTCGCGTTCTTCGTCGAGTCGACGTTCCTCGGCCTGTGGATCTTCGGCTGGGACCGGCTGCCCAAGAAGGTGCACCTCGCCTGCGCCTGGGCGTTCTCCCTCGCGACCGTGGCCTCGGCGTACTTCATCCTGGCCGCGAACTCGTGGATGCAGCATCCGGTCGGGGTGGAGTTCGTCAACGGCAAGCCGACGATGAACTCGATCTGGGCGGTGCTGACGAACAACACGGCGCTCGCCGCGATCCCGCACACGATCGCCGGTGCCTTCTCGGTCGCGGCCGCGTTCATCGTCGGCGTCGCGGCGTGGCACCTGTGGCGCAAGCGCAAGACCGACGACGAGCACCGCACGGCCTGGCGGTCCTCGCTGCGGCTCGGCGGCTGGGTGGGTGTCGTGGCCTTCGCGGTGCTCGCGATCACCGGTGACACCCAGGGCAAGCTGATGTTCCAGCAGCAGCCGATGAAGATGGCCTCGGCGGAGGCCCTGTGCCACACCGAGCAGCCCGCGAGCTTCTCGATCATCGCGATCGGCGACGTGGCCAGGCAGAACTGCGAGGACGTCAAGACGTTCAACGTGCCGGCGCTGCTGAGCTTCCTGGCGCACAACGACTTCTCGACGCAGGTCAAGGGCGTGGAGGACCTGGTCACCGAGTACCAGGCGAAGTACGGGACCAACTACCCGAACGACCCGGCGCTCGGCGAGCTGGCGGGCAAGCCGATCGACTACGTGCCGAGCCTGCCGGTGACCTACTGGGGCTTCCGGATCATGATCGGGTTCGGCGCGATCTCGGCCGGGATCGGCGTGCTGGCCCTGTGGTTCACCAGGCGCGGGCGGATCCCGGACACGAAGTGGTTCCCGCGCATCGCGCTGCTGGGCATCGCGACACCGTTCATCGGCAACAGCGCCGGCTGGATCTTCACCGAGATGGGCCGTCAGCCGTTCGTCGTCGTGCCCAACCCGTCGGGGGTGGACGGGGTGTGGATGTTCACCGCGCAGGCCGTGTCGAACGTGACGACCGGCGAGGTGTGGACCTCGCTGATCTCGCTCACCACGTTGTATCTCGCGCTCGGCGTGGTCGAGTTGTTCCTGATGCGCAAGTACGTCCGCGGCGGGATCGACGGGGTGCTCCCGCCGCCGAAGGACCCGAAACGGGATGACGACGATGCCCTCGCCTTCGCCTACTAACAGCCTGTGGACAACTGAGGAATCTGTGCACAACTTTGTGGATAACCGTGAGGAGGTAGCGCGATGAGCCTGGAAACCGTGTGGTTCTGCATCATCGTGATCTTCTGGCTCGGCTACCTCTTCCTCGAGGGCTTCGACTTCGGGGTGGGCATGCTGCTGCCGATCCTCGGCCGGAACGACACCGAGCGGCGCGTCCTGATCAACACGATCGGTCCGGTGTGGGACGGCAACGAGGTGTGGCTCATCGTCGCGGCCGGGGCGATGTTCGCGGCGTTCCCCGGCTGGTACGCGTCGCTGTTCTCCAGCGCCTACCTGCCGCTGCTGCTGGTCCTGCTCGCGCTGATCGGCCGGGGCGTCGCGTTCGAGTACCGCGGCAAGGTCGACTCGCGGCGGTGGCGCCGCACCTGGGACCGCGTGATCATGATCGGCTCGTGGATCCCGCCGCTGGGCGTCGGCCTCGTGCTCACCACCACGGTGCTCGGGCTGCCACTGGACGCGCACGGCAACCGTGTCGGATCGGCCTTCGAAGCGATTCGCTGGGACACGCTGCTCGGCGCGCTCGCCGTGGTCGGATTCTCGTTCGTGCACGGCGCGGCCTTCCTCGCCCTCAAGACCGGCGGTGAGCTTCGGGAGCGCGCGAGGTCGCTGGCGGTCCGGGCACTGCCGGTCGCGCTGGTGCCGCTCATGGCGCTGCTGCTGCTGGTCCAGTGGCGCGAAGGTGCATTGTGGACGGTCGTGCCGCTCGTCGTGACCGTGGTCGCGGCGGCGATCGCGTGGCGCAAGCTCGTCGTGGACCGGGACGGACAGGCGTTCGCGGCGCTGGGTGTGACGATCGCGGCCGCCATGGTCACCCTTTTCGGCGCGCTGTATCCCGACGTACTTCCCTCTACTGTGGACCCTGCCAACTCGCTGACGGTCGCGGGCGCGGCATCCAGTCCGTACACGCTGAAGGTGATCACCTGGGTCGGCGCGTTCGGCGCTCCGGCCGTGCTGGTCTACCAGGGCTGGACCTACTGGGTGTTCCGCAAGCGCATCAGCGCCGGTCACATTCCGCCGGTGCACACCCCATGAGCTTTCCCGGACGTTCCACCCTTCCCGCAGATGTGTCCACAACGGACACGGGGCGCCTGGGAAAGGGACCGCTCGGCGCGCTGCCGGTTCTCTCCGCGGCGGCGCGCCGGGCGCTCGTTCTCGCCGCATTGCTGTCGCTGATCAACGCGGCGGCCTTGGTGGCGCAGGCATTTCTGCTCGCATCGGCGTGCGCCGCGATCGTCGACGGGCGTGGGCCCGACGGGTTCGCGCCGCTGCTGGGCGTCGTGCTCGCGCGGTCGCTGGTCACCTGGTCGATGCGCGTGGTCGCCGCCCGCGCGGCCGCCGGAGCCAAGGAGGAACTGCGCGCGAAGGCGGTCGACCACGCGATGCGGCTCGGTCCCGAGTGGATCGCCGCGCGGGGCCCCGCGGAGCTGACCGCGCTGACGACCAGAGGCCTGGACGCGCTCGACGCCTACTTCACCGACTACCTGCCCGCGCTGGTGACCGCCGCGGTGGTGCCGCTCGGCGCCGGTGCCGCGGTGCTGTTCACGGACTGGCCGTCCGCCGTGATCATCGCGCTGACCGTGCCGCTGCTGCCGATGTTCGCGATCCTCGTCGGCCGCTACACCGCCACCAGGACCGCCGCCGCGACCGACGCGATGCACCGGATGTCCGGGCAGTTGCTGGAACTCGTGCGCGCACTGCCGGTGCTCGCCGCGTTCCGGCGGGCCGACGCCCAGGCGCGGACGGTGCGGCTGGTGTCGGACAAACACCGCCGCGCGACCATGAAGACCCTGCGTGTGGCGTTCTCGTCGGCGTTCGTACTGGAACTGGCGGCCACCTTGTCGGTGGCGCTCGTCGCGGTGGTCATCGGGGTGCGGCTGGTCGCCGGCGATCTGCCGCTGGTGATCGGGCTCGGGGTGCTGATCCTCGCGCCCGAGTGCTACCAGCCGCTGCGCTCGGTCGGGGCCGCGTTCCACGCGAGCGAGGACGGCGTCGAGGCCGTTCGCCGGGTCAGCGAGTTGCTCGCCGAACCGGTCGCCGCCGACGGCACGCAGGTGCCCGGCCGTGGCGAGGTCCGCGTGGAGAACCTGCGCGTCGCGCGGCGCGGCGGGTTCGCGCCCGACGGGGAGTCCTTCTCCGTCCGGCCGGGCGAGGCGGTCTGGCTCCGGTCCCCGAGTGGGGCAGGCAAGTCGACCACGCTCGCGGCGCTGCTCGGATTCGTCCGGCCCGCCTCCGGCGTGATCAGCGTCGACGGTGTGACCGATATCGATATGTCGACATTCAGGCGGAGCATCGCGTGGGTGCCGCAGTCACCGGGCTTCGCGGGCGGCACCGTCCGGGACGAGCTGCCGGACGACGCCGGTGAGGTGCTGGCCTCGCTGAACCTCACCGGTATCGAGGACCGGCCGGTGCACAAGCTCTCGCTGGGGCAGCGACAGCGGGTGGCGGTCGCGCGGGCGTTGTTGCGGCTGCGCGAGGGAGCCTGGCTCCTGCTGCTCGACGAACCGACCGCGCATCTCGACGCCGCGAACGCGGCCCTGGTCATGCTGGCCGTCGAGGACGCGCGCAGGCGCGGAGCCGCGGTGGTCATCGCCGCGCACGACCGGCCCGCCGCCGTGACCGTGCCCGCGTCGGCCGAGCCGCCACGCGAGACGGTGCCGCCGGCCCAGGGCAAGAGCCGCAAGCTCCGCCTCGACCGCCGCTTCCTCGCGGGCGCGGCGCTGGGCGCGCTCGCGCTCGTCTCGGGGCTCGCGCTGACCGCCACCTCGGGCTGGCTGATCGCGAAGGCGTCCCAGCAGCCGCCGATCCTCACCCTGACCGTCGCCGTCGTGGGCGTGCGGGCGTTCGGTCTCGGGCGCGCCGGGCTGCGCTACGCGGAACGGCTGGTCACGCACGACGCCGCCTTCCGCACCGCGGGCAGGCTGCGGGTCGAGCTGTGGCGCGGGCTGGTCCGGCAGGGACCGGCGCGCGGGCTGCGGCACGGCGAGGGACAGCGGCGGCTCGTCGCGGACGTCGATACAGTGCGCGATCTGCTCCCACGCGTGCTCACCCCGCCGCTGGTCGCGGCGATCGTGCTGGTGTGCGCCGTCGCGGTGCAGGCGGCCGTACTGCCCGCGGCCGGGCTGGTGCTCGCCGGGGCCGTGCTGATCGGCGCGCTCGCCGGACCCGCGCTCGCGTTGCGGTTCGAGCGCCGCGCCACCTCGGCGCTGGCGGAAGGACGCCGTTCGGTCAACGCGAAGGTGCTGGAACTGTTCGAGGGCGCGGCCGAACTGCTGGCCTTCGACGGCTACCGCGCCCGCCGCGAGGACTTGGCCCGCACCGATGCCGAGCTCGTCGCGCAGGCCCGTCGGCAGGCGTTCGGCGCGGGCGCCGCGGACGGGCTGATCGCGCTGGTCACCGGCGTCGCCGCGGCGGCCGGGGTGTGGCTCGCGGCCGGTCGCGTCGAGCCCACGCTCGCCCCCGTCCTCGCGCTCGTACCGCTCGCGCTGGCCGAGGTGCTCGGGATGCTGCCGCCGGTCGCCCAGCACTGGGACACGTTGCGGCACGCCCGCGCCCGGCTCGAACTGCCCGAGGTCCCCGCGCCACGCGTCGAGCACGGCGAGCTCGCGTTGCACGACGCCGACCTGGGCTGGCCGGACACCGAACCCGTGCTGCGCGGCGTGAACCTGGCCGTTCCCAAGGGCACGCACGTCGCCGTGACCGGACCCTCGGGTGCCGGCAAGTCGACGCTGCTCGCCGGCCTGCTCGGCTTTCTGGACCCGGCGCGGGGGAGCGTGCGGGTGCCCGCCGAGGTGGCGTGGGCGCCACAGGATCCGCGGCTCGTGTCGACCACGGTCGCCGAGAACCTGCGACTCGCCGATCCGCACGCCTCCGAGGAGCGCATGGCCGAGGCGCTCAGGCTCGCCTGCCTTGACCTGAGCCTGGACACGGTGCTCACCAGCGGGGGCAGCGGTCTATCCGGCGGCCAGGCGCAGCGCCTCGCGCTCGCCCGCGCGCTGCTCGCCGACGCCGAACTCGTGCTGCTCGACGAGCCGACCGCGCATCTGGACGAGCCGACCGCTCGCAAGATCAGGGACAACCTGCGCGAGGCGCTCGCCGGGCGGACGGTCGTGCACGTGACGCACCATCCGGAGGAGGCCGCCGACGCCGACGTGGTGCTGGAAGTGCGCGACGGCCGCGTGCTGGTCCGGGAGGGCGTCTACCCTTGATATCGCTCATGGAACCGACCCTTGCCGCCCACGCGTTGTCCGCGGCCACCGAGATCACGACGGCCGCGCTGTCCGGCGACGAACCGTCCGCCGTACTCGCGTCCGTGGTGCGCAAGGCGGCGGAGATGGCCGAGGCGGACCTCGGCCTGGTGATGGTCCGCGCCGAGGACGGCAGCGTGTCGGTCGAGGCCGGGTACGGCACGAAGGCCGACGTGCGCGGACTACTGCTGCCACCCGATTCGGCCGCGGGCACGGTCGCGCGCGGCGGCGAAGCCATCGTCGCCGACGACTTCACCATCGACCCGCGCACCGCGCCGTACGTCCCGGACGAACTCAGCGGCTACGGCCCCTTCGCGGCCACCCCGTTCGGCGCCGGCGGCCGGGTGCTGGGCTCGCTGGCCGTGTACCGGCTCAAGGGGCAACCGGGCTTCTTGCCGGAGACGATCGACGTACTGACCGCGTTCGCGGCGCAGGTCGGCGTGGTGCTGGCGCTCGCGGAGGGCGCGACCGCGCGGCACGAGGTGACGCTGTACCAGGAACGGGAACGCATCGCCCGCGAACTGCACGACGTGATCGTGCAGCGGCTGTACGCGGCGGGGATGCAGCTGGACCGGGTGCGGCGCCGGATGCGCAAGCGGTTCGCCGGCACGGACGCGGTGAAGCTGGGCGAGGCGATCGACCAGCTCGACCAGACGATCGAGGAGATCCGCGCGACCGTGCGCGGCCTGCGGTCCCCGGCGCCGGAGCCCGAGTCGAACCCGGCGACGGATCTGGCGCAGTCCGCGCGCGACGAGGTGCGCATCGCCGAGGAGCTGCTCGGCTACCCGCCCACGCTGGAGCTTTCCGGCGAGTTCGCCGACATTCCCGCCGAGCGCGCGGACCACATCCGCGCCGCACTGCGCGAGGCACTGTCCAATGTGGTCAGGCATTCGGGGGCGAGCGAGACGAGGGTGACCCTGCACCGGGACGCCCACGAGATCCGGCTGCGGGTCCGGGACAACGGGGCCGGCGTCCCGCACGGCGTCGCCACCAGGGGTCTGCGCCACCTCGCCGAACGTGCCAAGAGTGCGGGCGGGAAGTTCTACATCAACTCCTCACCGAGCCTCGGCACGCTCGTCGCGTTCGATCTGCCGCTCAACCCGCCCGCTCAGGAACGAAGCGCGGCCAGCCGGGTCAACTGATCGCGGGATGCGGCCGCCACCTCCGACGGCACGCCCAGCTCGGCGAGCATTTCGGCGGCCGCGGCCATCTCCGAACTGCGCCGCACGGCGTGCTTGCGCGAACCGCTCTCCAATCGGTCCACAGTGGACTCGTTCGCCGAGGTCAGTTCGGTGACGATGACCTGGCGCAGCCAGTCCTCGCACCCCGCGGCGCGGGCGGCTTCCAGCGCCTCGACCACCGCCGCCGACATGCCCTTGAAGAACACGCTGCGCAGGAGCTTGCGCTCGGCGGCCAGACCGGCCGCACCCGCCATGACCTCGACCGACGCACCGAACGAGGTCAGGATCCGTGCCACGTCCGCGGCCGCGACGCCGGTCGCGAGCAGCGGCACCTTCAACCCGCGGCCCGGTACCGGCGCCATGATCGCGACGTCCGCGAAGGGCACCCCGTGCTCCGCGGCGATGGCCGCCAGTTCGCGCTTCCGTCCGGGGGAAGACGTGTTCAGATCCGCCCAGACGGCGCCGGAGGCACCCGCCAGTCCCGCACGCAGTGCGTCGACCGACACTGACGCGCTGTTCACGCTGAGTACCAGGTCCGCGCCCCGCGCGGCCTCGGCCTCGGAATCCGTGTCGAGCACACCGTCGCCGGCGGTGACGGCCGGGTCGTAGCCACGAACCACGGCACCCGCCGCGACAAGGTCACGGGCCAGGTGGCCGCCCGCCTCGCCGAGGCCGAGTATCGCGATCGTTTCCGGCATAGCAGACTCCCATCGAAATGCGGGTATTAGTCTTGAGTAGACGATGTACTCAACAAAATTGTCAACAAAGCAGGGGTAGCCGTGACCGAGAGCCAGGCCGAACTCGGCAAGCCGGTGGTCGTCGCGATCCGGGACGCGATCATGCACGGGGAATTCGTGCCGAACCAGCGGCTCGTGGAGTCCGATCTGTCGGCACAGTTCGGCGCGAGCCGCGCGAACGTCCGCGCCGCGCTCATCGAACTGACCAACGAAGGCCTGGTCGAGCGTGTGCAGAACCGCGGCGCGCGCGTCCGGGCGGTCTCGATCGACGAGGCGGTCGAGATCTCCGAGGTTCGCATGATGCTGGAGTCGCTGTGCGCGGCGAAGGCCGCGGAGCGGATCACCGACGCCGAGGTGAAGGAACTCAAGGCGCTCGGCAAGGCGATGCGCAAGGCCGTCGCGGGCGGCGACGTCATCGGGTACTCGGGGCTGAATCAGGAACTGCACCGGCGAGTCCGCGAGATCAGCGGGCAGCGCACCGCGGAGCAACTGCTCGAACGGCTGCGTGGGCAGAGCGTGCGGCACCAGTTCCGGCTGGCGATGCGCCCCGGTCGCCCGTCGGTCTCCCTGCCCGAGCATCTGGCGATCATCGACGGTATCTGCGCCCACGATCCCGAGGCCGCACAGTCGGCGGTGCGGGCGCACCTGGCGAGCGTCATCGAGGCCTTACGCGAGACCGCGCCTTGACGCCCGTCGCCAAGATTGTTAACAATTTGGTCGGAAAAAATGGCGCAAGGGAGCGACATGACCGACCATCCGCAGCCGTCCGACCATGCGCGTGAGCTCGTCCGCGGCGCCTACGACGTGCACATTCATGTCGCCCCGGACGTCATGCGGCGACGCATCGACGACGTGACCCTCGCCCAGCGGTTCACCGCCGTCGGCATGGCGGGGTTCGTCCTGAAATCGCACTACGCCCCAACGGCCGAACGCGCCGAAGTGGTCCGCAGGGTGCACCCGGACATCGACGCGCTGGGCGCGATCACGCTGAACGCCTCCGTGGGCGGCCTCAATCCGATCGCGGTCGAGATCGCCGCACGCGGCGGCGCGCGTTTCGTCTGGCTGCCCACAGTGGACAGTGCGAACCAGCGGGCCTGCCAGGCGGCCGAACCCGAGGGCGCGACCCCGCCGATGTGGGCCCGGATCCAGGCCGAACTCGCCGAGGAGGGCATGGCCGCCGATCCGGTGGACGTGCTCGACGGTGACGGCAAGGTCGGCGAACTGGCCCGCAAGGTGCTGCGGCTGATCGCCAAGCACGACATGACGCTCGCGACCGGGCACCTGCACCAGGACGAGTCCGCGGCGGTCATCGACGCCGCGCTGAAGGAGGGCGTGCGCCGCATGGTGGTGACCCATCCGGAGTTCACCTCGCAGCGCATCGGCGTGGAACGGCAGCGTGCGCTCGCCGAGAAGGGCGCGCTGATGGAGCGGTGCTTCACCACTCCCTACACCGGCAAGGTCGCCTGGGATGTCTGGCTGCACAACATCCGCGAGGTCGGCCCGGAACACTCGGTGATCTCCAGCGACCTCGGCCAGCCGTTCAACCCGCCGGTCGAGGACGGGCTCGCGCTGGCCGCGGATCGGTTGCTGGCGGCCGGTTTCAGCGACGAGGAGGTGCGGCTGATGACCGTGCACAACACCCGTCGGCTGGTGGGTGCCGAGGCATTGGCCGACGCGCGGTGACCGCCGTACTGACCGCGGACGCGGTGACCAAGCAGTTCGCCAAGGACGACGAGGCGATCGTCGCGCTGCGCGAGTTCGACCTCGACATCGAAGAGGGCAGCTTCGTCACACTGCTCGGCCGCAGCGGGTGCGGCAAGTCGACGCTGCTCAACATGCTCGCCGGGCTGACCGCGCCGAGCACCGGCCGGGTCCGCTACCGCGACCGCACGTTGTCCGGCCCGGACACCAGCATCGGGTACCTGACCCAGCACGACACCCTGATGCCGGGGCGGGATGTGCTTCGCAACGTCGAGATGCCGTTGGAGATCAAGGGCGTGCCCGCCGCCGAACGCCGTCGCGTCGCCGCGGAACTCATCGAACGCGTCGGGCTCGGCGGCTTCGAAAAGCATTACCCGCGCGAGCTTTCCGGTGGGATGCGCCGCCGCGCGAGCCTCGCCAGAATGCTCGCCGGCGCCCCGGAAACGCTGCTGATGGACGAGCCGTTCGGCGCGCTGGACGCCCAGCTGCGCACCGAACTGCAGGAGGAGCTCCTGCGGTTGTGGCAGGGCAGCGGGCAGACCGTCGTGTTCGTGACGCACGACATCGAGGAGGCGCTGCTGCTCGGCGACCGGGTGGTGGTGCTCGGCAAGCTCGGCCGCATCCTGCTGGACCGCAAGATCGGGCTGTCCCGTCCGCGCTCGGCCGACGAATCGCGCGTCGATCCCGAGTTCGTCGCGCTGCACAGGGAACTTTCCGCCTCCCTGAAGGGGGACGCGTCATGACCGCGACGGCGATGGAGGCGGGCCCGGTCCGGGTCGGCCTCGACCGGAGCTGGTGGCAGCGGCACGGGAACACGACGATCGTGTGGGTCTCGCGGCTCGCCCTGCTCGCCGTGATCCTCGTGCTGTGGCAGATCGCCGCCGACCGCTGGATCGACAGCACGTTCACCAGCAAGCCGTCCGACATCGTCCGGCGGCTCGCGGAGTGGAGCGGCGACGGTACATTGTGGACGAACGCGTGGATCACCGTGCAGGAGATCGTCTACGGCTTCCTGCTCGGCGCCGCGGCCGGTGCGCTCGCCGGGTTCGTGCTCGCCTCGATGAACCTCGTCTACCGGGTGCTCGACCCGTTCATGCTGGCGCTGTACTCGATTCCGAAGGTCGCGCTGGCGCCGCTGTTCATCGTGTGGTTCGGCATCGGCGTGCACATGAAGGTGCTGCTCGCCGCGGTCACCGTGTTCTTCCTGGTGTTCCTCAACACCGCGGCCGGCGTGCGCGAGGTGGATCGCGGGCTGATCGACGCGGTGCGGCTGATGGGCGGCGGCCGCCGCGACATCGCGCTGAAGGTCGTGCTGCCCGCCTCGATGACCGGGCTGCTCACCGGGCTCAAGGTGGCGATCCCGTACGCGTTGATCGGCGCCGTGATCGGTGAGCTGGTCGCGTCCAACCGTGGGCTCGGCTACCTGATCAACGACGCGGCCGCGCAGTTCGACACCGCCGGGGTGTTCGCGACACTGGTCGTGCTGAGTGTGATCGCCGGTCTGCTCAACGTTGTCGTCGGACTGATCGGCAAGCGCGTCAACCGCTGGAAGCCGCTCGATGAGTAGCCGTCGCACGTTTCTGAAAGCGCTTACCGCGGCGCCGTTACTGGGGGTCGCCACGGCGGGCTGCGCGACACGCGAGTCGACCACTCCCGCCGGGGTGCTCAACGTCGGGCAGATCAGTGATTCGGTGGCCTTCTTCCCGTTGTTCATCGCGGAGAAGAAGGGCTACTTCACCGACGAGGGTCTCGAACTCGGCGAACGGCCGCGGCTGGGCACCGGTGCGAAGGTGGCCGCGGCGCTGAAGTCCGGCAGCATCGACCTCGGCGCCGCCGTCATCACCGACGCGTTCAACCTCGCCAAGATCGACGACGGCACCCGGATCGTGAGCAGCCTGGTCACCGAGTACTACGTGGACATCGTGGTGCCGCCCTCGTTTCCGGAACCCGCGAGCCTCGAGGACAAGATCAAAGCGTTGCGGGGCAGGAATATCGGCATCACCGGGCCGGGTAGCGGCACCGAGGCGCTGGTCGACTACCTGTTCAGCAGCATCGGTCTGGACGCGGCGACCGACGCGACACTGGTCAACCTCGGCAGCGCGACGACATCCGCGATCGGTGCGCTCAAGGCGAACCGGGTGGACGCGTTGTCCTTTTTCCAGCCGATCGCGCAGCAGGCGGCCGCGGCGAACGTGGGCAGGACCTACATCTCACCCGCGCGCGGGGACGTGCCGAGCCTGCGCGGCGCATTGCACGGCGTGGTGTTCAGCACGCAGAAACTGCTCGACCGCAAGAAGAACGAGCTGGCCGCGTTCCAGCGGGCGATGACCAGAGCGCTGTCGGACATCCACGGCGATCCCGCGCAGGTGCGTCAGCTGCTCGGGCAGTACCTGAAGGGCACGGACGGCAAGGCGCTCGACGCGCTCGTGCCGATCCTGCGCCAGGAGGTGCCCGTGACGCCGGAGGTGCAGCGCGCGTCCTACGACACGGCCCGCGCCTTCCATCTCGACAGTCACCTGGTGCGCAAGGCGCCGGACTACACCGCGGTACTCGTCAAGAGCTGATGCCCTCGACGGTCTGCAGTACGACACCGAGCAGGCTCGCGAGCTGAGCGCGTTCCGCGTCGGGCAGGTTCGCCAGCGCGGCGCGTTCGGCTTCGAGCTGCTTCGGCAGCAGCTCGTCGATGAGCGCGACGCCCTTGTCGGTGAGCCGCACCTGCACGACGCGCCGGTCGCGCTCGCTGGAGGCGCGGGAGATCAGGTCGAGCCGGGCCAGCCGGTCGAGTCGCTTGGTGATCGCCGCACCCGAGGACAGCATTTCGCGGCTGATCTGCCCCGGGTTGAGCACGCCGTTGCGGCGCAGCGCGCACAGCACGTCGAACTCGGCCCTGGTCAGCTCGTGCCCGGCGAGCAGGTCGTCGGTGTCGCGCCTGATCAGCGAGGCCAGGCGCAGGACGCGGCCGATCACGGCCATGCCGGTCGTGTCGAGTTCGGGGCGCACCTCCCCCCACTGCCGTCGCACTCGGTCGATGAGATCGCTCACCACGTCGCTCCTTCGCGAGGGATGTTTCGTTAGTATTTTACTCGTGAAATATCTGGATGGTCATGACCTCCGCCGGGCGCTCGCACCCCACGGGTGGTGGCGGCTGCGACCGGTGAGCGGGCCTGTCGGTATCTCGGCGTTGCGGGCCATGACCGGGGCGAACATAGTCCTCGTCGCCGTCGTCCTCGCGGGGCATACCGCCTTGGCGCCCGCGGCCGCGTTCGGCGGCATGA
Source organism: Amycolatopsis acididurans (assembly GCF_012328925.1). Lineage (GTDB taxonomy): Bacteria > Actinomycetota > Actinomycetes > Mycobacteriales > Pseudonocardiaceae > Amycolatopsis_E > Amycolatopsis_E acididurans. The sequence goes on from NZ_JAAXLS010000005.1 coordinate 223,963, forward strand.
CCGCGATCCACGCCCGGTTCGAGCCGTACCCGGTGCGGGCCAGGATGCTCGCGGCGATCGGCGGCGGGCTCGTGCTGGCCGTCGCGCTCGGCAGCCTCGCCTCGGCGGCCGGATGGGGACCGCTGCCGGGGACGCTCCTCGTCGCATGCGTGGCCGCCGCCGCGAAGCTGCTGACCGACGCGATCCGGTCGGGGCCGCCCGGCGGGCTGATCTTCGTGTTCGCCGCGGGTACCACGGCGGTGCTGCCCGCGGACTGGGGAACGGCGGGTGTGCAGGTCGGGGTGGCCGCGGCGGGCGCGCTCACGGCATGGTTCGTCGCGCACGTCGGCTGGCTGTTCTCCCGCAGCGGGCACGAGCAGCCCACCGCGTGGCGCGCCGGGGTCCGTGCCGCGTTCTCCCGTTCGTCGCACGAACTTCCGCGCGCGGCGAAGGTCGGCGGCGCGGTGCTGATCGCGGGCCTGCTCGCGGACCTGTGCGGCCTAGGCCACCCGTACTGGGCGATGATCGCCGCGGCGGCCGTGCTGCAGTCGACCCACCTGCGGCACACCGTGCACCGCACCATCCAGCGCGTGACCGGAACGCTCGCGGGCGTCGTGATCGCGTGGCTGTTGCTGGGGCTGGACCTGCCGATGCCGGTCAAACTCGCGATGATCGTGGCCGCGCTGCTGTGCGCCGAACTCACGGTCGTGCGCAACTACGCGCTCGCGATGCTGTTCGTGACCCCGCTGACATTGCTGCTCGGCTCGCTGATCAGCAACGCCGGCGCGGTGGGCATGGCGTCGGACCGGCTGCTGGACACGGTGCTCGGCGCGGTCGCCGGGCTGGGCGTGGCGCTGATCCGGCCGGGCCGCGGCTACCAGCTCGCGGCGACGTGACTCACTTGCCGTGCCGCGCGATCCACGCGGCGGCCTGGGTGCGGCGCTGCATCCCGAGTTTGGCCAGCACCGAGGTCACGTAGTTCTTCACGGTCTTCTCCGCGAGGAAGAGGCGTTCGGCGATTTCCCGGTTGGACAGTCCGGCGCCGATCAGCTCCAGCACACTGCGCTCGCGTTCGGTGAGCTGCGCCAGCGGGTCGTCCTCGGCGGGGTGGCGCAGCTTGTCCAGTACGCGTGCCGTGGTGATCGGGTCGAGCAGCGAATGGCCGGCCGCGACCTCGCGCACCGCGTTGACCACGTCCTGCCCACGGACCTGTTTGAGCAGGTAGCCCGCGGCCCCGGCCATGATCGCGCCGACCATGGCCTCCTCGTCGTCGAACGCGGTGAGCACCAGGCACTGCGGCGGGTTGGGTTTCGACCGCAGCTCGCGGCAGAGCGCGACGCCGTCCCCGTCGCCGAGCCGGACATCGACCACGGCCACGTCGGGTTCGACGTGCATCGCGACGGCGAGCGCCTCGTCCGCGCTGCCCGCCTCGGCGACCACCTCGATGTCCGGCTCGTCGGTGAGCAGATCGCGCAGCCCGCGGCGGACGACCTCGTGATCGTCGACGAGCAGCACCTCGATGGCCATACCTCGAGGTTACGTCAGGTGGTCCCAGATCTTGCGCGAGGCGGATTCGGGGTCGGCGGCCACGGAGACGGGGATGTCCCAGATGCGGGTGAGCCGTTCGCCGGCGCGATACTCGGGCCAGCCGGGATCACCGGTCGCGGCGAAGGACGTCCACGCCTTGCGGATCTCCTTCGAGAGCGCCTCGGCTTCGGGCGGCACCGGTGACCCGAGCACGAGCCCGCCCATCGGCCCGTCGAAGTTGCCGAACGTGAGCGGGACGTCGAGGCCGTGGCAGGCCCGCAGCGCCCCGCCGAGCGCGGGCGAGGGCCAGGTCAGCTCGTAGCTGAAGGCCCGGCCGGGATGCTCCTGCGCGCACCACATCGAGGGGATGCGGAAGATGCGGTCCGACATGATGACGGTGTAGAGGGCCTCGTCGGAAAGGCCGGGGTAGGCGGCGCGGTACTCGGCGAGCTGTTTCGTGGCCCGCGCGGGGTCCTTGGCGTTGTCGTTGAGCGCGAAAAGCTCGTACTCGTCGCGGGTGTACCCGGCGATGAGGTCGACCTCGGGGCGCAGCCCGTGCCACGGCACGTCGGGGACGAGGTCGCCGTCGATCATGGGCGCGTAGGGCGTGATTTCGCCGGGCGCTGACTGGACCTTGTGGATCGCCTCGGGTGGAAGTTCGGCGAGCGCCTGCGCGGTCGCGGGCACGCCGAGCGCGGCGGCGATTCGTTCGGTGCCGCGGCGGAGCCGGTCTTCGCGCAGGAAACTCCCGGCGATGCTCTGCCCGATGGCGCGGCGGAACAGGCCGGTCGCCGCCGGGCACGCGGTGAGTGCCGCGACGGCCGTACCGCCGGCCGATTCGCCGAAGATCGTCACGTTGCCGGGGTCGCCGCCGAAGTTCGCGATGTTGTCCTGCACCCACCGCAGCGCGGCGAGCTGATCGAGGAACCCGCGGTTCGGCGGCGCGTCGGGCAGCCAGCCGAAACCCTCCATGCCGACGCGGTAGTTCACGGTCACGACGACGACACCGGCCCGGGCGAGGTTCGTTCCGTCGTACTCGGGCGCTCGCGAGGTGCCGATCAGGAAGGCGCCACCGTAGATCCACACCATGACGGGAAGGTTCTCGCCGCCGGAAGTCCACACGTTGACGCTCAGGCAGTCGGTGCCGTCACCGGCACGCCACGGCGAGGGGATTCCGGGCATCAACGTCCCCTGCGGCGGATCCGCACTGAAGGAGAAGGCGTCACGGACCCCGTCCCACTTCTCCGGCGGCCGCGGCGCCGCGAACCGCCGGGGCCCGTCGAGCGGCGCCGCGTAGGGAATGCCCTTGTAGGCGGTGATGCCGTCGTCCGTCCTGCCACGCACAGCCCCGTACGTGGTCCGTGTGATCGCCTCCACGAGGACCAGTGATACCAGAATCCCGTTCGGTTGGGGCTACTCGCACGCCGTGCCGTCGTGGTCGCGGTCGAGCTGGGGACGGTAGCCGGGATCGCCGCGGTGCAGGGGAGCGGCGCCGGCCGCCTTGGCTTCCGCGCAGTTCTTGAAGTACACGGCGACAGGAGCACTGTCCTGTGTGGACGCCGGTGTGGTCGGAGCCGGGGGAGTCGTCGGTGAGGTGGGTGGCTTCGGGGGCGTGACCGTCGTGGTCGCCGGGAGCGTTGTCGCCGGGGACGGGGTGGGGGCATCGATCGTGCCGAGGCAAGGGGCGCCCCACAGCCCCGTGTTCGCCGCGCGGGCGGTGTTTTCGGCCGTCTGCAGCGCCGTGGCGTAGGTGCCGTCGGTGACACCCGGCGCGTACTTGGCGTAGCCGCGCTTGAGCGCCTCGGTCGAATAGTCGGTGCCGTCCGGCAGGGTGAGTGCGGCCATGGTTTCCATTCCCTGATCGAGGGCGCGGATTGTTACTTGTTTCCCGGCCAGAAATGTCGTTGCCCAGTTCGCGGTTTCCGGGCCCCAGCAGTACGTCGTTGTCGGCGCGTCGATTCCGGCGGCGCGCACCGTTTTCGGTACACCGGTGGAATCCCGCAGATAAACCCGTTCGCCGTCGATGACGTTCGTGACCGTGTAAGTCGGCACCGCGGGCGTGGTCGCGGCCGCCGGGGTGGCCGGGTTGTCCGGCGAGGCGCCGAAAATCGCGGCGAGCGTGAACAGTGCGGCGAAGGCACCCAGCGTCACTTTCAGCCAGGTGGGCAGTTTGCGTCTCGGTGTCACAGTGGGCATCGACGATTCCTTCCCGCGCACGGTGTGCAAAATGCCTCTCGTTCCGGGTGCCGCCGTTGTTACGTTTTTCCTTTCGTTCGCGATTGCCCAGGCGATGACGGCGCTCGACACGCTCTCGCTCACCAAGGACGGCCGGTTCCCGGCGGCCCCGGTCGAATTCACCGCGCTCGATTTCACCACCAGCGGCCTGCGGCCGGGCCACGTGCTCGAAATCGGCGCGGTGCGCACCCGTTCCGACGGGACGGTCGTCGGTGAGCTGTCCTCGCTGGTCAACCCGGGTTGGGGCATCGGCGTCGGCGCGGCGGGCCTGCACCACATCACGCGCCGGGACCTCGACGACGCGCCATGCTTCGGCGAACTGCTCGGCACCCTGCTCGACCTGTGCCGGGGCAGCGTTCTGGCCGCGCACAACCTGCCCCTCGCGGACTGGTTCCTCGGCACCGAACTCGCGCGGGCGCGGGTCAGCCTCCCGCCGTTGCCTGCGATCGGCACGCTCGACCCTGCGCGCAGGGCCCTGCGCCTGCCGAACTACCAGCTCACCACGGTCGCCGGCGCGCTCGGCCTCGCCGATTTCCCCGCGCACCAGGCACTGGCCAGGGCCCGCACCTGCGCGTCAGTGGTGTCTTCGCTGGTCACCACGCACGGTTTCGCGCTCGCCGAGCCGCCCGCGCCGCCGGAGCTGCCGCGCTTCACGGCCGTGCATCCGTTGCCCCGCAGGGAGAACCGGCCCGTGGAAAGCTGGCTGGCCGGGTTGCTCGTGCGCGTTCCCCTGCCGGGCAACGGCGACGCGATCCGCGAGGCCTACCGCGACCTTCTCGCGCTCGCGCTCGCCGACCAGTACGTCTCGCCCGACGAGGCGCGGGAACTGAGCGCGCTGGCCCTCGACGCGGGCATTCCGGTGCCGGAGATCCGGCAGACACACCAGCGTTTCGTCGCCGCGATGCGCGAGATCGCCGAGGAGGACGGTGTGATCACCTCGGGCGAGGTACGCGATCTCGGCCGGGTCGCGGCCGCGCTCGGCGTGCCCGAGGTCGTCGCCGGCCTGCGGCCGATGGCGCAACGGCAGCCGCCGACCCGGGTCCTCGTGCTCGGCGAAACCGCCGCCGCCGACGCCTTACGCGCCGCGGTGCTGGGCGCGGGCAGCCAACTCGCCAAGCGGCTCACCGAATCGGTCACGCAGTTGGTGGTCGCCGACGACGTGCCACGCCGCGATCCACGTATCGGCCGCGCCGCCGACCTCGGCATCGTCGTGCTCGACGTGTCGTCCGCGTGGACGGCGCTGGGCCTGATCGCCCCCTTCGAACCCCGCACGTCGCTGCCGGAATCCGTGCTGCCGTGGCAAAGGTGGGCGGCGCGGGCACTGATGGCGATGGGACTGCTCGTGATGCTGCTGTCGGTGATCGTGCTCTTCGGCGGCGCGCCGTTCGTCGGCGGGGCGTTCATGGCAGCGTTCGGCGTCGCGGCGCTGCTCGGTGGCTGGTATCTGACCGAACCGGCGACCGGCTAGCCCGACTGGACTACTCCATCCGTGGCTTTTGGCGCCATGCGGTATCACTGTGGGTATGTCGCCGATCCCCGAGCTTCAACAACGGCAGATCGATCGTTGGTGTGAACGACGCGTGCCGGCGGAAAAGCGCGACGAGTTCAGCGTCATCTCCCGGTGGCGCGGCCGGATGGTCACGTTGGTGGAGAAAAGGGCGGAATGGTCCAATAGCGGCGGTCCGGCGGGAGTCACGGAGCGTGCCTTCGCGCAGTTACGTTACGGCACCGACGGCTTGTGGACGCTGTACTACTGGTCCGACGACCTCGGCCGGTGGCGAAGATTCCCGCAAAGCGTGCCGGAGAACTCGCCGGTTCCGCTGCTCGAGGACATCGATCGGAGTGCCTTCGGCGGGTACTTCTTTTTTTGGCTCACCCCCTGGTGAACGCGCACGCAGCGTGGTGAACCGCGCCGGAAAGACAACGCTGGTGGGTGACGGACTCACACCTTGGGGTCCGGCAGGATAGTGCGGGTGAACCCGGCCCCCGATCTCCGCGCCTACCTGCGCACTCTGGACGTGGAGACGCTGGCTGAACTCCTGCTGGAGCAGGCCGGGCGTGACTCTCGGTTACGGCACGAGCTGGAGGTTCGCGCGGTCGTCCACGAAAAGGTGGGGCCGGTGCTGGACACTCTCCAGCGCCTGCTCGACGCGGGCACACAGGCGGATCTGACCCCGCTCGCGCGCCGGATGCTGGACAGTCTCGACGGCGCGTCCACAGCGGAGCGGCGCCGCGCACTCGGGTTGTACGCCCAGGCCTGCGCCAAACATCCGCCCGAACCGCGCGTGCTCGCGGACTGGATCCTGCGCACACAGTTCGGCGAGCAGCCCTGGCCCCGCATCGAGCTGGCCGAATTCGCCGAAGCGCTGGGCGATGACGGCCTCGCCCACCTGGAGTCCACAGTGGACAGCGTACTGGCCGAACGGCCCGGCCCGCGCCGCGACACCGCGCGGTACCTCGCCGAACAGCTCGCCGAGGTCACCGGCGACGTCGACGGGCTGCTGACGATCCTCAAGAGCAAACCGCCGAGCCAGGACGTGCACCTCAAGATCATCCGGGTGCTGCGCGAAGCCGGCAGGCACGGCGACGCGATCGCGTACGCGGCCCGCACGATCGTCCAGGCCGACCGGCCCAGGCAGGGGGTGCTGGCGTTGCGCCGCGCCGAGTTCCGCCGCAACCCCAATCCCGCGAGCTATCGCGCACTGCGGACCGCGGCCGAGCAACTCGACCGCTGGCCGTCCGAACGCGCGAGCGCGCTGGTGCTGCTCGCCGAACGCGATCCGGCCGAGGCGATCCCGGTGTACCGCATGCACGTCGAGGAACTCATCGAGCACAAGGATCCGTCGTGTTATCGCGAGGCCGCGCTCGCCTTGCGGGAACTGCGCGGGCTGCACCGGCGCGCTGACACCGCCGAGGATTTCGCGTTGTACCTGGCGGATCTGCTCGAAACGCACAAGCGCAAGACGCGGCTGCTGATCGAGGTGCGCAACGCGCGCATCGCGATACCGAAGCGCCGGGCCATGCCGATGAGCGCGTAGGCCAAGATACCCGGGTGGACCAAACCCTGGATCTTCGCGCCTACCTGCGTTCGCTCGACGCGACGACGCTGGCGGACCTGCTCGCGGAGCAGGCCGAGCGGGATCCGGACCTGCACGGCAGGCTCACGCTGCGCGCGGGGGAGGCCGCGGAGACGGCTCGCGTCGGCGCCGTGCTGGACGCCGTGCGGCGGCTGCTCGACGCCGGAAGCCAGGCCGACCTCGCGCCCTTGGCGAGGCGCACCGTGGATCGCGTCGTCAAGACCGAGGACCACGCCGAGTTCCCGCGCGCCATCGGGCTCTACGCGCGAGCGTGTGCAGTGCACCCGCCGGAGCCCGCAGAACTGGCGGAGTGGCTGTCCGGACTGGTCTTCGCCGGATACCACGTCGAACTCGCCGAGTTCGGTGCGGTACTGGGAGATTCCGGGATCGCGCGGTTGAAGTCCATAGTGGACGAACGGCGGCCGGAGCACGAACAGGTGGCCGATCTGCTGAGCGAACAGCTCGCCGAGATCTCCGGCGACATCGACACCTTGCTGGACATCCTTTCCCGCCGCCCGCCGAGTATCGAGGTCAACCGCAAGCTCATGCGCGCACTGCGCGCGGCGGGGCGCACCGCGGACGCGATCAGCCTGTTGCGCGGCGGGTTTCCCCGTGCTGCCGGGCAGAGTGACGCCATCGCCGAACACAAGTCCGAAATCGACGTGCTCATCGGGAAAGGGCCCGCGCACTACGCGGAGGCGGCGAGCCGGTTGCGCAAGCTGCGCACGCTGTTCCGCCAGGCCGGCAGCCCCGGCGATTTCGCCGACTACCTCACGCGACTGCTCGCCACGCACAAACGCAAGACGCGGCTGCTCACAGAAATCCGAAATGCCCGTATCGCGCTGCCGAAGTCATAGCGGGGCCGGACGTGACGCGACACGGGTGCGGTGCGAACATGTGCCTCATGACCGAGCTGCCACAGCAGGAATCCAGCGACGAGACAGTGGACGAACTGCTCGAAGAAGTCCTGCGCGAGTTCGCCGAGCTTGGCCCGGACACCGAGCCGCTGCGTGTCGAGCTCGTCACGTCCGAGATCCTCGGCGAATGGTGGGAGGCCGGCGACGACCTCGCCGCCGAGCTGATCGAGTTCGCGAGCGAGAGCACCGAGCCCGAGCGGCTGGCCGCACCGCTGGCCGCCCTGCGCACCCTGGCCACCACCGAGGAGCAGCGCGAGGCGGCCGCGATCGCGCTGGAGAAACTCGGCCTGCCCGACCCCGACTGGTCGGGCCTGCTCAACCAGGTCACCGTCGGTGAATGCTGGCGCACCTCGGACGTCTACGGCGACGAGGCCTCGGTGCTGTGCGTGTTCGGCGAGGGCGAGAACGCACACGGCCTGCTCGTGTCCATCAGTTACGCCGTGATCGGTGGCTGGACCGACGAGGCCGTCATCGTCGAGTCGCCCGCCGAGGTCGTCGACGAGATGCGCGCGCAGGCCGCGGAGGGCGGCGAGCTCGTCACCTGCGAGCAGATCAGCCCCGCCCGTGCGCATCAGCTGCTCGCGGACGCCTTCGTCGGCACCGAACTGCAGGAAGAGCCCGAGGTCACCGACGATTACGTGCGCTTCCGTGCGCTCGCGCTGGCGCGGCTGCGTGCCCTGCCCGCCCCGGAACCGCAGGCCGAGCCGGAGCTGCTCTCCGCGGAGGACCAGGCGCGGATCATCGACGAGTTCTTCGCCGCGTCCCCCGACCTCGCCGACACCGAGGCGGCGCGGGTCTGCGCGCTGCGCCTGATCGAGTTCGGCATCGACCAGGACCCGCGGCGTCCGCTGCGGGTCGGGCCGGACAAGCTGTCGTCCTTTGTGGACTTCGTGGACGACGGTGAGATCGAGCTGACCGACGAGCAGGACGAGGTGCTCGACGAGGTGCTGCCCGCCTGGGCGCGCTGGGGCGTCAGCCGGGACGGCCTGCCGGAGGAAGCCGTCGAGCCGCTGCTGGAGGCGGTCGAGGACCGGCTTTACGAGCGTGCGCTGGAGACCGACACCAACCTCGACGCCTATCTCGACGGCGTGGAGGACCTCGAGGAGCAGGACGTCGCGGCGCTGCTGCTGCGCCGCCAGTTCGCGGTCCCGTCGGTCTACACCGAGATCGCCGGCGAGGAGGTGGAACTCGACCCCACCGATCCGGAGCAGCGCCGGCTGCTGGTCATCGGCGAGCACCCCGAGTTCCAGGACTCGCTGGCCGAGGACGACCTCGACGAGGAGACCTTCATCGTGGTCGCGGCCCACACCACGGTCGTGGACCAGCTGTGGGACGACGACCCCGCCGAGGTGTGGCAGGCCGTGCGCAGGATGCGCGAAAAGGGCCTCGAACGCGAGGAGATCATGACCGAACTGGCACGGACGCTGGAAGCCCAGCTGAGGGCCGGTGAAGGGGACGGACTGGAGTTCGACCTCGACGACTACCTGAGTGCGCTGGCGGAACTGGGCTGAGGTCCCTCGGGGGCCTTGCTGCGGCGGTCGGCGAGGGCGTCGTCGACATCGACGACGAACGCGCCGACCGCCATCGCGAGCAGAACCGCAATACCGAGAACCGCCCCGATCCACGTGAAGACAATCGTGACCATCGGCGTGCCTCCTCCCTGTTGTTGCGGGACACCCGCACCCGACCGGTCGGTAAACGTACGTTTTCCGTACTGACACCAGGGTGCGGTCCGGCCGCGGGAGGCGGTATCGGCCAACCGGTTAATGCCCCACGAGGTCCATCAGCCGATCGGCCCATTTGTGACTGCCGCGCGTAGGCGTGTCCGCGCAGGGTGGTGGCGGGCGGGACCTACAGCTTGCGCAGGCGCACGCGGTTGATGGAGTGGTCGGCGTCCTTTCGCAGTACCAGCGTTGCCCGCGGACGGGTGGGCCGGATGTTCTCGACGAGGTTCGGCTCGTTGATGGTGCGCCACAGGTGCCGGGCCTCTTCGCGTGCCTCGTCGTCGGGCAGGCTCGCGAAGTGGTGGAAGTGCGAGGCCGGGTCGGCGAACGCGGTCTGCCGCAGCTTGAGGAACCGCTCGATGTACCAGTGCTCGATGTCGTCGGTGTGGGCGTCGACGTAGATCGAGAAGTCGAACAGGTCCGACACGGTCAGCCGGGGGCCGGGCTGCAGCACGTTGAGGCCCTCGATGATGAGGATGTCCGGCCTGCGCACGACCTGTTCCTCGCCGGGCACGATGTCGTACGCCAGATGCGAGTAGACCGGCGCGCTGACCTCTCCCGCACCCGATTTGACCTCGGTGACGAAGCGCAGTAGCGCGCGGCGGTCGTAGCTTTCCGGGAAACCCTTGCGGTGCATGATGCCCCGCCGCACCAGTTCGGCACGCGGGTACAGGAATCCGTCCGTGGTCACGAGATCGACGCGCGGGTGGTCCGGCCAGCGCGCCAGCAGCGTGCTCAACAACCGGGCCGTGGTCGACTTGCCGACCGCGACGCTGCCCGCGATGCCGATGATGAACGGGACCTTCGTGCCCCGGCAGTCCTCGCCGAGAAAAGTCGTGGTCGCCTCGTAAAGTCGCTGCCTCGCGGCCACCTGAAGATTGATCAGGCGTGACAACGGCAGGTAGACCTCGGCGACCTCGTTCAGGTCGACCTGTTCGCCGAGGCCCCGCAGCTTCAGCAGCTCCTCGGCCGTGAGTGGGAGCGGTGTGCTGCGACGGAGTTCTCGCCATTGTTCCCGGTGCAGCTCGACGTAGGGGCTGACCTGGAGGACTCGTGGCATCCCACTCTCCTTGCCCATCGCCTGCGCTGGACGTCGCTATCCGCGTAACGCTGCTCTTACGGTAGGTCTTACCGCCGGTGAACGCGCTGTGACTTACTACACGCCACCCGGTGAGCTGGGCAGACGGCGTTCAACGAGTGCCGAAGACCTCAGTCCAGGCCACCGCGACCTGCCGCGCGCACGTCTCCGGCGTCACGCCGCCGCTGCCCGTGCCCAGCCCCGGCATCGCGATGGTGCGCACCACGCGGCGGAGTTCGACACCGTGGTCGAGCTTGCCGTCCCGCCAGCGCAGGAACACCGCCCGCGCCGCGAGGTAGGGATGCACGGTGTGCTCGGGCAGTTCCTCGCCGGGCTCGCGCATCGTCGGCGTGCTGATCAACCACGCGGGCGTGATCTCGCCCGTGGGCACCACCACAGCTTGCCCGATCGGCAGTTCCCCGCCGTGATAGGCGAGCACGGCGCTGCGAACTTCCTGCTGTACTTCGGGAAACGCGCGTGCGTACACCGCGTCGATGCCGTTGCGCATCCAGCCGTAGGAGTTCGTGGGGCTGACCACCGCGTCGGCCTCCACATCGAGCACCGAACCCCGGTGAACGCGTGCGGAACCGTCCACACTGTCCACGACCGTCTGCCAGGCGCGGGCGAGGGATTCCTCGACGGCGCACAGGACGAGGTCGGGGATGTGCGGAGAGACCTGATCGTCGGTTCCGTTGGGGCTTACGTGCGTGCCCGATTCCGCGGTCACGCTTTCCACCATGCCAAAATTTGCCACGCGGGGTAACCGTCGCCGCGACGCTACGCCTGATCAGAGCAGCACGGGTCCGGGTGCGTAATCTGTTTCCGTGGCAAGGATCGCGTATTTCGGCCCGGAAGGGACGTTCACCGAACAGGCAGCCCGCAGCCTCGCGGCCGCCGGCGATGAGCTGATCCCGTTCGAGACCGTTCAGCTGGCACTGGCCGCCGTGCGCAAGGGGGAGACCGACGCCGCCTGCGTTCCGGTGGAGAACTCCGTCGAAGGCCCGGTGCCCGCGACGCTCGACACCCTCGCCGAGGCCGAACCGCTCGTCGCCGTTGCCGAAGCGCTGCTGCCCGTGCATTTCTCGATACTGGCCAGGCCGGGCACCACCGAGATCAACACGGTCGCGAGCCATCCGCACGCGCTGGCGCAGGTGCGGCTGTGGATCGAGGCGCACCTGCCGGGCGCGCGGCCGATCGCGGCCTCCTCGACGGCGGCGGCCGCGGTCGCCGTGCAGGCGGGTGAGTTCGACGCGGCGGTCTGCGCCCCCGTCGCCGCGGAGCACTACCCGCTCGAGGTCAGGGCCACCGAGGTCGCCGACGTGCGGGACGCGCGCACCCGGTTCCTGCTGGTGAGCAAGCCACGACAGCTGCCGGAGCCGACGGGTGCCGACCGCACCTCGATCGTGGCCGCGGCCGCGAACCGCACCGGCGCGCTGGCCGAGTTGCTGACCGAGCTCGCGAGCCGGGGCATCAACCTGACCCGGCTCGACGCGCGCCCGTCGAAGACGAACTTCGGCGAGTACCGGTTCTTCATCGACTTCGAGGGCCACATCGCCGAGCCGCGGATCGGCGACGCGGTGGCCGCGCTGCGCCGCCGCTGCCGCAACGTCCGGTTCCTCGGGTCCCACCCCAGGGCCGACGGGGTGCGCGCGACCGTCGAACCGTCCGCGGGCAACGCGGATTTCGTCGACGCCGCGGAATGGCTCGCGGCCGTTCGCAGAGGAGAGCAGGCTTGAAGCTGTATCTGGTCAGGCACGCGCAGAGCACCGCGAACGTCCGGAAGATCCTCGACACCGCGCTGCCCGGACCGCCGCTGACCGAGCTGGGCCGAGAGCAGGCGCAAGCGTTTGCGGAGAAGTTCGCCGAGGAGCCGATCGCGGCCGTCTACGCCTCGCGCGCCACCCGTGCCCAGCAGACCGCCACCCCGCTCGCGGACGCGCTCGCGATGGAGGTGCAGGTCATCGACGGCGTGCACGAGGTCAGCGTCGGGGACCTCGAAGGGCGCGGTGACCACGAGGCGCTGCGGGTGTACGCGCAGACGGTGCGGCCGTGGACGCAGGGCGATCTGAGTGTGGCGATGCCCGGCGGCGAGAGCGGTTTCCAGGTGTGCGAGCGCTACACCCGGGCCGTCGCCGAGCTGCGCGCCAAGCATGAGCAGGCCGACGGCGCGATCGTGCTGGTCAGCCACGGCGGCGCGATCCGGCTGAGCGCCGAGTGGCTGGCCGACAACGTCCGGCCCGAGCTCGCCGATCAGGGTCTGCTGCCGAACACCGGGATCGTCGAGATGGAGACGACCGTGCAGGGCTGGCGTTGCCTGTCCTGGGCGGGGCTGCCGATGTGAACAGGCTGATGGCCAGGGATTGTTGTAGTTTCACCGTGTGCGGGGGTTTTCGGTAACAAAGTGGCATGCGCGTGACAACCAGACGCGTGCTTTACACGTCCTCCGGGTACCGCTTGCTCAGCACAGGGAGGCATTGAGATGGTGCGAGTGAGGATTTCCCAGATCGGGCTGACGTTGACCGCGGCGGCGGTCGCGGCAGCCGTGGCCGGTTGTGGCGAAGGCACCAACAACGCGCAGCCGCAGCCCAGTACGAGCGCCGGCGCCACGACGGCGCCGAGCAGCTCGGAGAGCCCGGCGTCGGGCACGCAGGCGCCGACCACCACCGCACCTGCCGCGCCGGCCGACAACGGGACCTGCAAGGCAGCTGACTTGAAGCTTTCGATCGGCCGAGGCGACGCGGCGGCGGGCACCGTGTACCGGCCCCTGATTTTCACCAACGTGAGCGACCACGAATGCGTGATCCAGGGCTTCCCGGGCGTCTCCTACGTCGGGGGTGCGGACGGCCACCAGGTCGGTCCGGCGGCGTTCCGGGAGGGCACCAAGGGTGACCCGGTGACCCTCGCGAAGGGCGCCAGCGCGTACGCCGACGTCGGGTTCGTCAACGTGCAGAACTACGACCCGGTGACCTGCCAGCCGCAGCCCGTGCGCGGCCTGCGCGTGTATCCGCCGCAGGAGACCGCGTCGATGTTCGTCGAACTGTCCGGCACCGGATGCGGCAGCGACAAGATTCCCGGCAACCAGCTCACCGTGAAGACGCTGCAGCAGGGCACCGGGGCGCAGTAGGCGTCAGACGCGGGCGCAGTCCTGCAGCGCCAGCGTGAGGTCGTGGCGGCCGGCTGGGTCGGCGAGGTTGAGGCTGATCACCATGCGGCTGACCCCGTCGAGGTGATCGGCGAGGTCCTCGTAGACGGCACTTCCGTCCGCCGCCGCCGCGGACAGCTCGCGGGCGGCGATCGCGTGGCTGACCACCCCGGAGGGGAGCGCGGCCTGCTGGGTGCGATCGCTCGGCAGGCTCTGCACCACCTTGGCCAGCGCCGCACACGCAGCGCGGGCGTCTTCCGCAGCCCCGTCCCCGGCACCGGAGACGGCCCACAGCAGGCCGATGACCGACGCCCCGATGACGAACCCCGCGACAGCGCCGACCACGTACGGGCGGCGCGAACGTTCGTCGGCGGTTTCCTCGGGTGAGGTCTCGTCGGGCGGGATTTCGTTGCGGCGGATCCGCATAGGACATTGCAGCACCGGGGCGCTTCGAGCGGCTAGCTTCGCCGCCGGTCCGTTACCTTCGCAGGCCTCGTCAGCCCCAGCCCAGTTCGTGCAGGCGCGAATCGTCGATGCCGAAGTGGTGGGCGATCTCGTGCACCACCGTGATCAGCACCTCCTCCACCACCTGGTCCTCGTCCTCGCACATGGACAGGATCGGGCGCCGGTAGATCGAGATGCGGTCCGGGAGCACACCGCCGTAGTCGCTGGTCCGCTCCGTCAGCGCGACGCCGTGGTAGAGGCCCAGGATGTCCGGCATCTCGTCGTTCTGCTCCTCGACCAGCACGACCACGTTGTCCATCGCCTCGGCGAACTCCGTGGGTACGGCGTCGAGCGCGTCGCCGACGAGCTCGTCGAAGCGCGCGGCGGACATCCGCACCGCCATGCGCTAGCCGCCGCCCGGCGCGGGCGCCTGCGAACCGCCTTGCGCGGGCGGTGCGTCCTGGGCCTGCTGCTTGATGCTGCCGGTCACCGGAGCCAGCCCGCTGTTGTCCGGCAGCTTCGCGCCGACCTTGCAGTTCACCAGCGTCGACCCGGCGTCCCAGCTTTCCTGTTCACGCAGGTCCCAGGTCAGGATCAGCTTCTGGTCGGCGAGGTTCACCCCGCCCGCGTAGCCCTGCACGTCCCGGTTGCACTCGGTGTCCAGCCACTTCGCCTGATCTTCCTGCGACGGGTAGCCGTCGGCGAAATGCGACTTCAGGTCGACCGTCGCGACGATCTCGTACGCGTGCGGCTGGGCACAGTTGACGGGGTTGCCGACCGACTTGTCCACCAGCGCGAGACAGGTGCCCGGGTCCCACACCGCCGACTCCGACTGCTTGGCCACGTTCCCGGTGATCGGCTGCAACGCGCCGCCGGGCGCGGCCCACTGCAGCACACACCGCATGTCGCGATCGCCGTCCGCCCATTCGGACGTGCCGGGCCGCAGCGCGCTGATCGTGAACCTGCCGTACGGGTCGAGCTGCTTGCCGAGGTACTTGCTCGCGCCGTCCGTGCACTTGGTCATCGCGATGTCGCGCCACTGGTCCACGGTCGGCGCGGGGGTGCCCGCCGGGTACTTGTCGGCGATGTTCACCACACCCGTCACCTCGTACAGGTGCGGCTGCTCGCACGGGACGATCTTGATGTCGCCCGCGTCCGGCTGCGTCCAGTTCAGGCAACTGCCTGCCGCCGCGTGAAAAGCCGCCTTGGCCTCGGGAGATTCCTCGACCTTCCCGCCGCCCGCTGCGGCGCCGCCCCACGAGAACGCGACACTCAGCGACAGCGCCAGCACCGCCCCGAGGAAGACACCGGTCATGAGCAGCCGGGTACGCAGAGTGTCCTTTGCCAAACTGTCACCGAGCATCGCCGTCAATAATGCCCGCGTTGCGTCCACGCGACACCCCTCGGGTGGTTACTGTGTCCTCGATGACCGAGGAAGACCCGCCGGGCGAGGGGCAGCCGCAGGAAAACGAGCCGCAGCGTGGCTCCATGCGGTTCCAGGATCCGGACACGACGACACCGCGTGAACCCACGCTCGCCGAACAGCGTGCCCGCCGCAAGGCGCTCGCCGACGAAGAACGGCGCGAGGCCGAGGAGGCGCAGGCGCGCGAGGTAGCCGAACGCAAGGCGGGCACCCGCCGCAAGGTGCTGATCGGCAGCGGCGTCACCGTCGGGCTCGTCGGCGTGGTCGCGGCCTGGTACGTGGTCGGCAGCCCGAACGAGGTCACAGCGGTGTGCACCGACTCCAACGGGATCGTGCAGAACGACCAGTACTGCGACGACTCCTACGCCACCAGCCACGGCGGCTACTACAACTCCAGCACCGGGTTCTGGTTCGTCCCGCTGCCCGGCGGCGGGTACAGCCAGTACCGCTACAACTACGGCGGCACCGGCACGATCGGCAGGCCGGTCTCCGGTGGCAGCTACACCAAGCCCTCCGGCGGCACCACGGTCAAGTCCAGCTCCGGCAAGACCGTGCAGCGCGGCGGGTTCGGCATCAGCGGCAAGAGCAGCGGCGGCAGCGGGAAGTCCGGGGGCTCCTAGTGCGAAGGGGAACCAGTGCCCCGCGGCGGGACTGGCAGCGCATCGTCGAGGAGCAGGGCCTGGTTTTCGGCAGCCCGGCGCGCTACGGCACCGGCAAGGACCGGCCCTACTGGGACGAGTCCGTGCACTACGTCCTGGAGATGGACGAGGTGCTCTCGCTCGAAGCCGACGTCGAACTGCTGCACTCGATGTGCCTCGAGGCCGTCGACAACGTCGTGCTCACCGAGCGCTATCGCGAGTTCGGCATCCCGGAATGGGTGTGGCCGCACATCGCGGAGTCCTGGAAGCGCCGCGATCCGCACGTCTACGGCCGGTTCGACCTGCGTTACGACGGCAACGGCCCGGCGAAGCTGCTGGAGTACAACGCGGACACCCCGACCTCGCTGCTGGAGGCCTCGGTCCTGCAGTGGCACTGGAAGACCGAGGTCTTCCCCGACGACGACCAGTGGAACTCGATCCACGAGCGGCTGGTCGAGCGCTGGGGTGAGATCCGCGGGCTGCTGCCGGACAGCGACGTCTACTTCACCTGGTCCAGCGCCGACCCCACCGGCGAGGACCACATCACCACGTCCTACCTGCAGGAGACCGCCGCGGAGGGCGGGCTGGACACCGTCGGCCTCGCCATCGAGGAGATCGGCTGGGATCCGCTGCTCAAACGGTTCGTCGACCTCGAAGAGGCCCCGATGAACACGATCGTCAAGCTCTACCCGTGGGAATGGGTGGTCGACGAGGAGTTCGGGCACCACGCCGTGGAGACCCTGCCGCGCACGCTGTGGGTCGAACCGCTGTGGAAGATGCTGCTGTCGAACAAGACGCTGCTGGCGATGCTGTGGGAGAACTACCCCGGGCATCCGAACCTGCTGCCCGCGTTCGTGGACGAGCCGAACATCCTCACCGAGTACGTCCGCAAGCCGAAGCTCGGCCGTGAGGGCGCGAACGTGCAGATCCTCGCCCCCGGTTACGAGACCCAGACGCCCGGCGTCTACGGCGAGGAAGGCTTCGTCTACCAGGCGTTCGATCCGCTGCCCGAGTTCGACGGGTTCCGCCCGGCGCTGGGTGCCTGGATCGTCGGCGACTCCTCGGCGGGGCTGGGGATCCGCGAGACCGCCGGCCTGGTGACCGACGACGGCGCGGCGTTCGTCCCCCATCGAATCCCCCAAACGTGATAAACACCCCGCGACACTTCCGCGAACCGATCTGGGAGACCCTGTGACCTCGACTCTCGCGCTGGCCGAAAACTTCGGCTCCGACCTCGTCAAAGGCATCGGCGCGATTCTGCTCTACGGCGTCGTCGGCCTGCTGCTGATGTTCGTCGGGTTCTACGCGATCGACTGGACGACGCCGGGCAAGCTGTCGGCCCTGGTCCACCGTGGCCTGCCCAACGCGGTGATCGTGACCGCCTCCGGTCTGCTGTCCATGGCGTTCATCATCGTGGTCGCGATCTTCAACTCGGCGAGCGATCTCACCGCCGGGTTGATCACGTCGCTCGTCTACGGCCTGCTCGGCATCTTCGTGCAGGTCATCGCGGTGCGACTGCTCGAATGGGCGACGCGCATCGACGTCGGCAAGACGATGGAGGACGAGAAGTTCCGGGCGGTGAGCGTCGTCGTCGCGGCCGCGCACCTGGCACTGGGGCTCGTCGTGGCGGTCGCCATCTCCTAGGGTGAGGGGTGTGCGTCTGCTAAGGACACCCGAAGACCGGTTCACCGACCTGCCCGACTTCGACTACCCCCCGCTGTACGCCGACATCGAAAACCCGAGAGACGGCATCGTCCGCGTGGCCTACGTCGAGGCGGGCCCACCGGACGGGCCGCCCGTGCTGTTGCTGCACGGCGAGCCGAGCTGGTCGTTTCTCTACCGCAAGGTGCTTCCCGTTCTCGCGGACGCCGGACTGCGTGCCATCGCGCCGGATCTGGTCGGGTTCGGCCGCTCCGACAAGCCCGTCGACGCGACCGATCACAGCTACGCCAGGCACGTCGAGTGGATGCGTGCGTTCGCGTTCGACGCGCTGGACCTGCGTGACATCACGCTCGTCGGGCAGGACTGGGGCGGCCTGATCGGGCTGCGGCTGGTGGCCGAGCATCCCGGCCGGTTCGCCCGTGTGGTCGCCGCGAACACCGGCCTGCCCACCGGGGACCGGGACATGCCCGAGGTGTGGTGGAAGTTCCGTGAGGCCGTGGAAAAGGCGCCGGTGCTCGACATCGGACGGTTCGTGCAGTCCGGGTGCCGGACCGAACTGGGCGAGGACGTGCGTGCCGCCTACGACGCGCCGTTTCCCAACGAGATGTACAAGGCGGGGCCGAGAGTCATGCCGACGCTCGTGCCGACCCGGCCGGACGATCCGGCCACCGAGGCCAACCGTCGCGCGTGGACGGCACTGTCCGAGTTGGACCTGCCGTTCCTGTGCGCGTTCTCCGACGGCGACCCGATCACCGGCGGCATGGCCCCGGTGCTCAAGCGCGCCATGAAGGGCGCGCAGCACCGGGACCATCCCACGGTGACCAACGCCGGGCATTTCCTGCAGGAGGACGCCGGCGAGGAGCTGGGCCGGATCGTGGCCGAGTTCGTCCGGTCGAATTAGACGGTGGTCTCCGCGAGGAGGGCGTCGATCTGGCCCGCGGCCAGCTTCATGCCTTCCTCCATGCCCATCGTGATCAGCCGCTCCAGGTCTTCGGCGCTGGCGAAGTGCGACACGGTGGTCATGCGGGTGCCGGTGCCGGTGGCTTCGAGCGTCACCACACATCGCGTGGTCGGCATGGCCGGGTTCGGTTCACCGTTGTCGTCGGCGAAACCGTCGGCGAACTCGAGGCGGTTGGGCGCGTCGAGGGCGAGGATTTCCCACCAGCCGCCGGCTTTTTCGCCCTCGGGACCGGTCATGTGGTAGCGCGATCTGCCACCGACCTTGAAATCGTGTTGCTCGAAGGTCGCGGGCCAGGTCGGTGGGCCCCACCAGCGCTCCAGCCGGCGCGGGTCCTCCCATACCCGCCAGACCCGCTCGACGGGCGCACCGAACTCGGCGACGAGCGTCAGGGTCAGCGCCTTCGGGTCTTTGTGACTGCTGATCACGGTCATTTCTCGGTCCCCTTCTCTTCTTCTCCGGACAACAGGTCGTCGATCGCCTGGACGCGATGACGCCAGATCTGCTCGTAGGCCTCGAGCAGTCGTGTGGTTTTGCGCAGGATCTCCGGGTTCGCGTGCACGACCTGCTCCCTTCCGCGCCGGTGCTTGATGACGAGCGCGGCCCGTTCGAGCACCGCGACGTGCTTCTGCACCGCCGCGAAACTCATGTCGTACCGGCGGGCGAGCGAGGAAACCGACTGCTCCTGCCGCAGCACCCGCACGACGATGTCCCGCCGGGTCGCGTCCGCGAGCCCGTGGAAGATCCGGTCCACTTCTTCGTCACTGAGCTCATCTACAACCACATGGTTGTACGTTAGTGAGTGCGGACCCCCCGCGCAAGCCCGATTCGGCCGAAAAAATCCGCCCGGCGCGGGGCCGGGCGGAAGTGTGCGGATCAGCGGTCGCGGCGGCGGCCGTCGTCGACCTCGATCCGCTCCTTGCGGACCTCGTCGGACACCGTCTGCTCCTCGGTGACGTCCTCGGTGGTCAGCCGCACCCGCTCCCGCGGCACGGTTTCCTTCTCCACCTTCGGACGCTCCGAGTGCAGGGTGACCTCCTGCTCGTCGTCACCGATGGCGGCACCGCGGCGGTCCCCGTCACGAATCGGCTCGCGCTCCACGCGGACCTCCTCGTGCGTCACCGGCACCGTCACCTGCTCGTTCTCGGTCACGGTGTACTTGCGCAGCTTGACCTTTCCGCTCTCCACGCGTTCCGTGCCGACCTTCATCTGCTCCTCGGAACGGGTCATGGAACGCTCGTCGTCGCGCCGCCGACCGTCGCCCTTGGCGCGCTGGTCGTGCCCCTGGGCGCGGTCCTCACCGGTGGCACGCGGCATCGGCATGTCGTAGAAGCGGTAAAGCTCCGCGCTCTCCTTTTCGGACAGGTGCCGGTCGTTTTCGATCCGGGGCGCGTCGCTGACGCGTTCCTTGGTGACGTCGACGTGCAGGCCGTCGCTTTCCAGGTGCGCGCCGCGCAGCGGAACGAAACTCTCCTTGTGACCGAACATGCCCGTCTGGACGGTGACCCATTCCGGCCGGCGCGTGTCGTCGGCGAGGTAGACCGTGCCCACCTTGCCGATCTTCTTGCCGTGCGGATCGACGACCGCGTTCTCGGTCAGTTCCTCGGGACGCATGGTCGTGGTCATGATCGTTTCCCCTTTCCGGTTCTTTGTGGACCGTCGCTCATGGCGTTGACGGTTCTCCCGGGAGGCGAAACAACCCTTTCGGGTCAGTCAGGCGGGGGTGCCATCTTTTTGGATGACGGAAAAACCCGTGTAGGGGACCAAGGCGTCCGGGATGCGGATGGAGCCGTCCTCCTGCTGGTTCTGCTCGACCAGCGCGACGAGGGTGCGCCCGATCGGCAGGCCCGAGGCGTTGAGCGCCGCGACCGCGCCTCGCTTGCCGTCCTTGGCCTTGCCGCGGATGCCGGCGCGCCGGGTCTGGAACTGGCCGGTGTCCGAGGCGCTGGAGATCTCCCGGTAGGTCTGCTGGCTGGGCATCCAGACCTCGATGTCGTAGGTGATCTGCGCGCTGAACCCGATGTCCCCGGCCGGCAGCTTGATCACGCGGTAGGCGAGCCCGAGCCGCTGCAGTACGTCCTCGGCGTGGCGGAGGATCTCCTCCAGCGCCTCGCGCGACTTCTCCGCCTCCACGAACTGGACCAGCTCGACCTTCGAGAACTCGTGCTGCCGGATCAGGCCGCGCGTGTCCCGCCCGTACGAGCCCGCCTCCGAACGGAAGCACGGCGTGAACGCGGTGTAGCGCAGCGGCAGCTCCTCCAGCGGCAGCATCTCGCCCGCGTGCAGGTTGACCAGCGGCACCTCGGCCGTCGGGATGAGGAACAGCTCCCGGTCGGCGACTCCGGTGCGGAACAGGTCCTCCTCGAACTTGGGCAGCTGGCCGGTGCCGGTCATGGTCTGCCGCGTCACGAGCGCGGGCAGCGAGAACTCGGTGTATCCGTGCTCGCGGGTGTGCAGGTCGAGGAAGAACGCGGCCAGCGCACGCTCCAGCCGGGCACCCGCGTTCCGGAACACCGCGAACCGCGGGCCCGACAGCTTCGTGGCGCGGCCGAGGTCCAGCCAGCCCGCCCGCTCGCCGAGGTCGACGTGGTCGAGCGGTTCGAACCCGAACTCGGGCGGCGTGCCCCAGCGGCGGATCTCCTCCGCGTACTCCTCGGTGGCGCCGTCGGGCAGCTCGTCCAGCGGAAGGTTCGGGATGGCGAGCAGGAACTCGTTCAGCTCCGTCTCGACCGCGCGCTGCTCCTCCTCCAGCTCGCCGATGCGCACCTTGAGCTGGCGGGCCTGCTCACGCAGTTCGGTGATGTCCTCACCGCGGCGCGCGGCGGCCTGCACGTCCTGCGCGGACTTCTTCGACTGCGCGCGTGCCTGGTCGCCCTCGCTGATGACCTCGGAACGCCTGCTCACCAGCTTGCCGAGCCGGTCGGTGTCGAGCACGTAACCGCGGCGGCGCAGCTTGGCGGCCGCGTCCGTCTCGGGGTCGAGCAGCAGGCGTGGGTCGTGCATGGGTACTCCAGGAACGAGCCGGATTTGTCACGACCAGCGTATCCAGAGCGACCAGCGGGTTTCAGGCCACCTCGGGCACGGGCACCGGCGGCGCGAAGGTTCCGGCGGGCACGGCCACTCCGGCCTCCTCCATCGCGGCCCACATGGTGACCTGGTTCGCGGTGAGCACCGGGATGCCCAGCCGCCGCGCGAGCGGGGCGACCAGGTCGTAGGTGGGCACGTTGGTGCAGCTCACGAACAGCGCGTCGGCGCCGGTGGTGTCCAGCGCCGCGACCGCGCCGACGACCTCCGAGTAGGACATCTTCCAGATGTCGCCGAGCATGCCGAGCCCGACGCTCGCGCACGTGCTGATGCCGTACTCGGCCAGGAACGCCAGCAGCCGGTCGGTGACGTCGTCGACGTAGGGGGTGATGACGGCGAGCCGGTTCACCCGCAGCCGTTCGCACGCGCGGATCAACGCGCCGGACGTGGTGACCGCCGCGGGCGCGCCGGCTTCGAGCATGCTCTGGACCAGCGCCGCCTCCCCGGCTGCCCCGCCGACGAAACTGCCCGAGGTGCAGGCGTAGGCGACCACACGGGGTTCGGGCACCAGCACGTCACGGGTCGCGCGGCGGACACCGTGCGAATCGGACAGTGCACGGGCGAGCTGCACGGTGACCGGCTCGGGCAGGAACGGCAGCCGTGTCGTATGCAGGCAGACCTCGTCGGGGACCCAGCGCCACAGCTCGCGGTCGAGCGCGAAATCGAACGGGGCGACCACGCCGATTCCCGTCTGCGCGGGCAGCGCGATCTCGAAGGGGTGCTGTGCCATGGGCCGTCCTCTTCCGCTCATCTGGCCATGGCCGACACGCTAGGTTTGATGTGCGAAAACGAGGCTCGGCTCGTGTTACCGGGCAGTTAAACCTTCCAGGGGGTGTGGTGCGAGGTCTGCTGACGGCCGTCGCCGTGCTGGCGGCCGCCGGAGTCGTCACGGGCTGTACGACGAAGATCGCCGGTACTCCGCAGCCCGGCCGGGTCACGGTGGCGCCGGCGGCGTCCACCGACGCCTGCTCGCTGATGACCGCGGACGAGGCGGCGGGACTGGGATTCGCCACCGGCGTGCCGGAGGCGGCCAAACCGGAAAGCCGGGTCCCGCCGGGCTGCCTGTGGAAGTCGTCCGATCCGCAGGCCTCACAGGACGACGCGGTGGAGGTCTTCTACTCCACCGACCTGGCCATCGGCGAATACTTCTCGACCCAGCCCACCGGCGAGGAGCCGATCGGCGGCGTGACGTGGCAGAACTACCCGAGCGCCATCGGCGACTCGTTCTGCAACCTCGCGCTGCCGTTGTCGGCCACGTCGTTCATCGCGATCTCCGGATCGAACTTCACCGATCCGGGCAAGGCGTGCGACGTGGTGCGGAAGGTGGCGCCGGTGATCGCTACGCACGTACCTCGTTGACCACGTGCTTGGCGATCTCCAGCGCGCAGGTCGCGGCGGGTGAGGGCGCGTTGAGCACGTGCACCTGGTTCGGCGCGGTCTCGATGAGGAAGTCCTGCACCAGCGAACCGTCCGGGTACAGCGCCTGCGCGCGGACCCCGGAGCCGTGCCGCTCGATGTCGTCGGGTCCGACGGCGGGCACCAGCCGGGCGAGGCTCGCGGCGAACCGGCTGGTGGACAGCGAGCGCAGCACCTCCTCCAGGCCCGTCGGGTAGGCGTACTTGCGGGCGAGCCGCCACGCGCCGGGGAAGCGGGCGACGTCGGCCAGGTCGGCGGGCGAGATGTCGCGCCAGCGGTAGCCCTCGCGGCGCAACGCGAGCACCGCGTTCGGGCCGGCGTGCACGCTGCCGTCGAGCATCCGGGTCAGGTGGACGCCGAGGAACGGCAGCGTCGGATCGGGCACCGGGTAGATGAGCCCGCGCACCAGATGCCGCCGCTCGGGTTTGAGCTCGTAGTACTCGCCGCGGAAGGGCACGATACGGGCGCGCGGGGTGAGCCCGGCGAGTTCGGCGATCCGGTCGGACTGCAGGCCGGCGCAGTTGACCAGCGCGTCGGCCTTGAGCACCTCATGGCCGGTGGCGATCTCGACGCCCCCGCCGCGGCCGGGCCGGATACCCAGCGCGGGTGTGCCGAGCCGCAGTTCGGCGCCCTTCTCGGTGAGCAGCCCGACCAGCGCGGTGCAGACGCCGGGGAAGTCGATGATGCCGGTCGACTCCACCCGCAGGGCCTGCACGCAGGAGACCTCGGGTTCGTAGTCGAGGGCCTGCGCGCGGCTGATCAGCTTCGCCGGTACGCCGTTGGCCACGGCGCGTTCGGCGAGTACGTGCAGCGCTGGCAGTTCGGACTCGTCGGTCGCGACGACGAGCTTGCCGCACACCTCGACCCCGACGCCGTTCTCCCGTGCGAAGTCCACAATGGACCCGTTGCCCGCGACGGACATGCGCGCCTTCGCCGAACCCGGTTTGTAGTAGAGCCCGGCGTGCACGACGTTGGAGTTGTGCCCGGTCTGGTGCGCGGCCCAGTGGTCTTCCTTCTCCAGCACCACCGCCTCGGCGCCGCGGCGGGTCAGTTCCCACGCCACGGCCAGCCCGAGGATGCCACCACCGATGACGACGACTCGCTGTGCCACGTCGCCCAGGGTAAGCGCTGCGCGTAACCGCTGGTTCGCCTGATCGTGTGACGGGGTGCTCGGCTTAGACTTCGCGCGCCGAAGAGGGAGCCGCATGTCAGAGAGCATCGCGCTGGGACAGCCGACCGTGGGCGAAGAGGAACTCGCCGCGGTCGCGGAGGTGTTCGCCTCCGGCTGGCTCGCGGGGGCGGGTCCGGCCTGCCGCCGGTTCGAGGAGCGCTTCGCCGCGGCCACCGGAACCGCGCACGCGCTCGCGACGAGCAACTGCGGTTCGGCGCTGTTCCTCGGGCTCAAGGCGCTCGGCGTACGGCCGGGCGACGAAGTGATCGTCGCCGACTACACCTTCCCGGCCACCGGGCACGCCGTGCTGCAGGCGGGCGCGACCCCGGTCTTCGCCGACGTGTGCGCGGACTCGTTCTGTGCCGATCCGGCGGCGATCGAGGCCGCGATCACGCCGCGCACGGTCGGCGTTCTCGTCGTGGACCTCGCGGGCCAGCCCGGGGATTTCGACGCCTACCGCGCGATCGCCGACCGGCACGGGCTCTGGTTGTTCGAGGACGCGGCCTGCGCGGCGGGCGCGACCTACCGGAGCGAACCGGCGGGCAGCCTCGCCGATCTCGCGGCGTTTTCCTTCCACGGCCGCAAGGGCATCACCGCTGGTGAGGGCGGGGCGCTGGTCTCCGACCGTGCCGAGCTGATCGAGCGGGCCCGCAAGCTGCACACCTACGGCGTCGAACCCGCCTACGGCCGCGACGGGCTGCCGGTGTTCGACGAACTCGGCTACAACTTCCGGCTGTCGGAGGTACAGGCCGCGATCCTGGGCGTGCAGCTCGACCGGCTGCCGGACCTGCTCGCCGCGCGCCGGTCGGTGGCCAAGCGGTACTCGGCGGCGTTCGCGGATCTCGCGCCCGCGGAACTGCCCGACCGGGAACACCCGTGGCAGTCCTATTTGCTCCTGCTCCCGCCGGAGATCGACCGGGACCGGGCGATGACGGAACTGCGCACGCGCGGGGTGCAGTGCACGATCGGCACCTACGCCTCGCACCTGCAGCCGGTCTACGGTCCACAGCCGCCGCAGCCGGTGTCCGCCGACCTGTTCCGGCGGCACCTCGCCGTTCCCATGCACGCGAATCTCACGGACGACCAGGTCGGCCGTGTCATCGACAACGTCCGAGAGGTGCTGGAAATTGCCTGACCGACGGGTGTTCTTCACCGGTGGCGGCGGATTCATCGCCGCGCACACCATTCCGCTGCTGACCGAGCGCGGCTATTCGGTGCGGATCTTCGACAACATGACCCGCGGCGACCGTGACCGGGTCGGCGAGTTCGTGGCCACCGGCAAGGTCGAACTGGTCGAGGCCGACGTGCGCTACGGCGGCGCGGTGCGCGAGGCGATCCGCGGCTGCACGCACGTCATCCACTTCGCCACCGTCTCGATCAACAAGTCGATCGCCGATCCACACGAGTCGATCGACATCAACATGACCGGCAACCACAACGTGTTCGCCGCCGCGGCCGCGGAAGGCGTGCAGCGGCTGGTGTTCGCGTCTTCGGCCTCGGTGTACGGCGAGCCGCGCAAACTGCCGATGCACGAGGACGATCCGCTGAACCCGCTGACCCCGTACTGCATCAGCAAACGCGCGGGCGAGGACCTGCTCGGCTTCTACCAGCGCCGATCCGGTCTGTCGTGGATCGCACTGCGGTTCTTCAACGTGTACGGGCCGGGACAGCGGATCGAGGCGTACTACACCTCGGTGATCAACCACTTCATCCAGCGCCTGCGCGCGGGGCGGCCGCCCCTGATCGACGGCAAGGGCGAGCAGTCGATGGACTTCGTGCACGTCACCGACCTCGCGAAGGCCGTCGTGCGCGCGCTCGAATCCGAGCGGGACTGTGTGCCGATCAACATCGGCACCGGGATCGACACCTCGATCGCGACGCTGGCGAAGCTGCTGATCGACGCGGTCGGCGTGGACGTCGAGCCCGAATTCAACCCGCGCGACGTGCTCGTCTCGCGCCGCGCCGCGGACATCACGCGCGCCAGGGAGATCCTCGGCTGGGAGCCGGAAATCCCGGTGGAGCAAGGCATGCGCGCACTCGTCGAGTCGTACGGCTGAGCGATGCGCATCGTTGTCGTCAACAACTTCTTCCCGCCGCGGGTGGGGGGAAGCGCGCACATGGCCGCGTCGCTGGCGCAGTCCTACGCGCGCGAGGGTCACGACGTTCTCGTCGTCACGGCCGCCTACGGCCAGGCGCCGCGGAGCGAGGAACGCGACGGCTACCGGATCGTGCGGCTGCCCGCGGCGAAGATGCCCAAGCTCGGGTGGTCGATCGACTTCGACCTGAGCTTCACCGCGCCGGTGCCGGGAAACCGGCGCCGGCTCTACCGGTTGCTGCACGAGTTCCAGCCCGATGTGCTGCACCTGCACGGCCAGTTCTTCGACCTGTCATGGCTCGCGGGCGCGTACGCGCGCAAGCAGCGGATTCCGGTGCTGCTCACCGTGCACACCCTGCTCGTCAGCGACAATCCGGCCTACAGCGCGTTGTTCCGGTTGCTCGACGCCGCGGTGGTGCGGCCCATCCTGCGGCGGATCAACCCCCGCTACGTGCTGCTGGACAAGCTCGGCGTGGACTACTGCGCGCGGCGGTACGGCGTCACGGCGCGCAACTCCGAACGGCTGCCGATCCCGGTCGACACCGAGCATCTCGACCACACCCCGATCCGCGACGTGCGCGCGGAGAACGGGATCGGCGACGGACCGTTGATCGTCTCGCTCGGGCACGTCATCCCGCTGCGCGACCGGATCCCGCTCGTGGAAGCGCTTCCCGAGATCCTCGCCCGGCATCCGCGGACGAAGGTGCTCGTGGTCGGCCGGGTCTATCACGACGCTTTCCTGCGCCGGGCGGAAGAACTCGGCGTCCGGGAGGCGCTCGTGGTGACGGGCGCGGTGCCGCGGCAGGACGTGCCGTCGTACTTCGCCGCCGCCGACATCGTCACGCACGACCTCAACGGCGGCTGCGGTACGGCGTCACTGGAGGCGATGGCCTCGGGCACCGCGACGATCGCGTCGGTCGCCGAGGACAACTATCCCGGCATCGATCTGTGTGACGGCGAGAACATCCTCCTCGTGCCACCGGATGACGCCAGTGCGGTCGCGTCCACTGTGGTCGGACTGCTGGACGATCCGCAGCGGCGTGCCGGAATCGCACGGCGGCAGAGCGGGCTGGTGCGCGGCAGCTTCGCGCTGGGCGTCGTGGCGAAGGAACACCTGCGTATCCTGGAGGGCCTATGTTCTTCGACGACGAGCGCAGCAACCGCCTCCGTCCCCAGATCCTGACCGAACTCGTCGGGCAGTACCTCAACGACGCCGAACGCGCCCGGCTGTACGGACTGCCGGAGACCACCCGCATCCGGGAGCGCGCGAAGATCATCAACCCGGAGCGATTGCGGCTCGGTGAGCACTGCTGGATCGGCGAGGGCGCGGTGCTCGACGCGAGCGGCGGGCTCACGGTCGGCGAGCACACCAGCATCGGCGTCAACACGCTCGTGTTCACGCACTCCAGCTGGCTGGCGAACATGATGCTGGAGAACCACACAGGCAGCGATCTCATCGAGCGCAAACCGGTGTCCATCGGCAAGGGCTGCTTCATCGGCAGCCTCGTCGTGATCATGCCCGGCGTGACGATCGGGGATTTCGCCGTCGTGCAGCCGAATTCCGTCGTGGCGAAGGACGTGCCGGAGCGCTGCCTGGTCGCGGGCAATCCGGCGCGGGTGTTCCAGCGCTACGACGAGGAGTACATCAGGGCCGAGGCCGCCCGCGTCCGTGCGGAGAACGCGGGCGACTAGCGGGCGATCCGCCGCGCCACGACCACACCGGCGGCCAGCAGCACCAGCGCACCCGCGATCCACACCCACACCGGCACCGCGGAGTCCGTTGTGGACGGCGCGGCGGCCGCGGCCTGCACCTGCGGGGCGGGAGTTCCCTCGCCCGGCATAGTGAGGGTGAAGGTGTAGGAACCCGAAACGGGATGCCCGTCCTCGGAGACGATGTGGTAGCCGACCGTGTAGATCCCGGCCGGGCCAAGCGGGCGCAGCGGCACCGACACGGTCTCGGCCCGCACGGTCGTCGCGCCCGCTTCCCAGTGCGAGGTCCTGTCCGGCCCGAGGACGGTGATCTCGTTGAAGCCGTCGTCGACCGGCTCGTTGAAGACGAGTTCCACACTGGACGGTGCACTCGCGACGGACGAGTTCTTGGCGGGTGTGGCGGATTCCAGCACGTCGTGCGCGTCCGCGGCGTGGGTGCCCGCGAGCAGCAGCGCGGCCACGGTGAAGACGAGGCCGCACAGCCTGATCAGCAGGTTTCTGGTTTTCGGCAACATTGTCCGAGAACAGTAGCTCAGGCGCCGACCGCGAATTGTAAATCAGAGATTAATAGGTTCTCACCGCGGGAACCGCGCGGCCAAAATGGACGACCTCGTTTCCTGGGACTTTGGCGCGAACCTCGTCGGCGCTCCCACTCTTACGGGTGACGCCACGAGCCCTCTCACCTCGATCGCGTAACCAAGGTGGGAGTCGTTTTACGGTGCATTCACACGAGGGATATCCCACGAAACATGGGAACTGGTCTGATCGTGGCCCAGCAGAGCCAATAGACCGAACGGACTATCGCTCGGGCAAATTCGTCTCTTCCCCTCATCTGTCGAGAGAGGCGAGCCGATCGTTACGTCCCGAGCCGAGATTGCGAGGAACCAGCTGGTGGCGACACTGAGTCGGGAAAACGTCATCGCGGCGATGCTGGTGACGGGTGTCGTGGTGATCGTCGGCTTCGCCTCCGGGCTCGGCCTGCGCACCACCACCTCGAACCAGCAGGCCGCCGCTCCCGCGGTGACGCAGCCGCAGCCCGACGCGGGCACGGGACTGCCGGAAGGCGGGCTGCCGCAGGCGATCCAGCCGCCCGCGATGACCATGCCCGGTACCGAACTACACGGCACGGACGTGCCACCCGCCGACGCGAGCGGTGTGGCGGTTGGTGTGGACCAGCCGCCCGCCGACGCCGGCACCGTGCCACCGCTGCCGATCACGACCCCCGGCGCACCGACCACGCCGGGCCTGCCCGCCACGCCAGGCCAGCCGGCGGCGCCGGCGGCGTGCCTGCCCGGGGTGGCGCAACAGGTTGCCGACGCGGCCAACAACGTCGTCGCCTCGGTGCCCGCGGTCGGCGGCCTCACCGGCACGCTCGGGTTGACGCAGGCCCCCGACGGCAGCGCCCCGGGAATGCTCAACACGCTGCTGTACCAGGTCACGGGTTATTGCGCGCCAACGGATCCCGCGGCCCCGGCGACGGCACCCGTGGCGGCGGCCACGGCTCCCGTCGCGGGACTGCTGCCCGCGCTGCCGAAGGTGGGCGGCTGATGGACATCACCGTCACCAAGGCGCTCTACATCGCAGCCCGCGCGGTGGACTACTTCGGCATGACACTGTTCCTCGGCGGGCTGTTGTTCATCGCGTTCCTGTGGCCGCGCGGCGGCGACCACGGGCGTGCCCGTGGCGTCGTCGTCACCGGCTGGATCCTCGGCGTGGTGGGCACGGTCAGCGCGATCGGACTCGAAGGCGCGTGGATCTCGCAGCGCTCCCCGGCGGATTTCCTGAACTGGGACCTGATCACGCAGGTGCTCGACGTCCACTTCGGAAAGGTGTGGTTCGCCAGGACGTTGCTGTGGCTGCTCGGCGGCGTCGTGCTCGCCCAGGTGCTGCAGCGCGGCCGCGTCGCGGCGACGTCGCTGGGATGGCGGGTCGGGCTGATGGCCATCGGCTTCGGACTGCTGCGCACCACCGGGATGACCGGCCACGCCTCGGAAAGCGTTCGCCCGACGCTCGCGCAGATCGCGGACTTCCTGCACGTGCTGGGCATCTGCGCCTGGCTCGGCGGGCTCGCGATGCTGCTGTTCGGCCTGCTCGCCCGACGGGATCCGGACGAACTCGCCGCCGTGGTCCCCCGCTACTCGAAACTCGCCATGGGCTCGGTGCTGCTGATCATCGCCGGCGGTGTGGTGCTGACCTGGCAGACGCTCGGCTCGGCCGGAAAGCTGTTCAGCACCGACTACGGCCGCACGCTGCTGTTCAAGATCGTCGTGCTCGCGGTGATCCTGCTCGCCGCACAAGGAAGTCGCAGCTGGGTCAACCGCAGGCTCGACTTCGCCGTGGTGCTGCGCGGCCAGGCCTCCGCCGTGCGCCCCTTCGTCTATTCCGTCGCCGCCGAGACCGCGCTCGTGATCGTGGTCGTCGTCGCGGCGAGTCTGCTCGTCACGGCCAGTCCCGGCCGATGACCGGTCAATCCGAGAAAGGAGTCCGCTGCATGGACGAGCCCGAAACCCGAGCCTCGACCACGTGAAGTCCGCGCACCTGCTGGCCCCGCCGGCCACCCAGCTCACTTGTTGAGAAACCCCGAAAGGAAAACCTGAATGGACAAGTCCCAAACTCCCGTCGAGGACGCCCCGAAGGCGTCCCAGAAGCGGCCCACGTGGCTGGTCGGGTTGGCGATCGTCGCGCTGGCGGGAGTGCTGTTCAGCTTCGCCAGCCTGTCCTCGAGCAAGACCGAGAACTCGGCGCTGCCCGCCAGCCTGCAGTCGAACCCGGTGGCGACGCAGCTGTACGAAAAGCTCGCCGATGCACAGGCCACCAGCAAGGCCGTCGAGATGAAGGGCTACGCGTTCTCGCCCTCGACGCTGCAGATCTCCGTGGGCGACACGGTGACCTGGACCAACAACGACAGCGCCCCGCACAACGTGGTGGTGACCGACGGCCCGGAGAAGTTCTCGTCGCCGTTGATCCAGCAGGGCCAGACGTTCAGCCACACCTTCACCCAGGCCGGAACGTACTCCTACTACTGCAGCGTGCACCCGGACATGAAGGCCACCATCACGGTGACCGGCGGCGGTGCCACGACGCAGCCGACCACCGGCGCGCCGACCAGCGCGCCCGCGCCGTCGTCCTCGTCGTCGATGCCGATGCCGTCGAGCTCGGAGTCGTCGTCGCACTCGATGCCGTCGTCGACGCCCAGCAGCGGCACCGGCTGTGTCTCGCACGAGGTGCTGCAGCCGATCCTCGACCACGTCAAGTCCGCGCACCTGGAGACCTCGCCCGGTCAGCAGGTGACCGACCTGCTGAACCTGGACCAGTACGTCAAGACCCACACGGTGTGGCTGGAGCAGGTGCTGAGCCCGGTGTTCAACGGTGACGCCGACCAGGTGGCCAAGGACACCCTGGCGCCGATCCTGCAGCACGTGCAGTCGGCCCACCTGGAGACCTCGCTCGGTCAGCAGGTGACCGACCTGCTGAACCTGGACCAGTACATCAAGACCCACACGGTCTGGCTGGAGCAGGTGCTCACCCCGCTGATGAGCCAGCTGACCTGCTGATCGGGAAGCGGTGGCCCGGCCGAGAAGCGGTCGGCCGGGCCACCGCGTCCCATTGTCACACCGAGGAGGACGCCGATGCCGGGTGACATCGATGCCACCGTGGAAATCGAGCCGGACACCGTCGAATACGAGTGGCCCGTGGAGCGGCAGCTGCCGGGCCGCTACGAGCTGAACCCCACGCGAGTCGTGGTCGAGCCGTCGATCCGGGTACTGCGCCGGCCGCCGGTCCGCGGCCGGTTCGCCTGCCGTGGCGGGCATCTCGTGCTCGGCGAGACGAGCGAACTGGCGCTCGAGCTGGTCACACGGTCGCTGCGGACGAACATCTTCGGGCTCGCACGCACGCTCACCGACGAAGGAGGACTATGCGCGGCGGACAACCCCACCATCCGCTTCCGCAGCACCGACATGCTGATCGCGCCCGACCGGACTCTCGAGGTGGTCGGCAAGCTGGACGTGCTGGACACGAGCCTGTACCTGAGGCTGGACGGCAAGCTGGCCTACGCCGACGACCGCGCCGTGGTGGTGTGGCTGACCGGGGTACTGCCCGCGCCGCGCCGGCAGTTCGAGACCGGTCACTGGATCGCGCAGGTGCTGGGCGAGCGGCCGATTCACATCGAGCTGGCCGCGGAGTTCGTACGATGAGACTGCTGCTGGCCGCGCTGCTCGCGACGATGGGCGCCGTGTTCGTCGCACCGCCCGCGCAGGCCGCGAGCCAGGCGGTGACGATGGAGAACTACTCCTACTCACCGTCCACTTTGACCGTTCGGGTCGGGGACACGGTCACCTGGACCAACCACGACCAGGCCCCGCACGACGTGACGACGACGAGTGCGCCGGTCGCGATCAAGAGTCCGATGCTGTCCACCGGGCAGAGCTTCTCCTACACGTTCACCACGCCGGGCACCTACTCCTACTACTGCTCGATCCATCCGGACATGCGGGCGCAGGTGATCGTGCAACCGGCGCCGGCCGCCGCGGCACCGGCGACGACGGCTCCGAAGAGCACCCCGAAGCCGACCACGGCGGCACCGAAGACGTCGGCCGTGGCGCAGGCTCCGGTCGCGCAACAACCGACGCCGTCGATGTCGATGCCCGCGCAGAGCGAGGCCCCGGCCGCGCAGGTGCCGGCCGCGACACCGGAACAGCCCGCCGTCGCCGCCGGCGTCGCGCCCACCGCGACGACCAGTCTCGACCCGATGCTGATCGTGGCCGGGGTGGCGGCCGGGATCGCGGTGCTGTGCCTGCTGGTACTGGGTTCGCGACGCCAGACGTAGGTCAGCGGCAGACGACCACGTTCGGCGTGCGGCCCAGCTGGTTCGTCAGGCGCCGCAGGAAGTCCGCGGTGCCCGCGTTGTCGAACGGGGCGTTGGAGGCGGCGAAGTACACCGCGCCCCGGTTCGACATCGCCAGCAGCACGTTGACGTCGCCGTAGTAGTTCCCGAAGCCGGACAGCAGATTGCGCCGAGGGCCGACCGGGCGGCTGAGATCGAGCCGGGCGCGAGGACGCGTCGAGGCGAGGCAGATCGCCTCGGGATCGGCGCGGCGGCGGGTCATCTCGGTGAGCCGCGGTTCGTCGAGCAGCCCCCAGCGCATCAGATAGTGCGCGATGGTGCCGTGCGCGAGCAGGATGTCGTACTCGCGCAACACCAGTTCGGCGACCGCCTGGCGGGTCCACAGCTGGTGCGGCAGGCCATGGTCGTCCGGGGTTCCGGCGATGATCTTCTTCACCGTCCACGCCTGCTGCATCGGCGTGAGCGCGAGCTGCTCGCCCGGCCGGCGGCCGCGGGTGCGCGGCGTGAAAGCGTTGTCCCCACCGCGTTTGTAGGCCAGCACCCAGGAGCCGACCGCTTTGCGGGACACGCCGAAGACACGCGCGACCTCGGATCGCGACACACCGGATTCGACCGCCGCGACCGCTCGCCTGCGCAGTACTTCCAGCGCTTCCGGCGAGAGGCTTCGCGCGTCCTGCCTCGTCATCGAAAGTAATTAGCGGGTGCGCCCATTTCAGGGTGATGAGCGCATCGTTAAGCCACCATTACAAGAAACGGCGTCGGCCAGCGCGGCGGCCACCACCTCGTGTGCGGGCAGGATCGACGCACGTTCTTCGGCCGCGTCCACCCGGCCCTCCAGCAGGTCGAGGAAATGGTCGAGCTGTGCGGCCAGCGGTTCGCTCACCGACACCAGCTCCGGAATCTCGACCACGGCCTGTTGCCGGTATCCGCGACCGTCGGGTGTCGCCGCGTCGTGTGACACGTGCCGGTAGATCGTGACGTCGCGGCGGATCAGGTCCAGCTCGATCAGCCGGTCCAGTTCGGAGATCACCAGCGACCGCACTTTCCGTTGCCCGACGCGGGAAGCCGACACCGAGGCCATGCCGGTGGGAAAGGACAGCACGGTCTCCACCGCGTCCTCGGCGCCGGCCGCGGACTCGGGATGGAAGTACCCGGCGCCGGAGGTGATCCGGGTCGGCGCGGCACCGAACAGGCGCAGCGCGAAGTCCACGTCGTGCACGAGCAGATCCCAGGCGACCCCGGTGCGGATCCTCGGCGCGTACGGCCCGTGCCGCCGGGCCATCAGGTGCACCGGCTCGCAAGCCAGCGCCAGCGCGGTGCGCACCGCCGGGTTGAACCGCTCGACGAACCCGCACATCAGCGGCACGTCCAGCGCCGAGGACAGGGTGAGGATCTCCCGCGCGGCGGTCACGTCGTTCGCGACCGGCTTCTCCACCAGCAACGGCTTGCCCTGCTCGAGGATTTCCGTCGCGAGTTCGTGATGCGATTCGGTCGGCGCGGCCAGCACGACCGCGTCTACATCGGACAGTGAGTCGAGGACCGGGCTCCATGCGGTGCCGAACCGGTCCGCGCAGGCACGCCCGGCCTCTTCCCTCGGCTCGATCACCCGGACCAGATCGGCGCGCTCGCTCTGGGCGAGCACCCGCGCGTGCAACGAACCCATGGCGCCGGTGCCGACGAGCGCGATCCGGTGTCTCACGCGCCCAGCGCCTCTCGCACCTCGCGCACGATGGTGTCCACATCGGACTCCGACAGCGCGGGATGTACCGGCAGCGAAATGGCTTGCTCGCTGAGCTTCTTCGCGACGGGAAAGTCCGACGGGGACACCGCGGGGATCAGCGGATGACCGCGGAAACAGTCGTGATCGAACACCAGCTTCGGATAGTAGATCCCGGTCGCGATCCCGCGGTCGGCGAGTTCGGCGGCCAGTTCCTCGCGCGAGAGCATCGCGTGCGGCCCGATCAGCACGGTGTACTGGTGCCACATGTGCGCCCGCCCCGGCAGCAC
Source organism: Amycolatopsis acididurans (assembly GCF_012328925.1). Classification (GTDB taxonomy): domain Bacteria; phylum Actinomycetota; class Actinomycetes; order Mycobacteriales; family Pseudonocardiaceae; genus Amycolatopsis_E; species Amycolatopsis_E acididurans. The sequence continues at coordinate 259,096 of NZ_JAAXLS010000005.1, forward strand.
CTGCGGTACGGCCAGTCCCGGCGTGCCGGTGAGCCCGGTGGTGAGCTGGCGCGCGTTGCGGCGACGCGCGGCGACGAGTTCGTCGAACCGGGCCAGCTGCGGAATACCGACCGCGGCGTGCAGTTCGGACATCCGGTAGTTGTGCCCGGCCACCTCGTAGCGGTAGCGGTCCCGCATGCCCTGGTTGCGCAGCACGCGCAGCCGGTCGGCCACCTCCGCGTCGTCGCAGGTGATCACGCCACCTTCGCCGGTGGTCACGTTCTTGGTGGCGTACAAGGAGAAACAGCCCAAACCGAACGAGCCGGCCGGTTTGCCGAGAAAGGACGCGCCCAGTGCCTGCGCCGCGTCCTCGACCAGGGCCAGCCCGTGCTCCTCGGCAAGCGGTACGAGCTTGCCCATGTCCGCGGTCTGTCCGTACAGGTGCACCGGCATCAGCACCTTGGTGCGCGGCCCGAGCACGGTGGCCACGGCGTCCGGGTCGAGCGCGAAGTCCTCACGCGTGACGTCGGCGAAGCGCACCGTGGCGCCGCGCTCCAGGATCGCGTTCAGCGTGGCCACGAACGTGAACGGCGACGTCACCACCTCGTCGCCGGGCTGGAGGTCGAGCACCTCCAGTGCCGCGCTCAGCGCGGCCGTCCCGCTGTTGACCGCCACGGCGTGCGCCGTTCCCGTGAGGCGCGCGAAGCCTTCCTCCAGCCGCGCGACCATCGGCCCCTGCGCGAGCACGCCCGAGCGCAGCACCTCGATCACGAGGGCTTCGGCGTCCCGGACGTCCACAGCGGTGATGGGAATCATGCGGCGAGTACTCCTTCGGTCTGACTGTAAGGTGTCCGCCCGTGAACCGAATCCACCCGACCGCGGTGCTGGGGGCGGGAGTCGAGCTCGGGGACGGCAACGTCATCGGGCCCTACACGATCATCCGTGGCCCCGCGGTGCTCGGCGACGACAACTGGATCGGTCCACACGTCACGATCGGCACCCCGGCCGAGGACCGCGACGGTCCCCACCCGGCCTGGGACGACGAGCCGGCGGGCGCGGGCGTGCGGATCGGCAGCCGCAACCGCATTCGCGAGTACGTCAGCGTGCACCAGGGCACCCACCGCGAGACCACGGTCGGCGACGAGGGCTACTACCTGCGGGGCAGTCATGTCGCGCACGACTGCCTGATCGGTGACTCGGTCACCCTGGCCTCCAATGTCGTGCTCGGCGGGCATGTGCACATCTGGTCGCTGGCCAACCTCGGGATGGGCGCGATCGTCCACCAGCGGGTGCGCATCGGGCCCGGCGCCATGATCGGCATGGGCGCAGCCGTCCGCCGCGAGGTCGGCGCCTTCACGGTTTCGGTCGGGAACCCCGCGCGGGTCGCCGGTCTCAACGTGGTCGGCCTGACCAGACTTGGCCTTGCCGAAGACACGATTGACCAGCTCGAACCCTGGCTCAAGGGCAAGGCGCCAGTTCCACCCGATGGGCTGATGGACCAGCTGCCCGCCGGCGTCTCTACTTTGGTTCGGGCGTGGGAAGGACGAGACCGTTGAACGAACAGCTGCGTGCCGTGTTCATCGAGGCACTGGACCTCGATGAGACCGTCGACGTCGAAAAGCTCGAGTACCGGGGCATCGAGGCGTGGGACTCGGTGGGCCACATGGCTTTGGTGGCCGCCATCGAGGACGAGTTCGACGTTGCGCTGGAAACCGACCAGGTCATCGACATGAGCTCGTTCAAGGTCGCGCTCGACATGCTGCGGGAGCTCAAGGGGTGAGCCTCGATGGCAGGGTCGCGCTGGTCACCGGGGGCACCCGGGGCATCGGACTGGCCACCGTGCGCGCGCTGACCGAGGCGGGCGCACGTGTCGTGCTCACCGGCCGCGACGAGACGCGGGCGAAGGAGGTCGCGGCCGCGCTCGGGGCGGAGGGTCGCGCGCTGGACGTCACCGATGCCGAGGCGGTGGCCGCGACGGTGCGCGCGGTCGCGAAGGAACACGGTCGGCTGGACGCCGTGGTCGCCAACGCCGGGGTCTACGCCGACGGTGTGCTCGGCATGCTCCGCGACACCGAAACGGTGCTGGCCACCAACGTCGCGGGCACAGTGCACACCGTTCAGGCCGCCGCGCGGGCGATGACCCGCCGCCGCGGCGGGGCGATCGTGGTGCTGGCCTCGATGGTCGGCGAGCGCGGCGCGGCGGGGCAGACGGTGTACGCCGCGTCGAAGGCGGCCGTGGCGAACATCGCGAAGTCCGCGTCCAAGGAACTCGGCCGCTTCGGCATCCGGGTGAACGCGGTCGCGCCGGGCCTGATCGACACGGAGCTGACCGAAGGCATCGACAAGGACGTGCCGTCCTCGCTCGGGCGAGTCGGCCGTCCGGAGGAGGTCGCGAACGTGATCCGGTTCCTGGTCAGCGACGAGGCGTCGTTCGTGACGGGCCAGGTGCTCGGCGTCGACGGAGGCCTGGTGCTGTGAGACTCATCGGCGACGGCGCCCGGATCATTGACGCGACCAGCGGGCAAACGCTTGCGGGAGAACGGCTCACGGCCGCCGTGCTGCGCGAGGCGGAGTCGCTCGCGGCGTTGCCGCAGGGCGTGCTGTTCGCGCGCACCTCGATCGACGTGCCCAGCGTGTTGCGCTACCTGGCCGCGTTCGAAGGCGGCCGCGCGCTCGCGCTGCTCGATCCGGCGCTGGAGACCGGCGCGCTCGTCGCGATGATGGACCGGTTCCGGCCGGGTGCGGTGCTGGCCGCGCCGGAGGAGGAGCCGCCGCTGGGCTACGTCGCGAAGGACGGGCACTGGGTGCGCACCGACTCCGTCGGTGTGCGCCCGCATCCGGATCTCGCGTTGCTCATGGCGACCAGCGGTTCCACCGGCAAACCGCATTTCGCGAGGCTGTCCCGCGGTGCGGTGCTGTCCAACGCGCACGCCATCGCCGAGGTGCTCGGCATCGGGCCGGACGACGTCGCGCCGACCAGCCTGCCGCCGCACTACAGCTACGGGCTTTCGGTGCTGAACTCCCATCTCGCGGCAGGTGCGGCCGTCGTGGTGGAACCGTCCGGGATCCTCGGCCGCGAGTTCTGGACGGCGGTGAGCGAGCACGGGTGCACGTCGCTGGCCGCGGTGCCCTACCACTACGAGATGTTGCGGCGGCTGAAGTTCGACCCGGCCGAGCATCCCCGGCTGCGCACGCTGACCCAGGCGGGCGGCAGGCTGCGGGCGGAACTGGTCGCCGAGTTCGACGCGAAGATGCGGGCTGCGCACGGCGGTCTGTACGTCATGTACGGGCAGACCGAGGCGGCGCCGCGGATGGCGACGATGCCGGCCGACCGGCTCGCGGAAAAGCCCGGTTCCGTCGGGCCCGCCTTGCCCGGCGGGGAGTTCAGCATCCGCCATGGCGACGGTTCGGAGACCACACATCCGAAGATCACCGGAGAGATCGTCTACCGCGGCCCGAACGTGATGATGGGCTACGCCGAGGACGCGGCGGGTCTCGCGCTCGGCGACGAACTCGACGGCGTGCTCGACACCGGCGATCTCGGTTACCTGGACGAAGAGGGCTTCCTGTTCGTCACCGGGCGGCTCAAGCGGATCGGCAAGGTGTTCGGCAACCGGGTCAGCCTGGACGATCTGGAGCAGGCCGCGCGCGCCACCGAGCTGGGCATCGAGATCGTCGCGGCGGTCCCGGCGGACGACAAGGTCGTGTTGTTCGCCGAAGGCATCGCCAAGGACGTGTGCAAACAGGCGTCACGGGCGCTGGGGGAGCGGCTGCACCTGCACGCGTCCGGTTTCGACGTCCGCCCGATCGAGGAGATTCCGTTGCTGGCCAGCGGAAAAGTCGACTACCAGACACTGGCGGGGCTGGTGTGAGCCTCGCCGCCGAGCTGTCCGCGCTGACCGAGCACCACCGCGCGCACTGCCCACCCTACGACCGGATCCTCACCGCGCTCGGCGTTTCCGGCCCGTTCGCCGAGGTCGCGGACCTGCCGTGGCTGCCGGTCGGGCTGTTCAAGACGCATGAGCTGAAAAGCATCCCGGACGACGAGGTGTTCCGGGTGCTGACCTCGTCGGGCACCACAGGCGCGCCTTCGCGGATCCACCTCGACAAGGCCGCGGCGGCCGCGCAGACCCGGCACCTCGCGGCCACCCTGCAAACCGTGCTGGGCCCGGCGCGGTTGCCGATGTTGCTGGTGGACCGCAAGAGCATCGTGCGTTCCCCGTCGGCGCGCGGCGCCGGTGTGCTGGGCATGGCGAACTTCGGGCGCAAGCACACCTACGTGCTCGACGACTCCGAAAAGCCCGACCTCGACGCGGTGAAGCGCTTTCTCGGCACGTTCGGCGGCGAGCCGTTCCTGATCTTCGGGTTCACCTTCCTGGTGTGGCAGTACCTCTACGAGGTGGCACGCGAGCACCGGCTCGACCTGTCCAACGGGATTCTCGTGCACTCCGGCGGCTGGAAGAAGCTCACCGACATCGCGGTGGACAATGCCGAGTTCCGCCGCCGGTTCCGCGAGGACACCGGACTGCGGCGGATCCACAACTACTACGGGATGGTCGAGCAGATCGGCACGGTGTTCCTGGAGGGACCGTCCGGCGACGGGTTGTACTGCCCGGACTTCGCCGACGTGGTGATCCGCGATCCGCGCACGTGGCGGGAGCAGCCGGTCGGCGAACCGGGGGTGATCGAGGTGCTCAGCACGTTGCCGAGGTCCTATCCGGGGCATGTGCTGCTGACCGAGGATCTCGGCGTGTGTCACGGCATCGACGACGGCGACTGGCCGGGCAAACGGTTCTCCGTGCTGGGTCGCCTGCCGAAGGCGGAGGCCCGCGGCTGCTCCGACACCTTGGCGGCGGCGTGAACCTCCCCTTCGAGCTCGCACCTTCGGGCCTCCGGGTCGGCGACGAGCGTGTGGTCGCGTTCCTGACGACGTTGTCCCGCAAGCTGCTCGCGCTCGGACGGCGATACCCGGAGCTGGCCTCGCTGGGCTTTTTCCTGCGCCGCGCGGAGATCGAACGACAACTGTCCCAATTGGACGGTTTGCGCAGGCCGTGTGGCGTCGTGTTCCACGTGCCGCCCGCCAACGTCGACACCGTGTTCGTGTACTCGTGGGCGCTGTCCGCGCTCGCCGGCAACACCAACGTCGTGCGGATCTCACCAAGGGCGGGCGCGGCCGCGCGGGCGATCCTCGACGTCTGGCACTCGATCGAGGACGCCGTCCTCGCCCGGACCCAGCACTTCGTCACCTACGACCGCGACGACGAGCTGACCGCCGCGCTGTCGGAGGCCGCGGACCTGCGGGTGCTGTGGGGCGGCGACAATTCGGTGCGAGCACTGCGCCGGTTCCCGCTCGCGCCGCACGCGCGGGACCTGACCTTTCCGGACCGGTCCTCGTTCGCGATCGTCTCGGTCGAGGGCTGGCGGCGCGCCACCGAGGCCGAGCGGCGCGCGGCGGTGGAGGGCTTCTTCAACGACGCGTACTGGTTCGATCAGGCCGCGTGCTCGTCACCGCGTGGCGTGTTCTGGGTCGGGGACGAGGACGTCTCGGCGGAGTTCCGTGCGCTGCTGGTGGCCGTCGCGGCGGAGAAGAAGCACGTCACCGAGCCCGCGATGGCGGTGCGCAAGCGGGTCTCGGCCTACGGCGCCGCCGCCGACGGCCACGTCAGCCGCATCCACCTCGACAGTGACGCCGTGACGAGCCTCGACACCACGACCGTGCTCCGCGAGTGGCTCGGCGCCGGGGTTTTCACACATTCGAGGGTGTCCACTCTGGAGGAAGTCATACCCAGAGTGGTGCGCAAGGATCAGACCGTCACGCATTTCGGGTTCTCCCGCGACGAACTGCTCGATTTCGGCGTTCGGTCCGGTGTGGACCGCGTGGTCCCGTTCGGCTCGGCACTGACGTTTTCCCCGGTGTGGGACGGATTCAACCTGCTGGCCGAATTCACGAAGCTCACCACTGTTACCGTCTGACGATTGTGACCAACAAGATCCTCGATGTGGCCCGCTGGGTCGCCATCGTGGTGGTCATCGGGTTCGCGGTACGGGTGCTCACGCAGAACTGGAGCGAGTTCTGGCGCACGCTGCGCGGCATCCCCTGGGAGACCTCCGCGCTGAGCATGCTCGCCCTCGTCGTCGCCATGGGCGTGTCGACGCTGGGCTGGGTGGTCGTGGTCGACGGGCTGGGCACCCGGCTCGGGTTCCTGCGCGGCGCGCGGATCTGCCTGGTCGGTCAGCTCGGGAAGTACGTGCCCGGATCGCTGTGGGCTTACCTGCTGCAGATGGAGCTGGGCCGCAAGGCCGGACTGTCCAGGGCGCGGGTCGCGAGCGGTTCGCTCATCCAGTTCTGCATCGGCCTGGTCGCCGCGCTCCCGCTCGCGCTGCTCGCCGCGCCGAACGGCTGGGTGCTGGCGGCACTGCCCGCCGTCGTCCTGCTGCACCCGAAGGTCGTCAACTGGTCCGCGGCGCTGGCCCGCAAACTCCTGCGGCGGCCGCCGATCGAGGTCAAGGTCAGCGGCTGGGCGATCGCGAAGGCCTTCGCCGCCGCGGTCGCCGCGTGGACGATGCAGGGCGTGCACCTGTGGCTGCTCGCGGGTACCAACGCGCCGCTGCTGACCTGCATCGGCGCGATGGCGCTCGCGATGACCTCGGGCACCTTCGCCTTCCTGCTGCCCAGCGGCGCCGGTGTGCGTGAGGCCGTGCTCGTCGCGGTGCTCAGCAGCGCGGGCATTCCCGCGGGTCAGGCGCTGGCGTTCGCGCTCGCCTCGCGCGTGATGTTCACGGTGGCGGACCTGTTCACCGCACTGGCCGCGGCCGGTACGTCGAAATGGGCGGCCCAATCGGGCCGCGAGCACGACGGGGCCCACCTGATTACCAGCGAGTAACCTACGGTCCCGTAGCCTGGTGTCATGCCAGAGCTCGTGTATCCGCCCGTCATCGCGTTCGCCAAGACCATGTTCCGGGTCCTGGACCTGAAGCTGCGGGTGGAGGGCGGCGAGCACATCCCACGGACCGGCGGTGCGGTCATCGCCTGCAACCACGTCAGCTACCTCGACTTCATCTTCTGCGGCCTCGGCGCCCAGCCCGCCGGACGGCTGGTCCGGTTCATGGCCAAGAAGTCGGTGTTCGAGCACCCGGTCGCGGGCCCGCTGATGCGCGGCATGCGGCACATCCCGGTGGACCGCGCCGCGGGCAAGGGCTCCTACGACGAGGCGGTCGCGCGGCTGCGTTCCGGCGAGGTGGTCGGGGTGTTCCCGGAGGCCACCATCAGCCCGTCGTTCACGATCGAGCCGATCAAGTCGGGCGCGCTGCGGATGGCGGAGGAGGCCGGGGTGCCGCTGATCCCGATGGCGGTCTGGGGCACGCAGCGGCTGTGGACGAAGGGCCATCCGCGCCACCTCACGCAGCGGCACGTGCCGATCTCCATACTCGTGGGGGAGCCGCTGGGCCCCGGCGACGACCTGCGCAAGCGCATGTCGCTGCTGCTGGACAAGGCGCAGGCGGAGTACCCGCAGACCCCCGCCACCGACGCCGACCGCTGGTGGCTGCCCGCCCACCTCGGCGGCACCGCGCCGAAGCCGCCCGCCTAAAACCAGCGTTCGAGGATCTGCGCGACGCCGTCCTCGGTGTTGGGTCCGGTTATCTCGTCCGCCACCTCGCGCGCGGCGGGATGCGCGTTGGCCATCGCCACGCCGTGCCCCGCCCAGCGCAGCATCGCCACGTCGTTGGGCATGTCCCCGAAGGCGATGACCCGCTCGGCGGGCACGTCGAACCGCTCGGCCACCGCCGCCAGCCCGGTCGCCTTCGTGATGCCGTGCGCCGCGATCTCGACCAGGCCCATCCCGGCGGAGAACGTGACGTCCACCGACTGGTCCAGCACCGCGCGTACGGCCGCGGCCATCTCGTCCGAACTCATGCCGGGGCGGCTGACCAGCAGTTTCATCGCCGGATGCCCGGTGATCTCGGCCCGTGAGGAGCGCATCCCCTCGCCGTCGCCCCACGGATTGCGGTAGTTGTGCTCGATCACGAGGTTGCGCACGTCCGGGTCGATGGCGCGGTTGCCGATCCGCTCGGCGGCGAATCCGCAGCCCGGCAGTGCCTTCTCGACCTCGGCGACCACCTCGATCAGCAGTTCGGGCCGTAGCAGGCCGTGCACCTCGACCACGCGGTCCGCGCCGATGTCGTACAGCACGGCACCGTTGGCGCACACGGCGTAACCGGTCAGGCCCGCCTCGTTCGCCACCGCCGGGATCCACCGGGGCGGACGGCCGCTGGCGAGCACGATCGGCACGCCGGCGTCGGTCGCGCGCCGCACCACGGCGCGCGTCCGGGGGGACAGTCGCTCGTAGGCGTCGAGCAGGGTGCCGTCGACGTCGGAAGCGATCAGCTGGGGTTTCTCCACACCGCCCATTGTCCCTGTTGCCCGGCTGACCGATAGCGTTGCCCGGGTGCGCGTAGGCATTGTGATTCTGCCCGAGGACCGGTGGTGGGCAGCCGAGCCCAAGTGGCGTGCGGCCGAGGAATACGGCTTCGACCACGCCTGGACCTATGACCACCTCGGTTGGAGATCACTGGTCGACGGCCCCTGGTTCTCCGCCGTGCCCACGCTCACCGCCGCCGCGACCGTGACATCGACGATCAGCCTCGGCACCTTCGTCGCCTCCCCGAACTTCCGGCACCCGGTGCCGTTCGCGCGCGAGTTGATCACCCTGGACGACATCGCCGACGGCCGTATCATCCTCGGCGTCGGCGCGGGCGGCCTCGGCTACGACACCAAGGTCATGGGCGAGTCAGAACTGACGCCACGGCAGCGCTCGGACCGGTTCGCCGAGTTCGTCACGGCCCTCGACGGGCTGTTGATGACCGACAACTCCGACTTCACCGGCGAGTTCTACCGGGCCGAGGGCGCGCGGAACCTGCCCGGTCCGGTGCAGCGGCCGCGCCCGCCGTTCCTCGTCGCGGCGAACGGCCCGCGCGCGATGCGCCTCGCCGCCCGGTTCGGGGCCGGGTGGGTCACCACCGGAGCCGCGCCCGAGGACGCGGACCGCACGGGCGCGCTCGACCGCTGGTGGGACAAGATCGCGGAGCTGTCGGCCCGGTTCGACAAGGTCCTGGACGAGGAGGGCCGGGACCGCGACGGCGTGGCCCGCTACCTGAGCCTGGACGCCGCCCCGGTGTTCTCCCTCTCCAGCGCGCAGGCGTTCACCGACGCCGCCGGCCGGGCAGGCGAGTTGGGGTTCACCGACATCGTCGTGCACTGGCCCCGCTCCAGCGAGCCCTACGCGGGACGGGAAACGGTGCTTGAACAAGTGGTTGCCGACGTGCTGCCAGGACTACAAGAGCGCCATTAGCACAAGGGGCCCGCAATCGCACTGCGTCACGCCGGTACCCTCGACGCCCGTGAGCGAGCACACGAACCAGACTGACTTTTCGGAAGCCGATTTCACCGGGTACGACCTCATCGTGGTCGGCTCCGGCTTCTTCGGGCTGACCGTGGCCGAGCGCGCCGCCACGCAGCTGAACAAGCGCGTGCTCGTCCTGGAAAGGCGCGCCCACATCGGGGGCAACGCCTACTCCGAGCCCGAGCCCGAGACCGGGATCGAGGTGCACCGCTACGGCGCGCACCTGTTCCACACCTCGAACAAGCGGGTGTGGGACTACGTGAACCAGTTCACCGAGTTCACCGGCTACCAGCACCGGGTGTTCGGCAAGTACCAGGGCCAGGTCTACCCGCTGCCGATGAACCTCGGCCTGATCAACCAGTTCTTCGGCAAGTCCCACACGCCGGACGAGGCCAGGAAGCTGATCGCCGAGCAGGCCAGCGAGATCGAGACCGCGGACGCGCAGAACTTCGAGGAGAAGGCGATCTCGCTGATCGGCCGCCCGCTGTACGAGGCGTTCTTCCGCGGCTACACGGCCAAGCAGTGGGAGACCGACCCGAAGGAACTGCCGGCGTCCAACATCACCCGGCTGCCGGTGCGCTACACCTTCGACAACCGGTACTTCAACGACACCTACGAGGGCCTTCCCGTCGACGGCTACACCGCGTGGCTGAACAAGATGGCCGAGCACGACAACATCGAGGTCCGGCTCAACGTCGACTACTTCGGTGTCCGGCAGCTGATCCCGGCCGGCACCCCGACCGTCTACACCGGTCCGCTCGACCGCTACTTCGACTACTCGGCCGGGCGGCTGGGCTGGCGCACGCTGGACCTCGAGCAGGAAGTCGTGCCGGTGGGCGACTACCAGGGCACCTCGGTCATGAACTACAACGACGAGGACGTGCCCTACACCCGGATCCACGAGTTCCGGCACTTCCACCCCGAGCGCGAGTACCCGAAGGACAAGACGGTCATCGTCCGGGAGTTCTCGCGGTTCGCCAAGGACGACGACGAGCCGTACTACCCGATCAACACGCCGGAGAACCGGCAGAAGCTCGAGGCCTACCGCGAGCTGGCCAAGAAGGAAGCCGCCGAGCGCAACGTGCTCTTCGGCGGACGGCTGGGCACCTACAAGTACCTCGACATGCACATGGCCATCGGTTCGGCGCTGTCGGTGTTCGACAACAAGATCGCCCCGCACCTCACCGAGGGCGCACCCCTGGACGGGAGCATCGATGCTTGAGAAGAAGGCAACCCGCTCGGCGGAGATCGGCGTGTTGTCATCGGTGCAGCGCACACTCAAGCGGCCCGCGACGGTCAAGATCGCCCGTGGCATGTCGTTCTTCGGTGAGCACAGCGCCGGATGGTTCGCGGCCGGTGTCCTCGGCGCGGCGGTGGACAAGCCGCGGCGCAAGGACTGGCTGGTCGCGGCGGCCGGCGTGGTCGGAGCGCACGCCGCGTCGATCGCGGTGAAGCGGGTGGTTCGCCGCCCGCGGCCGGAGGACCCCAGCGTGGAGGTTCTGGTCGGCACACCCAGCAGGCTGAGCTTCCCGTCGTCGCACGCGACGTCCACGACGGCGGCGGCGGTGCTGTACTCCGGTCTGACCGGGCGTAACCTGGTTCCCGCTCTGGTGCCGCCGATGCTGGCCTCCAGGCTCGTGCTCGGGGTGCACTACCCGACCGACGTGCTCGCCGGTGCGGCGCTCGGTGGCGTGGTCGGTGGTCTGCTGCGCAGGAAAATCCACAAAAAGGGGTAGGGAAATCCACTCGTGACCAAATCAGTGAACGAGACCGACGTGGACAGCGCGGTCGAGAGCGTAGAGACTCAGCCGGAGGCCGCCGAGCCCGAGCAGCAGGCTCCGGTCAAGGGTGGGCCGATCCGGTCGGCGATGGGTGTGCTGAAGACCGCACGCCCGCGCCAGTGGGCGAAGAACGTGCTCGTCTTCGTCGCGCCGTTCACCGCGGCGCAGATCACCAACGGCAGCGTGCTGCTCGACGCGGTGGTCGCGTTCGTGGCCTTCTCCCTGGTCGCCTCCTCCGTGTACCTGATCAACGACGCGATCGACGTCGAGGCCGACCGGGCGCATCCGACGAAGCGCAACCGTCCGATCGCGGCCGGTATCGTCCCCGTCCCGGTCGCGTACGTGGCCGCCGTCGTGTTCTTCGCGGCGGGTCTCGGGGTCTCGTTCCTGGCGAGCCCGCAGCTGGCGATCGTGCTCGGCGTGTACGAGGCGGTGCAGCTGGGCTACTGCTTCGGTCTCAAGCACCAGCCGGTGGTGGACCTCGCCATCGTGGGTTCGGGGTTCCTGATGCGGGCGATCGCCGGTGGTGTCGCCGCGAGCATCACCCTGTCGCAGTGGTTCCTGCTGGTCACGGCCTTCGGCTCGCTCTTCATGGTGGCGGGCAAGCGCTACGCCGAGATCATGCTGTTCGAGCGCACCGGCGCGAAGATCCGCTCGTCGCTGAAGAAGTACTCGGCCAGCTACCTGCGGTTCGTGTGGGCCACCGCCGCCGCGATCCTGATCATGTCCTACTCGCTGTGGGCGTTCACCCTGCGCGAGGGCGCGCACGGGTCGATCTGGCCGATGATCTCGATGGTTCCGTTCGTGATCGCGGTGCTGCGGTACGCGGTCGACGTCGACGGCGGTACCGCGGGTGAGCCCGAGGAGATCGTGCTGAAGGACCGGGTGCTGCAGGTCCTCGGCGTGATGTGGGTCGTGACGCTCGCGGTGACCTTCTACCTGTGACGAGGACGTTGGCGCGCGCGTCGGCCGGTCAGGCCGCACCCGCGCCCGGAGAACCACCGATCACGCGGCTCACCCTGGGCCGCACGCTCGCCGAACTCGTGCTGGGCGGGCTGCTGGCGGTCGTGTTGAGCCTCGCGCTGACGTTCGCGGCGAGCCGGATCGGAACCGACCCGGGCACCAACGTGCCGACCGCGCTGGTCAGCCTGGCCTGCGCGGTGATCCTGGCGGTGTGCTTCGGGCTGATCGCCTTCGGCTGGGCGCGGCGCTGGCCGTCGTGGGTCAAGGTCGTGGGCGCGTGGGCGGCGCTGAGCGCCTTCGCCACCCTGCTGCTCGCGATCCCGCTGCAGGCCACCCGCTTCTACCTGGGCGGGTCCTCGGTCGACAACACCTTCCGCCTCCAGTACATGGAGCGGATGACCGCGGGCGGCGGCCTCGCGGACATGAACTACCACGGCCTCGCGCCGTACTACCCCGGCGCCTGGTTCTGGCTGGGCGGCCGGTTCGCGAACCTGCTCGGCTGGGACGGCTGGGCCGCCTACAAGCCGTACTCGATCCTGTGGGTCGCGTTCGCCGCGGTGGTGGCCTTCGTGCTGTGGAGCCTGGTGGTCGGCCGCCGGCTCGCGCTGCTGGCCACGGTCGCGACCGTGCTGGTCGCGGTGATCACGGTGGTCGTCGACGAGCCCTACGCGTGGCCGACCACCGCATGGCTGCCGCCGATCGCCGTGCTCGCGTGGTCGGTGTTCCGCCGCCGCCAGGTGCCGAAGTGGCCGATCGTGCTGATCGGCGTGTACCTGGGCATCGCGGCGATGACCTACACCCTGCACGCCGCGTTCGGCGTCGCCGTCGTGGTGCTGCTCGCGATCGTGGCGGGTGTTGTGCAGGCCCGGCGCGGCGAGGCGGTGGGGCCGACGGTCAAGCGGTTGTTCCTGCGGCTGGCCGGGATGGGCGTGCTGACGCTGCTGCTCGCGCTGGTCACCTGGGCCCCGTTCATCCTCGCCGGTGGTCTGGGCGAACCGAACGTCGCCGCGCACTTCCTGCCGGAATCCAGCGCGGTCTTCCCGACGCCGTTCGAGTCGACGAGCGTGTCCGGTGTGCTGTGCCTTGCCGGGCTCGTGTGGCTGATCGTGCGCGCCCGCCGCGAACCGATCGCGTTCTCACTGCTGACCGTCGTCGCGTTGGTCTACGCGTGGTTCGTGGTGAGCACGCTCGCGTTGCTGGTGCGCACCACGCTGCTGGCGTTCCGCTTCGTCGGGACGCTGCAGACGGTGCTCGCCGTCGCCGGGGTGTTCGCGGCCGTCGAACTTCTGCGCGCGGTGCCGAAGCTGGTGCGCAACGCCAGGCCCGTGTTGATCGCCGGGGTCGTGCTCGCGTTGGCCGGCGCGGTGTCGCTGACCCAGACCGCCGTGACGTCCTCGCTGAAGCCACAGGTGCAGAACGCGGAGTCGGACTACTACGCCGACGGCCACAACGCCAAGGGCGAGCACGACACGAGTCAGGACGGTGCCTGGACCGGTGCGCTGATCAGCACCATCGACCAGCTGTCCGGCCGCCCGCGGACCGGAAACATCGTGCTCTCGGCGTATGACCGGCTGCTGTCGTTCGCGCCGTACTGGGGTTTCCAGCAGACCACGCCGCAGTACGCGAACCCGCTCGGCGAGTACGACAAGCGCAACGCCGAGTTGCGCGGCTGGGCGGCATCGGCGGACGCGGCGCAGCTGATCCAGCGGCTCGACACGGGCCCGTACGAGGCGCCGAACGTCTTCGTGTTCCGCCGCGTCGAGGGCAAGCTGGTCGCCTACGCCGCCTCCGACGCGTTCCCGCGCGAGGTGCCGTTGCACGTCGACGAGGTGTCCTTCGATCCGGTGCTTTTCGACTCCGCGCGGTTCACCCGGCGCGATGTCGGGCCGTTCACAGTGATCATCAGACTGGGTTGACGAGGCGGCGCGGGCTGCGCCGGACAAGGGGGTCCGTTGTGACAGAGGTGAGCGACAGAACGCCGGAAAAGGCGTCACGTCGGCTCCCTGAGCCGTTGCTCGTGCTGGCGATCGGGGTGGCGGCCGTGCTCGTCTTCTCGATCCCGTTCTGGTTGAAGCACCTGTTCTACTACTCGGGCGACAATCCCGAGTCGTTCGTGACGATCTGGTACCACTTCGGCGAGCAACTGCGCGCCGGGCACTGGCCGATGATGGATCCGGCTTCGTGGTACGGCGGCAACTACGCGGCCGAGGGCGAGTACCCGATGTGGAACCCCGTCGAGCTGCTCAACTACGTCGTCGTGTCGCTGTTCAACAGCCTCGCGGCCGCCTCGGCGCTGGTGAACATCGAGTTCCTGGCCCTGCTGAGCATGGGGGTTTACCTGCTGTGCCGCGAGTACGGCGCGGCACGGGTGCCTTCGGTCGTGATGGCGTTCGCGATGCCGGCCGGGGGCTTCACGCTCTTCTACGCGGCAGCGGGCTGGCCGGCCGAGCTGATGGCGCTCACGTGGCTGGTCTGGTTCTGGTGGGCGGCGCGACGCCATGTCCGCGGCGCGCTCAACCCGTTCGTGCCGTTCGTCCTGGGCGTTCTCGCGATCACGACGGGCAATCCGTACGCGATACTCGGCATCGCGATCGTGAGCGTCGGCATCTGCGTCGAACTCGCCCGGCGGCGGAACTACCGGGCGATCGGCGGCTACGTGCTGCTCGGCGTGTGTGTCGCGGCGTCCTGCCTGCTCGCGTTCCTGCCGCTGCAGCTGGTGCTGCCGGTGACGAACCGGCAGAGCCTCGCGATGGTCAGCAACGACATGTTCATGGTCCCGCACCTCGGCGATCTGCTCGCCTCCAGCGCGCCGACGTACCTGCCGGGCATCGTGAACTGGAACGGCGCGGTGCAGGAGACGCTGCCCTCGACGTACTTCGCGTGGTTCATCGTCCCGCTGCTGCCCTGGCTGCGCTTCAGCGCGCTGCGCCGCGCCGCCAGGCCGCTGACCAGCCTCGCGGTGATCTGCGGGATCTACTTCCTGCTGGTGCTCGGGCCGTCGAACCTGTGGTTGTTCCGGTGGCCGATCCGGCTGGTGGAGCATCTTTACGTCGGCCTGTCGGTCTTCGTCGCGGTGCTGCTGTCGGCCGGCCTCGCCCGTGACCGGGTGCGTCAACGCGCGCTGGCGACGGCCGTGCTCGCCGTCGTGGCCGGGTACTTCTCCTGGGCGCTCAACCCGCAGATCCTCGGGATGCACCTGCTCGTCACCGTCATCGTGCTCGCGCTGCTCGCGGGCTCCGTGGTGGCGTGGCGCAGGTACGGGCCGCGGCCGTTCGGCGCGGTGCTTCTCGGCGGCACCGTCGCGATCATGACGTTCCAGGCGGCGCAGCTTCCACCGGGCTCGGCGACGTCCAACGCGCCGACCTCCGTCATCGCGGGCGCGCCGATCTCGGTCCAGCTGGTGCGGCAGAGCAACTCGTTCGTCCGCGGAAACGTGCTGCAACTGGCCGACCAGACCCTGGTCAAGGGAGAGGACTACGTCCACGGGGATCTGCTGTTCGGCAACGAGAACGTGTTGCGCGGCACCGAGACGATCAACCACTACAGCGGAATCAGCTACGAGAAGCTGAACGTCGCCCTGTGCATGACCTACAAGGGCCAGGTGTGTCCCGACGCCTACAACCGCCTCTGGCGGCCCGTCGGCGACACCGGGGTGCCGCTGGTGGACGCCCTGCGCGTGCAGACGCTCATCCTGCAGCGGGCATTGCTGCCGGGCGTCGTCAGCCAGCCGCCCCCGCCGGGCTGGCAGATGATGGCGAGCAACGACGTGCGGACGGTGTGGGTGCGTTCGGCCCCGCCGTATCCCGGTCGCGTCTCCTGGGCGTCACCGGGCACGCAGGTCCTGTCCTCGGACAACCAGCCCGAGTCCGAGGCCGTCAGCTACCGGGCGCCCGCGGAGGGCGGCCGGCTGCTGTTCGCCCGGTTGCGCTGGCCCGGCTACACCGCCACGCTGGATGGAAGGCCGGTGCCGGTCGGGGAGACCGACGCCGGTCTGATCGTCGTGAACGTTCCTCCGGGTCAGCATGTGCTCCGCCTGTCGTTCACCGAACCGGGGTTGCGTACCGGTGCGTGGGCGCTGGGCGGGGCGGCCGTGATCGCACTGGTGCACACCGGCTTCTGGTACTGGCGACGGCGGCGCCGGCACGCAGCCGAAGATCGTGAGCTGGCCGAGCTGCTGGGCCGCCGTCGCCGACAGGCCAGTGCGTAGGATAATTAACCCGGATTTCACGACGTTACGAATGCTGTGATTCAATCGCTCAAGTGTTGAACGACGTGTAACAGCCATTCGGAGACGGTCGATAGGAGAATTATGCGTCTCGCGGTCGTTATACCGTGTTTCAACGAAGAGCGGAACTTGTGGCGGCTGCATGAACGCCTGTCGGAAGTCCTGCCCGGTATAGCCGACGAGTTCGAGGTCCTGCTCGTCGACGACGGGAGCACCGACCGGACATTGGCGATCCTGCGTGAGCTCACCGAGAGCGATCCGCGGTTCCGCTATCTTTCGCTGAGCCGGAACTTCGGCAAGGAATCTGCGATGCTCGCCGGCCTGAGCGCCGCCGAGGGCGACGCCGTCGCGATCCTCGACGCCGACATGCAGCACCCGCCCGAACTGCTGGGCAGCATGGCCGAACTGCTCAAGCAGGGCTACCAGCAGGTGGTCGCGCGGCGGACGCGGACGGGCGAGCCCCGGCTGCGGACCTTCGGCACCCGGATGTTCTACCGCCTGATCAACCGTCTGGTCGAGGTCGACGTGCCGGACGGGTTCGGCGACTTCCGGCTGCTGTCGCGCCCTGCGGTGGACGCGCTGCTCAACCTTCGCGAGTACAACCGGTTCTCCAAGGGCTTGTTCTCCTGGATCGGGTTCGACACCGCGGTCGTGGACTACGAGAACGTGCAGCGCGAAGGAGGGGCGAGCAGTTGGACGTTCCGCAAGCTGCTCGACTACGGCATCGACGGCGTGGTGTCGTTCAACAACAAGCCGCTGCGCCTTGCGATCTACGTCGGCGCGGTGTGCGCGCTGCTGGCGTTCGGTTACGCAGGCTGGGTGCTGATCTCGGCGCTGGTGCAGGCGAACCCGGTGCCGGGTTACGTCACCATCATCTGTGGTGTGGTCGGGTTCGGCGGTCTGCAGCTGCTCGTGATGGGCGTGATCGGGGAGTATCTCGGGCGCATCTACTTCGAAACCAAACGGCGGCCGCACTACCTGGTCAAGGAGGCGAGCGGGTTGAGACCGGCCACAGCCCCGGCCTTCGAGCGCGCGCCCCAGCGTGCCGTGCAGAGGACGGTCAAGTGACGCTGCACCGAATGATCCGGTTCGGCCTCGTCGGTGTGGTCAACACCGGCACCTACTACCTGCTTTATCTGCTGTTCAACATGTTCCTGCCGTACCTGGCCGCGCACGTCTGCGCGTTCCTGCTGGCCATGGTCGGTTCGTACTTCCTCAACTGCTTCTTCACCTTCCGCACGCGCCCCACGCTGAAGAAGTTCCTGTTGTTCCCCCTGTCGAACGCGACGAACTTCGCCGTCACATCGATCGGGTTGTACGTTCTGGTCGGCGTATTCCACGTCAACCACGTCATCGCGCCGCTGCTCGCCGCCGCCGTGGCCATCCCGATCACCTTCGTGATCGCGAAGCTGGTGCTCGTGGGACCGGAACGCGAGGCCGCCCCACCTGCGACGAGTTCGCAGCCGTCGCGGTAGCTTCCGGTCGGTGAAAGGCGTTGGGCACTCCACGCTCGCGTCAATTCGCTGAACCTGTAAGGTCCTCGTAAACTCCCAGCGCAATGAGGAGTCGGGGAAAGCAAAGGGTGGTCATGAGTTACCCCCTGTACCGGCGTGGCACATTCGCCGTCCTTGACGGCGCATCGTATCCGGTGACCTACGCCTACGGTGACAACTACGTGCATTTTCGCGACAACGGCAAGCCGACGCCCTATCCCAGATCCGCTCCGACACCGGTCGAGATGTGCGAGCGCGTGTTCTCCGTGCAGGTCTACGCGCGCTACCGGGGGCACGGTGTGCTCGTGGACGCCGTCGACGAGTCGGGCATGGCGCGCATCATGGAAGCCGAATGGGACGGGGAATGGGCCACCGTCAACGGTTTCCTGCAGGAGAACAAGTACGAGTACTACAGGACCGCCGACCTGCGCGATCTGCGCGACTACTACGAAAAGCAGACGGATCTGCTGTTTCCTCGTTGGCGTGCGGCGCATTTCGCGCGGCCGATCGAGGGACACGCGGTGATCGGCGGTTGGGCCAACGGCGAGCCCGCGATCGTGCAGGGTCGCCCGCGCTCGGGGATCCTGGAGAACGAGGACGGCCGGGTCGCGAAGGTGACCACGCGCGCCGAGTACCTCGGACATCCTTGTGAGGTCATGGGAATCTCGGGGGACGGGGCGGTGGGATTGCGCTTTCTCGGCGGGGACTCCGAACGCGCCGAGGCCGACGGTTTCGCCAGGAGAGACGGTCATTGGGCGAAAACCGTACATATCTACGATTTGGCCCGCTACCACGAGCACCACGCGGATCTGCTGTTCGACCGCTGGCGCGAGTCCTCGCAACTCACGCCGGGCACCTAGCGTCTACAAAGGACACCACATCGTCCTTGGGCCGACCGCTTTCGCGGCCGGCCCAAGTAACGGGCGTTTCGTGATCAGATCGGCAGTTTGCGGAAAATGGGCCGCGGCACGTGCCGCAGCACGGACATCACGGCGCGGAACTGCGCCGGCGCCCACACCAGTTCCTTGCCCTTGCGCGCCGCGTCCACCGCGATCTCGGCGACCTGCTCGGCGGTCTGCTCCAGTGGAGCCTTGCCCATGCCCTCGGTCATCTTCGTCTTGACCTGGCCCGGCCGCACCACCGTGACGGTCACGCCGTGCGGGCGCAGCGCCTCGCCGAGACCGAGGTAGAACCCGTCGAAACCGGCCTTGGTGGAGCCGTAGACGAAGTTCGAGCGGCGTACGCGCTCACCGGCGACCGAGGACAGCGCGATGACCGAACCGTGGCCCTGCTGCTTGAGCTTGTCCGCCAGCGCGACTCCGACGGAGACGGCCGCGGTGTAGTTGACCGTGGCGAGGTCGACCGCCGCGGCGTGGTTCTGCCAGGCCTCCTCGGCGTCGCCGAGAAGTCCGAACGCGACGACTGCCACGTCGATGTCGCCACCGGCGAACGCCTGGTCGATGACCGCGGGGTGCGAGGCCATGTCCTTCGCGTCGAAGTCCACTTCGGACACCTCGGCGCCGAGACCACGCAGCTTCTCGGCGGCCAGCTTGCGGCGCTCGGAAGCCCGCGCCGCGAGCACCACCTTCAGCGGCTGCTCGGCGAGGTACTTCCCGGCGATCGCGAGCGCGATGTCCGAGGTGCCGCCGAGCAACAACAGCGACTGGGGATTGCCTACCGCGTCGATCACAGCTCAAGCCTCCGGCTCATGTCTGAGGCGAAAACGCCTTCGGGGTCAACGGAATGACGGACCTTGCGCCATTCGTCCAAGCGCGGGTACATCTTCGCGAACGTCTCCGCCGAAGTGCGCGAATCCTTGGCGGTGTAAAGGCGACCGCCCGCGGCGAGCACGTCTTCGTCCAGCTCGTTGCAGAACCGGCCGAGCCCGTTCTTGATCGGGAAGTCGACCGAGAGCATCCAGCCCGGCGACGGCCAGGACAGCGGCGCCTGGTTGCCTTCGCCCATCCGCTTGAACACGTTCAGGAACGAGTAGTGCCCCGAGGTCGCGATCTTGCGGCACATCCGCTTGAGTTCGTCCTCGCGACCGAACGGCACCGAGAACTGGTACTGCAGGAAACCCTTCGAACCGTAGGCGCGGTTCCATTCGCTGAGCATGTCCAGCGGGTGATAGAACTGCGTCAGGTTCTGGATCTTGCCGCGTGCGCCCTTCTTCGGCACCGTCTGCTGCCAGAGGTTGTTGACCAGGCCGAAGGTGAGCTTGTTGCCCAGCCCGTTCGGGAAGACGTCCGGCAGCGTCATCAACTGCGGTGCGTCGAACTTCAGCGGGTCGGCCCGCAGCTTCGGCGGCAACTGGTCGAGCGTCGCCAGCGAACCGCGGGAGAACGTGGCGCGGCCGAGGCGGGAGTCGGAGTTGATCAGGTCCGGCACCGACATCGAGTAGTCGTAGCCCCGGTCCGAACCGTTGGTGAACAGCTCCAGCGTCTCGTCGAGGTTCGACGTGCGGTCGGCGTCGACATAGAAGTAGGCGCTCTCGGTCTTTTTCATCTTGACCTTGGCGCGCACGATGATCCCGGTCAGCCCGATCCCGGCGACGGTCGCCCAGAACAGCTCCGACTCCGGGCCCTCCGGAGTCAGCGTCCGCACCTGGCCGTCCGCCGTGATCAGGTCCATCGACAGCACGTGGTTGCCGAAGCTGCCCGCGCTGTGGTGGTTCTTGCCGTGGATGTCGTTGGCGATCGCCCCGCCGATGGTGACCTGGCGGGTGCCCGGCAGCACCGGCACCCACAGGCCGTGCGGCAGCGCTGCCTTCATCAGCTGGTCCAGGCTCACGCCGCCGTCGACGTCGACCACTCCGCTGTCGGGGTCGATCGAGTGAATCCGGTTCAGGGCGGTCATGTCGATGACGAGACCGCCGGCATTCTGGGCCGGGTCGCCGTAGGAGCGGCCCAGCCCGCGCGCGATAACGCCGCGCTCACCGGCCCGCGTCACCGCGCGTGCGATGACCTCCGGGTCCGGGGTGCTCAGTACGTCTGCCGTGGTGGGCGCTGTGCGGCCCCACCCGGTCAGTGTCCGCCGCTCGGTCCGCGGCTCGGGAGTCGCTGCGTTCACCCGGACCAGGGTAACGATCCCCGATCGGAGGCTTGCGCCGCGTCGCTTCTACACTTCACGGGTCCCTGAAATCCCATGCTGGCGAGGTAGTGCAGTGGTGTCTACGGAACCGCAGGAGCAGGTGGAGACGCCGATGAAGGCCTCGCCCGGTCTTATCGGCCAGCTGATGCGTTTTGCCCTCATCGGCGGGTTCTGTGCCCTGCTCGATCTCGGCACGTACACCCTGGAGCGGCACCTGGGGATGGATTTCGCGCCCTGGGACACCGTCGCCAGGGCAGTCAGTTTTATCGTGGGAACCACAACGGCGTATTTCCTTAACCGGAAATTCACGTTCTCGGCCGGACGTAAAGAAGGCGCGGGACAGATCGGCAGCTTCGTGCTGCTCTACACCGTCACTTTCTTCGTCGCGGTCGGGGTGAACGCACTGATGCTCGCGGTTCTGCCCGAGATGGCGTGGAAACCCACGCTGGCCTGGGTGATCTCGCAGGGCACCGCCACCGCGATCAACTTCGTAATGCTGAAGTGGGTCGTATTCCGGGAAAGCCCCGCGCGGTAGTGCGCAAATGTTTCACAGCGTGAGCGTGTAGCTTGGCTCCTGCGTGACGAAACCCCTGGAGGACAGCGAACTTATGGCAGGCAAAGCCGCGACGGCCAGGACGCGGGCGAATGGCGCCCACGCCGCCGCGACCGAGGAGCAGACCACGTTCACCGAGCACACGCCCCAGGGGAGACTCACCACGCAGCGTGGCCTGTTCAGCGGCCCGTCGCTGATCGTGTCCAAGGACCTCTACGCCGAGGTTGTCGAGGGTGTCGTCACGCGTAAGCGCGACAGCATCGCACTCGAGCCCTCCGCGAGGGTTACCTGCAACACCTATTTCGGTCGTTTCCCGGCCAGCTACTGGCAGCGCTGGACCACCGTGCGTGACGTCAGGGTCGAGCTGGTCGTCACCGGTTCGGGTGTGGTCTCGGTGCGGGCGTCGGACTTCGAGGGCGAGCCGCGCACGGTCGCCGGCCGCGAGCTCGACGGCGCCGAGCGGGCCGAGCTCGCCTTCGACGTCAAGCTCGACAAGTTCCTCGACGGCGGCGCGCTGTGGCTCGACCTGGTGACCGAGGCCGGGCAGCGGCTGACCGTGGAGCAGGTGCGCTGGACCGTCGAGCCGCCGGAGAAGATCCGGCCGACCGCGGTGACCATCTGCACGATGAACCGCGCCGACGACTGCCTCGGCAACCTCCGTGCTCTCGCCGACGACATCGCGTCACTGGACACCCTCGACGCGATTTACGTCGCGGACCAGGGTACCGACCGGGTGGACTCGCGGGACGGGTTCACGCAGGTCAAGGCCGATCTCGGGGAGAAGCTGCACTACATCACCCAGCCGAACCTCGGTGGCGCGGGCGGGTTCACGCGCGGCCTGTACGAGGTGGCGGGGCACACCGAGACCGAGCACGCGAACGTTTTGTTCATGGACGACGACGTGCTGCTGGAACCGGACCTCATCATCCGGATGACGGCGTTCTCCAACCGCGCCGCGAACCCGATCATCGTCGGCGGGCAGATGCTGAATCTGCTGCACCCGCACCAGCTGCACGTGGGCGCGGAGTACGCGCGGCTGAACTGGTTGGAGCCGGGTGTGCCGGTCGAGAACAGCCTGTCGACGGCGGACCTGCTGGGTGTCGACGAGGAGACCGGCAAGCCGAACAAGCAGGAGCGCCGGGTCGACGCGGGCTACAACGGCTGGTGGTCGTGCCTGATCCCGTACGAGGTGGTCGAGAAGACCGGCTACCCGATGCCGTTCTTCTTCCAGTGGGACGACGCGGAGTACAGCTACCGGGCGCGGGCGCACGGTTTCCCGACGGTCACGCTGCCCGGCGCGGGTGTGTGGCACGCGGACTTCCACTGGAAGGACTGGGACGAGTGGCACCGGTACTTCAACCTGCGTAACTCGATCATCACCGCGGCGCTGCACAGCGAGTTCAATCTGGTCGTGCTGTGCCGGGTGCTGATGGCGCAGCTGGTGCGGTACCTGCTGGGGATGCAGTACGGCCTGACGCACACCCTGATCAAGGCGGTCGAGGACTTCCTGGCCGGCCCGGAGATCCTGCGCGACGGCGGCGTGGCCGCGATGAAGGAGATCCGCGAGATCCGGGCCAAGTACCCGGAGACGAAGCGCTACGACCCGACCGAGGTACCCGGCATCGCGTCGAACGACATCGGGATCATCAACAGCCCGGGCCGCCCGGCCCTGCAGCGGCTGGTGCTGCTGAAGCGGGTCGTGGACCGGCTCCGCGGCCGCTCCCGCTTCGGCCTGGGCGCGATCCCGGCGGAGGAAGCGAACTGGTGGCACGTGGCCCTGTTCGAGACGGCCGTCGTGACCGACGCGAACCAGGAAGGCGTGCGAGTCCGCAAGTACGACCGTGACCGCATGGTCGAGCTGGGCAAGCGCGGCCTGCAGGTGATCAACCGCCTGCGCAAGGAGGGCAAGGCCGTCCAGGCCCAGTACAAGCACGCCCTGCCAGAGCTGACCAGCCGCGAGAACTGGAAGCGGCTGTACGAACTGTGACGTCGAACTGAACCCGGGGCGCGATCCGTTGTGGTCGCGCCCCGGTTGTCTTTTCAAGCGGGAAGCTTGTGCGATGATCGTGGCGACGTTACCGATGATGTCGCAGAGCTGATCTGTCCGGCTAATGCCGTGGTGTGGATCTTCGGGCATGGACCGGGTTCTTGGTTCAAGCGGGGAGCTTGGGCTCAATCACTTCGGCAACTTTGCTCGTGACCTGACAGGCTTCATCGCTCGTCAGACGTCCCGAACTGGTATTGATATCGACGCGGCCGACGTTTCCAGCCGCGAGCGATAGCAGGCAAGTGCCTTCGCCACCGATGCCTTTTACTTGGCGCGCCTTTAGGCTCCCGAAAGTACCTGTGGATGACACACCGCGATCAAAAACGACTTCGTCGAGTGTCTGAGTCGGCCGCACCGCGATGATGAACCCGACCGCACCCTCGGTGTCAGTCGCTGGTTTGGCCCAGTCGCAGGCGCTGGAAGACCCACCGAGTTGTCCTTTGTCGACAGGCGCCCCGATTCCGGGCACGGCCTGCTGAGCCTCGGCGTTGGTGAGCAGGGTGCAGGCTTTGACCGCAGCTAGTGCGTTCGAGGCGGCCCCCGTCGTCCCTGGCGAGGATGCGCTGCTCTCGTTGGAGGCAGGTTGCGGACTTCCTGGTGTCTCGTCGCCGCAAGAGGTGATGGCTACTGCTGTCATCGCGATGACAGACATGAGGGCGGCTCGGCGCACCCGTTTCCTCCAACTCAGCTCTTTGCGTTGAGAGTCTGCACGTTACCCGACTCGTTCTGGGCGTAATTCTTTTTCGCTATATTGAGCGCGTCGCGGGTCAGGTTTACAACCTCCCGGAACTGCTCGATGACGGCGAACGCCGATCCCTGACCGCCCGTGCCACTCTTGCGGGTGTGCGCCGACACCTGCGTGGAGTAGTCGCTTGAGCCCAGCTGCGGCGCCTGTTGGATCGTGTCTATAGCCCGGCTCATGCCCGTTATCTGGTCCTCAGCGTCGTTCAGGGCCTTCATCATGTCCGGGATCGCGCTCTCCGAGATCGCGAACTTGCCCTGCGAAGCGGCGTCCTTCAGTCCCTGCGCCGCGTCGCGCGCCTTGGACAGGGCCTGCTCGCTCATCGCGCCGTCGCTGCTGAACGGGTTGATCGCGTCCCAGAAGCTTGTGTTCTTCGCCTCGGCCTGCTGCGCCGGCTGGCTCCCACCGTCCGCCACGAACTCCACGACGATCCCCTCCCGACGTCCGGCTCATGCCCTGTTCAGGACAAAAGTAGCAAGATCCTCCCACCGGCGGGCCGAGTTGGTGGAGATCACCCCTCGACCTGCGGAACCGTTCGCCACTTGTTCACGTCTGAGGGGTGTTTCCGGGTGAAAACGGACTTGAGCCTGGTCACGGCCCACTACAATCCGCCGTGACAGGGTTTCCCGAGAGGGGTAAGGGGACAGCACGCCATGACAGCTCCGCAACCGCCGAAGACCTACGGTGACTCCCATTTCACCGCGGAGCAGATCAACCAGATGTCCGCCTCCCAGCGCGATGCCTACCTTCGCCAGAACATGTCCCCGAGCGATCTTGAGGCGTACCTGGCGGGACAGGTGCCGCAGGCCGGCCAGGATGACAACTGGTTGGACGCCGGCAAGAACATGGCCGAGCGGGTGACGGCTCTCGTCGGCGCGGTCCAGCAAGCGCGGTCGATCAACCAGCAGAACATCCGGCAGGCCAGCTCCGGCGACGTCCAGTACGTCCAGGGCCTCTCGCCCTCGAACGCCAACTACCCGGCCATCCCACACGACCAGCTCAAGACCTACGTCAACACCAACATGGACCCGGCGCAGGTCGGTGAGCTCTCCGACGCCTACCACCAGATGTCGTCGATCTTCAACAACTTCGCCACCACGCTCAGCTCCGCCGTCAGCAAGTCCCAGGGCGAATGGGAAGGCGAGGCGGCCGACTCCGCCCGCAACTACTTCACCAGCCTCCAGAAGTGGGCCGACGGCAACGCGCAGAACTCGACACTCGCCTCCGAGGTCGTCTACCAGCAGTCGTCCGCGGCCTCGACCGCGAAGAACACCATGCCGGACCCGGTCCCGTTCAGCTGGACCGACGAGGTCAAGAGCTGGGCGACCTCCGCACCATGGGACCTCGTCAGCAACGTTCAGGCCTCCTTCGACAAGCAGAAGCAGAGCCAGGAGGCTCACGACCAGGCCGCGCAGGTCATGACCAACTACGACTCAGGCCTGTACTCGGCCGCCTCCAAACAGCCCGTCTTCGCCGAGCCGCCGAAGTTCGACGGCGGCACGGCGACCGCGCCCAGCCAGGCGGCGGGCGACATCGGCGGCGTCGGTTCCGGCGTTGTGGGGGCCACCGGCGGCGTCGGCGGCACGGGCGGCCACAGCGGCACCTACTCGGGCGGCACGGGCGGCAACACCGGCTCGGTCAGCGGCACCCTCGGCGCCCTGCCCGGCACGACGACGCCCCTCACCAGCGGCGCGAAGACCGGCGCGACCTCCTCGTACGGTGGCACGCGTGCCCAGGGTTACCAGCAGCCCAACAGCAACTTCAACACTCCCGGCTCGGGGTCGAACTCGAACATGAACAGCTTCGGCGCGATGCCGCCGATGGCTCCCATGGGCGGCGGCTTCGGCGGCGCGGGCGGCGGCGACGAGTACACCAGCAAGGTCGGGCGCGGCGGTGCCGGCGGCTTCGGGCCAGGGGGCGGTGGTTCGGCGTCCGGCAGCGGCAGCGCGGCCGGGTCGGGCGCGCAGAGCGGCGCCGGCGCCAGGGCAGGCGGTGCCGGCGCGGCCGAGAGCGCGGCGGCCTCCGGCCGTGGCGGTACCGGCGGCACGGGCCGCGGCGGTATGAGCGGTATGGGCCATGGCGGCAAGGGCCAGGGCGGCGAGGACGAAGAGCACCAGCGCCCCACGTGGCTGATCGAGCCCGACCCCGACGACATCTTCGGCACGGCGGAGCGCACCGCACCGCCCGTCATCGGGGAGTGAGCCCTTCCGCGTCGGGAGGGAGTCAGCGCAACCCGAACACCTTGCCCTTCTTCTGCAGGTCTTCGACGTAGGCGACCGCCACGTGCGCGAAGTTCACGGTGACCTTCGTGTCCTCCTTGGTCTGGATGGTCTCGACCGAGCCGTGTTCGAGCAGCAGGTGCAACTTCTTCGCGATCTCATCGGCGTCCTCGTCGTTGAGCGCGAAGATCAACGGTTCGACGGCGTTCGGCAGGTGCAGGACGAGTGCGGGTTTCATGTCAGCCATGCATCCAGAACAGCAGGTCGCGATCTTGCGGAGCAAGGCAGTTCGCTCAAAGCAGACCTCACCCGCAACGGCCATCTCGCGCCGCCGCGGGGCGCGATCAGATAAGTTGCTGTGCGCACCAGGTAATCCGAGGGGATCGGTCATGCCACATTCGTTCTCGCTGTCGCTGGCAGCGGTGGACATCCTGCTCGAGCACCAGAAGCTCGGCCGCGCGCCGCAGCCGTTCGAGGTGCCGCACCTCGGCACGACCTTCGACCAGCGCGCCCAGATCCGTGACGCGGTGTTCCGCGACCTCGAAGGCCGTGGCCTCGTCAGAGGCGGCAGGCTCGATCCCGACGCCGAGCTCGCGCTGCACACCTTCGTCACCGCGCCGGTGTCGATCATGGCCGTGGCGCAGATGGACGAGGGCCGTCAGCTCTTCGCCCGCGCCGCCACCGACGGGCAGTACGCCGTCGTGGCGCGCCAGGACCAGAACGTCCTGGTCTTCTCCGACGTCCGCCCCACGGCGTTGGTGCCCGGCATCGTCGACCTGCTGCCGCTGACCGCGGCGGCCGCGGGCCAGTCCGTCACCATCGCCAAACCGGCGTCGAAACAGGGCCGCCACCGCCGTTCCGACGACGACGCCTACGACCCGTTCCGCGGCGTGTCCAAGCCCCGCTCGAGCGCGCCCAGCCAGCTGCGCATGGTCGAGCGCATCTTCCAGAAACCGAAGAAGCGCATCGGCCAGTTCACCGTGTCCCTCGCGGGCAACGCGATGCTGCCCACCGTCTGGTTCGACACCGAGGACGGCCGCTGGTTCGTCACCTCGCGGGAAGCCGAGGACGGCCAGAGCTGGCTCACCTACGCGCCTGCCGACAACGCCCGGATAGCCCACCACCTCTTCGAACAGGTCCAGCGCTACCAGTAACCTCCGGTCACCAACCGAGACGGAGGGTGACCCGTGACGAGCTGGCTGGCGGCCGTGCCGATTCTGCTGGTGGCCGTCGTCTGGCTGCTCGCGCCAGGGCTGCTGCTCGCCTACGGGATCGGCCTGCGCGGGATCGCCGCGTGGGGGACTGCGCCCGCGGCGGCCGTGGCGATGGTTTCGGTCGCCGCGGTGACCGGAATCCGCTGGTCACTGCTGTCGGCCGGGCTGGCGTGCCTGGTCATGGCCGCGGTCTTCACGCTGCTCGCTTCCTGGCTGAGGCGACGACTTCCGGCTCGGCCAGCCGATCATCGCGGCGTCGCGTCAGCGGCGCTCGCGGGCCTCGTGCCCGCCCTGCTGCTCGGCGGCCTGACCATGGCGCTCGGCCTGCGCAGGCCGAGCCAGCTGTCCCAGACCTTCGATGCCGTCTTCCACTACAACGCCGTCGCCTACATCCTCGACAGCGGCAACGCGTCCTCGATGACCATGAACGGTCTCGGCGCGCCGGGGGTCGCGGAGCGCGTGTCCGGGTTGCTCGGTCTGTTCTACCCGGCGGCGTGGCACGACCTGACCTCGCTGGTCGTGCTCACCACCGGCGCCACGATCCCGCTGGCCACGAACATGATGGCGATCGCGGTCTCGCTCGTGGTCTGGCCGCTATCCTGCCTGCTGCTGGCCCGCCAGGTGTTCGGCCCGGCCAGGGCGGCCATGGCGGTCACCGGTGTGGCGAGCATCGGGTTCACCGCCTTCCCGTGGGGTTTCCTGGCTTTCGGTGTGCTGTGGCCGAATCTGCTCGCGCTCGCGCTCGCCCCGGCCGGGCTCGCGATGGTGCTGTCGATCTGTGGCCTGGCGCGAGAGGACGCCGTCGGCCGCGGGCGCGCCTGGTTCCTGCTCGGCGTGGTGCTGGTCGCCGGCTTCTTCGCCGAGACCAATGTGGACTTCACGATCATCGTGCTGGCGATCTTCCCCGTCGCGATCGCGCTCACCCGGCGCGCGAGGCAGCTGCGACGCAGCCGTGCGGTGACGGAAATCCTTATCGCCGTTGTCGTTTTCGTCGCCGGCTGGTTGTTCGTCGCCACGACGCCGTTGCTGGCGAAGGTCCGCACGAACCCGTGGCCGGCGTTCGAAAGCCCGGCGCAGGCGGTCGGCCAGGTCCTGCTCAACGCCACCACCGGACCCAACCCGACGCCGGGATTCAACGCGCTCTGGGTGCTCTCCGCGGTGGTACTGGTCGGTATCGCGCTGTGGCGTCGCCATCCGGAACTGGTGGGCGGTTACGCGATCTCCGCAGGATTGTTCGTCCTGGCGGCGGCCCTCAACCGCCGCGACACCCAGCTGCTGACCGGCTATTGGTACAACGACGCCTACCGTCTCGGCGCCGCGATCACGATCACCGCGGTGCCGCTGGCGGTCGCCGGGTTGCTGCACCTCGCGCGGTGGTGGCCCAGGTTGGGGCTGCCCACGGCGATGGTCGCGCTCGTGCTGCTGACCAAGGGCATGTACGTCGGAAACCACGCGGAGGCCTTGAAATACCGCGGTGTCGACGCCTTGTCGGGCGCGAACTCCGAGGGCTACCTGGTCGACGCGCGCACGGAGGCCTTCTTCGAGCGCGTCCAGCCGTTGATCCCGCGAGACGCCATCGTCGCGGGCAATCCCTGGGACGGCAGCACTCTGCTGTGGACGCTGGCCGATCGCCGCACGCTGTTCCCGCATCTTGGCACCGCGACGTCACCGGTGCAGTGGTACCTCGCCGGTCACCTCAATGAGGCGGGAACCGACCCGCAGGTGTGTCGCGAAGCGACCCGGATCGGCGTCGGCTACCTGCTGATCGGCGAAAGCACGTTCTGGCCGGACGATCACGAACGACAGCGCTATTCCGGTTTCGCCGATCCCGGCGCGCGCCCCGGTTTCCGGTTGCTGGCGCAGGACGGGCCGCTGAAGCTGTACCGGCTTGCCTGTCAGTAACGGAAGAAGCGCTCCCGCCGGCCCTGCCGCAGCAGCTTCAGCCACCGCAGGAAGGCCTTGGGATCCCGTTTGACGCCAACGAAGTAGAGCCCGAACCGGAGCACCTCGAGCGCGCCGATCTTGCGCATTCCCGGCTGGGCCAACAGGTATCCGCGGTTGCGGTAGGTGTAGTAGCGCTTGACCTCGTTCTCCGGGTCCTGCGCGTGGAAGCGTCCGCCGAGCATCGGCTTGAACTCGTCGGAGCCGTCCGGGTGCAGATAGGACACCCTGAGCGAGGTGCCGAACGGCAGCCCGGAACGCACCAGGCGCCGGTGCACCTCGACCTCGTCGCCGCGGAAGAACAGGCGCAGATCCGGCACCCCGACCACGTCCAGCGTGGACGCCCGGAACAGCGCCCCGTTGAACAGCGAGGCGATACCCGGCAGGAAGTCCGTGCCGAGTTCCTCCGACGACCGCTTCCAGGTCAGCCCCCGGCGCAGCGGGAACGCGAGCTTCGCGGGCGCGTCGATGTTGGTCACGACGGGGGACACCTCGGCGAGGCCGCGCTTGTCGGCCTCCTCGAGCAGCACCTCGAGCACGGTCTCGTCCGCGGGCCGTCCGTCGTCGTCGGCCAGCCACACCCAGTCCGCACCCAGCGACAGGGCGTGCAGCATGCCCAGCGCGAACCCGCCGGCGCCGCCGAGATTGCGGTGCGAAGGCAGGTAGGTGTGCGGCAGTGGGTAGGCCTCGACGACCTCGCGTGCCGACTGGTCGGGCCCGTTGTCGACGACCACGAGGTGGTCGACCGGCCTGGTCTGCGCGGCGATGACCTTCAGCGAGTCCGCGAGCAGGTCACGCCGGTGCCTGGTGACGACGACGGCCGCCACCGCGCCTTTGGCGAGAGGCGCCTGCTCGGGGGTGCTCATGTCATTCGCCGCCTTTTGCCGACAGCACGTGTTCGACCCCGAGACGCTCGGCGGTCTCCGCACTGATGTTCTCGTACGGGTCCTTGCCCTTGTACGCGGTGAGGACGTCGCGCAGCGAGCCCTGCATCCGCATGCGGCCTTCGTCCATCCAGATGGCCGTCGTGCACAGCTCCAACAGTAGGTCGTCGGCGTGCGAAGCGAAGACCAACATGCCGGACCGGTGCACGAGATCGACGAGCCGGTCGCGCGCCTTGTTCAGGAACGCGGCGTCCACGGCGCCGATGCCCTCGTCCAGGATCAGGATCTCCGGGTCGATCGTGGTGACCACGCCCAGTGCGAGCCGCACCCGCATACCGGTCGAGTAGGTGCGCAGCGGCATCGCGAGGTAGTCGCCGAGCTCGGTGAACTCCGCGATGTCGTCGACCCGCTTCTCCATCTGCTTGCGCGTCATCCCGAGGAACAGGCCCCGGATCATGATGTTCTCGAACCCGGAGATCTCCGGGTCCATGCCGATGCCGAGGTCGAACACCGGCGCGACCTTGCCGACGACGCGCGCGGAACCGCGGGTGGGCTCGTAGATGCCCGACAGCAGCCGCAGCAGCGTGGACTTGCCCGCGCCGTTGTGCCCGACGAGACCGACCCGGTCGCCTTCGGAAAGGCTGAGCGAAACGTCCTGCAACGCTTCGATGATCGGGACCTTGCTCTCGGTGCCGATCTTGCCGCCGACCTTGCCGAGCACCTTCTTCTTCAGCGAACGCGTCTTGGCGTCGAAGATCGGGAAATCGACGTAGGCGTTGTGAACGTCAATGCTGACCATGTTCTCTTCTCACACCCAGTAGGAGACGCGGGCCCGGTAGTTGCGCATGGCGAGGAGCGCGAGCACCCAGCCGGCGATCGTGATGCCGATGACCACGAACCAGCTACCGATGCTCACAGCTTGCCCGATCAGCGGGGCGCGCAGGATCTGCACGAAGTGGTAGAAGGGGTTGAGGTGCACGATCGGCACCACCCAACTAGCCATCGCCGCGCGGGCGCCGTGGCCGTAGAGCTGGTCGATCGGCCAGACGATCGGCGTCATGTAGAACAGCAGCTGGATCAGCGAGTTGATCACCTGCGGGATGTCCCGGTAGCGGGTCGAGATGATGCCCAGCAGCAGGGTGACCCACCAGGCGTTGAGCGCCAGCACGACGAACGCGGGGATCGCCGACAGCGAGTACCAGCCGTAACCGGGGTGGCAGATGACGCTCGGCTCACACACCCCGCTGGTCAGGCCGTACGGGTGGGACAGGCTGGTGAAGAAGATCGCGCCGATGATCACGACGACGATCAGGTTGTGCGCGAACATCAGCGTTTGCCGCCACACCGTGCGCAATGCGTACACCGTCAATGGCGCCCGGATCTGCTTGATCAGGCCCTCGTTGGCGATGAACGACTCCATGCCCTCGGAAAGGCAGCCGCTGATGAAGCTCCAGACGATGAACCCGGTGGCGATGTAGGGCAGGAACGTCTGGATGTGCAGCCCGAACAGCTGTGAATACAGCAGGCCGAGGCCGAGTGAGATGACACCCTGGCTGATGGTGATCCAAAAAGGGCCGATCACCGAGCGGCGGTAACGCTGCTTGATGTCCTGCCAGCCGAGGTGGCTCCACAGCTCGCGCTGGCCGAAGCCCTCCTTGATGTCACCGATCGCGCGGGCCCAGGAACGGCTGTCCGATCCCGGCACAGCGGAATCGGTCATGACGGTTTCACTGGCCGTGTCGACCGTGCTAGTGGCGTGCACCAGGCAAGGGTAGCGAGTGAGACACGCGTGAGACGCGCAGGGGATTGGTCCCCGGAGGCCACGCGCGCCAGCAGGATATCTTTTCACTGTTCAGGCGGAGCGAGTGGAGCTCCGCGAATTCATGAATGGGGACTTGACGCCATGGTCGAGGAGCAGCACGAACCTGGCGAGAGATTACTGGTGCAGCGGACCCTTTTCGCGGCCCGATCATTTCTCGCTCCGAACGAGATGTATTCCCAGGTCAAGCAGGGTGCCGCAGCTCAGGAACGCGATCGGCTGAGTGTCGAACCCCATGCGTTTGTCACAACGAACACGTATTTCGGCCGGTTTCCGGCCAGTTACTGGCAGCGCTGTACCGAGGTCACTGAGGTCGTCATCGAGGCGGTCGTCACCGGCTCCGGCAGGCTGGTCGTCACCGCTTCGGACATCTGGGGCCATGTACGCGGCGTGGACGCCTACACCGCGTCCGGTGCGTCGGCCGAAACCGTGCGGCTGACCGCGAAGATCGACCGGTTCACCGACGGTGGCGCGCTGTGGCTCGACATCGAGACCAAGGACGAACCGCTCGTCGTCGAGCACGTCCGCTGGTCCGTGGTCGCGCCGAGCGCCCTGCGTCCGGTTTCGATCGCGATCTGCACCCACAACCGCGCCGACTACTGCCTGGACACGCTCACCGAACTGGCCGAGGACCCCGACGCGCTCGGCGCCGTGGCCGCGGTGCACGTCACCGACCAGGGCAACGACGCGGTGGAGTCCAGGGACCGCTTCGAGCCGGTCAAGCAGGCCATGGGCGGGAAACTGCGCTACGTCCGCCAGCCCAACCTCGGCGGCGCGGGCGGGTTCACCCGCGGCATGTACGAGATCGTCCAGGGCGAACGCGGTGCCGA
The DNA here is from genome assembly GCF_012328925.1 of Amycolatopsis acididurans. Taxonomy (GTDB): domain Bacteria; phylum Actinomycetota; class Actinomycetes; order Mycobacteriales; family Pseudonocardiaceae; genus Amycolatopsis_E; species Amycolatopsis_E acididurans. The sequence continues at coordinate 292,277 of NZ_JAAXLS010000005.1, forward strand.
GTCCTACGTGCTGCTCATGGACGACGACGTCAAGCTCGAGTCCGACACCGTCGTGCGTCTGATGGCGCTGGCCAACTGCGCGATCCAGCCGATCCTCGTCGGCGGGCAGAGCCTGCAGGAGCTGCACCCCGACCGGCTGTGGGTCGACGCCGAGGTCGCGGACCTGCCGAAGCTGAAGCCAGGGCTCACCCCGAGCGAGGAGTCGATGTCCGGCCGCTCGATGGTCAAGCACGCCCAGGAACTGCGCCGGGACGCGACGCACAACGCCTGGTGGTGCTGCCTGATCCCGGCCGAGGTCGTGGCGAAGATCGGGTACCCGCTGCCGGTGTTCTTCCAGTGGGACGACATCGAGTACGGGCTGCGCGCGCGTGCCGCGGGCTTCACCACGTTCACGCTGCCCGGGGCGGGTGTCTGGCACCAGGACCTGCACTGGAAGGACTGGGACGACTGGTCCCGCTACTTCCACTTCCGCAACAGCCTGATCGTCGCCGCGCTGCACGGCGCGTTCACCCCCACGGGGACCGCGAGCCTGCTCGCGAAGGAGTTCGCAGAGACACTCGCCGCGATGCAGTACGGCCTCGCGGCGACGATGATCAAGGCCGTCGAGGACTTCCTGCGCGGCCCCGAGGTGCTTTCCGACGGTGGCGCCGAAATCGTGCCGCTCGTGCGGAAACTACGCGCCGAGTACGCGGAGACCGAGACGCTGCGGCCGGCCTCGGTCGCCGTCCCGGCGGCCGAGATGCCGATCGTGGTGCCCGAGCCCAAGCCGTCGTTGCCCACGCTGGTGCTGGTGAAGCGGCTGTTCGACCAGTTCCGCAACTCCCAGGAGCACGGCGCCGCGATCCGGTCGCACAACCAGCACTGGTGGCACGTGTCGCGGTTCCGCACCGCGGTCGTCACCGACTCGGCACAGACCGGGATGCGGGTGCGCAAGTTCGACCGCGAACTCATGCTGCGGCTCGGCCGCGAGGGTGTCCGCACCTTGTGGCGCCTGCGCCGGGAGGGCGAAGCGGTGGCCCGTCAGTGGAACGCGGCACAGCCGCGGCTGGTCAGCAAGCAGAACTGGGAGCGGCTGTTCGAGGTGGACAAGCAGGCGGGCAACTGACCCGAGCGAGGGTGCGCACAACGTGGTCCGCACCCTCGCGCCGGACGGTTCCTACAGGTACTGCCCGGTGCCGCTGATGCCAGGGGCCGGGCCGTCGCCGCGGGCCGCCGACGCGCCGGGCGGCAGGCCGCGGCGCATCTGCTCCAGCTGCACCCGTGCGGCCATCTGCTGCGCGAACAGCGCGGTCTGGATGCCGTGGAAGAGCCCCTCGAGCCAGCCGACGAGCTGGGCCTGCGCGATCCGCAGTTCGGCGTCCGACGGGGTGCTTCCGTCGGTGAACGGGCGCACCAGGCGCTCCAGTTCGCTCTGCAGTTCCGGTGCGAGCGCCTGCTCGAGCTCCTTGACCGAGGTCTGGTGGATCTCGCGCAGCCGTTCGCGGCTCGCGTCGTCCAGTGGTGCGGCGCGGACCTCCTCCAGCAGCTGCTTGATCATGGTGCCGATCCGCATCACCTTCGCCGGCTCTTCGACGAGGTCGCCGACCGACTCCTGGTGGTCTTCCTCACCAGGGGAGATGCGCGCCGTGCCCACGGGGGAACCGTCCGGGCCGACGACCACCACGTGCTGCGGCTGCTCGTCGGACTGCGGGTTGAGGTTGTTCGGCTGGGTCATTGCTCCATCCTGGCGTGGTCGGCTGTGCCATTGTTCCGCCATCGAGCCTAGCGTTCCCCGGCGCGCGAGGGCGTACGCTCCTCGGACCCCGAACGCGCAGCGAAACTACCCCTCCGTACGGTGTCCACATGGCGTTCGACGTCGCTCGAATTCGTGGGTTGTTTCCCGCGCTGGGTGACGGCTGGATCCACTTCGACGGCCCTGCCGGAATGCTGGTACCCGAACAGGTGGCCTCCGCCGTGTCCACGGCTATGCGCGCCCCGGTCTCCGGACCGGGTGGCGCGTTTCCGGCATCCCAGCGGGCGGAGAGCATTGTCACCGCCGCCCGCCGTGCCGTCGCCGACCTCGTCGGCACGGATCCGGCCGGGGTGGTGCTGGGGTCCAGTGCTGCCGTACTGCTGCGCCGCCTTGTCGACGCGATGTCCGAACGGTGGCAGCTCGGCGACGAGGTCGTCGTGTCCAGACTGGACGAGCAGGCCAACATCGCGCCGTGGCAGCACGCGGCCAAACGCGTCGGCGCGATCGTGCGCTGGGGCGAGATCGACATCGAGACGTGCGAACTGCCCGCGTGGCAGTACGAGAACCTCGTCGGCGCGCGCACCAAGGCGGTCGCGATCACCGCGGCGTCCGGTTCGGTGGGCACGCGGCCGGACGTGCCGACCGTCGTGGAGTTCGCCAAACGGGTCGGCGCCACGGTCGTCGTGGACGCCAGCTACGCCGCGCCGTTCATCCCGCTCGACCTGCCGGAACTGGGCGCCGACGTGATCGTGGTGTCCGCGCAGGCCTGGGGTGGCCCCGCCGTCGGCGCGCTGGCGTTCCGCGACCCGGAGATGCTGGAGCGGCTGCCTTCGGCGTCGCTGGACCCCGGCGCGCGCGGCCCGGCGCGCCTCGAACTGGGGCCGCACGCGTACCCGCTGCTCGCTGGGCTCATCGCGTCGATCGACTACCTGGCGGGCCTCGACGACGCCGCCACCGGTTCGCGTCGTGAGCGGCTGGTCACCTCGCTCGGTTCGGCGAAGTCCTACCACGCCGGGCTGCTCGCCCAGCTCAGCACGGAACTGCGCTCGCTGCCGCACGTGATGCTGATCGGCGACGCCATGCGCCGCATCCCCGCGCTCGCGTTCGCGATCGCGAACAAGAAGGCGCCCGAGATCGCCGATTTCCTCGCGTCGCAGGGACTGTGCGCGTTCGCCGACGAGGGCACCAGCGGTGTGTTCGCCGCGCTCGGAGTGGGCGAGGTCGGCGGGGCCGTCCGCATCGGCCTCGCCCACTACTCGAACGTCTTCGAGCTCAACCAGCTGGTGCGGGTGCTGGAAGAGCTGCGCTAGCCTGGCGCGCTTCGCGCTGCTGCTACACCGTGAGCAGGATCTTGCCGAACACGCCGCCCTCGTCCAGCGCGCGGTGCGCGTTGCCCGCCTCGGCCATGGGGATCGCCTGACCCACCACCGGCTGGATGGTGCCCTGCGCGACCAGCGGCCACAGTCGTTCGCGCACGTCCGCCACGATGCGGCCCTTGTCCTCGACGGGACGCGCGCGCAGTGTCGTGCCGGAGACGCTGGCGCGCTTGCCCATCAGCTTGCCGATGTTCAGCTCGCCCTTGCTGCCGCCCTGCATACCGATGATCGCGACCCGGCCGCCGGTGGCCAGCGCGTCGATGTTGCGGTCCAAATAGGACGCGCCCATGTTGTCGAGGATGACGTCGGCGCCCTTGGTCTCCTTCTTCAGTTCCTCGACGAAATCCTGCTCGCGGTAGTTGATCGCGATGTCCGCGCCGAGCTGCCTGCACCGCTCCAGCCGCTCCGCCGAACCCGCGGTCACGGCCACGGTCGCGCCCAGCGCCTTGCCGACCTGGATGGCGTGGGTGCCGATGCCGCCGGCGCCGCCGTGCACCAGCAGCACGTCGCCCTCGGACAGGCCCGCGTCCATCACGACGTTGGACCACACCGTGCAGGCGACTTCGGGCAGCGCCGCGGCGGGCACCAGCCCGACCTCGCCGGGCACCGGCAGCAACTGCACGGCGGGCACCACGACCTTCTCGGCGTAGCCGCCGCCGGCGAGCAGCGCGCACACCTCGTCGCCGACGGCCCAGCCCTCGACATCCTCACCGAGTTCGGCGATCGTGCCGGAGCATTCGAGCCCGAGGATCTCGCTCGCGCCACGCGGTGGCGGATAGAAGCCCTGGCGTTGCAGCAGGTCAGCACGGTTGACGGCGCTCGCAGCGACGTTGACGAGTACCTCGCCCTTACCCGGTCGCGGGTCGGGCACCTCGGTCCACTCCAGGTTCTCCGGGCCGCCGGACTCGCGGATCGTGATCGCACGCATGGGCCCGACCCTATATCCCGGCTAGCCGAGGGTCCGCGCGCCGAAGGTGTCGCAGCGGGCGGGGTCGCCGGTGGTGAAACCGGTGTTGAACCATTTTTCCCGCTGTGCGGAGGTGCCGTGGGTGAACTGCGAGGTGTCGACGTGTCCGCTGCCGAGGTTCTGCTGGATGTAGTCGTCGCCGATGCGGGACGCGGTGTCCAGCGCGCGCTTGACGTCGTCCTGGGTGACGTCGGTGATCAGCGGTTTGCCACTGCTCGACGGCGTGGTCGTGGCGTGGTTGCCCCACACCCCGGCGTAGCAGTCGGCCTGCAGTTCGAGACGGACCGAGCCGGACATGGGCCCGGTGTCGTTGCCGACGCGGCGTGAGGTGCCGAGGAGGTCCTGCACGTGGTGGCCGTACTCGTGGGCGAGCACGTAGGCCTCGGTGAACGGGCCGCCCTGGGCGCCGAAGCGCTGCTGGAGCTCGGTGAAGAAGGACAGGTCGATGTAGACCTCGGAGTCGGCGGGGCAGTAGAACGGGCCGGTGTCGGAGGTCGCGCTGCCGCAGCCGGTGCGCACGCCACCGTTGAAGAAGTTGGTGGTGGCCTTGCGGTAGGTCTTGCCGGAGCGGGCGAACTGGTCGGTCCAGTAGTCCTGGATCGAGTTGATCATCGCGACGACGGCGCAGTCGTGGTTGCGGTTGGCGTCGGCACCGGTGCGGCATGCCGAGGCGAGCGAGCCGTTGCTGACCTGCTGGCCGGAGCCGAGCTGGGTGAGCCCGGAGGCGCCGCTCGGTGTGCTCACGCCGCCGAGCTGGCTGAGCACGAAGTAGATGACGAGCCCGACCACGCCGAGCCCGCCGCCGCCGAGCAGAACCCGGCCACCCACACCGCCGCCCCCGCCGCGGAGGTCGGAGACCTCGGAAGCGTCGAGCCCGGCGTCGTCATCGAACCTCATAGGTCCGGAAGGGTACTTACGGCGCCGTTCGTCACGGCTATCCGGCTTGCGTAGCAGAAAAAGGACCTGGGTGCGGCGATCGCAGGAGCCGCACCCAGGTTCACCGAGGTTGTCTTGGTGATGGCGGTTGGCTGCCTCTCAGGCCGACGAGCCGCACTGCCGGTGCGGACACGGAGACCGCGCCGAAACAGGCGAGAACTTCGCCGTTGATGCGCGAGAGGTTCGAGCGCATTGGATTGACACCCGTGCTGCTCACAGTCTCGACCGAATTGGCTTCAACACACTCCGGCCGTGGGTACACAGCGGACAGTCAACCGCGAGGGATTATTCGCCATTGAACCACCTACCCTCTCCCGGCGGTGGTACCACGAGGTGCTCCGGGGTGTGCGCCTCCGACGCGGTACCGGTCCTCCGATAACACCAAGGATGCGCCTTTCCGTAGCAAGTCTCAACCGTTCCGTTATCCCTCTTCCGGGGACAATCGCGCAGCGGTCCCCCGGCGGGGGCATACGCGGCGCGGCTAGTCTCGGTCCATGAGTGACGTGCGGTGGCTGACCCCGCAGGAGATGCTCGCCTGGCGGTCCTACATCGTGTCCACCATGAGCCTGCGCCAGCGGCTGCACCGCGAACTCAGCGAGGCGCACGGAATCTCGCTCATCGACTACGAGGTCCTGGTGGTCCTCGACTCCGAGTCCGACAAGCGGATGCGGATGTCGGAGCTGGCGGCGTTGCTGGGGTCGACCAAGAGCAGGCTGTCGCACCAGGTCGGCAGGATGGAGGAGGCCGGCGTCCTGCGGCGCGTGCCCGATCCCGAGGACAAGCGCGGTGTGGTGGCCGAGCTGACCGGCGCGGGGGAGGCCGTGCTGAAGGAAGCGGCGCCGACGCACGTCGAGGGCGTGCGGGCGCACCTGATCGACCTGCTGAGCCCGGAGGAGCAGCGGGTGATGGGGCAGGCCTTCTCGCGGGTGCTCGAACACCTGAATCGGCTCGGTGACTGACGGGCTACCCTGAGCCTGTACCGGGAAGCGTGGCAGAGCGGCCGAATGCACTCGCCTTGAAAGCGAGCGTCGGGAAACCGACCGGGGGTTCAAATCCCTCCGCTTCCGCTTGGTTGACCAGGGCATACGGCGGGTCGGGCATCTTTGACCGACGCTCCGGCAGGTGTCCTGGTCTCATTTGCGGTCTCATTTGCCGTCAGGGTTGCGGCGGCCCCGTTCGGGCACGGAGGCCGACGCGTTGCGAGGTGGTCCCCGTCTGTTCCGCCGCGCGGCGTTGTCTTCATGGTGTCTCTTCCGCGCTCGGCGATCGAGGGCACCGGCTGGGTTCAGCGGGTCGGAGGTACCGCAGTTCATCCGCGACCGAGGCATCCAGTTCCCACCGTTCGGTCCCGACCACCTCATCAACTCGCTACGGAACCTCGTCGGCCTTACCCAGGGGTAACGGAGAATTCCCAAGCGCCGCAACGGAATCCGTGGCCGATGATCGCCGCTGCCGACCGGAATTGGTGCCATCTCGGGGAAAAGTGTCACAAGTCGACTTCATGATCACGTTCCGTCGTTAGCCAGGACGGGTGAAGTGCAATTTGCTGTCCTAAACCCGCAGCACGTATGTCGGTATGCGGTAGGCTCGCCGCGCCGAGATCGCTCCCAGCGTCGGGACGGCTCAACCGCATAGCCCGAATGCGCGTTTCGGCTCCCTGTTGCTGCCCTGAGACGGGAAGGACCCATGTCCGAATCGCCAGTAACCGGCGTGCCCGCTGGAGAGCCGGACGCGGTTCGCCAGGCGCGGTCGCACCTGCTGCGCATCGTCGCCGTCGTCGTCGCGATCGTGGCGGCGCTGGGGGCCGCCGGTGTCGTGCTCAGCCTTGTCGGACCAGCGTCCTGGACCATGTTCGTCTCGCTCGGCGTCGCGGTGGCCTGCGTCGCCGTCGTGGTGATCGCCGCGATCCGTGCCGACGACGCCGTGCGCGGGTTCGCGTTCGCCCCGCCGCCGCAACCGTTTTCGCCGATACCGGCGCCGGATCCGGTGGCGCGGGACGCCGTCTTCGGCGACGACGCCGGGCAGCGGCGCGAGGTGTTCGGCAAGCTCGCGCGGCGCCTGCAGTCACTGGTCAACCGCGCGATCCAGCGCGTGGACGCGCTCGAACGCGACATCGAGGATCCGGATCTGCTGCGCGGCCTCTACGAGGTCGACCACCTCGCCACGCGCGTACGCCGCCAGGCCGAGAACCTCGCGGTGCTCGGCGGCGGCACCCCGCAGCGCCGGTCGAACGCGCCGGTGCCCGTGTACGCCGTGCTGCGGTCGGCGGTCGCGGAAATCGAGCACTACAAGCAGATCAGCATCGTTCCCATCGAGGACGTCAGCCTGCACGGGCACGTCGTCGCCGAGGTCATCCACCTGCTCGCGGAACTGCTCGAGAACGCCACCACCTTCACCGCGCCCGACGCGCCGAAGGTCGTGCTGCGCGCGCAGAAGGTCACCGCGGGTCTCGCGATCGAGGTGCAGGACCGCGGGCTCGGCATGACCCCGGACGACCTCGAGGGCATCAACCGGCTGCTGGCCGGCGCCGCCGAGATCGACCTGGGCGAACTGTTCCAGGACGGCCGCATCGGTATCGCCGTCGTCAAGGAACTCGCGCAGCGCCACGGCATCCGGGTTCGCCTGCAGACCAACATCTTCGGTGGCATCGACGCCGCCGTCGTCCTGCCGCACAACCTGATCGGCGACACGAACGCGGTGGTGGAGCGCCCGACCCCCGCTCCGCGGCCCGCGCCGCCCGCCGAACCGGTGCGGCTGGAAGCACCAACGTCACAGTTGCCGCAGCTGCCGACGCGCGAACCGGGCCACGCCTACACTCCGGCCCCGGTCGCCGTCGACGACTCCACGGACTGGGGGGCCGTGGACGAAACGGCCCGACCACCCTTGCCGCAGCGCCGCGGCTCCCATTTGCGGCCCGAACTGCTGGAACCGCCGGCCGCGACCCGCCCCCTGCCTGGCCACAACACCAATTTGATGGCAACCGTTCAGAAGGGGCTCGACCGCGGCCGAGAAGAGGAGCGGAACGAGCCCGGCACCGCGCAAGGAGAGTCGCCCCTATGGCCGAAGATCTGACCTGGCTGCTGAGCCGACTGTCCGAGAAGGTCCCTGGCACACGCAGTGCGGTCCTGCTGTCGGCGGACGGGATCGCGAAATCGTGGCACGGACTCGACCAGGACGGCGCCGAGACGCTCGCGGCGATGGCCAGCGGCCTGTGCTCGCTGTCGCAGCAGGTCGGCACCCGGTTCAGCGGTGGGGAAGGCGTTCGCCAGGTCCTCGCCGAACTCGGCGACATCATCCTGTTCGTGACCGCCGCGAGCGTCGGCACCGTGCTCGCGGTGCTCGCCAGCCGCGAGGTCGACGCGGGCATCCTGAGCTACGAGATGGGCAGGCTCAGCACGCAGATCCCGGCCTACCTCGCAACCCCCGCGCGTCAGCAGGCGGCGGTCAACGGGAACTGGTGAGATGACCAGCCCCGAAGAGGAGCAGGAGGCCGTAGAACTATGGGAGCGCCCGTACACGGTGACAGGCGGGCGCACACATCCCAGCAGGTCGCTCGACCTCATGTCGCTCGTGCGGGCCACCGGCCGCGCCAAGGTGCCGGTGGACCGTCTTGGCCGCGAGCACGCTCAGGCGCTGCGACTGTGCACCCGCACGGTGTCGGTCGCCGAGGTCGCGGCGCATCTCAAACAACCCGTGATCGTCACGAAGGTGCTGCTGTCCGACCTGATCGAATCGGGTGCGGTAGCCACCAGATCCCCCGCCACCGTGGACACCTCCGACCCGGTCCGACTGAAGGCGTTGCTTGATGGTCTCCGACGGCTCTGAAGAATTCCCGATCCAGTTCAAGATCCTGATCGCCGGCGGGTTCGGCGTCGGCAAGACGACGTTCGTCGGTGCGGTGAGCGAGATCCCGCCGCTGACCACCGAGGAACGGCTGACCACCGCGAGCATCGGTACCGACAGCGTCGCCGGTGTCGAGGGCAAGACGACCACGACGGTCGCGATGGACTTCGGGCGCATCACGCTCACCGAGCAGAACATGATCCTGTATCTGTTCGGAACGCCCGGGCAGCACCGGTTCTGGTTCATGTGGGACGAGCTTTCCCGCGGCGCGCTCGGCGCGGTCGTGCTCGCCGACACCCGCCGCCTGCAGGACTGCTTCGCCGCGATCGAGTTCTTCGAGCGGCGCCGGATCCGGTTCTTGGTCGCCATCAACGAGTTCGACGGCGCGTACCGGTACCAGCCGGGCGAACTGCGGGCGGCGCTGGACCTCAAACCACACGTGCCGCTCCTCCGGTGCGACGCCCGCGTCGGCCGTTCCGCGACCGACGTGCTGGTCACGCTCGTCGAGCACGTGGCGTCGCTGTTCGTCACCCAGCATGAAAGCGCTTTCCAAGCCGATCCGATACGGAGCTAGCCATGACCTACTACCCGCTCGAGGACCGTCTCATGCTCGCGCCGCTGGACCCGGAGGTGCAGCAGCGGATCGCACGGCTGCGCGCGCTGGGCATCGGCACGCGTCCGGACCAGGAGTTCGACGAGTTCGCCGCGCGGCTGGCGCACATCACCGGCGCGCCGTACGCGATGGTCAACTTCATCGACGACCGCGAACAGTACTTCGCCGGTCTGTACACGCCGTCCAGCGAGAAGACCGGGGTGGCGCTGGAGGGCGCGCAGGAGTCGGTCGGCAGGGAGATGGGGCTGGACCACGGTTTCTGCCCGCACGTCGTGGTGCGCCGCAAGGCATTGGTGCTCGACGACGTGTGCGACTACCCGCGGTTCGCGGGCAACCCGGTGATCGACAAACTGGGCATCCGGTCCTACCTCGGCGCCCCGCTGATCGACCGTACGGGCACCGCGCTGGGCACGATCTGCGTGGTGGCCACCGAACCGCGGCCGTGGGGCCGGCCGGGCCTGGAGACCATCAAGGCGATGGCGGGCGAGCTGACGGAACTGATTCACCAGCGGGAGCAGTGACGGCCGAGGCCGGGCGCAGTGCGCTTCCGCCGTCCTTGAGTTTGCCCGACAACCGTTGCGACCACTGGCGTTTCGTCGAACCCAGCGCCGCCTCGGCCAGCCGTAGCCGCTGCACGTCAGAGGTGCCCGCGGGCGAGTAGATGTGGTAGGCGTCGCGGACGTAGCGTTCGACGTGCCGGTCGGAGTGCAAGCCTTCCGCGGCGTGTATCTCCATCGCGGTACGTGCAGTGTCCAAAGAGGACTCCACGTTGACGAGCTTGGCGTTCATCAGCTCGGTGTCACACGGCAGGCCCTCGTCCAGCAGATGCGCGGCGTGGTAGGCGACCAGCCGTGCGGTCATCAGCTGGGACTGCATCTGGCCCAGTTTCTGCCTGATGGTGGGAAGTTCGCTCAGCGGTTTGCCGTAACGTCGTTGTCCGGTCGCGAACTTGACGGTCTCTTCGACGATGGCCTGGTGGATGCCGAGCGCGACAGCCGTGAGGTTGGGGCGGCCGTAGAGCACGCTCGAGGAGTAGGCGACGGACAGGCCGTCGCCCTCTTCGCCCAGCAGATTGTCCGCGGGCACACGGCAATCGTCGAAGATGAGCTCCCCGAAGCTGAACCCGTGCAGCCCCATCGTGGCCCGCTGCTCGCCGAGCGACAGTCCCGGACTTGTTGACTCCACGAGGAAGGCGGACAGCCCGCTCGATCCCGGCCCGGTGCGCACGACAACGCCGTGCAGGTCTCCGACGTGACTGTTGCCGACGAAAACCTTGCTGCCGTTGAGGATGTAGCTCTCACCCTCGCGTCGCGCCGAGGCGGACATGCCGAGTACGTGGCCACCGGAACCCGGTTCGGTGACGGCGATCGTCGGCAGGCAGTCGCCGGACGAGATCACGGGCAGCCACTTGTTCTGCTGCTTTTCGCTGCCGAAGTGGAGAATCTTCGCCACGCCGAGCTGAGAAGCCTGCACCATCGCGCCCATCGCGCCGCTGACCCGTGAAAGCTCCTCGATGACAATGGTTTTGGCGAGATGGCCGAGCCCCATGCCGCCGTACTCGGCACCGATGGTCACGCCGATCCAACCCTGCTTGGCGATCAGCCTGGAAAGTCCATAGTGGACTTTCGGCGACGACTCGAGCTCGTCGATCCGAGGCCGGACCTCCGTCTCGGCGAAATCGCGAACCTGCGCACGGAGCTGATCGTGTTTCGCTGTCGTGAAATAACCGTCGGATTGGGGTGCGAGGTTCACTCTGTGCTCCCGTTTGTCCCGTCGCCGCCCCTGTGCGGTCGCCTGGCTACTGCCCGCGTTGCACGAACGACTTTCGCACAGGCACAGACTGTAAGGTACCGCCTACTTAGTGACCCCAGCGCGGTCCACCCCTTGCTCGGCAACGGTTTTCGCTACGAACCGTAATGCATCCACTTCCGCAAGGGGCCAGCTACCGGCAAAACTCGTTGACTGGGGCAGGAAGCGTGACAATCAACACCAAACCGCCACAAGCCAGGGCTGATGTGCATGGCAGGGCCAAAGAAACCAGCACATTCCGCCATGTGGCGGTAGCAGGCCGCCGCTGTCGTGTCCACAAAGGACCTGGATCAGCGATCACGTCGCTTGCCGGTCGTCGACCTTCCGCCACAGCAGTGCGACTCCGTGCCCCGGCAGCAGCCACGACTGCACGGCGAGGTCGGGCAGGTCCTCCGCCTTGATCCACTTCGTGCTGGTGGTGTTGGAGCGGAACGTGAACGGTGCGATGTTGAACTGGAACGTGCCGGTGCCGTCGATGTCGAGTTCCTTGACCGCGAACGTGATCCGGTCGACGTAACAGGGATAGGGCGCCTGCCAGTAGCTGAACCCGTCGTCGATGTTCTGCAGCGCGGTCGCCCGCACCGACAGGCTCTCGATCGCGCTGACCGTGTGGTCGTCACCGGCGATGTCGCTCAGATCGCATTCGAAGATGCGCAGATCGCCCATGTGCTGGCGCGGATTCTGCCGCGGCAGCGGGCCCATGTCCTCACGGAAGAAGGACAGGTAGTCCGCCCACTGCTGGAACTTCACCTCGCGCAACCGCAGCTTCGCCGACTCCGCCTCGTGGTGCCCGCCCTCGTGGTCGAGGTAGTCGATGCGCAGCTGTACCGACGGCAGCATGTCGTCGACCGAACTCTGGAACAACTCGGGATCCGGCACGAACCACAGCTCGAACAGAGGCAGCTGACAGCCCGAACTGATGGAGTCACGCAGCAGCGCGTTGCAGGTCGCGAACACGATGAACCGGTCCACGTGCACGTTCTTCTTGAAGCTGTACGTCACGCTCGTGGTGAGGTGGTACAGCTCGCGATCGACCGCACGCAGTTCGAGGTGCACCTCGGTGTGCGTGCTGATCGTCAGGTCACCGCCCAGCGGCCGCCGTCCCTCACCGCCGAGCACGCCGATCATCACGTCCCGGTTGGCCTGGTTCGATCCGTAGATCGAGTCCAGCAGCACTTCGAGAACCTGGTGCGGCAGCAACGCCTCCACGATCCTCGGCCCGGAGATCCGCGTCAGCTCGGCGGCCAGCCAGCGCCGCATGAACAGTTCGTACGCGCCGAGCAGCCCGCCGCCGAGCAACAGGACGGGGAAGGTCAGTTCGAGCAGCCGGTGCAGCGCGTGCGGCCAGCCGGAAGGCGGATTCCACAGTACGACCACGAGCAGTGCGGCGAGGCCGGATGCGAACAACAGCGTGGCCAGTCGCCGGACGCGGCGGCGCAGTTCAGGAGGGCGTGCGTCATCGCCGAGCCGCACATCGTCCCCAGCACTCACTGCCTCTCCGCCCGGTCGTAAGACCATGATCTACGGAAAGGGGAGGAACGGGAAGAGCCGTTCGGTCTACTCTGCCGGTTGTTACCGGTCAGTCCGGCGAACGCGGCTTGGTGGCCGGCCGAGCGGATCGGTGCGTCAGCGGTCTCGCCAGCGCGGTTCGTCCTCCCATGCGAAGGTGTTCAGTTCCGCCCGCTCGCCGGCGGCGGTGCCTGCCTGTGTGGCCAGGTCGTTGTACAGCCCGAGCAGATGCGTGGTCATCGCCGTGCGCGCGCCGCCCTCGTCGCGACGCTTGAGGAACCACGCCACCTGGTTGTGGTCGTTGGCGGACCGGTTGTGCAGTTCGGCGCTGCCGTAACTGTTGCGCCGGTATCCGCGCAGCTTGGGAACCAGCGACCGGTACAGCTGTTCGAGCAGTTCGTTGTGGCTCGCCTTGACCACCGCGGCATGGAACTCCTCATCGGTCTGGAGCAGTTCCTCTTTGTCCTCGGTGGACGCGCCCTGGTGCTCACGTGCGCGTTTGGCGATCTCGTCCAGCTCACCGTCGTCGGCTCGTAGCGCGGCAAGACTCGCCGCCGTGGCTTCCAGCGCGATCCGGACCTCCATCAGGTCCGAATCGCTGATCCGGCTGTCGATCACCAACGACTCGTCGCGGTCGGACACGCTCGTGGAGCGGACGTACCAGCCCCGTCCGCGCATGACCTCGACGATGCCCTGCAACTGCAGGCGTTGCAGTGCCGTGCGCAGCGAACTGCGGGCGACGGCCATTTTCTGCGCGAGCTCGGGCTCGGTGGGCAGGCGATCGCCTGCCTTGAAGTGACCACTGTCGATCAGCTGCCGGATCTTGTCCTCGATCAGCTGCGGCAGTGGTTTGCGGGTATTCGGGGAGAGCGCCCAGCTCTCGTCATTGATCATCAGCCTCATCCACGAGCTAGCTCTACCAGGGCCCCGAGCTTCCAACGAGGTTAGCAAGGACGGACAGCAGACGCAAGTTGTCTGTCAGCAGGTTGTTACTTGACAGACAACAGACTGCCAGGCGAGGCTAAGGGTGCCGGTGCGGCGGGGCTCGGACCACCCGTCCGGTCGTCGCCTCGGCCGACCAAGGAGGTGTTCATGTTGAGCTCGCAGAATCTGCTAGTCATCATCTTCCTGGTAGCACTCGTGGTGACCATGATCGGTTGGCGCACGGTGCTGGTGATGACCGTGACGGCGGGGGTCGCCCTCGCCGTGCTCGGGTTCGTTCAAGTTGTTTCACTGCTCGGCGTGGGCGTGTAATAGGTGGTAACGCCCATCCGGGGGCATGCGATTGATCTGTTGTCAGACATGCCCCCGGCGAGGTGTCCGCGACCGACTTGGTTGTAGCGTTTGCGCGGTCAAAGAGGTCGCCTCTCCTCCTAGTCCGGAAGCCGCGCGCAGGATGAACCTCAGATCTGACTGGCCAGACGCGACGGCGGTGCACGCCGCACTCGCTCCGACGAGCACTCTGCTCGCCGAACGCCGGACCTTGTACCACCTGGCCTTCGAGATCTTCACCGAACAGAGCCAGGAACGTCGTGCCGAGCGGCTGGACAATCCGCTGTTCCGGTACCGGATCGGCGAGGCGCTCGCCGGCCGGACCCTGTTCGCCGCGACACCGCCGGACGATCTCGTCGGCATGACCACCGAGCTGACCGCGGGGGACGCCGGCCTCCGGTTGGTCAGCAGCGCCGACGCGAACGACCGTTTCGCGCACGCGATGCGGGTGATCCACGCACAGAGCGGCGGGCCGGGTGCGCCACCGCGGCTGCTCACCGAGGCCGACGGCGAAGCGTTCGCGCGGGCGCGTGGCATGGCCGAGGCCGGTCTGCGCAAGGCGTACGAAGTCAGTCCACGACTCGCCGAGGATCTGCTGCCGCACACGAGCCTGCTCGCGATTCTCGATCCCGCGACCAGTGGCGGCCTCGTCTCCGCGTCCTCGCGCCTGTTTCCCGGGCTCATCCTGATCGACCAGCCCTCGTGTGCGTACGACGTCGCCGAGGCCCTGGTGCACGAAGGGGCGCACCAAAAGTTTTTTGATCTTGCGATCACGCACGATTTCCTCGGCGCGGATCTGTCGAAAGACCGGATCTTCCACCCGTCGTGGTCTGGTGCGAGCTGGCCGGTCGAGCAGGTCATCGCCGCTTTTCACGCCTATGCGTGCATGGCGCAGTTCGGCGAGGAGGTGCTCGCGCGCGGCGAGGCCGGGCAACTCGGGCCCACGTCGTTGTTGTTGTCGGCGCGCGAGCGTGAGGCCGAGATCGGTGAATGGCTGCTCGGCGCCGAGGACGCGCTCGAACGCGACGCGCGGTGGTTTCTGCGGACGTTCCTGCGCGAGGAAACGGATTCGCCGCGGCCGGAGCGAGCCGAGTTGTCCGACCTCGAAGCCCGGTACGCGCTCGCGCCGCTCGTGCGGGTGGCCCAAATGGCGGCAGGTGAGCGAGTGCTGCTCGCCCGGCTGGACGAAGGCGGTCAGCCGCCGCAGCTGCACTGGCTTCGTGGTCAGGCCGTCGAAATCGTCGAGCAACTCAGCGCGGCGCCGCGGTCACTCAAAGACCTGGGAGCGGATCATGCGGACGCACTTGCCCGGCTCCTTGAATCTTCATTGGTCCTGCCGGTATCCGAGAAAGTTACCGATTCGGAAAAGTGAGTGCAGATGGCTCCCGGTGCGAAGTCGTCCCGAATGGGTCATTCTTATCGTGACGGGTGACATACGGGCCCTCGGATGCCTTGACATTCGCGGACCGTTTAGCATATCGGCGAACAGCCGATGAGGACTGCCCATTCGCGTCCTAATCGGACCCGTCCGCCCTTCTCGCAAAGGAGCCTCATGGACAATCGGCGCAGAACCGACGTCCGGACCGGCCACTCGGTTGCGCATCAACCTTCAGCCGACATTAACACGCAGATCGTGCCGCTCGGCCGTGAGCTTTACGGTCAGCCGATCACTCGCGTGGATTTCTTCCGGCGAATGCCCACCGGCGGTGGGACGGCTTACTTCAAGCCGGTTCCGGCTGAGGACTGAGGTTCCGCCAGCGCGCGGCATCGTGTGGTTCACGTTGCCGCGCTCCTCAACGCGCCCCGGTCGCCAGCTCCTCGCAGCTGCGCAGCACGACGGCGGCGGCGCGTCGCTCGCTTTCCCCGAATTCCGGGCTTTCCGCCCAGCCGCGCCATCGGCGCAACATCTCCAGCACCGCGGGGCGAACGTCTCCCTCGCCCACACCGAGTCGTTCGGCCGGTTCGGTGCCGTGACCTCCCACCAGTCTTTCCGCCTCCGCCAGCAGATCCGGTGACAGCCGCATCCGTCCGCCGCGCAGCGCGGCCAGCAGCCGCAGTTCGCGGAACTCGTGCGCCGACGCCAGGATCCGGTCCAGTCCCTCGGCCAGCGGCGCCGCGGCGGGCCGCGGTTCCATTCGCAGCACCACGTCCAGGCCGAGTAACGCCGAACGCGTCTTGAGCGCAGCCTGCCGCGACGTGAAGTTCCGTTCGATCGCCTGCCGCAGATCAGCGAGTCCGGTGCGTGGGACGAGTTCCCCGGCCAGCGCGGCGGGCGTGTTCGCGCCGCGGCGGATCAACGTGAGCGCCAGCCGGACCCCGAACATGCCGAAGCGGTCGAGCAACGGGCCCCGCATCTCGCCGTCCCGCAGCAGGAACCGGTCCGCCGACAGCAACTGCGGTTCGAGGTCTTCGCGCGGTGTCGCGGCCAGTGCGGCGAGCGCGTCGAACTCGGCGTCGGCCAGTGTGCGTGCCGCGCAGGCCACCAGTCCCGACACCGGCACCACGTCCTGGCACAGCTCCCGAACCTCCGGCTCCCGCCGGTACCGCCGTGCCACCTGGCGCGCCGAGATCAGCGCATCGGGCCGTCCGCCGGCCAGTTCGTCGGCACGGGAGAGCACGACGATGGCATTCACCGCCGCGGCGCGGGCGATCGGATGGTCCCGCAACGTGTGCAGGAACCCCAGGTCCGCGTTGTGCGGATGCCGCACCAGGTACAGCACCGCGTCCGCTTCCATGCAGATGTTCTCGACGGTGTTCGGTGCGGCGCCGGGCTCGATCGCCGGCGTGTCGAGCAGTGTCGGCTCATGCCGCGGCTGGCCGATCCACGCCATACCCGCCTGCTCGTCGGCGACGTTCTCGCCCGCGATCGCCCGCACCAACGTCGATTTCCCGGTCTCGCTGGCACCGACGACCGCGAGCCGCAGCGGATCGCCGAACCGGTCGAGGTGGCGCTGCAGCCAGCCGACCGCCCGTGGGCTGTCCTGATACGTCTCCAGAGCCTGCCCCAGCAGGGCCCTGGTGGCCGGGGCGAGATTCACGCGGTCAGCCCTCGCGGCACCGGCTGCTGACGCGGGGACAGCGCACTCGCGCGCTGCCGCAGCAGCGTCAGTTCTTCCAGTCCGCGCCGGATTTCGTGGGCACGCGCGGTTTTCTCGGCGGCGTCGGTGTCGATGCCCTGTTTGATCGTTTTGGCCGCTTCGGTGATTTCGGCGCGCAGTTCGTCGGCCACCGAGGACAGCCGGTCGCGCAGCGCGCGGTGGATCTGGCGCGCGGTGTCCTTGCTGTGCTTGCCATAGGTGAGAAAGAAGTCGTCGACATAGCGGTGCGCGGCCGTTTTCGCGGCCGCCTGCCTGCGCTTGAGCCGGTTTCCCCGTTCCTCGAAGACGCTCTTCGCGCCGAACGCGGCGCCCGCGCCGAGCGAAATCGGGTTGATCAGCGGCAGACCCGCGATCGTGGTCGCCAGCCCGAACATCAGCAGACCGCTGTAGGAACCGCGCATCCCGACGAACAGCTTCTGCCCGACGCCGAACCGTTCGACACGGGGCATCCGCAGATCACCGACCGCGTCGGCGGGCACGTCGCGGGGCAGCGAGTCCGGCAACGCGTCCGGGCGGTGCGGCGCGACCTGGCGGCCGATCTTGCGGGCCACCCACTCGAACCGGTCGAGCAGCCATTCCGAGTTCGTTTCGGCGACCGTGGTGAGGTTCTGCCGCAGCCACTCCTCGAACTCTTCCCAGGTGCGCGCCGGATCGGCGGCGTCGAAGTACTCGTCGACCTCGACGAGGATCCGCCGCGTCCGGTCGCGCAGGTCGAACTCGACATCGGAGAGCAGATCGGACACCTCGTCCGAGAGCAGTGTCTGCCAGCGGCCGGCGTCGCGCTGCAGCCGTTCCAGCCGCCGCCCCTCGGCCTGCCAGCGGCTCATCGCCTCGCCGTTGGACGGTTGCTGGGTGGCGTTGAATTCCTCGCGCAGCGGCTCGAGCAGGGCCTCCACCGTCAGCGCGGTGAGTGCCGCGACCGAGCGGCGCGCCAGCAGATCCGCCTGACCGAGAAGATCGTTGTGCAGGCACCGGATCAGCTCGACGAAACCGGACTCCTCGTTGAGGGCCTTGTCGCCGGTGCGCGCCGCGGCCAGCCGCAGCGTCGCCGACACCGGGAGCACGCTCGCGAGCAGGCCGTGCTGTCGCAGGGCCGTGCGGACCCGTTCGGCCACCACGCGCCATCCCGGCACGAGGTCGATCTTGGTGAGCACCACGATGATCGTCGGGCACAAGCGCGCGACCTGCGCCAGCAGCCGCAGTTCGGCCGCGGTGAGATCGCTGGTGGCATCGGTCGCCATCAGCACGGCGTCCGCGGACATCGAGTCGACGGTTTCGACCGTCGCCGGGGCCGGTGTGTCCACGAGCGCGAGCCCACCGGCGAGCAGCGCGCGCGGCAGGCCGATCTCGGCACGCACGACAGGGGCGCCGGAGGTGGCTTCCCGATTGGCTTCGGCGCTGACGGATTCGACGGCGACCGGCTTGTGCCCGGGGCCTTCGATCGCGCGGCGACCACCCGTCACGACGGTGGCGGTGGGGGACTCGGCGTGCCGGACGACGGTGGGGACCACGGTGGTGCGATCGTCGCCGACCGCGCAGACCGGGGCGTTGAGCAACGCGTTGATCAGCTGGCTCTTGCCCTGACCGGACTCGCCGATCACGACGACCCGCAGTTGGCGCTCGAGCAGCCGAGATCTGCGGTCGCGTAGTCGTCGCACCAGGTCCGGGCGCCCCTGAGTGGCGCAGGCCCGGACGGCGTCATCGAGTACTTCGAGCCAGGGCGCAGCCATCACCCGCGAGAGTGTGCCTTGTTCGGTCACGAAAGGGAAACGGCGGGGTCCGTCCGAAGACGAACCCCACCGTTCTACGACCGGTGAACGGCCTGCTCGCCAGGGGGAGGTTAAGCGAGACTGTCGTTCACCACACTGGGCGCGGTCAGTGGCCGAGAGGCAGGTCGTTGTGAAGGCTGTCCAGGCCGGTGGGCTCGGGCAGCGCGGGATGCTGGATGGCGCCCGCCGCGTCGCCCAGCGGGCTGTGCGAAACGGCGTCGGTCACCGGGTTGTTGGTCACGGCCTGCTCGAGGTGAGCGCCGGCGTCGGGCAGCGGGTTCGCCACCGGAAGGTGCGGCAGCTGCGGCAGCTCCCCGGCCGGGAGGTGGGTCGGCACGTCCGACGGCAGGTCGGTGGGCAGGGCCGGGGCCGCGGGCAGCGCCGGAGCGGCGGGCAGCGCCGGAACCGCCGGAACGTCCGAGATGTGCTCGCCGGCCAGCTGAGCGCCGTGGCTCACCTGGTTGCCGAGCTCGGAACCACCAGCGGTGACCGCGTCGCCGGCCTGAGCGCCGATGCCGGTCAGGTAGCCGCCGAGGGTGGCCGAACCGCTGGTGATCTGGCTGCCGAGCAGCTCACCACCGTTGGAGACGTAGCTGGCCATGGTGCCCGCGGCCGTGTCGCTCCTGCTCAGCACGTCCGAGTCCAGGCTCTCGCCGAGGTCGCTGAGCTGACCGAAGCTCGGCGCGGCACCCGGGGTGCCGTCGGTGGCGAAGGAGTAGCTGCCCAGGGCGGAGTGGCTCTCCCCGGCGGCCGTCATGCCGTCGGCGCCGAACGAGCCCATGCCTGCGCCGGTGAACTGGCTGCCGGTGTAGGAGACCGAACCCCCGAAGCCGTCGGCGGAGCCGGTGCTCGAGGTCTCGAAGGTGCCGAGGTCCGGCGCGGCGGACTTGACGTCCGGAAGCTCCGGTGCGGACAGCGGCAGGCTGCCGAGTTCGGGCGCGGACAGCGGCAACGAGCCCAGGTTCGGAGCCGAGACGGGCAGCGAGCCGAGTTCGGGAGCCGACAGCGGCAGGTCGCCCGCCTTGGGCAGCGCGCCGAGGTCGGGCGCCGAGACGGGCAGGTCGCCGAGGCTGGGCGCGGACAGCGGCAGCGAGCCGAGGTCCGGGGCCGACAGCGGGAGCTCGCCCACCGACGGGGCGGCGGGGAGGTCGCCAAGGCCGGGCACCTGGCCGAAGCCCTCGGCGGCGGCCGGGATGGCGCTCAGGTCCGGGGTGGAGGTCGGCAGGTCACGAGCCGACAGCGGCAGGTCGTCACCGTCCGGAAGGGCACCCATCGCGGGGACCGACAGCGGCAGGGAGCCGAGGTCGGGGGCCGACAGCGGCAGCGAGCCGACGTTCGGGGCGGAGGCGGGCAGCTCGTCGGCGCGACCACCGGCGTCGGTCACGCTCGGCGCGGCGACCGGCAGGTCGGTCAGGTTCGGCGCCGACAGCGGCAGCGAGCCGACGCTGGGGGCCGAGACGGGCAGCGAGCCCAGGTTCGGGGCCGACAGCGGCAGCGAGCCGAGGTCGGGAGCCGACAGCGGCAGGTCGCCGGCCTTGGGCAGCGCGCCGAGGTCCGGAGCGGAGACGGGCAGGGAGCCCAGGTCCGGGGCGGACAGCGGCAGGGAGCCGACGTTCGGCGCGGAGACGGGCAGCGAGCCGAGGTCCGGGGCGGACAGCGGCAGCGAGCCGAGGTCCGGGGCGGACAGCGGCAGCGAGCCGACGTTCGGCGCGGACAGAGGCAGGGAGCCCAGGTCCGCGGCCGAGACCGGCAGCGAGCCGAGGTCGGGGGTCGAGGTGGGCAGCTCGCGCTCAGCGGCGTCGAAGTCCGGGGCGGATACGGGCAGCGCGTGGGCGGCCTGGGCGACGGCCTGCAGCTGGGCGATCGCACCCTGGAGGCCACCGGCACCGGCGGGCAGCGAGGCCAGCACCGACTCCAGCGCGTGCGCGGCCGGCGCGGGCGCGTAGTCGGCGACGAGCGGAGCCACCTCCTGGATGTCCTGCGGCGTGACGTCGCTCAGCCCGGCGTGCGCCAGCGCAGCGGTCGGGTCGGCGGCGAAGGCCGACTTGGCGGCGCCGTCGGTCAGCAGGTTGAGCACGAAATCGTGCAAGGTCTGGGCGGGGTGGGACACGAATACTCCGCAATTCTCGGGGGTGAAATGGGGATGGAGACATCGCCATCGATGCCGCGACACAACCTAGGGAGCGGGGGAGCCCGTGGCATCGGGGATAGGTCCCGGTCCCTGAGCCGGGGGTGGCGGTGCACCCATTAGGGGGTTAGGGGATGTGCCCCGAACGGATGCCTTTGGTACCAAAGTGCGGACCCCTAGGAGGCGACACCCGAATGCGTTACGTCCTCGGCATCGACATCGGCAGCACCCGCAGCAAAGCCGCGGTGTGTCGTCGGGCCGGGGAGTTCTGGGGCGAACCGCAGGTCGTCCTTCGCCCGATCGAGTCCGTCCTGCACGTCGCCGCGGACGGAACCGTGCTGGTCGGACCCGAGGCGCGGCGGCTGATCCGGCATGAACCGCACCGCATCGCCCGGGGATTCGCCCGGCGGGCCGGGGACGACGTGCCGTTCGTCCTTGGTGACGAACTGTACCTGCCCGAATCACTC
The DNA here is from genome assembly GCF_012328925.1 of Amycolatopsis acididurans. Taxonomy (GTDB): domain Bacteria; phylum Actinomycetota; class Actinomycetes; order Mycobacteriales; family Pseudonocardiaceae; genus Amycolatopsis_E; species Amycolatopsis_E acididurans. The sequence continues at coordinate 313,796 of NZ_JAAXLS010000005.1, forward strand.
ACCGCAGTCGCCGTGGGGTGGATCGTCGACCAGGTCGCCCAGATCGAAGGCGGCGAGCCGGGCCGCATCGCCCTAACC
>NZ_JAAXLS010000060.1 GCF_012328925.1 Amycolatopsis acididurans
CCCCTAGCCCCCACCCGCGAGTCGAGAGTTCCACGCGCCCGAGTCGAGGTTTGCGCGCGCCCGAGTCGGGGGTTGTGGGTGTGCGAGTTGAGGTTTGTGGGTGTGCGAGTTAGGGATTGTGGGTGCGCGAGTAGGGGCTTCTGCCCTCCACGCGAGCAAACTGCTTGCCGGGCGTCCTCGCTGACGCGAGCGCCAGGAAAGCCCTGGACGATCGTGATTAGCGCAGCACTTGGCCTCGGTCGCGCGGAAGTCCGGACTCGGGCGCTTGGAACCCTGGACTCGGTCGCACGGAACTCTGGACTCGCGCATGGAAGGGCCAGCTCGGTCGCTGGGAAGTCCGGACTCGGGCGCGCGGAAGTCCGCACTCGGTCGCGCGGAAGTCCGCACTCGGGCGCGCGGAAGTCTCGACTCGGGCGCTTGGAAGGGTGGACTCGCGGGTGGGGTTTAGGGGAGGAGGGTGGTGCCTGGGGCGAGTCGTTGGACTGCGTCCTCCATGTGGGCCTCCAGCAAGGACAGTGCCGCCTCGCGGTCGCCGTCGCGGATGGCTTCGGTGATGCGCTTGTGCTCGGTCACCCGCTCCTCCTCACTGGAGTAGGTGCGCCGCAACGCCGACAGGCACATCCGGGTCTCGATCAGCAACGTCCGCGACATGCGCACGAGACGCTTGCTGCCCGAGGCCGCGACCAGCACCTCGTGGAACCGGATGTCGGCTTCGGACACCCCGTCTCCGTCGGGCGCCTCCGCCATTTCCCGCACGGCTTCCTCCAGCCGCTCGGCCGCGGCGGCCTGGTCACCGGCCAGCACCCGCAGCACGGCGGCGCGTTCGATCGCCAGCCGCGCCGAATAGATGTCGTGAATGTCCTCGGCTTCGAGGTCGATCACGAACAGTCCGCGATGCCGTTCACTGCGCAGCAGCCCCTCCGACACCAGCCGCTGCATCGCCTCCCGCAACGGGCCGCGTGACACCTGGAACTGGCTGGCCAGCTCGGTCTCGCCGAGTTGCGTGCCCGGCGGCAGGGAACCGTTCATGATCGCCTCGCGCAGCTGGCGGGCGATGATCGCGGCGGTCGATTCGCGGCTGACCGGCTCTATCTCGGCTAGTGGCATCGGAACAGCGTCCCCAACTCCTCGGACTCGGGGACCTCACCCGCGAGTCGCAGCCCTTCCCAGATCGTGACCTGGTTCGCGGTCAGCACGGGCTTGCCGAGCCGTCCCTCGATCGTGTTGATCACGCCGAGCGTACGCATCGCGGTATCCGGAATCAGCACCGCGTCGGCGTCGGGGTGATCGTGGCTCACCGCCAGCTCGACCACGGCCTCCGGGGACAGGCGGCCCACCTCCGCGGCGGTGTCGATGTCTTCGCTGGACATCGCGACGATCTCGATCCCGCCCGCGGCGAGGAACTCCACGAACAACTTCGCCACGTCGTCGGGATAGCTCGCGGCCACCGCGACGCGCTTCAGCCCCAGCTTCTCCGCGGCTCGCACGAACGCGAACGAGGTGCTCGACGCCGGTTTGCCTGCCGCCTTCGCGAGCTTGTCCACCTGCTCGTGCGCGCCCTGCCAGCGGTACACGAAGCTGCCGCTGGTGCACGCCCACACCACCGCGTCCGGCTCGTGCTTCGACAGCAGCGCCGCGCCTTCGGCCAGCCGCTTTTCGCTGCCGAGGTCGAGCAGTTCGGGCACGGCGTGCAGGTCGGTGCCGTAGATGTGCTCGACGGGCAAGGAGAAGCGGTACCCGAGCAGCCGCTCGGCGAACGGGTAGTCGTCCTCGGCGGCGTGGTCGGGGTAGATGAAGCCCACGGTCGGCATACGGCGCGCCCTTCTTTGTCAGTTGTAGACAATCCTACGATACTTCGCGAAGCCATTTGCCCGGTCCGACGATGGGCAGCTCCATTCTTTTCAGGCAGGCCCACATCGTCAGCTGATTCGCGGTCAGTACGGGCTTACCGAGTGCCACCTCCAACGGTTCGATCAGGTCGTAGGTCGGCAGGTTTGTGCAACTGACGAAAATCGCCTGCGCGTCGGCGTGGTCTCCGCTGAAGATCCGCTCCGCGATGGTCCGGTAGCTGACCTTCCAGATGCCGCCGCCGAGGCCGAGGTGCTCGCTGGAGAGCGTCTGCACGTTGATCTCCGCGAGAAAATCGTGCAGTTTGCCCGTCAGGTCCGCGTCGTAGGGCGTGATGACCGAGACCCGGCTGATGTCGAGCTGGTGCAGCACCTCGGCGAGCGCACCGGACGTGGTGACCGCGTCCGGCGCGCCGGCGTCGCAGATCGCCTTGCGCAGCGAGCGCTCGTAGTCGATGCCGTTGACGAAACTGCCCGACGTGCACAGATAGGCCACGACCTCGGGTTCGACGTGCAGCACGTCACGGGTCGCGGCGGCGAGGTGCTGGCTGTTGCTGACCAGCTGGGCCATCTCCATGCTCACCGGCACCGGTTCGTACGGTGTCCGCGCGAGGTGCAGGGACACCTCCATGGGGACCCAGCGCCACAGCTCGCGCTCGAGCGCGAGGTCGAACGGCGCGATGACGCCGATCCCGCGCTGCGCGAGGGGTCCGTCGAAGGCAGGAAAGTCCAAATCCAAGGCTCGGCTCCGAAGGTAACGCTCTTTTAGAGAAAGCCTCCGGGGTGGCTCCTCGGATTGTTGACAATCATACGACCCACTCTTACCGTGTCAACGTGATCGGCACGGAAAGCCCGGTGCTGGCGGTGCTCTGCGGAGATCGGCATCCCCCGGACATGGACCACATCGAAGCGACGGCGAAGGTTCGTTACACCGACGAACGCGGGCTTGCCGACGCGCTGCGCGGTGCCGACGCGCTGTTCGTCTACGACTTCCTGTCCACGGCCGTCGCCGGGGCCTGGCATGCCGCCGACCGCGTGCGCTGGGTGCACATCGCCAGCGCCGGTGTCGACCCCGTCATGTTCCCCGCGCTGCGGGACAGCGACGTCGTGCTGACCAATTCCCGGGGCGTGTTCGACGACTCGATCGCCGAGTACGTACTCGGCGTGATCATCGCCTTCGCCAAGGATCTCGCGCGTTCGATCGAACTGCAGCGCCGGCGCGAATGGCGGCACCGGGAAAGCGAGCGGATCGCGGGCCGCCGGGTGCTCGTCGTGGGCACCGGGCCGATCGGCAGGGCGATCGCACGGATGCTGCGCGCGGCGGGGATGTCGGTGTCGGGCATGGGGCGCCGCGCCCGCTCCGGCGATGAGGACTTCGGCGAGGTGCACGCCTCGGCCGACCTGCTCGACCACCTGCCCGGCTACGACTACGTGGTGGCCGTCGCGCCGCTGACCGATCAGACCAAGGGCCTCTTCGCCGCGGACGCGTTCGCCGCGATGCCCGCGCACGCCAGGTTCGTCAACGTCGGGCGCGGGGAACTCGTCGTGACCGCCGACCTGGTCAAGGCACTGCGGGACGGGCGGATCGCGGGCGCGGCACTCGACGTGTTCGAGACCGAGCCGCTGCCCGATGATAATCCATTGTGGACACTCGAGAACGTGTTGATCTCACCGCACATGTCCGGGGACTTCGCGGGCTGGCGCAACACGCTCGTCGAAGTGTTCGCCGAAAACTTCCAGCGCTGGCAGACTGGCCGCCCACTTCGTAATGTGGTGGACAAGCAGCTGGGCTATGTGCCGTCGGGGCATTGAGGAGCAACATGGGCACCCTGTTGACGGCCAGTGAACTGGTCGCCGCGTATTCCACGGGCGAGCTGTCCCCGGTGGAAGCCACCGAGGCCGCGCTGCGCGCCATCGAGGAACGCGACCGCGAAGTCAACGCCTACTGTCTCGTGGACGCCGAAGTCGCGCTCGAAGGCGCGAAGGCGTCGGAGACCCGCTGGCGCGAAGGAAATCCGATCGGCTGGCTCGACGGCGTGCCGACCTCGATCAAGGACATGTTCCTCACCCAGGGCTGGCCGACGCTGCGCGGCTCCACCTGTATCGACCCCGACCAGCCGTGGGAGGTGGACAGCCCGGTCACCGCGCGGTTGCGGGAGAACGGGCTGGTGCTGCTGGGCAAGACCACCACGCCCGAGCTGGCGTGGAAGGGTGTCACGGACAGCCCGCTGACCGGTGTCACGCGCAACCCGTGGAACCCGTCGATGACGGCCGGCGGATCCAGCGGCGGCAGCGCCGCGGCGGTCGCGGCAGGCATGGGGGAGCTGTCGGTCGGCACCGACGGCGGCGGTTCGGTGCGGATTCCCGCGGCGTTCTGCGGCATCGTCGGACTCAAGCCGACGCACGGCCGCATCCCGCTGTACCCGGCGAGCCCGTTCGGCCCGCTGTCGCACGCGGGTCCGATGGCGCGAACCGTGGACGACGTGGCGCTGATGCTGGACGTCCTCGCGCTGCCCGACCACCGGGACCCGGCGGCGCTGCCCGCGCCGGTCGGTTCCTACCGCGAGGCCGTGCGGCGGGACGTGCGCGGGCTGAACGCGGCGTTCTCGCCGACCCTCGGCTACGCGAAGGTCGACCCGGAGGTCGCGCGGATCGTGCGCTCGACCGTCAACGCGCTGGCCGACGCCGGGCTGCGCGTCGAGGAGAGCGACCCCGGCTTCACCGATCCGAAGGAAGCCTTCGACGTGCTGTGGTCCACCGGCGCGGCGCAGTGGCTGAACACCTTCCCACCCGGTTCGGAGGAGAAGATCGACCCCGGGCTGCGGCGCGTATGGGAGCAGGGCAAGACCTATTCGGCCGCGGACTACCTGGCCGCCACCGGGGAGCGGGCCGCGCTGGGCATCCTGATGGGCGAGTTCCACACCCGGTTCGACGTGCTGATCACCCCGGCGGTCGGGATCCCGGCGTTCGAGGCCGGGTACGAGGTGCCGCCGGACAGCGGCATGTCGAGCTGGCCGGAGTGGACGCCGTTCACCTACCCGTTCAACATGACCCAGCAGCCCGCGATCAGCGTGCCCGCGGGGATCACGGAGTCGGGACTGCCGGTCGGTCTGCAGATCGTCGGGCCGCGCCACTCGGACGACCTGGTGCTCGCGGTGGCCAAGCTCGTCGAGGAGATCCAGCCCTGGCCGGTGAGCCGCCTCGCGATCGGCTCACAACAGGGAAGCTAGGCCGCCACGCGGCTCAGCGTCGGCGCCTGCCCGAGCGGCAGTGACGAGAATCCGAAAAGGACACTCGCGACCGGCGCGACGGCAATGCCGAGTTCGCTCATGGCCGCGCCTGTGAGCAACGACAAGTCGACCTGGAGTGACTCCACGATGCAATCGTCCGATGATTGTGTTGAGCTGGAGACATGCGTACGACGACTTTGGGAAAGAGCGGACTGACCGTTTCGCGGATCGCGTTCGGCACCTGGCAGCTCGGTGGCGACTGGGGTTCCTTCGACGAGGACGCGGCCGTCGGCGCCATCCAGCACGCGCGCGAGCTGGGCGTGAACTTCTTCGACACCGCGCAGGCGTACGGGTTCGGCAAGTCGGAGGCGTTGCTCGGCCGCGCGCTGCGCGACGAGCTGAAGCGTGACCGTGACAGCCTGGTGATCGCGACCAAGGGCGGCATCAACCCGGGCGGTGACCGGCCGCGCGACGCGGGGCGCGCGTGGCTGCGCAAGGGGGTCGAGGAGAGCCTGCGTCACCTCGAACTCGACCACATCGACCTGTACCAGGTGCACTGGCCGGACGAGAACACCCCGGCCGAGGAGACCGCGGCGGCGCTGGGTGAACTCGTCGACGAGGGCAAGATCCGGCACGTCGGCGTGTCCAACTACAACGCCGCCCAGCTCGCGGACTTCGACCGCACGCGGCCGGTGGAAACGCTGCAGCCGCCCTACCACCTGTTCCGCCGCGCCATCGAGGAAGACCCGCTGCCGTACTGCCGCGAGCACGACATCGGCGTGCTGGTGTACAGCCCGCTCGGCAGCGGTCTGCTGACCGGCACGCTGAAGCCGGACGCGACGTTCGAGGACGGCGACTGGCGCAGCAAGTCGAGCGCGTTCCAGGGCGAGAACCTGCGCCGCAACGTCGAAGTGGTCGAGGAGCTCAAGCAGTTCGCGGCGGCCAAGGGCGTGACCGTGAGCCAGCTCGCGATCGCGTGGACACTGCACCAGCCCGGCGTCCACGTCGCCATCGTCGGCGCCCGGCGCGCGAAGAACATCGAGGACAGCCTCGGCGCGGCCGACGTCGACCTCAGCGCGGCGGACCTCGCCGAGATCGAACGGATCACCGCGCGCGGCGTACAGGTGAGCGGCGCGAGCCCGGAGGGCATCGCCTGATCTCGCCGATCCACCGGGGCCTGGTCGCGCACCAGGCCCCGGTTTTCCTTATTTGACGGCGTGTTCCAGTTCGGCGAGCGCGGTGTCGAGGTGCAGCAGCAGGCGCTGCAGGTGCGGGACGCTGCGGCGGCAACCGGTGATGCCGAAGTCCAGATTGTCGCCGTTGCTGGTCAGCGTGATGTTGAGCGCCTGCCCGTCCAGCAGCACCGAGGCGGGATAAATCCCGTCGAGATGCGCGCCGTTCCAGTACATCTGCTTGCGCGGGCCCGGCACGTTCGAGATCACCAGGTTGAACGGCGGCCGCGTGTTGGACACGACGCCGGGCACCGTCGAGACTCCCAGCTGCGCGACGTTGATGCCGGACAGCAGCAGTGCCTGGATCGGCGTCAGCTCCTTGAAGATCCGCTTCGCCTCGCGCATCGAGTGGTGGATCGTGGACAGGCGCGCGGCCGGATCCTTCTTGTCCGTCGCGAGATTCGCCAGCACCGCGCCGATCTGGTTGCCGGTGGCCGTGCCGTCCGATTTGCCGCGCATCGACACCGGCACCATCGCGACGAGCGGGGCGTCGGGCAGTGCGCGCTGTTCGATCAGGTAGTCCCGCAACGCACCCGCGCACATCGCGAGGACGACGTCGTTGCGGGAGGTGCTGGTGGCGCTGGCGATCTCGCGCACGCGCGACAGCGGCCACGACTGCGCGGCGAACCGGCGGGCGCCGCCGATAGGAATGTTGAACATCGTCTTCGGCGCCTGCATCGGCAGCGTCAGCGTGTGCTCGCGGAAGGCTTCCTTGGCCAGTTTGAGCGCCGCGGGCGCGACCCCGGCGAGCTGCTCGACCGAACTGCGTGCCGTGCGCAGCAACGATCCCGTGCCGCCCGCGGACTTCGCGCGCGGGGGTCGCGGTGTACCCCACGGCGGCGGGCAGTCGTGATCATCGGGATCGTCGGACAGCGTGCTCTGCAGATGCCGCAATGCCGCGACCCCGTCGAGCAGCGCGTGGTGGATCTTGCTGTACATCGCGAACCGGCCGTCCCGCAAGCCTTCTACGAGGTGGATCTCCCACAGCGGACGGTGCCGGTCGAGCAGAGTGCTGTGCCAGCGCGAGGTGAGTTCGAGAAGTTCGCGCACTCGACCCGGTTGCGGCAGCGCGGAATGCCGGAAATGGTAGTCGAGGTCGACATTCTCGTCCTGCGCCCACGCGACATAACCGAGCGTGTTGACCGGCCGGGCCGGATGGCGGCGGAACAACTGCGGAATGTCCTCGTTCTTGATCAAATCCTCGCGCAGTCCGCGCAAATAGTCCGGACCGGCGCCGTCGGGTTTGCGGAACAGCTGCAAGCCGCCGACATGCATCGGGTGCTCGCGGCTTTCCACAAGCAGGAACATGGAATCGGTGAATGGCATCAGCGCCATGAGCTGCCCGCCTCTCGTGCTGTACGCCGTGGAGGCGAGTGTACGCACAATGCCACGTGCCCCGCCCCCATCTAGTGTGGTTGTCATGACCATCCCGACCGATCCCGAAACGGGCGAGTTCGTGCGGTCGCCCAACCACTTCGCCGCACGTATCACCGCCGACGGGCGCGATGGCTGGCCCGTCGAGCCCGGCCGGTACCGGTTGGTGGTCAGCCGGGCCTGCCCGTGGGCGAGCCGGGCGCTCGTGGTGCGCCGGCTGCTCGGGCTGGAGCACGCGATCTCGCTCGCCGTCGCGGATCCCATTCAGGACGAACGCAGCTGGCGGTTCACGCTCGACCCCGACGGCCGGGATCCGGTTCTGGGTATTCGTTTTCTGTCCGAGGCCTACCACAAGGCCGAGTCCCGTTACGACGGCGGGATCAGCGTTCCCGCCGTCGTCGACGTGCCCAGTGGCAAGCTCGTCACCAACGATTACCCACAAATCACGCTCGACTTCTCCACCGAATGGACCAAATATCATCGCGACGGCGCGCCTGATCTGTATCCGGAACGCCACCGCGACGAGATCGACGAGATCAACCGCGCGGTCTACAAGGACGTGAACGCGGCGGTGTACGAGGCCGGGTTCGCGTCGAAGCAATCCGCGTACGAGGACGCCTATTCCCGGTTGTTCGCTCGTCTGGACCAGTTGTCCGGCCGATTGTCGGGACAGCGCTTTCTCGTCGGCGACACGATCACCGAGGCCGACATCCGGCTGTTCACCACGCTCGTGCGCTTCGACGCCGTTTATCACGGTCATTTCAAATGCAATCGGAACAAACTGACCGAAATGCCGGTGCTGTGGGCGTACGCGCGTGATCTTTTCCAGACGCCGGGCTTTCACGACACCGTGGATTTCGACCACATCAAGCGGCACTACTACCAGGTGCACACCCAGATCAATCCGACGCGGATCGTGCCGGTGGGGCCGGACCTCTCCGGCTGGACCACGCCGCACGGCCGGGAGGAACTGCGCGGGCGCCCCTTCGGCGACGGCACCCCGCCACCGCCGCCACCCGCCGACGACGTGCTGTCCGCAACCGAGTGAACACTCTTTGTGATGTCGGGGGCGTGCATGGGCGGACTCGCGAGTGCGTCACAGTGTGCGGGCACACCGGGAGTCGTCATCCGCCTGGGCCTAACCTGGTCGGGTGATTCGAAGCGGCGCCCAGTACCTCGTGGATGTGTTGTCCGAACTCGGGGTGGATGTCGTATTCGGCTTACCGGGGGTGCACAACCTGCCGGTTTGGGAGGCTCTCGCGGGCACCGGCATCCGGGTCATCGGGGTCCGCCACGAGCAGACGGCCGGGTACGCCGCCGACGGCTACGCCCGCGCCACCGGCAAGCTCGGCGTCGCACTCGTCACCACCGGACCGGGTGCCGCGAACACCCTCGCCGCGGTCGGTGAGGCTCGCGCCTCCGGCTCGCCCGTGCTCGTCATCGCCACCGACATCCCGGCCCAGCTGCGCCGGCCCGGCACCGTGCGCGGTGTGCTGCACGAGACCAGCGACCAGGCGGCGATGTTCGCGCCGGTCACCAAGGCGGCCAGCACCGTCGCGCGTCCCGAGGACATCGCGCCGATCGTCGCGCGCGCCGCGAGCCTGGCGGTGCGCGCCCAGAGCGGGCCCGTCTACGTCGGCATCCCCACCGACTTCCTGCGCGCCGAAACCCACCGCGCGACCGTCCCCGAAATCACCGAGCCGCTGCCCGCGCTCAACCTCGAGGACATCGGCTTCGCCCGCCAGCTGCTCGCCACCGCCGCGCGACCGGTCATCTGGGCGGGCGGCGGCGCGTTGCGGGCCGACTCGGGAGCCGAGATCGGTGAACTCGCGCAGCGGCTCGCGGCCCCGGTGATCACCACCTTCGCGGCGCGCGGGCTGCTGCCACCTGGCCATCCTTGCCTGGCCCCGAACCCCGTGCACGCGCCGGAGGTCGGTGCGCTGTGGGACGAGGCCGACGTGGTGCTCGGTGTCGGCACCGACTTCGACGGCCTGATGACGCAGAACTGGCTGATGCCCAAACCGCCCAAGCTGATCGCCGTCAACGTCGACCCCAAGGACGCCGCCAAGAACTACGTCCCCGACCTCACGTTGGTCGGCGATGCCCGCGACGTGGTCGGCCAGCTCGTCACCGGACTCGCACCACGCCCCGGTCTGCCCGAGCTCACCAACCGGATGCGCCGCCTGGAGGAGACGGTGCGCCGCAGCATCCGCGCCGACGAACCGCAGGCCGCGGACTTCCTCGCCACGCTGGAGGAAACGCTGCCCGGCGGTGCCGTGGTGGTGGCCGACATGTGCGTGGCCGGGTACTGGGCGGGCGGGTACCACCGGGTCGCCGCGCCGCGCCGGTTCGCCTACCCCATGGGCTGGGGCACGCTCGGCTTCGGCTTCCCGGCTTCACTGGGCGCCGCGCTCTCGGGCGCGAGCCGTGTCGTGTGCGTGAGTGGTGACGGCGGCTTCCTCTACGGAGTGGGGGATCTGGCCACGCTCGCGCAGGAGGCACTGCCCGTCACGGTGATCATCGTCAACGACGGCGGCTACGGCATGCTGCGCTTCGACCAGGACCGCGAGGGCCTGCCCCAGCGCGGCGTCAACCTGCACACCCCGAACTTCGTCGGCCTGGCCAAGTCGTTCGGCCTGCACTCCGACGAGGTCAAGGGGTTCGGGCGGGCGTTCCGCCGCCGCCTCGGCGAGTTCGTACGTGCGGAGGAGCCGAACGTGCTGGTGGTGCACGCGGCGCTCAAGCCCCCGCGCAACACCTCACCGCGCTGGTACCGCGCGAATCGATAGGCCCGTCAGCCGGCCTCGCGTGAGAACTCCTGGGGAATGGGGGACTTTCGCAGAGCGGTGGCGACGCCGTAGAGGTTGCGGGCCATCATGCCGGCCACCTGGTGCGCGTACCGGTGACCGTGTTCGGTGGCGGTGTAGTCCGGCCCGGGCCCCGGCCCCATGTTCCAGTAGACCCAGGACTGGCCCGGCACCGTGAACCCGATGTCGACGAGCCCGCCGTTGATCTCGCTGATCACGTGGTGCGCGCCGTCCTCGTTACCGGTCACGACGACTCCCGCCACCCGGTTGTAGGCCACCGGCATCCCGTCTTCGCCGGTTTCGGACATCATCGCGTCCATCCGCTCCAGCGCCCGCTGTGCGACCGAGGACGGGCGGCCGAGCCAGGTCGGCGACGCCATGATGAGAATGTCGGATTCGAGCACTTCCCGGCGGATACCCGGCCAGTCGTCGCCCTCGCCGAGATCGCTGCTGACGCCGGGCAGGACGGCGTGGTCGACCAGGCGGACCGAACGCACATCGGTACCCAGCTCGCGCAGACCCGCCCCGACGACGTCGGCCAGATCCTGCGTGTTCGACGGCTCCGGCGATTTCTTCAGGGTGCAGTTCAGGATCGTCGCGCGCACAGGGCTCCTCCTCGTCGGTGCTGCCGGTCAACCATTCGGATGCCCTCGCCACGGCGGCCCGAAACGGCACGAGTGAGTCGCACGCGGATGGGTAGCCGGGGGCCGAAAGCCGATGAAAGGAGCGAACATGGCTACCCCGAATCCGGTACAGATGCAGAAGTACCTCTCCGGCGTCGACTACCCGTGCGGCCGCGACCAGCTGGTCGAGCACGCCAAGAAGCAGGGCGCCGAAAACGACATCATCGAGTATCTCCAGCAGCTGCCGGACCGCAACTACGACGGGCCGAACGCCGTCAGCCAGGAGTTCGCCCGCACGTAAAGCCGAACTCGCCCGCGCGCAAAGCTGAACTCGCGCGCATGTAGGGCTGAACTCGCGCGCATGTAGGGCTGAACTCGCGGGGAGGGGTCGGGCGCGACGGCGGATGACCGGCCACCCGGTCATCCGCCTCAGTGCGCGGCCAGATGTTCCAGGATCATGGCCGTCAACGTCTCCGGGACCTCTTCGGGCACCCAGTGCGTCACGTCCTCCAGCATCTGGAAGGTGTACGCACCGGTGACCCAGTTCTCCGTCTCGAACGCCGCGACCGACCCGAGGGCGACGTCCTCTGTGCTCCACACGTACAGCGTCGGCACGTCGACCTTCTCGATCGAAGCGGCGGGACGGCTCGCCCGGTACCAGTTGAGCGCCGCCGTCAGCGCCCCGGGCTCGGACAACCGCTGCACGTACTCGTCCACGCGGCTGGGCGGCACCTTCCACTCGAACATGCGCCGCAGCGCTTCCGCGTTGTTCGCCAGCATCCGCTTTTCCGTGCTGGGATCGCGCCAGTCCCGCATGTACTGCGACCGCATCTGCTGTTCCTCGTCGGTGCGCAGCGCGTAGGACAGCGCACCGGGATGCGGCACGGACACCGCGGTCAGGGTGCGCAGCCGGTCCCCGTGCTCCGAGGCCGTCCACCACGCGACGGCCGCACCCCAGTCGTGCCCCACCAGATCGAACCGGCTCCAGCTGAGTTCGTCCGCGATCGCCAGTACGTCCCCGACCAGCGACGTCATGCCGTACTCCGCGACCCGCTCGGGCCGCACGTCCGGCGAGTACCCGCGCTGATCGGGCGCCACCGCGCGGTAGCCGCGATCACCGAGCACCGCGACCTGGTACTCCCAGCTGATCGCCGCCTCGGGAAAACCGTGCAGCAGCAGGACGGGCCTGCCGTCGGCGGGTCCGGCCGCGATCGCGTCGAAACTGCCCGCCGGGGTCGGGATGCTGAGATGCTCGCTCACACCCGCACCCTAGCCGGGGACACCGACACCTTTGCGCGCCAAGTAGTTGTTCACCCGTTCCGGCGTCGCGAGGATGTCCCACTGGCGGTCGGGATAGCTGAAGTTCTCGGTGAACTCGTCCGCGATCTCCTGGTTGGTCGCCATCGCGACGAACATCCGCAGCAGATGCTCCGGCGGCGGTCCGCCGACCATCAGATTGGTCCAGTCCGCGGTCGCGTGCACGCGGTCGCGCCTGCGGTCGGCGACCTTCTGGCAGAACCGCTCGTCGAAGTTCGGGTCCTCGATGATCACGTGTCCCAGCTCCCATGCGGAGTAGGACGCGCAGTTCCCGCCTTGTCCCACAACGGGATCCACCACTACGTGCGCGTCGCCGAGCGCGACGGCGTAGCGGCCGTTGGGCAGCTTGGTGTAGTCCTCACGCACCGTCGGCACGATGGCGCCCTGCAACAGATCCAGCGGGCTGGTCAGCCGGAACTTCGCGGTGTCGATCCGCTCGAACGTCGCGGGGTAGAACTGGCGGGCGCTTTCCAGGATGGTCTTCTCGAAGCCCGCCGGATCCTCCTCGTAGCTGAGATCGGCGAGCATCTCCAGCTCTCCGCCGGGCACGTTTTCGAACAGCAGCGCCGTGACGTGACCCGCGGAGGAGTACATCGGAATCTCCAGCAGCTCTCCGTTCCCGGCGGCCACGTTCAGGGTGACGCGCTTCGGTTCCGACGGCGCGACGCCTTCGTAGAGGCCGACGCACAGCCTGCGCTGTGGGGTGTCGAAAGGAGATTTGTCGGCACGGCGAGAGAACATCGCGTTCAGCCCGCTGCGGCCGGACGCGATCACGACCAGGTCGTGGCGCTCGGAAAGCTTGACCACGTCGGCGGCCTGCACCGGACGCACCTCGAACTCGCCGCCGCGCGCCACGAAGTCTTCGAGCAGCCTCGGCAGGTAGATGCGGTAGTCGATGGCGCGGGACGGCGCGGTGAACACGCCGGGGAACACCAGCGGCTGCGGGCCACCGGTGATGTAGTGGTTGTGGCCGAAGTAGCGGTATTCCTCGATGTCCCAGTGGTCGACGCCCAGTGCCTGTTCCCGTTCGACGGTCGCGTGGTGATGGGCGACGCTGTTGAGCATGCGGCCGCTGCCGAGCTGCTCGGCGGTGCGGTCGCTGTAGATCGTGACGGGAATGTCGTGCTGGCGCAGCAGGAGGCCGAGGTGCAGCCCCGCTGTGCCGGCCCCGACGATGCCGATGCCTGCCATATCCGCTTCCTCCTGTGGTCGGCGAACCATTGTCCACCGTCGCGCACAGGGCGGGAAGATCGGGAACTCGTTCGGCCTACGCCGCTTCCTGCTCGCCGGTGAGCCGCTCCCAGTGCAGCTGCGCACCGGGCCGCCATTCGACGTGCTTGCTGTGGAACAGCTCCGCGGCCTGCATGCCGCTCCAGTTCGGCGGCAGCAGCCGGATCGGCAGGCGGGGATCGAGGAACGGGAAGCGGCGCCATTCGTGCACCAGCCGGGTCTGTGCGTGCAGCACCTCGGCACCGGTGGCCGGGGTGAGCTTGCCGAACTCGTCGATGAAGTCCTCGTAGCGTTCCTCGAGCGCGCTCAGATCCCAGGCCCGCGCGACCATCGCGTCCTCGTCGCCGATCTTTCCGTAGCTCGCGACGAAGGACATCGCCTCGCGGTCGAGGCCGAGGTCGCGCACGATCGCGTCGGCCTCGTCCTGACGGCTGGTGTCGGCGCTGATCCAGGCGCCGGGTGTGGGCGAGCCGAAGCCGGCCCAGGTCAGCCGGGTGCGCAGGCTGTGCCGCAGGTCGCGCTTGGTCTCCGGCACCGAGACCAGCAGCATCAGCCAGCGGCCGTCCCAGGCGCCGCGGTCGCGGCCGAAGTTGTAGATCCGCTCGGCGCCCTCGGTGAGCAACCGCCGTCCTGGTGGGGTCAGCGACCAGCGGACGCGGCGGCCGACGCGCTCGGACACCAGCCAGCCCTCGGCCGCGGTGCGGGCCAGCGCCTGGCGCGCCGACTTCTCCTCGATGCCGAACATGCCGAGCACCTCGACCAGCGTCGACGTCCAGACCGGACGGCCGCGGCCCAGCGCGAACTCGCCGAGCACGGTCATCAGCAGGGAACGGGCGCTCGTGTGGCTGACCTCGCGCCGCCTGCTCACGGTCGGGCGTGCCGCACCCATGGACTGCCCACCTCCCTGTGGCCGACGGCGTTCCACCTGGCTGGCCCAGGTTAGTCCACCCACGGTATACCGTCGGCCGGGGAGCCAGGCGGGTCAGCGCCGGAAAAAGGCCACGTTCGCGGCCTGTTCCGGCATCAGCATCTCATCGGGAAATCCGTCGTTCCAGGGTTCGTAAATGACGCACTCGTCGCGGGCGCATTGCCCGCAAAGGGGACGGCTTCTGAGGTCGAAACACCATTCTTCACCGCTCGGTGTCTGTTCTCTCGGCACCAGGCACGCGAAACAGATAGCGTCGGGCTCGAAATCAATTCTTAATGCCATGATCGCTTCCGGGGTAGTCGGCTGGAGTCATGTTAGGCGGATGACGTGCTGAGCTAGAAGCGGTGTCACCTTAATGTAGCAAACTCTCTGTGCCGCTGACTGAAACCAACCCGGGTCTGCAATTTGCAAAAGGAAAATTGTGATCAATTTTCGGAGCATTTCCGGAATGGTTCAGTATTGGCATAGATCAAAATTCTCCGGAAATGTTCGCGATGAGCAGGCCACTGTGTGGTTTGGGGGTGAAATACGTGCTTTTGCGTGGCATCCGGCGCCCCTGATCGTGCACCGCGAGCACGTCGGCGAGCGGTACCGGCGCCAGCCGCAGCACGGCGTCGACGTCCCCGCCCGGCACGTGCCCCTCGGGAAGGGCGCGGACATGTGGGCCTTCCGGATCGATACCGAGCGCCTCGGCGATGAGCAGGCGTTCGACCAGGCCGTGGTCGATCCGCGGCAGCGGTTCGGCAGTGGCGGGCAGTTCGACCACGAGGCCCGATGGCACGGTCACGAGGCCGGGCTTGTCCGGTGCGGGCGGATCCGGGCGTTCGTGGACGGGCAGACCCACGCCACGCCAGGCCGCGGCCAGGTCCGCCGTGGTGAGGCCGGTGCCGGTGAGCACCCGGTGGATCGCCCCGATCCGCAGGTCGGGACCGGAGGTGACCAGCGCGAGCAACTGGGCGTTCGCGCGCGACGCGGCCGCGACGCGATGGTTGCCGTCGGCGACCAGCAATCGGTGCCGTCGCACCTGGCGGAGCAGATCCTCGTGGTCCTCAAGCAGCCACAGCCGGTGCGCCCGGCCACCGGCGTCGGCGGTGCGCACGTCCGGCTCGCGGCCCTCTACGGCGGCGGACGCGATGGCGGTCAGGTCCTCGCCGTCCGCGACCGGAACGAGCAGCGCGGCGCTCGTGGCCCGGCCCAGCCCGGTGAGGGCGGCGGCGCGGTCCGCGACGATGCGCGGATAGACCTCCTCGCTGTGCCACACGTGCGCGTCGATGGCGGCGGGGTCGATCAGGCACAGCACGCCGATCGCGGTCCCGTCCGGGCCGGCCACCTCGTAGACGGCCACCACGTCGCGCACCGGGCGGTAGGCGTTCGCGAGCAGCCGGTCCAGCGTTCGCCGTGCCTGTGGCAGCGCCTGCGGCAATGTCAGATTCCGCGCGAGCGCCGCCGGGGTGCGGTGCGGATGCTGCACGGCCAGCAGCGATTCGCCGTCGGAGCCGGCCAGTGCCTCGATCACCTCGCCGGGATCGGCGAACTCGTCGACCTCGGGTCCCGGCACGTCGCCGTCGACCACCCATCCGTGCCGGATCGCGCTCGCCCACATGCCACGATCCTGCCTCAGCGGAACAGGGCGACCGTCTCCAGCAGCCGGCTCAGGTCCGCACCGGAGGGGATCTCGCGTGGTTCGTGCCCCCGCTGGAACAGTCGCGCGCCGACCTCGTCCCCGCCCAGCGTCAGTGACGAGTCCACGCGCCGCAGCCAGGTGCCCTCGCGCAGGCCGAGCACGGGCACGTCGTTCTCCTCGAGGAACTGGCCGAGCCGCTCCTCGCGGGTCTCGCCCATGTGGACGTCGCCCTCGACCGGATCGAGGTAGTGCGGGTTGATCTGGAACGGGACGAGCCCGCCCGCGTCGAAGGAGGGCGGCTGCACGATGGGCATGTCGTTGGTCGTGCGGATGGTCGGGCAGGCCACGTTGGTGCCCGCGCTCGATCCGATGTAGACGGTGCCGTGTGCGACCCGGTCCCGGATCGGGGCCAGCAGTTCGCGGGCGTAGAGCGCGCGCAGCAGGCGGAACGTGTTGCCGCCGCCGACGAACACCGCCTGCGCGGAGTTGAACAGCTTGATCGGGTCACCCTCGTGCGCGCCGGCCACCTCGACGCGCAGCGGGGCGAGCGCCTTGGCGGCCTGGGCCGTGTAGCCGTCGTGATCGGCGAGCGCGAACGGGACGAACACCAGCCGCCGGACGCCGGTCAGCATCTCGGCCAGCGCCTCCATCGCGTGTTCGAGGTACTCCTTGCCCGGGGCGGTCGAGTTGGACAGCAGCAGCACGCGCATGACATACCTTCCCGGGGCTGATGTGCCTCATTGCGTCGTTTGCCTATCACGATCGGCGCGGGAAGTTCAGAGCAGAGTGAGGGCGACCACAGCGCGGGAAACCGGCCGGGTCCTAAAAGGACTATCGGTCGTCGAGCAGGTCGGCGGGGTGCATGCCCAGCGCGTCGGCCATCCGGAACAGCGTGTCGAGCGTGATGTTGCGCGGCGGGCGCTTGTGCGGATCCTCTTTGCGCCTTGGCTGATCGAGCCGGGAACGCTCCAGTTCCGCCACGACCGAACGGGAGACGCCGGCGCGGTCGGCGAGGTCCTCCTGGCTCAGATCCCGCTCCCGGCGCGCCCGGCGCACGCGCGCGGCGAGTTCGCGCAGCCGCGCGTCGAGCGCCTCGCCGTGGTCGGTCACGACACGAGTTTAGCCATGGCTTCCACTTGCGACAATTTGTCTCTTCTATGCTACTTTTTAGGACATGAACGTAGAACTCGACGGTCCCGGCTATCTGTACGAAGCGCTCGCGAAACAGCTCGCCGAGCGCATTCAGGCAGGGGAGTTCGCCCCGAACACGCCGCTGCCCGCCGAGGGCCGGCTCGCGTGCGAGTACGGCGTCTCGCTGGGCACCGCGCGCCACGCCACCAGGCTCCTGCGCGAACGCGGCCTGGTCGTCACCATCAAGTCCAAGGGCACGTACGTGGTGGCTCGCGCGAACTCGGGGGCTATACCACCTGGCGCCGCACCTTCCGCAGCTCCTTGATGTCCACAGTGGACGGCTCGGCGGCGAGCCAGCCGCCGATCTCGTGCACGAACTGTTCCGGGGTCATGGGCGGGGCGGGTAGATCGAAGTCCTCCTCGGTGGTGATCTCGCCCGCCCGGCTCGGGTACACGACCAGTGCGCCCCGGATCTCCACCCCCGGCAACAGGGCGCGATAGGCGTCGATCGCCTCCAGCAGGCGGGTCGCGCCGCCGCGGAACGGGCGGTCGTCCCGCCACAGGGTGCCGTCCTCGTCCGCGGCGTAATGGCCGGGCAGCCACATCTTCGACTCGACGAGCACCAGCCGCCGCCCGCACAGCACCGCGTGGTCGGTGTCGGCGAACACCGAACCGGGCCACGCGAGGCCATGGAAGACGCGCGCGGCCGGCAGCCTCGTGAGGTAGCGCTGCAGCAGTTCGGCGGTCAGCCGTTCGCCCCACTGATCCGCCTCCGCGCCCGGCTGCCCGAACACCTTCTCCTGCCCGAACTCGGCGGCGAACCGTTCGCGCGCCTGCTTGCGCATCATGTGGCGGCGCGTCAGCCAGATCGCGACGGCCGTCGCGAGCAGGAGCCACACGGTCAGCAGCAGCCAGCTCGTGGTCAACGGCAGCACGACGAGCAGCAGCCAGCCGAGCAGGATCGCCGCCGGGGCGTGGCCGGGCGGGGTGGGTACGGACGGGCACGCCGCCTCGTCGCCGCGTGCCCACCACGGCAGCGAACCGGGATCGAACCGGGGCATCGTCGCCACGAACGATGGGTCCTCGCCGAAGTCGCGCGGCCGCCGCCGCACGCGCACGGGTACGGGCGCGCGGCCCCGGTCGTAGTCGGCGCGGCTGTACGGGTCGCTGAGGACCTCGTAGGCCTGCCGCAGCCGGTGGAACTCGTCGGGAGAGCCACCGGCGTCGGGATGCATCGCACGGGCTCGGGCGCGGTAGGCCGATTTGATCTCGGCGATGGACGCGTCGCGGGCCACGCCGAGCAGCTCGTAGTAGCCCGATTCGTGCACGCGGTCACAATACAAGGGGGCTTGGCGTGGTTAGAGTTGCGCGATGGCAGGTTCTCCGGCGGACGATCTGGCCCGAAGGCTCGGCATCGGGACCGGCCGGATCGCCGTGCCCGCGGGCCTGCTGGCCATCCTCGCCGGGGCGGCGTTGTTCGTGTTTCCGCCGCACAGCACCATTGCCGCGATCGCGCTGGGACTGGCTGGCGTGGTTTGTTTCGCCTTTGGTTCACTGCGCCTCGCCGGTGGACCGTGGTGGGCGTTCGCCGCCGCGCTGATCAGCGGAGGCGTGCTGTTCGCGGCGTTGACCGTCGGCGGGCGCGGTCTCGCATTGAACACTTTCGGGGGAAGCCAGATCTGCGAGGTGGCGCAACGTCAAGAGGTCGACACCGCTGGGCGGTACCAGCACTACGGGTTCGTGCACACCCTGAACTGCCCGCGCGGTGGCACGTTCACGATCCGCACCGACGCGACCGACCGGCAGCCACCCGGTTCCCGTGCCGAGGTACTCGGCACGCCGGGCGGCGTGCTCGAACCGGACTTCGCCGGCAGGCACAACGTGATCGTGGAAGCCCTCGCGGTGGCCGCGGCGCTGGCACTCGCCGGCGCCACCGTGCATTTCACGTGGCGCCGGTCGGGGGTCAGGTCAGCGAGCTAGGGTCGGCCGGAACGTCGGCCGCGTGCCGCCGCAGCGCGTCGAGATCGACCACTTCGAGCGCGCGGGCGTGCGTGGCGGCCAGCATCACCGGAGGCGCGACGCCCGCTTCGTACGCCTCCTGCCAGCGCGCGGCGCACAGGCACCATCGATCACCCGGCTGGAGGCCGGGGAACCCGAACTCGGTACGCGGTGTGACCAGATCATTGCCCGCCTTGGTCGAGTGCTCCAGGAACTCCTTGGACACGACGGCGCAGACGGTGTGATTGCCGAGATCGTCGAGGCCGGTTTTGCAGCAGCCGTCGCGGTAGAACCCGGTGACCGGGTCCGTTCCGCACGGCTCCAGTTCCCCGCCGAGCACGTTGCGATCATTCGTCATGTTCTCAGCTTGGCACCATCTCGCCGCCGATGCTGCCATTCCCGGCGAGCTGCCCGGCTTACGTCAGATGGAAGGGCTGTTGGAAGGCTGTCGCGCGCGGCCGAGGATCGGAAGCATGGCGAATGCGATTCTCGATCCGACCGGCGGGACGCGGGCGGTCCCGGCCGGTGCCACCGTCCCGGCACCCGAGCGGGCGCGGCTCGCCGGCGCCACCGTCGGGCTTCTGGCGAACACCAAGCAGAACGCGGCGCTGTTCCTCGAAGAGGTCGGCAAGCTGCTCATCGAGCGGTACGGCGTGGCGGCGGTCGTGCCCGCGACCAAGGCGGTGTTCGCGCTGCCGGTCACCGACGAGCAGCTGGAGGAACTCGCGGGCCGGTGCGACGCGGTGATCACCGGCGTCGGCGACTGCGGCTCGTGCAGCGCCTCGGCGGTCGCCGACGGCGTCGCGTTCGAGCGGCGCGGCATCCCGGCCGCGGTCATCTGCAGCGATGCCTTCATCGTGACCGCGAACGCGATGGCCGAGGTGCGCGACGCCAAGGGCTACCGCTACACCACGACGGCCCATCCGGTCGCCGTGCTCACACCGGACGAGGTACGCGAACGCGCCGAAGAGGCGATCGAGGACATCGTGGCCATCCTGACGGGACGGCCATGACCGAGCCCGATCCGGACATCGCGCGCGCCGCCATCGAATACTGCTACGACAACGGCTGGAGCGACGGGCTGCCGGTGGTGCCCGCCTCACGACCGCTGGTCGACGAGTTCCTCGCACACACCGGCCGCTGCCCGGACGAGGTGATCGGCACGATCGAGCAGTTCGGCCGGAGCTGCACCGTCGAGCAGGCCGCGATCAACGCCGCGATGGCGGGGTGCAAGCCCGAGTACTTCCCGGTCGTGCTGGCCGCGTGGGAGGCGGTGATCAACGACCGCGCGGCCCGTGGCGGCGGCTGGCAGAGCACCAGTGGTCCGGCGCCCCTGATCGTCGTCAACGGGCCCGTCCGGCAGCGGCTCGGATTCAACAGCACGGGTGGCGTGTTCGGGCCCGGTTTCCGTCCTAACGCGACGGTCGCGCGGGCCGTCGGCATGATCGTGCGCAACGCGTTCGGCGTGCAGCCGCACGTGCTGGAGCAGGCGACGCAGGGGCTGCCCGGCCGGTGGTCGATCTGCCTCGGCGAGAACGAGGAAGAAAGCCCGTGGGAGCCGCTGTCGGTGGAGGCCGGGCTGGACGAGGACACCAGCGCGGTGTCGGCCGCGTTGCTGCGGACGTGCGAGTACGTCGACAACCGGCACACGCAGAATCCCGAAGAGGTGCTCGCCGACATCGCGGACACGATGGCGCGCACCGGCGCGGTGATCTTCCGCGAGGCCTACAGTGGGGTCGTGCTGTGTCCCGAGCACGCGCAAATGCTTGCGAAGGAAGGCTTTTCGAAGGCGGACGTGAAGTCCTGGCTCATCGAGCACGTCGGGCGCACGCGTGGCGAACTGCGCCGGGCGGGCAAGAACGGGCTCAGCGACCGGGGCGTCCGGCACGCCGCCGAGGCCGACGGCGACGAGGTGTTCGAACGGTTCATGTCGGCGCCGGAACAGATCCCGGTGGTCGTGGCGGGTGCGCGCAACGCCGCGATCTCGATGGTGGTGC
The DNA here is from genome assembly GCF_012328925.1 of Amycolatopsis acididurans. Classification (GTDB taxonomy): domain Bacteria; phylum Actinomycetota; class Actinomycetes; order Mycobacteriales; family Pseudonocardiaceae; genus Amycolatopsis_E; species Amycolatopsis_E acididurans. The sequence continues at coordinate 21,339 of NZ_JAAXLS010000060.1, forward strand.
GCATTTTCGGTGCGTGGTCGGGAAAGGCGGTGCCGGTGTGATCGACGCCGCAGGACTGGAGGCGATGCGCACGACGCTCGCCGCGGACGGCTACGCCCTCGAGGTGTCCGAAAACGATGGCCGGGTCGCCGTGCGCATCTCGGTCGCGGACCCGCAGGCGTGCGAGGACTGCCTGGCGCCCGAGCCGATCATGCGCGCGATCCTGCACAAGTCGCTCGGTGTGCCGGAGAGCTCGATCGAGCTGACCTACCCGAACCAACCCCGGTGACATCGGCGGGGAGGACGACGCGCCCCGAAAACCCCTGACCAATCCGGCCACCGCCGCGCTCCGAACCCAGAGGGACTAGGAGAGGATGGGTGGATGGACGACTCTGTGCGTGCCCTGCCCTCGCCGCGTGGCGGTGGCGGCGGGGGCCCGAGCCCGGAAGAACTGCTGACACAGGTCGCCCGCGGAAGCGAGGCAGCCTTCGAGCAGCTTTACGAAGTCGTGTCCGGACCGGTCTTCGGGGTGGTCCGCCGGGTCGTGCGGGACGTCGCGCAGTCGGAGGAGGTCGCGCAGGAAGTGCTGGTCGAGCTGTGGCGGACCGCGCCGCGCTACGACCCGGCACAGGGCAGCGCGGTGAACTGGGCGCTGACGCTCGCGCACCGGCGCGCGGTCGACCGGGTGCGCTCGGCGCAGGCCCGCGCCGACCGAGAGCAGCGCGTGGGCGGCATGTCCTCGGGCCGCGAGTTCGACGAGGTGTCCGAGGCCGTCGCATCCCGGCTGGAGCGCGAACAGGTCCGCCGCTGCCTGTCCACTTTGACCGACTTGCAGCGCGAGTCCGTGATGCTGGCTTACTACGGCGGCCACACCTATCCCGAGGTGGCCGACCTGCTGCAAAGTCCGCTCGGGACGATCAAGACGAGGTTGCGGGACGGCCTGATCCGGCTGCGTGACTGCTTGGGGGTGACCCGATGACCACGCCGGACGTGCACATGCTCACCGGTGCCTACGCGCTGGACGCACTGGACGAGTTCGAACGCCGCCAGTTCGAGCGGCACCTGTCCGTGTGCGACGAGTGCGGCCAGGAGGTCGCCGAACTGCGAGCCACCACGGTGCGGCTGGGGCTCGCGGTCTCGCAAGCGCCACCCGCGGAGCTCAAGCGCCGGGTCATGACGCAAATCGCCGAGGTGCGCCAGGAACCGCCGGGCCGTGAACGGGTCGCCAGGAGGCGGGAACGTCGCTGGGCGATCCGGCTGGTGTCGACCGCGGCAGCGGTAGCGGTGGCCGTCGCGGCCGCCTTCGGTGTGATCGCCTACCGGGCGCAGAACAGCCTCGACAACACGCGTGGCCAGCTGGCGCAGGCCCAGTCACAGGCGAACGAGCTGGCCGAGTTGCTGGCCGCACCGGATCTGCGTGCGGTTCCCGGCACCGGTTCCACGTCGGGCGAGGGCAGCGTGATGGTGTCCGAACGGCTGAACCGGGGCATGCTGCTGGTGCACGGCATGCCGGATCAGCCCGCGACCGCGACCTACCAGGTCTGGGCCATCGCGGGTGGTGTTCCGCGGTCGATCGGCCTGCTCGGGCCGAAGGGCACGACCACGACTCCCTATGTGTTCGAGGGGCTCGCGGGCGTGAACGAGGTCGCGATGACGGTGGAGCCGGCCGGCGGGTCGCCGCGGCCGACGACGAGCCCGTCGGTGTGGTTCACGCTCTGACACGAACAGAAAGGGCCGGACTTCGCGTCCGGCCCTTTCTGCTTCATTCAGTGCGGTTTGCGCATCCCGAACTGGTGGACGTCGAGATAACGGCCGCGGAACCCGGCCTCGCAGTAGCCGAGGTAGAACTCCCACATGCGCCGGAACGTCGCGTCGAAACCCAGTTCGGCGATCCGCGGCCACGCGTCGAGGAAACGTTGCCGCCACAGGCGCAGCGTTGTCGCGTAGCTGTCGCCGAGCGCGCGCCGCTCGGCGATCCGCAACCCGGTGTGGCGGCGCACCACGTCCTCCACGGCGGGCAGCGACAGCAGGTGGCCGCCGGGGAAGATGTACTTGTGTATCCACGTGTACGAATCGCGCGTCGCGATCATCCGGTCGTGCGGCATCGTGATGCCCTGTAGCCCGACGCGCCCGCCGGGCACCAGCAGCCGGTCCAGCGTCGCGAAGTACGTCGGCCAGTACTCCTCGCCGACGGCCTCGATCATCTCCACGCTGACGACAGCGTCGTAGCTGCCTTCGGCGTCGCGGTAGTCGCACAGCTGGACGTCCACCCGCTCGCCCACGCCGGCATCGGCGAGCCGCTTGCGCGCAAGCGTTTGCTGCTCGACCGACAGGGTCAGCGTCGTGACCCGCGCGCCGCGCTCGGCCGCGCGCAACGCCAGTTCGCCCCAGCCGGTGCCGATCTCCAGCAGCCGCGTGCCCTCGCCGACGCCGGCGAGATCGAGGATCGCGTCGATCTTGCGACGCTGCGCGGTGGCGAGATCGTCCGAATCGCCGGTGAACCACGCCGACGAGTACGTCATCGTCTCGTCGAGGAATTCGGCGAACAGCTCGTTCGACAGGTCGTAGTGCCGGTGGATGTTCTCCCGGGCGCCGGAGATCGTGTTGCGCTCGGTGCCGGGTTTGCGGGCGTCGACCCACCGCCGCAGCGCCTGCAGCGGCTTGGGTACGAGAGTGGCCATGCGCTGCGCGAACGGCGTGAGCACGTCGGCCAGGTCGTCGGCCGCGGACCAGTCACCGGCCATGTAGGACTCGCCGAAACCGATCTTCGCGTCCGCCCCGAGCCGGTGGAAGAACGGGCGCGGCCGGTCGATGCGCAGGACCGGACCGCCGCGGCCGAGACGTTCTCCGCCGGGCAACGTGACGGTCACGGGGAGCGTGCGCACGACCAACCGGAACAGCCGCTCGGCGGCGAATGCGCGGCCGGGCGCGTTCGGCACGATGGCGATATCGGGCCATGCGGGCTTACTCATCAACGGTCTCCTGGCTGCGGGGAACGATAGGGATTCGGCGTAGCCACAACGCTATGCCGTGGCGCCTGATCGATGCGGCGACTCGCTGCGGCATCAGCGGACGTGTGAGCAACATCCGGATCAGCGTGCCGGCGGTGGCGGGCCTGCGGTGTCCCCGCATCGTCGCGACCAGGCTCGGTTTTCCGTCCTGGCGTAGCAGCACATCGACCGCCAGCCGTTCGTCCGGCTCGGGCAGGCGCATCTCGTAGTGCCCGTGCATGGGCAGGAACGGGGACACGTAGAACTCCTTGTCCGCGGCGGCGCGTGCGTTGGCGTCCGGGCGGAGCAGGTAGCGGTGACGGCCGCCGTAGGTGTTGTGCACTTCCGCCACCACGCACTCGAGGTGCCCGTCCGGATCGTGACACCAGTACACCGTGAGCGGATTGAACACGTATCCCAGCACGCTGGCCTGTGCCAGCATCCGCACCCGGCCGCCGTCCAGCCGCACGCCCCGCTCCGCCAGCCACCCGCGCAGGTCCGCGAGGTGGTCACGGTCGCGGAAACGGGCGAACGGCCGCAGCGGCCGGGGCAGTACCGGCAGGTCGTCGAGGTCCACCAGCCACAGGTACATGCGGTGCGAGAAGCGGTTCCGCGGCGCACGGCGTGCGTGCGTGACCACCGTGTCGTAGATCGCGTTCACCAGTGGACACCGAGCGCGGCGGCCGCTCGCACCCCCGACGCACAGCCGTCCTCGTGAAAACCCCAGCCGTGGTAGGCACCGGCGTAGACGGTGCGCCCGGTGTTCAGCTCGGGCAGTCGTCGCTGGGCCGCCAGCGTGTCCGGCGTGTACACCGGATGCTCGTACACCATCCTGGCCAGCACGTCCGATTCGGAAACGCGGCCGTCGTCGTTGAGCGACACGAGGTAGTCGACGGGCTCGTCCAGCCGCATCAGCCGGTTCATGTGGTAGCTGACCAGCACCGGGACGTTCGATGTGGTGCACGCGGGTTTGAGGTAGTTCCAGGAGGCGCGGGCACCGGCGGCCGCGGGCAGCACGCTCGCGTCGGTGTGCAGCACCGCCTCGTTGCGCGAGTACGGGAACGCTCCCAGGACCTGCCGCTCGGCGCGCGTGGGATCGGCGAGCAGGCGCAGCGCCTGGTCCGGATGGGTCGCGATCACGACGTGGTCGAAGCGATGCGACCGGCCGGAGCCGTCCCGGATCTCCACGCCGGAGGAGTCCCGGCTGATCTTGCGGACCGGCGTGCTCACGTGCACGGCGGGCAGGTTCTTGGCGACCTTGTCCACATAGGACCGCGAACCGCCGACGACCGTGCGCCAGGTCGGAGAACCGCCGACGGAAAGCATCCCGTGGTGGTCGAGGAAGGTGAACAGATAACGGGCGGGATAGGAGGTGCTCAGCTCGCCGGGTGCCGACCAGACCGCGGACACCAGCGGAATCAGGAAGTGGTCGACGAAGTAACCGGAGTAGCCGCCGATGGCCAGGAACGCGCCGAGCGTGGTGTCCCCGGTCTCGGGCCGGTCCAGCAGACGGCGCGCGTGCCGGTGGAAGCGGCGGACCTCGGCCAGCATCCACAGGTACTCGCGCCGCAGCAGGTTGCCCGGCTGGGCGAACATCCCGCCGAATCCTCGCGCGCCCGCGTACTCGAGGCCGCAGCCCCGGCAGCGCACGCTCATCGACATCTCGGTGTCCTGAGTGGACACGCCGAGCTCGCGGAACAGTCTGAGCAGGTTCGGATACGTGCGTTCGTTGTGCACGATGAATCCGCTGTCGACGGCGATCTCGCGGTCGTCCGGCGTGGGCACGTCGTGGGTGTGCGCGTGCCCGCCGAGCCGGTCGTCGGACTCGAACAGGGACACCTGGAACTTCTCACGCAGCACGTACGCGGCGGTCAGCCCGGAGACGCCGGAGCCGACCACGGCGACGGTGGGGGTCGATTCGGGATGCACGAGCCGTATTCGAAGCAACCACGCGATCGGCTTGCTTTTTGTGTCCTGGGTCACCCCGCCAAGCCGGAGGGCGGGTGGCGCCGAATACGAAGACACGTCTTCCGCCAGAAAGGGTCCTGCCGTGCCTGACGTCGCGCCACAGCTCGCCGCCCTGCTCTCCCGGCTGATCGGCGGTGAGCTGCCGGTCGGGTTGCGGGCTTGGGACGGCAGTACCGCTGGTCAGGACACCGGTCCCAAGGTCGTCCTGTCCTCACGTCGTGCGTTGCGGAGGCTGCTGTGGAACCCGGGCGAACTGGGCCTCGCCCGTGCCTACGTCTCCGGTGACCTCGACGTCGAAGGCGACTTGACCGAGGGACTGCGGCGCTGCTGGAACCTGTTCCGCTCGGGGAAGCTGCGGCGGCCGCAACTCGGTGCGAGCGAATGGGCGGAGATCGTGCGGCTCGCGGTCCGGCTCGGCGTGCTCGGCCCGCGCCCGGCGCCGCCACCTGAGGAGGCACGGCCGACGGGCAGGCTGCACACGCGCCTGCGCGACCGCGCCGTGATCGCCCACCACTACGACCTCGGCAACGACTTCTACCAGCTCGTTCTCGACGAGACCATGGCCTACTCCTGCGCGTACTTCACCGATCCGGCCCAGTCGCTCGCGGACGCCCAGCGCGCCAAACTGGACCTGGTCTGCCGCCGGCTGGGCCTGCGCCCGGGCATGCGGTTCCTCGACGTCGGCTGCGGCTGGGGCTCGCTGCTGCTGCACGCCGCCGAGCACTACGGCGTCGTCGCCACCGGCATCACGCTGTCCGAGCAGCAGGCCGCGCACGTCCGCGCCGAGATCACCGAACGCGATCTGCCCGCCGAGGTGCTCCTGCTGGACTACCGCGACCTCGACGACGAGCCCTACGACGCGATCGCGTCGCTGGAGATGGGTGAGCACGTCGGCGCGGGGAACTATCCGCGATACGCGTCCACCCTGTTCCGGATGCTGCGGCCCGGGGGACGCCTGCTGCTCCAGCAGATGTCGCGCGGCGAGGTGGCGCCCGGCGGCGGCGCGTTCATCGAGTCCTACATCGCGCCGGACATGACGATGGTGCCGATCGGGGAGACGCTTTCCAGGCTGGAGACGGCCGGGTTCGAGATCCGGGAGGTGCGGGCCATGCGGGAGCATTACGTGCCGACCGTGCGCGCGTGGGCGGAGAACCTGGAGAAGAACGCCGACCAGGTACCGCCCGGGTGGCTGCGGGTGTGGCGGCTCTACCTCGCCGGCGGCGCGCTGGCCTTCGAGGAGAACCGCATGGGGGTCAACCAGATTCTCGCCGCCAAGACCACTGTGGACGGTCGCGCGTGAGCTCCGGCCTGGTCGTCACCGCGGTGCTCGTGCTGGCGCTGATCGTGGTCACCTTCGTCGTCGGCGCGCTCCGCAAACGTTTCGACACGATCGACACGGTGTGGGGCCTCGGCTTCGCGCTCGTCGCCGTGGTCACCTTCGCCCGCTCCGACGGCGATCTCACCGCGCGGATACTGAGCACCGTCCTGACCGTCGTGTGGGGTGTGCGGCTGGCCGTGCACATCGGGCTGCGCAACCGCGGCGGCGACGAGGACAAGCGTTATCAGGGGCGCGGGCCACTGGCGATGTTCACTCGCTTCTACCTCACGCAGGCCGTGCTGTTGTGGCTGATCTCCCTGCCCGTGCAGGTCGCGCAGTACGGCGACCCGGCTCCCGCCGCGCTCTACTGGATCGGCGGCCTGCTGTGGGCGGTCGGCTTCGCGTTCGAGGCGATCGGCGACCACCAGCTCCAGCGGTTCCGCCGCGACCCGGCGAACAAGGGCAAGGTCCTCGACACGGGGTTGTGGCGCTACACCCGGCACCCGAACTACTTCGGCGACGCGTGTGTCTGGTGGGGGCTGTATCTGCTGGCCTGCCACAGCTGGCTCGCTGCGGCGACGGTGGTCAGCCCACTGATCATGACGGCGCTGCTCGCGAAGGGGTCCGGCAAGCCGATCCTGGAACGCCAGCTGCTGGACAGCAGGCCTGGTTATGCCGAGTACGTGGCCCGGACCAGCGGTTTCTTCCCGCTTCCGCCGAAACCGCTCGCCGATCGATGAGTTCTCGCGCGCCCTCTGGTCTGTACTTCCAGCGAGGCCCAGGGAGATGCTTATGACTATGACAATGACCGAGAGACCCGCCGCCGGAGAGGACTTCCTCCGGCAGGCCGATCCGTACAGACGCGAGCTGCTCGCGCACTGTTACCGCATGCTCGGCTCGGTGCACGACGCCGAGGACCTGGTGCAGGAGACCTACCTGCGGGCGTGGAAGTCCTACGAGAAGTTCGAGGGCCGCTCCTCGCTGCGCACCTGGCTGTACCGCATCGCGACCCGGGTGTGCCTGACCGCGCTGGAGACCCGCGGCAAGCGCCCGCTGCCGACCGGGCTCGGGCAGCCCGGTTCGCAGGCGGGCGACGAACTGGTCGAACAGACCGAGGTGCCGTGGCTGGAGCCGATGCCCGACGCGATGGTCGGCGCCGAGAGCGCGGACCCGGCCGCGATCGTCACCTCGCGTGAGTCGATCCGGCTGGCGTTGATGGCCGCGTTGCAGCACCTGCCGCCGCGCCAGCGTGCGGTGCTGATCCTGCGGGACGTGCTGCAGTGGCGCGCCGCCGAGGTGGCGAAGGTGCTCGACACGACGACCACCGCCGTGAACTCGATCCTGCAGCGGGCGCGCGCCCAGCTCGCGGAGGTCACGCCGTCGGAGGACAAGGTCGCCGAGCCGGCCGAGGCCGAACAGCGTGAGCTGCTGGAGCGGTTCGTGACCGCGTTCGAGCGCAAGGACATCTCGGCGATGGTGGAGCTGTTCACCAAGGACGCGATCTGGGAGATGCCGCCGTTCGTCGGCTGGTACCGGGGCCCGGAGAACATCGCCCGGCTCATCGACATCCAGTGCCCCGCGAAGGGGCCCGGCGACATGCACCTCGTGCCGATCTCGGCGAACGGGCAGCCCGCGTTCGGCCTCTACATGCGCGAGGGCGAGGTCTACGTGCCGTTCAACATGCCGGTGCTCACCTTGTCCGACGAGGGCGTCGAGCACGTCTCGTGCTTCTTCGACACGACCCTGTTCGCGAAGTTCGGCCTCCCGGAAAGCATCCCGGTGCCGCGATGACCGACGAGGGCGCGGCAGCGCTGATCGGCGGCGTCGGGCTGCTGGAACGCGCGGTGAACTACACGCTCGGCAGCCTGCTTCTCGTCACGCCGGAACTCATGTCGCGCCCGACGCCATGCCGGGCCTGGAACCTCGCGGACCTGCTGGCGCACATGAACGACTCCATGCTCGCACTGCACGAGGCCGCCGACATCGGGCACGTCGCACTGGACGTGCCCGCTGCCGGCGGCGGCGATCCGGTCGCGACCCTGCGCGACCGGGCCTGCCAACTGCTCGGCGCGTGGGCGAACTCCGAACGATCCGAGGCTTCGGTCGGTGGTCTCGCACTGCACACGAGCATCCTCACCAGCACCGGCGCGCTCGAGATCGCCGCGCACGGCTGGGACGTGGCCAGCGCGTGCGGACGGCCGCGGCCGATTCCGCCCGCGCTGGCCGAGGAACTGCTGAACCTGGTCCCGCTGTTCGTCACCGACATCGACCGGCCGGGCCGGTTCGATCCGGCGCTGGCGATCTCGCAGCGCGCTCCGGGAAGCGACCGATTGCTCGCCTTCCTCGGCAGGCGGCCCTAGGGCGGTCTCGCGAGCCGGGCGTTGAGAAGATGAGGTGATGGGTACCGCTGAAGTCACCGCGCCGGTCGTCGAGGCCCTGCGCAAGGCGGGGATCGCCGAGGTCGACGACTCCGCCCGCCGCCGCGCCGAGTACTCCACCGACGCCTCGCTCTACCGGGTGCTGCCGACCGTCGTCGCGTTCCCGCGCCATGCCGACGAGGTGGTCGCCGCGGTCGAGACGTGCCGTTCGCTCGGGGTTCCGCTGACGGCGCGTGGCGCCGGAACGTCGATCGCGGGCAACGCGGTCGGCACCGGCGTCGTGCTCGACTTCTCCCGTCATCTCAACCGGGTGCACGAGATCGACCCCGAGTCGGGCACGGCGCTGGTGGACCCCGGTGTCGTGCTGGACGACCTGCAACGGCAGGCCGCGCCACACGGGCTGCGCTTCGGCCCGGACCCGTCCACACACAGCCGCTGCACGCTCGGCGGCATGATCGGCAACAACGCCTGCGGTTCGCGCGCCCTCGGTTACGGGCGCACCGCCGACAACCTCCTCGAAGCCGACATCGTGACGGGTACCGGCGAACTGCTGCACGTCGCGGCGGGCGCCGATCCGGAGTCCTCGCCCACGCTCGCCGCGCTCGACCGGATCGTCCGCTCGCGCCTCGACGTGATCCGCACCGAACTCGGCCGGTTCAGCCGCCAGGTGTCGGGCTACTCGCTGGAACACCTGCTGCCCGAGCACGGTTTCGACGTGGCGAAGGCGCTGGTCGGCACCGAAGGCACCTGGGGCGTGCTGCGGCGGGCGAGGGTCCGGCTGGTGCGCGCGCCCAAGGTGACCACGCTCGTCGTGCTGGGCTACCCGGACATGGCGGCCGCCGCCGACGCTGTGCCCGCGCTGCTGTCGTCCGGCCCGACCGCGCTGGAGGGGCTCGACGCGCGGATCGTCGAGGTCGTCCGCAACCGCAAGGGTGCGGTGCCCGAACTGCCGCGCGGCCAGGGCTGGCTGTTCGCCGAACTGCGCGGCGACGACCCCGCCGAGGCGAAGGCGCTGGTGGCGCAGTCGGGCGCACTGGAGGCGCGGATCGTGCGCGACAGTGCCGAAGCGGCCGCGCTGTGGAAGATCCGCGAGGACGGCGCGGGCCTGGCCGCACGCGTGTACGGCGACCGTCCCGGTCACGCCGGCTGGGAGGACGCGGCGGTGCCGCCCGAGCACCTCGGCGCGTACCTGCGCGAGTTCGAGGCGCTGCTCGCCGACCGCGATCTGCGCGGCGTGCCGTACGGGCATTTCGGCGACGGCTGCGTGCACATCCGCATCGACTTCCCGCTCGACGAGCGCGGCGGGCGCAAGGTGTTCCACGACTTCCTCGTGGACGCGGCGAAACTCGTGGCAGGCTATGGCGGGTCCATGTCCGGTGAGCACGGCGACGGCCGCGCCCGCGGCGAACTGCTGCCGCTGATGTACTCCCAGGCAGCGCTGGACACGTTCGCCGAGGTCAAGAACGTGTTCGACCCGCAGGACCTGCTCAACCCCGGCGTGATCGTGCGGCCGCGACCGGCCGACGAGGACCTGCGCGACGTGGGCCGGCGCCGGATGACGACCGGGCTGGGATTCGGCTACCACCATGACGGCGGCGATTTCGGCGCCGCCGTGCACCGCTGCACGGGCGTGGGCAAATGTCGTGTCACGGCGCCGGGCGGCGTGATGTGCCCGTCGTATCGCGCCACCCGCGACGAGCGCGACTCGACACGTGGACGCGCCCGCGTGCTGCAGGAGCTGGCCAACTCGGCCGCCACCACCGACTGGCGTTCGCCCGAGGTCGCCGACGTGCTCGACTTGTGCTTGTCCTGCAAGGCTTGTTCCTCGGACTGTCCGACCGGTGTCGATATGGCGACCTACAAGGCGGAGACGCTGTACCAGCGTTACCGCCGCCGGCCCCGGCCCGCGTCGCACTACGCGCTCGGCTGGTTGCCGCGCTGGGCCAAGCTGGCCTCGCGGATGCCGAAACTGGTCAACCGCGCCATGTCCGGTCCACTGGCCTCGCTCGGCAAGCGGATGGCCGGGGTGGATCCGCGCCGTTCGCTGCCGGTGTTCGCGCCGCGCACGTTCCGGCAGTGGTTCGCCGAACATCCGGTCGCGGACGGGAAACCCGTGATGTTGTGGGTGGACACGTTCACCGATCACTTCACGCCGCAGGTCGGCGTCGCGGCCGTGCGGGTGCTGGAGGACACCGGGTTCTCGGTGTCCATTCCGGACAAGAAGCTGTGCTGCGGACTGACCTGGATCTCCACCGGCCAGCTCGACACGGCACGCCGGATGGTGCGCCGCAGCGTGGAAACACTTGCCGCCGCGGGAACTCCGGTGATCGGGCTGGAACCTTCCTGCACCGCGGTGTTCCGCAGCGACGCGCTGGAACTGCTCGGCCCGACGCCCGAGGTGAACGCCGTCTCCGGTGCGATGAAGACGCTCGCCGAGTTCCTGTCCGAAGTGGACGGCTGGGAGCCGCCGGATCTGACGGGTACGAGCGCGGTCGTGCAACCGCACTGCCACCAACACGCCGTGATGGGTTTCGCCGCGGACCGGAAGCTGCTGGAGCGAGCCGGGGTCGAGACGAAGGTCGTCGGCGGTTGTTGTGGTCTGGCCGGGAACTTCGGCGCCGAAGCGGGACACTACGACGTGAGCGTGGCGGTGGCGGAGAACGAGCTGCTGCCCGCTGTCCGCGAGGCGGGTGAGGGCAGCACGGTGCTCACCGACGGCTTCTCCTGCCGTACCCAGCTCGGGCAGCTCGTGCACCGCGACGGCACGCACCTCGCGGAACTGCTCGCCGGAGGCGACGAGCGCGGAGTCAGCCGGTAGTCAGCCGCGCGATCGAGCCGGTCTCCAGCGCCGCCCAGACCGCGCCGTCCGGGCCGACGGCGATGCCGTGTGGTTCGCACGCGCGGTCCGGCAGGGCGAAGGTCTGGATGTCGCCGTTCGCCTCGATGCGGCCGATGCGCCCGGCGCCCCATTCGGTGAACCAGCGGCACCCGCCACCGTCGGCGACCGCGCGCGGTCGGGCAACGGGAACTCGGTGATCTGCCCGTCGGCCGTGATCCGGCCGATCGCGTTCGCCTGGGATTCGGTCACGGTGAGTCCGTACGGCCCCGGCTTTCCGACGGCGAACTCCACAATGGACACGAACGGGCAGCCTGCCGGCCCCGAGCCTGCGTGTCGCGCGGTTTTCCGTATCAGCCCAGGTGGGCGCCGTACAGGGTGCGGAGCGCTTCCCAGTGGCGGGCCTCGGCCTCGGCGTCGTAGGTGGGGTTGTCCGGCACCGCGAACCCGTGGTGTGCGGGATAGAACTCGACGGTGTGCTCGACGCCGGCCGCGGTGAGCGCGTTGTCCAGCAACTCGGCCTGCTCCGGCGTGAAATGGTTGTCGTCCTTGGCGCCTGCCACGTAGACGACGGCGGCGATCCGGCCGGCGGCGAGGTGCGGGCTCGAGGGTTCGCCGGCGACGGCGAGCCCGCCGCCGTGGAACGACGCGGCCGCGGCGATCTTGTCGCCGAGCCCGCCCGCGGCGACCATCGACATGCGCCCGCCGAGGCAGTAACCGGTGGTGCCGATCGCCGTACCGGTCACCTCGGGGCGGCTCAGCAGGAAATCGGCGTAGGCGCCGGCGTCGGCGATGATCACGTCGTTGGTGAGCGGGCCGGCGAGCCTGCCCAGCCGCGCGCGCTCCGCCGGGTCGGTGAACAACGTCGCCACGTCGAACGGATCCCAGTCGGCCGCGCGGTAGTAGATGTCGGGGACGAGTGCGACGTAGCCCATGCTCGCGAGCCGGTCGCCCATCGCGCGCATCGTCTCGCGCGCCCCGCCCGCGTCGGGGTACAGCAGGACACCGGGCCAGGGCCCGTCGCCGTCCGGGATGTGGAGAGTGCCCTTGCTCTGACCTTCCGGGGCGGGAATCTGGACGTCCAGGCGCATGAGTGAAAACTTAGCACTGCCAAGGGCCTGGTTCGCTCCCCGCGAAACCGGCCGCCGTGTGGGCCCGGAGAGACTCGAACTCTCACTGGCACGGACCTAAACCGTGTGCCTCTGCCAATTGGGCTACGGGCCCTCCGGCAAAGCCTAGCGCCTGCGGCTCGTCCCGTTCCCGGCGTGGCCGGTGCCACCTGCGGGAGGGCGTGATCTACGGTGGTGCCCTGCAAAGGTTGAGGAGGACTTGTGGCCCGCGACCCCGACACCATCGAGCGTGACATCGAGCAGGCGCGCAAGGCGCTGGCTTCGACGTTGGATCAGCTCGGTGAGAAGGCCAACCCCAAGAAGCTGGCCGACACCGCGAAGACGAGCGTGACCGCGACACTGAACAACCCGAAGGTGAAGTACCCGCTGATCGGCGTCGGTGTGCTGATCGGCGCTCTGCTCGTGCGCAAGCTTTTCCGCTGAGCGACGAGGGCCGGGCGGTGTCCCCGCTCGGCCCCGCCCGGGATCAGGCGCTCGCCGAGGAGACCTGGCCGCCCGCGACGGTGACCGTGCCGCTGGCGGCGGGCAGGGCCGAGGACTTGCTCAGCGCGTCCCCGATGTCCGCGGTCAGCTTCGCCTTCGGGCGCCGGGATGCCTTGTTCTTCGGCTTGACCACCGGAGCCTCGTCCGACTTCTGCGCGGGCACATGGGAGGCCTGGTCAGCCGGGTCGGAGTCCGTCTCCTCGGCGGACTCCTCAGCTGAGTCCGACGACTGCGGCACCTCCAGCGGCGCGGGTTCGGGCCTGGTGAGCCGTGCGGTCATGTACGCCGAGGTGAACTCGAGCGCGCTGCCGTTGAGCAGGTGCACGACCGTGGACTCCTTGGCGTCCGGGCCGAGCTTGTCGACGAGCTGGTCCACGCTGTCGCGGGCCGCGATGATGCCCGGCGCCCGCCCGGTCAGGGTCTTCCCCCGCCCCGAGACGGTGATCGTCCAGTCGTCGTTCTCCTGGACGTAGATGGCCGTGATCGGGTCCGCCATGTCTTCTCACACCCCTGCCGCTGGCTACATGCTTCGCAAGTGGGAGCGAGTAAGCGCCGTTTCGTGACGCCGACCGGCCTTAACCCGATCGGGCGTACCTGAGCCGCCGTTCGCTGAACTTGCTGTCCGGCTCTATCGATACCCCAACACGACTCTGTGTGACAAGTGACCGGGGAAAATGTGCCCTCCGTGACGTCCGCTTGGCGTAATGCACGTGCATTTGCACGAGTGTCGCAAAAGCGGTCACCGTACGCGTCCGCGCAGCCCTTCCCAGAGAATGTCCATCGCGTAATTTGTCGCCCGTTCAGGTGTCACTTCTTCGTGGCGTTCACACCAGATGGCGAGGCGCTCGCAGGCCCCGACGACGAATTCCGCGGCCGCTTCCACCCTCAAGGGGGACCCTTCGTCGAAGTAGTTGGCCATCAACTTCGCGATCAGGTCCGTCTGCTGGCGGCGGGTCGCCTCGATCTCGTCGGACGCCGTCGTGCCGATCAGTGCCATCTCGTGCCGCAGCAGTGACCACGCCTGCCGGTGATCGCGGATGTAGAGGAAGAACGCGTGCAGTCCGCGGCGCAGGGCCTCCTCGGCGGCCGTGGCGCCGAGTACGGCCTGCTCGGTGACCTCCCGCAGCTCCGACCTCGACTGCGCGATGCACGCGAGCAGCAGCCCTTCCTTGGAGTTGAAGTACTCGTAGAGCATCGGCTTGGACACGCCGACCCGGTCGGCGATCTCGTCCATGGAAGCGGTGACGTAGCCACGCTCGGCGAACACCTGCTCCGCGACCTGGATCATCTGGCGTTCGCGCTCCGCGCGCGGCATGCGTTTGCGACGGGCGGGGGTGGTGCTCACGAGGTTCACTCTACCGGAAGTAACCTACTTCGAGTAAGGTGGACTCGCGGTAACACTAAAAGGTCTCAACGCGGAGGAAACAGATGGGCGAGCGGACTGAGACGGGCGTGATCATCGTCGGCACCGGCTTCTCGGGGCTCGGCATGGCCATCCAGCTGCGCAAACAGGGGCGCGACGACTTCGTGATCCTCGAAAAGGCACACGAGGTCGGTGGCACCTGGCGTGACAACAGCTACCCCGGCTGCGCCTGCGATATCCAATCGCACATGTACTCGTTCTCCTTTGAGCAGAACCCGAACTGGACGAGGTCGTTCTCGCCGCAGCCCGAGATCTGGGACTACCTGCGGCGGGTCGCGCGGAAGTACGACCTCTACCGCTTCATCCGGTTCGGGCAGGAGATGACCGGGGCCCGCTGGGACTCCGACGAGCACCGCTGGCACGTCGCCACGAGGGGCGGCGACGAGTTCGCGGGCAAGTACCTGGTCAACGGTGTCGGGGCGCTGCACATCCCGCAGATCCCCGAGCTCGCCGGCATCGAGAAGTTCAAGGGCGAGTCGTTCCACTCCGCGCAGTGGAACCACGACTACGACCTGCGCGGCAAGCGGGTCGCGGTGGTCGGCACCGGCGCGAGCGCGATCCAGTTCGTCCCGCAGATCCAGCGGGAGGTCGCGCAGCTGACGCTGTTCCAGCGGACGCCGCCGTGGGTGATGCCGAAGCCGGACCACGCGATGCCGGACTGGGCGCAGGCGATGTTCCGCAAGATGCCCGGCATCCAGCGCGGCTACCGGAACCTGCTGTATTGGATGCTCGAAGCACGCGCGATCGGCTTCAACGGCCATCCCGGCCTGATGAAGGTCGCGCAGAAGCTCGCGAAGGCCAACATCGACCGCGCGATCACCGATCCGGAGCTGCGGGGCAAGCTGACGCCCGACTACACGATGGGCTGCAAGCGCGTGCTGATCTCCAACGACTACTACCCGTCGCTGGCCAAGGACAACGTCGAGGTCAACACCGACGGGGTGCGTGAGGTTCGCGAGCACAGCGTCGTGGACAACGCGGGTGTCGAGCACGAGGTCGATGCGATCATCTTCGGCACCGGCTTCCACGTCACCGACGCCTTCGACAATCTGGACATCATCGGCGAGGGCGGCCGCAACCTGTCCAAGGAATGGGCCACCGAGGGCATGCGGACCCACCTTGGCATCACGGTGTCCGGGTTCCCGAACCTGTTCTTCCTGCTCGGCCCGAACACCGGCCTCGGGCACAACTCGGTCGTGTTCATGATCGAGTCGCAGATCCGTTACATCGCCGAGGCGATCGGCATCGTGGAACAGTCCGGGGCGAAGGCGCTCGAACCGCGGCCCGAGGTGCAGGAACGGTTCAACACCGAGATCCAGCACAAGCTCAACAAGGGCATCTGGACGCAGGGCGGCTGCAAGAGCTGGTATCTCGACGCCAAGGGTGTGAACCGGACGATCTGGCCGGGCTTCACCTGGCGGTACTGGCTCAGCACGCGCAAGGTGCGCCCGGCCGACTACGAACTGATCGGCACGAACGGCAACTGAGTTCGCGGGAAGCCGGGCCGCTCGGTGAGCGGCCCGGCGGCGAGTTCCGGCAGGCGGCGGGCTCAGCCTCCGCTCGGGTCGGCCGCCGACATCCCCGCCAGCCGGGCCAGCAGCTCGCTGACGGGTATCCCGCACAGCTCGGCCATGCGTTCCAGCGCGGGCGGGTCGAGCTGCACCTCGCGCGGGGAGCCGGGCTGACGCAGCCGGTCCTCGGCCCATCTGCGTAGCGGGAGCAGCTCCGGTTCCTTGGCGGCGACGATCAGCGCCAGGTCGAGCCGGACCTTGCCCGGTTCGTCGGTGAACACCCGCCGGTGGACCCTGCCGAGCAGGTCCTGGGGCAGCTCGTTCATCGCGAGACACAGCTCGACCAGCCGAACCACGGAACACTGCCGCGTGCCGAGTTCGTACGTGGCCAACGTCTGCAGTGAGATGTCGCTCTGCAGGTGCTGGTTCAGCTCCTTGCGCGTCCAGCCGCGCCTACGGCGTAGTTTCCTGAGTTCCTCCCCAAGAACTCGCTGGTAGACGTCACTGTCGATGTGCACTCCTCGTCCCCTGCCTTGACCCTGCGTCGCGCCGCACCCCTGCGCCGGCACGTCCGGTCGAACTCGCGTGGTGTCCACGCGTATGAAAGTCGCTCGGGGCTCCGCTCTTACGCGACTTTGGCCGAGTCTTTGCGGGCGAGTTTTCGGATTGCGCCGAATGGGTTAACGGGGGAAGGGCTGAACGGAGTGATCAGTTGACGCAAGTGATGCCGTCGGCCGTGATCGGCTTGTCGTCCGGGGCCGCGGGCGGCGGGGCCGCGCTCGACGAGGACTGCGCCGGTGCCTGCCGCACGTTGGCCGCGCTGCTGGCCTGCTGGAAGTCGCTGCCGATGACCACGAGGACGTGCCCCGCCGGGACGCTGTCGTCCTCCACCAGCGACGACTTCGAGCCCAGCGCGTCGGCCACGGTCTGCGCCTTGTCCTTCGCGCCCGCCGGGTAGCGCACGGCGGTCGACTTGACGTTGCCGCTGGCGTTCTTGGTCTCCCCGGCGGTGAAACCCTTGGCGCTCAGCGACTCGGAAACGTTGGCGGCAAGGCCTTCCTTCGACGTTCCGTTGTGGACGTCCACCGTGGTCGCCGAGTTCTGGGAGCCGGCGGCCGCGGGCTGCTGCGGGGCGGGCACGCCGGTGACGGTCTGCACGAAGTCGTGCACCTGCTGTGGGTCGACCTGGATGGCCTGCCCGTCCTCGGGCGTGTCGTAGTCCACGTTGACCACCGGGATGGTCTCGAACTGCAGCTGGCCGCCGGTCAGGCCCTTCATCTGCTGGGCGAACGCGAAAATGTCCCAGCCCTGGTTGAGCACCACGGACTTCTTGATCGCGTCGGTCAGGCCGGAGAGCTTGCCCGGGTCCGCCAGCGTGCCCGCGGAGAGCACCTTCTGCGCCATCCCTGCCATGAACACCTGCTGCCGCACGACCCGGTCCAGGTCACCGCGGGGCAGGCCGTGCCGCTGACGGACGAACTCGAGGGCCTCGACGCCGGAGATGGTGTGCCGTCCGGCGGTGAACCTCGCACCCGAGTAGGGATCGTTGACGTTGTCCTTGAGGCACACGTCGACGCCGCCGATGGCCTTGGTGATGTCGGAGAAGCCGAGCAGGTTGATCGAGGCGTAGTTGTCGATGCCGAAGCCGGTGAGCTGCTGAACCGTCGCGATCAGCGTCTTCGCGCCCGCCTGGTTGCTCTTGAGCTCGACGTCCTTGGCGTCGGTGTCGCCGGAGGCCTGCAGCTTCGAGCGTTCGGTGGCCTTGCCGCGGGCGTACGCCGAGTTGATCTTGTGCTTGCCGAAGCCGGGAATGTTGACGTACGAGTCGCGCGGCAGCGACATCGCGACGGCCTTGCTGCCGTTGTTGGGGATGTGCACCAGGATCAGGGTGTCGGTGTTCTCCTCGCCGTCGGAGACACCGGCCCGCAGCTGGTCGAGCAGCTGCTGGGGCAGCGGGTTGCCCTGCGCGTCGGTGCGGCTGTCCATGCCGACCAGCAGGATGTCCCGCGCGCCGTCGGCGGGCTGGTCCTGGCTGATCACGTCGGTGGTGGTCAGGCCGCCGACCAGGCCCTGCATGGCGGCCCACGCGTAGCCGGTCAGGCTCATCACGAGCAGCGAGACGACGGCGACCGCGATCTTGGCCCCGAAGCGCCTGCGGCGGGGCGGGGGCGGTGCGGGACC
>NZ_JAAXLS010000061.1 GCF_012328925.1 Amycolatopsis acididurans
AACCCACTCCTCCCCCAACCCCGATCCCCAGCCGCACTTCACCGGGAGGAACCGGCGGCCGAACGACCAACGGGCACCGGGAAAGACAAAAGATGCCTCGCCGGCCGGCAGGCAACGGGATGACCACACCTGGCGGCTTCGTTTTCTAGATGTCCAGGCCTGGATACAGCTTTGCCGCGTTGCCTGCCAGGATGTCGGTCAGTACGTCGTCCGGCAGGTTCAGTTCCATCAGTGCGCGTACGTTGCGGCTGGTGCCCGGGACGCCCGGCCAGTCCGTACCGAAGACGAACTTGCCCGCCAGGCGGGTGAAATCGAACCTCGCGTAGTACGTCGGCAGCTTCTTCGGTGGCAGGCCTGAGAGATCCAGCCACACATTGTCCTTCGCCAGCGCCAAGAACGCCGCGACGTCGTACCACCAGCCGCGGCCGCCGTGGGCGAAGACGAAGTTCACCTGCGGGAAGTCTTCCACCACATCCGACAACAGTTCCGGATTACCGAAACTCGTGCGCGAGCCGGGGAAGCTGCTGGTGCCGGAATGCAGGATCACCGGCACACCACGGTCCGCGCACACCTGGTACGCGGCGTAGAGTTCCTTGTCCGCCGGGGAGAACGCGCCGTGTACGGGGTGGATCTTCAGTGCGACCGCGCCCAGATCCAGCTGCCGTTCGACCTCGGCGGCTACCGGGTGGTGCAGGTGCGGGTTGACGTTGGCGACCAAGCGGAACCGCACCGGGTTGTATTCGTAGATCGGCAGGTTGTGCTCGATCGGCTGGATGCCGGTGGCACGCGGGCTGTACTCGCTGAACAGCAGTACCCTGTCGACGCCCTCGCTCTCCATGAGCGCGTCCAGTTTGGACGGTACGGGCACACCGTCCTCATCGTAGGCCGAGCGCCAGTCGTGCGGGCCCGAGAACTGTTCGGCCCACTCCAGCCAGGACGGCTTCAGCGTGTCCAGCCGTGGCGCGTGCACATGCGCGTCCACCACCGTCTTGCCATCGATCACGCCAATGCCCCCGGCCGGAGTGCGTCACGCACCTGTTCCCTGATCACGTTGCGCCGGATCTTGCCCGTCGCCGTCTTCGGCAGTTCCGCGACCGCGACCACGGCCCGCGGACGTTTGAACGAGGCCAGATCCGCCCGGCAGAACTCGATCAGCGCCTGCGTGTCCACCTCGTGCCCCGCGACCGGCACCACGCACGCCACCGGCTTGTCGATACCGTCCTCGTCCGGCGCGGCCACCACCGCGACCTCCGCCACATCGGGATGCTGCAACAGTCTCTGCTCCACTTCGGACGGTGACACCCAGATGCCACCCGCTTTCAGCATGTCATTGAAGCGTCCCAGACACGTCAAGGTGCCATCGGGATTACGCACGTAGCTGTCGCCGGTGCGCAACCACTCGCCCTGAAACACCTGCTTCGACGTCTCGTACCGGCTCCAGTATCCGAACGCCGTCGACGGCCCGCGCACGAACAGCTCGCCCGGCTCGCCGACCGCCTCGATCGGGACGCCCGTCACGTCCCGGATCTCGACGTCGTATCCGGGAACCGCGGTGCCCGTCGTCCCCGGCACGACCTCGCCCGGCCGGTTCGACAGGAAGATGTGCAGCGCTTCGGTGGACCCGATCCCGTCCAGGATCTCCACCCCGAAGCGGCTGCGGAACCGCTCGAACAACACCGCAGGCAACGGCTCGCCGGCCGAAACCGCCTGGCGCACCGAGGAAAACGTGTCATCGGGGATGTCACTGGCCAGCAGCGCGGAGTAGAACGTCGGCACACCGAAGAACAACGTCGGCCGGGTGGTCCGGACGCGCTCGGCGATCAGCCTCGGCGCCGGCCTGCCCGGTTCGAGCGCGACACTGGCCCCCACGGACAACGGGAAGAACGCGGAGTTTCCTATTCCGTAGGCGAAAAACAGCTTGGCCACCGAAAAGCACCGGTCATCGTCACGGATTCCCAGCACTTGGCTGCCGTAGGTCTCGCACACAGCGCGGATGCTGGCGTGCCGGTGCATCGCCCCCTTCGGGGTACCGGTGGTGCCCGAGGTGTACAGCCACAGCGCGGGCGAGTCCTCCCAGGTCTCGTAGGCCATGACCGGGTCCGATGTGGACAGTGTCGCCCAGTCGTGTGACCGCACGGTGTCGGAAAACGATTCCGCTCGGTCCAGCACGACGTCCGTGGTCTCGGGCGCCAGCGTGAGGGCCACCTTCGCGGACTCGGCGAATTCCGCGGACACGCACAGCACGCGCGCCCGCGAGTCGGCCAGCACCTTGCCCAGCTCCGGCCCCGTCACCATCGTCGACACGGGAACCGGCACGATGCCCGCGTACATCGCGCCGAGGATGGCCGTGAGCATCTCGATGCCGTCGACCATGCAGATCATGACCCGTTCCTCGGGACGCATCCCGAGACGAACGAACCCGCCGGCGACCCGGTGCGCCTCGTCGGCCAGTTCCGCGTAGGTCAGCGTGCGGTTCGCGGTGACGACCGCGGTGCGGGCGCCGTTTCCGTCACGAACATGCCGGTCGAGCAGGTAGTCCGCCGCGTTGAAACCGGCCATGGCACGCCTCCTAGAGGTAAACGTACTCGTATTCGAACGGTTTGCCGTTGATCCCCTGCCGGGGCGGCGCCACCCAGCTCGCGATCTTGCCCCGCTCGTACACCGGGTGCATCAGCGACCGGACGAACGCGAGGTCCTCACTGGTCGGCAGCCAGTGCCGTTTGCCTTCCTGCCAGGTCTTCTCGTCCACGATCGTCCCGTCCGGCGTGATGTGGTGGCCGGAGTTTATGCCCACCTGGCGGTTGAAACCAGGGTGCGGGAGCTTGAACTGGAACGAGATCTCCGCGTCGGCGAGGATCTTGTTCCAGCGCTTGACGCCGGACTGGCAGTCGGCGATGTACTCCTCGCGAAGGTCGAGGTTGAGCAGCAGGATCTTCTGCAGTTCCTCGGTCTCCCAGGTGCCGTCGGTCCGTGGCCGCAACAGCTCGGCGGCCTCGTCGGTGAGCTGGTGATCGTCTTTGCGGCGTGGTTCGAGCCAGCGGCCCTTGAGGCCGGCGGTGTAGTAGTTCGCCGCGTTGGTGGAGGTCTCGCTGCCGAACAGGTCCAGCGACACCGTGTAGTGGAAGTTGATGTAGCGCTGGATGAGGTCCAGCGGGATCCCGCCGCGCGGGCCGATGTCCGTGGTGTCGTGCTCGCGGATCAGTTCCGCGCTGCGCTGCACCACGCGGTCGACACCCGTGGTGCCGACGAACATGTGGTGCGCCTCCTCCTTGAGCATGAACTCGCAGGTGCGCGAGAGCGGATCGAAGGCCGACTCCTTCAGCGTGCCCAGCTGGTACTTGCCGTCCCGGTCGGTGAAGTAGGTGAACATGTAGAAGGCAAGCCAGTCGGCGGTCTCCTCGTTGAACGCACCGAGAATCCGTGGCGTGTCAGGGCTTCCCGAGTTGCGGTGCAGCAACCCCTCCGCCTCTTCCCGGCCTTCCCGGCCGAAGTAGGCGTGCAGCAGGTACACCATCGCCCACAGGTGACGGCCCTCTTCGACGTTGACCTGGAACAGGTTCCGCAGGTCGTACAGCGACGGCGCGGTCAGGCCGAGCAGCTTCTGCTGTTCCACGGACGCGGGTTCGGTGTCGCCCTGGATCACGATCAGCCGCTGCAGATCAGCCCGGTACTCACCCGGCACCTGTTGCCACGCCGGTTCGCCCTTGTGCTGCCCGAACGCGATCTTGCGGTCGGGATCGCGTTCGGCGAGGAAGATGCCCCACCGGTACTGGTCGGGCACCACGTGGTCGAAATGCGCCCAGCCCTCGCGGCCGACGCTGACCGCGGTGCGCAGGTACACGCCGTGCGTTTCCAGCGTGGGGCCCATCTCGCCCCACCAGTTCATGAACTTCGGCTGCCAGCCCTCCAGCGCCCGCTGCAGCCGCCGGTCGTCGGCGAGGCTGACGTTGTTGGGGATCTTGGCGTCGTAGTCGATCTTTTCCGGCACGTGTCACACCCGCTTGCGGTCGAAGGAGGCCTTCTGTCCGGTGCCGTAGCGGCGCAGCGCGCCGTCCGGCCCCGAGGCGTTCGGCCTCGTGAAGATCCAGTTCTGCCAGGCGGTGAGCCGCCCGAAAATCTTGGTCTCGATGGTTTCCGGACCGACGAAGCGGTGGTTGGCCTCCATCCCCGTCAGCGCGTCCGGCGACAGCGCGGCGCGGCCTTCCAGCGCGATCCGGATCTCGTCCTCCCAGTCGATGTCGTCCGGCGCGTCGGTGACCAGGCCCAGCTCCAGCGCCTCACTCGCCGACAGTGACCGGTCACGTTCGCGTTTGAGCAGGTCGAGGTGCTCGTTGTCGCGGTAGAACCGGGATTCCAGCCGCGAGAGGCCGTTGCCCATCGGGAAGGCGCCGAAGTTGGCCTCGGACAACGTGATCGACGCGCGTTCCTCGCTGTTCTCGTCGTCGATCGGCGGCCCGTCGAGCATGTACTGCCGGTCGCACGCGAGCGCGATCTCCAGCAGCATCCCGGCGAAGCAGCTACCCGGTTCGATCAGCGCGAACAGGCTGCGGCTGGTCACGTCGAGCCGTTTCACCGTGCGCTTGAAGTAGTGCACGATCTCGTTGGACAGCCAGTCGGACGCCTCCAGCAGGCGCCGTTCGTGCGCCAGCACGGCCTCCGGATCGCCCTCGCTGCGGAACACCCACGTGCCCAGCTCGGGTTCGTTGGTGCGCAGGCGCAGGATGACGTCGTCCAGCTCGCGGGTCAGGTCGAGCAGCCAGCGCTCGTTCTCCCCCGGCCCGCGAAGCGTGATCTCGGCGAGGCCGGCCGCCCGGTCCAGCCTCACAGAGAGATTCGGGTAGGTGATCTCGTCGCCGTTCTCTGTGCGCTGCAGCGGCCCCAGCTCGATGCCCTGGGCATCCGAGGAACGGTGCGTGCGCGCGGCGATCTCGCGGGCACGCTCGGCGACGGCCTCGCGGAACTCCTGGCGCGGCACCAGCTCGTCCACCAGCCGCCATTCGACGGCCGTCCGGCCCTTCACCCCGTCGGGCCGGGTGGCGAAGACGTCCGCGCGGTCCTTGCGCACGCGCCGCTTGTCGGTGACGCGGGTGAGGCCACCGGTGCCGGGCAGGACGCCGAGCAGCGGCACTTCGGGCAGCGCGACGGTCGAGGAGTTGTCGTCGACGAGGAGGATCCTGTCGCAGGCCAGCGCGATCTCGTAACCGCCGCCCGCGCAGGTGCCGTTGACCGCCGCGATGTAGGTCTGGCCCGAGTTCTCGGTCGCGTCCTCGATGCCGTTGCGGGTCTCGTTGGTGAACTTGCAGAAGTTCACCTTCCACTCGTGCGGGGAGGCCGCGAGCATCCGGATGTTCGCGCCCGCGCAGAACACCTTGTCCTTGGCGCTGGTGATGACGACCGCGCCGACCTCGGGATGTTCGAAGCGCAGCCGTTGGACGGCGTCGTAGAGCTCGATGTCGACGCCGAGGTCGTAGGAGTTGAGCTTGAGGTCGTAGCCCTCGACTAGACCGCCGTTTTCGTCGACGTCCATCTCGAGCCAGGCCACTGGCGGCTCGATGCGAAGACGCCAGTGGCGGTACGAGTCGGGATGCCGATCGAATGACACCGCTGTCATGGGATCAATTGTCTACACACATCTCCCGAACGTCAATGTTGTGTAGAAATTGGTTCGAATTCGGTAGCCGGTTGGCAGGATCTCCCCCGCGTGTGGTGGCGATGCGGGGCCGCGGCCGGCGCCGCCGCACGGCCGGACGTGCAGGGCGGCTGGGGCACCGTCACCGCACGCGTGACGGTCACTTTCAGCTCAGCTGAGTGGCCGGGGCGGGGCTATCCTGCTGTCCATGGCCGATCTCAAACCGCGCTCGCGCGATGTGACGGACGGACTGGAACGAGCGGCCGCGCGTGGCATGTTGCGTGCCGTCGGCATGGGCGACGACGACTTCGCCAAACCCCAGATCGGGATCGCCTCGTCGTGGAACGAGATCACCCCCTGCAACCTGTCACTGCAACGGCTCGCGCAGGCGAGCAAGCAGGGCGTGCACGCGGCCGGGGGCTATCCGCTGGAGTTCGGCACGATCAGCGTCTCCGACGGGATCTCGATGGGGCACGACGGGATGCACTTCTCGCTCGTGTCGCGCGAGGTCATCGCCGACTCCGTGGAGACCGTCATGGAGGCCGAGCGGCTCGACGGCGCGATCCTGCTCGCGGGCTGTGACAAGAGCCTGCCGGGCATGATGATGGCCGCTGCCCGGCTGGACGTCGCGGCCGTGTTCCTCTATGCGGGCTCGATCCTGCCGGGCACCGTGGACGGCCAGGAAGTGACCATCATCGACGCGTTCGAGGCGGTCGGCGCGTGCCGTCGCGGGCTCATCTCCCAAGAGCAGGTCGACAAGATCGAACGCGCCATCTGCCCAGGCGAGGGTGCGTGTGGCGGGATGTACACGGCCAACACCATGGCCTGCGCCGGGGAGGCGCTCGGCTTGTCGCTGCCCGGTTCCGCGAGCCCGCCCTCGGTGGACCGCAGGCGCGACCGGTTCGCCCGGGAGAGCGGCGAGGCCGTCGTCGGCATGCTCGCCAAGGGCATCACGGCGCGCGACATCCTCACGCACGAGGCGTTCGAGAACGCGATCGCCGTCGTGATGGCGTTCGGCGGGTCCACCAACGCCGTACTGCACCTGCTGGCGATCGCGCACGAGGCCGAGGTCGAGCTGACCCTGAGCGATTTCACCCGGATCGGTGACCGGGTGCCGCATCTCGCCGACGTGAAACCGTTCGGACGGCACGTGATGACCGCCGTGGACCGCATCGGCGGCGTGCCGGTGGTGATGAAGGCGCTGCTGGACGCGGGTCTGCTCAACGGCGACTGCCTGACCGTGACCGGCAAGACGGTGGCGGAGAACCTGGCCGAACTGGCGCCGCCCGAACTCGACGGCGAGGTCCTGCGGAAACTGTCCGATCCGATTCACCCCACCGGTGGCCTGACGATCCTGCACGGCAGCCTCGCCCCGGAGGGTGCGGTGGTGAAGAGCGCCGGGTTCGACTCGTCCCGTTTCGAAGGCCGCGCGAGGGTCTTCGACGGCGAGCAGGCCGCGATGGACGCGCTCGACACGCTGCAGCGCGGCGACGTCGTGGTGATCCGGTACGAGGGCCCGCGCGGCGGGCCGGGCATGCGGGAGATGCTCGCGGTGACCGGCGCGATCAAGGGCGCGGGCCTCGGCAAGGACGTCCTGCTGCTCACCGACGGCCGGTTCTCCGGCGGCACGACGGGTCTGTGCGTGGGCCACGTCGCGCCCGAGGCCTCACACGGCGGGCCGATCGCGTTCGTGCACGACGGCGATCCGATCGTGCTCGACATGGAGGCCCGGACGCTCGACGTGCTGGTGGACGAGGACGAGATGGCGAAGCGCCGGGCGGGCTGGGAGCCGCCGCCCGCGCCGCGCCGCACCGGGGTGCTGGCCAAGTACGCCGCACTCGTCGGTTCGGCCGCGCAGGGCGCCGTGCTCAAGGTCTGAGGTGTTCCAGACGACGAGGGTGGAGCGGGCGGGCGAGGTCACCGCGCCCGACGGCTCCGCGGTGCGCCCGCTGTGCTCGCTGCCGGGGGTGGCGAGCTTCGCGCAGTTCGAGCTGGCGCCGGACCAGATCGCCCGCGCCGTTGCGCACGCGACCGTGCAGGAGATCTGGTTCGTGCTCAGCGGCAGCGGTCGGCTGTGGCGCGCGCACGCCGGTCGCGAGGAGATCACCGGGCTCGAACCGGGCGTCTGCGTGACGATTCCGCTCGGCACGTCGTTCCAGTTCCGCGCCGGTGCGGGCGGCTTACGGGTGGTCGCGGTGACCACGCCACCATGGCCGGACACCCCCGGCGAGGCGCGCTTCGCGGAGGGGCCGTGGTGACTCGAGCGCGAGCGGGCACGGCCGGCTCCCGGGACAGCGCCCGGAGGCCGGCCAGGTGCACGGCCTACTGCTCGGTGCTGTACGGACCCTCGTGCTCCATGCTCGGGGCCACGCGGGGGTTCCGGCCCTGCTGACCGGGTACCGGGGCGACCACCGGCTCCCGCAGCTGACGGTCGACCGGGGCCATCCTCGGGTCGGCCGTCGCCCTGGTCTGGATGTCCTCGACCACCTGCTCCTCACGCCGGCGCGCCAGCACCGCGAGTGCGATCCCGTGCACGAGCGCCAGCACCAGCAGCATCACGCCGAGCCTGCCGGCCACCCCCGGCAGCGAGCTGCCGCCTGGGAAGTCGACGGTCGACAGCACCGCGAGCACACCCAGCGCGACCAGGTGGAACAGCACCGCGACGAGCCTGCTCATCGACGAGCCTGCCTCGCTGTCCCCTTGTGCGTTCTCCAGGTACCGCTTGCCGCTGTGGTAGATGATCTGACCGTCGATCGCGACCATCAGAACCCCTACCACCAGAAAGGCCACATAGGCATCCGTGTTCACGACGGGCTCCTCTCCTACGAAAAGGTGAATACCCGCCACGCTCGGCGGTGAAACGGCTACCGGTAGGACTCAACCAGCCGGAGTAGCGCCTCTCCTCGCGGCCGTCGGCCGGGACGGATGTCACACGTCGCGGCCTTGGCCTCCTGGATGTGCACGTTCGGATCCAGCACGACCGACAGCAGGTCGTTCGCGGAGTCCCCTGTGGACAGTCCGTTCTCGCCCCAGTGGTAGGGAAGGCCGACCTGGTGTATCACCTTTCCCCTGACCCGCAACGGTTTCATCCGGTCGGTCACCAGCACCCGCGCCTCGATCGCCGTGCGCGCGGAGATGATCGTGGCCCAGCCACCGTGCCGCAGCCCGCGTTCGGAGGCGAGTTCCGGGGACACCTCGCAGAAGAACTCGGGCTGCAGTTCGGAGAGGTAGGGCAGGGTGCGGCTCATCCCGCCCGCCGTGTGGTGCTCGGTCAGCCGGTAGGTGGTGAAGGCGTACGGGAACTTCCCGCCCGAGTTGTAGCGGTTGGCCGGGTGCTCGTAGGTCTGCCGCGCCGGATTGTGCTGCTGGGCGTACAGCGGATTGTCCACAGGGGACTCGAACGGCTCGTAGTGCGTCGGCAGCGGGCCGTCGGCCAGCCCGGCGGGCGCGAACAGCCATGCCTTCCCGTCGGACTGCATGATGAACGGATCGCGGCCGGACAACGCGTCCTGGGCCTTGGCGCCCTCGGGCGGGGTGTAGTCGGGCCGTTTCGTGGCCTCGAAGTCCGGCACGTCCGCACCGGTCCACTTGCCATGGTCGGCGTCCCACCAGACGTAACGTTTCCGTTCGCTCCAAGGCTTTCCGTTCGGATCGGCGGACGCGCGGTTGTACAGGATCCGCCGGTTGGCCGGCCACGCCCAGCCCCAGCCCGGCGCGACCCAGTTCTGCTTCGCGCCGGGTTCCCGGTTGGCCGCCTGGTTGTGCCCGTCGGCGTAGACACCGCAGTAGATCCAGCAGCCGCACGAGGTGGAGCCGTCGTCGGCGAGCTGGGTATAGGAGGACAGGGGCCCGTCCGGGCCGGTGCCGTTGACCTCGACGAGCACGGACTCCGCGCTGGGTTCGGCGGTCGGGCCGTGAGTCGGATAACTCCAGGTCAGCTGCTGGATCGGCGCGTCGCGCGGATCGGTGCTGTCCCGCAGGCGTTCGCGGATGATGCGCCCGAGGTGGTAGTAGAACCACAGCTCGCTGCGTGCCTCGCCGGGCGGTTCCACCGCTTTGTGATGCCACTGCAGGAGCCGCTGGGTGTTGGTGAAACTGCCGTCCTTCTCGGTGTGCGCGGCGGCGGGCAGGAAGAACACCTCGGTGCCGATCTCGGCCGAGGACAGCTCGCCGGTCTGGATCTCCGGCCCGTCCTTCCAGAACGTGGCGCTCTCGATCATCTGGAGGTCGCGGACCACCAGCCAGTCGAGGTTGGCCAGCCCGAGCCGTTGGAGTTTGCCGTTCGCCGAGCCGACCGCCGGGTTCTCGCCGACCAGGAAGTATCCCTTGCAGTCGCCGGCGATCTGGTTCATCACCGTCGTGTAGCTGCCGTGGTCGCCGGTCATGCGCGGCAGGTGGTCGAAGCAGAAGTCGTTGTGCGGCTGGGCGTTCTCACCCCAGTACGACTTGAGCAGGCTCACCACGTAGGAGCGCATGTTGCCCCAGAACCCGGTGCGGCCCGCGTCGGCCTCGACGAAGGAGTCCAGATCGAGATGCTCGTGCGCACTGGGCATCGGGATGTAGCCGGGCAGCAGGTTGAACAACGTCGGGATGTCGGTGGAGCCCTGGATGGACGCGTGCCCGCGCAGCGCGAGGATTCCGCCGCCGGGCCGCCCGATGTTGCCGAGCAGCGCCTGCAGGATCGAACCGGTGCGGATGTACTGCGCGCCGACCGTGTGCTGGGTCCAGCCGACCGAGTACACGAGCGCGGTCGTACGGTCGCGGCCGGAGTTCTCCGTGATGGCCTTCGCGACGTCGAGGAACTCCGCCTCGGTCACGCCGCAGATGTCGGCGACGACCTCCGGCGTGTACCGGGCGAAGTGCCGTTTCAGCACCTGGTACACGCATCGCGGATGGGTCAGCGTTTCGTCCAGCCTCGGTTTGGCACGCATCGTCGCGCCGCCGCTGCCGTAGGTCTCCGCGCGTGCCGTCTCCTGGTGGTGGCCGTGGGGGCTTTCCCTGCGCCCCGCCGCCGCGGCGACCTCGGAGTCCTCGTAGATCCAGCTCTCGCTCTTGTACTGCCGTTTCTCCGGGTCGTAGCCGGAGAAGACGCCGTCGAGGTCCTCGGTGTCGGCGAAGTCCTCACGCAGGATCGCGGCCGCGTTGGTGTAGGCGAGCACGTAGGAGCGGAAGTCCTTCTCGTTGTCCAGCACGTACTTGATCAGCCCGCCGAGGAACGCGATGTCCGAGCCCGCGCGCAGCGGCACGTGCTGGTGCGCGACGGCGCTCGTGCGGGTGAAGCGCGGGTCGACGTGGATGATCCGCGCCCCGCGCGCCTTCGCCTCCATCACCCACTGGAACCCGACCGGATGGCATTCGGCCATGTTCGAGCCCTGGATGACGATGCAGTCGGCGTTCGCCAGATCTTGCTGGAACGTCGTGGCCCCGCCACGACCGAAGGAGGTCCCCAGACCGGGAACCGTGGAGGAGTGTCAAATACGGGCCTGATTCTCGATCTGCAACGCGCCGAGCGCGGTGTACAGCTTCTTCATCAGGTAGTTCTCTTCGTTGTCCAGCGTCGCGCCGCCGAGGCTCGCGAAACCGAGCGTGCGGTTCACGCGCCGGCCCTGCTCGTCGGTGTCCTGCCAGGTCGCGCGGCGCGTGTCGAGGACCCGGTCGGCGATCATCTCCATCGCCTCGTCCAGGCTCAGCCGCTCCCAGTCGGTGCCGTAGGGGCGGCGGTAGAGCACCTCGGTGACGCGGCCGGGGCTGGTGACGAGCTGTTTGCTGGCCGAACCCTTCGGGCACAGGCGGCCACGGGAGATCGGCGAGTCGGGGTCGCCCTCGATCTGGGTGACCTTGCCGTCCTTGACGTAGACCTTCTGCCCGCAGCCGACGGCGCAGTAGGGGCAGATCGAGCGGACCACCTCGTCGGCCTGCGTGGTGCGCGGGGTGAGGGCACGCGACCGCGCCGACTCCGCGGCCTTACCACGGCCGAGCGGGTCGGAACCGGTCAGCTGGCGATAGACCGGCCAGCCCTCGATCCACTGTTTGACGCCCACGCGAATCACGCTAACTCGCGCTCACCGGTCTCGCACGGTTTCGTCACGCCGCGTGCGTCGAGAGCTTCGAGCAGCGGGACCGCGACGCGCCGGGTTGTGCCGAGTGCCTGTTTCGCCCGGCTCACCGTGAAGGGCTGGGGCAGCTCGCGCAGCACGTCCGCGGCACGGTCGAGCGCGTCCGGCCCGAGCACCACGCCCTCAGCGATGCGCGTCAACCGGCCCGCGCGGACGGCCGCGGCCAGTTCGCGGGTGCCGAGGCCGAGTTCGGCGAGATCGGCGGCCTCGGGGGCACGGAACGGTTCCGCCGCGAGCCGTTTCTCGATCTCCCGCACCGCCCGGTCCACACGCTTGGGCAGCGCCGTGCCGGGTTCGCGCACGAGGCCCCCGGTGACGGTGAGCCCGGTCAGCAGTTCCGGCACCAGTTCGGCGGCGGGCAGGCCGAGCTGCTGCCGCAACGTCTCGACCGGCATTCCCGCCGCGATGTCGTGCTCCGCAGACCAGGCCCGCACACGCTCCTGCGCTTCGCGCTGTTTTCCTTGCCACCACACCGGATCGACGACCCAGTCGCCGATGCGGTCCCCGCGCGCGGGCAGGCCCATCGCGTGTAGTTCCGACGCGCGGGCGATGTCCGGGCGCACGCCGTGTCGCAGCGCGTGCGCCCTGGCCGTGGCCGCGCCGCGACGCCCCAGTTCCGGCGGGCGGATGTCGAGCACCTCGACGCCGGCGACGATCCGGTGTTCGCCGGGATCGCGCAGCAGACCGGTGTCGCCGGCGCGCAACGACAGTTCCGACGGCAGCCGCAACCGGGCGAAGTCGGTCCCCAGTGGACGGACGCGGACCGGCATCGCGACCGATCCCAGGTGCAGCACCAGATCCCGGTGCAGCTTCCCCGCCGACCGCAGCGCGACGTCGACCTCGGAGGTGGTGAGCCAGGCCTCCGGCGTCAGCAGCGCGTCGCCGCGCGCGATGTCCTTGGTGCCACGCAGGTTCACCGCGACCCTGGCGATGGCGGTGACCTCCTGCCGGTCCTCGCCGAGCGACTGCAGCCCCCGCACCACCACGCGCCGCCCGGCGTGTTCGAGTTCGTCGCCGACCCGGATCCGGCCCGCCGCGAGCGTGCCGGTGACGACCGTTCCCGCGCCGCGGACGGTGAACGCGCGGTCGACCCACAGCCGCACGTCGGCGTCCGGGTCCGGAGCCGGCAACCCGTCGACCAGGCGGACCAGCGCGGACCGCACGTCCGGGGCGATCGCGACCGGCGCGTCCGCCAGCGTCGTGCCCGCGAACCGTTCCCGCGCCTGCTCGATCGCCATCGCCGGATCGGCGAGGTCGGCCTTGGTGATCACCAGCAGCGCGTGCCGGACACCCAGCGCGTTCAGCGCGTCGAGATGCTCCGACGACTGCGGCATCCAGCCCTCGTCGGCGGCGACGACGAACAGCACGGCGGGCACCGGGCCGACCCCGGCCAGCATGTTCCCGACGAACCGTTCGTGTCCTGGCACGTCCACGAACGCGATGCGCCTGCCCTCGATCTCGGTCCACGCGAAGCCGAGTTCGATCGTGAGCCCGCGCCGCTGTTCCTCGGCGAGCCGGTCCGGCCAGATCCCGGTGAGCCCGTGCACGAGCGTCGATTTGCCGTGGTCGACGTGCCCCGCGGTGGCTACGACGAACATCGCCGGACCGCCGCGAGCAGCACTTCGTCGTCCGCCGGGTCGACCGTGCGCAGATCGAGCAGGCACCGGCCGCGCTCCAGCCGTCCCACGACGGGCGGGTCGCCGGTGCGCAGCGGCAGGGCGCTCGCTTCGGGGAGGCTGACCGCCGCGCTCGGCAGCTCGACGCCCGGCGCCCCTCCGCCGCCGACCGCCGAGACGCAGTCCACGGCCTGCGCACCGGGCAGCTGCGCCGCGAGGCGTTCCGCCCGTTCCCGCAGCCGGACCGGATCGGCGGCCAGTGCCTGGGCGACCGGTGGTGCGGGGCCACGCAGCGTCGCCTCCAGCGCGGCGAGCGTCAACTTGTCGACACGCAGCGCGCGTGCCGTGGGATGCCGGCGCAGCCGCTCGATCAGCGATGCCTCACCCAGCAGCAGTCCGGCCTGCGGACCGCCGAGCAGCTTGTCCCCGCTGGCCGTGACCAGGTTCGCGCCCGCCGCCAGCACCGTGGCCGCGTCCGGTTCGTCCGGCAGTGCCGGATGCGGGGCCAGCAGCCCGGAGCCGATGTCCACCACGAGCGGGACGCCGAGCCCGGTCAGCTCCTCGACGCCCGCGGCCGAGGTGAACCCGGTGACCTGGAAGTTCGACGGATGCACCTTGAGCACGAAACCGGTGTCCGGGCCGATCGCCTCGGCGTAGTCGCGCGCGCCGGTGCGGTTCGTCGTGCCGACCTCGCGCAGCCGGGAACCGGTCGCGGCGAGCAGTTCCGGGATGCGGAAGCCGTCGCCGATCTCGACCAGCTCACCACGGCTGAGCACGATTTCCTTGCCCGGAGCCAAAGCCAGCGCGGTGAGCAGGAGCGCGGCGGCGTTGTTGTTCACCACGTGCACCCCGCCGGCGGCGGGCACGGCCTCGGCGAGCGCGGCCAGCGCGCCACGGCCGCGGCGGGCACGGCGGCCGGTCTCGAGATCGAACTCGACGTCCGTGCTGCCACCGGCGGCGACGACGGCCTCCAGCGCGGCGCGCGACAGCGGTGCGCGGCCGAGGTTGGTGTGCACGACGACGCCGGTCGCGTTGAGCACCGGCCGCAGCCCGGCCGCGGTCGTCGGCAGTGCCGCGATGGCGTGCTCGGCGACCTGCTCCGGTTCGATCTCGCCGGCCCGCGCCCGTTGCTGCGCCTGCGAGATCACCGACTTCACCAACGCACGGCCCAGCTCCCGCTCGGCCTGCGCGAGTCGCGGATCGGCGAGCAGTGAGTCGGTTCGCGGCACGCGCCGTCGCGGATCACCCACCCCTCGATGTTCGCAACCCGGCGAGCCCCGCGCGACCCGAGCAGGATGGTGACATGGCCTACCGACTGACTCAGTACGCGCACGGCGGTGGCTGCGCGTGCAAGATCCCGCCGGGGGAACTGGAAGACGTGGTGCGCGGGCTGTCCGGGGCGCAGCCGCGCGATCCCGTCGGCGAACTACTGGTCGGACTCGACGGCGGCGACGACGCGGCCGCGGTTCGCATCGCGGGCGAAGTCGCGCTGATCGCCACGACCGATTTCTTCACGCCGGTGGTGGACGATCCCTACGACTGGGGGCGGATCGCCGCCGCGAACGCGCTGTCGGACGTGTACGCGATGGGCGGACGGCCGGTGGTCGCGGTGAACCTGCTGGGCTGGCCGCGCGAGACGCTGCCGTTCGAGCTCGCCACGGAGACCCTGCGCGGCGGGCTCGACGTCTGTGGCGAAGCGGGCTGCCATCTGGCCGGCGGGCACAGCGTGGACGATCCGGAACCCAAGTACGGACTCGCGGTCACCGGGATCGGTGAGCCGGATCGCCTGCTGCGCAACGATTCCGCGCGGGCCGGCCTGCCGCTGTCGTTGACCAAACCGCTCGGCATCGGGGTGCTCAACGCGCGCCACAAGGCGACCGGGGAGCGCTTCGAGCAGGCGATCGAGGTGATGACCACACTCAACGCGCCCGCGTCCGAGGCCGCGCTGAAGGCGGGCATCACGTGCGCCACCGACGTCACCGGTTTCGGGCTGCTCGGGCACCTGCACAAGCTGGCCAGGGCCAGCGGCGTCACGGCGATCGTGGACTCGGCTGCCGTGTCCTATGTGGACGGTGCACGGGAGGCGCTCGCCGAGGGCCACTGCAGCGGCGGGACACGACGGAACCTCGACTGGGTGCGGCCGCACACCGACCTGTCGGCCATCGGCGAGCAGGAGGCGCTGCTGCTGGCCGACGCCCAGACCTCCGGCGGGCTGCTGCTGGCCGGGGAGATTCCCGGCGCCCCGGTCATCGGCGAGCTGGTGCCACGGGGTGAGCATTCGATCGTCGTTCGGTGATGCCGGGAATTCCCCACCGTCCACAGCGGTTGAACGAAACATGGTCGACCTCGCAGAACGTGCGCTCGCGGAGGCGGACACGATCGCCGTCGTGGGCCTGAGCCGTGACCCGTCGAAGGCCGCGCACGCCATCCCCGCCACCCTGAAGGCCGCCGGGTTCCGGATCATCCCGGTGCATCCCTCGGCGGATGTGCTGCTCGGCCAGAAGGTCTACCGCTCGCTCGCGGACATCCCCGAGCCGGTCGATCTGGTCGACGTGTTCCGCCCCGCGGCGGAGGCCCCTGGAATCGCCGAAGAGGCCGTCCGGATCGGCGCGAAGACGTTGTGGCTGCAGGAGGGCATCGTCTCGGCCCAGGCGCGGCGCATCGCGACCGAGGCCGGCCTGACCTACGTCGAGAACCGGTGCACCGCCGTGGTCCGGGCCCTCGGCCAGATCCGGAAGAACTGAGCGGGCGGAAAATGCCTCCTGCAGTTTCAGGACTTTGTGCTCTGCCTGTTCGGGGTGCTGACCCGGTGAGATAGCCGCTATGAGCGCGGAGCCCGTCGCACCGACCCTGCTGGACGAGTTCACGCCGAGGTTCGAGTTCTCGCTGCAGGAGCACGCCCTCGTGAGCGTGGGCCCGGCCCGCGCCGAGAAGATGCTGCGCAGGCTCAACGTTTCCCCCGTGCGACTCCTGGACGGGGTGTATCCGGTGCCGATGCGTCCCCGGCCCTCCACACCGGGATTCGACGAACTGCTGGTCAACGGCCGGTGGACGGTGCTGGGGTACCGCGTCGGCGAAAGCGTCGTGTTCGGCGCCGCCGGCCGGTTCTGGACGGTGTTCTCGGACTGGCAGCCGATCACCCCGGCCCAGTTCGTCAGCTACTCCCGTCCCCGCCGCGGCACGATCGCCGTCGCGATCTCCCACCTGCCGTGCGGCCCGCGGCAGACCCTGCTCACCTTCGAAGCCAGAGCCACCACGACCGACGAGGTGGCCCACCGCTGGGCGGACTGGTACTGGCACAGCGTGCGCCCCACGGCACACCTGGTGATCCGCGAGGTCCTCCGGCGGGCGAGCGCCTAGTTCACTCCGAACCGGTGAGATGGTCGTAGGTCCCGGTCAGCCGGAGCAGGCGGTCCAGCGAGGGACCACGGTTGTCCAGGTACAGCACGGCACCGGCGGCATCGACCTCGCGGCGGATCATCAGCAGCGCGGACAGGCCGTAGGAGTCGCAGAATCCGAGGCGCGCGCAGTCGAGGTGCACCTCCCGCACCCCGGGGCTCGCGCCCAGCCCGTCGAGGACCTCGTAGCGCAGCTGGTCGGCGCTGCGGTGGTCGAGTTCGCCGTCGATCATGACGCGGCCGGTACGGGCGTCGGGCTTGCTCCAGCGGCAGGTCAGTGGGGAGGTCATCGATCCTCTCCCGGACCGGCGAGTGCGGCCGCCAGCCGCGCGCGGGCGCGGTCGGCGAGACCGGCCGCCCTCGGCAGCTCCAGCAGCTGCCCGCCCAGCAGGTCCAGCCCTGGCAGCAGGAACGCGGCGGGCACCCGGCGCGCTTCGAGTACCCCCGCGGTCCACGCGAGGAAACGGTGGAAGAGCTCGTCGTCGCCGGTGTAGAGCGCCGCGGCGAAGAAGTCGACGATGTGCGCGAGGTCTTCGAGGGTGTACTGCCGCTGCTGCTCGGTGTACTCGCGCACCGACGGGAGCTGCTCCTCGAGCCCCACGTACATCGCCTTCACCAGTTCGCCCGCACCGCGCGTGACCATGGTGTACTCCTGGTCGGTCAGATGCGGCAGATCGGCGATCGGCTCGCCGGCGCCCACCCGGACCGAGGGCCGTTCCCCATGCAGCCGGTCCGCCGCCGCCCGCGCGTCCGGCGCCCACGCGTCCGCACCGAGCAGACCGGCGTAACGGCCCTCCGGACCGAAGGCCGCGCCACCGGCGATGACCGGGACGCCCGCGGCCTGGCACGCGCTGATGGTCGCGTGCGCCGTCGGCAGCCGGGTGGCCAGCGAGGCGGACAACGCGACCCAGTCGGGCCCGGTGCGGTGCAGATGGCCGATGAGATGCGGCGTCGGCACGTGCGCGCCGAGAAAGTCGACCCGGAATCCCCGCAGCTTCAGCACTTCCGCGAGCAACCGGGCGGGCAGCGCATGCCATTCGCCGTCGAGGCAGGCGATGGCGACCCGCCCGTTGCGCGCCCGGACCGGCGCGTGCGAATACGCGAGCCTGCCGACGATGCGGTCGTTGATGGCGCTCGCGAGATGCTCCTGTGCCACCGAGATCCGGTTGGCCGCCCACTCCTCGCCGATCTCGCGCTGCACGGCGCCGACCACGTCGAGCAGCAGGATCTCCTCGTTCATGCCCCGTTCCAGCGCGTCGAGCACCACCTCGCCCGCGGTGTACTCGTCGGCCTCGATGACCGCGTCCCACAGGCGGGCACGGTAGGAGTCAGTTGTGGTCATGGCCGGTTCCTCTCCCGCGGCGCGGTGATCGCGAGCACGGCGATGTCGTCGCGCGCATGCTGTCCCGACCATGCCGACACCAGCATCCGCACCCGTTCGACCACCGTCTCGGCGGCGAAACCCGCGCAGTCCGCCAGTGCCTGTTTCAGCCGGGCCTCGCCGAACATCGCGTCACCGAGCGGCCCGCCGCGCGCCTCGGTCACGCCGTCGGTGTAGAGCAGGCAGGTCTCGCCCGGCTGGAGCACGGCCTGCGCGGTGGTGCCCTTGACGTGCTCCAGCACGCCGATCAGGGTGCCCATCGTGTCCACGACCTCGACCTCGCCGCCGGCCCGCACGATCAGCGGCGGCGGATGCCCGGCGCAGGTCAGGCGCAGCCGCACCACCGCGCCGTCGCTGCTGGCCGTGGCCAGCACGAGCGTGGCGAACCGGGTGTGGTGCGAGCTGATCAGCGAGGTGTTCAGCAGCGTGAGCATCCGGTGGTGGTCCCCGGCCATCGGCAGCAGCGCTTGCAGCGTGCCGCGGATCCGGCCGGTCAGCACGGCCGCCTCCAGGCCCTTGCCGCACACGTCGCCGAGCACGGCGAGCGTGCCGTCCTCGCCGAGGGGATGCACGTCGTAGAAGTCGCCGCCGACGCGTTCGCTGTCGCCGGCGGGCTGGTAGCCACCGGCGAACTCGACGCCGCCGACCTCACTGACGGCGGGCGGCAGTAGATCGCGCATCAGGGTTTCGGTGATCGTCGTCTGCTGCGCGAACATCCGGGCGGCCGAAATCGCCGCCCCCGCCCGGGACGCGAACAGCCGCGCGAAGCTCTCCTCCCCCGGTGGGAAAGCGCTTTCCGCGCTGTCCCGCAAGAGAACCAGCACCCCGGCGGGCGTGCCGTGCCCCGGCAGCGGGGTCACCACGATCGAACCGGTGCCCGCACCGCCCTCGCCGAGCAGCCAGGCCGGCGCCCCGCCCGGATCGAGCCACCGCGACGGCACGGGCGG
This sequence comes from Amycolatopsis acididurans, assembly GCF_012328925.1. Lineage (GTDB taxonomy): Bacteria > Actinomycetota > Actinomycetes > Mycobacteriales > Pseudonocardiaceae > Amycolatopsis_E > Amycolatopsis_E acididurans. The sequence continues at coordinate 19,088 of NZ_JAAXLS010000061.1, forward strand.
AAAGCCCTGCAACGCCTCGGCCAGCCCGGCCACCTCGGCGGGATCGAAGGCCAGCGCCTCGCGCACCGGGTGCTCGCCACGTACGCAGCGCACGGCGCGATGACACGCCCCTTCCTGCGCGGCGATGACCAGCGCCGTGTCCGCGAGATGCTCGGCCGCCAGGCGCGCGACCACGTCGAGGCACCGGTCGAGATTGAGCGAGCCCAGCAGCGCCGTGGACACCTCACCCAATACCGCCGTCCGCTGCCGTTCGCGGCGCAGGGCGCGCTGGGCGCCGGTGTCCTCCACCAGCCACCACACGACCGAGTGGCCGGTCTGGAGCACCGGGCGGGCCTCGAAGAAACACTCGCCGATCCAGCCCGATGCCCGCGCGGGATCGTCGTGGCGAGCGCTGCCGAGCCAGTCCGGGACCACCGTCGCGAAGCGGGCGCCGGCCTTGGCCGAGGGCAACAGCTCACGGGCGAGCCGGTTGACCGCGAGCACCGTGCCGTCGGCTCCCACCGAGACCGCGGGCCAGGGCGAGAACTCCCATCCCGGGCCGCTGGCACCCGGGGCCTGGGGAGCCGTCAGTTCCGACTTGGTCACCGCGAGGACGCCGCTTCCTGTGGACGCGAATTGTCAACCTCAGCATCGCGCACCATGCAAGGGAACAGCAAGTCCACTCAGGTGGGCTCGGTGCGCGGAACAGGCGACTCGCCGAGGATGGTGAAAATGGTGTCCAGCCCGGCGATTTCCAGCGGCCGCCGGACACCACGAGTGGTACAGACCAGTTGGAAGTCAAGCCCGGTTTTCGAGCACTGCGCCGCGCACTCGACCAGCACGGCCAGCCCCGCCGAGTCGAGAAACTGCACCTCGGACAGATCGAGCACCAGCACTCGCGGCCGGTGTTCGTCCGGTCGCTTGCCGAGGTGCGCCCTCAGCTCGGGCGCGGTCGCGGCATCGATGTCACCGGTGACGGCGGCGACCAGCGTGTCGTGGAAATCGGACCAGTCCACGGTAAGTGGCACGTAGCAGCTCCTCGCTCGCGGACGGGGCACCCGGGGCGCCCTGTAATGTTTGCGAGCCACTGCTGCTTTTATAACCGTGGCAAGTCACATGCTACCCGACCGAGGTGCGAGATGAACGACTATGTCAGACCCGAGATGGTCTTCACGATCTCTCAGGAGCTCGCCGAGGTCGGCAGGCTGGTGGACGACGACGACATCACCGCCACTTTGGAACGCTACGTCCGGCGCGCGATCGCGCTGCTGCCGGGCTGCGACTACGCGGCGATCACCACGCTCGGCGAAGGCGACGCCGTCGAGGTGCTCGCCGCCGCCGGAGCACGCCCGTTGCCGCATCCGGCCGGTGACGGGCCGATGGACAATCCGGTGTTCGAAGCACTGCGGTACGTCGAACCCCGCCGCCTCGACGACATCGAGAAAGACCAGCGCTGGCCCGCCTACCGCGACTACCTGAAACGCCACGGTTACGCGAGCTGCCTTTCGCTGCCGTTGCCCGCGGCGGAATCGGCCGCGGCGTTCACCGTGTTCTCCTCGGTGCCCGGCAAGTTCGGCGAGGAGTCCCACGACCTGGCGCTGCTGTTCACCCTGCACGCCGGTGTCGCGTTCGACAACGCCACGCTCTACCACGACAACCTGGCGCTGCTGTCCCACGTGCGCACGGCACTGCACACCCGGACGGTCATCGGCCAGGCGCAGGGCCTGCTCATGCGCTTCAACGGCCAGAGCGCCGCCGAGGCGTTCGCCGCGCTGAAACGCGCCTCCCAGGACCGGAACATGAAGCTGCGCGCGCTCGCCACGGCGCTGGTCGAGGCGCACCACGAGGGCAGATTGGACAAGGCGCTGGCCGAGTACCGGCTGACCGAGGACGATCCGGACGAACCCGTCAAAATCTCCGGCTGACCGGCTATCTCATGCCGATCTCGCGCGCCCGGCGGTGGTGGTCGGCGGCGGCACCGGGCCGCCCCAGCGCGGCGGCGAGTTCCCCGAGGTAGGTCGCAACCGGCGCCAGCGTGAGCAGCCCGCTGCCGGCACCGGCGAGTTCGTCCTGTGCGGGCAGCAGGTCCGCGTAGAGGCGTTCCATGGCCGGACGGTCACCGCGCCGGAGGGCGACGACGGCGTGCAGCGCCGTGCGGGCTTCGTAGAGCAGATCGCGCGGTGACTCCGGGATCTCCTCGTTCGTGTCCTGCCGCAGCGGACGGCACCACGGTTCGAACGCGCCGGTGTCCACTGCGGACACCGCGCCGCGACGGAGCCGGTGGCAGAACAGCGCGAAGCCGCCGAGCCCATTGTCCATTCCGGACATCGCGGTGCGGCTGAGCCGCCCGGCGGCGGCCCGGTAGGCGGGCTCGGCGTCCTCGCCGCGCACGGACGCCCGCAGCGCCCGGTACCACTGGGTGAAGACGCCCACGAGCGGCAGCTGGTAGTCCTCGCCGAGCCGGTCGGCCGTCGTGGCCTGCTCGTCCGCGGCGGCGAAATCGGCGAGCGCGGACCGCGCCTGGATCAGGATGAGGCGACCGAGCACCTCGAAGCCGACCATCCCGTGCCGCGCCGACAGCTCCACCAGTTCGGTGCCGATCCGCGCACGCCGCGGTGCGAGACCGGCCTGGCCGAACGACTGCATGAAACGGGCGTTGAGCGCGAAGGCGAGCAACGCGGGATCGTCGAGCTCACGGGCGATGGCCTCGGACTCCCGCGCGGCCTCGCGGGCGCGGGCGCCGCCTGCGCTGCGCAGTTCCAGTGCGAGCGTCGCGAGCAGGCGGCCGCGGTCGACGGTGTTCTCCGGCGGAAGTGCGGCGAGGGTCCGTTCGGTGACCTCGGCGATGCGGCGGGCGAGCGCGGGATCGTCGTGCTCGGTCCAGACGGCGGGCACGTCGAACGCGGCGATGACGCGTGCGGTCAGCGCGGGCTCGTCGAGCGCCTCGGCCATCGCGATCGCCTCGGCACGATGCCGTCTCGCCTGGTCGAGCTCACCGGTCACGGCCAGCGCCCGCACCAGCCCCATCAGCAGGTCGAGGCGAACCCGCATGTCAGGTCCGTCGTACGCGGTGAGCGCGGCACGCCACAGCCGGGCCGCCTCGTGCGGCGCGAACCGGGATTCGGCCTGTTCCGCGGCGGCGCGCGCGTACCCGGCGGCACGGGCGTCCCCGGCGAGGGAGAAGTGGTGTGCGAGCGCGCCGACGTCGTCCGGCCGCAGGCGCTGGATCCGCTCACCGATCACGGTGTGCTCGTGCGCCCGGCGGGAACGCGACATGTCCTCGTACACCGTGTCCCGGACCAGGGCGTGCGCGAACCGGAACCGGCCGGGCGCTTCCTCGGTCAGGAAGCCGCGGGCCGCGGCGAGTTCCAGTGCGTCGAGCGATTCCTCGCCGAGGATGCCGAGGTCGACCTCGGTGCCGAGCACGGCGGCCTGGCGCAGCACGGCCTGGGCGTCCCCGGGCAGCCGCGCGACGCGGTAGCGGACCAGATCCCGCACGCCCGGCGGTACCGCGTCGAGCGCCCCGTGGCCTTCGGCGTCGAGCAGCCGGGCGAGTTCGCGCACGAAGAACGGGTTGCCGCCGCTGCGCCGGTGGATCGCGGTCGCGGTCGTCGTGTCGATGTCCTGCCCGGTCGTCGCGCGCACGAGGACGGGCACCGCGGACGCGGGCAGCCCGCCGAGGTAGATGCGGGTGGGTTCGCTGCGCGCGACCCTGCCGAGCAGCTCCGTCAGCCGCGGCGCGACGTCGCTCGTGCGGTAGGTCCCGATCACCAGCACCGGTGCCGCGACCGGATCGGTGACGACCGACGCGAGCAGCGCGAGCGTTTCCTCACCGGCCCAGTGCAGGTCGTCGAGCACGACCAGCAGCGGCGCGGCACCGGCGAGTGCCTGCCCGACGGCCCGGTGCCAATGGAAGCGCGCGACCGCCGGGTCCGCGGCGGGTTCCGGTTCCGGGTGCAGGCCGAGCGTGCTCAGGATCCGCGTCCACGCCCAGGCCGCGGGTGCGTCCTCCGGGTTGTCTCCCCACGCGGTCGTCCAGCCGAGCCGGGCGGCGAAGGCCTCGGCGAGCGCGGTCTTGCCCGCACCGGCGTCACCGGAGATCAATGCCAGGCCCAGCTTGCCGCGGGCGCGGGTGGCGGCCGCGGCCTCGGCGAGCCGGTCCAGCTCCGGTGCGCGGGCGACGAGCGGCGTGCGGACCTCGGCCGGGAGTAGCTCCGGCGTCTGGGCGAGGATGTCCGATTCGAGCGTGCGCAGCGCCGGGCCGGGGTCGATGCCCAGGTCGTCGGCCAGCACCTGCCGTGCCGTGCGTAGCGCGGCCAACGCCTCGCCCTGCCGCCCGGCGCGGTAGAGCGCGAGGGCCAGCAGGCGCCAGGCGTCCTCGCGCCAGGGATGCCCGCTCGTGTGAGCGTCCAGATCCGGTACCGCTTCGGCCGCGCGGCCCAGCGCCAGCAGCGCCCCGGCGCGCCGCTCCCGCGCGAGCAGCCGCAGTTCGCCGAGGCGGGTGATCTCCGCACGCGCCCACGCCTGGTCGTCGAACTCGGCGTACGCGGGTCCGCGCCACAGCCGCAACGCCTCGTCCACCCGGTCCAGCGCGGTCCCGGCCTGCTGTTTCGCGAGCAGTTGCCCGGCCTCGGTCACCGCGGTCTCGAACTCCCACGCGTCGACCGACTCGGCGCGCAGGGCATAGCCGCGTCCCTCGGTGATCAGCAGGCGGGCGGGCGTTCGGGGCGGCCGGTCCGGTTCGAGTTCGCGGCGCAGGGCGGCGACGAAGGTCTGAACGGCACCGGCGGCCCGCTCGGGCGGTCGCTCCCACAGGTCGTCCACGATCCGCTCGACCGGAACGACCCGGCCACGAGCGACGATGAGCCGGGCGAGCACGGCGCGATGGCGGGGGCCGGGCAGCGCGACCGGGCCACCGGCGTCCTCGGCCACGAGCGGACCCAGCACCCCGAAGCGCATGGCATCCGACTGTACTCAGCCCGCACTGATCGGTTGCTGATCGCGGGCACGCAGGCTGGCGGGCATGAAACTCGATGGATTCGACTACCAGCAGGTTCCCGTCGCCGACGGGGTCGATCTGAACGTGGCCGTGGCGGGCTCCGGCGACCCGATCGTGTTGTTGCACGGCTTCCCGCAGACCCATCTGATGTGGCGGCACGTGGCCGCGGACCTCGCCGCCGATCACACCGTGCTGTGCCCGGACCTGCGCGGTTACGGCGACAGCGGCAAACCGGCGGGGGAGGTCTACTCGAAGCGGGAGATGGCCGCCGACGTCGTCGCGCTCGCCGGCGCGTTCGGCTTCTCCCGGTTCGCACTCGCGGGTCACGACCGGGGCGCGCTCGTCGCGATCCGCGCCGGACTCGACCATCCGGACACGATCACGCGGCTGGCCATCCTCGACGTGCTGCCCACTTTGGACATGTGGGACGTGATGCGGGGCGTGAGCGCCGCGGTCGGGTTCCACCTGTACCTGATGGCGCAGCCGCCCGGGCTGCCCGAGGCACTGATCGGGGCCGCGCCGGACGAGTTCTTCGGCTACTTCCTGGACGTGTGGGCGCGGAACCCCGACGCGATCCCGGCGGACGTGCGCGCCGCGTACCTCGCCGCCTGCCGCGACGCGGTCCCCTCGATCGTCGCGGACTACCGCGCGACGGCGACGGTCGACATCGAGCACGACACCGCCGACCGTCAGGCGGGCAACCGGCTGCGGATGCCCGTCACCGTGGTGCAGCAGGACTGGGGTGCCGCGCTCGGCTACGACGCGCTGTCCCTGTGGAGCCCCTGGGCCGCGGACCTGAAACACCAGACCGTCACCTCGGGACATTTCATGGCAGAGGAGTCGCCCGCGGAGGTCGTCGAAATTCTCCGGGAATTACTCGCCCGGTGATGTCGAAACGCGCGGGCCGGCTCCGTCCTCCTGGCAGAAGACCCAGAAAACGGAGGTAGTCATGAAGTACGAAGAGGTCGCCCAGGTCCTGGCCAAGCCGCTGTCGCGTCAGTTGCTCGACTCGGCCATCCCGGCCCGGCTCGCCTACACCGGTCTCGACGGGGCCCCGCGCGTCATCCCGATCGGCACCTGGTGGAACGGCACGCACATCTGCGCCGCCACCGTGCCGAACTCGGCCAAGGTCCCGGCGCTGCGGAAGAACCCGAAGGTCGCGATCACGATCGACACCGAGGGTTTCCCGCCGAACGTGCTGCTCATCCGTGGCACGGCGACGCTCGAACTGTTCGACGGTGTGCCGCAGGAGTACATCGACGCGTCCCGCCAGATGGTTCCCGCCGAGCAGTTCGACGGCTGGGAGGCCGGGGTCCGCGCGCTGTACGAGCAGATGGTCGTGATCACCATCGAACCCACCTGGGCGAAGCTGCTGGACTTCGAGACCACGCTCCCGAAGGCCGTGGAGGATCTGGTCCGTGCGCGGCAGGACTGAGGTGTTGCCCGGTCACGGCGGGTGGGGCACGGTGAACAGATGACCGGTGGCGAGGTGCGCGACGGGGTGTCGCTGACCAATCTCGACCAGCCCCTTTTCGAGGGCGCGGACGCGACGAAACGGGACCTGCTCGACTACCTCGACGCGCTCGCCGGCCGGATCATCCCCGCGCTGCGCGGCCGCCCGCTGTCGGTCATCCGCGTGCTGCGCGGGCAGGACCCGTTCATGCAGAAGAACCTGCCGAAGTACGCGCCGGACTGGATTTCCCGGGTGAGCATGTGGGCCGGGTCGTCGCACCGCCAGATCGCCTACGCGCTGTGCGACGACCGGCCGACGCTGCTGTGGTTCGGCAACCAGCGTGCGATCGAGTACCACCCGGCGCTGGTACGTGCCGGCCAGCCGGACCTGCCGACCCATCTGGTGCTCGACCTCGACCCGCCGGAAGGCGACGACTCGTTCCGGCCGGCGGTCAAGGCCGCGCAGCTGGTGCGGCAGGCGCTCGCCGACTCCGGTCTGCGCGGCGCGGTCAAGACGAGCGGGGCCAAGGGAGTGCACGTGTTCGTGCCGATCGAGGGAGCGGGCGCGGAGGAGGCCGCGGCGGCGACACGCGCGCTCGCGGCGCGCGCGGAACGGCTCGATCCCGTGCTCGCCACGACGGCGTTCATCCGGGAAGACCGCGGCGGCAAGGTGTTCCTGGATTCGACGAGGGCGGGTGGCGGCACCGTCGTGTCGGTGTACAGCCCGCGGGTCCGGCCCGGACTTCCGGTCTCACACCCGGTTCCATGGTCCGATTTGGACAGCGTCTCGCCGCGCGATTTCACGTTGCGTGCGGTCACCGGGTCCATTGGGGACAGTGATCCGTGGACCGAGCTGATGCCCGCGCCGCAGCGGGTGCCCGCGGACCTGATCGAGGAAGGACGAGCGATCCCGATCGCCCGCGTGCAGGCCATGCACGAAGGCAAGCGGCGGGCGAGGGCCCGGCGGAACTCGGGCTGAAAGCCGTTGTCCCGCCGGGAACCTCAGGCCAGGTTGGCGTAGACGATGATGTTGTCCACGTAACTGTGCTCGGCGTGGTCGAACGCGCCACCGCAGGTGATGAGGCGCAGCTGCGGCTTGTCCGTGTTGCCGTACACGGCGTCGGCCGGGAACTGGTCCTTGGGCACCTGGATCTTGTGGTCGACGACGAACTTGACGTCCTTGCCGTCGCTGCGGGTCACGTGGATCTCGTCGCCGGGCACCAGATCCTTGAGCCGGTAGAAGATCCCGGGCTGGTGGTTGCCGTCCACGTGGCCGAGGATGATCGCCGGGCCGGTGTCGCCAGGCACGGGGGAAAGCCGGTACCAGGCCGCCTGCATCGGTTCCGCCGCGGGCGGCACCGCGATCTGGCCGTCCTTGTTGATGGCGACCGAGATCAGCGAGGATTCGGCGGCGATCTTCGGGATCCGGACCTCGGTCGGGCGGAGCTTGTCGTACGGCTTGGTCACCGAGACCGAAGTCGGAACGGCGGGGGCGGCCTTGGTGTCACCGGAGCCGCCGCAGCCGGTCAGCGCGAGGGAGAGCAGCAGGGCGGCCGCGACGGCGCGGCCACCCTGCCGGACGATGTTCCGCATCAGGTCAGAACCGCGCGGTCCCGCCGAAACCGGTCTCGACACCGGCCTTGGGCGCGAAGGCCACCTGGGCCTTGCCGCCGTTGCCGGCCTGCCACGCACCGGTGTCGCTCGAACCCGCACCCGGCGCGATCGCGCCGCCGCCCGGGGCGCTGCCGCCGCCGGCCTTCGGGCATTCCCAGGTCGCCTGGATGTTGTCGGCGAAGGACACGCCCTCGTGCAACTGGACGAGGTAGTCCCAGTAGCGGCCGTCCTGCTCCTCCTGGTACGGGCCATCGGTCACGTCGAACTGCGGCGAGGCGAACCCGGTCGGCTGACCGCCCGCGCACGCGATGGTCACGAAGACGGTGCCGTTGCCGAGATCGAAACCATAGGCGGTGTCGTCGACGTACTTCTCCGGCGGGAAGGTCGGGGCGTCGGTCTGCGACCCGCTGGTCTCCGTCGGTTTGCTCGACTCGGTCGTCTCCGCCGAGGTCGAGCTGGTGGCGGCCGGAGCCGAGGTGGTGCTGCTGCTCTCGTCCGTGGCGGGCGCGCTGGTCTGGCTTTCCGTCGCGCTGCTCGACGTGGTCGAGGCCTGCGAACTGGTGGTCTCGGACGTGGTGTCCGTGGCCGAGCTGGGAGTCGCGGCAGGGCCGGTCTCCTGAGCGATGGCGGCCGGTGCCGCCACGAAGGTGATCAAGGCGCCGGCCAGAACAACGGCCGCGAGACGCCCCAACGGCTTACGCAAAATGCGCTCCAAATGAAATAGGCGCGCGGTGACCCCCACCGCAGCGCATCCCAGTCACCACACTTTTGAGTGACGCGGCAATCCTGCCGTAAACGGAGTGCAAAGTACCAACGGGGATCCGGTGATTAAAAGCACTCAAAAAGGGTGTAACGCCCGACTATAGAGCGGCGATTATCGGATTCGGTCAACAAATAGTAACAGAAAAACTGAGGGAATGGCCATCGCCGCTCTGGGTGGAAAATCTCGGTTCACCGTGGATTTTGGAAAATTGGCACCAGGGCTGTCGCGAGCAGCTCGTAGGACCGGCGCCGGTCCGCGTGGTGGTACACCGGCGTGGTCACCATGAGCTCATCCGCCGCGGTTGCGTCGAGGACGCTGCGCAGACGTTCGGCAAGAGTCTCCGGGCTTCCGGTGAGGACACTGCCACTGTGCGCCGCGATCTCGGCACGGTCGTCGTCGGTATAGGAGTAGTCCGCCGCGTCCTCGGGGGTCGGCAGCTGGATGCGGTTGCCGCGCACCTGGCTGAGCACCTTGAGCCGGGTCGAACCGGCGAGCCATTCGGCGCGCGCGTCGTCCTCCGCGGCGATGGCGGACACGCTGACCAGGACCGTCGGCGCCGCGGCCCGCGCGGAGGGGCGGAACCGGTCGCGGTAGACGCGCGTAGCCCGCGCCGCTGCGCCGGGGTTGAGGTGGTGGGCGAAGGCGTACGGCAACCCGAGGTCGGCGGCCAGTTGGGCGCTGGTGGTGGTCGAACCGAGCAACCACAGCGGCGGAGCGTTGCCTCCGGCCGCGGGAATCGCTTTGACCTGCGCGTCCTCCGGCGGGTCGAGGTAGCTCTGGAGTTCCTCGACCTGACGGCGGAACGGTTTCGCGGCCCGCTCGGCAGGCGGGCGGACCGCGTCCACCGCGGGACCCGTCCGCCAGGCGCACGACCGAGGCCGAGGTCGATCCGCCCGGGATGCAGCGCTTCGAGCGTGCCGAACTGCTCGGCGATCACCAGTGGGCTGTGGTTGGGCAGCAGCACCCCGCCCGCGCCGACCCGCAGGTTCCGGGTGACGGCCGCGAGCTGGCCGACGAGGACCGCGGGCGCGCAACCGGCGACGCCGCGCATGCCGTGGTGTTCGGGCACCCAGTACCGGTGGTAGCCCAGCTCGTCGGCAAGGCACGCGAGATCGACGGTGTTGCGCAGCGCCTCCCGCACCGTGGCCCCGCGCACGATCGGCGAGGTGTCGAGGACCGAGAGGCGCACCGTGCCGGCGATTCTGTCGCACATGCCCTCAGCCGCCCGTCGACGACAAGCGTTCGGCGAACAAGTGGTACCCCCGGGTCACCATCCGTTCAGATTACCGGCTACCAGGGTGTGCGGCCCGACACCTTTCGTCCGAAGTGGACAGCACGGCTAGGCAAGGCCCACTGAGGGGCCGTTCGACTGACGCGCAGCCACACCGATTACCGCCGCCAGGTCACGGCCTTCGACCCCGCGTCGCCGTAGGGCTCGTCGGTGTAGGCCAGCGACGTGATGGGGTCGGTCGGACTGCCGATGTACAGTCGGCAATCCTCGAAAACCGCGCCCACCGTGGAAAAGTCGTCGGGTGCCGAGGTGGCGCTGTCGCATCCGGTGACGTCCGTCCGCCGGCCGCCGATGATCGTGCCGGGCCAGCCGCCGCTGCGCGTGGTGGGATCCAGCGTCACGGGGAGAATGTCGGCGAAGTTCAGGCCGTCGAGGTTCTCCAACTTCGTGCGCACGAAGAAGAATGTCTTGCCCCTCACCTTTGCCTTGTCCTCGTCCTTCAGCGGCAGGTTGTCGATGTCCTCGTCTTGTCGTACAAGCTGTAGAACGGGATCACGGCCTGTTGCCCGAACTTCAGTTTCGTGCCCGGCTTCGTCGTGCGGTCGGTCAGCTCCAGCGTCGGCGTCACTGTGAGGTACGGCTTGGACGGCGTGGTCGTCACCACCGGATCCGGCGCCCTGGTCGACGACGCTCCCGACACGTCCAGCCCGGCCGTCCCGACCGCGCTGCACCCCGCACTGACGACGGCGATCCCTGCCAGAACGCCAAGATTTCTGATCCACTTACGCACGTCGCGCTCGGAACGCTCACGTACGCGATCCCCCGCGACCGCGATCGTCACCGACGTCTGGCGCATGAGCCGGTCACGACTTGGTGGGTGCTGTCTCCGCGTTGTACTCGTCGTGGAAGCGGATCCAGGAGCTGTCGCCCGCGGTCATGCTGTTCGTGTCGTCCTCCTGGCGCCCCAAGGGAGTCACGTCGAGCAGGTGGTACATCGGCAGAAAGATGTCCAGCCCGACGAAATAGGTCGAGTAGGAGTGCAGAATCTGACCGTCGTCGTTGAAGAACACGCTCAGGCCGGGCATCTCTCCGCGAATTCCGACCGTCCGATAGTTGTAGTACGAGTGACCTTGATCGGGGTCCAACGTGACGTGGTAGTCCTGGTTGAAGTCACTGCCATAAGACGAAACCCACGGAAATTCCCACCCCATGCGCTTCTTGAACGATTCGAGTTTGGCCAGCGGGGCACGCGAGACGGCCACGAACGATGTGTCCCGGGCCGTCAGATGGACCAGGCCACCGGCCAGGTTGTCCATCACGCAGGAGCAGTGCTTACAGCCCGCGTTCCAGTCGGGGTGGAACATGAAGTGGTACACGATCAACTGGCGCCGCCCGTCGAAAAGATCTCCGAGGGCGGCCCGGCCGTTCGGCCCGTCGAAAATGTACTCCTTGTCGACCTTGACCATGGGCAGTTCACGCCGCGCCTCGGCCAACGCGTAACGTTGCCGGGTGAATTCCTTTTCCTTGACGAGGAATTCTGTGCGCGCCGCCAGCCATTCGTCCCGCGTCACGATTTTGGGGTGGAACACTCATCCGCTCCTTCTTGTAGGCACTGCCGAGCAGGGTCGATCGTGTGCAGCGATGACCGGCACGGCCTACTCGAGACCGTGCCGGGTGGATGTGGTCCTAGCCGACCTCGCCGACCGTACTGGACACGTCCGCGGCAGCCCGCGTTCCCCGGTTGAGCGGCGTCAACTCGCCGACCTCGACCGCGCCGCCTTCGGCCAGCATCGGGCAGTCCTTGGCGAGCGCGACCGCGGCATCCAGATTCTCGGCGGTGACCAGCGTGTAGCCGCCCAACTGGGTGCCCGCATCCTCGCCCAGGGTGTGACGCGTGAAGACGGGGTTGCCGCGGTCGGCCAGGTTCTCGCCGAGCCGGTCGAACCAGGCGGTCCAGGCCGCCGCGGCCTCGGCGGACCCCATGTAGCCGGCGGGCACCCGGTTGACGATCACGTAGGTAGGCACGATGTCAGCTCCTCGAGTCGAATTCCGGCCGGCAGCGCCGACCACTCATCCATGCAGACACCGCACTGCTGGCAAACTGGGCGGCACGCGGCGAAGAAACACGGAGACCAGATGAGCACGAGCCTGATCAGGCTCGCTCGCAGCGGCGACGAGGCAGCGTTTCGCGAACTCGCCGACGCCTACCGGGCGGAGCTACACGTGCACTGCTACCGCATGCTGGGCTCGGTGCAGGATGCCGAGGACGCGTTGCAGGAGACGCTGGTCGCGGCTTGGCGCGGGCTCGCGTCCTTCCAGGAACGAGCGTCGGTGCGCACCTGGCTGTACCGGATCGCGACGAACCGCTGCCTGAACATGCTGCGCTCGGCCCGCCGGCAGCCCGCCAACGCTCCGTTCCCTCCCGGCATTGATCTGCCGGAGCCCACCCGGCTCGGCGAGGTCACATGGCTCGAACCGTATCCGGATGCGTGGCTGCCCGGCGGTGGCGCCGACACCGCGCCTGGTCCGGCGGCACGGTACGAGGCGAAGGAAACGATCTCGCTCGCGTTCGTCACGGCCATCCAGTTGCTGCCGGCCCGCCAGCGTGCGGTGCTCATCCTCCGCGACGTACTCGACTTTCCCGCCGCTGAAGTGGCACGCCTTCTCGACACTACAGAGCAGTCGGTGACCAGCGCGTTGAAACGCGCCCGCGCCACCCTCCGCAACAACTCCCCGGCCGACAGGACACCCCCGCCTGCACCGGACTCAGCGGCCGAGCGGGAACTGGTCGGCCGGTTCACGACAGCCCTGGAATCCGGCGACGTCGACGGCCTGGTGTCACTGCTCGCCGACGACGTGCGGCTCGCCATGCCGCCGATGCCGCTCGAGTACCAGGGACGTGACCTGGCCGCGCGGTTCCACGCGGCGCTCACCTTCCGGGACGGTCGCACCTACCGAGTCGTGCCGACCAGGGCCAACGGCCAGCTCGCGTTCGGCGTGTACCTGGTCACCCCTGCCCAGCCTGTGGCGCAGGCGAACGGCCTCATGGTGCTCACCCTCGCCGGCGACACGATCACCGCGATGACCCGATTCGAGCCCACCGTCTTCGGGGCATTCGGACTGCCCTCGACGCTACCGCCTGGCCTTGTTTAGGGCGCCACTGACGTAGAGCACGCCGCCCATGCGCAAGTCGTCGTTCTTCAGCGGCAGAAGATCGTTGGCAGCCAACAGGTCTCGGACGCTGATCGCGGTAAGAGCCCAGCCGCGAGCTGCCAGGTAGGGAGCAGCTTCGTTGCGCTCACCGAAATAGCGCAGCCGTGCGTGGTCAAGATCGAAACCGTACGCACGCCAGCGTTCGGTGATGCGGTCCAAGCCTTCCTTCGTCTTCTCGTCGTCGCCGGATCGCGGGTTCGGCCTGCTCTCGGTGGCCACCCGGCTACCCGGCGCGCTGAGTTCGGTGATCGTGTCCAGCAGGCTGTCCTGCGCCTCGGGCGGCAGGTAGCCCAGCAGGCCTTCGGCGCTCCACGCGGTCGGCCGGGCTGGGTCGAATCCGGCGGTGCGCAGCGCGGCGGGCCAGTCGTCGCGCAGATCGACGGCGGCCACCCTGAGGTCGGCGGTGGGCGCGGCGCCCAACTCGGCCAGTGTGCGGGTCTTGAACTCGATGACCTGTGGCTGGTCGACTTCGTACACCGCTGTCCCGGCCGGCCAGGGCAGCCGGTAAGCGCGGGAATCCAGCCCGGAGGCGAGGATCACGGCCTGCGCGATGCCCGCCTTCGTCGCGTCGAGGAAGAACTCGTCGTAGAACTTGGTTCGCACCTTGGCGCCGTCGATCGCCGCCTGCCCGACCAACTCGTCGGGGCTCATCTCGCCGGCCGCCAGCCGGGTGAGGACATCGACACCGACCGCACGCACGAGCGGTTCGGCGAAGGGATCGTCGATGAGCGGCCGATCCGCACGGCTGGCTATCGCCCGCGCCGTGGCGGCCATGGTGGCCGTCGCGCCGACACTGGATGCCAGGTCCCAGGTGTCCCCGTCCTGCCTGGTGGAACTCATGTCCACAGTAGACCATACGAGACGAAAGCTCAGTGGTCGGCTGTTGGCTCGAGAACGAAGACCGATCGCGTGCCGCCCCGGTCGTGAAATGTCCGGTACGCCGGCCAAAGTCGGCCGAGTCGGGGCCAGTATTGATCCAGTTCATCGTCGGTTGCCGCGTGCGCTGTCACGTCGATCATGTGCCGGCCGATCTGAACCCGGGCGTCCGGTCGGGCACGCAGGTTGAGGATCCACGGGTTGGGTTTCTCGGAACCCGGATTCACGTTGCACACAACCAGTCGGTCGTCGTCACGGAGGTAGAACAGGGGAACCGTCCGCGCCTTTCCGGTGCGGCGACCGGTCGTCGTCAGGAGCAGGACCGGTGCGCGGCCGGTAATCGAGAGCCGACCGCCCGTCCGGCGAAGCAGCTGCCGCTGGAGCGGCGATACGATCCGGCCGATGACGAGCACTCCAGCACGAGTGCTCCCCAGACGTTGGGCGAACCTGGCAACGGCCTCGCCAAACCGATTGAAGCTCACGCCCTCACCTTCGGCATCGGCCGCTGACGCTGCCAGGGCCAGAGGTCCCGACGATGGCCCGTCGCGAGTTCCCCGCGACCAAGGCCGGCATGGCCCGCTCGAGCCTGACCGCGGCCGCTGGTCAAGCTGAGCTGTGGCGAGTTCTAGGACGGGCACGGCGAGGGCGGAATGCAGACCGGCGCGGGCGGCGGCACGGGCGAAAAGGGGCCAGCGACGCTGGGAGGCAGGCGCGGCGAGGTCGTCGGCGAGCGCTTCGCTGGCGGCACGGGTGGCATACGCCGGTTCGACCGGCAGATACCGGCTGGTCAGGTAGACGGCGACACCCGAGGCACCCAACATCTTCTGGCAGACCGCACCGACATGCCGCAGTGCCACCGGCTCGCCCGGCCGGTGATGACCACGCACCACCCGGTGTTCGTCGCGACGTTCAGGTGGTCGACTTCGAACGCCATCACCGTGCCGTCGAGACGGTCCGGCCAGGGCCCGCCTAGCGAGCGCGGCCGGGTTGCACCTGCGACCTTCGCCCCGGGACAGAGATGACCTTGTGCCCTCGTTCTCCCCACCGAGATCATGAACAGTAGGTGGCGAAAACATGCCTTCTTGTCGGGAATCACCACGATGCACAACGCGACCGAGCTGGAATCACTGGACTACAAGCAGTGCCTTGCGCTCATGCGCACGCAGGCCGTCGGCCGGCTGGTCTTCACCGACCACGCCCTACCCGCCGTACGACCGGTGAACTTCACCCTGCGACAGGGCGAGGTCATACTTCGGCTGGGCCGCTCACCCTGGGTACGGCGCCTCGATCGCACCGTCGTCGCCTTCGAGGTCGACGAGATCGACCAAGCAACGCACGCCGGGTGGAGCGTCGTCGTCGTCGGCAAGGCCCGCCTCCTCGTCGACATCGACGAACTGGTCACCAATTCCGATCCCCTACACCGATCCTGGGCCCCAGGCCCGCGCGACCACACCCTGGCCATCGACATGGAACAAGTCACCGGACGACGACTGGTCGCCGCAGCAAGCTAGACACGGAAACAGCACCCTCCGCAGGGGGAAGCTGCAAATCCTCACCCGGCATGGATGAGGCCGATCGAACGGCATCGGTCACTCTGGAGTGGCGGTGTAGTCGCTTCGATGCGAGCGGATTCCCGGCGGGCGGGAGGACTCGGCCCTGTGGCTGCGGAAAAGCGGTGGTCCAAACTCAACGCCTTGACACGACTGGCGCTGATCGCCCTCGCCGTCCTCGTCGTGGGAGGTGTACTCGGCTTCGTGCTGTGGTGGGGTGCCCTGCGACGTAGGCGGACCGGGCTCCACACGACGCACGGGCACCCGAGGCTTCGCCGCGTCATGCTGGTCATAACGGTGGCGCCCATCATCGTAGGCTCTGGCAGCCGCATAACCCTCGGCGCCGTCCACCTTGACCGGTGCCCGAGCCTGGCTGACGGCGAAGCCGTTGTAGCGATGCGAGACGACGGCGAAGATTTTTCGGTGCGGGTGGAGAAGATCGCGACCTGGGCGCCATCGGGATTGGCATTGCTCTACGCCGAGGCACGGGGGGCGGAGATCTGCCAGTACAGTCCGAACCACTACTACGTCGCCGCCCGGGCCGAAACGGGTCGGCCCGGCGCCGCGGTCACGGTCGGGGACGTTGTGCTGTCCGCTCCGCTGGTTGCCTATCCAGAAACCCGAAGCTTGGCCGAGCACGAGTCGCGTCACCGGCTGCAGTGGGCATGGTTCACCGTGGCCGCGGGGCCCTACGCCTTCCCAGTGGCCTACTACGCCGACATGTTCTTCTTCCCCGGGTCACGCAATCATTTCGAGCGCTGGGCAGGTCTGAGCGACGGCAACTACCCACCGTCCGGGACCGGACCGGTGCTGGGCTTGCCACAGATCGGCGTCCTGATCATGGCGGGGGCGGCCCCGTGTATCTGGTTGTTAAGACGGCGCCGCAGACGCCGTCGAACCGGCAAGTGACTTCCTGGTAGATCCAGGGTCTATCACTCGCTGATCTCATCAGCTAACGTCAACCAGACGCCCCAGCCCCTGGCGGATTCACACCTCCGAAGTTCGCCGTGGAGGGCGCAATGCGGGACATCGGTAAATTGTCCGAATCGGATGCTACCGCCGGATCTTCAGCCGCGACGAGCGCCAACCTCGTCACGAGCGTCGTCACAGCGACCGCCTGGGCGGTAACGGCGTTCGTCCACTTCGGCGTCGGCGTGATCGTCGGGTTGGCTCGTCCAGCGAGCTGTATCGCGTTGGGTGAACGGTGACCCGGACAGCCGGCGACGTGCCGGAACCGACGTCCAGGCGCCCTGAGGCAACAACCACGACATGGACCGTTATGGGGCAACTCCAACTCCGCGAGATCGCCGGCCGAGCCGCAGATTTCGCGCTCACGTTGAAGTCGCTCCACAGCTACTACACTCGCTGGCCCAACGCCGATCTCGCACAAGATATGGCAACACAGCTGGCTCAGGCAGCGGTGGCAGCGGAGAACTTGGCTGCGACAGCCCGCGTTGCCCTCGACCTCACCCATGGCCACGGCCTGCAAGCCGCGTTGTCGGCAAGGCCCGGCTCCTCCGCGACATCGACGAACTAATCACCAATTCCGACCCGCTGCACCGTCCCCGGCCCCAGGGCTGCGCAACCAACACCCGGCCATCGGTCCGCACGTCGCATAGCCTGCGGCAACGGCTGTCGTTCACACACCGGACGTTCGAGTGGGCCGGCGGCGAGACTGGTAACTATCTCAGCCCGGCTGCGCCAGAATTGAAGGATGCACCTGACGAAGTCGCTCGCCGGTCTCGGGGGTGTGGCGTGGATCGGTTCCTGGTATCTGATGTACCTGGAGATCACACGTTGGCACCACGTCAAGCCGTCGCTGGCGTTCAATTCGGACATGGCCCCGGACGCCCATCCCGGGCAAGCGTTGCTCCTGCTCTACGTCGCCTGCGTGGGGGCGCCGCTGGTGGTTCTCGCCACCGCGGTGAACCTGATCATCCACTCGCGGCGACGTCACCGGTAGGCGCCTGGCAGGTCGAACCGCAGGGGCATGGTCGACGGCGCGGTTTGGCAATCCAAGCAGGACCGGGCCAGATTCCTATGCGAACGGGTCAATCCCGCCCGCACGTCCGCCGCGAGCTCGGCAGCGCCCATCCCGGTACCTTCGAGATCGACGCCGTCGAACATCTCATCCTTCCGCAATCTTCAAGAGCCGCCACCGTTATCTGAGTCCAAGGCGCTGAGTGATCCCAAGCTCGTTATCGGGTCAGTGGGCGGCTGCGGGGCTGGTGATTTCGGTGGCGAAGGTGGTGACCGCGCGGGCGAATTCCTCCGGTCGTTCGGCGTAGGTGACGTGCCCGGAGCCTTCGAGCTCGACGAAACGGGCGTCGGGCAGTACCCGGGCGAGGGTGGTGGCGATGGCTCGCAGCGCCGGGTGGCTGTCGGTGCCGGACAGCACCAGGCACGGCAGGGTGATCGCGGCGGCGTCCTCGGTGCTGAGCTGGTAGAACGGGCCGGCGAACTCGGCCAGCATCATCGCCCCGTTGCGGCGGTAGCGGTCTTTCCCCGTTTCGTCCACTGTGGACCACAGGCCGGGGCAGACCAGTGGGAAGAACGCGTCGACCGCCGCGGCCGGACCGCCGGCTTGCGCGGCGGGACGCACGGCGGCGGCGACCTCGGCCATGAAGGCCTGCCCGGCCTCGGGCTCGAGGCTGAAGATCGGCGGCTCGGAGAACACCGCCCCCGCCAGCAGACCCGGCCGGGTACGGGCCAGCTCCACCGCGATCCGGGCGCCACCGGAGGAGCCGACCACGACCGGCCGGCGCAGACCGAGCGTGGCGATCAGGGCGGCGGCATCGGCGGCGTGGGTCGGCACCGACTCGGGCTCGCTGCCCCGGCCACTGCGGGTGTGCCCGCGACGGTCGTAGGTGATGCAGGTGAACCGATCGCGCAGCCGCTCGACCTGCCCGGCCCACACGCTCGCATCCCCGCACATGCCGTGGATGAACAGCAGCTCCGGGCCGCTGCCGGTCTGCTCGTAGTAGGTGGTGGTGTCGCGCACCGCGATGGTGGGCATGGCTTCCTCCTCGCTCGAAAGTCGTCGAGGAGACGATGCGCCGGGCGCGGGGGCGGCCGCATCGGGCGAACACCCCATTCGCTGTCGGTCACGGGTCGAGCAGGCGGTGCTGCATCGCGAACACCGCCGCGGCCGCGCGAGAGCTGACGCCGATCTTGGTGTAGAGGTTCTCGACGTGCCGGCCCACGGTTTTCACCGACAGGTGCAGCGCGGCCGCCACCTCCTTGTTGCTGCGTCCCCGGGCGATCAGGCGCAGCACCTCAACCTCCCGGTCGGTCAGCCCCGCCGGCCACCCCGACCGACGCGCCCGTCGGGTGGGCCGGCCCGCCGCGGCCAGCACGGCCTCGGCCGCGACCGCATCGAGCCGACCCGCCTTCACCTCGCCCAGCACCGTGTCCGCGATCCGCGGGGCGGCCAGCGCCGGGCGGTGCGGCCGGTCCTCACCCAGCGCCGCCACCACGTCCGCGGCCGCCAGCACCCGCTGCCGCAGGTCCAGCTCCCGGGTACCGCGGTGGTAGCCGGAACCGTCGAGCCGCTCATGATGGGCACCGGCCAGCCGGCCCAGACCCGCCAACGCCGGACAACACGCCAAGGTCGACTCGGTCAGATAGGGATGCAGCCGGACCCGCTCCCACTCCGCCACCCCCAGTGGCCC
>NZ_JAAXLS010000062.1 GCF_012328925.1 Amycolatopsis acididurans
GTCTACCCGTCCGCACCGGCAACAAATCCTCGATCAACGCCCACTGCTCATCCGACAACAACCGAAACCGCGACACGACAGCAGCATCCCAGCCGACAACCAAGATCTTTGTCAGACACGCCCTAGCCGTTGTCCTTCTGTGCGCCGAGGCCCGATTGCGGATCGGTGTCGTCGTGCGGGTCGGCCGAGGAAGTGCCCTGCTCGCCGCGGATCACCCTTCGTTGCTCCTCGGGTGAGGCCGCGTCGTCCGGCCGGTGCGTCTGCTGGTCGGGATTCCTGCGATCCATGGGCCCACGCCTACCCTCGCCGCGGAGGCGGCAAACACGAGACCGGCCTGACTCACGGGACAGGGATTTCGTGAGCCAGGCCGGTCTTTTCGCAGCGGATGCCGCCCAAACATGCGGCCTTCGGAACCCGGCGGGGAACCGTAGGGCCGGGGGCCACGTCCGCCTTCCCGGGTGCGAATCGTGACCTGCCAAGGAAGGGTGACTGACGCGCACGGCCGCGGCATAGGGCATTTGGTCCTCGAAAAGTGTCGGTGGTCGATGCGAACATATGTTCGTGACCGTCGAAGGCCCGATCTTGCACGCCGACCTCGACTCGTTCTACGCCTCGGTCGAGCAGCGTGACGATCCCGCGCTGCGCTCCCGCCCCGTGGTCGTCGGCGGGGGCGTGGTGCTGGCCGCCAGCTACGAGGCCAAGGCGTACGGGGTGCGCACGGCGATGGGCGGCGGGCTCGCGCGGCGGCTGTGCCCGCACGCGATCGTGGTCCCGCCGCGCATGTCGGCCTACGCCAAGGCCAGCAAGGCGGTCTTCGGGGTGTTCGAGCGCACCACGCCGCTGGTGGAGGGCATCTCGATCGACGAGGCGTTCCTCGACGTCGGCGGGCTCGCGCGCATCGCGGGCACGCCGAGCCAGATCGCCGCGAAACTGCGCCGCGACGTCGCCGAGCAGGTCGGCCTGCCCATCACGGTCGGCGTCGCCAGGACGAAGTTCCTCGCGAAGGTCGCCAGCGGGGTCGCCAAACCCGACGGGCTGCTCGTCGTGCCGCACGACGGCGAGCTGGACTTCCTGCACCCGCTTCCCGTAGAACGGCTGTGGGGTGTGGGCAGGGTGACCGCGGACAAGCTCCGCTCGCGCGGCGTGCGCACGGTCGGGGACCTCGCGCGGCTCGGCGAGGCCACGCTGGTGTCGATGCTGGGCCCTGCCGCGGGCAGGCACCTGCACGCACTCGCCCACAACCAGGACCCGCGCCCGGTGCGCACGGGCGCCCGGCGGCGCTCGATCGGCTCGCAGCGCGCGCTCGGCAGGCGCCGCCGCACACCGGCGGAGCTGGATGTCATCCTCGCGAGCATCGCCGACCGCCTGGGCCGCAGGCTGCGCGGGGCGCACCGGGTCTGCCGCACCGTGACGCTGCGGTTCCGCTTCGCCGATTTCACCAGGGCCACCCGGTCGCAGACGCTGCGGTACCCGACCGCGCACACCGCCGACATCCTCGCCACCGCGCGCGGCCTGCTCGCCGCCGCACGCCCGATGATCGACGAGCAGGGCCTGACCCTGCTCGGGGTTTCACTGTCCAATCTGGACGATGACGGCGCGGTCCAGCTGACCCTGCCCTTCGACGGGCCGGACCTCGGCGCGCTGGATTCGACACTGGACCAGGTGCGCGACAAGTACGGGGCGGGCGCGGTCACCAGGGCGATGCTGCTCGGCCACGATCCCGGTCTGGAGGTGCCGCTGTTGCCCGACTGAAGAGCTACCGCACCGCGACCGGCACCCGCGCCGCGGACCGGGCCCGCAACCGCGAGTAACCCCAGATGCCCAGGCCGGCCAGCGGAAGGGCGGCGCCGAACAGGCTCGAACCGGTCCACCCGAACGCGTCGTAGAGGTTGCCCGCGATCGCCGAGGCGATGGCCCCGCCGATGAAGATCGTCGTCATGAACACCGTGTTGATCCGCGCCCGCGCGTCCGCGCGCAAGCCGTAGATCTCCTGCTGGCTGAGCACCTGATGCCCCTGCACGGCCAGGTCCAGCAGCACGCCGGCGAGCCCGAGCAGGACGAGGCTGTGCACGCCGAGGTCGGCCAGGAGCATCGCCGCGGCGCCCAGCGCGAGCGCGACACCGCTGCCCAGCTGCCCGTGGCCCCGGTCGCCGAGCCGTCCCGCGAGCGGGGCGGCGGCCGCACCACCGGCGCCGACGAGCGCGAAGATCGCGATCCCGGTCTGGCCGAGGCCGTGTTCGCGCACGAGTTCGAACGCCACCGATGTCCAGAACGCGCTGAACGCGCCGAACATCAGCGCCTGGCAGACCGCGCGACGGCGCAGCGCGGGCTCCTCGCGGGCCAGCGTCGCGATCGAGCGCATCAACCGCGGATACGAGCTGCCGTGCCCGGGCTCGTGCCGGGGCAGCAGCCGCCGCACGGTGAGGGCCACCGCCACCATCAGCACCGCCGAGGCCAGGTAGATGGTGCGCCAGCCCCACACGCTCGACACCAGGCTCGCCACCGTGCGCGCGAGCAGGATGCCCAGCAGCAGACCGCTCATCACGGTGCCGACGAACCGCCCGCGCTCGTCCTCGGGCGCCAGATGCGCGGCGAACGGGATGAGGATCTGCGCGACCACCGAGGTGATCCCGATCAGCACCGACGCGCCGAGGAACAGCCCGAAGGACGGGGACAGTCCCGCGACGACCAGCGCGACGGCGGTGAACACCAGCGTCCGCCAGGCGAGCGTGCGGTTCTCCAGCAGGTCACCCAGCGGCATCAGCAGTGCGAGCCCGGCCGCGTAGCCGAGCTGGGTCAGCGTCACCACGAGCGCGGCGCTGCCCTGGCTCACCGAGAACGCGTGCGAGATCTCGCCCAGCAGTGGTTGCGGGTAGTACAGGTTCGCCACGGTCGCACCGCAGGCGACCGCGAGCACGACCATGATCAGCCGCAGCTGCCGCCGCGATCGGGCGTCGGACATGGGCCTCCCTCGGCAAGTGGCGACGCCCGGTAACGACAATGCGCACCGGCGTTACATTCCGGCTGGTGACCGGCTTCACTCCGAGGTCGGCGTGACGATGCCGTATTCGTGAATCTTGCGGTAGACGGTCGCGCGCGAGATGCCGAGCAGCTTGGCGGCGCGGACCTTGTTGCCCCCGGCGTCTTCCAGGCTGCGCACGATCGCGTCCCGCTCGACGGTTTCCACCCGGTTGAGCGGCCGCCGCGTCACCGCGTGGTACTCGGCGGGCAGATCGCTCGGCTGGATCGTGCCCCGCCGGCGTGTCCTGGTGACCTGCTTGAGCACGCGGTAGAGCTGGGTGACGTTGCCCGGCCAGTCCGCGCGCATCAGCAGGTGCAGCGCGGCGGGGGAGCAGGCCAGCTGCCCCTCGCCGGACAGGCGGCTCAGAAACAGCGGCACGAGATCGTTGAGGTCCTCCGGGTGCCTGCGCAGCGGCGGCACGGTCACCGTGCGCGGGAAGAACATCAGCAGCGCCGGATCGCCTTCGGGCTCGGGCGGCAGCGTGACCACGACCCAGGGCTTGGTCCCGCCGTTCGCCCGCACCTCGGCGAGCTGGTCGCGCAGCGCGCGCACACCGGCCTCGTCGAGCCGGTCGACGTGGCGGATCACCAGCGTGTCGGCCGGATCCTCGATCAGCTCACGCCGCAGGTCGTCGTCCCAGCCGGTGCCGCGCGCCGCGTCGAGCGCGTGCAGCCGGCCGGTCGGATTGCGCCGCTGGTGCACGCCGCGCACGAGGGTGTACTTGCCCGTGCCCGCCTCGCCGGCGACGGCGAGCCATTCGCCGCGTTCGAAGCTCTCGTCGATGTCGTGCTCGCACCGCAACCAGGGCGGCGAGGAGCCCACGACCCCGGGCAGGAAGATCGGCACCATCGGCAGTGAGCCGCCCATGTCCTCCTCACGGCCGAGCATCTTGACCGACAGCACGCCGCCCGCGACGTCGCCGTCCCGGTAGCCGTTCACGCGACGGCAGCTCATGCGCGCCTTGCTGCCGCTGGACAACGTGATCGTCGCGGTGGCCCGCCGCGCGTCGGCGAGCTCGGAGTTGGCGCGGCCCAGCAGGATCGACTGGTCGGCAGGATCGAGCAGCTGGCGGGCAAGATCGTTCATCATCACGATGTCCTTGTTGAACGCCATGACGATGCCGGTCGTGCGGCGGCAGGCCTGCAGATAGGCCTGGAACAGCACCAGCTCGCGCAGATCGCTGTGGGTCAGCAGGGCCTGGCGGATCTGCTCGGCCGCGGTCCTGGCCAGCGCGACCAGCAGCCCGCCCGCGTCCTTGCGCCAGCACGTCAGGTCGACGACGCCGATCATCTTGCCCGAGATCGGGTGGTGCAGGGGTACTCCGGCGCACGCGAGGTTCTCCAGGTGCTCGGCGTAGTGCTCGTGCCCGAACACGTGCGTCGGCCGCCCGTCCTCCAGCGCGGTGCCGATGCCGTTGGTGCCGACGAACCGTTCGCCGTAGCTGAACCCGGGCGCCAGTTCGACGCTTTCCAGGTGCCGGTGCAGATCGCGGTCCCCGGTGCGCTGGGTGAGCACGATGCCGGTGGGATCGGTGACGATGAGGCTGATCGGCTGCCCTTCGAGCTGGTCGCCGAGCCGTTCCAGCACCGGCGTGGCGCCGCGCAGCAGCGGGGTGTCCAGGTTCTGTTCGCCGGTGTAGGGCGAGTCGATGTGGTCGGCGGGAACGTGGAACTCGCGCGAACGCCACCACGACGCGAGGATGGCCTCGCGCACCTGATCGGGTTCGATATTTTCCTGCGTGAGGAACTTTTCACGAGTGAGCGCCAGGCCCTCGTCGTCGGTCGGGATCGGGACAGACGCGGTCGTGCGGTTCACCACATGGCCCTCCCGGCACGTCGTTGTGTCGCCAATCACAGCGTAGGCCCTTCGGCTCAATGCCCGTGTCTCAAATTGAGACACGCCCGCGAAGCCGCGACGCGGTCTCATGGAGGAATGGCGAACGAGACCTACAACCCCTGGACCGTCGTCAATCTGGTGTTTCACCACCTGGCGCAGCAAGGGCTGCATCCGTCGCTCGGCGACGGCGGGCATCCCGGTCAGCCGGCCGCGGAGCTGTTGCGCGCGCTGGGCATCGAGCCGCTGCTCGAAGGCGATGGCCGGGTGCAGGAGAAGGTGCGGGACGAGCTCGCGCAGCTACGGGAGGTGATGCTCGACGAGCCGTGAAGCGGCTGTCTCATATTGAGACCCGCGTCACACTCCCACGGGCTTCTACTGGTCGGCGTAGGACGTGCGCCCACGTCACCTGAGCTCGCCCCACAGGAGTGTGATCATGAGCCGCCAGAGCGTGGCGAAAGCCCACCAGAAGATCCAGGAACTGTCCTGGGACCCGGTTTACCACGAACCGGTATCGCAGTACGGGACGGACTACACGTTCCGTAAGGCCAAGAAGAAGGACCCGCTCAAGCAGGTCCTGCGGTCCTACTTCCCGATGCAGGAGGAGAAGGACCACCGCGTGTACGGCGCCGAGGACGGCGCCATCCGCGGCAACATGTTCCGTCAGGTGCAGGAACGCTGGCTGGAATGGCAGAAGCTGTTCCTGTCGATCATCCCGCTGCCGGAGATCTCGGCCGCGCGGGCGATGCCGCTGCTGTTCCGCACGGTGCCCAACCCGGAGCTGCACAACGGGCAGGCCATCCAGATGATCGACGAGGTCAGGCACTCGACGATCCAGCAGAACCTCAAGCGCCTGTACATGAACAACTACATCGACCCGGCGGGGTTCAACTCGAGCCTGCGCAACTTCCAGAACGACTACTGCGGCACGATCGGCCGCCAGTTCGCGGAGGGCTTCATCACCGGTGACGCGATCACCGCCGCGAGTATCTACCTGACGATCGTGGCCGAGACGGCCTTCACCAACACCCTGTTCGTCGCCATGCCGGCCGAGGCCGCGGCCAACGGCGACTACCTGCTGCCGACGGTGTTCCACTCGGTGCAGTCGGACGAGTCGCGCCACATCTCCAACGGCTACGCGACGCTGCTGATGGCGCTGTCCGACGAGAGCAACCACCAGCTGCTCGAACGCGACCTGCGCTACGCGTGGTGGAACAACCACGCCGTGGTGGACGCCGCGATCGGCACGTTCATCGAGTACGGCACCAAGGACCGCCGCAAGGACCGGGAAAGCTACGCGGAGATGTGGCGTCGCTGGATCTACGACGACTACTACCGCAGCTACCTCGTCCCGCTGGAGAAGTACGGCCTGGTGATCCCGCACGACCTCATCGAGGAGGCGTGGAACCGGATCTGGAACAAGGGCTACGTGCACGAGGTCGCGCAGTTCTTCGCCACGGGATGGCTCGCCAACTACTGGCGGATCGACCCGATGACCGACGAGGACTTCGAGTGGTTCGAGCACAAGTACCCCGGCTGGTACGACAAGTACGGCAAGTGGTGGGAGAACTACAACCGGCTGTCCGTCCCGAATGGACACCACCCGATCGTCGCCGAGGACGTCGACTACGTGTACCCGCACCGGTGCTGGACCTGCATGGTCCCGTGCCTGATCCGCGAGGACATGGTCACGGACAAAGTGGACGGTCAGTGGCGTACCTACTGCTCGGAGACCTGCCGCTGGACCGACGTCGAGGCGTTCCGGCCGAGCTACCAGGGCCGCAACACCCCGAACATGGGCCAGCTGATCGGCCACCGGGAGTGGGAGACGCTCTACCACGGCTGGAACTGGGCCGACATCGTGTCCGACATGGGCTTCGTCCGTGACGACGGCAAGACCATGGTCGCGCAGCCACATCTGAACCTCGACCCGAAGAAGATGTGGACACTGGATCACCTGCGGCGGATGCCGGAGGTGCAGAGCCCGAACGTGGTGCTCAACCAGATGACCGACGACGAGCGCGCGGCGTTCGTGGCCGACTACAACCGCCAGGGCCCCGCCGGACGTCCCGCGCCTGCGGAATCCTGACAATGGGCGAGAAGCACCAGATCCGGTTCGAGCCGGTCGGGATCGAGATCGAAGCCGACGAGGAGCAGACGATTCTGCGCGCGGCGGCCGAGCAGGGCGTGATGCTCATGCACGGCTGCAAGGAAGGACAGTGCGCTGCCTGCAAGTCGTTCATCCTCGAGGGCGACGATGTCGAACTCGACCGGTACTCGACGTTCGCGTTGCCCGAGTTCGAAAAGGAGGAAGGCTTCACGCTGCTGTGCCGCGCGCACGCGTACGAGGATCTGACGATCGAGCTGCTCAACTACGACGAGGAGATGATCCACTCCGGACTGCCGATCGTGCAGGCCGAGGTGGAGGTGGTGGCCAAGGAACACGTCACGCACGACATGTGCCATCTCGTGGTCCGGCTGGTCGCACCCGAGACGATCAAGTTCTTTCCCGGTCAGTACCTGGATTTCGAGATCCCGGGGACCGAGGAGACGCGGTCGTTCTCGATGGCCAACACCTCTGCTCGTGAGGGCGGGCGGCTCGAGTTCGTCATCAAGATCTACCCCGGCGGACTGTTCTCCCAGTACCTGGACACCGAGGTCGCGATCGGCGACCGGTTACGGGTGAGCGGTCCGTTCGGGGTGTTCACGCTCCGGGACGCGCCCGGCGCGGATCTGGTCTTCGTCGGCGGCGGCGCCGGAATGGCGCCCATCCTGGCCCTGCTGCGCTCGATGGCCGAGCGCGGTATCGACCGGAAGGCGACCTTCTACTACGGCGCCCGCCGCCGGGCCGACCTCTGCTTCGAGAAGGAACTGCACGAGCTGGCCGAGCAGTTGCCGGACTTCCGTTACGTGCCCGCGCTGTCCGAACCCGAGGGCGAGGACTGGAACGGCGAGACCGGGTTGATCACCGACGTGCTGCGGCGGTGCGAGTCCGATCTTTCCGGCGCCGACGCGTACGTGTGCGGGCCACCGCCGATGGTGGAAGCGGCCCTGGAGCTGTTGCCCGCCTTGGGCGTGGCCGACAAACGCATTTTCTACGACAAGTTCACGACAACGGGCGAAGGGCAGAACTGATGACCGCCACCCAAGAACGCAGTGTGCCGAAGCCGGTCTTCACCGATGCCGAGGCAGGCGCCAAGGAGTTCCCGGACGCGCATCTGCGTCGTTTCAACTACTTCACGCCGTCGAAGCGCAAGCAAAGCCACTACGAGGACGTCACGGTGGAGGTGCAGCCCGATCCTCGGCACTACCTGACCCAGGGCTGGCTGTACGGCTTCTCCGACGGCAAGGGCGGCTATCCGCTCGAGTGGACCAGCCTCAAGGCATGGGGCTCGGACCGGCCGTTGCCCGAACGCGGGCCCGGTTCCGGCGGCAAGGGATACGACTGGCCCGCGCTGGGCTGGCACGAGTTCCGTGACCCCAACGAGGAATGGGAGCTCACGCTCTACCGCTACAACGCCAACGTCGTCCGCCAGCTCAACCAGAACATCGAATCGGCCCGCCAGGCCAAGGCGTTCGACCAGTGGAACCGCAACTGGGTGAACTTCGTGGCCCAGCACGTCGGTGCCTGGATGCACGTGGACCACGGCCTGGGCCTGTACCTGTTCGCCAACGCCAACCGCCGTGCGCCGACGAACATGCACAACAACGCGATCTCGGTGAACAGCATGCACCGGATCCGCGCCGCGCAGGACCTCGCGCTGTACAACCTGACGCTGTCGGAGGAGATCTCCCACTTCGACGGCACCGCGCACCTGACGGCGTGGAACGACGACCCGGCGTGGCAGGGCGTGCGGGAGGTCTCCGAGCAGCTCACCGCGATCGACGACTGGTGCGAGGCGATCTTCGCGGCGAACATCGTGTTCGAACCGCTCGTCGGCGAGCTGTTCCGCAGCAACCTGGTGCAGCAGGCGGCGCCGGCCAACGGCGATTTCGTGACGCCGACGCTGATCGGCGCGGAGGAGTTCGACTACTCCGAACGCGATCTGCGTTACACGCGGGCGATGTTCGAGCTGCTGGTCAACGACCGCGAGTTCGCCGACCACAACAAGGCACTGCTGCAGCAGTGGCTGTCCGATTGGGTGCCTCGGGTCATCCGGGCCGCGCGGACGTTGCAGCCGCTGTGGTCGCAGCCAGACCAGAAGCCCCCACGGTTCGAGGACGGTCTCGACCGTGTCAAGAGCCGCTTCAGCGGCATCCTGTCCGATCTGGGTCTGCAAGAACCGAAGGAGCTGGCGCAGTGACCACACTGAAACAACCGGTGGAAAGCCCGTACAAGGTCGACAACACCGCTTCCAACATGTGCGGTTTCACCCTGATGAACAACCAGGTCGGCGAGGTCGTCGCCGAGGTGATGGCGCACAAGGACAATGTCACGATCACCCCGCTGCCCTCGATGATCCGGGTCGACGCCCGCAACCGCATGGACGTCGTCTACTCCGAGATCGACGAGGCCGCGGGCGAGGAGGACGGCTGGTTCAACTCCGCGGAGTTCGAGGAGAGCATGTCCACCCACTACGGGCGCATGGTCCACCTCGACGACCGCACGATCATGTTCGCCAACCCGGAGGACGCGGCCGAGTACCTCGACTTCGACCTCAAGCCGATCCGTTAGGGGGATCGATGTACGAAAAGGACGGTGAACGCTACTTCGTCGTCGACGGGCACACCCACTTCTGGAACGCGAGCCCGGAGAACTGGGTGCCGGGGCAGGAGGAATACGCCAAGGGCTGGATCGAGTGCTTCCACGCCTACCAGGGGCTCGGCCCGCCCGAGACGCACTGGCCGATCGACCGGTTCCAGAAGTACTCCGAGGAACTGATGATGCACGACCTGTTCGAGGTCGGGCACGTCGACAAGGCGATCTTCCAGCCGACGAACCTACGGCAGTGGTACATCAACGGGTTCAACACCACCGAGTCCGACGGCGCGATGGCCGAACGTCACCCGGACAAGTTCCTGGTGAACACCACGTTCGACCCGCGTGAGGGCGACGCCGGGATGCGCGCCTTCGAAGAACGGGTCAAGCGCTACAACTGCAAGGGCGTGAAGCTCTACACCGCGGAGTGGAACGGCGACTCGCGCGGCTGGAGCCTGAAGGACCCGGAGTCGGCCCGGTACCTGGAGAAGTGCGAGGAACTGGGCGTCAAGAACATCCACATCCACAAGGGCCCGACGATCTGGCCGCTGGACAAGGACGCGTTCGACGTGTCCGATGTGGACTACGTGGCGACCAACTTCCAGGGCCTCAACTTCATCGTTGAGCACGTGGGCCTGCCACGGATCGAGGACTTCTGCTTCATGGCGACGCAGGAGCGCAACGTCTACGCCGGCCTCGCGGTCGTCGTCGGCGGGCTCATGCACGCGAGGCCGAAGTTCTTCGCGAAGGTCATGGGTGAGCTGATGTTCTGGCTCGGCGAGGACAAGCTGCTCTTCGGCGCCGACTACGCGATCTGGGAGCCGAAGTGGCAGGTCGAAGGCTTCGTCGACTGGAACATGCCCGGTGACGAGGAACTGTCGGACTTCCCGCCGCTCACCGTGGCGCAGAAGAAGAAGATCCTCGGCCTGAACGCGGCCCGCCTCTACGACATCGAGGTGCCGCCGGAGTACCGGCTCGAACAGCCGGAAACGGTCGAGCCGGTCGGCGTACCCGGCTCATGACCAGCGTAGGAACCGATCAGGCGGCCCGTGCGGCCGCCTGGTCGGCCCTGGGCACCGTTCGCGATCCCGAGCTGGACGAACCGCTCACCGATCTCGGGTTCGTGCAGCAGTGCGAGGTGGACGAGGAGGGCAGGGCGGTGGTGCGGCTGCGGCTGCCCACCTACTTCTGCGCGCCGAACTTCGCGTTCCTGATGGTCGCCGACGCCTACGACGCCGTCATCTCCGCCCCTGGTGTGACGGCCGCCGACGTGGCGCTGGTGGATCACTTCGCGGCCGACGCGATCAACACCGGAGTGGCGGCACGGGCCGGTTTCGTGGCCTCCTTCGAGGGGGAGGCGGTCGC
Organism: Amycolatopsis acididurans; assembly: GCF_012328925.1. Classification (GTDB taxonomy): domain Bacteria; phylum Actinomycetota; class Actinomycetes; order Mycobacteriales; family Pseudonocardiaceae; genus Amycolatopsis_E; species Amycolatopsis_E acididurans. Next base: position 10,920 of record NZ_JAAXLS010000062.1, read on the forward strand.
CGAACTGGACGAGCTGCGGGCGAACTTCCTGCGGAAGGCCGTCTACGCCGGAACGGATCGCGTCGTCCGCGCGCTGGGGGTGGACCCCGCGCGGCTGGCCGGGCTGACCCTGGGTGACGCGCCGCCAGGGCATGATCGCGAGCGGTTGCGTGCACGCCGCCGCGAACTCGGCCTGCCCGCGGGGGATCACGATCCGCTGCTCATCGATCCGGAGACCGGGGAACCACCCGCCGACGTGCGACGCCACCTCGGCATGGCGCGCGTGACCAGAACCAGCCAGGAGGCGAACTCGGGCGTGTGCCGGGGGATGTTGCGCTTCCGTTATCCGCAACCAGAGACCAAGGAGGGCAGGCCATGAAAGCGGTGCGGCTGCACGCTTACCACAAACAGCCCGTCGTCGAAGAGGTCCCGGAGCCAACGGCGAAGGAACCTTTCGACGTCGTGGTGAAGATCGGCGGCGCGGGCGTGTGCCGCACCGATCTGCACATCATCGAGGAACAGTGGGCGGAGAAATCCGGGGTCACCCTGCCTTACACGATCGGACACGAGAACGCGGGCTGGGTGCAGGAAATCGGGCCTGCGGTGTCCAATGTGGAAGTCGGGGACACGGTGATCCTGCACCCCACCCCGACGTGCGGGCTCTGCCACGCGTGCCGGGCAGGCGATGACATGCACTGCGTGAACAACCGGTTCCCCGGTATCGACAGCGACGGCGGAATGGCCGAGTACCTGCTCACCTCGGCCAGGGCCTGCATCAAGCTGGATCCCAAGACCAGGCCCGAGGACGTGGCCGCGCTCGCCGACGCGGGCATCACCGCCTACCACGCCGTGCGCAAGGCCGTGCCGCTGCTGTATCCGGGCACGGTCTGCGTCGTCAACGGCGCCGGCGGGCTCGGGCACATCGGCATCCAGTCGCTGCGGGCGCTGACGGCCACGACGATCGTGGTGGTGGACCGCAACGCCGAAGCCCTCGACCTGGCGTCGAAACTGGGCGCCGACCACACGGTGCTCGCCGACGGCAAGCAGGTCGAGGCGGTACTCGACCTGACCGGCGGCAACGGTGCCGAGGTGGTGCTGGACTTCGTGGCCGAACAGGGCGCGCAGCAGGACGCGTTCGCGATGACCCGGCGCGCGGGTTCGCATTTCGTGATCGGCTACGGCAGCAACATCGACATCCCGACCATCGACATCATCTCCACCGAGCGCAACGTGGTGGGAAACCTGGTGGGCACGTACAACGACCTGGCCGAGCTGATGGTGCTCGCGCAGTCCGGCAAGGTCACCCTGCACACCAAGAAGTATCCGTTGGACGCCGCGCTCGACGCGCTGGCCGATCTCGACGCCGGCCGGGTCCGCGGCCGCGCCATCCTCACGCCCTAGGGAGAGACGACCATGGCCAAGGAACTGCGGTTCGGTGGCGACGCCCGCGCGATGCTGCTGTCCGGTGTGGACAAGCTGGCGGAGGCGGTGAAGTCGACACTGGGACCCAAGGGGCGCAACGTGATCATCGAGAAGATCACCGGTTCGCCCGTGGTGACCAACGACGGCGTGACCATCGCGCGCGAGATCCATCTGCGCAACCAGTTCGAGAACATGGGCGCGCAGCTGGTCAAGGAAGCGGCGATCAAGACCAACGACGTGGTCGGCGACGGCACCACCACGGCCACCGTGCTCGCGCAGGCGATCGTGCGGGAGGGCATGAAGGCCATCGAGCACGGTGGCAACCCGGTGCTGGTCAAACGCGGGATCGACCACGCCGTGGCGCGGCTGGTGGAGCATCTGGAGAAGGCGGCGCATCCGGTGCTGTCCGAGGCCGACTTCGCGCGGGTGGCCGCGATCTCCGCCAACGACGACGATGCGGTCGGCGCCGTGATCGCCAAAGCGCTGCACACCGTGGGGGACACCGGTGTGGTGACGGTCGAGGAGTCGCCGAAGCACGGGATGAGCGTCGAGTTCGTCGAGGGGTTCGAGTTCGACAACGGCTATCTCTCGCCGTATCTGGTGACCGATCCGGGCAGGCTGGAGGCCGTGCTCGACAATCCCTACATCCTGATGTGCGCGGAGAAGGTCACCAAGGTCCAGCAGCTGATGCCGATCCTGGACAAGATCATGCGCGAGCCGCATCCGCTCGTGCTGATCGCCGAGACCGTCGAAGGGCCCGCGCTGTCGATGCTGGTGCACAACCAGGTCAACGGCACGTTCCAATCGGTGGCGGTGCGAGCACCCGGGTTCGGCGACCGGCGGCTGCACAAACTGGAGGACCTCGCCGCGGTCGTCGGCGGATCCGTGCTGTCGCGCCAGTCCGGTTTCACCATGGAGACGATGACGCTGGAGCACCTCGGCCGGGCACGCCAGGTGCGGGTCACCGAGAACACCACCACGATCGTCGGCGGTTCGGGATCGCCGGCCAACATCGAGTTCCGGGTCGGCCAGCTGCGGGCGGAGCTGGAGCGCGCGCAGTTCGGCATCGACGAGGACGTGCTGACCGAGCGGATCGGCGCGCTCACCGGGAAGGTCGCGATGATCAGGGTCGGCGCGCCGACGCCGGCCGAGCTGAAGGAACTCCAGCACCGGGTGGAGGACGCGCTGTCGGCGACCCGTGCCGCGATGGCGGAAGGCATCGTGGCAGGCGGCGGCGCGGCCTTGCTGCACGCGGAGCACGTACTGTCCGATTTGGACCTGTCGGGCGACTACGCGACGGGTGCGGAAATCGTGCGGTGCGCGCTGAGCGAGCCCGCGTACCTGATCGCGCAGAACGCGGGTTATCAGGCGCACGAGGTCGTCGAGCACACCAGGAACCTCGGTGTGGACGAAGGTTTCGACGCGCTGCTGGACCGGTACGGCAACATGGTCGAGATGGGCATCATCGACCCGTTGCGGGTGTGCCGGTCGGCGCTGCAGAACGGCGCCTCTGTGGCGGGTCTGCTGCTCACCACCAACTCACTGATCGCCGAGGAGCAGACCCCGTGGGGCGGCAGCCCCGCTTTGATGACGGAGTACGGGCCGCTGGACGAGGGCCTGCACCAGCCGTCTCCCGATGCCAGCACGCCGCAGTCCCTCGGTCTGGGACCGTCGGTGGGCTGACACCGAGCCATTTCGATCGAGGTTGATGGCGATGTCACAGTTACAGAGCAACGAAATCAAGGTTCCGGACTCACCCGCGACGCTCGGCCGTCACGAGACTCCCGAACCCGTGCCCGCACCGCCCACCGAGGTGATCGTGGGCGCGGGCGGCAACCCGTTGATCCTCGGGTTGCCCATCTTCGCGGTCGGCGCGCTGGCGCTGGGCATGGTCCTCATCGGATTCATGCCGGCCACCGCACTCGGCGCGATCGTGCCGATCGTGCTGTTCGCCACCGGGCTCTACCTCGCGGTGGTGACCGTGTGGGCGGCGGTGCTGGGACAGACCATGGTCGCCGGGATCACCGGTACGTTCTCCGGATTCTGGCTCAGCCTGGCCGGTCTGCTGCTGGGCCTGCAGCACAACTGGTACGGCATAGCGGCGGCCGATGCCGCCAAGACGCAGGAGCTGTTCTTCATCGCGTGGGGCTGCCTGTTCGTGTTCCTGCTGGTGCCGTGCCTGCGGCTGCCGGCGGTGTACCCGGCGGTGGTGGGCCTGGTCGTGGCCGCGTGCGCGATCGCGGCGGCTTCGGCGCACCTGGGCAACGCGAACCTGTTGAAGGTGTCCGGCTACATCATCTTGGTGCTGGCGTTCCTCGGGTTCTACGCGTTCGTCAACGTCGGTCTCACGGCGATGGGCGCCAAACGACCGTTCCCACCACTGGGCAGGCCTTTGGTGTCGTAAACGGCAGATGAGTGTGGTCAGCCCGTCTTCTGCGATCAAGCGCGGGGGACGGGCTGATTGCTGCGCGGTGGCGGGTCCGCTCGGTGTCGGTTCCGTCGTCGGCTGCCGGTTGGACTTCCCCCACCCCGATTCCCTGATCGTTGTTCGGCTGGGGATCGGGTGGAGGAGGTCTGGTGTTCGCTCGGCTTCGCTTCGCTCACGCGCTCGTCCTCAATGGTGGTAATGGTGCACGGCCGCGTGGCCTTTTCCGTGCGAAATCATCCATTTGTTCACCGGCGTGGTGAGCGCGAAAGCGACGACGAGCGAACCGGCCAGTGACAGCCAGAACAACGCCTGCGTCAGGCCCGCATCCATGGCACCGGGGATGGCGACGATGACGAAGTTGTCGACGATCTCCATCACGGCGATCGAGACGGTGTCGGCGGCGAGTGCGACCTTCAGTGCCGAGCGCAGACTCACGCCCGCACGCAGCACGCCGCGCATCGTGAGCGCGTACCCGAAGGCGAACGCCAGCACGATCGAGATGACCACGGTGGCCGCGTTGTGCAGTCCGAGCGCCGTGCCGATGACCATGCCCAGCACCTCGCCGATCGCGCAGCCGGTGAGGCAGTGCAGTGTGGCCTGCATCGCCGTACTCCAGGTGGCGGTCATCGTGCCGGTGACGTAGCTGTGCGAAGACATCGTCGCGCTCCCTTCCTGGATACCCCTACTGGGTATACGCGCCGGGGTCGCGATGCGCAACTACCGGGTGGGGGTATCCGGAAGCAAGCCGCGCCGGTGCGCCACCGCCACCGCTTCCGCCCGGCTCGTCACGCTCAGCTTCCCCATCACGCGGGACAGGTGCACGCTCGCGGTCTTCTCGCTGATGTACAGCCGCGCGCCGATCTGCTTGTTCGTCAGCCCCGCCGCGACCAGCTCCAGCACCGACCGTTCCCGCGGCGTCAGCACGTCATCGGCCACCGGCGCCCCCACCGCGAGGCGAGCCCGGCGCGCGAGCGCGACCACAGCGTCGCGCAACGGCACGGCTCCCAGCCGAGTCGCGGTCTCGTAGGCCGCGCGCAACGGCGCCTCGGCTTCCTCGCGTTCGCCGGCGGCCAGTAGCGCCGCGGCCAGCCGGTGGCTGGCCATCGCCTGCCAGTACGGCACGTCGGCCGCGCGGTCGAGTGTCACCTGCCACAGGTCCGGATCGTCGTGCCCGCGCAGACGGCTCAGCTCCGCGTCCATCCTGGCGGAGAGGATCCGGGTCTCGGCCGAGTGCGTGTCGTGCAGCCGACCCCGGTAGCTCGCCGCCTCCGCGTACAGCTCCGCGCCCGCCGCGATGTCCCGTGTGCCGCCCGTGTGCGCCTTGTCGGCCAGCGCGGACAACGCGACCGTCGTCGCCCACACCGCGTCGATCAGCGCGGGCCGTGCGGGGGCGGTGAGCCCGTCCAGCGCGTCCCTGGCGCGCGCCACGGCCTCGTCGTAGGAGCTCCGGAGCACCGCGGCTTCGGCCATGGCCAGGTCGACCACGACCTTCGTGCGCGCGTCCGGAGCCAGCTCCAGGATCCGCTCCGCGAGCCGCTCCGCGTCCTCGAAGCGCCCCCGGCCGGTGAGGACGTGCAGTGTTTCCCCCGAGACCCGCGCCCACGGCAGCCGGGGCGCGGCGGGCAGCTCCGCGGTGGTCAGCGCCTTGTCCCAGTGACCCGTGAGGTAGAGCAGGTACACGAGATCGGCACGGGAGTGCATGATCTGGTCTCCCCAGGCCAGGCCGATTTCCTCGCCACGGCGGCAGTTCTCCTCTCCCGTGCGGATCGCCTCGGGGAACCGGCCCTCCACCGCGTAGTGCACGGCCAGGTTGTGCCGGGCCCGCAGTTCGGCCTCGACCGCGCCGATCGCCGCGGCCCGGCGCACCGCTTCTTGGCCGATCCGGATCGCCTCGCCGGTACGGCCTTCCCATTCGGCGAACACACCGAGGGTGACCAGCACGTCCACCTCGACGGCGTCGGCACCCACCTGGCGTGCGTCGGCCATCGCCTGCTCGGCGTAGGAGTAGAGCGCGGGCACGTCGATGTTTTCGTGTGAGGTCCAGATCCAGCGCCGCGCGAGCAGCGCCAGTATTTCCGCGCGGGTGGTGCTCGGCGGGCGATCGCGCACCAGATCCCATGCCTGTTCGGCGACGGCGGACATCTCCTCGCCGAGCGTGCCGAACGTCTTGAGCCCCACCGCGAGCTGATGCCGCGCGGCCGCCGAGGTTTCCGGATCATCGCCGAGATCCGCCTTCGCGACGGCGGAGCGAGCGAAGCCGACGCTGCGCTCCGGTTCCCCGGCCGCACCGGCCAGCACCGACGCCCGGTGCAGCAGCGTGATCTCGTCGGTCTCGGTGAGCTTGTCCGGCTCCGGCACGACCTCCCACAGCTGCAGCGCCTGTTCGAGATGCTGCAGCGCCTCGCCGGGGGCGCGCATCTGCTCCGCCCGTGCCGCCGCGCGCACGGACGCCGCCAGTGCCGTCGGCAGGTCGTGGCTGCGGAAGCTGTGGTAAGCCAGCGCGGCGGCGGTGCCCTCCGCGGCGGCCACCCGCGCGTATCCGGCGTGCAGCCGCACCCGTTCGCCGGGCAGCAGGTCCTCGTACACCGCTTCGCGAAGCAGGGCGTGCCGGAACGCGTACCCGTCGTCGTCGGCGACGAGCACGTTGTGCCGCAACGCTTCACGCAGTGCTTCTTCGAGCCGGTTCTCATCCATTTCGGACACTTGCCGCAGCGTCGCGTCCGGCACGGTGTAACCCGCGCCGGACACCGTGCGCACGACGCGCTGCGCGTCGGGGCCCAGGCGCTCCGTGCGCGCCAGCAGCAGGTCCGCCAGCCCGCTGGTGGCGGCGGTGCCGCTGCGGTGCGCCGCGATCAGCTCCTCGCAGAAGAACGCGTTGCCCTGCGCGCGTTCGGCGACGGCTTCGATGCCGTCCGCGGGCAGCTCGCCACCGGCGATCGCGGACACGAAGGCGATCGCGTCGGCCCTGCCGAACGGCGCCAGCTCGACACGGGTGACCGCGGCCAGCCGGGTCAGCTCGGCGAGCAGCGGCCACAGTGGATGGCGCCGGTGCAGATCGTCGGTGCGGTAGGTGGCGATGACCAGCAGGCGCTGCGCGCCGAGCCGGGAGAGCAGGAACAGCACGAGGTCGCGGGTCGAGGCGTCGGCCCAGTGCAGATCCTCCAGCGCGAGCATCACCGGCCGCTCCCGCGACAACGTGTGCAGCAGGCCGTGCACGGCGTCGAACATGCGCAGCCGCTCCGAGGCCTGGTCACCGGTGTCCGGCTCGCCCGCGGCGATGCCGGGCAGCAGGCGCCCGAGCACCGGGCGGGATTCCAGCAGCGAACGGTCGAGCCGGCTCAGCGCCTCCACGAACGGCAGGTACGGCAGGCCGCCCTCGCCGACGTCGAGGCAGCGGCCGGTGAGCACGGTCGCGTCGGCGGTGTCCAGCAGTTCGGCGAGCAGCCGGGACTTGCCGACACCCGCGTCCCCGCCGAGCAGCACCGCGCCAGCCTGCCCGCCCGCCGCGCGCGCGAACGTCTCGCGCAAGGCCCCCAGTTCAGGACCCCGCGCGATCAGCGAGATCCCGTCGCGGCGAGGCACCCGGCCATCATGGCATACCGCCCGGTCAGAACGACTGCACGAGACAGGTGCACGAGCCGTGCGCGACGAGCTTGGACTCGGCGTTGTGGATCCGGGCCTCGGCGGTCGCGGTCCGGCGTCCCACGTGGACGGTCGTGGCCTCGCAGCGCAGTTCGCCGTCGTCGAGCGCGACCGGGCGGATGAAGTTCACCTTCAGTTCGAGTGTCGTGTAGGCCGTGGCGTCCGGCAGCTCGGTGAAGATCGCGCTGCCCATCGCGGTGTCCATCAGCGTGGACAGCACACCGCCGTGCACGGTGAGCATCGCGTTGGCCTGGCCCAGGCCCGGCTTGAGCGTGTAGACCGTGCGGCCCTCGCCCAGTTCGGCGCACATCACGCCGAGCGAATGCCCGACGCCGATGCCTTCGGCGAGGCCCTTGTCCAGCAGTGCACGCAGCTCTTCGATCCGCTTGGCGACGCTCATGCTTTCCTCCGCAGTGCGACGGGCAAGGTGGCCAGCCCGCGCATCGAGACGCTGGGCCGGTAGACGGGTTCCTCGGTGAGCACGGTGAATTCGGTGCGGGCGCACAGGCGCTGGAATGTGACAGCGCTTTCCAGCCTGGCCATCGGGGCGCCGAGGCAGAAATGCGGTCCGTGGCTGAACGCGAGCTGGCGGTGGGCCGAGTCGCGGAATCGCGTCAGGTCGAGCCGTTCGGGATCGGCGAACGCCGCCGGGTCCCGGTTCGCCGAGCCGAGGAGCAGGATCACCCCGGTGCCGCGGGGCAGTTCGTGACCCGCGAACTCGACGTCCTCCAGCGCTGTCCTGGTCGGGAACGGCACGGGCGTGTCGTAGCGCAGCAGTTCCTCGACGGCGGCCGCCGGATCGGCCAGCAGCACCGGGATCTGGCCGGGATCGCGATGCAACGCGAGAACACCGCTGGAAATGAGGTTCATCGTCGTCTCGTGCCCCGCGATGAGCAGCAGCACGCCGATGTCGGTGATCTCCTTGACCGTCAGTTCCGTGCCGGCCAGGCCACTGAGCAGATCGTCGGCCGGGCGCGCGCGACGGTGCTGGATCAGCTCACCGAAGTACGCCGCGAAGTTGTCGACCGCTTTCTCGCGCGCGGCCTTTTCCTCGTCGGAGAGCACGGCGTCCGGGTCGAGGCCGCGGCTGATGTCGTGGGTCCAGGCTCCGAACAGGTCCCGGTCGGCCGGCGGCACGCCGAGCAGCCGGCAGATCGTGGTCAGCGGCACCGGATAGCTCAGTGCCCGCACCAGATCGACCTCACCTGCTTCCAGCGCCTCGTCGATCAGCCCGTCGACCAGTTCGGTGACCTGCGGCCGGAGCGCCTCGATCGCGCGCATCGTGAACGCCTTGCTCACCAGCGACCGCAACCGGCCGTGCTCGGGTGGGTCCAGCAGCAGGAACGAGCCGGGCAGGTGGCTGGGGTCGACGCCGGGCCGGAACGGGTTGATACCGGCGGTGTAGCCGTGGCCCCACGCGGGATCGGCGAGGATCTCGGCGCAGTCGGCGTAGCGCGGCACGAGGTGGATGCCGAAACCGCTCTGGTGCAGCCGCCCCGTCTCGCGCATCCGGCGGTAGGCGGCGAACGGGTCGGCGCGCAGCGCCGGGTCGAAGACGTTGGTCACGACAGCGCCTCGAAGCGCACCGCCAGCTCGGCGAGCCCGCGCACGATCAGGTTCGGCTTGTACTTCAGGTCCTCGCTGGTCAGCTCCATCGTGCCGACCCGGTCGAGGAGTTCGTGCAGCAGCACCTCCATCTCGAGCAGAGCGAGCGGCGCACCGAGGCAGTAGTGGATGCCGAGGCTGAAGCCGAGGTGCCGCGGCGGCTGTGTGGTGCGGTCGTGGAACCGCGCCACGTCAAGGGTTTCCGGGTCGTGGTAGACCTCGGGGTCCCGGTTGGCCGAGTTGATCAGCACCACGACCCCGTCACCGGGCTGGAACTCGTGCCCGGCCAGCGTGATGTGCTCCTTCGCCGACCGCGTGGTCATCTGTACCGGCGGTTCGTAGCGCAGCAGTTCGTTGACGGCGCTGGGAATGTACTCGGGGTGTGCCCGCAGCCGCTCGAACTGGCCGGGGTTGCGCATGAGCGCGAGCAGCCCGCTGCCGACGAGGTTCACGGTCGTCTCGTGCCCGGCGACCAGCGTGGTGACACACGTGGTGAGCAGCTCGGTCTCGGTGAGCACGTCGCCGCGGTCCTCGACGGCCGCGAGCGCGCTGAGCAGGTCGTCCTGGGGGTGTGCACGACGTTCGTCGATGAGCTCGCGGAAGTAGGCCATGAACTCGCGCGACGCGGTGCTGCGGGCCTGGTGCGCCTCGGGGGTCATGAGGACGTCGGGGTCGAAGCCGCGTGCGAGATCCTGCGACCAGCGCTGCGCGCTGCGGTGGTCGGCGGCGGGCACCCCGATCAGCTCGCACACGATGGTCAGCGGCAGGGGATAGGCCATGCCCTCGATCAGGTCGAACTCGCGGCGGTCGAGCGCGCAGTCGACCAGGTCACGGCACAGCTGTTCGATCCGCGGCCGCAGCCGCGCCACGGTCCGCGGTGTGAACGCCTTCGACACCAGCGTGCGCAGCCGCGTGTGATCGGGCGGGTCCATCCAGAGGAACGACGTGGGCATTTCCTCGGCGGCGTCCTCGGCCGAGATGCTCGGGTGCAGCTGGCCGGCCTCCTCGGCGTGGCTCCACGCGTTGTTCTGCAGCACGGCGGCGCAGTCGGCGTAGCGGGTCAGCAGGTGCAGCCCGATGGGGGTCCGGTGCACCGGACCGGCTTCGCGCAGGACACGGCACGGGGTGTAGGGGTCGGCGCGGTGGGTCGGCAGGAACAGTTCCGCCATCGCGGTATCGGTGGTCGCAGTGTCCACTGTGGAGTCATCTCCCTCGCTCGGCGAGAAATCACTGTGCTCGCGCCGGATGAACGGCCGCTGAATCGGGGCTGACTTTTCGGCTGGTGGGCCGGGATGCCAATGGGCCGATAGGCGCTTGCCGTTTTCCGTTGCCCGGCCGGTGATCGCTACCGGACATTGGTGGCGGATCCCTTTGGAGGTGAGCTCATGCGTCAGGCCGTCGTGCTGGGCGCCAGCATCGCCGGGCTGTTGTCCGCCCGCGTCCTTTCCGAAGCATACGACCGAGTCCTGATCGTCGAACGCGACGAGATCGCCGGCGTCGCGCCGCGCCGCGGAGTGCCGCAGGCGCGGCACCTGCACGGGCTGATGGAACGTGGCCGCCAGATCATCGAGGAGCTCTATCCGGGGCTGACCGCGGATCTCGCCGGGCAGGGCGCGCCCACCACCGAAGTGTTGCAGGAATCCCGTTGGTATCTATCGGGTTTGCGGGTGCGGCCGACGAGCACGGGGCTGACGACGTTGCTCGCCGGCAGGCCGTTGCTGGAAAGCGCGATCCGGGAACGCACGCTAGCGTCACCGGGCGTGGAGCTGAGGACCCGTCGCGCCGCGGCGGGCCTGATCGGTGGCGAGCGGATCACCGGTGTGCGGCTGAGTGATGGAACCGAGCTCGGCGCCGAGCTCGTCGTGGACGCCACCGGACGCGGTTCGCGCGCGCCGGAATGGCTGGCCGGGCTCGGGCACGCCAGGCCGCAGGAGGAACGCATCGACGTGGACCTCGGGTACTCGTCACGCACCTACCGGCGCAAGCCCGAGCATCTCGACGGTGACCTCGCGGTCGTGGTGTCGACGACGCCGGGATTTCGCGGTGGCGGCGCGATCACGCTGGAAGGTGACCGCTGGCACGTGACGCTGGCCGGGATGCTCGGCGACCACCCACCGTCGGATCCCGCCGCGTTCGAGGCGTTCGCGGCCACTCTGCCGGTGCCCGACGTGTACGACATCGTGCGCGAGGCCGAACCGCTCGACGATCCGGTGCCACACCGGTTCCGCGGTTCGCTGCGCCGCCGCTACGACAAGATTTCCCGTCCACCACGGGGTTTCCTCGTGATCGGTGACGCGGTCAGCAGCTTCAACCCGCTGTACGCGCAAGGCATGACGGTGGCCGCACAGCAGGCATTGGCATTGCGCGAATGCCTGCCGCATCCCGATCCCGTGCGGTTCTACCGGGCCACGGCCGCGGTCATCGACGTCGCGTGGCAGATGTCGACCGGCTCCGATCTGCGCTATCCGGGCGTCGCGGGACCGCGGACGCCCCGGTCGCGCATCGTCGGCGCGTATGCGGCGCGGGCCCGGGTGGCCGCGCATCGCGACCCCGTGGTGGCCAGGACCCTCATGCGCACCACGAATCTGACGATTCCGCCTGCCTCGCTGCTCACGCCGGACATCGTGTGGCGCGTGCTGGCGCGGGGAGGGCAGTGACCGTGACCATTCCGGACCGTTTCGACGCAGCCGCCGCACGCAATCCCGGGCAGATCGTCTCGTTCCCCGGTGAGGGCGAGCGGCTGACCTACGCCGAGCTCCAGGAAAGCTCGAAGCGCATGGCCGCCGGGCTGGCCGCCGCCGGTGCCCGTCCCGGCGACGCGATCGGCGTGCTCAGCCCGAACTCCGCGGCCTTCCTGCAGGCCGTGCTCGCGGCCGGGCGGCTCGGCGCGGCGGCGTGCCCGTTGCCGCTGCCGATGGGAATGCGCGACCTCGAGGGCTACCTCCGCCGAACGCAGGCCATTGTGGACGGCGCACGGCTGACGCATCTGGTCACCGTGCCGAAACTGCGCCCCGTCACGGACAATCTGACCGGACCGCGCGTGTTCGACGCCGCCACACTCGCGAAGCACGAACAGGCACCGCTTCCCGGAGCCCGCCCCGGGCAGACCGCGGTGCTGCAGTTCACCTCGGGCAGCACGGCCGCGCCGAAGGGCGTGGTGCTCGCGCACGCCAACGTGGTCTCCTGCGCCGACTCCATCACCGAGGCCATCAAGATCACCGGAGCGGACGCGTGGGGCAGCTGGCTTCCACTGTTCCACGACATGGGTCTGTTCGGCACGATCACCGGGCTGTTCAACGGAATCGCCATCACCGTGTGGTCTCCGGTGACGTTCGTGAAGAGCCCGGCCGCGTGGTTGACCGAATTCCTCGCCACGGGCGCCACGATCTGCGCGATGCCGAACTTCGGCTACGACTACCTGCTCGCCGCTGTGCCGGAGGATCGCGAACTGGACATGTCGCACTGGCGCGTCGCGTTCAACGGAGCCGAGGCGATCTCGGTGCGCTCGGTGCGCGCGTTCCTGGAGCGCTTCGAGCGCGCGGGTTTCCGTCCCGAGGCGATGACACCCGCCTACGGAATGGCCGAGGCCACCCTCGTCGCGACCCTGCCGCCGCTCGAGCAGGCGCCGGTCAGCGAATTCGTCGACCGTGCGCTCCTGGCCGGGACGGGGAAAGCGGTTCCCGTCGACGAGGGCCCGAACGCGCGCGGCGTCGTCGGGCTCGGCAGCGCCGTGCCGGGAATGCGGGTCCGGATCGCCGGGGGCGTGCCGGACGGCGAGGTCGGCGAGATCGAGGTGACCGGGGCCGCGGTGACCAGCGGCTACCTCGGACGGCCGGACGGGCCGTTCACCGGCGACGGCTGGCTGCGCACCGGCGATCTCGGGTACCTGCGCGAGGGCGAGCTGTTCTTCACCGGCCGGGTCAAGGAGATGATCACGGTACGCGGCGAGAACGTATACCCGCTCGACGTCGAGGCCATCGCTCAGCTCGTGCCCGGTGTCTACAAAGGACGCTGCGTCGCATTCGTCGACGACGAAAGGATCGTGGTGTGCGCCGAGACCGTGCTGCGTGATCCCGCGGAACGGCGCAGGCTTCACGACGACATCGCCGCGCGCTGCTCGGTCGAACTCGGCCTGTCCGGCCTGGTGGTCGACCTCGTGCCAGCCCGCACCATTCCCCGGACGACCAGTGGAAAGCTCCAGCGGCTCGCCATGCGCGAACGCTACAAGACACGGGAGAGCGCATGACGGCGACGCCGGACATGGACCAGATGCACAGCCTCGACGTTTTCCGCCACTACGACCGCAACCACTGGCGGCTGTACACGCTGCCGCTGGCCGAGGTCGACCGCGGCCTGGTCAAGCCCGAGTACGTCACGCTGGTCAAGAGCGCCGTGATGGGCGAGTCCAATGTGATCGCCGCGGTGCACGGCTTCCTCAACGAGTTCGCCGACGACTACGACTTCTCGGCGTTCGCCGTGATCTGGGGCTATCAGGAGGTGCAGCACCACTACGCCTTCAGCTCGTGGCTGCAGGCGGTGGGGGAGAAGGTGGACAACCGCGCGGTCGAGGCCATGCGCGCGCCCTACGACCCCGGCACCACGCCCTCGGCCACGCTCGCCACGAACATCATCTCCGAGCTGACCGTCAACCACGTCTACCGCGCGGTCGCGGCGTGGGTGGACGAGCCGGTGCTCAAGGACCTGCTGCTGCGGGCGAGCCGCGACGAGGCGGGCCACGCGCGCGAGTTCCGGCATTTCGCCGCCAAGCGCCTCGACCGGTACCCCGGCGAGATCCCGTCGGTGCTGGAGACGCTGTACTTCTACACCTGCGACGACAAGATCAGGCATCCGGTCGGCGTGTTCAAGGCCGGTCTCGACGAACTGGCCGAGACCGAGACCATCGACACCGGCTTCGAGCTGTTCCTCGACACCGTCGCCGATACCGGCGAACTGGACGAGCTGCAAGGCAAGATCCGCCGCACGTTCGGCTCGCTGACCGGATACGACCTGTCCTCCAACCGCGCGGTGCGCCGGGCACTGGCGACGGCACTGGGATGACCGCGACACTGCCGTGGTCCGGCCGCACCGATCACCACTGCTTCGGCTGCTCACCCCGTAATGCCGCCGGTCTTCAGCTGTCCTTTGAGGACGCCGAGGACGGGCTGAGCGCGCAGTTCTGCCTGGACAAGCACTACGAGTCCTACCCGGGTGTCGTGCACGGCGGGATCCTCGCCGTCATCTGCGACGAGACGATGGGCAACCTCATCGTGATGCGGCTCGGCGTGCCCGCGCTGACCACGTCGATGCGGATGCGTTACGTCGGCGTCGTGCGCGTCGGCGGCCGCTACCGCTGCCTCGCCCGCGCCGAGGTCAAGCCGGACCTCGTGCACGCCACCGCCGAGATCCTCGATTCCGCCGGCATGGTCGTCGGCACCGCCACCGCAACGTATCTACCCCGAGGGAGCCAACTATGACGCTGGCCGTTTCCACCACCGTGACCGAGATCGTCGCGGCCGAGCTGGGCCGTCCGCCGGAGAGCCTGCGATCCGACACCGACCTGCGTGCCGTCGAGGGCGCCGATTCGATCAAGGTGCTGCGGATGGTCGCGAAGATCGAGCAGGCCTACGGCATCGAGCTGGAGGACGACGACATCTTCGGGCTCACCACGATCGACCAGGTCGTCGCCGTCGTCGGCAAGGCCATCGCCAGGGAACAGGGATGACCGCCGCCACCAACCAGCACTACGACCTCGACCCGGAGATCTTCGCGCGCTTCCTCGATCCGCTGCGCAAGTACTCCTCGGGGCTGTTCGACGCCGACACCACGACGCTCGAGCAGGCGCAGCGGCGCAAGCTCTCCTTCGTCGCGGGGCAACTGCGTCTGCTCGGCGGGGAACGGATCCTCGACGTCGGCTGCGGCTGGGGTTCGCTGCTGCTGTTCATGGCGCAGGAGTACGGCTGTCACATGCTCGGCATCAGCCCCGCCGTGCGGCAGCACGACTACATCGCGCGGCGGGTCGCCGATCTCGGCCTGGAGAAGCTGGTGCGGACCGAGGTCGCGGAGTTCGAGACCTACGAGCCCGGACGCGGCGCCTTCGACGCGGTGACGATGCTCGGCTCGGTGGTGCACATGGCGCCGCTGGCGCAGGTGTTCGCCAAGATCCGCGCCGCGCTGCGCCGGGGCGGGATGCTGTATCTGTCGGAGAGCTGTTTCCGCAGCGCCGCCATCCGTGCCGCCTACGACGGCCGGCCGGGCACGGAGTTCGTGCGGCACAGCATCTTCGGCTCCGGCGATCTGCGGCCGCTGTCCGAACTCGTCGCAGGCGCGGAGTCGGCGGGCTTCTCGATCCGCGCGGTGCACGATCTCACCGACGACTACCGCCGCACCATCGCGTGCTGGATCGGCAACCTCCGCGAACTGCCCGATTCGCCCCAGCGCGCGGAACTGCTGCACTACCTGGAAATCGCCAACGCCGGGTGGGGCTACACGACCAAGCACTACGCCCTGATCTGCCAGAAGTCGCGATAGGAGCGCCCATGCGCGTACTGCCGACCCAGGACATGGCCGACGCCGTGACCCGGTACTTCGCCGGGGCCGCGCACGCCCGGGAGTGGAACGTGGAGACCGCGACCGACTGGACGCTGGCCGACGCGGGCAGGCTCACCGAGGGGCAGCGATCGGCGGTCGAGTTCATCACGCTCATCGAGGACCACCTGCCCGGCTACTTTTCCCTCTACACCGAGAACTTCCCGGCGGACGGCTCCGTCGAGCCCGAGCTGTACGAGCACAATCGTGAGCTGTATCACTTCACGGTGCGCTGGGCCGCGGAGGAGGACACGCACGCCCGCGCGCTCACCCGGTACCAGACCGCGTCCGGGATGAGCGGACACGAGCAACTGCGCAAGGCGCTCGTCGAACCCGGGCAGGCGCGCTTCGACCTGCCCTTCTCTCATCCCGTCCAGTTCTTCGCCTACGCGCTCGTGCAGGAGAAGGCCACCCAGATCTACTACCAGCAACTGCGCGCGGTCGTGGGCGATCCGGTGCTCTCCGACGTGCTGACCAGGCTCTCCCGCGACGAGGCCCGCCATTTCACGTTCATGGCCGACGTCGTCTCCGGCTACCTGCGCGCGCACGGCGACGACGTGATCGAGCCGATCAGGGCGGTGATCGCGGAGTTCCGGATGCCACTGGCCGGCACCATCCGCGGCTACTGGCGGTGGGCGCTCAAGATCGCCGACACCGCCCGCTACGATCACACCGACGCCTACGAGCATCTGATCAAGGTGCTCAACCGGGCGGTCGACACACCGAGTGAGCGTCACGCCGAGCTCACCAGGTTCGTCGACTCCTGCCGCACCATCAGCTAATCGAGCTGTCTTGCGGCCTGCAACGAAGGTTCACCAGGTGTTCTCCGGAGTGGGCGAGGCTTGGCCAGTACAGCCGGGCGGAGGTCGGAAATGGAGTTCAGACATCTGGTGTCGTTCCTCGCGATAGCCGAAGAGCTGCACTTCGGGCGTGCGGCCGCGCGGCTGCACCTGACACAACCATCGTTGAGTCAACAACTGCAACGCTTGGAACGCACACTGGGCGTCGAACTCGTCGCCAGGACCTCCCACGAGGTGCGCCTGACCTCGGCGGGGCGGGCCTTCGAGGTCGAGGCCCGCGCGATCGTCGCGCAGATGGACAAGGCCGCGCATTCGGCGCGCGAGGCGGCCGCCGGGCGCACCGGCACGGTCCGCGTCGGCTACAACTTCCCCGCCGGGCAGCACATCCTGCCCGCCACGCTGGCGAAGATGCACGCCGAGTTCCCCGACGTGACGGTCAAGCTGGAGGAGAAGCGCACCGGGCCGCAGCTGGCGTCGCTGGCCGAAGGCGGACTCGACATCGCGCTGGTCTACGGGCGCCCGGTGACGGCGGACTTCCAGTACCGGAGGCTGCTGCGGCTGCCCATGGTCGCGGTCGTCGGCCAGAACCACAAATGGGCGGGGCGGCCCGGCGTTCCGTTCGCGGAGCTGGCGCGCCAGCCCTGCATCCTCTTCGATCGTGAGCAGTGCCCGGCGATGTACGACGCGATCCTGTCGGCCGCCGAGCGCACCGGCATCCGGCTCAACGTCGCGCACGTCATCGACGACCCGGGTGCCACCGCGATCCTGGTGTCGGTGAAACCGCTCGTCGGGTTCGCGTCCGCGTCGCGCGGCATGTTCGCCGGCGCCGCGGCCGGCGGAGTGCGGCCGGTGCCGGTCCAGCTGTACGACCCGGTGCCGACCATCGACCTCTACGCGGTGTGGCGCGACGCCGAAACCAACCGGCTGCGCGAGGCCTTCCTGGACTGCCTCGAGGCGGTGGGGCCGTTCCACAGCCCGCCGATGAACCGCGCCGAACCGCATCCGGTGCGATAAGGGAATTCAACCGCGCGTTCGCCAAATGCGCGTTGCCCCCGGCCGTGGACCACCGAAGAATTGTCCCACGTGGAGACTTCATTTCCCGGAATTGGCCGGGAGCTCCCCGGAGATCGGGGACTGCACTCGGTACTGACCGACGGTGACCCAAACCTTCCCCTGTTCGTTTCCGAAAACGTCACGCGCGGTGAATTCACCGCCCACGTCGAATCGGTCGCCGGTGAGCTGCTCCGCCGGGGCGTACGTCGTGGCGACCGGGTCGCCGTGCTCGGCCGCACCAGCTACGAATGGGCGCTGGCCGACTTCGCGATACTCTCGATCGGCGCCGTCACCGTGCCGGTGTATCCGACATCGTCGGAACACCAGATCAACCACGTACTGAGCGATTCGGGCGCCGCGTGGTACTTCGCCGAAAGCGAGGAGGACGCCCCGCGGTTCGGCAAGCAGAACGTGTGGCTGTTCACCGAACTCGACGGCTGGCGTGAGGCGCCCGGCCCGGATTTCGCCGCGCACCGCGACAAGGTGCGGGCCGGCGACCTCGCGACGATCGTGTACACAAGCGGCACAACGGGTTTACCGAAGGGCTGCATGCTGACACACCGGAACATGTACGCCTCTTCGGCGAACACCGTGTTGCGGTGCGACTGGCTGTTCCACCGCGCGGCGGAGAACGACACCGCCCCCGCAGCGACCCTGCTTTCCCTGCCGCTGTCCCACGTTTTCGGCCGTACCATCCTGCTGTCCTGTGTGATCGCGAACACCCGGACGGTGCTGCTGCCCGGCGTTCCGGAACTGCTCGGCGAACTTCCGGAGCGCCAGCCCACTTTTCTCGCATTCGTGCCGTACGCACTGGAGAAGATCCGCAAGCTCGGGCTCACTTCGTTCGGCAGGCTCGGTCACGTGATCTGCGGCGGCGCCTCGCTGGACGACACCACGGTCGACTACTACCACGAGCACGGCGTGGAGATCCTGAACTGCTACGGCCTCACCGAAGCGGCGACCGCGGTCACGGTGAACGCTCCGGCCAGCAACCGTAAGGGCACCGTCGGGCGGCCGATCCCGGGCACCACCGTGGGTATCGCCGAGGACGACGAGGTGCTCGTCGGTGGGCCGAACGTGTCGCCGGGTTACTGGCCCGGCGACACTGACCGTGATCCCGGCTGGCTGCACACCGGGGACCTGGGCAGGCTGGACGCCGAGGGCTACTTGACGATCACCGGTCGCCGCAAGGAAATCCTGGTGACCAACGGCGGCAAGAACGTCGCGCCCGCTCCGCTGGAGGATAGGATCCGGCTGCACCCCAAGGTGAGCAACTGCATGGTGGTCGGTGACGGGCGTTCCTTCGTCACGGCGTTGATCACTGTGGACAGTTCCGTCGACCCTGGCGAGCCCGGGCTGGCCGAGGACGTGCAACGTGCGGTCGACTCCGCGAACGAACTGGTGTCCCGCGCCGAGTCGATCCGCAAGTTCCGCATCGTCGCGGGAGATTTCACCATCACCGACGGGCTTCTCACGCCGTCGATGAAGCTCCGCCGCGTCGCCATCGAGAAAACGTACGCCGCGGACATCGCCGCTCTTTACTCGTGATTGCGCGGGCCGATCGGCCCATGGGCACCCGCGAAACGACGTTGACCGCCATTCCGCCTCGCCAACAGAATTGATTCGTATCCGCCGTGTGACGGGAGTCGAGAAATCCATGTATGACGCAATAGTCGTCGGCGCGCGCTGCGCCGGTTCCCCGGTCGCCATGCTGCTGGCCCGGCAGGGGCACCGCGTGCTGGTGCTCGACCGCGCCAGTTTTCCCAGTGACACCGTCTCCACGCACTACCTGCACCAGCTCGCGCTGTCCAAGCTGCGCGACTGGGGCCTGCTCGACCGCGTCATCGGCACCGGCGTGACCCCGATCAAGCACCTCAACTTCACCTACACCGGCATCGAGATCCCCGGTTTCGCCGACCCGATCGAGGGCATCGACACCGTGTACTGCCCGCGCCGCACCGTGCTGGACGAGATTCTCGTGGGCGCCGCGCGTGAGGCCGGCGCCGAGGTCATCGAGCGCTTCACCGTCACCGACCTGGTCTTCGACGGCGACGCCGTCGTCGGCGTGCGCGGCCGTGAGGCCGAGGGTACCGAACTGGAGTTCCGCGCCAAGATCGTGGTCGGCGCCGACGGCGCGAACTCGGTCGTCGCGCAGAAGACCGGCGCCGAGACCGTGCGTCACGTGCCCGCCGCCGGATTCGTCTACTACTCCTACTACAGCGGCCTCGACTGGGGCATGCACCACCGCACCGGGTTCGGCGAGCAGCAGTTCGGCACCTGGCCCACCAACGACGAGTTGAACCTGCTCGCGATCATCCGGCCACGCGAAAGGTTCGGTGAGTTCCGGGCCGACCCCGAACGCCACTTCCAGGACGTCTTCGACGACATCGACCCGGAGATGGGCCGGGAACTGCGTGACGCGGGCAAGCGCGAGGAGCCGTGGCGCCCGATGCGCTATCCCGACAACTACTACCGCCGAGCCTACGGTCCC
Source organism: Amycolatopsis acididurans (assembly GCF_012328925.1). Classification (GTDB taxonomy): domain Bacteria; phylum Actinomycetota; class Actinomycetes; order Mycobacteriales; family Pseudonocardiaceae; genus Amycolatopsis_E; species Amycolatopsis_E acididurans. Next base: position 30,925 of record NZ_JAAXLS010000062.1, read on the forward strand.
GGCTGGGCGCTGGTCGGCGACGCCGGTTACCACAAGGATCCGTTCACCGGCTGGGGTATCACCGACGCGTTCAAGTACGGCGAGGTGCTGGCGGGCAAGATCCACAGCGCACTGGCCGGTGAGGTCTCGATGGACGAGGCGCTGGCCGAGAACGAGAAGATCCGCGACACCGAAAGCGCGGGCACGTTCAAGCTCACCTGCAGCCTGGCCACGCTCGTGCTGTCGCCGTACTACCACGCGGTGTTCAGCGCGACCGCGAAAAGCCCTGCCTACATCAAGAAGTTCTTCGGTCTCATCGCCGGCGGCTACCCCGGCGAGGAGTTCTTCGCCCCGCACAATCTGGAGCAGCTCTACGACGAGGTGGGCGTGCCGGCCGGACAGCGCATCCTGACCGAAGGGTAAGACCTCGATGCCGACGATCAGGCTGACCGTACTGGGAGACAGTTTCGTCGAGGGCCGCGGCGACCCGGCCCCCGGCGGCGGCTACCGCGGCTGGGTGCCGGCGTTCGCCGCTCACGTGGGCCTGCCGCCCGCGGCCGTGCGCAACCTCGGCACCTACCAGGCCACCACGCAGGACGTCGTGGACCGGCAACTGCCCAAGGCGCTGGCGGGCAAGCCGCCGTTGCTCGGCGTGATCGTCGGCGTCAACGACCTCGTGCAGGCGTGGGACCCGGCGCGGTTGCGGCGCAACCTGCACACGATCTTCTCGTCGCTGGGCGGCATGGACACCACGGTGTTCACCGCCAGCTATCCCGACATTCCCGCGAACCTGCCGGTGCCCGAGGGATTCCGGCGCCTGCTGCGCGGTCGTTTCGCCGAGGCGAACGCCGCACTGGCCGAGGTCACCACCGCGACCGGCACGCTGTGCCTGGATATCGCCGGGCAGCCGGAGTGGGCGCGGCGGGCGATGTGGTCGGCCGACGGCCTGCACCCGAGCCCGCTCGGCCACCGGCGTTTCGCCGAATCGATGGCAGACCAAGTGTCCACTTCGGCTATTGCCGCGTAGGACTTTTGTACCGGAAGGAAGACAGTGAGCGAGCAGCTCGACCGACGGCTGGCGCGCAATCCGATCGCGATCGTGGGCATGTCCGGCCTGTTCCCGATGGCCCGGAACCACCGCGAGTACTGGCAGAACATCGTAAACGGCACCGACTGCACCGAAGAGGTGCCCGCGTCACGCTGGAGCCTCGACGACTACTACGACGCCGATCCGGCCGCGCAGGACAAGACGTACTCGCGGCGCGGGGCGTTCCTGCCCGACATCGACTTCGACCCGCTGGAGTTCGGCCTGCCGCCCAACCAGCTCGAGGTCACCAGCACCATGCAGACACTCAGCCTCGGTGTGGCGCGGGACCTGCTGCGTGACGCCGGTGCCGACGGCGACTGGTACGACCCGGAGCGCACCGGGTGTGTGCTGGGCACGACCGGCCCGGTGCCGCTGATGCACCCGCTGGCCGCCCGGCTGTCCACACCGGTGCTGCGTGAGGTGGTGCGCAGCTGCGGACTGTCCGAACAGGACGCATCGGCGATCGCGGACAAGTATGTCAAGGCGTTCGCACCGTGGGAGGAGAACTCGTTCCCCGGTCTGCTCGCCAACGTCGTCGCGGGCCGGGTCGCCAACAGGCTCGGGCTCGGCGGGATGAACACCACCGTGGACGCGGCCTGCGCGGCCTCACTGTCGGCGGTGCGGACCGCGATCGCGGAACTGGTCGACGGCCGTGCCGACACGATGATCACCGGTGGGGTCGACACCGAGAACACGATCTTCATCTACCTGTGCTTCTCCAAGGTCGGTGCGCTGTCCAAGAAGGGCACGATCAGCCCGTTCGACGACAGCGCCGACGGGACCCTGCTCGGCGAAGGCATCGGCATGCTCGCCCTGCGGCGCCTGGCGGACGCCCGGCGCGACGGCAACCGGATCTACGCGGTGATCCGTGGTATCGGCTCGTCCAGTGACGGCCGGGCCAAGAGCATCTACGCGCCGGTCGCGGCGGGGCAGAAGGTCGCACTGGAGCGCGCGTACGCCGATGCCGACTGCTCGCCGGCGTCGGTCGAGCTGTTCGAGGCGCACGCCACCGGCACCGCCGTCGGGGACCGCACGGAGCTGACCGCGCTCGGTGAGCTGCTTCGCGAGGCGGATGCGGAGAAACACACCGCCGGGCTGGGCAGCGTGAAGTCGCAGATCGGGCACACCAAGGGCGCCGCGGGCACGGCGAGCGTGATGAAGCTCGCGCTCGGGCTGTACCACAAGGTGCTCCCGCCGACGATCAACGTCGAGAAGCCCAATTCCGCGGTCGATTTCGCCGACGGGCCGTTCTATGTGAACGTCAAGACCCGGCCCTGGGTCCGCGACCCGCACCGCCCGGTGCGCCGTGCGGCCGCGTCGGCGATGGGCTTCGGCGGCACGAACTTCCACATGGTGCTGGAAGAACACGACCACGGCCCGATCCTGCACCGTACGCCGCGGGTGCACCTGTGGCACGCGCCCGATCGCGAGGCGCTGCTGGAGCTGCTGCGCTCGGATGCGCCTTCCAGCGATGGGGAGGAGATTCCTCCCTCGCACGCGAGGATCGGGTTCGTCGCGGTCGAGGACTTCGACGAGCTGCGTGAGCTGGCTGTCTCGCAGCTGTCCTCTTCGGACGATGACGGGTGGTCGCTGCCCCGTGGCGTGTTCTACCGCCGCAGCGCCATGTCCGGGCTGAAGGTCGGGGCGTTGTTCGCCGGGCAAGGCAGCCAGTACCTCGACATGGGCCTGGAAGCGGCGATCAACAATCCGGTTGTGTCGGCCACTTTGGACGAGGCGAACCAGTCGTTCGAGGGTGCCTCGCCCCGCCTGGCGCAGGTGATGTACCCGCCGCCGGTGTTCGACGCCGAGGCGCGGCAGGAGCAGGAGGCGGCGCTGCGGCGCACCGACCACGCGCAGCCCGCGATCGGTGCGTTGTCGGCCGGGCAGTTCCGGTTCCTGCGCGAGCTAGGGCTGGAGTGCGCCGGCTATCTCGGGCACAGCTTCGGTGAGCTGACCGCGTTGTGGGCCTCGGGTGCGGTGTCCGATGTGGACTTCTACCGGCTGGCGCGGGCCCGTGGCCAGGCGATGGTCCCGGTCGGTGAGGACGCCGGCGCGATGGCCGCGATCAGCGCGTCGCGGGAAGAGGTCACCTCGGTCATCGCTGAGTTCTCCGACGTGGTGGTGTGCAACCACAACGCCCCGGACCAGGTGGTCGTCGGTGGCGGCACGGAGGAGGTCGAGAAGGTCATCGCCGCTTGTGGCGAGCGTGGCCTGACCGCCCGCCGCCTGCCCGTCGCGGCGGCTTTTCACACACGTTTCGTTTCGCACGCGGTCGAGGCGTTCCGGCCGGTGGTGGAGTCGGTGCGGGTGGGGGAGCCTGCCACCCCGGTGTACGCGAACTCGCCGGGCGCCGTGTACGGCCCGGACGCCGCGTCGAACGCCGCGACGTTGGTCGAGCAGCTGCTGAGGCCGGTCGAGTTCGTCGCCGCCCTGGAGGCCATGTGCGAGGCCGGATGCACGGTTTTCGTGGAGTTCGGTCCGAAGCAGGTGCTGACCTCGCTGGTGCGCCGCACCCTCGGCGAGGACGTGATCGCGATCCCCGTCGACGGCGGTCCGCTGGGGGACAGCGATGTGGCGCTCAAGCAGGCGGCGCTGCGCCTGGCCGTGCTGGGCGCACCGATCAAGAACGCGAACCGCTACGACGCCCCGGCGCTGCCCGAGCCGCAGAAGAAGTCGCACGCGGTGGTGCTTTCGGCGCCGGAATACGTGCCCGCCGAGCGGCGCGAGGCCTATGAGGACGCTCTGAACGGAGGCTATCGAGTGGCTCTGCCCGAACCGCATCGCGCGGAATCGAATGGCGCCGGGTTGACTGGTGCCCCGGCCGGTCTGGCTGCCGCGGCGCCGGCTCCTGACCCGGCCGGGGTGGCGCCGGCGGCGAGTGCTGTCCCGGCCCCCGTGGCGCAGGTGCCCTCTCCGGCCCCGGCGGCCGCGTCGAACGGCCGCGGAGTCGGTGGTGCGCTGCAACAGCACCTCGCGGTGCACGGCGAGTACCTCGAAGGGCAGCTCCGCGTCGCCGAGCAGCTGGCGTCGGTGCTCAGCCACGGCGGCGTCGACGCGTCGCTGGCCGAGGCCGTCACCGCCGTGAAGGACCAGAGCATCGCGATCGGCCAGGCGCACACGCGGGCGAACGAGATCCTCGCCGCCCTGGCCGAAATCGAGCTCGGCGCCACACCGGCACCCACCCGTGTCGCCTCGCAGGTGGTCGCCGCGCCGCAGATGTCCGGTGTGGACGCGGAACTGCAGGCCCTGATCAGCGCACCCGCCCCGGCCCCGAC
>NZ_JAAXLS010000063.1 GCF_012328925.1 Amycolatopsis acididurans
CGGGTGGGGCGCCGTGCTCCGCTACGGACCACACGAGAAGGAGCTCTACGGCGGCGAAGCGGGCATGACGACCAACAACCGCATGGAGCTGATGGCCGCCATCCGCGCCCTGGAAACGCTGAAGCGTCCCTCCTCGGTGCGGCTGTACACCGACAGCAGCTACGTCCGCAACGGCATCATGTCGTGGCTGCCCCGGTGGAAGAACAACGGCTGGATGACCAGCACCCGCGCACCGGTGAAGAACGCCGATCTGTGGCAGCGGCTCGACGAGGCCATCGGCACCCACGAGGTCCAGTGGCACTGGGTCAAGGGCCACGCAGGGCATCCGGACAACGAACGCGCGGACCGGCTCGCGGTGCGCGGCGCGAAGGAGGCGGCCGGCCGCGTCTGACGCGCGGACGCGGCCGGGAACTCTAGCGCAGCGCCAGCGCCGCCGTTCCCAGCCCGCCCTGCGGCAACGACGGCGTGGTCAGCCGCTTCAGTTCCGCCTCCGTGTACCGCACGCAGCGGCGGTGCCATTCGAGAATCCCCGACATCCAGTCCTTGAGTTCCTCGCCGTGCCGCACCAGCGCGGCGCGAGCGGGTTCGCCGAGGCCGAGTTCGCCGAACAGCGCGGGCAGATCATGGGCGAGGATGTGCTCGAACTGCTCCATCCGCTCGCGCATCAGCCGGGCCACCACGTCCGCGGCGTCCGTTGTGGACACTGCGAGGAAGTTCTCCACCACGAGCACCATGTTGTGCAGTTCGCCCTCGTACTCGATTTCCTTCTGGTAGGAGTACAGGTCGTTGGTGAAGCACGCGTAGTCCTGCGCCGCCGTTTCCAGCTCGTGCAGCACCCGCGTCTGGTAGACCTCCTGCGGCACCACATCGGCCTGCGCGAGCTTGGCGAGGCTGATCGTCATGTCCGAGCCGAACGTGCGGCGGCGCATCTCGACGTAGTCGATCGGATCGGGAATGCGGTGCTGTGCCTGGTTTCCCAGTTCCCACAACCAGCTCTGCGTCATGTCGACGACCGCCTGGCGGAACTTCTCCCGGGACGGCGGGGTCATCGGGCCCGCCGTGCGCTGCCACAGATCGGCCAGGCCCCGTTCGACCGGGTTCAGCGGCGGCGGGACCGCGCCCGCGTCCAGCGGCATGAACAGCGGCAGCCGTTCGGTCAATGCCTTGGCCGTGGCCAGATTGCGGGAGGCGCCGAACACCACGGGGTAGTAGTCGTCGCCGTAGGTTCCCCACGCCAGCCAGTCCGAGGACAGATACAGCTGCTCCGGATCCGCGTCCGCGTGGATCATCGACGCGCAGTGCGGCAGGTCGAGCCCGCGGAAGCGCTGCTCGTCCCACACTCCCCCGGCCTCCACACCGGGCAGCGAGTCGAACATGCCCATCTCCCGTGCCCAGCCGACCGCGTACTCGCGCGCGGCGTCCAGATGCGGACTGGTCCGGTACTCGAACGGCATGTACAGCTCCGGCACCCGCAGATGCCCGGCCGGGGCGTACAAGTGGTGCGAATGCTGCCGTGCCCGCGTGCGCATGCCCGGCGCGAACGACACGCGGCTCGCGGACGTGCCGAGCCCGGTCGGCCCGCCCAGACCCGTCGCACCCTCGTTCATGTACCGGCTGGAGCGCGCGTGCCATTCGTGCCCGCCCGCCTGCCAGTCCTGCAGGCCCTTCACGTACGCGCCGACGCCGGGCGCGGGCAGGCCGTGTTCGGCCAGCAGTGCCGGGACCTCGATCAGCGCCGTGTTCTCGAACTGTTGCAGCCGCGAGGTGAGCAGCTCGTTGACCAGCTCGGCCGCCTGCTGCGTGGAGGTGTCCAGGAACCGCTCGAACACCAGCACGGCGTTGGAGTTCTCACCTTCCTCCCGCACTTCCCGTTGGTAGGAAAAGAGATCGTTGCGCAGGTGCACCGCGTCGGAGAAGGTGTCGGAGAGCACCCGCATGGGCCGCGAGCCCGCGATCACGTCCGGAATCTCGGCGTCGACGGCGTACTCGACGAGGTTCGCCGACCATGGCGCGCCGCCGACCTTGCGCCGCATCTGCATGTACTCGATGGGGTTCGCGATCCGGCCGCGATCGATGTTGTCCAGCTCCCACAACGATTCCACCATCAGGTTGTGCGTGCTGGTGACGAAGCGGCGCCGCCAGTCCTGCGACATCGACGGGATCGTGCGCTCCCACAGGTCCTTCAACCCGGCCTCGGCGGGATTCGTCGGCTCCGGCGGCTCGTCGCTCATGAACAGTTCGAGATGGTCCAGATATTCTTTCGCCCCGGCGAGATCGCGCGAGTACTTGAACTCCTCGAGGAAGTGGTCGTCGAAGAAGAACACCCAGACGTACCAGTCGGTCACGAGGTCGAGCGCAGGCCCGTCGCAGTCGGGATGGGTGTAGGCACACATCAGCGCGTAATCCATCGCGGACAGGTCTTCGGCGGTCCATACCACACCGCCGCCGGGTTTGGGTGCGTCCAGCATGCCCATCCGGCGCGCCCAGTCCTCGCTGTGGGTGCGGGTGCGCTCCAGGTGCGGATTGATCCTCGCCGGGTACGGCAGATAGAAATCGGGCAGCGTGAAGGCCTGCATGTACTCCCCTTGGCCGGACGTGTTCGCCCCTCGACGTTCGCAGTCGAGGCACCCGGCGGGCAACGGCCAACCGAGCGGCCCGGCCTCCCTGACCGAATGAACGACCGCGCCACAGACAGTAGGCCGGGCACCCGATTCCGGCGCGACAGCAGGGAAACGAGCCGCGCCGCGCACTCGCGCGCGGTGGTGGCGGCACGAGTGAGCGGCCGCGGACGACCGCCCGGCCAGCGGTCTTCACGCATCGTGAGACGCGGTTGCCTCCATCGGCCGTGCCGGCACCCGATCGGCCGAGCCGTCAGCGGCGGGTGATGATTCCCCGGACGAAGGCCGCCTGGCCGGCGTGCTGCAGGCCGTCGGAGAGCACGCTCACCAGCCGCACGCCGAGCGTGACCGGCGGGTCCCAGCCCTCGTCCACGACCGTGTCGAGCTGCGATTCCTTCACGCCCGCGAGCCACGCGACGGTCTGGTCGCGCACGGCGTCGTGATAGCCGGTGAGCAGGTCCGCGGAGGCGCGCACCGAGGCCACTTCGCCGGAGGTGTGCCCGTAGCCGGTGTCGTGCGGGTCGAGCGGCAGGCCGAAACGCTCCGCCCAGCCCTGCCCGGTCCACACCTGGGGCGCGTCCTCGAGGTCGGCGAGGTGATCGTCCTGGACGCGGGTGAGGTGCCACACCAGCCAGGCGATCGAGTTGGCGTCGGTGTCGACGCGGTGGGCGAGCTGGTCGGGATCGAAGCCCTTCACCGCGCCGTGCACGATCTGCTGGACGCGGTCGAAACCATCGATGAGGAGATCGGCAACACTCATACGCCCCAAGCTAGTCCCTGGCGACGAGTCCCGCCGCGACGAACTGGACGACCACCAGCACCGCGACGGATTCGGCCGCGAGCAGCCCGATCAGTACGAGCACCTGTGTCACACCCGCCTGCACCGGACTGGCTCCGCCGAGCAGCACGCCGACGTACGCGCCGGGCAGTGTGACCAGCCCGACCGTGCGCGTCTGGTCGAGTGCGGGAATCAGGGCCTGCCCGGCCGAGGGACGGCAGATCTCCAGCGCGGCCGCGCGGCGCAGCAAGCCCAGTGCCAGCGCGGCCTCGTACTCGCCGTGCCGGATGCGCAACTCGTCCAGCGCCCGGCGCGCGGCCTGGGACGTCGCGCTCATGGCCCCGCCGATCACGATGCCCGCGATGGGCACGACGGCGAGCGGTTTCAGCGGCATCACGCCCGAGCCGAGGATCAGGGCCAGCACGGGGGCCACCCCGGAGGCGATGGCCAGCGCGATCCACGGCAGGCGGCGCGGGACACCGACGCGGCGCGCGGAGGTCACGGCCGCGACGGTGAACATCAGCAGCACGAACAGCGCCGTCCACCAGCCGGAGCGCAGGATGGCCGCGATCACGAAGGACACCGCGGCGAGCTGCACGACGGCCCGCACGGCGGCGATCACCACGGTTCGCCCGCTGCCCAGCTCACCCAGCCACAGCACCACGGCACCGAGGGCGACCAGGACCACCAGCACGATGGCGAGCATCGGGCCGAGCACGACAGCACCTGTCATGCCGGAGATCGTGCCACCGGCGCCGGGTCAGCTCATCGACTTGGAGCAGCGCACCATGCCCTGCGGCGCGGCGGCCGACGCCTCGCTGACGGTCACCCCGTCCACGACGATCCGGCAGTTGAGCGTGCCGCTGCCCGCGTTCTGCGCCGAGACGCTGTAGTACTGCGTGCTGTCCTTGGCGACCTGCCGCTCCAGCGCCACCGACCACGGGGTGCCGGCCTGCGCGACCTGCGCGATACCGGCGTCCTGCCCGACGTAGGTGATGTTGAGCGCGGCCTGCCCGCCGCTCAGCTCGTAGACCACGGCGTGCGACACGACCGGCGCGGGTGCGGGCGCCACTGGGGCGCCGGTGCCCGCGAGCGAAGCGGGTGCCGGAGCGCTCGACCGGTTGGTGGCGATCAGCCCGGTCACCAGTCCGACGGCCAGCACGACACCGAGACCGGCGATCAGCACGAGTGCGCCGGAACCGAGCCGCCGTTGGGCAGAACCGTGGTCCGTCGCGGGGACAACACCCATGGCAGGGTCTTCTCTCGCCTCACCGCGCTCCCTCCGAGCGCGTCAACTACTACTCGCGAGATGAAGGTCAATCGTTACCCGGCGCGCCGACGGCGACCGCCGCTTCACTCATTTGGGGGACTAGGCGAGAGCGGCCATCCCATGCGAAGGGCGGATCGCCGTCACGACGCGTGAGCCAGCCCGAGGATCGACCGGCGTCATTCACTGGTGTCGTCGATCTCCCCGGTTTCGACCGCCACCACACCGGACTGGTCGGCGAGCGCGGCCAGCAGGTCGTTCACCGCCCGCGGCCCGACCAGCCGCATCCGCAGTTCGATGAGCCGCCGCGCCTGCAACAGGGTGCGCCCGTGCTCGTCCTCCTCGTCGCGGTCGAGCGACTGATGCTGGGTGACCGCGTGCTGGACCGCGTACCCGGACTGCGTGGCCAGCTCCAGCACCGTCCGCAGCACCCCTTCGCCGTCGCGGTAGACCACCCGCACGGACGAGGTGGCGGGGCGGGTGCGTGTGGCCAGCCGGATCAGGGGCGGATATCCGTACACGACGAGGAAATGCGCGGCGGTCACCACCAGTGCCAGCAGCGGCAGCCCGGCCGCGCACGCGCATCCCACGGCGACGCTCATCCACACCACGGCGGCGGTGGTCAGCCCGCGCACCACGTCGCGGCGGACGAAGATCAGCCCGCCGCCGATGAACCCGATCCCGGACACGATCTGTGCGGCGACCCGCGACGGGTCGAGCACGATCCGGCCCTCCGCGAGCACGTCGGTGAAGCCGTACTTGCTCACCAGCAGGAACAACGCCGCACCGACGCCGACGAGGGTGTGCGTGCGCAGTCCCGCGCTCTTCTGCTTGAGTTCGCGTTCCAGCCCGATCAGCGAGCACAGCACGAGCGCCAGCAGCAGCTCCCACACCTGGGTCCAGCCCTGGCCCATCGGTTCACCCAGCATCCCTCGACCTCCGGCCCTCCATCATGCTCCCGCCGCCCCGGCCGCCCGGTGCTGGGCGGCGAGGAAATGCGCGATGTCCACTGTAGACGGATAAAGCGCGCGGTAGCGCTGGTAGAACTCGCCGTAGACCTCCATCCGCGCCGGATCCGGGCGGACCGTGGTGGCCACCGGGTTCCACACGCCGACGTCGGGATCGGCGCCGGTCGCGACCGCGGCCAGCAGCGCGTCACCGAACGCGGCGCCGACCGTTTCGGTGGGCACCTGCTGCTCGGTTCCGGTCACGTCACTGACGATCCGCGTCCACAGACCGCCCTGTGTGCCGCCGCCGACGGCGACCAGCCTGCCCGCCCCACCGCCGGAAGCGCGCATCGCCTCCAGGTTGTGCCGCACCCCGTACGCGATGCCCTCCAGCGTCGCCCGGTACAGCTCACCGAGGCCGTGGCTGGTGGTCAGGCCGGCGATGACGCCGCGTGCGTCCGGATCGAACAGCGGGGTGCGCTCGCCCGCGAAGTAGGGCAGCATCAGCAGGCCGCGGCTGCCCGCGGGCACCCCGGCCGCCTGCCGCACGAGGTCGCCGAAGTCCCCGCCGGTCAGCCTGCGCAGCCAGTCGGTGATCGCCCCCGAGGTCGCCATGCCCGCGGCGAGCGAGTACGTGCCGGGGAACGCACCGCACGTGGTCCACAGTCCCGGATGCGGCCGGGGGTCGGCGAGTACCTGGATCAGGAACATCGTGGTGCCGTACATGACCATCGTGTCGCCGGGTTCGCGGACGCCGACGCTGGCGGCCTCCGCCCACGCGTCGATCGTGCCCGCGGTGACCGGAAGTCCTCGCGGCAGCCCGGTTTCCGCGGCGGCGGACGCGGTGATGGTGCCCGCGATCTCGGTCGGCCACAGCAGGCGCGGCAGTGCGATGCCGGGCGCGGTGCGCTCCGCCCAGTCGGTCGCCCACTCCCCGGCGCGCAGGTCGTACATCGGGTCACACTGGCTGGCCGAGTGATGGTCGAGCACGTACTCGCCGGTCAGCCGGTGCACGAGGTAGGAACTGGCCATCAGAAACAGCCGGGTGCGTTCGTACACCCCGGGTTCGTGACGCGCGAGCCAGCGCCATTTGGGCCCCACCGCCTGCGAGGACAGCGCCGTACCTGCTCGCTCCACAATGGACTCCGCGCCCAGTTCCCCGGTCAGTTCCGCGATTTCCCGGTGTGCCCTGGTGTCCACGCCGTAGAGGATCGCGGGGCGCAACGGCCTGCCCTCGGCGTCGGCGGGCAGCAGCACGGGCCCGATACCACTGACCGCGAGTCCCGCGAGCGGGCGGCCGTCCGCGGCGCCGAGCAGTTCCCGCGTCAGTGCCACGAAGTCCTGCCACCAGACGGTCTCGGCGTCGTGCTCCGCCCAGCCTGGCCGCGGGTAGGAGGTGTCGTGCGGGCGCGTGGCGCGGGCGAGGATGTCGCCGCGCCGGGTGACCAGCACGCCCTTCGAGCTCGAAGTCCCGATGTCGATGCCGAGCAGCAGTCCGTCCGTCACCCGACGGGACGCTACCTGCGCACGCAAGCGCACGGGTGCGCTATCCTGGGTGCATGACCGTGGCGCTGAAGGACACCCTCGCCAAGGCGGGCCTGCGGGTCGACGCCGAGGAGTTTCTCGCGCTCGTCGAGGAAGCCGCGAGCAGGCTGGCTCCCGGCAACCCCGAACCGGCGCAGTATTTCACCGCCGACCAGCGCGAGGCGCTCACCGAGGTCGGCCTCGACCTCTCGCCGCGACGCGACGGCGAACCCGATCCGCGGGCCAGGACCGTCGCCGCACACGCCGTTCTCGCCGACTCCGCGCTCAGCGCCGGCGACGCGGCGCGGGCGCTCGGCGTCGACCCGAGCCGGATCCGGCACAAGCTCGCGGCGCGGCGGCTGACCGGCTGGAAGGACCAGGGCGGCTGGCGGCTGCCCGCGTGGCAGTTCACCGGCGGCGCCACGCTGCCGGGGCTGGAGGTCGTGCTCGCCGCGGTGCCCGAAGACCAGCCCGCGCTCGTGGTCGCGGCGTTCATGACCACCCGGCAGGACGATCTGCTGATCGGGGGCGAGCGGGTCACGCCGCGGCAGTGGCTGCTCGCGGGTGGTCCCCCGGAACCCGTGGCGGCGCTGGCCTCGACGCTCGGCACGGCGGCGTAGTGGCGGTCGTCTGAGAACCCATGGCAAGACTTCCGCTACCGCCGGCGCGGGCGGTGCTCGCGGGCCGGCTGCGCGACGAGGACGTCGTCGCCGTGCACACCGCGACCCGCCTGGTGCGCATCTTCACCGCCCGCGGCAACCATCCCCAGCGCTGGAACTCCTTCCGCTACACCGGGCCGCTGCCGCACGGGCGTTTCGACCAGCAGCGGCCCGGCAAGGGCGGTGCCCCGGCGACCGACCGGCGCGAAGGCGTGCTGTACTTCGGCCTGTCCGTGCGCACCAGCGTGGCCGAGGTCTTCCAGACGACGTCCATTGTGGACCGCCGCACGCGCGGGCCGCAGCTGGTGGTGGTGCGGCCGACACGTACGCTGCGGTTGCTGGACCTGACCGGGCTGTGGCCGACCAGAGTCGGGGCGTCGCAGGAGATCTCCAGCGGCCCGAAGAAGATCACGCAGGCCTGGGCGCGGGCGATCCGCTCCGCCTTCGGCGATTTCGACGGCCTCTGGTACCGGTCCTCGATGGACGGTGGCGAACCCGCGCTGTGCCTGTGGGATCCGCCCGCCGGCCAGGCACTGCCCGCCGAGGCGGACGTGCTGCTGCCGCTGGATCATCCCGGGCTCGACGTACCGCTCGGCCGGGTCTGCGAGGCGCTGAACTACACGTTGCTCGGCTGAGTATCAGCGCAGGTGGCGCGACCACCAGCCGAGGATCGCCTCGAACCGCTGGACCCGGTGCCGCGGTCTGCCCGAGCGGCTCAGCTCGTGCCCCTCGCCGGGGAAGATCAGCATCTCGACCTCGGTGCCACCCCGTTTGAGCGCCACGAACAGCCGTTGCGCCTGCTCGATCGGGCATCGCCAGTCCCGCTCGGAGTGGGCGATCGCGAACGGGATGCGGATCCGGCCGGCGTAGGTCAGCGGGCTGCGGTCGAGCTGGGTCACCAGATCGGGACCGATGTACTCGTCGACGAAGGTCCAGCCGATGTCGGAACTGCCGAGCATCGAGTCCCACGCGTTGACCGCGCGCTCGCTCCACGCCGCGCGGAATCGCTCACCGTGGTGCCCGGCCAGCCACGTGGTCATGAATCCGCCGTAGGACCCGCCCATCACACCGACGCGTCCGGCGTCGAGCCCCGGCCGGTCCAGCGCCGCGTCCAGCAGCGCGAGCAGGTCGTCCGCGTCGACGGTGCCCATCCCGCGCACGATCGCGCGGCCGTGGCTCTCGCCGTAGCCCGCCGAACCGCGCGGGTTGCCCAGCACCACCGCGTATCCCGCCGCCGCGTACACCTGCGCCTCGTCGAACAGGCCCCAGTCGTAGGCCGCGAACGGGCCGCCGTGCACGACGAGCAGCACCGGATGCGGGCCCTCGCCCGGCGGCCGCACGAGCCAGCCGTGCACCGGATAGCCGTCCGGCGCCGTCGCCGCCAGCTCCTCGGCGGGCTGGATTCCCTGTTCCCGCAAGGGCTTCGACCAGTCGGTGAGCACCCGTTCGGCACCGTCGCCGACCAGCACCACCTCGCCGGCACTGCCCGGCGAAGCCACCGTCGCGGCGATCCTGTCCCCGTCGGTGACGAAAGCGCGCACAGCCACCTGGCCGCCCAGCACGACCGGCAGCTTGTCCAGCGGCGCGGCTTCGCCGTCACGCGGCACCGTGCGCAGTTCGACCGCGCCACGGTCGAGCACCGCCACCAGCACCTCGTCGCCGAACACCGCGGGCGCGCCCGCACCGGAGACGCAGTACACCGACTCGGCCTCGGTCAGCCGCCTGGGTTCCTCGCCCGCGGCCGCCGACCACAGCCCTGGATTGCGCACCTCCATCCGCTCGCCCGAAATCTCGGCGCCGATGAACAGAACGGTGCCGTCCGGCGCGACGGCCGCCTTCTCCACGGTGCCCGCGCTGCGCACCGCGAGCACCGGGTCACCACCACCGGCGGGCACCGCGTACAGGTCGCTCTTCTCGGTCTCGACGGCACCCCAGTCCCGCGGCGCGACGACCAGCACGGTTTCGCCGTCCGGTGTCCACACGGGACTGGACACGTCGGCACGGTCGTCGGTCAGCGGAGTCAGCTCCGCAGGCTGGGTTGTGTCCAGCACGAACAGCCGCTCGCGGCGGTCGGCCAGGTACCCGATGTCGTCGAGGTGGTAGTCGAACCGCGTGATCCGGCGCGGCGCCTCCTCGTCCGGCTCGAACGTCTCGCCCTCGACGCTGGGCACGCCGTGGCGGCCGGGGTCGGGAAACCGCGCGGTGAAAGCGATCCGGCACGAGTCCGGCGCCCACACCGGCTCCCCCGCGCCCAGCGGCAGATCGGTGAGCGGCCGGGCGTCGCCGCCGTCGGCGGGCATCACGTACAACTGCGGCTTCGCCTGCGCACCGGCCGAGCGCAGGAACGCGATCCAGCGCCCGTCCGGCGAGATCGCCGGTGCCAAATCGCGTTCCCCGTGCGTCCAGGCGAGCGCACCGCCCTCGGGCTGCACACGCCACAGCGAGCCGCGATAGGCGTTGCCCCGCAGCCGTGGCGCGGACACCCCGGCCAGCAGAAGGTCGCCGTGCAGCGCCGGTTTTCCAGGCACAGTCAGGAGTTCGATGTCCGATGGACGCATGAACCCCAACGTACCCCGCTCAGGAGGACGCGGCGGCGGCCGCCTTGGCGGCATCCCGCCTCGACTTCACCAGGCTGGCCACCGTGGTAATGGTCAGCACCGCGACGATCACGCCGAGCGAGAGCCAGTTGTTGATGTCCAGCCAGTCCGGCGCCACGTGGTACTCGTGCAGCGCGTGCACCACCAGCTTCGCACCGATGAACGCGAGGATCACCGCGAGCCCGTAGGAGAGGTAGACCAGCTTGTTCACCAGACCGCCGAGGAGGAAGAACAGCTGCCGCAGGCCCATCAGTGCGAAGGCGTTGGCGGTGAAGACCAGGAACGCCTCCTGCGTGATGCCGAAGATCGCGGGGATCGAGTCGACGGCGAAGAGCAGGTCCGCGCTGCCGATCGCGACGATCACCAGGAACATCGGCGTGATCCACCGCTTGCCCTCGCGCTTGACCATCATCCGGTGGCCCTCGAAGGAGTCCGTGACGGGGTAGATCTTGCGGACCCAGCGGGTGACCGCGTTCTCCTGGTACTCCTCGTCGTGATCGCTGCCGCGCAGCATGCTGATCGCGGTCCACAGCAGGACCGCGCCGAAGATGAAGAACACCCACACGAACTGGTTGATCAGCGCCGCGCCGACCGCGATGAACACGCTGCGCATGGTCAGCGCGAGCAGGATGCCGATCAGCAGCACCCGGTGCTGGTGGATCAGCGGCACCTTGAACGAGGCCATGATCACCATGAAGATGAACAGGTTGTCCACCGACAGCGAGTACTCGGTGATGTAGCCGGTGAAGAACTGGACGCCGTATTCGTGCCCGGCCAGCAACCACACCCCGATGCCGAACAGCACCGCACACGACACGTAGAAGATGACCCAGCGGGCCGCTTCACCCGTAGTGACCTCGTGTGGTTTGCGGTCCACGATCACCAGGTCTATCGCGATGAGCACGAGCAGGCCCGCGACAGTGGCACCCCACAGCCACACAGGAACATTCATTCATGACCTCCGGTTAGCGCGCATAGCAGCTAGCCGGAGGTCTCTTCCGCCGGTTGGAGAACCGGCCGACGGTGCCGGGTGTCCCGAGGGACCGCCGTGTTGACGACACCGCCGCGAAGGAATACTCCCCTCCACTTCCTTCCATTTTGACCGATGATCAAGCGAAGCACCAGCTTAGGTTGCCCTTATCACTCCAAAGGCCCCAAAACGACTCTCAGGAAAGCTCACATACGGTCATGGGGTGCCCCGACTCCCGTTCCCGCACACCTGGCGAGGCCGCTGGCTGACACTGGCGCTCGTCGTGGTGATCCTCGCCGCCGCCGGCGTCGTCTGGACCCGCTCCGGCGACAAGGGCCCCCCGGTCGCGACGAAGGACGCCGTTCTCGACGTACCCGCCGGGCCCGGCGCCGCCGGCGTCGTGCATCTGGACACCACGCTCTACTTTCCGCAGACCTCCCCCGCGCCCGCGATCCTGCTGCCGCACGGGTTCGGCGGCGACAAGAACAGCGTCGCCACCGAGGCCGGGGAACTGGCGCGGCGCGGGTTCGTGGTGCTCGCCTGGTCGGCTCGCGGATTCGGGCGCAGCACCGGCCAGATCGGGCTGAACGACCCCGGCCTCGAGGTCGCCGACGCCTCGCATCTGATCGACTACCTGGCCACGCTGCCCCAGGTGCGCAGGGACGGGCCGAACGATCCCCGGGTGGGCGTCGCGGGCGCGTCCTACGGCGGCGCGCTCGCGCTGCTGCTCGCCGGGCAGGACAAGCGGGTGGACGCGATCTCGCCGGAGATCACCTACAACGATCTGGCGCAGGGGCTGATCCCCAACGCGGCGAGCCCCGCCGCGCCGCAACCCGCGACCCCCGCCGTGGGCGCCTTCGCCGCCGACGGCGTGTTCAAACGTTCGTGGGCGGGCATCCTGTTCTCCGCGGGCGCCGGGGCCGGCGCCCGCGTGAACACCGAGGCACCCGAGCCCGGCCAGCAGACGCAGGACTCGGGCGGAACCGGCCAGACCGGCAGCGGCGGTGGCGCCGCGGCGGCCTCGCCGGTCCCGCAACAGCTTCCGGCCACGGGGAGCGTGTGCGGCCGCTTCACCGCGGAGATCTGCCAGGCCTACACCGAACTGGCCACCACCGGCCGCGCCACGCAACAGACCCTCGACCTGCTGCACCGCGTGTCACCCGCGTCGGTGACGAGCAAGATCACCGTGCCGACACTGCTGGTGCAGGGCGAGAACGACACGCTGTTCGGGCTGGACCAGTCCGACGCGACGGCGCGCCAGATCACCGCCACGGGCGGGAAGGTGCAGCAGCTGTGGTACGCGGGCGGGCACGACGGCGGCATGCCCGGGCCGCAGCTGCGCGCGAAGATCGGCGACTGGCTGTGGTTCCAGCTCACCGGCGAGGGCGCCGACCCGGTCAACGGTTTCTCCTATGACGTGCAGGGTTCGCTGCGCGCCTCGGGCGCGCCGTCGGTGCGCACGGTCACCGCGCCGGACTATCCGGGGCTCGCGCGGGACGCCACGCGCCGGGACGCGGTCGCGTTGTCCGGCGGGCAGCAGACGATCGTGAACCCGCCGGGCGGTGTGCCCGCCGCGGTGAGCGGAATCCCGGGGCTCAACGGCCTCGCCGGGTCCTCGCGGCTGTCCGGGCTGTTCGGCGTCGACCCACCGGGCCAGTCGGCCCGGTTCACCTCGGCGGCGGTGAACGCGCAGTTGCTCGTCGCCGGGTCGTCCACGGTGCGGCTTCGCGTCACCGGCAGCACGCCGGACGCGGTGCTGTTCGTCAAGCTCTACGACGTCAACCCGGACGGCACGAAGACCCTGCCCGCGAACGCGGTCGCACCGATCCGGGTGTCGCTGCCCGCCGACGTCACTGTGACGCTGCCCGGCGTGGTGCGCCCGGTCGAGTCCGGGCATTCGCTGCAGCTCGTGGTCACCACGACCGACCAGAGCTTCGCGACACCGGTCGCGCCCGCGACGTACCAGGTGTCGCTGGCCTCGGACCTGTCCGTGCCGGTGATCCCGGGTGCGGCCACCGGTCCCGGCTGGCCGCTGGGCAACCTGCTGGCGATCATCGGGATTCTCGTGGCGGCACTCGCGGTCGCGATCATCGCGGCGGTCCGGCGGCGGCGCGCGCACCGGGTCGATCCCGAGCTGGCGGGCGTGCCACTGGTGATCGAAGGGCTCACCAAGTCCTACCCGGGCGGGCTGACCGCGGTGAACGAGCTGTCGTTCCGGGTCGAACCCGGCCAGGTGCTGGGCCTGCTCGGGCCCAACGGCGCCGGCAAGACCACGACCCTGCGGATGCTGATGGGCCTGATCACCCCGACGAAGGGCGAGATCAGGGTGTCCGGGCACCGCGTCTACGCCGGGGCGCCCGTGCTGTCCCGCATCGGGTCCTTTGTGGAGGGTTCGGGTTTCCTGCCGCACCTGTCCGGCGAGGCCAACCTGAGCCTGTACTGGGACGCCACCGGACGCCCGCGGGACAAGGCGCACTTCACCGAGGCGCTGGAGATCGCCGGGCTCGGCGACGCGGTGCGCCGCAAGGTACGCACCTACAGTCAGGGTATGCGGCAGCGGCTCGCGATCGCGCAGGCGATGCTCGGCCTGCCGGAGCTGCTCGTACTCGACGAACCGACCAACGGGCTCGACCCGCCGCAGATCCACCAGATGCGCGAGGTGCTGCAGCGCTACGCGGCCACCGGCCGCACGGTCGTGGTGTCCAGCCACCTGCTCGCCGAGGTCGAGCAGACGTGTTCACACGTCGTGGTCATGCATCGCGGCAGGCTCGTGGCCTCCGGCGAGGTCGCCGACATCGCGGCCGCCGGCGGCGAGGCGACGTTCCGCGTGGACCGGCCGGACACGGCGGCCGACGCCCTGCGCGCGATCGGCGGGGTGTCCGATGTGGACACCGAGGGCAACCTGGTGCACGCGAACCTGGACGGGCTCCCCCGCGGCGACGCGGTCGCCGCGCTCGTGCGGGCCGGGGTCGCGGTCGAGCAGGCCGGGCCGCGGCGGCGGCTGGAAGACGCTTTCCTGAGGCTGGTTGGTGATGGTGGTGGCGAGTAAGCACGAGGCCGCGAACGCGGCGATCGACCACGGGGTGCACACCGACCCGGCGGCGCTGGACGAGCTGACCGAGGCGGCGCGGCAGGAGCGCGCCGAGGTCGGCGCGGACGGCGCCGTCGCCGGGTACCGGCCGGGCCGGACGTTGCGGCTCGGCGTGGAGCTGCGGCGGCAGTTGCGCAGGCGGCGGACCCAGCTCGTGCTCGGGTTCGTCGTGGTGCTGCCGTTCATCCTGGTGCTGGCGTTCCAGATCGGGCAGGCCAGCCCGAACCGGCGCTCCGGCGGCTTCGTGGACCTCGCCACGGCGAGCGCGCCGAACTTCGTGGTGCTGGCGCTGTTCGTCGCGGGAGGCTTCCTGCTGCCGACGATCGTGGCGCTGTTCTTCGGCGACACCATCGCGAGCGAGGCCTCGTGGTCGAGCCTGAAGTACCTCCTCGCGATACCCGTGCCACGGCACCGGGTACTGCGGCAGAAGGCGATCGCCTCGGGTCTGCTGTCGCTGCTGGCGCTGGTGCTGCTGCCCGTGGTGTCGCTGGTGGTGGGCTTGCTCTGGTACGGCGCCGGGGACGCGATCAGCCCGACCGGCGACTCGATCCCGTTCGGCAAGAGTCTCGTCGTGATCGTGCTGGCGACCGTGTTCGTGGTGATCCAGCTGGCGTGGGTGGCAGGCCTGGCGCTGCTGCTGAGCGTGTCCACCGACGCCCCGCTCGGCGCGGTGGGCGGCACGGTGCTGGTGGCGATCCTGTCGCAGATCCTGGACCAGATCACCGCGCTGGGCAGTCTGCGCAACTACCTGCCGACGCACTACGCCTATGCGTGGATGGACCTGATCGCCACGGACATCGACTGGTCGCAGATCGCGGCCGGCGTGCTGTCCGCGGTCATCTACGGGACGGTGCTGACGCTGCTGGCGGCGCGGAGGTTCTCGACGAAGGACATCACCAGCTGACACACTGGTCGTGTGGCTGAGAACACACCCGTGGTGGAGGTCGGGCATCCGCCCAAGGCGCTGGTCGGCATCCTCAACCGGGTCCTGTCGTTCCTCGTCCGCACGCCACTGCGCGGGCCGGTGAGCCGCGGCGTGCTCGTCGTGCGTTTCACCGGGCGCAGAAGCGGCCGGCGCTACGAGGTGTTCGTCAGCCCGCACCTCATCGACGGCGGGCTGACGGTGCTCACCAACGCCCGCTGGCGGCTGAACTTCCGGGGTGGGCGGCCCGCCGAGTGGCTGTATCAGGGGCGGACCACGTCCGGGCGTGGCATCCTCGTCGAGGAACCACAGGCGGTGGGCGAGCTCTACCACGAACGCATCCGGGAGCTGGGCGTGAAAATGGCGGGACGGCGAACGCCGGTGAAGGTCAATGTGCAGCGCGTGCCGACGGTGGAGGAACTGGCCGAACTCGCGCGCACGCAGCACCTGTCCGCGGTGCGGTTCTCGTGAGCGCCATCCGGATCGACAAGGCCGGCGAGGTCGCCATCCTGCGGATGACGCACGGCCGCGCCAACGCGCTGGACACCGGGATGTGCCGCGAGCTGGTGGAGCGGGTCGACGAGGCCGGGTTCGCCGGGCAGCGCGCGCTCGTGCTCACCGGCCAGGGCGGCGTGTTCTCGGCGGGGGTCGACCTGCTGCGGGTACGCGAGGGCGGGCCGGCGTACGTGCGGGAGTTCCTGCCCGCGCTCTCGGACGCCTTCCTCGCGCTGTTCGGCTTTCCCGGCCCGGTCGTGGCCGCGGTCAACGGGCACGCGATCGCGGGCGGCGGGGTGCTGGCCGCGGCGTGCGACCGGCGGATCATGAACGCGGCACACGGCCGGATCGGCTGGCCCGAGCTGACCGTCGGGGTGCCGTTTCCGCTGGTGGCCATGGAGATCCTGCGGTGCGCGTACGGCACGAACCGGCTCGCCGAGCTGACCGAGCTCGGCCAGTCCTATCTGGGCGGCGAGGCGCTGACCCTGGGGCTGGTGGACGAACTGGTGGCGCCCGAGGTCGTCGAATCGCGGGCGGTCGAGATCGCGGCGGGGCTCGCGGCGGTCCCGGCCAAGGCGTACGCGCACACGAAGGCGCAGATCCACCGCCCGCACGACGAGCGCATCGGTGAACAACGCACGGCGGACGACGCCGTGGTCGAGGAGCTGTGGGCGGCACCGGAAACGCTGGCCGCGATCGATGCCTACGTGCGGCGGACGCTGGATCGCTGACCTCGTGCGCCGATGCGGGGCGGGGCGTAGCATTTTTTTCTTCCTTCCCCCGCACCGAGGAGGCCGCCGATGCCTCGTCCGGTCCACTTCGAGATCCACGCGACCGACCCCGAGCGCGCGATCACGTTCTACGCGACCGTGTTCGACTGGTCGTTCGAGCGGTGGGGGCCGAATCCGTACTGGGTGATCAACACCGGTGACGGCCCCGGGATCGACGGCGGGCTGGTGCCGCGCCAGGGCCCCGCACCCGCCGCCGACGCGCCGGTGAACGCGTTCCCGGCCACGATCGAGGTGACGGATCTGGGCGCCACGACCCGGCACGTGCAACAGGCCGGTGGGACGGTGATCGTGCCCAAGACCGCGATTCCCGGGGTGGGGTGGCTCGCGTACTGCACCGACACGGAGGGCAACATCTTCGGCGTGCTGGAGACCGACGACTCGGCCGAGTAGGGGCCGTCGGAGCGGGGTTGGGGTTGGGACGCGGCGGGTCGCGGCGGGTCGCTGGGGTGCCGCAGACGGCGGCGCCTGCGGGAGGTCGAGGTGGCCGGTTCGGGGCGCCTGCTCGGGAGCGGTGCGCGGTGGCCGCGGTGCGGCAGCTCGCCGCGCCCGAGCGGGCCCGGCGGGAGGCGGGATGCCGCAGATGGCGGCCCTGCAAAAGGCCAAGGGATGCGGCCGTTCGAGACGCCGCCGTCCGTGGCGCCCGCCCGGGACCAGCGCCCGGCGCCCCGCGCGGGAGCCCGCGCCCGGCGCCCGGGCGAAAGCCCTACTTCACCCCCGCCGCGTCCATGCCCCGCAGCTCCTTCTTCAGGTCCGCGATCTCGTCGCGGAGGCGCGCCGCCAGCTCGAACTGGAGGTCGCGGGCCGCCTGCATCATCTGGTCCGTCATCGACTGGATCAGATCCGCCAGCTCCGCGCGCGGCATCGCCGACACGTTGCGGTCCACCAGCACACCCGAGCTGCGCTGGCCGCCACCCTGCTCCGGCTTCTTGCCGCGCGAGGCGTTGCGGCCCGAACCTCCGACGGCGACCTCTTCGGTGTCCTCCGCCTCGGTGTAGACGCGGTCGAGGATGTCGGCGATCTTCTTGCGCAGCGGCTGCGGGTCCAGCCCGCGCTCCTCGTTGTAGGCGATCTGCTTGGCGCGCCGCCGGTTGGTCTCGTCGATCGCGTACTGCATCGAGTCGGTGATCTTGTCGGCGTACATGTGCACCTGGCCCGACACGTTCCGCGCCGCGCGGCCGATCGTCTGGATCAGCGACGTGCCGCTGCGCAGGAAGCCCTCCTTGTCGGCGTCCAGAATGGACACCAGCGACACCTCGGGCAGGTCGAGACCCTCACGCAGCAGGTTGATGCCGACCAGCACGTCGAAGTCACCCGAGCGCAGCTGCCGCAGCAGCTCCACCCGCCGCAGCGTGTCGACCTCCGAATGCAGATACCGCACCCGGATCCCCAGCTCCAGCAGGTAGTCGGTGAGATCCTCGGCCATCTTCTTGGTCAGCGTGGTGACCAGCACCCGCTCGTCCTTCTCGGCGCGCACCCGGATCTCGTGCACCAGATCGTCGATCTGCCCCTCGGTGGGCTTCACGATCACCTCGGGGTCGATCAGCCCGGTCGGCCGGATGACCTGCTCGACGAACTCGCCGCCGGTCTGGCCCATCTCGTACGGGCCGGGCGTGGCCGACAGGTACACCGTCTGCCCGATCCGGTCGCTGAACTCCTCCCACGTCAGCGGCCGGTTGTCCAGCGCGCTGGGCAGCCGGAACCCGTGCTCCACCAGCGTCCGCTTGCGCGAGGCGTCACCCTCGTACATACCGCCGATCTGCGGCACCGTCACGTGCGACTCGTCGATGACCAGCAGGAAATCGTCCGGGAAGTAATCGAGCAGGGTGGCCGGGGCCGAGCCCGCCTCGCGGCCGTCGATGTGCCGCGAGTAGTTCTCGATGCCCGAGCAGAACCCGACCTGCCGCATCATCTCGATGTCATAGCTGGTGCGCATCCGCAGCCGCTGCGCCTCCAGCAGCCTGCCCTGCTTCTCCAGCTTGGCCAGCTGGTCCTCCAGCTCGGCCTCGATGCCGCGGATGGCCTTCTCCATC
Source organism: Amycolatopsis acididurans (assembly GCF_012328925.1). GTDB lineage: Bacteria > Actinomycetota > Actinomycetes > Mycobacteriales > Pseudonocardiaceae > Amycolatopsis_E > Amycolatopsis_E acididurans. The sequence continues at coordinate 18,690 of NZ_JAAXLS010000063.1, forward strand.
CGCTCCGGCCCGGCGACGTAGTGCGTGGCCGGGAAGATCCGCACCTCCTCGACCTCGCGCACGATCTCGCCGGTGAGCGGATGCAGGTAGTACAGCTTGTCGATCTCGTCGCCGAAGAACTCGACGCGGATGGCCAGCTCCTCGTAAGCCGGAATGATCTCGACCGTGTCCCCCCGCACCCGGAAGGTGCCGCGCGCGAACGCCAGGTCGTTGCGGGTGTACTGCACGTCGACCAGCGCGCGCAGGAACGTGTCCCGGTCGACCTCGGCGCCGACGGCCAGCTTGCTGGACCGGTCGAGGTAGGACTGCGGCGTGCCGAGGCCGTAGATGCAGGACACCGACGCGACCACGATGACGTCGCGCCTGGACAGCAGGTTCGAGGTGGCCGAGTGCCGCAGCCGCTCGACGTCGTCGTTGATCGACGAGTCCTTCTCGATGTAGGTGTCGGTCTGCGGGACGTAGGCCTCGGGCTGGTAATAATCGTAGTAGCTGACGAAGTATTCGACCGCGTTGTGCGGGAAGAACTCGCGCAGCTCGTTGGCCAGCTGGGCGGCCAGCGTCTTGTTCGGCGCCATGACCAGCGTGGGCCGCTGCACCCGCTCGATCAACCACGCCGTGGTGGCCGATTTGCCGGTACCGGTGGCACCGAGCAGCACGATGTCCTTCTCGCCCCCGGTGAGCCTGCGTTCCAGGTCGTCGATGGCCGCGGGCTGGTCACCGGCGGGGGCGTAGTCGCTCACGACCTCGAAACGGCCGCCGGTGCGCGGGATGTCGGAGACCGGGCGGAAGTCGGACTGCGCGAGTACGGGGTGTTCGGTTGCGAAGGCCACGACTCCAGGGTAGGACCACCCACCGACAATTTCCGGCGCGGTGCCGTGCTCAGTCCAGCCAGCGGCAATCGCGACGGGACGAACGGGCCAGGCAGGCCTCGCACGGCATCCCGCTCACACCGCTGAGCACCTCGGCCTGCTCGGGCAGGATCAGCTCGCCGCACAGGGCTGTGAGGTGGGACGGAATGGGCCCGTGCTCGGGGATAGGGACGATGTGGCTGACGCGTTTGCACTCGCCGACCACGCCGCGGCGCAGGCGGACCACGGCCACCAGTTCGGCCGTCTCGGCATGGACCAGGTTCCCCATGCGCTCAGCGTAAACCGGAATAATCGCGAACGCTTCGTGCCAACGGCCCAACGATCACCCCTCCCGCTGGTCCGGGTGACCGAAAACGCCAGCGCGGCGGCCTTGAACAGCCGTCAATCGTGACGCTCGAAGGAGTGGTTGTCACGGAGTATTGAGCACCGCGGGACCGAGCCGCTGGCAGAGCTTGAGCGCGAGTTCGACGTCGAGCCGGTTGTCCGACACCGGCCTGCCGAGCATGTCCTGCGCCTTGCGCACCCGGTACTGCACCGAGTTCTTGTGCATGGACAGCAGGCCGGCGGCGGCCGTGTAGCTGCTGCCGGTCGCGAGGAACACCCGCAAGGTGTCGCGCGCCCGCGCGTGCTGCTCGTCGTCGGTGGCGAGTTCGCCGAGCGTGTCGCTCACCCACGCCTTGGCCGCGCCGAGGTCCGCGGCCATCAACGCGATCGCACCGACCTCGCGGAAGGTCAGCACGCGGTCGCAGTGTTCGCCGGCCGCGTCGGCGAGCGCGTGCACCCGCTGGGCCTGCCGGTGGCTGCGGCGGAAGCCCTCGAGGCCCTCACCGGGTTCGCCGATCGCGAGCCGCACCGTGGGATCGGCGCCGGCGAGCACCTTGCGCACGTGGTCCTCATCCGGCAGCCCGGCCCGATCCAGGGGCACCCACACCCACGAGGACAGCTCGTCGATCGGCACGAACAGGGGTTTGCCCGCGCTGGGCAGGTTCTCGGCGATCTCGCCGGTCAGCCGTTCCAGGCCGGACAAGCCGTTGCCGGACAAGGGTTCCACGCCGTGCCACACGATCATCGCCAGATGCGTGCCCCGCAGCCGGTAGCCCAGCGCCGTCTCGCTGCCCTCCAGATCGGCGCCGCCGTCCAGCAGGGCGCGCACGCGGGCGGCGCGGGCGGCACTGCGGCCCAGGAGCCAGCGATCGCGTTCCTCCTGGTAGGCCGAGACCACCTGCTGGGTCACCCGGTCGATGAAGGCGAACGCGCCGGTCAGCACCTGGCTCATCATCGCGCCGAGCAGTGCCCGGTCCTCGACCTGACCGGTCGCCGTGATCAGCGCGTGGTTGAGTATCGCGGTCTGCCCCAGGTAGTACGCGCGGATCAGGTCGATCACCGGCGTGCCGCGCTGCGCGAGCCGGCGCGCGTACTCCATCGCCGCCGCGGGCGCCTCGACCCGGCCGGGGTCGATACAGTGCTGGAAAATCCGTAACGCGGTGTCGAGATTCTGGTGCAGGCTCGCGGAAAGCAGGCTCACCACGCTTTCGTCGTCGTGCACCAGATGCGGCAGCTCACGGGCGTAGAGCTGGAGAAGCTCACCGGTCAGCTCGTCGACCTGACCACTCAGTCCCGACGCCAGTTCCGCGACACTCTCGGTGACGGCCCGTTCGTCCAGCATTCGGTCACCTTACCGGCGCGGCACTCGTTTTCGGGCCAGGAAACCGCGAAGATGTGCCCATGGCAGAGATCCATCCGTCGAAGATCGAGATCTTCGATGTCGCCGCCGGAACCAACATCGATCCGAAGGGAATAGTGCGCGAGGTCGAGGAGTACCGCGTCGAGGAGTTCGGGCTCTACCTGGCCCGCCCCGCGCCGGGCCGGGCGCAGTTCCACTACCTCGAATCGTGGCTGCTGCCCGATCTCGGCCTGCGGCTGACGGATTTCTGGTTCTCCGAAGGACATGAGCGCGACCAGGACTTCTATCTCGACGTCGTGACCGTCGAGCGCGAGGGCACGACGTGGCGCTCCATCGACTGGTATCTGGACATCGTCGTGCGCGAGGGGCGCGGCCTGGAGGTGCTGGACACCGACGAGCTGCTCGCCGCCACGTCGGCGGGCCTGCTCGCGCCCGCCGACGCCGAGCGCGCGCTGCGGATCAGCCACGCCACGGTGGAAGGCCTGGCCGCACACGGCTACAAGGTGGCCGACTGGCTGTCCACAATGGACATCGAGCTACGCTGGCGGAGGCACTGACCGGCTCAGGGGGTCCAGCCGGTGGCGGCCGCCCACTCCTCGGCGCGCCGGAACGCGGCGTTGACCCACGGCTGCTTGTCCTCGCTGTAGGGCCCCGAGGAGGCGTCGGCGGCGTGCGCGGCCGCGAGCTTGCGCTTGACCTCGGCGTAGGCGTCGCGTTCGGCCGGGTTCTCCCGCAGCCACGCGGCGAACAGCAGCGCGAGGCGCCAGGCGGGCGTCTCCAGCGAGCGGACGTGCAGGTTGATCCGGCGCCCTGGGTCGGCACCGAAGTGGTAACGCTTGTACCACGGGCCGTTCGCGTCGTCCTGCGACTCGTCCCACCAGTCCCCGCCGGCGCGGAGGAAACCGGCGTCGGACAACGCGTCCGCGAACTCGTCCGCCACGTCCAAAGTGGACACCGTGACCTGGAGGTCCAGCACGTCCTTCGCGGGCAGCCCGGGCACCGAGGTCGAGCCGATGTGGTCCACCCGCAGCGCCTTGTCCCCCACCGCGAGCCGGATCCTGGCCAGCGCGCGCTCCGCCTGCGCGGGCCAGGTCTGGTCGTAGGGCACGACATCCGGCGGCATCGGGGACCGGGGGCGCCGCAGCCGGATGTTCGCCTCGAACGGCACCAGCCGGTCGGCCCACAGCCGGTCGAGCTGGGCCAGCACGATGTCCGGGGCGCCGCCGTTGTCGAGCCACACGTCGGCGGTGGCGCGGCGGGCGGCCTCGTCGGCCTGGGCGGCGATGCGGGCGCGGGCGTCGGCCTCGGGCATGCCACGCAGCTCCACCAGGCGCTGGACCCGGGTTTCCACGGGCGCGTCGACCACGAGCACCAGGTGGTACATGGCGCCCATCCCGCCCTCGACGAGCAGCGGCACGTCGTGCACGACGATGGCGTCCGGCGCGACCGCGGCCATCAGCTCTGCGGTGCGGGCGCCGATGAGGGGATGGAGGATGCCGTTGAGCCTGCGCCGGGAGGCCTCGTCGGCGAAGGCCTTCGTGGCGAGGGCGGGCCGGTCGAGCGCCCCCTCGGGGGTGCGGATGTCCTCGCCGAAGGCCTCGACCAGGCGGGCCAGCCCCTCGGTGCCGGGTTCGACCACCTCGCGGGCGATCTTGTCGGCGTCGATCAGTACCGCCCCGTGTTCGGCGAGCCGCGCCGCCACGGTCGACTTGCCCGCGCCGATACCCCCGGTGAGCCCCACTCGCAGCATGCGTGCATTCAACCAGCACGGGGTACCACCCGGAGGTGTGACTACCACTCTTGCGGACCGTAATTAAACCGAGACGGGGGACACGCCGCCCCGGCTACACCGCTTCGGCGCTCCCGTTGCGTACCGTTCGCGACGGAAGGTCGCCCACACGGAGGAACGATGCCCGCGAGCAAGCACGTCGGGAGGCACCGGCTCGGGACGCCGGGGCTGGTGCACTGCGTCCTGCACCGACCGGTTGCGGCCGCGCTGGAGGAATACCGGCGCAACTGGCTCACGGCGCTGCTCGTCCCGGCGAAGCACAGTCTCGCCGGCCTCCGCCGCCGCGCCCGCTTGGCCGCGAGCGAACGCGCCTGGATCCCCGCCACGACGTGAGCGGGCCCCGTGACTAACTCACGCAGCCGGTGAGGTCGGTGCCGCCGCCGCTGGGCACGACCGAGGCGTCCGTGGTAGGCGGGGTGCTGCTCCGCCCCGCCGGGGCGGCGGCCACGTAGGGCTGCACCGAGGCCGGCGACGAAGCGGACGAGGTCACCGGCTCACCGATCAGCGCCCCGATGAACGAGCGCACCTGCGCCTGGTCGACCTTGACCGCGTCCCCGTCGTAGGGCGTCTGCAGGTTCAGCGACTGCACCGGGATCGTCGCGAAGGTCAGGCCGTCCGAGCTCAGCGACCGCATCTGCTTGGCGAAGTCGAGCAGGTCCCAGCCCTGATCGATGAGCACCGACTGCTGCACCGCGGCGATGAGGTTGTTCAGTTTGACGGGGTTGGCCAGCGTGCCGGTGTCGAGCAGCACCTTGGCGGCACTGGACAGGAAGGCCTGCTGGCGCGCGATCCGGTCGAGGTCACCGTTGGGCAGCCCGTGCCGTTGCCGCACGAACGCCAGCGCCTGCGCACCGGACAACGTCTGCCGCCCGGCCGGGAAGTCCGCGCCCGAGTAGCTGTCGTGCACCGGCTCCTTCAGGCACACCGGGACCCCGCCGACGGCGAGACTGAGCGAGTAGAACCCGACGAGGTTCACCGCCGCGTAGTGGTTGATGGTCAGCCCGGTGAACTGCTCCACGGTCTGGATCGCGGTGCGCGCGCCCGCCTGGTCGGCGCGGCGCTCGAGCTCGGCGCCGGTCACGCCCTGCGCGGTCAGCCGCTGGCGCTCCGCGTTCTTGCCGTAGGTGTAGGCCGAGTTGATCTTGTGCTTGCCGTAGCCACCCGCGATGTCGACGTAGGAGTCGCGCGGGATCGAGATCGCCGTCGCCGCTCCGCCACCCGCCGGGATGTGCACGACGATCATGGTGTCCGTTGTGTCCCCGCCGTCGCTTTGGTCACCGGCGTGCAGCTGGTCCAGGATGTCGCGCGGCAGCGGATTGCCCTGCACGTCGGTGCGCGAGTCGACCCCCGCGAGCAGGATGTTCTGCTCGGGAACCACGGACGGAGACGCGGGCAGCTGCGCCGACGGCGCTATCACGTCGGCGGTCGCGAGCCCCGAGTCGAGCCGGTTGAGCTGCGTCCACGCGTAACCCGTTGCCCCGAGGACGAGCAGCGACACCAGCCCCAGGGCGGAGTACGCGATGGGTTTCCAGCGCACCACAGCCCTTTCTCATCCACCTGAACCGGTGAACTCCATCATCCACTGCTTTGCTGACAGTTTCCTGTGAAGTCCGGCCCTGGGGGTGAGGAAGCACCGGAGGAGGAATGAGCGCGGCGGGACGCCGTCACGGGCAGGCTTGGGCAGCCCCGCCGCGCTCGTGCCGAGCGGCACCCGAGGGGGAGGGCGAGTACCGGACGGCTGGTTTCTGGTGGCGCTTGTCCAGGATGCGCTCCACGCGCATCCCGCGAACCGGTAGACCTACCGAGTTCGCTACGTAGTTAGACCGCGTTGCCCCGGTGTTCGGCGAGCCAGGCGGCGATCTGCGCCCGCGACGTGAAACCGAGTTTGGCCAGGATGTTCTCGACATGTGTCTCCGCCGTGCGCTGCGCGATGACCAGCCGCGTGGCGATGGCGCGGTTGCTCAGCCCCTCGGCGACGAGTTCGGCGATTTCCCGTTCGCGGCGCGTCAGCCCGCCCGGCGAGCTGCGCCGTTCCACGGTCCGCGGTTTGCCCGCTTTTTCCGCCAGTGCGAAGGAAATCGCCTCGTCCGGACCGAAGCTCGCGGCGGCGTCGAACGCCGCCTGGTAGGCCTGCGCACCGAGCGCGGCGCGGCTGCGTTCGGCGCACTGCTCGTTCAAGGTCTGGTACGGACGGCTTTCCGCGACACGCGCGCCGCTGAGCAGCCACACAGCTTGCGCCGCACCGAGCAGACCCGCCGCGCGTTCGTGCTGTCCCATGGCCTGCGCGCACCACGCCAGCGCGCCGATCGCGAACGCGAGCTGGGTGCGGTCACTCAGCCGCATCGCGATGGCTTCGCGCAGCAAGGCCGTCGCGCGCTGCGGGGCACCGGCCCGCCAGGCGTGCACCGCGACCGCCCACAGCGCATAGGTTTTCGACCAGTCGGCACCGCAGCGCACCGCCAGAGAAAGCGCTTCCTCGGCGTATCGCGCACCGTCGGGATCGGCGAGGAAGAACGTCACCGACGACAGCAGCACCAGCGTGTTGAAGACCTGGAACTCATCGCCGGCGGCGCGATAGCCGCGTAGCGCGCGCTCCATGGCCTCGCGCCCGCCGAGGGCGTCCCCGCTGTAGAACCGCACCAGGCCGGAAACCTGGGCGTGCCCGGCGCGCAGCAGGTCGTCGTCGAAACGTTCCGCCAGCACGGCCAGTTCGTTCAGCGATCCCCATGCCGCATCCGGTTCGCCGAACTGTGCCGACATGAACGCGCACGCGCCGAGCGCACGCGCGCGGGCCGGGGTGGGCTCGGTGTCCAGCGCGAGTGCCTGCCGGATCCAGTGATGCCCCTCGACGAGAAAACCCGCCGCGTACCAGAAGTCCCACAGCGACGCCGCGATCTCCGTGGCATGCCGCACCTTGGTCGCGTCGTGGAGGCAGTGATCGAGCGCCGCCCGCAGGATCGCGTGCTCGCGGCGCAAGCGCCGGATCCAGTCCAGTTGCGCGGGCCCGAAGGATTCGGCCCGGTACTGCCGCGCCAGCCGCAGGCAGTACTCGACGTGCCGGGCCCGCACTTCCGGCTCCCGGCCGGATTCGGCGAGCTTGAGCTGACCGTATTCGCGCACCGTCTCCAGCATCCGGTACCACGCCGTGCGCCCGAACGTGCCGTCGCGCCTGGTAAGCACCGATTTGTCGACCAGCGCGGCGATCAGGTCCAGCACGTCGCCGGGCTCGACGCCGTCGACCGTGCACACGATTTCCGCCGCGTCGAGGTCGAAACCGCCCGGCAGCACGGAAACCGCCCGCCACACCGCCTGTTCCTGCGGCGTGCACAGCTCGTAGCTCCACTCGACGGTGGCCTCCAGCGTCCGCTGGCGGGGCAGCACTGTGCGGCTGCCGGTGGTCAGCAGCCGGAACCGGTTGTCCAGGCGATGCAGCACCTGTTCGAGGGAGAGCACCCGCAGCCGGACGGCCGCGAGTTCGATGGCCAGCGGGATGCCGTCGAGCCGCTGGCACAGCCGCACGACGTCCTCGCGGTTGCGCGCGTCGACCTGGAATCCCGGCTGCACGGCGGCCGCACGGTCGGCGAAGAGGGTCACCGACTCGCTGTGCCCCGGCGATTCCCCGCCGTCGCCCTCCGGCACCGACAGCGGCGGCACGGTCAGGATCTGTTCGCCGTCGGCGCGCAGGATCTGCCTGCTGGTGGCCAGAATCCGCACGCCGTGGGCCGCCGACAGCAGTTTCGCGGTCAGCACGGCGCACGCGTGCAGCACGTGCTCGCAGTTGTCGAGGATGAGCAGCAACCGCTTGTCGTCGAGATACTCGGCGAGCCCGGCCACGTTGGCGGTGGCACTGTCGGTGAGGCCGAGCGCGGTCGCGATGGCCGCGGACAACATGGCGGGCTCGCGCAGTTCGGCCAGCGGCACGAACCAGACCCCGTCGGGAAAAGCCCGCCGCATTCCGGCGCCGGCGCGCAGGGCCAGCCGCGTCTTGCCGACCCCGCCCATGCCGGTGAGCGTGACGAGCCGCGACTGCGTCAGCAGCCGTTTCGTCTCGGCCAGCTCGCGGCGCCTGCCGACGAAACTCGTCAGCTCGGCCGGCAGGCTGCCGCTGGGTCTGGGCGGTTCGGGCACAGTGAAAAGTCTATGCCGCTTTTCGGCGACCGTCGCCGGTTCTCAGGCCGAGCGCAACTGAACGAATCCGTCGAGGAATCGGGACAGTTGGGTATTGACCAAGTCCGGACGTTCCAGTGGAAACGCATGCCCGGCGCCGGGCACCACGACGTATTCCGCGTGTGGCACCGCGGCGACGATGGTTTCGCTGTCCCGGCAGGGAGTCAACAGATCGTGCTCCCCCGCCATCACCAGACAGGCGACGTCGGCCAGCGCGCTCAGCGCGGCGCGTTTGTCGTGATATCGAAACTGCGGGAAAAAATCGGCGAGCACATCCAGTGACACCGATTCGATCAAACCGACGAGAAAATCGCCGACCGCGGGCGGGACCTCGGAGCCGAACGCGTGCCGCCCGACCAGCAGCCGCAGCAGGTCCCGCACGGGCGCGAACCGCGCCAACGCCGGCACCCGGCACAGCGCGGACATCGCCCAGGGCGCGACGTGGTGCAGGGCGTCCATCGCCCGCGACGGCAGACCGAAATCGACCGTGACCGGACCCGCGCTCGTGCCGAGCAGCGCGACCCCGGCGATCCGGTCACCGAACAGATCCGGTCGCTGTTCGGCCAGCGCCATGATGGCCATTCCGCCCATCGAGTGCCCGACCAGCACGACCGGGCCCGTCGTCGCCGTCTGCTCCAGCACCGCGAGCAGGTCCCGGCCCAGCTGGTCGATGGTGGCGTGTGCCGCCGGGCCGCGCTCGGACCAGCCGTGCCCGCGCTGGTCCCACACCACGACCCGGGCCCAGTCCGCCAGCGCCGCGCGCTGGAAACACCAGCTTTCGCCGGTCAGCGCGTAGCCGTGACACAGCACGACCGTGAGTGGTGCGCAGGGATCCCCGTCGACTTCCGCGTGCAGGACGACGCCGTCGTCCGCGAGCACCGTCCAGCGTTGCCCCTGTGGCCGACCGGCCGGAACGACCGGGCCGATCTCTCGTGTGCCGCCAACGAGACCACAGGTGGCGATCCGTGCTGCCGAACGTGCGAGTAGTGCGGTAGCGGCGAGGCCCAGGTTTAGGGCTCGCATGCGGATCCTCCTTGTTACAAGTACAGACCGTTCTGGTCACCCGAGGATCGCTGGCGCGGACCGGCACGCGGCACCGGGAAAGTACGTACTTCGCTACCGAGCCGAATAGCCGAGCGTACGCACACCCTTGACGCCGGGACGATACCGGAACAGCGCACCCGCCCCGGGTTCCCGTACTCCCTGCTGTGACGTCGTTATGTAGAGCTCACCGAGATCGGGGCCACCGAAAGCGCAGGCGGTGACCCGGGAAACCGGCAGCGGGACGTGGTCCTCCAGCACGCCTTCGGTGCTGTAGCAACGAACCGCGCTCCCGCCCCACAAGGCGATCCACAGCCTGCCCTCGGCGTCCACCGTCATCCCGTCGGGCGCTCCGGCCGCCTCGGGGATCTCGACGGCGGTGCGGCGGCCGGTCAGTCCGCGCTCCGGGTCGTAGTCGAACGCGTCCACCCGCCGTGTCGGGGTGTCGACGTAGTAGGCGGTGCCGCCGTCCGGGCTCCAGACCAGGCCGTTGGAGATGGTGACTCCGGTGAGCACGGTCGTCACGGTGCCGTCGGTGCCGAGCCGGTACAGGCTGCCCGCGCCCGGTCGCTCGCTGTAGGCCATCGACCCGCAGTAGAAGCGGCCGTCGGGATCGCAGCCGCCGTCGTTCATCCGCACACCCGGGTCGTCCCACAGCTCGCCGAGCGGCTCGACGCCGGTCAGGTCGGCGCCGGCGAACGCGAAACCGCGCTCGAGCGCGAGCACCACCCCGCCGTCGAAGCGTGGCCGTAGCGCGGCGGCGACCGTGCCGACGTGGTGGCGCGACACGGCCTGCGTCGCCGCGTCCAGTTGCAGCACGTCCCCCGCGAGCATGTCCACCCAGCGCAGTCCCGGCCAGCCCTCGTGCCACACCGGGCCTTCCCCGTGCGCGGCAAGGGGTTCGGTGACCTGGTCCACTGTGGACGTCATTCGGAGACCAGCTCCCGTACGTTCTCGATGGTGGTCTCGATGAGCCGTCGCATCGCACGGCCGGCCGCGACGGGTTTGCGGCCGCGCACGGCGGCCAGCACCGCCTGGTGCATCGGCAGCGTCGCGGCGACGCCACCCGGAGCGTGCGAGCTGACCTCGAGCCCGTGGTACAGGCTCGTTTCCAGCAGCCTGCCGAGCTGTTCGATCAGCTGATTGCCGCTGGCCCGCAGCAGGATGAGGTGGAAGGCCAGGTCGGCCTCGACGAACACCTCCTCGTGTTCGGGCAACTCCGGTGCGTGCTGGTGCATCCGCTGGTAGGCGCTTGCCAGCTCGGCGATCTGTTCCTCGCTCGCGCGCTCGGCGGCCAGCTGCGCCGCCCCGGGCTCGACCATCAGCCGCAGCTCGAGCAGGTCGGTGAGGAAATCCGCCCGCGCGAGCCTGCTGTACCAGCTGATCACGTCGCGGTCCATCAGGTTCCACATCTCGCGCGGAAGCACCCGCGTGCCCAGCCGCGGCCTCGGCTCCACCAGCCCCTTCGCCGCGAGGGCCTTGACCGCCTCCCGCACCCCGCCACGGCTTACATTGAGCTGGGCGGCGAGGTCGGCCTCGTTGGGCAGCTGGCTGCCGGCGGGCAGCTCACCGGAGACGATGCGAAGGCCGAGCCACTCCACCACCCGGCCGTGGATCGTGCGGTGGCGCCCGAGTGGCCCCTCCTTCGTCATACTCATGGAGTAATCATCGAATCATTAGTCAATAAAGTCAACTGAACCCCTTCTCTCAATCGTTACTCGCGACAGAAGTTCATGTTTCCCAGGTCTTGACTGTATCGACGAATCATCGAATGATTCAGGCACGCTTGAGCGCCAGGCCCCGAGTTCCCCGCCGACGTGGATGGGTGGTTGACCATGAGCGATGCCCGGACTTCCCGGAGATCCCTGCTGAAGTACGTGGGTGCCGGTGGCGGCGCGGCCGCCGCGACCGCGTTGTTGTCCGCGTGCAATGGTGTCCAGGGTGGCTCACAATCCGGTGGTGTGGGCAACTTCCCCAGCACGCCCGGCTGGCGGTTCGTGTTCATCAACCATGTCACGACCAACTCGTTTTTCGTGCCCACCAAGACCGGGCTGGCGGACGCGGCGAAGCTTCTCGGCCTGCCCGCACCGCAGTGGACAGGCTCGACCGAGGGCAACGTGTCCGAGATGGCCAACGCGTTCTCCACCGCGATCAATGGCAACGTCGACGGCATCGCGATCGCGCTGACCGACAACAACGCCTTCGTCGATCCCACCAAACGCGCCCTGGCCAAGGGAATCCCGGTGATCGCGTACAACGCGACGGCACCGGGCAACTTCCCGCTGACCTATGTGGGCCAGGACCTCTACCGGTCCGGTTTCCTGATGGGACAACGCATCGCCCGTGATGTCACGTCCGGGCTGATCCTCGTCGGGATCTCCCAGCCCGGTGGCAACAACGTCCAGCCGAGACTGGACGGCATCACCGACGCGCTCAAGCAGGCGGCGCCCGCGGTGCAGGTGCAGTCGGTCAACACCGGCGCCGAGCAGGCCTCGGAACTGAACGCGATCACCGCCGCCTACGACGGGCATACCGACGCCAAGGGCGTCTATGCCGTGGACGCGGGCAGCACCGCCTCGATCGCGCAGCTGATCGCCAATCGCGGCCTGCAGGGCAAGATCCGCGCAGGCGGGTACGACACCCTGTCCGACACGCTCAAGGGGGTCGACTCCGGCGCACTGGACTTCACCATCGACCAGTCCGCCTACCTGCAAGGATTCCTGCCGGTGCTGTACATGTATCTGTTCCGGTTGTCCGGCACGCTCGTCGCGCCGCCGGTCACCGACACCGGGCTCACGTTCGTCACCAAGGCGAACGTCGGTCCCTACATCTCCGCCAACAGCAAGTTCGAGGGCGGGCCGAAGACCGATCTGGTGCAGATGCCCGCCTCGATCCCGTTGCCCGCGGCGACGAGCTGACGAAGGGGCGCTCGCGAATGACCGACGCGCTCACCGGGAAACAGACCAGCCAGAGCGGACCGGACGTCCCGCCGCCACGCAGCGGGTTCTGGCCGGGCCTGATCCGGGTGAAGGAACTGTCCATTCTGCTGGTGACGATCGCCGCCGCGATCTACTTCGGTCTCACCAGCGGTCCCGGTTTCACGACCACCGAGAACTACCACACGATCGCGCAGTACGTGGCGCCGTGGGCGATCGTCGGCGCCGGCGAGGTGATGGTGCTGATCTGCGGGCAGATCGACCTGTCCGCGGGCTTCGTCTTCACACTCTCGCCGTTCGTGCTGATGCTGTTCTACAACAACGGCTGGCCGCTGATACTGGCACTCATCGGCTCGGTGGTGATCAGTGCGGCGATCGGCACCGTGAACGGGCTGGTCCATACCCTTTTCGGGCTGTCCTCGTTCATCACCACGCTCGGTATGGCGTTCCTGCTGTGGGGCCTGTCGCTGATCATCTCCGGCGGCTCCCCGGTGAGCGCGCCGACCGGCAGCTGGGTGGTCTCGACCTTCGGCGGCTGGGGGTGGTCGGAGTTCATCTGGGCGGTGGTCGTGATCGTGGTGATGCAGACGATCCTGTCCACCACGCGGTTCGGCATCTCCACCCAGGCCACCGGCGGGAACCCGATCGGCGCGGCGGAGTCCGGTATCCGGGTCGGCCGGGTCAAGGTCATCTGCTTCGCGATCAGCGGCGGGCTGGCCGGGTTCGCGGGCATTCTGCAGGGCACCAGGGTCGGCTCCTACGACCCGACCAACGGCGGGTTCAACACGATGTTCTACGCGGTGGCCGCCGCGGTCATCGGCGGGACGGCGCTGCTCGGCGGTTCCGGCACGGTGATCGGCGCGTTCCTCGGCGCGCTGCTGCTGGGGCTGGTGTACGACGGGTTCAACCTGACCGGGATCAGCGCCAACGCGTTCTACGTGGTGCTCGGGGTGGCGATTCTCGTCGCGGCGCTGCTGAACGTGTATCTGACGATGGTGCGGAAACGAATAGGTTCACGGAGGCAGTCGTGAGCGACCATGACGGAGTCCCGATCGCGACCGCCGACCGGGTGCGGGTGTCCCCGCACAACACCGAGGCAGTCGTGAGCGACCATGACGGAGTCCCGATCACGACCGCCGACCGGGTGCGGGTGTCCCGCAGTTTACGGAGGCAGTCGTGAGCGAGGCCAACGGCGTGCCGGAGGTGATGCGGGCCGAGCACGTGAGCAAGCGGTTCGGTCCGGTACGGGCGCTGCAGGACATCAACCTGTCCGTCCGGCGCGGTGAGATCCTCGGGCTCATCGGGGACAACGGCGCCGGCAAGTCCACTTTGATCAAGATTCTCACCGGTTACCACCAGCCCGACGGCGGCCGCCTGCTGTTCGAAGGCGAGCCGGTACAGCTGAAATCGGTGACGCACGCCCGCTCGCTCGGCATCGAGACCGTGTTCCAGGATCTCGCCATGGTCAACGAGCTTCCGGTGTATCTCAACCTGCATCTGAACAAGGAACTGGTGCACAAACCGCTGCCCTTCCTCAGGCGCAAGGAGATGAAGCGCCGGGCGCGCGAGGCGCTGGACGGGATCGGCATCAACATCCCGTCCGTCACGGCGGAAGTGGGCCAGCTCTCCGGCGGGCAACGGCAGGCGATCGCGGTCGCCCGCTCGGTGTACTCGCAGAACACGAAGCTGCTGTTGCTGGACGAGCCGCTGGCCGCGATGGGCGCCAAGGAGGGCGGACTGATCCTGCGCCTGCTCGCGCAGCTCAAGCAGCGCGGAGATATCGCGATCATCCTCATCGCACACAACTACAGCCAGGTGGTCGATGTCTGCGACCGGGTGAACCTGTTGCAGCACGGCGAAATCACGTTCGACAAGACTTCGAAGGAGACCTCGGTCGCCGAGCTGCTCGAGCTCGTGCACGCCGAATACCGCCTGAACAGCTGAATATCACTGGAGGGTCAATGGGGACGAGATTCCCGCGGCGCACCATGCTCGCCGCCGGTGCGGCGGGACTTGCGACGGTAGGGTTGACGAGTGTGAACTCCACCGCGGCGGCCACGCCGCCCACCGTGTCCAAGGAATACTTCGGGCAGGCCGACGGCAAGGCCGTGTACCGGTACACGTTGAGCAGCGCCAGGGGCATGAGGGTGCGGATCCTCAGTTACGGCGGCATCATCCAGACCCTGGAGGTGCCCGACAAGCGCGGCCGGCAGGCGAACGTGGTGCTCGGCTTCCCGACGCTGGCCGACTACGTGGCCAAGAACAGCCCGGCGGCGGGCGGCGGTGTCTACTTCGGTGCGCTGATCGGCCGGTACGCCAACCGGATCGCCAAGGGCCAGTTCACTGTGGACGGACAGACCTACCACGTTCCGATCAACAACAACGGCAACAGCCTGCACGGCGGCGTGTCCGGTTTCAACTCCAAGGTGTGGGATGTCGCGGAGCTGCCGGACGGCTTGCGGCTGAGCCTGACGAGCCCGGACGGCGACCAGGGTTATCCCGGCGCACTGCACGCGATCGTGACGTACACGGTGGACAACCAGAACCGGCTGCGGATCGACTACGAGGCGACCACGGACAAACCGACGGTGGTGAACCTGACCAACCACACGTACTGGAACCTCGCCGGTGAGGCCTCGGGCGACATCTACGGTCAGACGTTGCAGATCGACGCCGACCGGTACACACCGACCGACAGCACCCAGATCCCGACCGGTGAGCTGGCACCCGTGCGGGGCACCGCGTTCGACTTCCGCCGTGCCACCGCCATCGGCGCCAGGATCGCCGAGAGCGATCCGCAGTTGCTGACCGGGCAGGGCTACGACCACAACTGGGTGCTGAACCATTCGGGTTCGCCTGCCGTGGCCTGCCGCGCCGCCGATCCGGCGAGCGGCCGCACGCTCACGGTGTCCACAACGGAGCCGGGTCTGCAGTTCTACTCGGGCAACTTCCTGGACGGCACGCTCGTGGGGACGAGCGGCAAGACCTACCGGCAGAGCTACGGTTTCGCGCTGGAGACGCAGCACTTCCCGGACTCGCCGAACCACCCCGACTTCCCGAGCACGGTACTGCGGCCGGGGCAGACCTACCGCAGCACCACGGTTTTCGCCCTGGGAAGCAGCTGAGGCGCGGACCCGGGTTCAGGCCCGGGCCGGTGTCGCCCAGTACGTCGACATCAGCTCGGTGGACCACGACGGCTGCTCCACCGGCTCGCGCGGGCCGAACTCCGTCATGTACGGCTTGATGTCCAGCACCGGGCTGCCGTCGATCGCGTCCAGAGCCCGGACTTTGATGGTCAGGCCGTCGACATCGAGCAGCCGGCAGCACGTCACGCCGATGCGGTTCGGCCGGTTCTTGGCTCGCTGGGCGAAAATCCCGACCGACGGCCAGTCCGGATTGCCGCGGGGCCGGCGCGTCGAACGCTGCACCTTGTCCTGCGTGACCCGGTCGAACACGTACACGATCTCGACGTGTGAGAACTCCTCGAGCCCTTGCAGCGAGCTCGGGCCGAACAACGCACCGTCGAGTTCGACGCGTGCCGTGACCGAGTCCCAGTCGTCGTCGACGGGCTCTGACCTCGGGGACCGGACGTAGCCGATCGGGTGCAAGATCATGCCCTTAGTGTGCCTCATTCCGTGCGAGCGCGCGCACGACGTGGGGCACGATGGCGTCATGGATCACGCACACGAGTTCGTCGCGGGGTGGGTCAAAGCGGCGCATTCCTGACCTGCACTTCGAAATCGTCGCGAGCACGCTGGTGATCAACTACCGCAACCAGAAAGGCGGGCTGGTCAACGAGGTGCTGATGTTCGAGGGCCACGGGACCTACCTCCTGGGCTAGCGCCCGATCCGCCGCGCGACGATTCCCGCGCCGAGGATCAGGACGAGACCGGTGACCGCCCAGCGGCGTTTCACCTCGGTCGGTGTCGCCTTCTCCCCCGCCTGGGTGCCCGGCTTCGCGCTGGAGGACGACGCCGAACTCCGGGACACGGGTTTCCGGTGGGGCGGGCTCTGTCTCTTATACACA
>NZ_JAAXLS010000064.1 GCF_012328925.1 Amycolatopsis acididurans
GTGGGGCGAGGTGGGGAGCCGCTCTGCCGGGCGGGCCCCTGCACGACCCCCGTCAGCCCGGGCCGGACGACCAGTCGGCCGCTATCGCTTGTCCGGTCCCCGTGCGAGTTCCGATGGCTCTCAGCCCGCGAACTCCGCCAGCCGCGCCGTCACGCGGGCCGCGTCGGCCGGGGCGACCGTGGCCCAGTCCTGCCCGCCCCGGCCCGGGGCGATGAAGCCGAAATAGGTCCCGACGTCGGTGCGGAACCAGCTGAGGCCACCGGCCCGGCGCAGCTTTCCGCCCTCCCGTACCCGCACCGAGAACTGGCCGCCGCCGGTCACCGGGCGCGCCTGGATGGCCAGCGCCTCACGGATCTGCGCCTCGTGGGCCGGCGAACCGCCCCCGTCGCCGAACACCGGGTCCTCCGCCGACCGCAGCGCCGCGGCGGGCAGGGTGACGCCGAATCCCGGGCCCGGGTCCCACGGCAGCAGGTCCACCACCGCGGACCAGATCTCGGTCGCCCGGATCGGCGACATCCCGATCGTGCGGCTCGGCTGCGTCGCCAGCACGGCCCGCTTCCCGCCGGCCGCGGCGACCGCCCGCAGCAGCTCGCCGCCCTGCAGCGCCTGGCATTCCACGTACAGCTCGGCGCCGGCCAGCGTCTCCAGCCGGTCCGTCAGCGACGCGTCCAGCTGCCGGCCACGGCACAGTCCGCGCGCGGCGAGGTTGTCGTAGACGGCTTCGGCGATCTCCTCACGCTCCCGGCCGGTCGCGCCGACGCTGGGCACCTCCAGCGGCGGCGGCACGCGGCCGAGCGCCAGATCCGACCAGACGACGTCGAAGGCCGAGGCGGAGATCTCGATCAAGACAGTTCCGGTGGCACGTCGAAGGAGCGGGCAGGTACGGCCGCACGCAATGCCGCGTCCCGCGTGTTCATGACGTCGATCGCCTTGAGCCGGGCCGCCTCCGAGGCCTCGTACCGCTCGTTCATCGCGTCGGAAAGCCCCAGCAATGCGAGGAAATTCCCGCCGTGGATCGCCTCGGAGATCATCTGGACCGGGTTGTACGGCACCGGTGCGGGCATCTCCGCACGCGCCCGCGCGGCGATCCCCGCCTGCTGGCCGACCGCGTCCGCCAGCGCGTACGACACCTCCGTCGCCTGCTCGGACCAGCCCGCGGCCTTGGCCAGGGTGTCCCGCACCGCCTCGCCCGCGATGCCCTCCCACGCCTCACGGCTCCGGTCGGACATCAGGCCCAGCGCCTGCACCGACTCGCGCAGCCGCTCACCCAGTGCCGCCCACTGCTGGCCGATCTGGCCTGCCGCCGCCGGGTCGTTGCCGGCCGCGACCTCGGCCGCCATCGCCTCATGGGTATAGGACTCGTACCGGCGCCCCGGCTCCGGTGCCTGTTCCACGATCGGTCCTCCTAAGGCAGTTTCGGCTCGATCAGCTGCGCCACCGTGGTGGCCTTCCGGCAGGCGGCACGGCTGTCGGAGAAGGTCGCGTTCGTCACGTCGACCTGCGCGCTGGCCCGCTCCCCCGCCGCCAGCAGCACGGCGCAGCCACCGGTGGACGAGACCGTGACGGCCTCGTGCCTGCCGACGGTGCCCCGCTTGCCGCCCTGGGTGTCCAGATCAGTCAGCGCGGCGGTGTCGTCGAGGGTGACGGTCAGCCCGAACGCGCCGGTCTCGGTCCAGTCGCACGCGCGGGCGGTGCCGATCGTCTTGTCCTTGCCCGCCGACGTCAGGCCCGCGGTGGACCGGTCCGACGGGGACAGCAGCCCGCACGGCTGGAGTGTGGCGAGTCCGGCCGCCGTCGTGGACGGCGCGGGAGTGCTGGTCACGGGCGCGTCGGAGGCCGCCTGGACACCGCAGCCGGCCAGCAGCCAGCCCACGGCCAGCACGAGACCCGCGCTCGAGCGCCTACCCACCGCTGCAGTCGACGCCGCCGGCGGCCGCGTCGTCGGCGGCCTGGTAGCGCTTGAGCGCCTTGCCGACGTTGTCCTTGAGTTTCTCCAGCTCCTGCCCGAACCGGGCAAGCTGGTCGGCGGCCGAACCCGGGCCGTCGATGCCGTAGCGCGCCATGAACGTGCCGATCTCCTCGGCGTAACCACCGCCGAGGGGCACCTTTCTGCCGAGCACCCGCGCCTCGCGGACCATCTCGCCCACGACGTCCTGCAGCTTGGTGAGCTGGGCGAACGTGGTGGCGGCAAGCTCAGGGGACACCGCGAACGCGCCACTGCTGACGCCCGGTGCCGTCCGAGTCTCGGTCATCGTGCCTCTCCGTAGCCGGCCGGATCCTCACCGGAGCATACAGCCCGGAGGCCAATCGAGGGTTCTCTCACGCGGTTGGCGCGAGTTTGACACACTTGGTGGCAGGCTGGGACGCGGTGTGGCAGGGCAACTAGGCCCCTCCCGGGCTGCCGCGCCCCAAGCTGTGAGACGCTCCCGCGCCGTCCGCCCTATGAGCGCGCGTGTGGGGCATGCGCCAGACTTCGGCACCAGGAGGTCGAGTGACGTCGAGGATCCAGCCTGCGGCCGGTGAATACACCGGCGAGCAGGCGGCAGGGCAAGCGCCGTACCACCCGTCCGGCATGCCCGGCCACAACGGTCACGGCACCGTTTCCCTCGACGAGCTGCACGACACGATGCGGCGGATCGCCGCCAACGTGGAACGCGTGCTCGTCGGCAAGCCCGACGTGGTGCGCATCGCGCTCGTCACACTGCTCGCCGAGGGACATCTGCTGGTCGAGGACGTGCCCGGGGTCGGGAAGACGTCGCTGGCCAAGGCGCTGGCCCGCTCGATCGACTGCACCGTCAGCCGCATCCAGTTCACCCCGGACCTGCTGCCCAGCGACGTGACCGGGGTGTCGATCTACAACCGCCAGACCGGCGAGTTCGAGTTCCGGCCGGGGCCGGTGTTCGCGAACATCGTGGTCGGCGACGAGATCAACCGCGCCTCGCCCAAGACGCAGTCCGCGCTGCTGGAGTGCATGGAGGAGCAGCAGGTCACGGTCGACACCTCGACCTACCACCTCGACGACCCGTTCATGGTGATCGCCACCCAGAACCCGATCGAGATGGAGGGCACCTACGCCCTGCCCGAGGCGCAGCGCGACCGGTTCACCGCCCGCGTCTCGATCGGCTACCCGGACGCGCAGGCCGAACTCGCGATGGTCGACGAGCACGCGGGCCACAACCCGCTGGCCGACCTGCGGCCGGTGTCCGACGCCGCGACCGTGATCCGGCTGATCCGTTCCGTGCGCGGCGTGCACATCTCCCCCGAGGTGCGCCGCTACGCCGTCGAGCTGGCCGCCGCGACCCGGCAGGTTCCGGAAATCCGGCTCGGCGCCTCGCCCCGTGCCACCCTCCAGCTCGTGCGCGCCGCCCGGGCGCAGGCCGCGCTGGCCGGCCGCGAGTTCGTCGTCCCCGACGATCTGCACGCCGTCGCCATCCCGGTGCTGGCGCACCGCCTGGTGCTGACCACCGAGGCGCATGCCGCCCGCCGGTCGGCCACCGACGTGGTGCGCTCGGTGCTGCAGCGTGTCCCGGTGCCCCAGGGGGCGCCGGTCAACGGCCAGAACCGCCGGTAGCCAGCCATGTTCCGGTCGCTGTCCGGACTCACCACACGAGGCCGCTGCCTGCTCGCCGCGGGTGTCGCCGCCGCCGTCTGCTCCGTCGTGCTCAACGAACGCGACCTGCTGCGCGTCGCCGTGTTCGTGATCGCGCTGCCGCTGCTGGTCGCGGTGTTCATCGCCGCGTCGAGGGTGCGCATCGGCGCGTCCCGCAGGCTGCTGCCGGACCGGCTCGCCGCGGGCAGCCCCGGCGAGGTCGAACTCGCCTTGTGGCGCAACGGAAAACTGCCCGCCGGGGAGGTGCTTCTCGAAGACGGCGTGCCCTACGCGCTGGGCTCCCGCCCGCGGTTCGTGGTGGAGCGGCTGCCGCAGGGGCGTGTGGTCGGGCTGCGCTACCCGATCCAGCCGATGCTGCGCGGCATCCAGCAGGTCGGCCCGCTGCGCGCGACGCTGACCGACCCGTTCGGGCTCTGCGAGTTCGACCGCGAGCTGATCGGGCACTCCCGGCTCGTCGTGGTGCCGCGCGTGGTGAGCCTGTGGGGCCTGCCGGGCGGGGCGGGTGCCGGCGCCGGGGACGACGGCAGCGTGCGGCTGCACGCCGGCCAGGGCGAGACCGACGTGATCGTGCGGCACTACCGCCAGGGCGACGATCTTCGCAAAGTGCACTGGCGCTCGACCGCGCGCCGCGACGAGATCATGGTCCGCGTCGAGGAACGGCCGTGGCGTGGCGGCACCACCGTGTTGCTGGACCACCGGGCGGCCGCGCACCACGGCACCGGCCCGTCCGCGAGCCTGGAGTGGGCGATCTCGTTCGCCGCGAGCGTGTGCCTGCACATGCGCAAGGCGGGACACCGCGTACGCCTGGTCAGCGAGCACGGCAGGGTCATCACGGCCGCGCCGGACAGCGACACCGCCGGCGGCGAGGGCTACGACAACGTCATCCTGGACGCGCTGGCCGCGCTCCAACCCGCGCATCAGCGGGATCTCACCACCGGGCACGACCCGGCCGAGGGGCAGGAGCTGATCGCGATCCTGGGCACGGTGAGCAACGAGGCCGTCAGTGAGCTCTCCCGGTACCGGCCGCGGGGGGCCCGCAGCTTCGCGGTGCTGCTCGACACCCCGGCGTTCACCGGCGGGGTCACCGCGCCGGAGCAGCGCGCCGCCGCGACCAGCGAGTCCGCCGCGCTGCTGCGCGCCGCCGGGTGGGGTGTCGTGGTGGCCGAGCCGACGATGCCGATGACGCAGGTGTGGGCCGAGCTGTGCCGCACCGTCACCGGCAGCGGTTCGCTGGTCGGTGGTCCGCTGTGACCGCCACACTGCCCCGTCCGGACGGCGCGCCTCCCGGCCCGCCGCAACCGCATGTTCCGACCAAGCGGCACGTGCAGCCGCCGCCCGCATGGCGCAGTTCGATCCTGGCGCCGATCGCGGCCGGGATCGCGACCCTGTGCGCGTCCACGTCGCTCACCGGTGTGGTCGCGGGCGCCGGTTACCTCGGCTACGTCACCGTCACGGTCGTGCTGGTGGGCTGCACGGGGCTGGCGCTGCGCTCGGTGCGCACGCCGATCCCGCTGGTCGGCCTCGCGCAGCTGGCCGTGTTGCTGCTGCTGGTGACCGGCGTGTTCACCGGCAGCGGGATCCTCGCGATCATTCCCGGACCGGCCGCGTTCACCGAGCTGGACGGGGTGCTCACGGCCGCGTTCGACCAGATCCGCACCGGACTGCCGCCGGTCGATCCGACGCCACCGATCCTGTGCCTGGTCACGATCGCGATGGGCATGGTGGCGGTGCTCGTCGACACGCTCGCGGTGGCGGCCTCGGCGCCCGCCGCGACCGGGCTGGTGCTGCTGTGCGTGTACGCGGTGCCCGCGTCGCTGTCCGACACGATGCTGCCGTGGTGGACGTTCGTGCTGGGCGCGGCCGCGTTCGCCGGGCTGCTGGCCGTCGACGGTAATCACCGGCACCGGCGCTGGCGCAACCGGGACGCACCGGGGCTCGGCGGCTCCCCGGCCGCGGCCTCCGTGCCGGTCGCGGTCGTGGCGATCGCGCTCGTGTGCGGGCTGATCACCGGTTCGGTGGTCACCGTGGTCGGCACCGTGGGACGGCTGCCCGGCAGCGCGAACGGCGGATCCGGCTCGGGCTCGGGCGGGCTCGGCGTCAACCCGTTCACCTCGCTGCGCGGCATGCTCGACCAGGGCAGCACCGTCGACTTGTTCCGGGTCCAGGGCCTGGGCAACGACAAACGGCTGCTGCGGGCGTTCACTTTGGACACTTACCGGCCCAACCAGGGCTGGAGCCTGCCCGACGGCCCGATGCCGGCCGGATATCCGGCGAACCGGACGCTGCCGGCGGCGCCGGGCGACGACGGCGCGGGCGATTCGCGGCGCATCCAGATCAACCCGCTGAACTGGGTCGACGTGTGGCTGCCGGTGTACGGCCAGCTGCGCGGGCTGGAGAACGTCAACCCCGGCTGGTTCTACGATCCGGCCAGCGGCGCGGTGTTCAGCGAACGCAAACAGCACGCGCAGCCCTACACCGAGCTGGCGTCGCTGGCCGAACCGAGCAAGCAGCAGCTCGAGGGCGCACAGCCCGACACGCGCGACATCGCCCCCGCCTACACCCGCGTCGCCGGCGTGGACCCGCGCGTGGTCGCGCTGACCAAGCAGATCACCGCGAGCGCGCCGACCATGTTCGACAAGGCGACCGCGATCTGGCGGTACTTCACCGCGGAGAACGGGTTCACCTACGACACGCAGACCGCGCCGGCCACCGACTCCGACGCACTGGCCGACTTCCTGCTCAACGGCAAACGCGGGTTCTGCGAGCAGTTCGCCTCGTCGATGGCCGTGATGCTGCGCGTGCTCGGTATCCCGTCGCGGGTCGCGGTCGGTTTCACGACCGGGTACGCCGACGGCGATTCACGGGTGATCACGTCGCAGGACGCACACGCGTGGGTCGAGGTGTACTTCGGCAGCCGGCTCGGCTGGGTCAGCTTCGACCCGACCCCGCGCTCCGACGGCCGCGGCTACGTCCCGTCCTACCTGCAGTCCGGCAGCTCCCCCAGCAATCCGTCCTCGGCCAACGGCGAGCAGGTGCCGAGCGTGTCGACCACGCAGCTGGCACCGGGCGGCGGGCCGAGCACCGCGCCGGGCCAGAACGGCGGCACGGGCAACCAGCAGGCCGCGGCCTCCAGCGGTGTGCCGGGCTGGACCGGCTGGATCGCGCTCGCCGTGGTGCTGGTGGCGATCGCGCTGACGCTGACGGCGTTCGCGCTGCGCCGCCTGGCCTCGTGGCTGCCCTTGGCGGCAGCGGGCGCCTGGCTGCTCGCCGTGGTGCTGAGCGCCTGGCTCGTGCACTGGTCGCTCGCGGTGATCGTGCTCGTGCTCGCGCTGGCGGTGGTGGCGCCCGCGGTGCTGCGGGAGATCACCCGCAGACGGCGCTGGAGCACGATCGCGGCGCGGGAACCGGGAGCCGCGAACGCTGCCTGGGCGGAGCTGCTCGACGAGTGCGCCGACCGTGGCGTGCCGATCCCCGCGACCGACACGGTCCGGGTCGCGGCGCAGAAGGTCGCGCACGAACACCATCTGGACCAGGCCGGTCAGGACCACCTGCGCACGGTGGTCGGCGTGGTGGAGCGATCCTGGTACGGCGCCGAGACCGGCGACGATCCTCGGTTCGCCCCGGCGTTCGACGGCGTGCGGGAGAGCTTGCGGCGCAACGCACCCATGTCGTGGCGCGGCCGGCTGTTCCCCCGGTCGATCTTCCGCCGCCGCAGGTGAAGGTCCGGCCCCCGGCCTGATCGGGGCATGCAGAAAGGCGAGCGCTCGTGGTGAGCACTCGCCTTTCGCTGATGACGGCTCTACTGGTCCTCGAAGCGCTGGCGGAAACGTTCCTCCATGCGCTGCGTGAACGAGCTCCTGGTCTTGGCCTGTGCGGCCTTGCCCTCGCCCTTGGGCTCGCCCCCGTGGCCGCGCCCGGACATGAGCGCGAGCACGACGCCGGCGAACATCACGAGGAACCCGAGCACGCTCGCTACCGGGATCTCGGCGACCCACAGCGCCTTGACCATCACGCCCACCACGAGCAGCGCGACCCCGACTACGAACAGCGCGATCCCCTGGATTCGGCGGCGACGGGCGGGCCGGCGGAACCGGGCACCGCGCACCGTAGACGCGAACTTGGGGTCCTCGGCATAGAGCTCGCGCTCGATCTGGTCGAGCAGCCGCTGCTCATGCTCGGAGAGTGGCATCTTTCCTCCTCCGGCACAGCTGTCGCGGGCGCCGGGCCGCGCAACGTCCTGGACCCAACATTGGCACCCCGACCGGGGTGCTGTCCTCCAGGATACGAGGCTCGCGCGCGGACGACTACCCGATCCCGTACACAAGCTGTGCCCCTTTTGGTTCTTGTGCGATTTTCGCTGGCACGCTGGTGACTTAACGACGGGAATCGCTCTCCGGTTCAACCGGACGCTGCTTCCGTTTGGGTGAACCTGGCCCCAGCAGGGACGCGGGCCGGATGGCGGCGGCGCCGAACTTCGACCGCGCCACGTCGGCGGCGACCTCCGCCTCGCGCCAGCGCGGCTCGGGTTGCCCGAAGGTCAGCTGTTCGGGCTCCTCGGTACCGGAGAGCCCTTCCACGCGCACCCCGAGCAGCCTGATCTCCGCACCCGCGGCCGCTTCCCCGAACAACGCCACGGCGGTCGTGTGGATCACTCGCGCCACGTCGGTCGCCGAGGCGAGGGTGCGGGCGCGCGTGATCGTGCGGAAGTCGGCGAAGCGCACCTTGATCGACACGGTGCGCCCACGCACCGCCTTGGCCCGCAGGCTGGCCGCGACGCGCTCGGACAGCCGCAGCAACTCCCGCTCCAGCACCGGCAGATCGCGCTGGTCGGTGTCGAAGGTGTGCTCGGCGCCGATCGACTTCTCCGCCGTGTCGATCTCCACGCCGCGCTCGTCGTGCCCGTTGGCCAGCGCGTGCAGATGATCCGCCGCCGCGTTGCCCACGGCCCGCCGCAGCCGGCTCAGCGGCGCGACGGCGACGTCGGCGATCGTGGCCAGCCCCAGCCGCCGCAGGCTTTCCTCGGTGCGCTTGCCGACACCCCACAGCGCCGAGATGGGCAGCGGATGCAGGAACGCGAGCGTCTCACCGACGGGCACCACCACGACCCCGTCCGGTTTGGCCATGCCCGACGCCAGCTTCGCGACGAACTTGACCCCGGCCACCCCGACCGAGCAGGCGATGCCGTGCTCGGCCCGCACCCGCTCGCGGATCAGCGCCGCGACCTGCGCGGGCGTGGCGCCCAGGCGCCGCAGCGCCCCGCTGACGTCCAGGAAGGCCTCGTCCAGGCTCATCGGCTCGACCAGCGGGGTCAGCTCGCGGAAGATCGCCATGACGCCCTTGGACACCTCGCCGTAGAGGCCGGGCGTCGGCGGGATGAACACCGCGTGCGGGCACAGCCGGCGGGCCACCGCGACGGGCATCGCGGCACGGACGCCGAACTCGCGCGCCGGGTAGTTGGCCGAGGTGACCACCGACCGCGGCCCCGCACCGGCGACGACCACCGGCTTGTGCACCAGCTCCGGGCGGGTGCGCAGTTCGACGGCGGCGAAGAACGCGTCCATGTCGACATGCAGCAGACCGCATCCGGTGTCGTCGGGCACGTGCCGTGCCGACACCCGGAACCGCTCATGACCGGGCGGCAGGCCCGCGTTTCTCCCCATCGCCGCAGAGCTTACGTGCGGGCACCGACAATTCAGGCGCGCCGGGCGATCACGTGCAGCCGGGAGGCGATGTCCCGCAGCGGCTGCACCACGCTGGCCGCGGTCTCGAACTCGGACAGTTCGTCGCCGGTGAACAGCTCGGCCTCGGCCTCGCCGATCGAATCGGCCACGATGCCGTCGCCCTGCAGCAGCGAGATCCGCAAGCCCGCGGCCTCCAGCAGCGTCGTCAGCCCCGGCGCGTCGAAGCGGCGGGCCAGGCTCTCGCCGTCGTCGGCCAGCACGCCGTTCGCACCGGTCAGCAGCTGGATCGCCTCGCCGACGCGGCCGGCGAGCGCGCGGTGCAGCACGGCGGCGTGCCGGTTGGCGGCCAGCACCGACACCGCGCCCTCCGGCGCGATGACCGCGGCCAGCCCGGCGGCCACCGCGCCCGGCTCGTCGACGACCTCGAGCAGGCCGTGCGCGAGCACGAGATCGGCCGAGCCCGGGGCGACGCGCTCGCTGAGCGCGTCGGTGTCGTCGGCGACGACGGTGATCCGGTCGGCGACCTCGGTCTCCGCGGCGCGCCGGCGCAGCGTCGCGAGCGCGTTCTGGTTCGGCTCGACGACCGTCACCAGGCAGCCGGCCGCCGCCAGCGGCACGGCCCACACCCCGGTGCCGCCACCCACGTCGACGACGTGCGGCTCGGTCACTCCCCGCGCCCGTGCGCGAGCCAGCTCGTCCTCCAGCGCGCGCCACACCGCGTTCGAGCCTCGTGCCGCCCCGATCTCCGTTCGCATGGTGGGACAGCCTAGTGAGGCAGCAGACGCGGCCCGGGAGGACACCCGGCTACTCTCGGAGCGTGCATACGGTCGCCGTACTCAGCCTCAAGGGAGGCGTCGGCAAAACCACGGTCGCGCTCGGAATCGCGTCGGCCGCGATGCGGCGCGGCATCCGCACGCTGGTGGCCGATCTCGACCCGCAGGGCAACGCCACGGCCTCGCTGGACCCGCCCTACACCGACGCCACCCTCGCCGACGTGCTGGAAACGCCGCACCGCTCCGTGCTGGAGCGGGCCATCGCCGCCAGCGTGTGGAACGACGACGTGGAGGTGCTGGTCGGCTCGGAGGAGCTGGAACTGCTCAACGAGCCCGGCCCCGACGAGGACAGGCTGCTCAACCTCGCCCGCGCACTGGACGAGCTGGACGAGTCCCCGCGCGATGGCAGGCCGTATGACCTGGTGATCCTCGACTGCCCGCCCTCGCTGGGGCGGCTGACGAAGTCCGCGCTGGTCGCGGCGGACAGCGCGCTGCTGGTGACCGAACCCACGATGTACGCGGTGGCCGGCGCGCAGCGGGCGCTGGAGGCGATCGAGCGCGTCCGCGACGATCACAACGCGGAGCTGCGCGCGGCCGGCGTGCTGGTCAACCGGCTGCGCCCGCGCTCGCACGAGCACCAGTTCCGGATCGCGGAACTGCGGGAGTCCTTCGGCGCGCTGGTGATGCCCACGGCGATCCCGGACCGGCTGGCGATCCAGCAGGCGCAGGGCTCGTGCAGCCCGATCCACGAGTGGCACTCCCCCGGCGCGCAGGAGATCGCGCTCACCTTCAACATGGTGCTGGCGAAGATCCTGCGGTCGAACCGGGCGGGCAGGCACCGCATCGACAACGACGAGGACGCGACCGCGGCGACACCCGAGACCGAGACGACCGGTCCGATCGAACCGATCCGTTCCGATGCCTGAAGGCGACACCGTCTTCCTGGCCGGCAAGCGCCTGGAGCGCGCACTGGCCGGAAAGACGTTGTCCCGTACCGATTTCCGCCATCCCGCGCTGGCCACCGCCGATTTGTCCGGGCACACCGTGCTCGGCGTGCGGACGGTCGGCAAGCATCTGCTGACCCGGTTCTCCGGCGAGCTGAGCCTGCACAGCCATCTGAAGATGGACGGCTCGTGGGAGATCTACGCGCCCGGTGCGCGGTGGCGGCATCCGGCGCACCAGGTGCGCGTCGTCCTCTCCGCACCCGATGTGCAGGCGGTCGGTTTTCGGTTGCACGACTTGAAAATCCTGCCCACCGGCGAGGAGTCCCGGCTCGTCGGCCACCTCGGCCCGGACCTGTTGGATCCACAGTGGACGGACGAGCACGCGGAGCGGGCGGCGGCCGCGCTGGCCGCCGAGCCCGGCCGCGAGCTCGGGCTGGCACTGCTCGACCAGCGGATCATGGCGGGTGTCGGCAACCTCTACAAATGCGAGATCTGCTTCCTGCTCGGCGTGACCCCGTGGTCGCCGGTGTCGGTTGTGGACACGGGCAAAACCGTTGCGCTGGCACGGAAGCTGCTGCTGGCCAACGCGTGGCGGCACGAGCAGAGCACGACCGGGGAGCTGGCGCGCGGCCGCCGCAACTGGGTCTACGAGCGCACCCGGCAGGGCTGCTTCCGGTGCGGCGGGCGGGTGCGGGTGGCCCAGCAGGGACACGACGTGCAGCGCCGCCCGACGTGGTACTGCCCGAACTGCCAGCGCGGCCCCGCACCGGAGTGAAATAAATGATGTTGCCCGTCGGCGGATTCCGGCCTAGCGTTGCGGTTACACGGGAAAGGAGGTGGTCCAAAGTTGTTTAACTACAGGACTCGTGAGGTGGCTGTCCGCTAGCGGACCGTCCGAGTTTCACAGGTCGCGCCGGCGCAGGCGAGTGCCCGCCGCGCGACAGGACACGACGGCCTGCGAGCGAATACCAGGCAGTCACCGGACCCCCGGCGTCCCGAGAATAGTCCGGCTCGGGCCGGAGCGGCTGACGACGCTCCGGAGTTCGCGCCGGGGGCTCCCACCATCCACCCGCCGGAAATACCGGCAGTCAACCGGGTGAGCCACGACAGATCGCTAACTTTTCGGCACATTCGGCCGCAAAAGTTGCCTCCATCCGGCCGACAGCCACTACCCTGCTCGATGTGCTCCAGCCCACATACCCGATCAGGACGGCGCGGCTCGCACTCCGCCCGTTCAAGCGTGGTGATCTCGCCGCGCTGCATGCGATCCACTCGCATCCGGACGTGACCCGCCACCTGGGCTGGGCGCCGCCGGGCAACCGGGCCGAGAGCGCGCGGCTGCTGGACACCAAGATCGCACAGTCCGAATTGGCCGAACCGGGCCAGGCGCTGGCGCTGGGCGTCGAGCTGATCACCTCCCGCGAGCTGATCGGGGACCTGAGCCTGCGCTGGTACGCCGAGGACAAGGACAGTGGCGAGATCCTCGTCCTGTTCCACCCCCGCCATCACGGCCGCGGCTACGCGGCGGAGGCGACCACCGAGCTGCTGCGGCTGGCGTTCGACTCGTTCGGTCTGGAGCGGGTCCACGGCTACTGCGACCCCGGCAACATCGCGTCCGCCTCCCTGATGGAGGGCCTCGGCCTGCGGCGCGAGCCGTCCGCGCGGCACGACGGCGAGCTGGCCTACGCGATGTCCGCGGGCGAGTGGAAGCGCGGCTGACCGGCCCACCGGCGGCCGGCGCACGGCCACCAGCGAAGATGGGCATGTGCTGTTCGAATCGCTTCTCCGCCCCGCGCTGTACCGGCTGAGCGCCGATGATCCCGAAGTGGTGCACGAACGGACCTTGCGGGCGCTGAGCACGCTCAGCGGTGTACCGCCCGTGCTGTCCGCGCTGCGCGGATGCTACGGCGTGGACGATCCGGCGACCGTGTTCGGCGTGCGGTTCCCGAACCGGGTCGGACTCGCGGCCGGGATGGACAAGGACGGGCGCGCGTTGCGGGCGTGGCCCGCGCTGGGCTTCGGTTTCGTCGAGGTCGGCACCGTGACGCGGCTGCCGCAGCCCGGCAACCCGAAGCCCCGCCTGTTCACGCTCGCCGCGAGCGACGGGGTGATCAACCGGATGGGTTTCAACAACTCCGGCGCCGAGGCACTCGCGCACAGGCTCGCCAGGCAAGGCAAACCGTCCGTCCCGTTGGGAATCAGCATCGGCAAGTCCAAAGTGGTCCCGCTGGAGGAGGCGGTCGCCGACTACCGGGCCTCGCTGCGGGCGCTGCATCCCTACGCGGACTACTTCGCGATCAACGTCAGCTCCCCCAACACCCCGGGGCTGCGTGCCCTGCAGGACAAAACGGCGCTCGCCGAACTGCTCGCCGAACTGCGGAGCACATCGGACTCGCTCGGCAGCACTCCCCTGCTGGTGAAAGTCGCCCCCGACCTCACCGACAGCGCGCTGGCCGAGCTGCTCGAAGTGTGCGACGCGAACGGCGTCGCGGGCATCATCGCGACCAACACGACCCTGTCCCGCGACGGCCTCGCCCCGGCCGACCAGCCACTCGCCGGCGAGGCCGGCGGGCTGTCCGGACGTCCGGTGGCCGCACGGGCGCTGGAGGTGGTGCGGTTCGTGCACCGGCACACCGGAGGCACGCTGCCGGTGATCGGCGTCGGCGGGATCTTCAGCGGCCAGGACGCGCGCCGCATGCTGGACGCGGGCGCGAGCCTGGTGCAGGTCTACACCGGATTCGCGCTCAAGGGACCCGGGCTGGTGCGCGAGATCAACCGCACACTCGCCGGGTGGCGCTGACCCTCACGCCACCATGGGCCGCGTCGCGGTCAGATAGCGGAGGTAGGCACGCCAGTCTCCGAAAGCCGTGATGTCCGGACCCGACGAAGCCGCCTGCGGATCGCAGTGGAAGCCGATCGCCGTGGTGCCGTCGTCGAGTTCGATCTCGCCTGCCGTCAGCGGCGCGCGCGGCTGCGCGAGGAACCTGCCCAGCGCGCCCGGCGACAGCGTCCACCGCTCCCCCGTCAGCGACGCGCCGTCGGGCACACGGACGATGCCGGGCTGCGGAGCGGAGCCGGGCAACGCGACCATCCGGTAGCGCTCCGCGGTGAGTACCTCGCCGCGGAAGCGAGCACCGAGTGCGCTCAGCTCATGGTTCAGCGGCTGCCCACGCAGGTGCGCGCCGAACACGACGAGGTCGATTCCCGTTGCGGGACAAGGGGTTCTGAGCTGCTCACCGGCCAGGAACGCGGCGATGTCCAGTGCGATCTGGTCCTCGAACGCCCTCGCGAGCACCATGACCCCGAAGTGGCCGCCGTCGGCACGGCCGGCCGGGACGGCCACCGCGGCCATGTCGAGCAGGTTCGCGAATGTCGTGTACGTGCCCAGCCGCGCGCTCACCCCGGCCGGGTCGGCGGCCACCGCGGCGAGCGTCGGATGCTCGGGTGCGGTGGGCAGCACCAGCGCGTCGAAGCCGGCAAGCGCTTCCCCGGCACGCAGCCGCAGCTCGCCCAGCCTGGCCTGGTCGGCCGCCAGCCGGTGCGCGGGCAGCTCCCGCGCGGCCAGGACGATCTTCGCGACCACCGGGTCCACGCCTTCGGTCGCGCCTTCCAGGAACTCGCCGATGGCCGCGTAGCGCTCGGCGACGAACGCGCCGCCGTAGAGGAGCCTGCCTGCCGCCAGGAACGGCGAGATGTCGACCGGCTCGACCGTGGCGCCGGAGGCGAGCAGGTCGCCGACGGTGCGCGCGAACGCGGCCCTGCCCTCGGCGGTCAGCGGCGCCAGCCCGGCCACGTCGGGAACCGCGATCCGCGGGCGCGCGCCGGCCGCGAGACGCACGTAGTCCGGCCACGCGCGGCTCAGCGGATCGGACCGGTCGGGCCCGGTCATCACCGCCAGCGCGCGCTGGCCGTCCACGATCGACCTGGCGAACACCGTCACGCAGTCGCAGGACCGTACCGCCGGCACGACCCCGCGCTTGGGCACCAGGCCCATCGTGGGCTTGATCCCGACGATGCCGTTGAACGCCGCCGGGACCCGGCCCGACCCCGCGGTGTCGGTGCCGATCGCGATGTCGACCAGCCCGAGCGCCACCGCGACCGCCGATCCGGCGCTCGACCCGCCGGACACCCTCGTCGGATCGTCGGCGCAGGCCACCGGCCCGTGCGGGGTGCGGGTGCCGGCCAGGCCGGTGGCGAACTGGTCCAGGTTGGTCTTGCCGAGCACCACCGCGCCCGCGTCGACGAGCCGCGCGACGGCGGGCGCGCTCGCTTCCGGGGTGTAGGAGTAGCCGGGGCAGCCCGCCGTGGTCGGCAGCCCGGCCACGTCCACGTTGTCCTTGACGGCGACGAGCATCCCCGCCAGGGGCAGGGATTCGCCCGCGCGGACGCGGTCGTCGACCGCCTTCGCGTCGACCAGGACGTCCTCGTACGAACGCAGGGTGATCCAGATGTCCGGCCGGTGGACCTCGGCGAGACGGTCGTAGGCGATGAGGACCTGACGATGCGCGCTGACGGGCGCCGGGGGCAGGGGCGCGGGTTCGCCAGGCAAGGGCAGCATGTCCATTCACCTGACGTTAAACAGCCGACATTCCGGATACCAGCTGTCTCGCGTTACGCCCAGGTATCGACAATTCCCGGAGTGCCGCCCTGGCGCGTCAGGAAATCTCGCGCAGCGCGATCGCCAAGCCCGCCAGCCGGTCGGTGGCGTCGGCGAGCGCGTCCTTGGACTGGCGCACCCCGGACCCGCTCGCGGCGACCGCGCGGCCCGCGGCCGCGACCAGCGTGCCGTAGTCGTCCAGGCCGTCTTCGAGCTGCTCAAGGAGGTTTTTGATCGCCGCGTCGAGCGCCTTGCGCTCCCCGGCGGGGGCCGAGTTACGGGCGCGTTCGATGGCCTCGACGCGCGCCCCGAGCCCCCGCAACGCGGCCGCCGCCTCCGCCGCGGTGCTCCGGGCGTCGGCGACCGAGTCCGGCAGCACGAGCGAGGAGGGCGCGGAGAGCTGACGTAACAATTCGGCCAGCGTCTCCTCGCTCTCGGCGAGACGCTCCATCGGTGCCCGCGCCGCCGAACCGGTGCGGGGCAGCGGCGGCGGGGCGGTGTTCACCGGCAGCTCGGTGCGGTTGAGCCTGCGCAGGCGCATCCCGGAGCGGACGCCCAGGGTCGCGAACACGATCGCGAAGAACGCACCGCCCACGGCCTGGCTCACCCCGCCGGCGCCGATGAGCCCGAAGCCGGAGGCCGTGGCCGCGAGCCCGCACAGGATCGTCAGCAGGATCCACAGCGTCAGCGCGCGGGACGTGCGGCGCTTCTGCCGGGCCAGCTTCGCGGCGGGCTCGTTCCAGCGCACCCAGCGCGCCTTGACCTCGGCCACGACCGGCACGTCGCGGATCGACGGGGGCCGCGGCGGGGCGGGACGCCGCAGCGGATTGGGCCGCGTGTCCCGCCTCGTGCTCTCCTGCTGCTCCGGCGGGAAGTAGCGCTGGAGCTTGTCCTGCGCGCGCTGGGCGTACTCGGGCAGGCGTTCGATGTACTTGTCCAGCTTCGCGCCGAACTCGCTGAAGTCACGCCGGCCCGAGGCGCTCATGAGCCAACCCCCTTCGCGGCCACCGTCTCTACGCCGGCGACCGCTCGCTGTGCGGCGCGCGTCCGCTCAGGCCTGGTTCTTCTGCTCGGCCTGAACGCGCGCCTGGATCTCCCGCTGAATGTCTGCCTGCGAGCTGCCCGCCGCCGTGGTGGAACCGTCGGTGACCTGCGCGACCGAGTCCCCCTTGATGGACGCGCGGATCTGCTCGAGCCGCGAGTGCCCGGCCAGCTGCGTGGTGGCCTGCTGCACCTCCAGCATCCGGCCCTGCACCGAGTTCTGCGCCAGCTCCGCCGACCCGAGCGCCGTGGTGTAGCGGCGCTCGATCTTCTCCCGCACCTCGTCCAGCGACGGGGTGTTGCCGGGGGCGGCGAGTTCGGACATCTGGTTGAGCGAGGCCGAGACCTTCTCCTGCATCTTGGCCTGCTCCAGCTGCGAGAGCAGCTTGGTGCGCTCGGCCAGCTTCTGCTGCAGCATCGTCGCGTTGCGCTCGACCGCCTGCTTGGCCTGCGCCGCCGCCTGCAGCGACTGGTCGTGCAGCGTCTTGAGGTCCTCGATGCCCTGCTCCGCGGTGACCAGCTGCGTGGCGAAGGCCTCGGCGGCGTTCTCGTACTGGACCGCCTTCTCGGTGTCGCCCTTCTCGCGCGCCTCATCGGCCAGCACCAGCGCCTGGCGGGCGGAGGCCTGCAGCTTCTCGACCTCGCCGAGCTGCCGGTTGAGCTTCATCTCCAGCTGCCGCTGGTTACCGATAACCGCCGCGGCCTGCTGGGAGAGCGCCTGGTGGTTGCGCTGCGCTTCCTCGATGGCCTGCTGGATCTGCACCTTGGGGTCGGCGTGCTCGTCGATCTTCGACGAGAACGCGGCCATCAGGTACTTCCAGGCCTTTACGAACGGGTTGGCCATCTGTTCCGCCTGCCTTCTTACGTCCCACTGTCCAAGTTGTCCCGATGATCATGTGGGGCGCTGCTCTCCCCTAACCGAGCAACGTCCCGACCTCGGCGTGGGTTCCATCGTGTCAGGTCAGCGCCTGCTGTTCCAAGCGACCCCGGGGGTATTTCAGGGTGGACCCTGATCGTGTCCGGCGGCGCATCGCCCCGCAAGCGCAAGAAGGCCACCGCCAGGGTGCTGGGCACTCCCGGCGGTGGCCTTCGCGGCTCGTGGTCTTGTCGGGCTCAGGCCGCGACCATCTTCGGCGCGCGGATCGTGGTGCGCAGGGCGGGGCCCACGCGCTGCCCGGCTACTCGCAGGTCGGCCAGGTCGTTGCCGATCACGCCGTTGACCGGGCGGCCGCCCTCGAGACGACCGGAGGCCTCCGCGTGCTCGGGCCGCGCCTTGCCTTCGCCGTCCTCGGCACGCTCCCCCTCGGGGATCGTGTCCACGGTGTCGAGCGCGGAGACGTCGGCGGCCACGTTGTGCAGCAGTTCACCGAGCGGAAGCTCCAGCGCCTCGCAGATGGAGGCCAGCAGCTCGCTCGATGCTTCCTTCTGCCCGCGCTCCACCTCCGACAGGTAGCCGAGGCTCACCTTGGCGGCGCGGGAGATATCGCGCAGCGTGCGGCGCTTGTTGGTGCGGGCATGACGAAGCCGATCACCGATCGCCTCGCGCAACAGCACGGTCATCACGCGCCTCCCTTCCTGATACCGACCACGTTACCCAGACCGGGCCCTCCACCGCAGCGATTGACACGGTCGTACGCCAAGGGCGAACGCTTCGATCAAGTCAGATGTTCCGTCAACAACTGGAACGCGGCGCGCACCGATTTGGTTCGAACGGCGCCCCGATCTCCCTCGAACCAGTGAGTACGGACGTCGCGCAGCCCTGGTCCGGCCAGCCCGATGTGCACGGTGCCGGGCACCACGCCGTCCTGCGGATCCGGCCCGGCGACGCCGGTCAGGCCCAGCCCCCAGTCCGCGTCGCAGCGATCCCGCGCACCCTCCGCGAGCTGCGCGGCGACCTCCGGATGCACCGCGCCGTGCTCGGCCAGCAACGCCGGGTCCACGCCCGCGAGCCGCGCCTTGAGGTCGGTGGCGTAGACGATCAGGCCACCGCGCACCACGGCGCTGGAACCCGGGACCTCGGTCAGCGAGGCGCAGACCAGCCCGGCGGTGAGCGATTCGGCGGTCGCGACGGTCTCGCCGCGTTCGAGGAGCCGGGCGACGAGCGGGCGGGCCAGGGTCATGACCGGCTGACCGTCCTGCCGCCCGTGGCCCGCAGGCGCACCGCGCGCACCACGTAGTCGAGCCCGGTGACCACGGTCAGCACCAGCGCGACCCCCATCAGCGCCCAGCGCACCGGCTCGGCGGCGCCGGGCAGCGGCAGCAGGTACATCACGATCGCCGCGATCTGCGTCAGCGTCTTGGCCTTGCCGCCGCGGCTGGCGGGGATCACACCGTAACGGATCACCCAGAACCGCAGCAGTGTCACACCGATCTCCCGCACCGCGATCACGATGGTGACCCACCACGGCAGCTCGCCGAGCACGCTCAGCCCGATCAGCGCGGCGCCGATGAGCGCCTTGTCGGCGATCGGATCGGCGATCTTGCCGAAGTCCGTGATCAGCCCGTAGCGCCGGGCGACCCAGCCATCGACCTGGTCGGTCAGCGACGCGATCGCGAACAGGATGGTCGCGACCACGCGCCATCCGGTGTCGGCGCCGTCCCCGGCGAACAGCGCGACGACGAAGACGGGGACCAGCACGAGCCGCGACAGGGTCAGGATATTGGCGATGTTGACGTTGGAGACCCTCGTGCGCGGCGGCAGGCCGTGGCCCTGGGCCTCGGCCGACTCGTCAGGCTGCGTGGCCATCAGCCCGGCCGCACGATCAGGTCGACACCCTCGCTGTCCACGACGCGGCACCGCACGATCTGGCCGATCTCGGCGTCTTCCGCGTCGAGCAGCACGCAGGCACCGTCAACCTCGGGCGCCTGGTGCGCGGCGCGGCCGACGACCTCCTCACCGGTCTCCTCGACCAGCACGTCCACGGTCTGGCCGACGCGTTCCTCGGCCCGCTGCGCGGTGAGCTCCTCGACCAGCGCCGAGATCTTGGTGACCCGCTCGGTGACCAGGTCCGGGTCGAGCTTGCCGTCGAAGCCTTCGGCCTCGGTGCCGTCCTCGTCGGAGTAGCCGAACACGCCGACCGCGTCGAGCCGCGCGCCGGTCAGGAAGCGCTCCAGTTCGGCGAGGTCCTCCTCGGTCTCGCCGGGAAAGCCCACGATGACGTTGGTGCGGATGCCCGCGGCCGGCGACAGCTCGCGGATCTGGTCGATCAGCGCCAGGAACGAGTCGGTGGAGCCGAACCGGCGCATCCGCCGCAGCACCCGCTCGCTGGAGTGCTGGAAGGACAGGTCGAAGTAGTCCGCGACGCCGGGCGTGGTCGCGATCGCGCGCACCAGGTCGGGGCGGGTCTCGGCGGGCTGCAGGTAGGACACGCGCACGCGCGCGATGCCCTCGATCTCCGCGAGCCTGGGCAGCAGGCGCTCCAGCGCGCGGGTGCCGCCGTCGGCCTTGCTCAGGTCCTTGCCGTAGGACGTGGAGTTCTCGCTCACCAGGAACAGTTCGCGCACGCCCTCGCCGGCCAGCCACGCGGCCTCGGCCAGGATCTCCTCCGGGCGCCGCGAGACGAACGACCCGCGGAAGGACGGGATCGCACAGAACGCGCAGCGCCGGTCACAGCCCGAGGCGATCTTCAGCGCCGCGACCGGGCCCTTCTCCAGCCGGGCCCGCGGCACCCAGCCGTGGCCGGGCACGCTGATCTCGGGGGCCGTGCTCTGCCGGTCGACGGGTGTGATCGGCAGCAGCGTCCGGCGGTCGGCGGGCACGTGTGAGGCGATCTTGTGCCCGGACACGATCTCGCCCAGACGCTCGGCGAGGTCCGGGTAGTGATCGAAGCCCAGCACGGCGTCGGCCTCGGGCAGGCTGTCGGCCAGTTCCGCGCCGTAGCGCTCGGCCATGCAGCCGACCGCGACGACCTTGGCGCCGGTATCGGCGGCGGCCAGCAGCGTGTCGACCGAGTCCTTCTTGGCCGATTCGACGAAGCCACAGGTGTTCACCACGACCACGTCGGAGGCTTCGGGGTCCTCGGACAGCTCCCAGCCACCGGCGGCGAGGCGGCCTGCCAGTTCCTCGGAGTCGACCTCGTTACGGGCACAACCCAAGGTCAGTAATGAAACGCGGCGAGTGGGAGAAGACACGCCAATCAGGGTAGCCGCAGCGGCAGGCCGGGCGTCGCCAGCGGTACCCGCGCGCGGGTGGCGCGACCCACCGCGACAAGGCGGATGCGGCCCGGATACGGTCGATCGGTGCAGCAGGATCCTCCCACCAACATCACCGTCCGGCGGGCCCGCATCTCCGACGTGCGCAAGATCAAGGCACTCGTGGACGCCGACGCCGGACGGGTACTGCTGGAGAAGGAACTGGTGACGCTGTACGAGCACGTGCAGGAGTTCTGGGTGGCCGGCGCCGACGAGGAGATCGTCGGCTGTGGCGCGCTGCACGTGCTGTGGGAAGACCTCGCCGAGATCCGCACGGTCGCGGTGAACAAGGCCGCACGCAGTCAGGGCATCGGGCACACACTCGTGGGGCGGCTGATCGAACTGGCCGTCGAACTCGGCCTGCGGCGGATCTTCGTGCTCACCTTCGAGACGAGTTTCTTCGCCCGCCACGGATTCCGCGAGATCGACGGGACGCCGGTGCCGCAGTCGGTCTACGACGAGATGCGCCGTTCGATCGACCCCGGCGTCGCGGAATTCCTGGAACTGCCTTACGCCAAGCCGAATACGCTCGGCAACACCCGTATGTTGCTGGAGCTCTGAGCGGGATCGGGTCCACAATGGAGCGCATGGGGCTACGCGGGTGGCTGGCCGGCGCGGTGGGGGTCGCGGGGATCGTCGCGACGCTGGCGATCCCGTCGGCGTCCACGGTCGGCACGACGAGCGGGCAGGCACCGGCGCCCCCGCCGAAGCCGGTCGTCGTGCCCGGCTGCGAGCAGGGGTGCCAGACGGTGTTCTCCGCGGCGCTGCCCGGCGGCCGCAGGCTCGACGGGCTGTCCTCGGCAGGCGGCGCCGTGCTGGCGTACTGGAGCGGCGGGAACCTGCTCGGCACCACCCAGGTGCGGGGCAGCGACGGGCGCCCCTACGAGCGGGTGACCGGCGGGGTCTGCGGTTCGGGGCACTGCTCGGTGACGTTCGATTTCGGGGCCCACTCCGCGGCCGTGGCGTCGCTGCGGCTCGACTCGAAGATCACCGTCGGCACCACGGTCGAAGGCGTCGTCGCCGACGCGCGGGACCTCGACGGCGACGGCATACCGGACGCGGCCGTACGGCAGAGCACCTACGATCCCAGCTTCGCACTCGCGCCGCTGTACTGGGAGACCTACCTGCTGCGGGGCGACGATCTGGTGCCGACGGGCTGCTCGGCGCCGGTACACGGCCCGCAGGATGCCCCGGCGGCGCCGGTCACGGGCGAGTGCCCGATGAACATCTAAACATCGCGCAGAGTAGTGATCATCACAAATTTGAACCATTCGGGTGACACGAGCCGTTACTCCTATCGGTGAAAAAGAGTTCTCGTGCGCGCCGGCCGCGAAGGCCCTACACGCTGGCGGTCGCCGTCCTCGTCGGGGCCGGTGCGGCCTGCGCCCATGTGACCGGCTCGGTGGACTCCGCGGCCGCGGCCCTCGGCCTGCGCAAAGCGACGCCGGTGACCACCGCCTCCGCACCGGGCACCGAGGCGCCGCCGCCCAGCACGGAGAGGGGCGGGGGAAACAACGCGCCGCCCTCGCCGAAGCCGCTGGTGCCGTTCAACGCCAAGCTCCGGTCGACGAACATCCCCGAACCCGGCGGCGGGGTGCGCGACGGCGGCTGCAGCGGAGCGCTGATCGCCCCGGACTGGGTCATCACGGCCGGGCACTGCTTCCACGATCTCGACGGCACGCGCGTCGGCGGGAAGCCCCGGTACACGATGATCGTCACGGTCGGCAAGACCAGGGACAGCGATCCCGGCGGCCGGACGGCGAAGGTCGTGGACGTGCGCCAGTCCCCCGTCAACGACCTCGCGGTGGTCAAGCTCGACACCCCGATCACCGACATCACGCCGGTGGCGCTCGCGGAGAGCGCGCCGGATCCGGGGCAGCGCCTGCAGTTCGCGGGCTGGGGTTCGACCTCGGCCACCGTCGTCACCCCGTCCGACCATCTCAAGCGGGGCGAGTTCCGCATCGCGGCGGTCAACGACTCGACCCTCGACGCGGACCCTGTCGTGCCGAGAACGGTCGAGAACAGCCCGTGCCGCGACGATTCCGGCGGGCCGTTCTTTGTCTCCGCCGACGACGTCACCGGGCAGCTGGTGGCCACCGAGGTGTCCGGCCCGCAGTGCCCGCAGCCGGGCACCGAGACGTTGGCCAGGGTCGACGTGGCCGCGTCCTGGATCCGCAAGCAGATCGAGAGCTAATCCTCGCCGTCGTCCGCGGCGGGCGCGTCCCCGCCGCGGATCATGAACAGCACGCCGTCCAGCTCGTCGGGCTTGACCAGCACGTCGCGGGCCTTCGAGCCCTCCGACGGGCCCACCACGCCACGGCTTTCCAACAGGTCCATCAGGCGCCCGGCCTTGGCGAAACCCACCCGCAGCTTGCGCTGCAGCATCGAGGTCGACCCGAACTGCGAGGTGACCACCAGCTCCGCCGCCTGCAGCAGCACGTCGAGGTCGTCGCCGATCTCCGGGTCGATCTCCTTGGCCTCGCCCGCCTTCGCCGCCGTGACCCCGTCCTGGTACTCCGGCTGCGCCTGGTCCTTGGCGAAGTTGACGATCGCGGCGATCTCGTCGTCGCCGACGAACGCGCCCTGGATGCGGATCGGTTTCCCGGCACCCATCGGCAGGTACAGACCATCGCCCATACCGATCAGCTTCTCCGCGCCCGGCTGGTCCAGGATGACCCGCGAGTCGGTCAGCGAGGACGTCGCGAACGCCAGCCGCGACGGCACGTTCGTCTTGATCAGGCCCGTCACGACGTCCACCGAGGGCCGCTGGGTGGCCAGCACCAGGTGGATACCGGCGGCCCGCGCCTTCTGCGTGATCCGCACGATCGCGTCCTCGACGTCGCGCGGCGCCGTCATCATCAGGTCGGCCAGCTCGTCGACGATCGCCATGATGTAGGGGTAGGGCCGGTACTCGCGCTCGCTGCCCGGCGGTGCGGTGATCTCCCCGGAGCGGACCTTCTTGTTGAAGTCGTCGATGTGGCGCACCCGGTTGGCCTGCATGTCCTGGTAGCGCTGCTCCATCTCCTCCACCAGCCAGGCCAGCGCCGCGGCGGCCTTCTTCGGCTGGGTGATGATGGGCGTGATCAGGTGCGGAATGCCCTCGTACGGGGTCAGTTCCACCATCTTCGGGTCGATCAGGATCATCCGGCACTCGTCCGGCGTGGCCCGTGCCAGCAGCGAGACCAGCATCGAGTTGACGAAGCTCGACTTACCGGAGCCGGTGGAACCCGCCACCAGCAGGTGCGGCATCTTCGTCAGGTTCGCGGTGACGAAATCGCCCTCGATGTCCTTGCCGAGCCCGATGACCATCGGGTGGTTGTCCTTGGCCGCCTTGGCCGAGCGCAGCACGTCGCCGAGGCGCACCATCTCGCGGTCGGAGTTGGGCACCTCGATGCCCACCGCCGACTTGCCGGGGATGGGCGCGAGCAGCCGCACGTTGTCGGTGGCCACCGCGTACGCGATGTTCTTGGTCAGCGCGGTGATCTTCTCGACCTTCACGCCGGGACCGAGTTCGACCTCGTACCGGGTCACCGTGGGGCCACGGGTGAAACCGGTGACCTGAGCGTCCACATTGAACTGTTCCAGCACGCCGGTGATCGCCTCGATCATGGCGTCGTTGGCCTTGCTGCGGGTCTTCGGCGCGTCGCCGAGCTGGAGCAGATCCGGCGACGGGAGCTGGTAGTCGCCCTCGACGGTACGGGTGACCGACATGGCGGGCGCCTGCTCGGCCTTCTTCGGCTTCTTCTCCGGCACCTCGACGGGCTTGGGCTTCGGCGGTTTCGCCGGGGTGGGTGCCTCGGCGAGGGCGGCCTCGATGTCGAGCTGTTCACCCTCGCCGCTGCTGGCCTGGCGGCGCCGCGACGGCTTGCGCAGCCGCACCGCCTTCGGGTCGGCCTCGGTGACCGCGTCGCGCTCCTCGGCGCGTGCCTGCCGCTCGGCCTCCAGCTCCTCGCGCTCCTCGGGGTCGAGCCCCCATTCGCGCAGCGTCTGCGGGATGTCGCGGATGCGCGTGCCGGTGAACACCAGCACGCCGTAGATCAGGGCCAGCACCAGCAGCGGCGCGGCGACCCACGTCGTGACGCCGCGCGCCAGCAGCCCGCCGGACAGCGCGCCCAGCTGGCCCCCCGCGTACATCCGGTCGTCGTTGCCCGCGGGCTGCCGCGAGAACAGGTGTAGCAGCCCCAGCAGCGCGAACATCACCAGCAGCGTGCCGATGACCATCCTCGGCCTGGTCTCCGGCTGCGGTTCCGACCGCATCAGCGCGACCGCGGTGACCAGCAGCACGAGCGGCAGCGTCACCGCGCCGGCCCCGAACACGGTGCGCGTGCCCAGCTCGACGTAGTGCCCGACCGGGCCCGCGGCACGCCACCACACCCCGGCGGCGATGATCAGGCCGAGCGCGATCAGGCCCAGCGCGAGCCCGTCACGGCGGTGCTCGGGCTCCAGCTCCCGGCTCCTGCCGACGGTGCGGGCCAGGCTGCCGACGCCCTTCGCGAGCAGGTTCCAGCCGCCACGCACGGTCTTGGCGAACGTGCCGCCGGAACGCCGGCGGGCGGCCGGTTTGCGCGCCGGAGCGCGTGTCGACCCCGCACGTGGCTTCGCCGCCCCGCGCGCCGGTTTGCGCGCCGGGCCCTTGCTGCCACTGCGTTTCGTCGTCGCGCTTCTCCTCGTCGTGGTCGAACCGCTCGCCATGACCTCTACGGTAACCGCCTGGACCCACGAGTCACACGTGCCACTCTCAGCGCAACGCGAACTTTTGCCACAAAGACCAGCTTGATAGGCCATCACGGTGAATCTGAGATGCTCTGCGCATGTTCGCGCTGCACGACGACGACAGCTCGCCCATCCGCCGCAGGCCACCGGCGATCTGGCGCACCATGACCGCACTGGACACCGGGCTGGTCCACCTGGTCGGGCGGTTGAAGGTCACCGGCGGGATTCCGCGTGAGCTGCGCGGAAAACCGCTGCTGATGGCGGCCAACCACATCGGCGTGTTCGACGCGCTAGTACTGATCGCCGCGTGCCAGCGGATCGGCGTCGCCCCGCGCTTCCTGCTCGCGGGCGGGCTGCTGGACGCGCCGCTGATCGGGCCGGCGCTGCGCGCGAGCGGGCATCTGCGCATCGACCGCGGCAAGGCCGGCGCGGTCGAGCAGTTCCACCAGGCCGTCGAGGCGATGCGCAGCACCCCGAACCCGATCATGGTCTACCCGGAGGGCCGGATCAGCCACGATCCCGGCCTGTGGCCCGAACGCGGCAAGACCGGTGCCGCACGGCTCGCGCTGGCGGCGGACGTGCCGGTGATCCCGGTCAGCCAGTGGGGCGCGCACGAAGCCGTCTACTGGGGTACCGAAACCGTCAGCGGCCCGGCCGATCTGGTGCCATTGGCCCGGTCCGGGCTGACCGCTCCCCTGCGCCGTCCGGTGTTCAAAGTGCACTTCGGCACACCGGTGGATCTCTCCGACGTCGAACCCGGGCGG
Organism: Amycolatopsis acididurans; assembly: GCF_012328925.1. GTDB lineage: Bacteria > Actinomycetota > Actinomycetes > Mycobacteriales > Pseudonocardiaceae > Amycolatopsis_E > Amycolatopsis_E acididurans. The sequence continues at coordinate 26,315 of NZ_JAAXLS010000064.1, forward strand.
CCCGGCGCCGGGGTGCGGGCGCACGCGAAGATCATGCGTGCCATCACCACCGGGCTGATCCCGCTGCGCGCGGGCGAAATGAACGAGCCGCGCTTTCACGATCCGACGCGCCCCACCGACACGGTCAGCCCCTGGAAGCCGTAGAAAACCGGATGCCCGACCGGATGGCCGGTCAATAGTGTCGCCGGTGTGGTGACCGAACTTCCCGTCCGAGGGACCGCTTTCGTACCGCATCGCGGCCGCGGAACCGCGCTGATCCTGCTCGCGTCCGTCTCCTTCGGCGCGTCCGGCACGATCGCGAAACCAGCGATGCTGGCGGGACTTTCGCCGGAACAGGTCGCCACGGCGCGAATAGGGCTCGCCGCGCTGGTGCTCGCCGTCGTCGTCGCGGTGTTCCGGCCCCGGCTGCTGCTCCTGCGCCGCGCCGAATGGCCGCTGCTGCTCGGCTACGGGCTGCTGGGCGTCGCCGGGGTGCAGCTGTGCTACTTCGTGTCGGTGCAGCGGCTGCCGGTCGGGATCGCGATCCTGCTGGAGTTCACCTCGCCGGTGCTGATCGCGCTGTGGACCCGGTTCGTGCGCCGCACCGTGCTGCCCCGGCGGATGTGGTTCGGTATCGCGCTCGCGATGGGCGGGCTCGCACTCGTCGCGCAGGTGTGGGACGGGCTGAGCCTCGACGCGCTCGGCCTGCTGCTGGGGCTGTGCACCGCGATGTGCTCGGCGGCCTACTTCCTCTTCGGCGAACGCGGAGCCACGACGGGCGATCCGCTGGGCATGGTGACCTGGGGCATGATCATCGGTGCGCTGGTGATGTGCGCGGTGGCGCCGCCGTGGACCTTGCCTGCCTCGGTGCTCGCCGCCCCGGCCGCCTTCGGCCCGTGGCAGCCGCCCGTGTGGATGCTGGTGATCGCGGTGGCGCTGCTGTCGACCGCGCTCGCCTACGGCCTGGGCACGGCGGCGCTACGGCACCTTCCCGCCGCCGTCGCGTCGGTGGTGGGCCTGCTCGAACCGGTCGTCGCCACGGCCACGGCCTGGGCGCTGCTCGGCGAGTCCCTGTCCTGGGCGCAGCTCGCGGGCGCGGTCGTCATGCTCGGCGGCGCGACGCTCGTGCAGCTCGGTCAGGACGACACGAGCCGCACGGCGCACGCTTGCTCGCGCCCGGCCGGAAGCGCGAGCGGTTAAACCGGGATCACGGTCGGCACGATCATGGGACGACGGCGGTAGGTCTCGGCGACCCAGCGGCCGACGACGCGCCGCACCGCCTGCGCGATGCGGTGGCTGTCGGTGATGCCCTCGGTCTCGGTCCGGGACAGCTCCATCTCCACCAGCGGCACCACCGCGTCGAGCGCCTTCGGATCGTCGGAGAAACCGCGCCCGGACACCGTCGGGACGCTCATCGCGCGCCCGGTGGTGGAGTCGACCGCGACCGTGATCGCGATGAAACCACCCTCGCCCAGGACCAGCCGGTCCGACAGGGTGGACTCACCGACGTCGCCGACCGACAGGCCGTCCACGTACACATGCCCGACCTCGACGCGCCCGGTGGTGCGGGCGCGGCCGTCGATCAGGTCGACCACCACACCGTCCTCGGCGAGGACCACGTTCTCCGGCGCCACGCCCGTGCGCACCGCCAGTTCGGCGTTGGCCCGCAGATGCCGCCACTCGCCGTGCACCGGCATCACGTTGCTCGGCCGGATCGCGTTGTAGAGGAACAGCAACTCCCCCGCCGACGCGTGCCCGGACACGTGGACCTTGGCGTTGCCCTGGTGCACGACGTTCGCGCCGAGTCGCACGAGCCCGTTGACCACGCCGAACACCGCGTTCTCGTTGCCCGGGATCAGCGAACTGGCCAGCACCACGGTGTCCCCGGCGCGGATCGAGATCTGCCGGTGCTCCCCGCGCGCCATCCGCGACAGTGCCGACAGCGGCTCGCCCTGGGAACCGGTGGACACGAACAGCACCTTGGTCTCGGGCAGGTTGACCGCATCGTCGAGGTCGATCAGCAGCCCCTGCGGGATGTTCAGCAGGCCGAGATCGGCGGCGATGCCCATGTTGCGCACCATCGAGCGGCCCACGAACGCGACCCGGCGGCCGTGCTCGACCGCGGCGTCGAGCACCTGCTGCACGCGGTGCACGTGGCTGGCGAAACACGCCACGATCACCCGCTGCGTCACCCGCCCGATCACGTCGTCGAGCACCGGGCCGATGTCGCGTTCCGGCGTCACGAACCCGGGCACCTCGGCGTTGGTCGAGTCCACGCACAGCAGATCCACGCCGTCGTCACCCAGCCGCGAGAACCCGGCGAGGTCGGTCAGCCTGCCATCCAGCGGCAGCTGGTCCAGCTTGATGTCACCGGTGTGCAGCACGACCCCGGCGCCGGTGCGGATGGCGACCGCCAGCGCGTCCGGGATGGAGTGGTTGACCGCGAAGAACTCCAGGTCGAACGCGCCGACGGTGCGGCGCTCGGACTCGGTCACCTCGATCAGCTTCGGGCGCTGCCGGTGCTCCTTGCACTTCGCCTCCAGCAGCGCGAGGGTGAACCGCGAACCGTAGACCGGAAGGTCCGGCCGCATCCGCAGCAGGAACGGCACGGCACCGATGTGGTCCTCGTGCCCGTGGGTGAGCACGAGCCCGTCGATCTCCTCCAGCCTGCTCTCGATCGCGCGGAAGTCGGGCAGGATCAGGTCCACGCCCGGCTGCGCGTCCTCGGGAAAGAGCACGCCGCAGTCGACGATGAGCAGCCGCCCGGCGTACTCGAAGACGGTCATGTTGCGGCCGACCTCGCCGATACCGCCGAGTGCGACCACACGCAGGCCGCCTTCGGCCAGCGCGGGCGGGGTGTTGGTCGGTCCGGGTCCTGCGGGTTGCGAGGAAGAACTCACCTATGAATGGTCCCTACGCTGGTGTGAGTGGTCGGCGCGACGTATGCCGCGGCCGAGTCCGCTTGCGCGACCCTGGAACTGTGCCAGTCCGTCGTCGGCGCCTCGTCGAGGGGGACCCCGGCCTGGGTGAGGTCCGCGGCGATAGCCTGGATCTGGTCCTCGGTCGCAGGCACGATCGGCAGCCGCGGCTCGCCGGCGTCGTGGCCACGCAGCCGCAGCGCCGTCTTGGCGAACACCACCCCGCCGACCCGGGACATCGCGCGGAACACCGGCAGCATCCCGCGGTGGTTGGTGCGGGCGGTGGAAGTGTCACCGTCCTCGTAGGCCTCGATCATGGCCCTGATCCGGCCCGCCACCACGTGCCCGATCACGCTGACCACACCGGCGGCGCCGACCGAGAGCCACGGCAGGTTCAGCGCGTCGTCACCCGAGTAGTAGGCCAGGTGCGTGTTCGCGATGACCTCGCTGCCCGCCAGCAGATCGCCCTTGGCGTCCTTGACCGCCAGGATGCGCGGGTGCTCGGCGAGCCTGCGCAGCGTGTCCACCTCGATGGGCACGATCGAGCGCGGCGGGATGTCGTAGAGCATCACCGGCAGGCCGGTCGCGTCGGCCACGGTGGTGAAGTGCGCCTGCAGGCCGGCCTGTGAGGGACGCGAGTAGTACGGCGTGACGAGCAGGATGCCGTGCGCGCCCGCCTTCTCGGCCTGCTGGGTCAGCTCGATGCTGTGCGCGGTGTCGTAGGTGCCGCCACCGGCCACGATCGTCGCGCGGTCGCCGACCGCCTCGACCACGGCGCGGATCAGGTCGGACTTCTCCTTGTCGCTCGTGGTCGGGCTCTCGCCGGTGGTGCCGTTGACGACGAGCCCGTCGTTGCCCAGGTCCACCAGGTGCTCGGCGACCTCCTGCGCCCGCTTCAGGTCCAGGGCGCCGTCGGCGTCGAAGGGGGTGACCATCGCGGTGAGCACGCGCCCGAACGGTCTCCCGGGCGCTGCGGTAGGTGGAGTGGACATGCTGTGACGGTACCTCACCAAATGGGCCGATATGCGCGACGACCTGCCGCTACGGAAAATCCGCTGCACGGAGTCTCCGTGGCCGGAACTTCTGCTGGCTACTTGACCTTCGTGACGACGGAACCGGTCAGCTGAGCGCCCCCGGTCCTGGTCGCGACGCAGTAGACGGTGCGGTTGGGCGCCTTGCCGGTGCCGGTGTCCTCGGTCCACTCACCCTGTGCCGGAACGAGCGCGCGGTGGCTCAGCAGCGGCCGCTGCGCCGCGCTGACGGTGTCGGAGCCGAAGCTCATCCCGCAGAAGCTCTCCCCGAACCGCTGCAGCGCCTCGGTTCCGGGGTAGCCGGCCGGCTTGGCCTCGTCGTCGGTGTAGCTGGTGTTGCCCAGCGCCTCGATCTTGTCGTAGACCTCGAGATCGTGGGGCTTGTCGCAGTCGAGGCTGTTGTCGGAGGAGATCCGGTAGCCCTGGGCGATCTGGCCGTTGTAGCAGCTGTAGGAACCGCTGGGGCTGAACGCGGCGAGCGTCCCGCCGCCAACGCCGTAGGTGACCGTGGGCAGCATGGTCTTGTCGGTTCCCGGGGCCGCCCACCACTGGCCGAGCAGGAACCCGCCGCCGAGCAGCACGACACCGAGCACCGCGGCGGCGATCGTCCATATCCCGCGGTGACCGGTTTTCGCGGGCACCGGCCCGGTCACCGGTTGCGGCCACAGCACGGTCTGCCCGCCCGGTGGGGTCGCCGGCGGGCTCGCGGTGGCCGCCGCCATGGCGAGCAGCTGATGTGCCTGTGCGGCGGAGATCCTGGCGTCGGGACTGGCGATGAGCATGCCCATGATCGCCGACGCGAGTGGCCCCTGGGTGCGCGTCAGGTACGGGACCTCGTTCATGATCGCGTGCAGGGTGGCCGCGGTGGTCGGCCGTTCGAACGCGAGAATGCCCTCCACGGCGAAGAACAGCGTGGCCCCCAGCGACCAGATGTCCGAGGCGGGCACGGCGTCGTTGCCCGCGACGCGTTCCGGCGCCATGAACGCCGGGCTGCCGACGATCATGCCGCTGGTGGTCAGCCGCGGATCGTCCACGGCCTGCGCGATGCCGAAGTCGGTGAGCTTCACGCGGCCGTTGGGCGCGACCATGATGTTGCCGGGCTTGACGTCGCGGTGCACGATCCCGGCGTCGTGCGCCGCCTGCAGCGCCGAGAGCACCTGCCGGCCGATCGACGCGGCCTGGGCGGGCGGCATCGGCCCGTTGTGGCGCACCACGTCCGCGAGCGTCGGCGCCTCCACCAGCTCCATCACGATGTAGCTGCCGCCGTCCTCGGACACCACGTCGTAGACGGTGACCACCGCCGGGTCGTTGAGCCTGCCGCCGGTGCGGACCTCGCGCATGATGCGCTCGGCGGAGACCTCGTCGCCGCCGATGCTCAGTTCCTTGATCGCGACGTGCCTGCCGATCACCCGGTCCTCGGCACGCCAGACCACGCCCATCCCGCCCCTGCCGAGCTCGGCCAGCAGGACGTAGCGCCCGCCGATCACGCGGGCCGAGGGCTGGGCGGCCCGTTCGGTGGTCTGGTCGTTGGTCACGGCGGGCCTTCCTGGGTTCGGACAGCGAGATGCTAGTCCGACCACCGCGAAGGCCCGGAAGTTCCCTCAATCCCCGGCGAACGTGAGACAGATCAGCGCGACGTTGAGCACCACGATGAGGCCCGCGACCATCGAAGCCAGCACCGTCGTGGCCCGCCGGTTGACGTCCGCGCCCATCAGCGACCGGTCGCTGGTGAGCTTGACCAGCGGGATCAACGCGAACGGGATGCCGAAGGAGAGCACCACCTGTGACACCACGAGCGCACGGGACGGGTCGGCTCCTGCGGCGAGCACCACGACGGCGGGCAGCAGCGTGACCAGCCTGCGCAGCAGCAGCGGAACCCGCTTGCGCAACAGGCCCTGCATGATCATCGCCCCGGCGTAGGCGCCCACGGACGTCGAGGCGAGCCCCGAGGCGAGCAGCCCGACCGCGAACAGCAGCGCGATCCCGGCGCCCAGCGTGCCGCTGACCGCGCTGTGCACGCCCGCGATCGAGTCCACGCCGGACATGCCCTCCAGGTTGGTCGCGGCGAGCAGGATCATCGCCAGGTTCACCGCGCCCGCGAGCAGCATCGCCAGCGCGACGTCGAACCGCGTGACCCGCAGCAGCCCGGCGAGCTTGCGGCCGCTGGCGTGGCCGTGCCGGTCACGCGCCAGGCCGGAATGCAGGTAGACGGCGTGCGGCATCACCGTGGCGCCCAGCATCGCGGCCGCCAGCAGCACGCTTTCCCCACCGGCGAAGTGCGGCACGAGACCGCCGGCCAGGCCGGATGGCGAGGGCGGTGCCACGAAGAGGCTGGCGAGGAACCCGATCGCGATGACCGCGAGCAGCCCGGTGACGACCCGCTCGAACGGGCGCTGACCGCGTTTGTCCTGTACCAGCAGCAGGCCCATCGACACGACGCCGGTGACCAGGCCACCGGCGAGCAGTGGCAGGCCGAACAGCAGGTTCAGCGCGATGGCGCCGCCGACGACCTCCGCCAGATCGGTGGCCATCGCCACGAATTCGGCCTGTGCCCAGTAGGCGAGGCGCCCGCCGCGCGGCATCCGCTCGCGCAGCGCCTCCGGCAGCGACTTCCCGGTGACCAGGCCCAGCTTGGCCGAGAGGTACTGCACGAGCCCGGCCATCAGGTTCGCCACGATCACGACCCACACCAGCAGGTAGCCGTACTGCGCACCGGCACTGACGTTGGCGGCGACGTTGCCGGGGTCGACGTAGGCGACGGCCGCGACGAACGCGGGCCCGAGCAGCACCGACCCGGCCCGCACGCGGGCGAGCCTCGGGCGCAGGGTGTCCGCTACCGCCATCGCTCCACCTCTGTCATTGACGCTGTCCTAAACCGAAGTTTAGGCGCGCCGAAGTTTGATGTACAGAGCACCGGAAGTGACTTACGCGGGAGTATTACCCGTGCGGGCGAGGGTTAACCGGCTCAGGCGGCGGCCTGGGTGACCTCGTGTCCGGCGGCGCGGAGCGCGGCCTCGGCGCGGGTCAGGTCCGACTGCTTCACGAGCACGTGATCGGTGTCGAAGGTGGACAGGGTGAACAGCGCGACCCCGGCCGCGGCGAGTTCACTGGCGAGCGCGGCGATGATGCCGGTCAGCGTGAACTCCAGCGGGCCGCGGACGGTGAGCAGCCGCCAGCCCGCCTCGACCTTCGCGTCGCCCGGCGCGAGCGCGGCCGGGCAGATCACCGACAACTCGCCGGCAGTCCGGGTCACCGACACGAAACCGTTGCCCGGGGCCAGCAAACCCTCCGGCACCGCGGCATCCGGTTCGAGCCGCGCGACGGCGTACTCGCCCTGCTGCACGTCGATCGCGAGTCGTTTCACCCTTCGAGCACCTTGGGGCTGGAGGCGACCTCGGTGCCGTCGGGCAGGGTGGAGATGGTGAAGTCCGCGAACACGTTCCCGGCCGCCTTCTGCAGCTGCCGCAGGCATTCCACGGCCAAGGCGCGGATCTCGACGTCGGCGTGCTCGGTCGCGCGCATCGCGATGAAATGCCGCCAGGCGCGGTAGTTCCCGGTGACCACGATGCGCGTCTCGGTCGCGTTGGGCAGCACGGCACGGGCGGCCTGGCGGGCCTGCTTGCGGCGCAGGGTCGCGCTCGGGGCGTCGGCGAACTTCTTCTCCAGCCCGGCGAGCAGCTCGGTGTAGGCCTCGACGCTGGCCTGCGCGGCGGCGAGGAACTTCTCGTGCAGTTCGGGATCGCTCGCGATGACGTCGGGCTCGACGAACGCGGCGTTGCGCTCGGGGACGTAGCGCTGCGAGAGCTGGGAGTAGGAGAAATGGCGGTGGCGGATCAGCTCGTGGGTCAGCGAGCGCGAGATGCCGGTGATGTAGAAGGTCACGGATCCGTGCTCCAGCACCGAAAGGTGGCCGACCTCGATGATGTGGTCGACGTAGCCGGCGTTGGTGGCCGTCTTCGGGTTCGGCTTGCTCCACGACTGGTAGCAGGCACGGCCGGCGAACTCGGCGAGCGCCTGGCCCCCGTCGGCGTCGGTGGACCACGGCACGTCCTCCGGCGGGAAGAACTCCGTCTTCGCGATCAACTGCACCTTGGGCGACACGGTTTCGGCCACGGTCGCACTCCTTCCCCTCTGACGGCTCCAGGCAGCGTAACCGGCTCCGTTCCGGCAGCCGCGCAGACACTCGCGCACCACCACGACGCTTGACTGACACCATCGATGACGTCATAGTGGTGTCATGGATTTGACGCCGTACATCACGAGCCTTCGCGAGGACCTCAGCGCGACGGCGTCCGCGGGCGACGAGCAGACGCGGCGCACCGCCGCCGTCCTGTCCGCCGCGCTGGAGCCCGCGGTGCGACTGGCGCTGATGAACGCACTGGCGGATCTCGCCGCGGAGGTCACCGCGCACCTGCCCGAACATGTCGTGGAGGTCCGGCTCGACGGCCGTGACGTCCGTGTGGTGGTCACCGGCACCACGACGAGCGAACGCTCGGCACCCCAGCCTCC
>NZ_JAAXLS010000065.1 GCF_012328925.1 Amycolatopsis acididurans
CCCCGATGCCCCCGCCCGACCCCGCGCATCCGTGGAGGTGATGCGCCATGGGCAAGGTGGCCGCCGCCGGTGCCGGGTTCGTCGTCGTGATCATGCTCTTCATCGGTGGCGGCGCCATCGCTGTGGTTCAAGCCGTATTCGGCAGTTCCAGCAGTTCCGCCGGGGGCATGAACTGTGCCCCCGCCGGGGCGAGCGCGACCTCGGCAGCGGGGTACGGACCGCAGGAGATGAGCAACGCGGCGACGATCGTCGCTGTCGGCAAACGGATGAACGTGCCCGAGCAGGGCTGGGTCGTCGCGGTCGCCACCGCACTCACCGAGTCGCAACTGAAGAACCTGAACTACGGCGATCGCGACAGCGTCGGCTTGTTCCAGCAGAGGCCGTCCCAAGGCTGGGGAAGTGTCGCGCAGATCATGGACCCCACCTACAGCAGCGAGCAGTTCTACCGGCATTTGCTGGCGCTGCCGAACTGGCAGAACATGCCGGTCACCGTTGCCGCCCAGACCGTCCAGCGATCAGGCTTTCCTGACCGCTACGCGAAATTCGAGCCAACAGCGCGCCAGATCGTCGGGGCCGTCCAAGGTGCCACCTGTACGACCAGTGCGACGACCGGCGGCTGGACGACACCCACGAACGGCACCTGCACCTCCGCATTCGGTTATCGCGGCAGCGAATTCCACAAAGGACTCGACATCGGTGCGCCCATCGGTACTCCGATCCTGGCAGCCAACTCCGGCACGGTGATCAGCTCAGGCCCGGCGTCCGGCTACGGACTGTGGGTCCGCATCCAGCACGGGGACGGGATCGTGACGATCTACGGCCACAACGACCACAACCTGGTCCGCGAAGGGCAATCCGTTCAAGCCGGCCAGCCCATCGCCGCAGTCGGAAACCGGGGAGCTTCCACCGGAGCGCACCTGCACCTGCAGATCGAGACCAACGGCCAAGCCGTCGACCCGGTGGAGTTCTACCGGCAGCGAGGCGGCCAGCTCTGCCGGTAGGTGCGCATCCGCCGCGTCGCAGGGAAGGGCCTGCGTGACATTTCCGGAGCGTTCCGGCGCATGGCTGTGGTTCTCCAATGATCGTCCAGCCGCGTGAGTCCGGCTACTCGTCCGCTGGGGTGCCTTTGAGGTGGTTGTAGAGGTTCGCGCGGCTGAGGCCAACCTCCTTGGAGATTTTGGTCTTCGGCACACCGGCCTTGTCCGCTTCGCGAATATCGGTGAGCCGCTCCGTTCGTTCGACCTTCCGCTGCTGGAGCAGGATTTCCCGCATCTCCTGCAGAGAGCTTTCCACGTCTCGGATGCTTTCCAAGGCGGTTTCGATCGCTTCGATGCGCTGTCGGCGGGCGCGGAGCTGCGCTATGTGCTCGTCCTTGTCCATCTGCGGCCCTCTCTCGCGTGGCCGGGGGTTGACCGGCCTCTGGGCGTGGCTGACCATCTGTTCGTCGCCGTGTCGCCCTAGACACCTTACCGAGACAGCCTGCGGTCAGCAGGGGTGTGTCGTGACCAGCGATTCCTGGTCGCGACACACCCCTGCTGACCTGGTCCCACGGTTCCGGCGCGTCATCGGAGTCCGCGGATGGTGGTGACTTCGTCGGCGCAGGTGACGGCCATGGCCATCCCGGTACGGAGCAGCTCGTTGGTCCCGCCGGACGTCGCCGAGGTGACCGGTCCGGGGACCGCGTAGACGCGGCGGCCGAGCCTCGACGCCGTACGCGCTACAGCCAGGGCCGGGCTGCGTCGGCCGGCCTCGACGATCACCGTGGCCTCGCTCAGCGCGGCGACCAGACGTTGCCGTGCGTAGGCACGCGTGCGGCGAGGTTTCGTGCCGAGGGGGTACTCGGTGACCAGCACTCCGCCGGATTCGGTGATCTCCCGCAAGAGCGGGCCGTGGTCGGCGGGGTACTCGATATCGATACCGCACGCCAGCACGACGAGGCACCGGCCGCGTCCGGAGGTGCTCAGGGCACCCCGCAGCGCGTGCGCTTCGACCCCGAACCCGGCACCGTTGACAATGGCGATGTCCCGATCGGCGACGCCTCGCCCGAGTTCCGCAGCGACGTACTCGCCATACGGGCTGGCAGCCAGCGAGCCGACCACGGCCACCGGTCCAGCGGTGAGGACTCCGAGCTGCGGGTCACCGCGCACCCACAGGCCCAGCGGCGCTCCCGTGCCGGAGGCGGCCAGGTCGTGCGCCGCCGCGTTCGGCCAGTCGTCGTCCTCGGGGGTGAGCAGCCTGGCATGCCCCGCCTCGAGTGCGGCGAGGTCGTCGCGTAGATCGGGTTCAGGCTGTGCGACCTCGGCGAGCACCGCCGGGGGTGCACAACCGGCGCGGATGCGGTCGGCGGCCTCCACTGGGCCGTGGACTGCGGTGTAGGCGCCGACGGATTGCGTGGGTGGCTCAGTCGCGCGCATCAAGAAAAGTCGTGCGCGGACGATGTCATCGGATGCAAGCATGGCGAACCTCAATCGTTCTCAGCGTTCGTGATACGAACAGCGGACTATCGGAACTCGGGAGGACTCAGAACAGGAACTGTCCACTAAGGATTTGCGCCGGTGATGATCTCCGCCGTCGACATGTCGTTGCGGAACCGATGCCCGATCTCGTCCTCGATCCGGGCGTACTCGGCCGCAAGGTCTGGCCGAAGGCGTGCGGCGCGCAGGAGATCCGCGCGGCTCCCGAGAATGCACAGAGAGCACGACAACCGGGTCATTCCGGCGTCGTAAGCAGGGTGGTAGGGCACACCGCTAGCGCGAATGTGTTGCCATACCTCCGTTTCGGTCCACTCGTGGATGGGCAGCCACGTGCTGACTTCGCGTCGGCCGTTGCTCGCGGTGTGATCCGGACTCAGCTTCACTTGCTGGCAACGAGCAATGCTCGTTCGCGGCGAATGCCCGTCTCCGAGTTGATACCGTGAGTGACAGTCTGGCTGGCGGTCGGTAGTGGCGGCATCGTGTGCCGTGAATGTCTTGGGTTGGCCGAGCGATGGTGACGTGTGACCTGGGCGCTGGCGTGTTGGTACTACGGGTTTCTGATGGTGATTATTCAGCGATGTCGACTTCAGTGACCGGCATGCCGACGGGATGTCTGACGCTGTGGTCGTCCAGTTCGCGGTGGGCACGCATGGCGGCTCCAAGACCTGACTGGTCTGCGGGAGCACTTGCCGATCAACGACGCCGCGCTACGGAGGACGTGGCATGGAGGACGTGGCACGACGCGCGGGGTTGAACGGTTCAACACCGAGCGCGGCGCGAGGGTGAATGTCCCGCCCCGGGTTTGATGGAGACGTCGAACACCCGGAGGATTCACAGTCATGGCAGCACCACGGAAGTATCCGGACGAGTTGCGTGAGCGGGCGACGCGGCTGGCAGTTGAGGCCAGGCGGGACCCGGCGTCGGTGGGTGGGGCGATCAAGCGGATCGCCGACCAGCTCGGTGTGCACCCGGAGGCGTTGCGGACATGGGTGAAGCAGGCCGAGACCGACGACGGGGTGCGGCCGGGAACGACCTCGGCAGAAGCGGCCAGGGTCGCCGAGCTGGAACGCGAGGTGCGTGAGCTGCGGCGGGCGAACCAGATCCTGAAGTCAGCGGCGTCTTTCTTCGCAGCGGAGCTGTGCGCCACGAGGCGCTGGGTTGATCGAGAGGTGGTGAGAGACCGTCTCCCTTGGGTCGTCGCAGCGGCCTGAGTGAAGCTGGGGGCAGCCGTGCGACGTGAGGTCGCACGTAGTGAGTGGTCACGTCGATTGGAGCTTGCTTGGTGAAGTGAGGATGTGATCCGGTCCAGTGTCCGAGGGACCGTCCCCGTCCTGGCGTGCGTTGTGGGTAACCGCAGGGTGCGAAGCCCAGGGAAGAGCCGAAGGGCCGCTGTTCCACCCAGGGGTCACGGGCGAGGGGAAGGCCGGACGGGTGAACGCGAGTGAATCTTCGTATGCCCCGTTATCAGCAGCTCCGCAGGTGGGAGGTTCCAGCGGGGTATAGGGCTGGCCGTTGGGAAACGGCAGGCGCCGACCGGAGAGGCTGCGCTGGTCGGGAGGGCACCGCCGCCCCGGGGTAAAGAAGGCACCCAACCCGGCCGTGTCTCATGCGTGCGGAACACGGAAACCGTGCGCCACGAGGCGCTTTGTGACCGAGTGGAGGTGAAAGGACTTCGCCGTTGGGTCGTCGCAGCGGCCCGATCGAAGCTGAGGGCAGCCTGGTCCGGGAGACGCCGGGGAAGGCGGGAAGCAGCCCTGACAAAGCCGGGACGTGTCGATACTGCCAGACGGTGCGGGTTCGGCGAGCGAGATGAGAAGGTGCACGCGAGAAATCAGTGTTAAAGCACCCGTAAGAGTTCCACCGGCTCAAATCTGGCGGATATGGGCCGGGATGCAGCGCGTGACTCCTCCTGTGGGGAAGGTCAACTCTGAAGCCGGTTGGTTTCGCCGGTCACGAGGCCACGGTGAAGGACTGCGGCGTAGCCGTGGCGATGCTGCCGGGGCAGGAGCTGGGCGCCTAACTCGTCGAACGGTCGCAAGGTGAACGTGGGAACCGCCTATGGCCGCCCTCCCCTGCCAGGTGTCCAACCCGGTCGGTGGGCAGGCCCGTCGTCGGCTGATGGCCGTAGGTGGGGCGGAGGCTCCGTAGTAGTCGCGGGCGTAACGACCCGTCATGGAGACCGGGAGAGCCGGTCGCAGGGCGAAGGGGGCCAGCAAGTCAAGTGGTGATGGAGGTTGGAATGCTCGGAGGTCGCCGGTGAATACCGACGAGCTGGCGTCAGAGATATACCATGCTGAGCGTCGGGTACGAGAGATCCAGACCAAGCTGCACCGGTGGGCCAGCGATGATCCTCATCGCCGGTTTGATGATCTGTACAACCTTGTCTGTGATCCCGCGTTCGTGTTGGTGGCGTGGGATCGGGTGCGACGGAACAAGGGCGCCCGCTCGGCCGGGGTCGATGGTAGGACCGCTTACGCGATCGAGGCCGAGATCGGGGTGGAGGTGTTCTGCGACCGGCTGCGACAGCGGTTGAAGACCCGAACGTTCCGGCCGGTCCCGGTGCGGGAGCGGATGATCCCCAAGGCGAATGGCAAGAAGCGTCGTCTCGGGATCGCGACGGAGGCGGCATACTGCCGCGTCGTCCAGTGATGATTTGGGTTTTGTTGTCGTCACGCATCCGTTCCATCCGCTGAGGGGGCGGCGGCTGGGGGTTCTGTATGTCAAGCGGCGGGCCGGGGGCGCGGTGTTCGTGTGCTCGGGCGGTGTCAGCGGCCAGATCACGGTGCCGAAGGGATGGACCGATCGTGGTGAGCCGGCGCAGACGCATCGGCTGACTGCGGAGGGGTTGGCCGCGCTGGCTGTGGTGACACGCGCACTGGGAGTTGTTGATTGATATGGCCGATACTGACACTCTCTTGTGTGATGAACGCACACAAGAACGATCTGTCGAGTCTGTCGACGCGGGCACTGCTGGCACGTCGTCGTCGGCTGGTGGACCGGCTCGGCGATGCGGAGGGGTTGTTGTCCGGGTCGCTGGTGGAGCAGACGCGGCGCTGCGGCAAGCCCGACTGCCGCTGCGTGCAGGGCGAGGGGCATGGCCCGTATGCCTACTTCGCGCCGAAGACAGCGGGGCGGGGGCGGTTGCGGTATGTGCCGGCGGCGCTGGTGGAGGTGGTGCGCCGTTACCTGCGTACCGGTGGCGAGGTCGAGGCGGTGGTGGCCGAGATTTCGGCGATCAACGCCGAGCTGCTGGCCCGGCGGGAGCTTCGGTAGCCGATGGACACCGCCACGCCGACCGCAGTGTTGACCGGGGTTTTCCGGGGCGAGGTGGTGGCGGTGCTGGCGAACATGACCGTGGCGGCGCTGAAAGGCGGCGGCGATGAACGGCGAGGGCAAGATCACCAGAGTTCACCGCGACCGTCTGGCGGTGGTCTATCTGCGCCAGTCGTCGATGGTGCAGGTGCGCGAGCACACCGAGTCCACGACGCGCCAGTACGGGCTGGCAGAGGAGGCCGTCCGGCTGGGCTGGGCCCGCCAGGACGTGGTGGTGATCGACACCGATCTGGGGGTCTCGGGCCGGTGGGGCGTGGCCCGGGCGGGCTTCACCGAGCTGGTGGGCCGGGTGTGTTCCGGCGAGGTGGGCGCGATCTTCGGGATCGAGATCTCCCGGCTGGCCCGTTCGAATGCCGAGGTGGCGCGGTTGATGGAGTTCGCCGCGATCACCGAGACGTTACTCATCGATGCCGACGGGGTCTACGACCCGGCAGACGTCAACGATCGGATGCTGCTGGGTATGAAGAGCACGATCGGCGAGGTCGAGCTGCACGTGATGGCGCAACGGCTGCACGCGGCGAAGAACGCGGCGGCGCAGCGGGGCGAGCTGCGTACCCCGCTGCCGGTCGGGTTGGTCTACGACGAGGCCGGCGACGTCGTGATCGACCCCGATGCCGAGGTCCAGGCCGCGATCCGTGATGTGTTCGCCGCGTTCGAGCAGACCGGCTCGGCCTACGGGGTGGTGGCCGCGTTCGCGACGCGGCGGTTCCCGCTGCGCGCCTACGGCGGGGTCTGGGCCGGGCAACTGCGCTGGGGAAAACTGACCCACGCCCGCGTGCTGGGTGTGCTGAAGAACCCGGGCTACGCGGGTGCCTATGTGCACGGCCGCTATACCTCGCGCCGGCGGGTCGATCCCGACGGAACCGTCCACACCGGACTCGTCGAGCGGCCTCGCGCCGAGTGGCCCGTGTTGATCAAAGATCACCACCCTGGCTACATCACCTGGGAGCAGTTTCTGCTCAACGAAGCCAAGTTGGCGGCAAACCGCACCAACGCCGGTGCCCGGCCACCCCGCGAGGGCTCGGCGCTGTGTCAGGGCATCATCGCGTGCGGGTCCTGCGGCAAGCCGATGCGCACCAACTACCACACCGACGCCAGACCGTCCTACGAGTGTTCCTCGCGCGCCGACCGGCTCACCACCCCGACCTGCCGCTCCGTTGCGGCATCCACAGTGGACGATGCAGTGGCCGAACAACTGTTGGCGGCGCTGAATCCCACCGAGGTCGCGCTCGCACTCGCCGCCGCCGACCGGGTCACCGACCGGCACCAGCGCGTGAGCCGGGCCGCCGAGCTCGCCGTCGAACGCGCCCGCTACGACGCCGAACGCGCCGAACGCGCTTTCCACGCGGTGGAGCCGGAAAACCGGCTCGTCGCGCGCAGCCTGGAGGCTCGATGGGAGGCGAAACTCGCCACCCTGGCCGAGGCCGAACAAGCCCTGGCCGCCGCCACCGATACGCTGCCGCCCCTGCCCGGCCGGGCCGAGCTGGAGCAGCTGGCTGCTGACCTGCCCGGGCTCTGGCACGCCCCCACCACCAGCAACAAGGACCGCAAACGGCTGCTACGCACCCTCATCGCCGACATCACCCTGCTACCCGAAACCGACCACGACAAAGTGGCCATCGGGATCCGCTGGCACACCGGCGCCACCGACGAACTGCGGGTCGCTCGCGCCGTTCACCCCGGCACCGCCAAACGCAGCCCCTCACCCGCGGTCGAGATGGTCACCCGGCTCGGCCCCACCACCCCCACCGCCGAACTCGCCAACATCCTCAACGCCGCCGGACTCACCACCGGCCACGGGCGCCCGTTCGACGTCAAGGCCGTGCAGTGGATCCGCCACGCCTACCACATCCCCGCCCCCGTCGCCTACGCCGAGGGCGAGATCAGCGTGGCCCAGGCCGCCGAACGGCTCGGCTGCAGCACCGGCGTCATCTACTACTGGATCAACACCGGTCAACTCGACGCGCATCGCGGCAGCGGCCACCGGCTCTGCATCCCCTGGAACGGCCAGATCCAGCATGCCTGCAACCGCCGCATCATCGAATCGGGACACCTCAACCCGGCAGCCCGACGCAGCAAACCCCGAACCCGCCGCTAAACAACACCGGAAACTGTCGGTACCCACCGGCATACTCGAACCCAGAAAACGCGTCACCACAACGGAATCCAGCCCGACCAGCACCACACCATCCAGAAAATCCCCGCACACGCCTGCAGGAGGAGCACTATGAAGCCACCGTCCCCACGATCGCCGACCGGGTGGTCCAGGCATCGCTGAAACTGGTGTTGGAGCCGATCTTCGAGGCGGATTTCCTGCCGTGTTCCTACGGTTTCCGCCCGAAGCGCCGGGCTCATGACGCGGTTGCCGAGGTGCGCTATCTAGCGTCCCGTCCTCGCTGCTACGAGTGGGTCGTCGAAGGTGACATCAAAGCCTGTTTCGACGAGATCGACCACACCGCCCTCATGGGCCGGGTGCGTCGACGTGTCGGAGACAACCGTGTCCTGGCCTTGGTGAAGGCGTTCCTGAAGGCGGGCATCCTCAGCGAGGAACGTCTGCTGGAGGACACCACCGCCGGGACCCCGCAGGGTGGCATCCTGTCGCCGCTGCTGGCGAATGTCGCGTTGTCAGTGCTCGACGAAAACATCGCCGAGCGGCCGGGCGGACCGAACACCGGCAAGCTGAAGCGGGCCACGCGGCTGCGCCACGGCTTGCCGAACTTCAAGCTCGTCCGGTATGCCGACGACTGGTGCCTGATGGTTCGCGGCACCAGGACCGACGCCGAGGCGTTGCGGGAGGACATCGCCGCCGTGCTGGCGACGATGGGGTTGCGTCTGTCGCCGGACAAGACCCTGATCACCCACATCGATGAGGGGCTGGACTTCCTCGGGTGGCGCATCCAACGTCACCGCAAACGCGGAACCAGCAAGCACTACGTCTATGTCTATCCGTCGAAGAAGGCCGTGCTGGCCGCGAAACGGAAGATCAAGACGCTGTGTCGACGTATCGAGATCGGACAGCCGCTGGATGACCTGCTGCGTCGCGTGAACGCGACCGTGCGGGGGTGGGCGGGCTACTTCCGGGCCGGGGTGTCCTCGGCGGTGTTCTCCTATCTGAGCCACTACTTGTGGCAGACGGTGTGGAGATGGATCCGCCGCAAGCACCCGAAATCGACCTGGAAGCAGCTGCGTCAACGCTACTGCGGCGGCGGGTGGTGGCCAGCCGGGACCGAACGGGAGCTGATCGACCTGGAGAAGATCGGCACGACCCGATACCGCTACCGCGGATCGGTCATCCTCGCCCTGGCCAGACACCACCAACGAGGAGACCCGCGCAGTCTGAACGGGTTTCGTGGAGAGCCCGGTGCATTGAAAGGTGCACGCCGGGTTCGGGAAGCGGCCCGGGGAAACGGAACCACCGCAAGGCAGTCACCGCGCCCCGGGCCGACTTTCATGGACCGTCCGTCGCGATGAAGGTCGAGTTCGTCGACTCCCAGCGGGAGCAGCACGGTGTCCAGCCGGTCCTTCGGGTGCTTGAGGGCACGCCTGCCGAGATCGCACCGTCGACGTACTACGCCGCCAAGGCCCGTCCGGAGCCCGCTCGCGCGGCCCGGGATCGGGTGTTGGCCGAGAAGATCGAGCAGGTGCACGAGGTCAACTACGGCGTCTACGGGGCGCGGAAGGTGTGGGCCGAGCTGAACCGGCAGGGCAGCGAGGTGGCGCGGTGCACGGTGGAGCGGCTCATGCGCGAGATCGGGCTGCGCGGGCTGCTGCGGGACAAGTCCCCACGCACTACCCGCCCGGCCGCCGAGACCGGACGGCCGGGTGATCTGGTCGAACGCGACTTCACCGCCACCGCACCGAACCAGTTATGGGTCGCGGACCTGACCTACGTCCGCACCGCCGGCGGCTGGGTCTACGCAGCGTTCGTCCTCGACGTGTTCTCCCGCCTGATCGTCGGCTGGCAGGTCTCCACCAGCCTCTACACCGACCTCGCCCTGGACGCGCTGCAGATGGCGATCTGGCGCCGCCAGGCCGACCGCGCGGACCTGACCGGGCTGGTCCACCACAGCGACCGCGGCGTCCAGTACCGAGCGATCCGCTACACCCAGCGGCTCGCCGACGCCGGTGCGGTCGCATCCGTTGGCAGCAAAGGAGATTCTTACGACAACGCGATGGCCGAAGCGTTCAACTCGTTGTACAAGGCCGAACTCGTCCGCAACCGCGGCCCCTGGCGCGGCCTGGACGACCTGGAAATCGCAACAGTCGAGTACATCGATTGGTACAACAACCGGCGCCTGCACGGCGAACTCGGACACATCCCACCCGCCGAGCACGAAGCACTACACGCGATGCCCGGCAACACCGACGCGGTGGCGGCTTTCCGCACCCAGGTGACCCGGCTTTGGCACAAGGCGCTGCGGCGCCGCAGCCAACGCACGCGACTCAACTGGACCCGGATGGACCGCATCGCGAAAAGGTGGCTACCACCCGCCCGCGTGATACATCCCTTTCCCGAACTGCGCTTCGACGTTCGTACCCGAGGCAGGAGCCCAGTGCGGTAGTTCCGCACGCTGGGATCTGTGCGGGGGGCCGCCCGCAAGGGCGGTCCCTACCGCGACCTGCGGCGCCACTCCCGAGCGATGGAACGAAGCCCACTCAGACCGTCTTGTAATACGCCGATATTACCCATTATCGGCGGTTACCGGCCGTAGGCGCTCGCCAGTGCCGCGATGAGTCTGATCGTGCCAGGTCGCGCTGCCACCAAGTTGATCAGTTCGTCAAGATGCGATCGAGATAGTTCTTCCGGGCCCCTGCATCAACATCGTCGAGAAAGACTGTGTCGGCCCCAAGTGACGAAGAAAGCGTCTCGGCGAGCCGGGACGGGATGAACTTCATGGCGGCGGCGAGGCCACTGGCTACACGCGTGACGCGCACGAAGGGCTTGGGCTTTTCGATAAGGTTTGCCATGGCTGCAGCGATCTCTTCAGGTTCGGCGTTGCGAATGCCTTTGGCGCCGGCGGTGCCCGCGACCAGTTCGGTGTTGGTGAAGGTAGGTCGCACTGTGGACAGCTGGATGCCGGACTTGCGGTACTCCTGCCTGGCTGCTTCGGTGAAGCCAATAACGGCGAACTTGGTGCCGCAGTAGGTCGCGAGGCCCGGAACGGGCAGCTCGCCGGCTAGCGATGCGGTGTTGATGATGTGGCCGGAACGTCGTGGCAGCATCCGCTTCAGGCCGAGCTTCGTCCCGTAGATCACGCCGAGCAGATTGATCTCGATCTGCCGCCGGGTGACGGCGTCGGGTTCTTCGTGGACGTGGCCGGTGGGCATGATTCCAGCGTTGTTGATCAGGACGTCGAGCGGACCGAGTTCACTCTCGACTAGGTCGAGGAATCTGTCGATGGAGTCGGCGACGGTGACGTCAAGGACTGAGAAGGTGGCGATTCCTAGCTCGTCGGCGGACGCTTTCAGCTGCTGCTCGTCGATGTCCCCGATAGCAACGCGGTGCCCTCGCCGAGTAAGTTCTTTGGCCGTCTGGTAGCCAATCCCGCGCGCCGCGCCGGTGATGGCAACTACTTTCGACTGGCCAATGCTGGTCTTGGTCATGTTCTGCTCCTTAAGCGGTAAGTGCGATGTCTGGGCCAGTCATACGGTTAGGCGTAGAACCCGTCGATGAGGGCTTGGTTGCGCGTTTCGACGACCGATCGTTTGACTTTCATCGAGGGGGTCAGCTCTCCTGTCTCTACTGATAAGTCGTGGTCGAGGATCTGCCACTTCTTGACCGTCTCCCAGCGGTTCAGTTGCGCGTTGAGCTCGTCGACGTAGCGACTTATCATGGCCAACGTCTGTGTCGAGGTCGCGATGTCGGCGTAGGAGGAAGCGGCGAGGCCAGCGCCTTGAGCCCATTCGCTGATGGTGTCCGGATCTAGGGTGATGAGCGCGGTCACGAAGTTGCGTTCGGCGCCGAAGACGATGAATTGGCTGGCGTAGGGGCACAACGCTTTGAACCTGGCCTCAATCGCCGGCGGGGCGATGTACTTTCCGCCCGAGGTCTTGAACAGTTCCTTGATGCGGCCGGTGATTTTCAGGTAGCCGTCCACGACCTCACCCTTGTCACCGGTGCGTAGCCACCGATCTGCTGTCGTGGCTGCGGCGGTGGCATCGGGCAGGTTGTGGTACCCGTCCATCACGTGTGGGCCTTTGATCTGTACCTCGCCGTCGGGGGCGATGCGCACTTCGGTGCCGGGGAAGGGACGGCCGACGGTGCCTAACTTGTAGTCGTCGAGGCGGTTGATCGTGGCGCCTGCGGCGTCCTCGGTCATGCCGTAGCCCTCGAGAATCGCCAAGCCGGCAGTGTCGAACCACGCGGCGATGTCGTCGTTGAGCGCGGCGGCGCCGGAGATGAAGAAGCGGATGCGTCCGCCGAAGCGCGCACGGATCTTGGCGAAGACGAGGGTGTCGAACATTCGGTGGGCGACGGACAGATGTAACGGGATGGCGCGGCCGTCGCGCCGACGCTGGGCGACCAGGTCGCCGACTCCGAAGGCGGACGCGAAGAGGGCCTGTTTGATGCGTGATTCGTTGGCGACGCTCGTCGACACCCGCGCGTAGGCCTTTTCGTAGGAACGCGGTGCTGCGCCCATGAAGGTGGGGCGCACGATGGCCAGATTGTCGATGATCTTGTCGACCTGGCCGTCGACGGCGGTCGCGAACCCGCAGGTCATTTGTGCCGACAGCAGTGCCCGTCCGAAGGCGTGCGAGAGCGGCAGCCACAGATACTGCAGGTCGGTGTCGTCGAGCATTCTCTGCGCGCGGACCGCTTCCCCTTCGAACACCCAGGCGCGATGCAGAGTCCGGACGCCCTTGGGTCGACCCGTCGTGCCGGAGGTGTAGATCAGGGTGGCCAGCTGGTCGGCTCGGATCGCTTTGGCCGTCCGGTCGACGATGTCGGGGTTGTGGCGGCGGTGGACCGCTCCGCGGGCGGCCAGCTCATCGATGGAGAGCACATCCGCTCCGTCGGCGATGACTGGGTCGAAGGCCACCACGGTTGCGAGCTGCGGCAGCTCGTGCCGGCGTTCTCGGATCTTCGCGAGCTGGTGTTCGTCCTCGACGAAGGCGATCCGGCAGTCGCTGTCTCCGAGGATGAAGGCGGTGTCCTCGGGCGCCGTGTTCGGGTAGACGGTGGTAGTGGCGCCCGCGGCGCACATGACCGCGAGGTCGGCGACGATCCACTCGTAGCGGGTGGCGGAGACGATCCCGACCCGCTGCTCGGGCTTGAGGCCGAGGGTGAGGAGGCCTGCGGCCAGGTCGCGGACCTGTTCGCCGACTTCGTGCCAGCTGACCGACTCCCATCGTTCGCCACGTGGGTAGCGGAAGGCCTCGTGGTCGCCTCCGATATCGACTCGGTCGAGAAACTGGATCGCCGCGTTGACCGGCATCTTGTTCAGGTCGATCGCGGCTCCGCGGAGTATCTGTGGCTCTGCTGCCGTCGCTGCGCTCATCGCGGACCTGGCCTGCGCAGTCCGAGACGGGCCGCGACGCCGCGGTTCGCGACGGCACGTAGCACCCACCGGGTCACGGCTGTGCGGCGCTGGGAGTACGGGTACCAGGTGAGTTCGCTGCCCAGGGTGGGGACGCGCGGCACGGTAACGGCTTGGGTGCGGCAGTACTTGCGCAGCCCGTAGGCGCCGCCGAGCCGTGCCCCGACGCCGGACTGTTTCCACCCGTTGTGGGGAAGGGTGGTGGCGAACAGGTTGCTGAAGACGTCGTTGATGTTGACGGCCCCCGCGTCGAGCCGTGCGGCGACCCGTTGTCCGCGGGCACGGTCGCGGGTCCAGACAGTCGCTGAGAGTGCGTAGTCGCTGTCGTTGGCCAGGCGGATTGCTTCGTCTTCGTCGGGGACCTTCATGACCGGGATGGTGGGTCCGAAGGTTTCCTTGGTCATGCAGGTCATCGTGTGGTCTACGTCGACCAGCACGGTGGGTGCGAAGAAGTTGCCGGTGGCGGCGCGGGTTCCGCCGACGAGGACTCGGGCTCCGGAGGCGACGGCGTCGGTGACGTGCCGGTCGGCGATGTCGACTTGGTTCGCGGTGACCATGGCGCCGACGTCGCCGCCGACGGCGGTTGCCTGGCTGAGGCCGCGAACCTTGGCGGTGAGGCGTTGCACGAACTCGTCGTAGATGGGCGCGGCGACATAGACCCGCTCCACGGAGATGCATACCTGGCCGGAGTTGAACAGCCCGCCCCAGGTGATGCCGTTGACGGCACGGTCGAGATCGGCGTCCTCCAAGACGATGGCGGGGTCTTTGCCGCCGAGTTCGAGGCTGTAGGGCTTGAGCAGTTCGGCGCAGCGCACACCGATGCGGCGGCCGGTCGCGGTCGACCCGGTGAACTGCACGAAGTCGGCCGCGTCGACCACAGCGGCACCGGTGTCTCCACGACCGACTACCTGGGTCAGCACAGGTGGCGCGCCGATTTCCGTCCACCCGTCAATGAGCCGGCCGCTGGCCAACGGGGTCTCCTCCGAGGGTTTGGCGAGCACGGCGCAGCCAGCTGCCAACGCGGGCGCGGCGTCCATGAGGAACAGCGTGATGGGGAAGTTCCACGGCGTGATGATGCCGACGAGCGGGTAGGGGCTGTATCGCGTGTAGAGCCGCTTGGGCAGGCTCAGCGGCCCGGCCGGCTTCACCGACTCGTCGGCAAGATACCTCGCCGCGTTGTCGGCGTAGTGGCTGATGAACTCACACGACGCTGTAGTCTCTACCAGCGCGTCCGGTCTGACCTTTCCGGTCTCGGCCTGTAGCAGGGCGGTCAGCTCATCGGTGTGGTCGAGGATCCAACTACGCCACCGCCGCAGCCACTGCGCCCGGGCCTGTGGGCCGGACTCTGCCCATGCGGCCTGGGCGCGGCGCAGGTCAGCGGCTGCGTCTGCGACTGCCACCTCACCGTCGACGTCCAACGTCGCGAGCAGATAATTGTCGGCGGGGTTTCGCACTTCGAGGAGGTCGTGCGCAACGAGCGTCGTCACTGGGTGTCTCCGGTCGGTTGATTCAGCGAGATGCGTTCGGGATCGGTTCGGCCCTGCTGGTCACAAGGTGCGCGAGATGATGTCTTTCATGATTTCGTTGGTGCCGGCGTAGATGCGTTGCACCCGCTGGTCGACCCACATGCGCGAGATCGGGTACTCGGCCATGTAGCCGTATCCGCCGTGCAACTGCAGGCAGTTGTCCAGGACCTCCATGGCCTTATCTGTCGTCCACCACTTGGCCATCGCGACGGTGGGGATGTCGAGCTGACCGGCTAGGTGCTCGGTGATGCAGTGGTCAAGAAACACTCGCGCGATCCGGGTCTCTGTGGCTGCTTCGGCGAGGGTGAACTTGGTGTTCTGGAACCCGAACACCGGGCGGCCGAACGCTTGCCGTTCTTTGGTATAGCGCAGCGTCTGTTCCAGGGCGGCTTCCATGACGGCGACGGCGCCCACGGCCACGATGAGGCGTTCCTGCGGCAGCTGCAGCATCAGCTGCACGAAGCCCTGCCCTTCGGCGTCGCCGAGCAGGTGCGCCTTGGGCACGCGCACGTCGTCGAAGAACAGTTCGGAGGTGTCCTGGCCCTGCT
This sequence comes from Amycolatopsis acididurans, assembly GCF_012328925.1. Lineage (GTDB taxonomy): Bacteria > Actinomycetota > Actinomycetes > Mycobacteriales > Pseudonocardiaceae > Amycolatopsis_E > Amycolatopsis_E acididurans. The sequence goes on from NZ_JAAXLS010000065.1 coordinate 15,420, forward strand.
GGCCGATCTTGTGCAGCGCCCGGCCGCGGCGGAATCCTTCGCGGTCGGCCTCGACGACAATCAGGGATATGCCGGATGCGCCTTGGGTTCTGTCCGTCTTAGCGACCACGATGATCAGGTCGGCCTGCTGGCCGTTCGTGATGAACGTCTTGCTGCCGTTGATCACGTACTCGTCGCCGTCAGCTACGGCCGTAGTGCGGACGCTTTGCAGGTCTGAGCCGGTGCCGGGCTCGGTCATGGCGATGGCGCCGACGAGCTCACCGGTGGCCATTTTCGGCAGCCAGCGTTGTTTGAGGTCTTCGGCGGCGTAGGCCAGCAGGTAGTGGGCGACGATGCCGCTGTGCAGCCCGGCGCCCCACGCGGTGTCGCCGGCTTTGGCCTGTTCCTCGAGCAGGACGGCTTCGTGGGCGAAGTTTCCGCCCCCGCCGCCGTACTGCTCGGGAATCGACAGGCACAACAGTCCGAGGTCGCCGGCGCGGTTCCACAGGTCGCGGTCGACCTGGTGCTGGTCGGCGAAGCGGTCGCGATGGGGGACGAGTTGGGTGGCGCAGAACTTAGCGGCGAGTTCGCGCAGCTGTTCGGTATCCGGGGTGGACCAGGACGGTGCGGTAGGCACGATTGGTGCTCCTGTCGGGCGGATCCGCTGCGCGGATCTGGTGGACGGGGTTATCGGGTGAAGGTGTCTTCAGGTGTGTGTGCTGCGATGTCGTTGCTGTCGATGAGGTCGCTGCCGTATTCGGCGCGCAGCGCGGCGAAGATCTCCGCGAGGGGCAGCTCGGGGTACCAGCCGTGGTCGGTCACGTAGTCCATGAAGCGGCTGCCGTCGGCGGAGTAGGGATGCATGAGCGCGTCGTGGACGCCGTCGAAGTCGATCGGCGGAACCCCGAATCGGGCGCAGAGTTCTTTGTTGAATGCTGGTGTGGCTTTGACCCATCGGCCGTCGAGGTACAGCTCGCTGTAGCCGTGATAGACGAAAAGGTCCGATCCACCCATGCGCGCGCGGAGCGTGTCGGTCTGCAGGTGGTTGCGGACGTCGGCGAATCCGAGCCGGGCGGGGATGCCGGCGGCGCGGCAGGCGGCGGTGAGCAGCACGGCTTTCGGCACGCACCAGCCGTAGTCGCGTCGGGCGATGCTGCTGGCGCGGTAGTCCGCAGGGTGTGTCGACAGTGTGTAGGGGTCGTACCAGAGCTGGTCGCGGACTGCGAGGAAGATCAGGCGCGCCCTGTCCACGGGATGGGCGGTGCCGCGGACCGCCGCATCGGTGAAGGCCAGTACGGCCGGGTCGCGCCAGTCGAGAAAGTGAGTCGGCTGGGTGAAGTCGTCGTGGCGTTCAGTCATGGCCGTCACCTGCGACCCGATAAGGCTGGGCCAGCGGGCTGGATGTGCGGCCGACGCGGCGCAGCGTCGTCAACGCGCGGTGCTGCAGCATCTTCACCGCCGCCTCGTTGCGGTCGAGGACCGCGGCGATCTCACGATCTCACGGTTGGACAGACAAGCCCAGAACTTCAGAAACAGGCAGCGTCGCTGGTCCTCGGTCAGCGCGGCGAGCAGCGGCCGCACCGCGTGCGCTGCCTCGCGCGCGGCTTCCGCGACGACGGCGGCATCTTCTGGACGGGGGCTGCGGTCGATGCCGGGGTCGGCGTCAGCAGTGGGGCACTCCCTGCGGGCGGCGGCCTTGCGATAGTCGAGCAGGAGGTTGCGCGCGATGGTCACCAGCCAGGCGTTGACCTCGGATCGCTGGTGGGTGACCGCGGTGCGGGAGCGCCAGGCCCTGGCGAAGGTCTCCGCGGTCAGGTCTTGGGCGGTGTGGCGGTTTGTCACGCGTCGGTACAGGTAGGCGAAGACGAAGTGGCGCTGCGCCTGATAGATCTGCGCGAACGCGTCGGTGTCGCCCGCTTGCGCCCGGCGCAGCAGCGTCCACTGTTCCGCGTCGTCCGCGCCGGCGGCGGTCCTTGTCGCGACGCGGGCGGGCAGGTCGGTGAGGGCGGTCATCGGCGCCGGGTGAGGGTCAGCGGCAGCCCGTCGACGGGCACGGGCAGTGAGGTGTTGTCCCAGCGCACGGTGTAGTCGGCGGGGGCGGTCCAGGTGTGTGAGCGCAGCAGCTCGTGCAGGATCGCTTTCACTTCGAGTGTCCCGAAGTGCAGGCCGATGCATTTGTGGGCGCCGCCACCGAAGGGGATCCAGGCGAAGCGGTGCCCTTTGTCCTCGGCCCGCTGCTCGTCGAATCGCGCCGGATCGAACTCATCGGGTGTGCTCCACACGTCGGTGTCGAAGTGGTTGACGGCGGGGGCGATGGCGACGAGCGTGTCAGCGGGGATGTGGTGGCCGGCGACGGCGACGTCGCGAACCGTCTTGCGCATGACGATCGGCACGGGCGCGACCAGCCGCAGCGTCTCCTTGATCACCAGATCGAGGGTCGTCAGCGATTCGAGGTCGTCGATGTCGGAGGTGCGCTCGCCCAGCGCGTCGGATTCGGCGCGGGCGCGGTGCTGCCAGTCGGGGTGTTTGGCCAGGTAGTACATCGCCGCCGCGGCGGTGATGGTCGAGGTGTCGTGGGCGGCCATCATGAGGAAGATCATGTGGCTGACGATGTCGTCGTCGCTGAACTGCTCGCCGTCCTCGGTGCGTGCGTTGCACAGTCCGGCGAACAGGTCGTCGCCCTGACTGGCTCGGGCCTCGGGCAGGTGGCGGGTGAAGTAGTCCTCGAGCAGGCGCCGTCCGGTGATGCCGGCCCGGTAGCGGGTTCCGGGAATGGGGGCGCGGATGATGGCGCTGGCTGCCCTCACGGTGGCGACGAAGGCGTTGTTGATGGCGCCGGTGTCCTCGCGTCCGCCGCGCCCGCCCATGAAGACGGAGGTGGCGATGTCGAGGGTCAAGGCTTTGAGCAGAGGATAGAGGCGGGTCGGGGTGCCGGTGGGCCAGTCGGCGACCGTGGCGCGCACGGTGGGGCTGACCTTCTGGGTGTAGCTGGTCAGGCGGGGGCGGGTGAACGCTTCTTGCATGATCCGGCGGTGCATCCTGTGTTCGTCGAAACTCATGAGCATCAGCCCGCGGTGGAAGAACGCGTCGATCAGGTAGGTCCATCCGTCTTGGGAGAACGCTTTCGCCTCAGCGGTCATGGCCTGCTGGGTGGCGTCGGGGCCGGCGATGACGACCATGCGTGTGCCGAAGGCGCCCATCCACGACACCGGCCCGAAGCGCTGGTATCGGTCGCGGGTGAACCCGGAACCGAAGCGGATGTAGTCCAGGGTGTGCCCGAGCAGTGGCAGTCCGGCATCGCCGCGCACGGGCCGCAGGCCCGAGGCCGGTGGCGGGTCGGCCAGCGGGCGCACGGGCCACACGCGGCTGGCCGACCGGATTCCGGACTCGACCCGCGTCGGCAGCGGAACCAGCAGGATCGAGGACAGGCGCTGTCGTAGCCCACGGCCCGGATGGGCCAATGACGTGCTCACCGGTGACTCTCCCGTCCTCGAGGCCTGGCCGGCACGCGAACGGAGGCCGTCGCGCCGAACGTGGGCAGTCGAACTCGAACGCGAAACTCGGACACCGACCCGGTACCGATACGCCATGTCGCTGAGTTCGAACCGATACGGCCCCCGCAATGATTACACGCAACCCACTCTTGTCAACAGGCGGACAACCAGCACAACGTTGTCAGCTCGGTCTCCGGGGGCCGGGCCAGGCCCGACTGGGGGGTCGGCGTGGTCGCGGCCCGCGGTCTCGCCCTATCGGCGCGCGCTGGGGAGATCGTCCAGGCGCAGGTAGCGCAGGGCTACCAGGGTGATGCGGCGTGCGGTGGCATCGCGAGAGTCTTCCGGCAGGACCAGGTGGCTGACCGTCAGGCGAACCAGGGCGTCGACGCCGTCGGCTATATCGACGGCGTCGAGTTCGGGGAAGTGGTGGGCGAACCACGCGGTGAGTGACGCGGACGCGGTGTGCAGCATCGAGTGCGATGTCGTGAGCAGCGGCAACATCCCGGCACCGCCACCAGGCCGCGTGCCGTCGTCGCCGCTGGCTGGGGTCTCGGAACCGTCGCGGTTCGAGGTCAGTACGGCTTTCAGGAGCGGGCTGCGTTCGGCCTCGTCGAGGGTGTACCTGACGGCGGCCAGAATGGCTGCGGGTGCGTCCTGGGCGTGCTCGTCGAGAGCGACCGCGATGCCGGCGAGGAACCGTTCGGCCTCCGCGACGATCATCGCGTCGCCGAGCCCGGTTTTGTCACCGAACTCCTTGTAGATCGTCGGCCGCGACACGCCGACAACTTCGGCGATCTCGCTGAGCCGGACACGGTCCCAGCCTTTGTCCACCGTAAGCGCGTGCGCCGTCTTCAGCACCTGCTCACGCATGTGCTGCCGGAACGACTCACGCAACGACCCGCTTCCCACCCACACGATGGTAGACGAAACTGGGTCGGTGTCAGCGTAAGAACATTTTTGCGTTTCCGCAGAGCGGTGCCGCGTCTGGAACGAACGGCGTCGCAATGTCGTGTCATTGACAGTTACAGTGTCATCGTCAATGGTACGGAGTCGTGAGCGAGGTGACGCGGCGAGTCCCTGTTGCAGGCGCGCAAGACGACGCCGAGATGGCGGCCAGCATGGGGCAGCAGACGGTTGATCCGGTCATCGCGGGGTGGGCGGCCGGGTTCCGGCCTGTGCGCGACGGCGAGTACTTCCCACCCCACTCACCCGGCTGCGTGGGCTGCGGGCCGGCCAACCCGCACGGATTGCACCTGGCCGTCCGCCGCCACGGCGAGGGCGTGCAAGCCGAGCACACCTTCGACGACAGACATACCGGAGCGCCGGGGGTCGCGCACGGCGGTGCCGTCGCGATGGCCTTCGACGACCTGTTCGGGTTCTTGTTGTACCTCCTCGGCGAACTCGCCGTCACCCGCGACTTGCGCGTGAGCTATCTGGCGCCGGTCCGGCTCAACGCCGCCTACATGCTGCGCGCCGATCACGGCGCACGCGTCGGCCGACGCATTCCCGTCTCGGCCGAGCTGCGCAACCACGACAACGTCGTCGTCGCCACCGCCGAAGCGACCTTCGTGGTGGTCGACACCCATCACTTCACGAGGGCAGCAGGCCGATGACAAACGACGCCGACGCGACACTCTCCGACACACCGCCGGCCAGGTCCGCCGCCGACCAACTACTGCTCGAGGTGCTGCTGTCCCCGCACGGGCCCGCCGGCCCCTATCCCGCCTACCGGCGACTTCGGCAGGCCGCACCCGTTCACGTCAGCGCCAGCGGCGTCGTCGTGCTGAGCCGCTACCGCGACTGCGACACCGCTCTGCGAGACCGCGCCCTGGGCAAGGCCGACGAATCACTGGGCTTCCGGCTGTCACCGGTCCCACCCGAGCTCTCGCAGCGGGCACTGCACCGATTCCGGCGCACCATGCTGTTCCGCAACCCCCCTGACCACCACCGGCTGCGCACCCTGGTCGCTGACGTGTTCACCACCCGCCACATCCGCGACCTGCGCTCCAGCGTCGTCACCGCCGTGGAAGCGCTGCTGGATAGCATCGCCGACAAACGCGACGCCGACATCATCACTGATCTCGCGCTGCCGCTTCCCGTGTCGGTCATCGGCGACCTGCTCGGCTTGCCCGAACACGGCCGCGCTGCCGCGGCACCAATGGTGCGTGACCTGATGGCACCGCTGGAACCGGCCGCCGACGCCGCCGCGATCGAACGCGCCGCGAACGCCGAGGACCAGCTCGCCGACTACCTCGGCGAGATCATCGCCGACAAGCGGCGCCGCCCCGGCGAGGATCTGCTCAGCCGTCTGGCGACCGCCCGCGGCCGGGACACCCTCGATCACGACGAATGCGTCGGCACCGCGATCCTGCTGTTCGCCGCCGGCTTTGAGACCACCACGAACCTGATCGGCAACGGCACCACCGCGCTGCTCGAGCACCCGGACCAAGCCGCCCGCCTGCGCAGCACGCCCGATCTCGCAGCGAACGCGGTCGAGGAACTGCTGCGCTGGGATGCGCCGGTACAGACCAACGGCCGGACCGCGCTGGCTGCCACCACGATTGGCGACACGGTCATCGAGCCCGGCCAGGTGGTGTTGATGCTGCTCGGTTCGGCCAACCGCGATCCCGATCGCTACGGCAACGCCGAGGAGCTCGACCTCGCTCGACCCAACCCCACGCCGCTGTCTTTCGGCGGCGGCATCCACTACTGCCTCGGCGCCGCGCTGGCCCGCATGGAAGCCGCCGAGGCCTTGCCCCGACTGCTCGCCCGCTTTCCGAACCTAGCTGCGCGCGGCGAACCGACCCGGCGCACCGGCCTGTCCTTCCGCGGGCTGACGTCGCTACCAGTGCACGCCAGCTGACCACCAGCGCTGCTCTCCGATCCTAACGAGGAGTAACACCGTGACACGCGTCCTACTCAGTGGCTACCCGCATTCCATGGGCGGGCACTGCGGCTCCGGGGCATTGCGCGACCTGATGCAGTGGCACGGTCTCGGCTGGGACCGCCCACCCACCGAAGGCCTCGTGTTCGCCCTTGGCGGCGCTCTGGATTTCAGCTACGTCCGCTCCGCCGCGCTGGTCCCGCCCGTCTACCTGGTCGGCCGCGGCGGCGATCTCGAGCTCGACCTGATCCGCCGCCTCGGCGGCCGCGCCGCCCTGCGGGCCACCGACGATCCCCAAGCCGGCTGGCAGCATGTCCGCGACGAGCTCGACGCAGGGCGCCCGGTGCTGGCCTGGGCCGACATCGCCGAACTTCCCTACTTGCGCGTGCGGCTGCGGATGAGCCGCCATGACATCGTCCTCATTGGCTACGACGATGACCGGCAGCTCGTGCACGTCGTCGACAACGACCGCGTCGACACCCAACTCGTCCCCTACGACGCGCTGGCCCGAGCCCGGGCCTCCACCTCGTTTCCCGAGCCGACACGCCACACGACCTACGACATCACCTGGCCCGCCGCCCTCCCGGACCTCGGCGACGCTCTGGCCGACGCGTTTCGCCGCAGCGCCGACGCGATGACCGCCACCTCACCCTCAATTTTCGGAACTACGATCGCCGGGTCCGGCTACGCCGGCGCCGCGGCATCCGGGCTCGCCGGCGTGGCGCTGTTCGCCGAGGACTTCTGTCGCTGGCCAGATCTGTTCGACGACACGGCCCTGGACGTGGCGCTGCGCTCGCTGGGGGCGTTCGTCGAGAAGGCCGGCACTGGGGGCGGCCTGTTCCGCAAACTGCTCGCCGACGGCGCCCACGACGCCAACCTGCGCCTGCACGACAGCGCGGTCGACCAGGTCGCGGCCGCTGCGGCCGACGCGGCCGCGACCTGGAGCGCGGCCGCAGCCGCAGCGGCATCCTCAGCCGGACTCCGTCAGCGACACGCAGCCGCGGCTGAGCACGTGCAGCAGGTCACTGACTACGAGACCACGTTGCGCGACCGCTTAGCCCACGCAGCGGCCGTACTCACGAAAGATGACGCCGCGCCACCGGCGTGAGCGGACAGATGCTCGTACAGGACAGGCGCGAGCCACACGAGCGTCAACGCTCGACGGTCCAGCGCCAAGCACGTTTACGAAACACTTTGGGCTGTCAGTATTCTTGACAGGCAACACAGTTATGTCACAGACTCTTCGCCATCTGGTTAGACCGCGCGGTCGCTTGCGGGGGGTGCGCGGCTCACCGGCCCATCACGCGACGAGGGAGAAGTCATGGCAACGGTCACGTTCGTGTCGCACGACGGCGAGAAGTACGAGGCGGCGCTGATCGAGGGCCAATCGCTGATGCAGGTCGCAGTCAACGAAGCGGTCCCCGGCATCGACGGCGACTGCGGCGGCGAAGCCGCGTGCGGCACCTGCCACGTCATCGTGAACCCCGAGTGGTCAGAGCTCGTCGGCCGGTCCGGGCCGGTCGAGGAGGAGATGCTGTGCATGAATCCCGAACGCCAGCAAACGTCACGGTTGTCATGCCAGATGAGGGCCCGCGAGGAATGGGACGGACTGACCGTCCAGCTCCCAGAATTCCAGATGTGACCAGGAGAGCCCCGATGAGCATGATCAAGATCCCCGACGCTATCACCACCAAGACCCAGGCCGTGATTTCCGCCGATCGCATGATCCAGGGCGCGCACCTCTACGACTGGCTCCGGCGCCAAGTCACGCGCACGAACGGCAAGAAGATGTTCACCGAGGCGCCGCTGCCGCCGGTCGAGGACCTCGATCTTCTCGACATCGACGTGAGCAACCCATTCCTCTATCGGCAGGGTCTGTGGGAGTCCTACTTCGCGCGGCTACGCAAGGAGGCCCCGGTCCACTACCAGGCCAGCAGCCCGTTCGGCCCGTTCTGGTCGGTCACCCGGCACGCCGACATCATCGCCGTCGACAAGAACCACGAGGTGTTCTCCGCCGAGCCGATCATCGTCATCGGCGCCCCGCCTCGCTTCATGGACATCGCGATGTTCATTGCGATGGACCCGCCCAAGCACGACCGGCAGCGCCAGGCCGTCCAAGGGGTCGTCGCTCCGAAGAACCTTCGCGAAATGGAAGGGCTGATCCGCGAACGCACCCGCGAGGTCCTCGACAGCCTGCCAGTCGACGAGCCGTTCGACTGGGTCAAGACAGTGTCCATCGACCTGACCTCCCGCATGCTGGCCACCTTGCTGGACTTCCCGCTGGAGCAACGGCACAAGCTGGTCCAGTGGTCCGATCTCGGAGCCTCGATGGAGCAGGCCAACGGCGGCCCCTCAGACAACGACGAGGTGTTTCGCGGCATGCTCGATGCCGCCCGCAGCCTGAGCGCGCACTGGCGCGACAAAGCCGCCCGCGGCGCGGGGGACGACACGCCCGGCTTCGACCTGATCTCCATGCTACAAGCCAACGAGGACACCAGGGACCTGATCAACCGGCCGATGGAGTTCCTCGGCAACCTGTTGCTGTTGATCATCGGCGGCAACGACACCACTCGGAACTCGATGAGCGGCGGGGTGCTCGCGCTCAACCGGTTCCCCGACCAGTTTGACAAGCTCAAGGCCAACCCCGACCTGATCCCCAACATGGTCTCGGAGATCATTCGCTGGCAGACACCGCTGGCCTACATGCGCCGCATCGCCAAGAAGGACACCATCCTAAACGGCCAATTCATCCGCAAGGGTGACAAGCTCGTCATGTGGTACGCCTCCGGCAACCGCGACGAGACCGTGTTCGACCGAGCCGACGAGCTGATCATCGACCGCAGCAACGCCCGCAACCACGTCTCGTTCGGGTTCGGCGTGCACCGCTGCATGGGCAACCGGCTCGCCGAGCTGCAGCTGCGCATCCTCTGGGAAGAGCTGCTTCCCCGCTTCGAGAACATCGAGGTCGTCGGCGAGCCCGAGTACGTGCAGTCCAACTTCGTGCGCGGCATCAGCAAGCTCATGGTGCGCCTGACGCCCAAGCCCGCCGAGTGACGCGGCAGCGGGCGGTCATCGTCGGTGCCAGCCACGCCGGCGCCCAGCTCGCCGCCAGCCTGCGCCAAAACCGCTGGGACGGTGAGATCGTCCTCATCGGCGACGAATCAGCGCTGCCCTACCAGCGTCCGCCGCTGTCGAAGGCCTACCTTGCCGGGAAACACACCCTCGACGAGCTCGCGATCCGCAACGCCGCCTTCTACGACAAGCAACGCATCGAGCTGCTGCAGGCCCGGGTCGAGACGATCGACCGCAGCCTCGCTCAACTCACCCTGCACACCCGCGAATCCCTCCCCTACGACAATCTCGCCCTGTGCACCGGCACCCGCCCCCGCCGACTGGACATCCCCGGAGCCGACCTCGACCACGTGCTCTACCTACGCACCGCCACCGACGTCGAACTCATCCGCGCGGCCGCAACCCCCGGCCGACACGTCGTCATCATCGGCGGCGGCTACGTCGGACTCGAATGCGCGGCATCACTGCGCGCACTCGGCCTGCAGGTGACGGTCCTCGAGACGGCCGAACGCGTCCTTCAACGAGTAACCGCCCCAGAAGTATCCGCATTCTTCACCCGCATCCACCGCAGCGAAGGCGTCACCATCCACACCAACGCCCAAGTCGTAGCCCTCGCCGGTGACACCCACGTCCGCGAAGTGGTCCTGTCCGACGGCACCTCGATCCCCGCCGACCTGGTCCTCGTCGGCATCGGCGTCGAACCAGCCACCGAACTCGCCGACGCCGCAGGCCTCGCCGTCGACGACGGCATCGTGATCGACTCCCAAGCCCGAACCAATGACCCCGCCATCGTCGCCGCCGGCGACTGCACCCGCTACGACGACACCCACTACGGCCGCCGCATCAGGCTGGAATCAGTCGCCAACGCCACAGAACAAGCCAAGACCGCGGCCGCCACGCTCTGCGGGAAAGCGAACGAAATATCGGCGCTGCCTTGGTTCTGGTCCGACCAGTACGACCTCAAACTACAGATCGCCGGACTGAACACCGGCTATGACGAGATCATCCTCAACGGCGACCCATCCACCGATCGCGACTTCACGTGCTACTACCTCCGGGACGGGCAGCTCATCGCAGCCGACTGCATCAACCGCCCCCGAGACTTCATGACCAGCAAGACAGCTATCGCCCAACGGCTGCCCACCGAACGGCCAACGGTCGCTGGCACTGGCACTGGGACCCACAACTGCTTCAGTTCATCAGCGACACCACGGCCATCACCGACCTCACCACCCGCATGGATACCGCCGCCCGTCACATCACCATCCCCACCCTGCTCATCCGGGGCGCGCTGTCCGACATCGTCGACCACGACTCCGTCGAGCACCTTCTCCACCGCATCCCCTCCGCCGACACCGCCACCGTCACCAACACCGCACACATGGTCGCCGGCGACGACAACGACGTCTTCACCAACCACCTGATCGACTTCCTCAACCTCCTCCTGCCCCTCCCGCGTTACCGGCCGGGATCGTGAAGGTCCCGGCCGGGACAAGGGTGTGCCGCCGGCCAGCGCCTGGCACCGTTCCCGTTCCGGACTTGTTCCGGTGGCGTTGCGCCGCTGCCGGACTGCCCGTCCGCGGCTCCCGCGAGGGGAACGCCGACCTGTCCGGCAGCGGCTGTTCGGGTGGGCGGGGTTCGCTACCGTTTTACGGACGGTCGTCGCGGGGTGCGGTGATCATCGTGGCTGCCGCTGGCTGGTCACGACTCTGGGTGCGCAGAGCCTCGTGCAGACGGTCGCCTTCGATGTCGAGGTTGGGCAGGACGCGGGAGAGCCACCGGGGCAGCCACCAGGCGCGGTCGCCGAAGAGGGCCATGACGGCGGGGACGAGCGTCATCCGGACGACGAACGCGTCGATGACGATACCGACGGTGAGGGCGAACCCGATCTGGGTGATCATCGGTTCGGGGCTGAACACGAACCCGGCGAACACGGCGGACATGATCACCGCGGCGGCCACGACCACGCGGCTGGCCTGTTCGAAACCGTGCACGACCGCGTCGCGGCCGTGGTCGTGGTGGAGGGTGGCCTCGCGCATGGAGGAGACGAGGAACATCTCGTAGTCCATGGCCAGCCCGTACAGCACGCCCGCGACGATGATCGGCAGCATGCTCAGCACGGGAGAGGTCGCGTCCATCCCCAGGGCCTGCTGCAGCCAGCCCCACTGGAACACCGCGGTCGTCGCACCGAGCGCGGCGCCGATGCTGAGCAGGAAACCGAGGGTGGCCTTGACCGGCACGAGGATCGACCGGAACACCAGCAGCAGCACGATCAGCGAGAGCGCGAGCACGACCGCCACGTAGATCGGCAGCACGTCGGCGAGCCGGTCGGACACGTCGATACCCAGCGCGGAGAACCCGGTGACCCCCACAGTGATCCCATCGGTGACGCCGTCGGTGACGCCATCGGTGACGCCGTCGTGGGCGGCCAGTCGCGCGGTCTGGTCGCGCAGCGTCCGGACGAGGGTGGCGGTGGCCTCGTCGGTGGGGCCGGTGGCGGGGATGACGGACAGGATCGCGGTCGTGCCAGTGTCGTTGAGCGCGCCGAGGTTCACCGCGGCCACCCCGCGCGTCGCCGAGAGGTCCTGGTAGAGGCCGGCGAGCCGCTCGGGTGGGATCGCGGTGTCGTCGGTGCTGGTGACCGCGAGGATCAGCGGGCCGTTGTAGCCGTCACCGAACGCGCGGGCCACGGTGTCGTAGCTGTCGCGTTGCGGCGTGCCGGTGTCGTAGCTGGAACCCGCGGGCAGGCCGAGGTTCATGGCCAGGGCTGGTATGGCCAGCACGGCGGCGACCGCGATGGCCGCGGCCCCGCCCACGATCGGCCTGCGGGTCAGCGTGGTGGCCCAGGCGTGGGCCACCGGGTGGCGGGTCCGCTTTCCGGTCCGCCGCTCGGCGCCGCGCCGGGCCGCCGGCGAGCAGATCCGTTCCCCGACCAGACCGAGCAGCGCGGGCAGTGCGGTCAGCGCGGCGAGCGCAGCGATCGCGACGGTGGCGGCGGCGACCAGCGCCATCGTGGTGAGGATCTGGATGTTCACCACGAGCAGACCGACCAGCGCGATAATGACCGTGCTGCCGGCGAAGAACACCGCGTTACCCGCGGTGCCCATCGCCCGGCCGGCCGCTTCGTGCGCGGTCAGGCCCTGGTCCAGGACCAGCCGCCGTTGCCGGTTGACGATGAACAACGCGTAGTCGATCCCGACCGCGAGACCGAGCATCAGCGCCAGCACCACCGTCACCGAGTGCATCGAGAACACCGCGGACAGGGCGAACGCGCCACCGACCCCGACCCCCACCCCCAGCAACGCGGTCACCAGCGGAAGCCCGGCCGCGATCACGGAGCCGAGGGTCAGCAGCAGTACCAAGGCGGCCACCACCACGCCCACGAGCTCACCGACCCCCAGCACGTCCGGCACCTGCAGCATGACCGACGACGGCAACACCTCGATGTGCGCACCGGCGACCGCGTCCTCGGCGAGGCCCACGACCCTGTCGACCGTGCCCGCCGGCAGTTCGAAGGTCTGCCGGTCGAACTGGAACTGGAACAGCGCCACGGTGCGGTCGGCAGACACGACCACCCCGGGAACGGGCCGGCCGTCCATCACCAGCGGTACCGGCGCGCCCGGCGGTGCCGCGCTCGCCGACCGCACCCGCTCGATCGCGCCGGCCGCCCGCAGCAGCGGACTGTCCGCACCTTTCGCGGCCTCCTCGGCCAGCATCCGCCGGGCGTCCACGACATGGTCGGCGCCATAGATCCCGTCGACCGCGGCCAGCACCGCCGCCCGGTTGACCCCCTCGTCGACGCGCTGCCCGTCCTCGGCGGCGAACGCGATCACACCCTGCCCACCCGAGGCCGCTGGCAGCGACCTCGCCAGCTGGTCGATGGTCTCCTGCGCCGGAGTCCCGTCGATCCGGATCTCGTTGGTCAGCCGCACGGGCTGCACCACCAGCGCGACCGCGATCACCGCCAGCAGCAACAACCACGCGCCCAGCACCCGCCACGGCCGGCCGAAGGCGAACCGTCCCACCCGATACAGCAACGTCGACACGTACACTCCCCGGCAACAAGTGATAGCGAACTCTCGAACCGAGAGTAAGCTATCACCACGGGATGTCGGGTGCGCCCAGGCGCCGGGAGGACGATGCGGCGATGACCTCACAGTCGATGTCGTCACGGTCGCTGTCGTCACGCGCGGACGCGCTGTCCAACATCGCGCGAATCCTCGACGCCGCGCGCCGGGTGTTCGCCACCGGCGACGGCACCGGGCCGCTCACCCGCATCGCGCGCGAGGCCGGTGTGGGCATCGCGACCCTCTACCGGCACTTCCCCAACCGGGAATCCCTCGCCTGCGCCGTGTACGACCAGATCTTCGCCACCGAGATCGAGCCCGCACTCGCCACCTTCGCCGACACCGGTGCGTCCCGGCAGGCTCTGCTTGACGTCGCCGAACGAATCAGCGACCTCATCCTGCGAGAACCCGGCCTGGTCGCGGCGATCGGACAGCTCACGGAGGTCACCGGCGAACTGCTCCGCCGCAGCATGCAGACCTTCACCCCCATCCTGCGCGCCGCCCAGCAAGCAGGCAACATCCGCCCCGACATCACCCCCGAGGACATCCCCGTGCTGCTCGCCCTCGCCACCACCGCCTTCAGCACCACCAACCTCGACCGTCGTACCCGCCGCCGCTACCTGAGCCTGCTGCTCGACGCGCTCAACCCGTCCCGGTCCACCCCGATGCCGCCACGCTGAACGTCTCGATCGACAGTACGGAGTCGCGTCATGCCCACCCCGCGGGTTGGTCTCGCCCTGGGCGGCGGTGCCGCACTGGGCGCCGCCCACATCGGTGTCCTGCATGCACTCGCCGAGCGGGGCATCGAACCGCGGATCGTCACGGGCACGAGCGCCGGAGCGCTCGTGGGCGCCGCGTTCGCGGCCGGGTTGCCGCTGGATCTCCTCGAGGAGCGGGTCCGCGTGGCGGGCTGGGCGACCTTCGGCAAGTTCACCCTCACGCCACGCCTGGCCCTGCTCGACAGCTCCGCCCTGTCGGCCTCCGTCGGTGTGCTCGGCCCAGCACCGAGGATCGAGCATTTGCCACGTCGGTTCGGCGCGGTAGCCACCGACCTGCGCACACGGTCGGCCGTCGTGCTCACCAACGGCCCCCTCGACCTGGCGCTGCGCGCGAGCATCGCCGTCCCCGGACTGTTCCCCCCGATCGCCTGGAACGGTCGTCTCCTGGTCGACGGCGCGCTCGCGGACAACCTGCCCATCACACCCGCCCGCGATCTCGGCGCGGACCTCGTCATCGCCGTGCGGCTACGCCCAGGCCGGCAGTGGCCCGGCACCGGCCGCGTCACCGCCGCGACCGTCGCCGCCGCACGCGACGACGGCGATACTCTGATCATCGAACCCGACCTGCGACGATATTCCCCATGGTCACGAACGGACGTTCCCCGCATCATCGACGCGGGACGACGCGCCGCCGATACCGCACTGGCCCGGTCCGCCTGGGAGATCGGTGACCAGGACCAGGCATCCTGAGACCGGTTCGAGGCGAGTTCGTGCCGGCGGAACCGACGGACCAGATCACCGAACCCATCAAGATCATCGGTCGTCCACCGGCCGCGGTGTCCGCGCGGCTTTCAGTGGTGGTGTTCGCGGTCGTGTGGTTGGTGGTGGGTGAACATGGCCTGCACCTCGGTGTCGGCGCCGTGGGGGGCGAAGTGGTTGTGGTCGACGGTGAGGAACAGGGCTTCGGCGGTGAACCGGGTGAGGCCGTCGGGGCCGGTGCCGGTGGCTTCCAGGTGCAGTCGCCGGCCATGGCGGTGCCGCAGGCGTGCGGTGATGCGGTGTGGCTGGCCGAGCGGCACCGGTGCGAGGTAGTTGACGGTCAAGGTGCGGGTGACGGCGACTTCTTCCACGAGGTAGAGGACGAACCCGAACAGGTCGTCGCAGGCCGCCGAGATCGCGCCGCCGTGTGCCAAGCCGGGGGCGCCGCGGTGCCGCGGGTCGAAGGTGATGTCGGTGACCACGGTGTCCCCGTCGCGGTGGACGTCCAGGTGCAGACCGGCCGGGTTGTCCGGCCCACACCCCAGGCACTGCGGGTGGTGCGGTGGCAGCGAGATGGGCATGGGGTCAGCCATTGCGTGTCGATCCTTCGGTAGCGGCCGGCATGGCCGGGTCGCGGGGTTGAGATGGGCTTCGCCGGGTGGCGGCAGCGAACAGGGTGGCGGCGACATCGATGATGTCCTGGCGGTCGACCGGGAGTTCGCCGCTGAGCCAGGCCATGAGCAGTTCGGCGAGGCCGCCGGTGAGCAGGAGACCCGCGATCTGGTCATGGGGTGGGGAGAGCGCGTCGGCACCGTGCAGAGCCTGGGCCTGGGTGGCGATCAGCTGGGCGAACTCGCGCAGCAGTTCGTGACGTCGGGTGCGCAGCGGCTCGGCGGCGGCGGATTCCAGCATGGCCACACGGCCGATCCGCGGATCGCCGGTGAGCAGGTCGACGAACGCGCTGATCGCCGCCGTGGCCTTCCGGTAGGGATCACCGCCGGGGGTCGCCAGGGCGCGCAGCCCGACATCACGGATCCGCTCGGCGACCCGGTCGAGCACCGCCAGCAGCAGCTCGTCACGGTGGGCGAAACTCTCGTAGAAGTACCGCTCGGTCAGTCCCGCCCGCGCGCACACCGCGGTCATCGTGGTCTGCTGCCACCCTTCGGTGCCCAGCAGATCCAAGCCGGCTTCCAACAGCTGCTCGCGCCGCTGGTCGCGGCGTTGCTGAGAACTGACGCCCCGATAGCTGCGCTTCGGCATCGACATGCACCCATCTTGACATACGTTCCTGTCAGAACCATTCTGACTGTGGTTCCTGTCAGAATTCGGTGGTCGGCAACGGAGGCGATACGACGTGACGCAGCGAGGCAGGAAGGTCCGACGGCACGCGGAGACCGTGCCGGCCCTTGCCGGTGTGGTGGTGGCGATCACCGGGGGTTCACGCGGAATCGGGCTGGCGACCGCACAGGCCCTTGCCGCGGCGGGGGCCACAGTCGCGATCGGTGACCTCGATGTCCCACCGGGGTGGCTGGCGGACCAGCACCCCGCCGTCCGTGCCTGGCGGGTGGATGTGACCGACCAGGATGCGTTCGCCGGGTTCCTGGACGAGGTCGAGTCGACCTGCGGACCGCTGGATGTGCTGATCAACAATGCGGGGATCATGCCGTTGGGGTCGCTCGGTGACGAGCCGGCGTCGGTGGCGGCCCGGCAGTTGGCGATCAACCTCCATGCCGTGATCCACGGCAGCCGTGACGCTCTGCGCCGGATGCTTCCGCGTGGGCGGGGACACATCGTCAACGTGGCCTCGCAGGCGGGCAAAGTTGGCTTCCCCGGCGCGGCCACCTATTGCGCCACCAAACACGGTGTCGTGGGCTTGTCCGAGGCGTTGCGCGCCGAACTGCGGGGCAGTGGGGTGGCGGTGTCG
The DNA here is from genome assembly GCF_012328925.1 of Amycolatopsis acididurans. Taxonomy (GTDB): domain Bacteria; phylum Actinomycetota; class Actinomycetes; order Mycobacteriales; family Pseudonocardiaceae; genus Amycolatopsis_E; species Amycolatopsis_E acididurans. Next base: position 32,318 of record NZ_JAAXLS010000065.1, read on the forward strand.
TGTGTGATGCCCACGGTGGTAAGGACCGAATTGGCCACTGGGCTGGGTGAGTCCCCGCTGGTGCGGCCGGTCACGCCGCAGCAAGTGGCCGACGCGATCACGGCTGTGGTGCGTCGGCCGCGGTTCGACGTGTATGTGCCGCGGTCGCTGGCGGTGGTCAACCGGCTGCTCGCGCTGGCGCCCCGTGCGCTGCGCGACGCCCTGCTGCGGATCTCGGGCGCGGATCGGGTCCTCGCCCGCGCTGACCCGGTCGCCCGGGCTGGTTACGACGCCCGTGCTGTGCCCGAGCGCGGGCAGGACGCGATGGCCGACCGGCCGAGGGAACGGGAACGTCGATGACGAGCGACGCGGCCACTCCTGCGGCGGTGCATCATGGACTGTCGCTCGTGTGCACCGGTGGGAATGTGCACGAGGTGGCGGCGATGGCCGCGGACGCCGAACGAGCGGGGTTCGAGTCGGTGTGGGCGGCGGAGTTCTACTCACTCTGCACGGCTTCACCGACGAAGCGGGCGCCATCCGGGCGGCGCGTCGCGCTGGTGACCTGGAGGCGATGGTGGCCGCGGTCTCGGACGGGATGATCGACACCATCGCCGTGGCCGGCACTCCTGAGCAGGTCCGCAGCCAGTTCGCCGCACGGTGGGCGGGTCTGTACGAGCGGACCCTGCTGTATCCGCCCTCATTCGCCGGCCCGTCGGCCACCACCGCCGTGCTCGACGCCTTCGCCCCACTCACCCGCACCCCTACCACATAAGGAGAGCCGTCATGGTCCACATCATCGAGCGCACCGCACAGGCGGCGCGGCAGCGCCTGTCCTCGGTGCTGGTCGCACCAGCACCCCGGGCGGTCGACGAGGCGTGGCGCCGTTTCAGCCGCCGCTGGCCCACCACTGACCTGGCCACCCCACCCGAGGGCAGCGGCCTGCGGCCGGTCCGCGGCGACTACGGCCCGCCCGTGGTGGGGCACCTGCTCGACTACATCCGCTTCGGCACCGAGTTCGGCCGCGAACGCTACGACCGCTACGGACCGGTCACCTGGATGGGCGCGTTCGGCACCCGCGTCGCCGTGGTGGCAGGCCCCGAGGCGACCCAGCGCGTGTTCACCAACGCCGACAAAGCCTTCTCCCAAGCCGGCTGGCAGTTCCTCATCGACCGGTTCTTCCACCGCGGGCTGATGCTGCTCGATTTCGACGAGCACAAGATGCACCGCCGCATCATGCAAGACGCCTTCACCCGAGACCGCCTCGCCGGCTACACCCACCAGGTCAGCCCACGTGTGCGCGCCACCATCCCCACCTGGCCGACCCAACGGCCGGTGCGGCTGTACTGGCTGCTCAAACGCCTCACCCTGGACATCGCGACCCAGGTGTTCATGGGCGGCCGAGGCGGCTCCACCGACACCGAACGGATCAACCAGGCGTTCGTCGCCACCGTCCGCGCCGCCAGCGCGCTGGTGCGCGCCCCGCTGCCCGGCACCCGCTGGCGCGCCGGCGTACGCGGCCGCAGGATCCTCGAAGACTACTTCGCCCAGCACCTGCCAGCCGCCCGCGCCAGCACCGGGGAGGACCTGTTCGCCGCGCTGTGCCAGGCCACCACCCCCGAAGGCGAGCACTTCAGCGACGACGACGTCATCAACCACATGATCTTCCTGATGATGGCCGCCCACGACACCGCCACCATCACCACCACCGCCGCCGCCTACTACCTCGCCACCCACCCCGACTGGCAAGACCGCGCCCGGCAGGAATCCCTCGCCCTCGGCGACGCCCCCCTCG
>NZ_JAAXLS010000066.1 GCF_012328925.1 Amycolatopsis acididurans
AGAAATCGATCGACTCGATCTCAAAGAAACCCCAAACGGGATTCACAAAAACAAACAAAGCTCTACTGGCTTAGTTCACTAGCACACTGTTGAGTTCTCAAACAACACGCGACTCTCGGCCGCACTAAGCTTTTATCTTTTGCCGGGCGACACCGTACCCCATCCAAAATCCGGAGATTCATTCGGGGGTTGTGGACTTCGTCCGACCAGGACCACCCACTCTACCACAACTTGGCGGGAGCTTGGTTCGTGATCCCTCGCCTGGTACCCCGTCCCTTCGGGGCTCTCACCCCGTCGGCCCGGTCTCCCTGGCGACGAAGAAAAGATTACATGCCTGGAAAACCGGGCCGAACAGGGGGGTCCCTTAAAGACGAAGCTGCAGGTCAGGCCAGCAGACGGACGCCGCCGGTGGTCCGCTTGCCGCGGCGCACGACGAGCCACTTGCCGTGCAGCGTCCCGTCGACCTCCGGACGCCACTCCTCGTCGGTGATCTTGACGTTGTTCACGTACGCGCCGCCTTCCTTCACGGTGCGGCGTGCGGCGCCCTTGCTGTCCACAAGCCCTGGGGCGATGAGCAGATCGATGATCGTCGGCTGGTCGGCAAGGCGCACCTCACCGGTGGGCACCTCGCGCATCACCGCGTCGACGGTCGCCTCGGACAGCTCGCCGAGCTCTCCCCTGCCGAACAGCGCCTGGCTCGCCATCGTCACCTGACGAGTCTGGTCCGCACCGTGCACGAGCGTGGTGAGTTCTTCGGCGAGCTTCCGCTGCCCCGCCCGCAGCTGTGGCTTGTCCACGGTGAGCTGTTCCAGCTCGGCGATCTCGTCCCGGCTGAGGAAGGTGAACATCTTCAGGTACGGGACGACCTCGGCATCACCCACATTGACGAAGTACTGGAACCATGCGTACGGCGAGGTCATCGACGGGTCCAGCCAGAGGTTGCCGCCTCCGGTCGACTTACCGAACTTGCGGCCCTCCGAGTCCGTGACAAGCGGTGTCGTCAGCGCATGCGCGCTGCCGCCGTCGACCTTGCGGATGTAGTCGACCCCGCCGACGATGTTGCCCCACTGGTCCGATCCGCCGATCTGCAGCTTCGTGCCGTACTTCCGGAACAGCTGCAGGTAGTCGTAGGACTGCAGGAGCAGGTAGCTGAATTCGGTGTAGGACATGCCGTCGGAAGCCAGCCGCCGCTTCACGGTCTCCCTCGCCAGCATCACGTTGATCGAGAAGTGCTTGCCGACATCGCGCAGGAAGTCGAGTGCGCTGACATCGGCGAACCAGTTCATGTTGTTCTCGATGACCGCGCCGGTCGGCGAATCGTCGAACGTCACGAACTTCTCCAGCTGACCGCCGATGCGTTCCAGACGCTGCGCGATGACCTCGCGGCTCACCAGCGTGCGCTCGCCGACGTCGCGGGGGTCGCCGATCTGGCCGGTGGCGCCGCCGGCCAGCACGATCGGACGGTGTCCGGCGCGCTGGAACCGGGCCAGTGTCAGCAGCTGCACGAGATTGCCCGCGTGCAGGCTGTCGGCCGTGGGGTCGAAGCCGCCGTAGAGCGTGAGCGGACCGGCGTCCAGATCCTTGCGAAGCGCGTCGATGTCGGTGGACTGCGCGACGAGCCCGCGCCAGGACAGTTCGTCGAGAATGTGTTCGCTCACGATTCGATCCTCTCTTACGAGGTCAACCGACTATTTGGCGGGTCTGGCCCGGCCGCCACGGCGGTAGGCGGACACCGCGGGCGAGCCCTCGACCCAGAAGCGCCACGGGGTGTCGTGGGCCGCCGCGACGCCGACTCGCGGCCCGTTGCGGATCTGAGCCGGCGCGATCTCGTCGCCGGTGAGCAGCCGAACGGGCGAGGCTGGATCGACGAGGTCGGCTCCGTTGTGCTGCGGGCCGATGCCCAGCGCGGAGGTCAGGCGCGCCGGCCCCTGGGCCAGTTCGGCCTCCTTGCGCGCGGCTTTCCGGCGCGCGTGGGCGAGCGGGCCGCCTTCGGTGATCTCGGCCGCCCGGAGCAGCACCGCGCCGGCCTCACCGTCTTCGCGGCCGACGACGTTGGCACAGAAATGCATGCCGTAGACGAAGTAGACGTAGAGGTGACCGGCCGGCCCCCACATGACCTCGTTGCGGGCGGTCCTGCCGCGATAGCAGTGCGACGCCGGATCGTCCTGCCCGCGGTATGCCTCGACCTCCACCAGCCGGGCGCCCACGATGCCCTCCGGCGTCGTCGTCTCGATCACGGCACCCAGCAGCAGGTGGGCGAGATCGATCGGGTCGACGGCGAGTTCCTCGCGTTTGAACAACCTCATCGCGGCGACCAGTCCCCCGTGCTGCCAGGATCCGGTGTCACGTCGACCGGGTGACCGACCGCCACCGCGCCGGTCAGCCGACCCATTCGCGGAAATCCGCCACGCGCCCGGTGAGCCGGTCGAGTTGCTCGGCGACCCTGGACGGCGCCGTGCCCCCGCGGGCGTCGCGGGACGCCACCGAACCCTCGACCGTGAGCACCTCACGCACCTGCGGCGTCAACGCCGGGTGAATCGTCCGCAGCTCGTCGTCGGTCAGATCCTCCAGGCCCGCACCGCGGGATTCGGCGACCCGCACGCACTCCCCCGCCGCCTCGTGCGCGACGCGGAACGGAACACCCTGGCGTACAAGCCATTCCGCGATGTCCGTGGCGAGGGTGAACCCCGCCGGGGCGAGCTCGGCCAGCCGGCCGGTGTGGAAGGTCAGGGTGCCGATCATGCCCGCGATGGCCGGGAACAGCAGCTCCAGCTGTTCCACGGAATCGAAGACCGGTTCCTTGTCCTCCTGCAGATCCCGGTTGTAGGCCAGCGGCATCGCCTTCAACGTGGCCAGCAGGCCGGTCAGGTTGCCGATCAGCCGGCCGGACTTGCCGCGGGTCAGCTCCGCGACGTCCGGGTTCTTCTTCTGCGGCATGATCGAGCTGCCGGTCGCCCACGCGTCGTCGAGGGTGACGTAGCCGAACTCGGCCGTGTTCCAGATGATCACCTCTTCGGCGATCCTGGACAGGTTCACCCCGAGCATCGCCAGGACGAACGCGAACTCGGCGGCGAAGTCCCGCGACGCCGTGCCGTCGATCGAGTTCTCGACACTGGTGCCGAAACCCAGCTCGCGCGCGACGGCATCCGGGTCCAGGCCCAGCGAGGAACCCGCGAGCGCACCGGAGCCGTAGGGCGACTCGGCCGTGCGGTCGTCCCAGTCACGCAGGCGGGAGACGTCGCGCAGCAGAGCGTGCGCGTGCGCGAGCAGGTGGTGCGCCAGCAGCACCGGCTGCGCGTGCTGCAGGTGCGTGCGACCGGGCAGCACCGCATCCGGATACCGCTTCGCCTGCGCCACCAGGGAATCGATCACGTCGAGGGTGCCCGCGGCGACCCGGCGGGCCGCATCGCGCAGCCACATCCGGAACAGGGTGGCCACCTGGTCGTTGCGCGACCGCCCGGCCCGCAGCTTGCCGCCCAGCTCCGGTCCGGCGCGTTCCAGCAGCCCGCGTTCGAGGGCCGTGTGCACGTCCTCGTCCTCGAGTACCGGGGTGAACGCGCCGGAGGACACGTCCTCGGCAAGCTGGTCGAGTGCCTTCAGCATCCCGGCCAGCTCGTCGTCGGTGAGCAGGCCCGCGCCGCGCAGCACGCGTGCGTGGGCGCGGGAACCCGCGATGTCGTAGGGCGCCAGGCGCCAGTCGAAGTGGGTCGAAGCCGACAGCTTCGCCATCGCCTCGGCCGGTCCGCTGGCGAACCTGCCGCCCCACAACTGAACGGGCTGCTTGTCAGCCATGAACCTCAGCTCTTCTGGTCGCGCTTCGCGGCGATCTTGCTCGGCAGGCCCCACAACTGGACGAAGCCTTTCGCCAGCGACTGGTCGAAGGTGTCGCCCTCGTCGTAGGTGGCCAGGTTGAAGTCGTACAGCGACTGCTCGCTGCGACGGCCGGTCACCACGGCGGTGCCGGCGTGCAGGCGCAGCCGGATCTCACCGGTCACGTGCTGCTGGCTCTTCGCGATGAACGAGTCCAGCGCGTCCTTCAGCGGCGAGAACCACAGGCCGTCGTAGACCAGCTCGGTCCACCGCTGGCTGACCTGCCGCTTGAACCGGGCCAGGTCCCGCTCGACCGTGACGTTCTCCAGCTCCTGATGCGCGGTGATCAGCGCCATCGCGCCCGGCGCCTCGTAGACCTCGCGGCTCTTGATACCGACGAGACGGTCCTCGACCATGTCCAGGCGGCCGATGCCCTGTGCGCCCGCCCGCTTGTTGAGCTGCTGGATCGCTTCGAGCATCGTCACGGGCTTGCCGTCGATCGCGGTCGGCACGCCCTTCTCGAACGTGATCACCAGCTCGTCCGGCGCCTGGAAGTTGACCGTCGGGTCCTCGGTGTAGGAGTAGACGTCCTTGGTGGGCGCGTTCCACAGGTCCTCGAGGAAGCCGGTCTCCACAGCGCGGCCCCACACGTTCTGGTCGATCGAGAACGGGGACTTCTTGGTCACGTCGATCGGCAGGTTGCGCTGCTCGGCGTAGGCGATCGCCTTCTCACGGGTCCACGCGAAGTCACGCACCGGCGCGATCACCTTGAGGTCGGGCACCAGCGCACCGAGGCCGACCTCGAAACGGACCTGGTCGTTGCCCTTGCCCGTGCAGCCGTGCGCGACCGTGGTGGCGTTGTGGTACTTCGCCGCCTCCGCGAGGTGCTTGACGATGACCGGCCGGGACAGCGCCGACACCAGCGGGTAACGGTCCATGTAGAGCGCGTCGGCCTGCAGCGCGGGCAGGCAGTACTGCTCGGCGAACTCGTCACGCGCGTCGGCGACGACGGCCTCGACCGCCCCACAGTCCAGCGCGCGCCGGCGGATGGTCTCCAGGTCCTCGCCACCCTGGCCGAGGTCGACGGCCACGGCCACCACCTCGGCCCCGGTCTCCTCGGCGATCCAGCCGATACCCACCGAGGTGTCCAGCCCGCCCGAGTACGCGAGCACCACCCGTTCAGTCATTCCCGTTCTCCTTGCCGTGTTCAACGTCCAAAGTAGACGACCGCCGCGCGAGCGCGGTGAAGCGGTCGGCCAGGTCCCGTCCGGACAGCGGTTCCCTGGCGATCACCGCTACCGTGTCGTCGCCGGCGATCGACCCGACGACCTCTTCCAGCGCCGCCCGGTCGATCGCGCTGGCCAGGAACTGCGCCGCGCCCGGCGGCGTGCGCAGCACCGTGAGGTTGCCCGAGGCGTCCACCGAAACCATCAGCTCCGCCAGCAACCGCGACAACCGGGTGGTGCCACCCTGCACTCCGCGCACCGGGCTGCCGTCCTCGGGGATCACGTACACCGGCGCGCCGGAGTCCGCGCCCCGCAGCTTGACCGCGCCGAGCTCGTCCAGGTCCCGTGACAAGGTAGCCTGCGTGACCTCGACGCCCTCGGCGGCCAGCAGCTTCGCCAGCTCCGTCTGGCTGCGGATGGCCATCGTGGACACCAGCTCGGTGATCCTCGCCTGGCGCGCCGCGCGGCTTATCGTCGTTCGCTCAGCAACCACACCAACAACGCTTTCTGTGCGTGCAGACGGTTTTCGGCCTCGTCCCACACGGCGCTGGCCGGGCCGTCGAGCACCTCGTCGGTGATCTCCCAGCCGCGATGCGCCGGCAGGCAGTGCAGCACGATCGCGTCCGGCGCCGCCTTGCCCAGCAGCTCGGAGTTGATCTGCAGTTTGCGGAACGGCGTGACCCGGTCCAGCCCGTCGTTCTCCTGCCCCATCGAGGTCCAGGTGTCGGTGACCAGTACGTCGGCGCCTTCCACCGCGGCCTCGGCCTCGGTGAACACGGTGGCGCTGCCGCCGGTCTGCTCCGCGCGTTCCTTCGCCGCGAGCGTCACCTCCTGCAGCGGCTGGAAACCCTCCGGTGTGACGACCCGGACGTTGAGCCCCGCGGTGGCACCACCCAGCATCAGCGAATGCGCCATGTTGTTGGCGCCGTCGCCGAGGTAGGTCAGCGTCAGCCCGGCCAGTTCGCCCTTGCGCTCGCGGATGGTCTGCAGGTCCGCGAGCACCTGGCACGGATGGAACTCATCGGTCAGCGCGTTGACCACCGGCACCGTCGCGGCCGAGGCCATCGCGTTGATCCGCTGCTGCGCGAAGGTCCGCCACACGACCGCGTCGACATAGCGCGAAAGCACCCGCGCGGTGTCCTCGATCGTCTCCTCACGGCCCAGCTGCATCGAGCGGCCGTCCACGATGATCGGGTGACCGCCCAGCTGCGCGATGCCGACCTCGAAGGACAGTCGGGTGCGCGTGGAGTTCTTCTCGAACAGCACGGCGACCGACTTCGGCCCCGCCAGCGCGCGGTTGCCGAGCGGATCCTTCTTCAGTTCGTCGGCGAGGTCGAGAACCGCGAGCTGCTCCTCGGGAGTCAGATCGTCGTCGCGGAGGAAGTGGCGGGGCATGTCAGTCCTTCGTGGCGGTGTCGAGCACGTTCGGGAGTGCGGTGAGGAAACCGTGGGCCTGCTCCTCGGTGAGGACCAGGGGCGGAGCCAGCCGGATGGTGTCCGGAGCCACCGGGTTGACAAGGTAACCGGCCTCCTGGGCGGCCTTCGCGACCGCCGGGGCGACGGCTTCCCGCAACGCGATCCCGATCAGCAGGCCCGCGCCGCGCACGCCGCCGACGAGGGGATGCCGCATCTCCTCGACGCCGGCGGCGATGTCCTTGCCGAGCGCGGACACGTGGTGGTTGAGGTTGTCCTTCGTGATGGCGCGCAGCACCGCGAGCCCGGCGGCGCAGGACACCGGGTTGCCGCCGAACGTGGTGCCGTGCTGGCCCGGTTTGAGCAGGTCACCGGCCGCACCGACGCCGATCGTGGCGCCCAGCGGGAGCCCGCCGCCCAGCCCCTTGGCCAGCGTGATGACGTCCGGGGTGATCCCGGCGCGCTGGAAGGCGAACCACACGCCCGTGCGGGCGATGCCGGTCTGCACCTCGTCGAGGACGAGCAGCGAGCCCGTCTCCTTGGTGATCTCGCGAGCGGCCTGCAGGAAGCCGTCGGGTGCGGGAATCACGCCGCCCTCGCCGAGGATCGGCTCCAGCACGACGGCCGCCGTGTCGGTGTCCACCGCCGCGCGCAACGCGTCGATGTCGCCGAAGGGGATGTGAGTGACGCCGGGCATGAGCGGCTCGAACGGCTCGCGCTTCGCGGGCTGGCCGGTGAGCGCGAGCGAGCCCATGGTGCGACCGTGGAAGGCGCCCTCGCAGGCGACGATCTTGGTGCGGCCGGTCAGCCTGCTGATCTTGATCGCGGCCTCGTTGGCCTCGGCACCGGAATTGCTGAACAGCACCTTGGCGTTGCCGGACAGGCCCGCGACGTCGAGCAGCGCCTCGGCCAGCTCGACGGCGACCGGGTTGATGTAGAGGTTCGAGGTGTGCCCGAGCGTGCTGATCTGCTCGGTCACGGCACGGACGATCTCGGGGTGCGCGTGGCCCAGCGCGTTGACCGCGATGCCGCCGAGCAGGTCGATGTACTCCTTGCCGTCGGCGTCCCACACGCGGGCGCCCTCGCCGCGTACCAGGGTCAGCTGCGGGGTGCCGTAGTTGTCCATCAGCGCGGACTGCCAGTGCGCCTGGCCGTCCACATTGGACGCTAGCTGGTTCATTCGAGCTCCTCTTCGGGCAGGACCATGGTGCCGATGCCGCGGGATGTGAAGACTTCGAGCAGAACGGAGTGCGCGAGGCGCCCGTCGATGACATGTGCGCGGCTGACCCCGCCCCGCACCGCCTTCACACAGGCCTCCATCTTGGGGATCATGCCGCTGGCCAGTTCCGGCAGCATCTGTTCGAGCCGGTCGACCCGGATCCGGTCGATCAGCGACGACCGGTCCGGCCAGTTGGCGTAGAGGCCCTCGACGTCGGTCAGCACGACCAGCTTCTCCGCCCCGAGCGCGGCGGCGAGCGCCCCGGCGGCGGTGTCGGCGTTGACGTTGTGGACCACGCCGTCGGCGTCCGGGGCGACCGTCGAGACGACCGGGATGCGCCCGGCGTTGACAATGTCGAGCACCGCGTCCGGGTTGACCGAGGCGACCTCGCCGACGAGGCCGACATCGACCGCCTCCCCGTTGACGGTCGCGTGCTTGCGCTCGGCGATGAACAGCTGCGCGTCCTCCCCCGAGATGCCGACCGCGTACGGGCCGTGCGCGTTGATCAGCCCGACCAGTTCGCGGCTGACCTGGCCGACCAGCACCATGCGGACGATGTCCATCGTTTCGGGCGTGGTGACCCGCAGGCCGCCTTTGAATTCACCGACGAGCCCGACTCGCTTGAGCATCGCGGTGATCTGCGGGCCACCCCCGTGCACCACGACCGGGCGCAGGCCCGCGAGCCGCAGGAACACCATGTCCTGCGCGAACGCGTGCTTGAGCTGATCGTCGATCATCGCGTTGCCGCCGTACTTGACCACGACGGTGGCGCCGTGGAAGCGCTGCAGCCACGGCAGCGCCTCGATGAGCACCCCGGCTTTCTCGGCCGCGGTGGCGAGCCGCTCGTCGGCGGCGATCAGGTCTTCTGGCGGGGTCATGAGGAGTAGGCGCTGTTCTCTTCGACGTAGCCGTGGGACAGGTCGGTGGTGTAGACGGTCGTGGTGCTGGCACCGACGCCGAGATCGATCACGATCTCGATCGCGCGGCCGGACAGATCGGCCTCGGAGCGGTCGGCGGCGGGCACACCGTTGGCGAAGAGCGTGACGCCGTTGATCGTGATCGACACCGCGTTGGCGTCCACCTCGGCCCGGGCGCGGCCGACCGCCATCGCGACCCGGCCCCAGTTCGGATCGGACCCGAACAGCGCGGTCTTGACCAGGTTGTCCTCGGCGACCGTGCGGGCGACGGTGATCGCGTCCTGCTCGCTGGCGGCGCCGCAGACCACGATGTCGACGTCCTTCGTGGCGCCCTCGGAGTCGGCACGCAACTGGTGCACCAGGTCCAGGCTGACCGCGGTCAGCAGTTCGGTGAAGTCGTCAAGACCCGGGGAGACCGCGCTGGCGCCGGAGGACAGCAGCAGGACGGTGTCGTTCGTGGACGTGCCGCCGTCGACGTCGAGCCGGTCGAACGTGGCCCGCGTGGCCGCCCGCAGCGCGGCGTCGAGCGCGTCCGGTTCGAGGGCCGCGTCCGTGGTGATCACCGACAGCATGGTGGCGAGGTTGGGCGCGAGCATGCCCGCCCCCTTGGCCATGCCGCCGATGCTCCAGCCGTGCTGATGGGATTTCCAGCTCTGCTTGGGTTTGGTGTCGGTGGTCATGATCGCGGTCGCCGCCGCGAGGCCCGACTCCGGTGTGGCCTCCAGCGCCTTGGCCGCGGTGTCCACCCCGGACAGCACGGCGTCCATCGGCAGCCGCTCCCCGATCAGGCCGGTGGAGCAGACCGCGATCTCGATGGCGCCGGTGTCCAGCACCTCCGCGACCTTCTCGGCGGTCGCGTGCGTGTCCTGGAAACCGCCGGGACCGGTGGCGGCGTTGGCACCGCCCGAGTTGAGCACGACCGCGCGCAGGCGCTGGTGGCGCAGCACCTCCTGCGACCACAGCACGGGCGCGGCCTTGATCACGTTGCGGGTGAACACGCCGGCGGCGGCCTGCTGCGGTCCGTCGTTGACGACGAGCGCGAGGTCGAGCGCGCCGGAGGCCTTGATTCCGGCGGCCACCCCGGCAGCCCGGAAGCCCTTGGGGCCGGTGACGGTCACGGTGCGACTCCTACGGTGGAAAGCCCGGTGGTTTCGGGGTATCCGAGCGCGATGTTCATGGACTGCACCGCTCCCCCGGCGGTGCCCTTGGTCAGGTTGTCGATCGAGGCGATGACGATGAGCCGCCGGGCGTCGCCGTCGACCGTGACCTGCAGTTGCACGTTGTTCGACCCCAGCGTCGCCGCGGTGGCCGGCCAGGCTCCCTCGGGCAGCACCTGGACGAACGGCTCGGCGTCGTAGGCCTTCTCGTACACCGCGCGCGCGGCCGCGGTGTCGACGTCGGACAGCAGCGCCGCGCTGGCCGTGGTGAGGATGCCCCGGGGCATCGGCGCGAGCACCGGGGTGAACGACACCACGACACGCTGCCCCGCGACCCCGCTGAGGTTCTGGGCGAACTCCGGCGTGTGCCGGTGCGTCCCGCCGACCCCGTACGCACTCGCGGAGCCCATCGTTTCCGAGCCCAGCAGGTGCGGCTTGAGGCTCTTGCCCGCACCTGAGGTGCCCGTCACCGACACCACATGGACGTTCGGTTCGATCAGCCCGGCCGCCAGGGCCGGGGCGAGCGCGAGCGTGCCGCCGGTCGGGAAGCAGCCGGGCACGGCGATGCGTTTGGTACCGGCCAGCTTCTCCCTGGCGCCGGGAAGCTCCGGCAGGCCGTAGGGCCAGTTGCCCGCGTGGTCGCCGCCGTACCAGCGCTGCCAGTCGGCGGAGTCGGCGAGCCGGTGATCCGCGCCGAGATCCACCACGAGCACGTCCGGGCCGAGTTGCGCCGCGATCTCCGCCGAATGACCATGCGGGAGAGCAAGGAACACGACATCGTGCCCGGCCAGCGTGTCGGCGGTGGTCTCGCGCAGCACACGGTCCGCCAGCGGCGCCAGGTGGGGCTGGTGCCGGCCGAGCGGGGTGCCGGCGCTGCTCGCTGCGGTTAGCGTGCCGATTTCCACTTCCGGGTGCACGAGGAGCAGGCGCAGGAGCTCCCCGCCCGCGTACCCGCTCGCACCCGCGACCGCGACCCTTACCGTCATGCGTATGATTATGCATGAGCGCGCAAGTTCAATCAATCCAGGGTGTCGCCGCCGTCCGGCCGAACTCCGAACACCTGTGAAGGCGTGCCAACCTGGGAACCGGCGGGTCGGCCCGGACTTCCCGTCCGACCTGCCTGGCCGTCAGGGACTGGCGCTTTCACCCCCGGCACGCCGTTGACTGGGCGGCTCCGGTAGGTATTGTCCCGGTCGCTCAGGATCGCAGCCGACTCTGGGCAGGCGAACCCGGACCCCGCCGGGTGAGCGTTCGAAATGCAGCGCGATCTCCTCCAGGGAATCGCCCGCGATCCACCGCCGCTCGAGTTCGGCGTCGAGCTCCGCGCTCCACGGGCGCCCACGCTGCGCGGGCCGCTCCCCCGCTCTTCGCGTTCCCGATTGAGCCAGCGCGGTGTGCTGACGCAGGGTCGCCGACAGAACCGACCCCAGTGAACCGGCGGCGACCGAGGCGACCTCGATCTGGCCGTCCGCGACGACTTCGTCCCGTGGACCTTCGGCGCTGATGCTCACGACCAGCCGGTCGGGCTGGTCACCACCCGGCAGCGTGGTGACCTCGATGGAAAACATGGTGTCGCCGGACCGGACTTTGCTCCGGTGCTCCTCGATGATGTTCATGCCCGGCACGCTAGCGGCACCCACCGACAATTCTCGTCACGATGCGCACCAGGCCGGACACGAACCGAAATTGTCGGTACCCCGCTCTACCGTGTCCCCAGCAGTTCGAAACACACTGGGGGAAACATGAATGAACGTCGTTTCTGGCGTCTCGTCAGACGGGCGCACACCGCGGAGCGCGACGAAACCGCGCCGATCATCGCCCTTCTACTGGGCCTGCTGCACCAGGAAGCGGCGCCTGACGTGATTCGTTTCCACCGCAGGCTCGCCGAGGTTCACCGCCGCGCGTACCGATGGGACCTGTGGACGGCGTTCCGCATCGTGCTGGGCGAGGTGGACGCCGCGCTGTTCTCGGATGCCGTCAGCTGGCTCATTCTTCGCGGTAAGCGAACATTCCGCCGGACGCTGGTCGATCCCGATTTTCTCGCGTCGCTGCCGGTCGAGCGCGTCGACCTCGCCGCGGCGGGGCGCCTGCTCGGCCTCGCGCACGAAAGGCTGACGCCGTCCCACGATCCCGATGCCGACCTGCTGCTCATCCAGCAGGCGATCAGCGAAGCGCTGCGCGTGCCCCGCTCGAGTCCGGTGCCGCCGGGCGAGCTGCCCTCGATGGACGGGGAATCGCTTCGGGCACGCTATCCGCGGCTGTGCGGGCGCTATCCACTGGACGGGATCGCCGCCCCGGTCCAGGTCGCACCGGGGCGGCGGCGGGATGTGGTCAGCGATGCGTGACCGAGTCCAGAAGCGCCTGGCGCAGTTCCGCAGGCTGCTTTCCGTTCCCCATCGCATCGTCCGATTTGGACTCCGCCGCGCCCGCGGGCACCGGATCGGGCAGCGGTGCGCACGTGGTGTCCGGACCGTTGCCCGGTTTACGCGGCGGCAGCTTGCCGGTCGCGAGATAGTCGGCCACCTGGTCGTCCACACACGCGTCACCGGAAAGGGAGTCGGCGTGCGTGGCGCCCCCGGGTTCACCGATCAGGCTGGAGTTCGGGAATCGCTTACGCACCTCGACGCTTCCGGCGAACGGTGTCGCGGCGTCGAGTTCCTCGCCGATCAGCAGAGCACTGGCCACCTTCGTGCCGTCCACGTTCACCGGCGTGCCTGCCTTGGCCGGCCAGGACACACACGGCGCGTTGTACCACGCGTTGCCCCACGTCTCGAAGGGCGCGCGGAAGTAGGTGGCCCAGTTGTCGGCGCGCCACTTGTTCCAGTTGGTCGGCCACTGCACGTCGGTGCACTGCACCGCGTTGTAAACGGCGAACCCGTTGTCATCGCCGGGGCTGCTGGAATCGTCGTAGAGCGCCTTGAGTGTCTTCCAGTCGCTGTTGTGCACCCACCCGGCGAACGCGCGCGCCATATCCTCCCAGCCGAACCGGTAGTAACCCGCCTGCAGGAAGATGTCGGTCCACTCGTCGGGGCCGATCACTCCCCCTGCCGGGTTCTTGGCCAGGTCGCGCTGCGCGGCATACCAGCGATCCTCGACCACGTCGCCGGAAGTTCCGAGGTGGTAGACGTTGTCGTACTTCGCGATCCAGTCGAAGTAGATCTTGATGTTGCGGTCGAACGCCACGTCCTGGCCGAGATTGGCCTGGTACCACACCTTGCGCGGGTCGACGTTGCTGTCGAGCACCATCCGCCGGACCCGGTCGGGGTGCAGCGTCGCGTACACCTGGCCGAGGTAGGTGCCGTAGGAGAAGCCGTAGTAGTTGATCTGTTGCCGGCCGAGCGCCTTGCGCAGCGAGTCCATGTCCTGCGCGACGTCGGTGGTCTTCATGTGCTCGAGCAGCGCGCCGTTCTTCGCGCAGGCGCCCGCATAGCCCTTCGACGACGCCAGCCAGGTCTGTTCCAGTTGCGGCGTGGTCGGCACATATCCGGGCCGGTCGTACTTGAAGTAACCGGGATCGCAGGACAACGCGGGTTTGCTGGCGCCGACGCCCCGCGGGTCGAAGCCGATCCAGTCGTAGGACGAGCCGGCGCCATTGGGCACCGACTTACCGAGCACGGACAGGCCGAGCCCCGAACCGCCGGGGCCGCCGGGGTTCACCAGCATCACGCCCTGCGATTGCGCCGTCGTGTGCCGGACCTGCGACACCGCGAGCGAAACCGTCGCGCCGGCCGGGTTGGCGTGGTCGAGCGGTACGTCGAGGAAGCCGCATTCGGCGCCTGCCTTCCGCAGCTTCGCCGACTCGCACGCTCCCCAGACGATCGGCGCCGGCGTGAAATCGGGTGTGGCGGGGGCGGCCGACGCGGAGGGCATCGCCGTCAGGCAGCCCGCCAGCACACCGACCGCCGCGATCGCGGAGACGAGTTTGTTCACTTCGGTCCTTTTCGTCGACATTTCCGCCGCGTTCGGGCGGAAGCGAGCCACGTTTCGGACCAACCTCTCGGATGGGGGCCGTTTTCGCCACCCCACTTTAGTTTGAAGTTGACGCTAGCCTTGGCCGGTGGAGATCGTGGACGAACTCGTGACCGCGGTACGAAGTGGACTGCGCGAGGTGGGCGATCCGGCGAAGGCTCCGGACATGCGGCGCTACATGAAGTCCGAGATGCCCTTCCACGGCGTGCCCAAACCCGTTCGCGAGAAGCTGACCCGGCGCCTGTTCGCCGAGTTTCCGTTGCCGGACAAGGCTTCTTTCGTGGTGGCCGCGCAGAAGCTGTGGCGCGAAGCGGCATTCCGGGAGGAACGCTACGTGGCGATCGACCTGACCGGGTACCACGCCTACCGGATGTGGCAGGGCCGCGATCTGCTACCGGTGTACGAGGAGTTCGTGGTGACCGGCGCGTGGTGGGACTACGTGGACGAGGTCGCGAGCCGCCGCATCGGCCCCCTGTTGCGCGCCGATCCCGCGGCGATCGGCCCCGTCATGCGCCGGTGGGCCACGGACGACGACCACTGGCGGCGGCGCACCGCGATCATCTGCCAGCTCATGTCCAGGGAGGAGACGGATCTGGATCTGCTGACCTACGCGATCGAAGCAAGCATCACGGAGACTGATTTCTTCCTGCGCAAGGGAATCGGATGGGCATTGCGCCAGTACGCACGAGTTGACGCGGCGTGGGTGGCCCGGTTCGTCGACACGCATGCGGAGCTGTCGCCATTGTCAGTGCGGGAGGCACTCAAGCACATTCGCTGATCGGGCGCCGCACGTTGACCGATGGGCGCACACCGACCGGGCGGTAGGCGCAGGCTGCCCCGTTGGACGGTATCCGCACCGACCGGCCGACCGATGGACGCTGGCCGCGCCGACCGCTGGGCGGCGGTAGCCCTGACCGGTGGGCGACGATGCCGACTGGTGGGCGATCGCCGCGTCGACCGGGCGCGTGGTCGTGCGCTGCCTGGGCCGAACGAAGGCCGAAGAGCGCCTGGGCGGGCGCCGGTACTGGTGCTGGCACTCGCGCTGACGCGGCCCGGGGCCCGCCTTAATGCCACCTCACGTTCGTGTCTCAACGCCACGCCCACGCTGACCCGGGCAGCACACGCCACGCCGGGCTGGTGCTGGCACTGGCGCGGTCGTCACTCGACCCGGACCACCGAGGGGACCTGGGCCGCACCCATGCCTGCGCCGCATTTAGGACCCGCATCCTTGACACGTCGGCCACTGCCGCGGGCCAGGCCACGCCGCAAACCGCGGCTGTCGCTTGCGTGGGCCGACACATCGGCCCGCTCCCTTGGCTCGGAGCGGGCCGACGGGCGAAGCTGGCCACGTGCCGCGTGCCGCGTGCCACGGCCCGGAACCGGGGTCGGGGGCCGCGGGCCGGGGCCAAGGGTCAGCTGCGGAGTGTGGCGCCGTAG
This sequence comes from Amycolatopsis acididurans, assembly GCF_012328925.1. Classification (GTDB taxonomy): domain Bacteria; phylum Actinomycetota; class Actinomycetes; order Mycobacteriales; family Pseudonocardiaceae; genus Amycolatopsis_E; species Amycolatopsis_E acididurans. The sequence goes on from NZ_JAAXLS010000066.1 coordinate 15,149, forward strand.
CGGGAGGCGGCTTCGGCCACCGCGGCGTCGCGCGCTTTCGTCGCCTCTTCCACGGTCAGGGTGCGGTCCGGGGCGCGGAAGCGCAGCTTGTACGCCAGCGAGCGCTTGCCCGCCCCCACCTGGTCGCCCGTGTAGGAGTCGAACAGGTTGACGTCCTCCAGGAGATCACCGCCGCCGGCGATGATCGCTTCCGCCAGGTCGGCGGCGGGCACCTTCTCGTCGACCACCAACGCCACATCCAGCAGCACCGGCGGGTACGGCGACACCGCGGGCGCGGGCCGGTCGTGCGGCAGCGGGACCGCGTCCAGGTCCAGCTCCATCGCCACCGTGCGTTTGGGCAGGCCCAGTGCCTCGACCACCTTCGGGTGCAGTTCGCCCGCGTGGCCGACCGGCCAGTCGCCGACGAGCAGCTCGGCGCAGCGGCCGGGGTGCCACGGCAGCAGATCCGCCGAGCGCACCCGCAACCTCACCCCCGCGGCCTCGCCGACCAGACGCGCCGCCTGCACGGCGTCCGCCCAGCCAGCCTGCTCGCCGGAACCCCACCAGCCCGACCGCTCCCGCTCGCCGGCCAGCACCACCGCCACATGCTGCGGCTGCACCGGCACAGCGGCCTCCAGCGTGGCCAGTTCCTCGTCGGTGGGCCGCCCGTCCACGCCCAGCTCCGGCACCGCGACCGGTGACGCACTGGGCAGCACGACCTGTCCGATGTGGAACAATGCGAGGTCACGGAAACCGCGGGAAACGTTGCGCTGCAAGGTGTCCAGCAGACCAGGCAGCAGCGAGCTGGCCATCTGGTCCTTCTCCGCCTCCAGCGGGTTCTGCACCTTCACCGTCCGCCGGCGGACGTCGTCCTCCGGCAGGCCGAACGCGTCCCAGGTGGCGGCGGAGATGAACGGGAACGGCAGCACCTCGACGTACCCGGCCTCGGCCAGCGCGCGCGATACGGTGCGGCGCCGGCGCTGCGACTCCGTCAGCCCACGGCCGGCGGGCGCCTGCGGCAGCGTGGACGGAATGCTGTCGTACCCCTCCAGCCGCAGCACCTCCTCCACCAGGTCCGCGGGCTGCACGAGATCCCCGCGCCAGCTCGGCGGCACCGCGGTCACCTGCGCGGCACCCTCGTCCGACGTGCCGACCGTGACCTTGCAGCCGATCTGCCCGAGCCGCCGCACCGTCACGCCGCGCTCGTAGCGCACGCCCGCGACGCGGTCCGGCAAATCGATCGGCATGGTGATCGGCTTCTGCGGGGCGACCTCGCCGACATCGCTGCGGCCCGGCTGGATACTTCCGTCCCCGTACCGCCGCAGCAGCCGCGCCGCCATCTCGACCGCCGCCGCGCACAGCTGCGGATCGGTGTAGCGCTCGAATCGCTTGGCCGCCTCGGAGAACAGCTTGTGCCTGCGCGCGGTGCGGCTGATCGACGGCGGATCCCAGTGCGCCGCCTCCAACAGCACGTCCGTGCTCTCCGGGCTGATCTCGGTGCTCGCGCCACCCATCGTGCCCGCCAGCGAGATCACGCCCGAATCGTCGGCGATCACCATGTCGTCCGGGTCCAGCGCACGCTCGACATCGTCCAAAGTGGTCAGTTTTTCGCCCGGCTTCGCCCGGCGCACCACCAGATCGCCCTTCACCGAGGACGTGTCGAAGGCGTGCAGCGGATGCCCCAGCTCCAGCATCACGTAGTTGGTGACGTCCACGGCCAGCGAAATCGACCGGATCCCGGCAAGCAGCAGCCGCCGCCGGATCCAGAACGGCGTGGGCGCACCGGCGTCGAGCCCGGTGACCCGCCGCAGGACGAACCGCGAGCAGCCGCTCGGATCCTCGATGCGCACCGGCCAGGCCTCGCCCTCGGGCGCGGGAAGTTCCAGGTTCGCCGGGTCGCCGAACGGGACGTCCAGCGCGCACGCCAGTTCCCGCGCCAGCCCGCGCACCGACAGCGCGTAGCCGCGGTCCGGGGTCGGCACGAGCTCCAGCACCGTGTCGTCGAGTTCCAGGATCGAGCGCGCGTCGTCACCCGGCGAGGCCGTGGCGGGCGGCAGCACCAGAATCCCGCTGTGGTCGTCGCCGAGGCCCAGCTCACGCGCCGAGCAGATCATGCCGTCGCTGATCTTGCCGTAGGTCTTGCGCTGCGCGATCGCGAAACCGCCCGGCAGCACCGCACCCGGCAGCGCGACCACGACGAGATCGCCCTCGGCGAAGTTCGTGGCGCCGCAGACGATGCCGCGGGTGCGGATGCCCGACGGGCCCTCCTGCTCCTCGGGCTCGTCTTCGGTGTCGTTGTCCTCGCCGGTCTCGACCCGGCAGTAGCGGATCGGCTTCTTGAACCCGGTCAGTTCCTCGATCTCGGCGACGCGGCCCACGACGAGCGGCCCGGTAACGTCACCGAGCTTGTCCACCGCGTCGACCTCGATCCCGATCCGCACGAGGGCGTCCGCGAGTTCCTGCGGTCCGACCTCGCCGGCGTCGAGATGCTCGGTGAGCCAGCTAACGGGGACTCGCACTATGCCTCCGTTCCGAAGGGAAGGGTGAACCGGACGTCGCCTTCCACCATGTCACGCATGTCGGGGATGCCGTTGCGGAACTGCAGCGTCCGCTCGAGCCCCATGCCGAACGCGAACCCGGAGTACACCTCGGGGTCCACGCCGCAGGCTCGCAGCACGTTGGGATTGACCATGCCGCAGCCGCCCCATTCGACCCAGCCGGCGCCGCCCTTCTTCTCCTCGAACCACACGTCCACCTCGGCGGAGGGCTCGGTGAACGGGAAGAAGTGCGGACGCAGCCGCGTCTTCGACGCGCTTCCGAACATGGCGCGGGCGAACGCGTCCAGCGTGCCCTTCAGGTGCGCCATCGTGATGCCCTTGTCCACCGCGAGGCCCTCGACCTGCGAGAACACCGGAGTGTGCGTCGAATCGAGCTCGTCGGTGCGGTAGGTGCGGCCGGGGCACACGACGTACACCGGCAGGTCGCGGTGCAGCAGCGTGCGGGCCTGCACCGGGGAGGTGTGCGTGCGCAGCACCAGTCCCGATCCGGGCTCGCCGACGTAGAAGGTGTCCTGCATCTGCCGCGCGGGGTGGTCCTTGCCGAAGTTCAGCGCGTCGAAGTTGAACCATTCGGCTTCCAGCTCGGGCCCCTCGGCGACCTCCCAGCCCATCGCGACGAACACGTCGGCCACGTGCTCGCTGATCGTGGTGATGGGGTGGCGGGCACCGCGCGGCACCCGGTCCCACGGCAGCGTCACGTCGACGGCCTCTTCGCGCAGCACCCGCTCGTCGCGCTCGGCCTGCAGCGCGGCCCGGCGCGTGTCGAAGCTGCTCTGGATGGCCTGCCGGGCCTCGTTGACCCGCTTGCCCGACTCGGCCTTCTCCTGCTTGGGCAGCGCCCCGATAGCGCGCCGGGCCAGCATCAACGGCGAGTGGTCGCCGAGGTGCGCGGGCTTCACCGCCGCGAGTTCATCGAGGGTTCCGGCCTGCCCGAACTCGGCCTCCGCGCTGGTGATCGCGGCCTGCAGGGTCTCCGGCGTGAGTGCCTCGGCCGGCGTGGGGTCCTGCTTGTCGTTGGCTCCGGACATAGCTCCTCAGCGTCCGCTGTGACTGGTCCGCGGCTCGGCGCGAGCACACGTAGCGATTACCGAGGGATTCTAGGCGACCGCTCTCGGGTGAGCCCCGGTCACCCTCCGCTTGACCTGCGCTGCGCCATCGCGCTGCCGTACAGGCACACCGCGGCGGCCGTGGCGAGGTTGAGGCTCTCCGCCTCCCCGTAGAGGGGGATACGTACGCACTCGTCGACCTCGCCGAGGACCGCGGGGGGAAGACCGTGTGCCTCGTTGCCGAAAACCCACGCGGCGGGCGTGGTCAGGTCGAGGGTGTCGAGGGAGGTGTCGGCGTACCCGTGGGCGCCGAACAGGCGCAGCCCGGCCGCGCGGCAGGCCGCCAGTGCGGCACCGGCGTCGCGGGTGCGGGCCAGCGGCGGGTGGAACAGGCTGCCCGCGGACGCGCGGACGCATTTGCCGTTGTGCGGGTCGACGCTGTCCCCGGCGACGATCACCGCGTCCGCGCCCGCGGCGTCGGCGACCCGGATGACCGTGCCCGCGTTGCCGGGATCCGCGACGTCGACGAGCACCGCGACCAGTCGCGCGCCCGGAGCCAGCAGTCCCTCCAGCGGGCGGTCCAGCAGTGCGCACACCGCGACGATTCCTTGCGGGGTCACGGTTTCGGACAACCCGGCGGCCGCGCGGTCGGTGATCGGCGAGACGCGCACACCGGCCTCGAGCGCGGTGTTCACCAGATCCGCGTGCGCCTGCGCGGCACGCTCGGTGACGAACAGGTCGTACACCTCACCGCGAGCCAGCGCGGCTTCGACGGCATTGGCGCCCTCGGCGAGAAACCGGCCGGCCTTGTCACGCTCGGCGCGGCGCGTCAGGCGCCGGGCAGCAGCAACCCGGGGGGTCCGTTCGGTGAACGGTTCCGCCCCGGGTCGCGTCAGGTCCCTGCTCAGGCCGACTTCTTGTCTTCGGCCGCGGGCACGTTCTGCTTGGCGACCTCCGCGAGCGCGGCGAACGCCGCGGCGTCGTTGACGGCCAGGTCGGCCAGCACCTTGCGGTCGACCTCCACACCGGCGGCCTTCAGGCCCTGGATGAACCGGTTGTAGGTGACGCCGTTCTGACGGGCGGCCGCGTTGATGCGGGTGATCCACAGCTGGCGGAAGTCACCCTTGCGGGCACGGCGGTCCCGATAGGCGTAGTTGAGCGAGTGGAGCGTCTGCTCCTTGGCCTTGCGGTAGAGCCGCGAACGCTGGCCACGGTAGCCGCTGGCCAGTTCGAGAGTTGCGCGACGCTTCTTCTGGGCGTTGACCGCCCGCTTGACGCGTGCCACGGGTCCATCCTGTCGATCTCAGGGGGCGCTCGTGGCGCCCCGGGGTGTTAGGGCAAGTCTGGGCGGAGGCTTCAGCGGCCGAGGAGCCGCTTGACCCGGCCGACGTCGTTCTTGGCGACCTCGCCGGTGCCTTCGAGGCGGCGGGTGACCCGGCTGGACTTCTTCTCCATGAGGTGGCGGCGGCCGGCCTTCTGGCGGCGCAGCTTGCCGCTGCCGGTGACCCGGATCCTCTTGGAGGTCCCGCTGTGCGTCTTCATCTTCGGCATTCGTAACTCTCTTTCATGGTGCAGCACACCGGAAAAACCCGGTGTGCTGCGGACTGCGTCGGCGCTGTCAGGTCAGGACTCGACCGGTTCCCTGGCCGGCTTCTGCTTCGCCTTCGCGTTCTTGTGCGGGGCCAGCACCATGATCATGTTGCGGCCGTCCTGCTTCGGCGACGACTCCACGTAGCCGAGCTCGGACACGTCGTCGGCGAGCTTCTGCAGCAGCCGGAAACCGAGCTCCGGCCGGGACTGCTCACGACCGCGGAACATGATGGTGACCTTCACCTTGTTCCCAGCGGAGAGGAAGCGGGACACGTGGCCCTTCTTCGTCTCGTAGTCGTGCTGGTCGATCTTGGGACGCAGCTTCTGCTCTTTGATGACCGTGAGCTGCTGGTTACGGCGTGACTCGCGGGCCTTCTGCGCGCTCTCGTACTTGAACTTGCCGAAGTCCATGAGCTTGCAGACCGGCGGGCGCGCCTGCGGCGCCACCTCGACGAGGTCGAGGTCCGCCTCCTGGGCGAGCCTGAGCGCATCCTCGATCCGGACGATCCCGACCTGTTCACCGTTGGGTCCGACCAAGCGGACCTCGGGAACACGGATGCGTTCGTTGATGCGTGTCTCGGAGCTGATGTGGCCTCCTTGGTCCGAGGAAAGTTGTCCTAGCCTGCTCGACCCTGGTGCCCACATACCACGGGCCCCGGCTTCGGCTCTTTCCAGTGCCGATGCGGGGCCCTCGTTCCGATCGCGTCCGCAACGCGGACGCTTCGCCACCACGCGGTGGCGAGACCGGACCCGGCCGCCTCGAGCGGCGACTCGGGTGGGAGCGGGGCTCCACTTGCGGCCCCCGATGGCTCGAGGGCTGGTCGCACGTGGAAGGGTACCAGACGTGTCTTACAACGCTTCCCAGCAGCCCGAAAATTCCGCGGGGGTCCGCGAGCTCAGCGATATCCCCAGCGTAGAGGTGATCAGCCGGGCGGCCGTGATGCTGATGTCGGCGGCGGCCGAACGGCTGGGCCTCGCCGACGACGACCCGGAGTCCAGCCCCCGCCGCGACCTGGACGAGGCCCGCAGGCTGATCACCGCGCTCGCCGGGCTGGTGACCTCCTCGGCCGAGTACCTCGGTGTGCACGCCGCTCCCCTGCGTGACGGCCTGCAGTCCCTGCAGAAGGCGTTCCGCGAGATGTCCGCCATGCCCGACGCGCCCGGCCAGGGGCCCGGCGAGCAGTACACCGGCCCGGTTCACTAGTCCACGACGGCGAGCGCGTCGATCTCGACGAGGAGGTCGGGGGCGAGGCCGACGTACACCGTGGTCCTCGCGGCGTAGGGCTCCTGGGCCCAGTCGTTGTAGACCGCGTTGAACTCGGCGAAGTGCGTGGGATCGGTGAGGTAGACCCGGACCATCACGAGATCGCCGGCGCCGGATCCGGCCGCCTCGAGCACGGCGTCGAGGTTGGCCAGCACCTGCCGCGCCTGCTCCCCCACCGTCGTACCGACCACCCGGCCCGTTTCCGGGTCGAGCGGGACCTGACCCGCCACCTGCAGGATGTTGCCCTTGCGGACGCCCTGCGAGTACGCGGCAGCCGGTTTCGGCGCGTTGCCGGTGCTGATCGCGACCTTGGCCATGCGTGTTTCCTTTCGCTCCACTGTGGACGGAAGCATCCCATTGCCCCGCCCGCGATCCGATGCTACGAGGTGTTGATGACGTTCACCGCCTGCCGCCTCGACCCGGTGGCGCTCGCCGCCCTCCGCGAGGAACCGCTCGACTGGCGTTTCAAGGGGCTTCCCTCGGCCCTGTGGGGCTTTTCGCTCGGCGAGGCGGCCGCACGAAGGCCGCACCTGTTCGACGACGGGTTCGTCGGCCCGCTCGTCGTGCTCGACGCGGCCGCGCTGGAGCACAACCTGCGGACGATGGCGGCCTGGTGCGCCGGCCACGGCGTCGCGCTCGCCCCGCACGGCAAGACGACGATGGCGCCGCAGCTGTTCGACAGGCAGGCCGCGCACGGCGCGTGGGCCATCACCGCCGCGAACGCCAGTCAGCTGCGCGTCTACCGCGCCTTCGGCGTGTCCCGGATCGTCTTCGCCAACCAGCTGGTGGATCCCGCGGCGCTGCGCTGGCTGGCCGCCGAACTCGCCGCGGATCACTCCTTCGAGTTCTGTTGCTGGGTGGATTCGGTGCGCGGCGCCGAACTGATGACCGCCGCGCTCGCCGGATCCGGCAGGCAGGTCGACGTGCTGGTCGAACTCGGCGCCGACCCGGGCCGCACCGGGGTCCGCGACGAAACGACCGCGCTCGACGTCGCCGAGGCCGTGCGCCGCAGCCCCGCGCTCCGGCTGGCCGGGGTCGGCGGCTACGAGGGCGCGCTCGCGCACGACGCTTCCGAGCGCTCGCGAGAGATCGTCACCGGCTATCTCCGCACCCTGCGCGAACTGACCATCACCTTGGCGCAGCGGGGATTCTTCGCCGACGTTCCCCAGGTGATCGTGACCGCAGGCGGCAGCGCCTACTTCGATCAGGTCGCGCGGGAACTCACGACGGGCTGGCCGGCCGGGATGCCTGTGCTCCCGGTACTGCGCAGCGGGGCGTATGTGACCCACGACGACGGTTTCTACCGCGGAATCTCCCCGCTCGGCGTACGGCCGCGCATCGACGGTACGCCAGGATTGCGCCCCGCCTTGCGCGCCTGGGCGCAGGTCACGTCGAATCCGGCGAGCGATCTCGCGCTGCTGACTCTCGGCAAGCGCGACGCGTCGTTCGACGAGGGGCTGCCGGAGCCGCGACTGCACCGTGCGAACGGGACGACCACCCGGCTGCCCGGCCACACCGTGACCGCGCTCAACGACCAGCACGCGTTCGTCGCCCTGCCCGCGGGCTCACCGCTGGCGGTCGGCGACTGGGTGGGGCTCGGCTTGTCGCACCCGTGCACCGTGTTCGACAAGTGGCCGCTGATTCCCGTCGTCGAGGGCGAGACCGTGACCGACTTCGTGCGCACGTATTTCTAGCCCGGGCAAGAAAAAGGTGCCCGCCTCGGCGGGCACCCCAGTTGGTTCCGGTTCACTGCTGTTGCGGGTAGGCCTGCTGCTGGGGTGCCTGCTGATACTGGCCCTGCGGCTGCTGCTGGTACTGCTGCTGCGCCGCGTGCTGCTGGACCTGCTGCTGCGGAGCCGCCTGCTGCATGCCTTCGGCGCCTTCGGGCACCACGTAGACGGCGGTGCCGTACGCGGCGATCTCGCTGGCGGTCTGCGCGATCTCGTTGCAGTCGAAGCGCAGCGCGAGCACGGCGTTGGCCCCGTGGCCCATCGCCTCCTGGGCGAGCCGGCCGAGCGCCTCGTAGCGGGAGTCGGACAGCAGTTTGGACAGCCCCTTCAGCTCACCGCCCGCCATCGCCTTGAAGCCCGCGCCCATGGTCGAGAACATGTTCCGGCTGCGCACGGTGAGCCCGAAAACCTCACCGAAGACACGGACCACCTTGTAGCCTGGCAAATCGTTCATTGTGGACAGCAGGATGGGGAACTGCTGCGGATACGGCTGACTCATGCCCCGGACAATAACGGGTCTCAGGTGAGCGCGCGGTACCAAACCTCAGGTCTGCCCACCTGCCCGTAGCGAGGCTCACGTGCGGCCAGTCCGGTGTCGGCCAGATACTCCAGATACCGGCGTGCGGTCACGCGCGAAACGCCGGTGGCCGAGGCCGCCGCGCCCGCGGGCAGACCCTCCGGTTCGGCCCGTAGCGCGCCGGCGATCGCGTTCAGCGTGTGCTCGCTCATGCCCTTCGGCAGGCCCTGGTGTGACGGCGTGCGCAGCGTCGCGAGCGCACGGTCCACATCGGTCTGATCGGAGGCCTGCCCGGCGCTCTGCCGGAACTGCGCGTAGCGCTCCAGCTTTTCGCGCAGTGACGCGAAGGTGAACGGTTTGAGAAGGTATTGCACCACTCCGGCGGACACGGCGGTCTTGACCACAGCGAGATCACGCGCGGAGGTCACCGCGATGACGTCGGCCGCGCTGCCCGAAGCACGCAGCGCCCGGCAGACCGCGAGCCCGTGCGTGTCGGGCAGGTAGAAATCGAGCAGCACCAGATCGACCGTGTGCCGCTCGCAGAACCGCAGCGCCTCCGCGCCCGAATGCACGACACCGGCGACAGTGAACCCGGCGACCCGCTCGACGTACTGCCGGTGGGCCTCCGCCGCGACGAGATCGTCCTCGACGACCAGCACCATGATCATCGGGCGGCTCCCTGCCGCACCGGCAGCCGGACCGTGAACACGGCGCCGCCCTCACCTCCGATGTCGATGGTGCCGCCGTAGCGGCGCACCGCCTGACCGACCAGTGCCAGCCCGAGGCCGTGCCCGACCGGCCCGTCCTGCGGTTTGGTGGTCCAGCCGCGATCGAACACGTCGCCGCGCCGCTGCTCCGGCACCCCCCTGCCGGAGTCGGCCACGCGCAGCAGCAGGGTTCCGCCGTGGTCGCGGGCCGTCACGGTCACCACGGGTTTGGCGGCGGCCGCGTTCTCCACCGCGGCGTCGATCGCGTTGTCGATGAGGTTGCCGAGAATCGTCACCAGGTCGCGTGGCTCGACGTCGAGGTCGTCCAGCGCGGTGTCCTCGGTGAGCACCAGCTCCACACCGCGTTCGCTGGCCTCGGCCGCCTTTCCCAGCAGCAGCGCGGCCAGCACGGGTTCCGACACCGCGCCGACGACGCGGTCGGTCAGGCGTTGCGCGATCTCCAGCTCGGCCGTCGCGAACTCCACCGCCTCGCTCGCACGGCCCATCTCGACCAGCGAAACCACGGTGTGCAGGCGGTTCGCGGCCTCATGTGCCTGCGACCGCAGGGCCTCGGCCAGACCGCGCGTGGTCTGCAGTTCGCCGGTCAGCAGCTGCAGGTCGGTGTGGTCGCGTAGCGTCACGACGGTGCCGCGGTCCCGCTGGACGGGTGCCGTGCTCACCACGAGCACCCGCGTGTCGGTCACGTGGATCTCGTCGGTGCGCGGCTCGCCCGCGCGGAAGGTCTCCGCGAGCGCGGGCGGCAGGCCCAGTTCGGCGACCGGTGTGCCCACCGGGTCCCGCGTGAGCCCGAGCAGCTCGCGGGCGCCATCGTTGCACAGCACGACCCGGCCGTCCGCGCCGACGAGCACGAGCCCTTCCCGCACGGCGCGCAGCGTGGCCTCGTAGTAGGCGAACACGCTGCTCAGCTCCGCCGGGGCGAGACCGCGGGTCTGTTTGCGGAGCCGGGTGCTGATCAGGAAACTGCCCGCCATGCCGACCACGAGGACCGCCGCGGCGACCGCGACGAGCGGGATCAGCCGCTCCTTCAGCTCGGCCGAGATCGCCTTCACGGTGATGCCCACTGCGACGAGCGCGACCACCTGGCCACCGGCGCCGGACACCGGCACCACGGCGCGCATCGACGGGCCGAGCGTGCCCGCGTAGGTCTCGGTGAACGTCCGGCCCGCGCGGGCTTCGGCGGTGTTGCCGAGAAATCGGCGGCCGATCTCCGCCGGATTCGGGTGGGTGAACCGGATGCCGTCCGGATTCATGATCGTGATGAAGTCGACCCCGGTGTCGGCGCGGACCCGTTCGGCGAACGGCTGCAGCTGGGCACTGGGGTCCGATGTAGACAGTGCGGCGAGGATGGTCGGGGTGTCGGCGATCGTGTGTGCCACGGTGACGACCTCGTCGCGCGCGTGATCGTCGGTGGCGCGCGAGGCGTCGGCGTAGGCCAGCCCGGCGCCGACCGCCACGAGCGCCCCGACGCCGGCGACCTGCAACGCGAGCAGCTGTCGGGCAAGGCTCCAGCGCCGGTTCTTCATACCCTCGAATTTAGAGCCTGACACCCGCCGCGCCCACAGCCCGGTCGTGAACTCAATGAACAGAATCGTGACCGGTGCCATAGCCGGACCGCATAGTCACCCCAGCCGTGCCGACGCGGGCACGGCGCAGTCCCACTTTGGAGGCAAGGGTGCCGACACCGCAAACCGCCGACGCCGCGCCGCGGCGCCGGGATCGGATGCACTATCTCTACCTCGCGGTCGTGGCCGCCGTCGTGCTCGGCGTCGTCGTCGGGCTCGTGGCGCCGTCGTTCGCGAAGGGTCTGGCGCCGCTGGGCACCGGGTTCGTCAATCTGATCAAAATGATGATCTCGCCGATCATCTTCTGCACCATCGTGCTCGGCATCGGATCGGTCGCCAAGGCCGCGAAGGTGGGCAAGGTCGGCCTGCTCGCGATCGGGTACTTCCTCGCGATGTCGACGGTCGCGCTGCTGATCGGGCTGGTCGTCGGCAACCTGCTGCACCCGGGCAGTGGTCTGCACCTCGACCCGTCGGCCGCGGCCAAGGCGCATCAGCAGGCCACCGGCGGCGAGGGCAGCACCGACTTCCTGCTCGGCATCATCCCGGAGTCACTGCTGTCGGCGTTCACCGCGGGCTCGGTGCTGCAGACCCTGCTGGTGGCGCTGCTGGCCGGGTTCGCGTTGCAAAAGCTGGGGCCGGCGGGCAAGCCGATCCTGCGCGGCATCGAGCACATCCAGAAGCTCGTGTTCCGGATCCTGTCGATGATCATGTGGGCGGCGCCGGTCGGTGCGTTCGGCGCGATCGCGGCCGTCGTCGGCAACACCGGCTGGGCCGCGCTGAAGAGCCTGCTCGTCGTGATGCTCGGGTTCTACGTGACCTGCCTGCTGTTCGTGTGTGTCGTGCTCGGCGGGATCCTGTGGTTCGGCGCCAGGATCAGCGTGTTCAGCCTGCTGCGCTACCTCGCCCGCGAGTTCCTGCTGATCGTGTCCACCTCCTCGTCGGAGTCCGCGCTGCCGCGGCTGATCGCGAAGATGCAGCACCTCGGCGTGAGCCGGTCCGTCGCGGGCATCACCGTGCCGACCGGGTACTCGTTCAACCTCGACGGCACCGCGATCTACCTGACGATGGCGACGCTGTTCATCGCGACGGCGCAGGGCAGTCCGCTGTCCATTCCCGAGCAGATCTCGCTGCTGGTGTTCATGATCATCGCGTCGAAGGGCGCGGCCGGGGTCAGTGGCGCCGGGATCGCCACGCTCGCGGGCGGGCTCCAGTCGCACCGGCCGGACCTGGTCGGCGGCGTGGGCTTCATCCTCGGCATCGACCGATTCATGTCCGAGGCCCGCGCGGTGACCAACTTCGCGGGCAACGCGGTCGCGACCGTGCTGATCGCCTCGTGGACACGGGAGTTCGACCGGGCCAAGGCAGCGGCCGTCCTTTCCGGACAGGACCCGTTCAACGAGACGACGCTCGTTGACGAGCACACTGCCGAGGCGCCTCAGGAGAAGGTGCTCACGGCGTAAGGCGGGCACACAGGCCGCGCCTGCCGCGGCGCATCATCAGGGCGTGGTTGACCCGGAACAGCGGTCGCGCGACCGGCGCGAACATCCGCAGCAGATGTTTCGTGGCGACCACGTCCTGATGTATGTCCAGCATCGCGCCGATGGCATGGCTGCTCACCCGCGCGGCCAGCGAGCCACGCAGGTCGCCGTCGAGGTGGACGGCCAGCCGCCCGGCGGTCTCGTTCTCCTCCGCGCGGCGCATGCGCACCACCAGGCGGTAGGGCAGGGTGGCCTGGCAGACGATCTCGGCGGTGTCCTCGTCGATCTGGACCACCGAGCGGACGTCGGGCCACCACTGGGGATAACCCGCGAGGTCGACCACGGCCTGGAAGACCGCGGGGGCGGGGGCGGGCACGAGCCAGACGTCGCGGAACCGGTAGCTGTTGAGGGCCACCCGGCCAGTATGCGTGATCAAGGGTCGCGGTAGCCGTCGCCCACGGTGGCGTCAGGCCGGTACCTCCGTCGCCCTCGGCGCAGTGCACGACAGTGCACGAGCGCCGTGGCGTGCATGGATCGCTCAACGCCCTACCGGAGCCTCCGGAACCCCCGACTCGCACGTCTGGAACGCTCGACTCGCACCTCCGGAACCCCGAACTCGGACGTCGGGCCCGCCCAACTCGGGGCCCCGGAAAGCCCGACTCGGGCGCCCGCAGGCCTGGACTCGCACTCCCGGAACACCCGACTCGAGCCCTCGGGAAGCCCAACTCGCGCTTCCGGAACGCTCGACTCGCGCACCCGGAGCCCCCGACTCGGACCTCCGGAACCCCCGACTCGCACTCCCGGAACCCCGAACTCGGGGCCTCAGAAAGCCCGACTCGGACCTCCACAAAGCCCAACTCGCGCCCCCGGAAGCCCCGACTCGCACCTCCGGGAAGCCCGGACTCGGGCGCTCGGAAGGCTCGACTCGGGCGCTGGTAAGTCTGGACTCGCGGGTTTAGGGGAGGACGGTTTTGAGGAATTGGCCGGTGTAGCTTTCCTCGATCTCGGCGACCTGCTCGGGGGTGCCCTCGGCGACGACCGTGCCGCCACCGGAACCGCCCTCCGGGCCCATGTCGATGATCCAGTCGGCGGTCTTGATGACGTCGAGGTTGTGCTCGATCACGACCACCGTGTTGCCCTTGTCGACCAGGCCGTTGATCACGCCGAGCAGCTTGCGGATGTCCTCGAAGTGCAGGCCCGTCGTCGGCTCGTCGAGGATGTAGACCGTCTTGCCGGTGGAGCGCTTCTGCAGTTCGCTGGCGAGCTTGACGCGCTGCGCCTCACCGCCGGACAGCGTCGGCGCCGGCTGGCCGAGGCGCACGTACCCGAGCCCGACGTCGACCAGCGTCTGCAGGTGCCGGTGGATCGCCTTGATCGGCTCGAAGAACTCGGCGGCCTCCTCGATCGGCATGTCCAGCACGTCCGAGACGGTCTTGCCCTTGTAGTGCACCTCCAGGGTCTCCCGGTTGTACCGGGCGCCCTTGCACACCTCGCACGGCACGTACACGTCCGGCAGGAAGTTCATCTCGATCTTGATCGTGCCGTCGCCCGCGCACGCCTCGCAGCGGCCGCCCTTGACGTTGAACGAGAACCGACCGGGCTGATACCCGCGCACCTTCGCCTCGGTGGTGGCGGCGAACAGCTTACGGACGTGATCCCAGACGCCGGTGTAGGTCGCCGGGTTCGACCGCGGTGTGCGGCCGATCGGCGACTGGTCGACCCGCACCAGCTTGTCGACCAGATCCAGCCCGCGCACCCGCGTGTGCCTGCCCGGCACCTGCCGCGCGCCGTTGAGCTTGTTCGCCAGCACCGTGGCCAGGATGTCGTTGACCAGTGTGGACTTGCCCGAGCCGGACACACCGGTGACCGAGACCAGGCAGCCGAGCGGGAACGACACGTCCATGCCGCGCAGGTTGTGCTCGCGCGCGCCCACCACGGTCAGCTGCCGCTTCTTGTTGACCGGGCGCCGGATCTCCGGCACGTGGATGACCTGCCGCCCGGACAGGTACTGTCCGGTGAGCGACTCCTTGCTGCGCAGAAGCTTCTTGTACGGTCCACTGTGGACGATGTACCCGCCGTGCTCGCCCGCGCCGGGCCCGATGTCGACCACCCAGTCGCTGGACCGGATGGTGTCCTCGTCGTGCTCGACCACGATGAGCGTGTTGCCGAGGTCGCGCAGCCGGGTCAGTGTCTCGATCAGCCGGTGGTTGTCCCGCTGGTGCAGCCCGATGGACGGCTCGTCGAGCACGTAGAGCACGCCGACCAGTCCGGAACCGATCTGGGTGGCCAGCCGGATGCGCTGCGCCTCACCACCGGAGAGCGTGCCCGCGGCCCGGTCCAGCGACAGGTAGGTCAGCCCGACGTCGAGCAGGAAGCGCAGCCGGGCCTGGATCTCCTTGAGCACGGCGCCGGCGATCATGGCCTGCCGCTCGTCCAGCCGCAGCCCGTCCAGGAACGCCGAAGCCTCCTCGATGGACAGCGCGCACACCTCGGCGATCGAACGGTCGCCGTACTCGGCGTGCTCGAGGGTGACGGCGAGGATCTCCGGCTTCAGCCTGCTGCCCTGGCACGCCGGGCACGGCACCTCGCGCATGTAGCCCTCGTACCGCTCACGCATGTACTCGGACTCGGTCTGCTCCAGGCGCCGCTCCAGGAACGGGATGACCCCCTCGAAGTTCGCGTAGTACGAGCGCTGGCGGCCGTACCGGTTGCGGTAGCGGACGTGCACCTGCTCGTTGACGCCGTGCAGCACCGCCTTCTGCGCCTTCGCGGGCAGCTTGCGCCACGGGGTGTCCATGCGGAAACCGATGGCCTCCGACAGCGATTCGAGCAGCCGCTGGAAGTACTCGGCGCTCTGCCCGCCCGCCCACGGGGCGATCGCGCCCTCGCCGAGCGACAGCTCGTCGTCGGGCACCACCAGCTCCGGGTCGACCTCCTTGCGGATGCCGATACCCGTGCACTCGGGGCACGCGCCGTAGGGCGAGTTGAACGAGAACGACCGGGGCTCCAGATCCTCGATCGTCAGCGGATGCCCGTTGGGGCAAGCGAGGTTCTCCGAGAAGCCGCGGATGCGGTGCGGATCGTGCTCGGGCAGATCGACGAACTCCAGTTCGACCAGCCCGTCGGCCAGCCGCAGCGCGGTCTCCACCGAGTCGGTGAGCCGCTGCTTGGACGAGGCCTTCACGGTGAGCCGGTCGATGACCACACCGATGTTGTGCTTCTCCTGCTTCTTCAGCTTCGGCGGATCGGTCAGCTGGTAGACCTGCCCGTCCACGCGAGCGCGCGCATAACCCTGCTGCTGCAGGTTCGCGAACAGGTCGAGGTACTCCCCCTTGCGGCCGCGCACCACCGGCGCGAGCACCTGGAACCGGGTGCCCTGTTCCATGTCGAGCACCTGGTCGACGATCTGTTGCGGGGTCTGCTTGCTGATCGGCTCGCCGCACTGCGGGCAGTGCGGCTTGCCCGCGCGGGCGTAGAGCAGCCGCAGGTAATCGTAGACCTCGGTGATGGTGCCCACCGTCGAGCGCGGGTTGCGCGAGGTGGACTTCTGGTCGATCGACACCGCCGGGGACAGACCCTCGATGAAGTCCACGTCCGGCTTGTCCATCTGCCCCAGGAACTGCCGTGCGTAGGCCGACAACGACTCCACGTACCGGCGCTGGCCCTCGGCGAAGATCGTGTCGAAGGCCAGGCTCGACTTCCCGGAGCCGGACAGGCCGGTGAACACGATGAGGCTGTCCCTGGGCAGGTCGAGATCGACGCCACGGAGATTGTGCTCGCGGGCGCCGCGAACAACGAGGCGATCAGCCACGCCAAGGTCCCTTCGCTGGAAAAGTCACGGCCGGAGAAAAGCCAGCCGCATCCATGCTAGGACGACCCACCGACAGAAATCGGAGGCGTCCCGTCCGAGGTGTCCCCGCGACGCGACGGAAGCAGGTCGTCGAGGGCGGTCCGGGGGGCCGGCGCGGGGCGCCGGGGCTGGGTGAGCCGGCGGTGCGCGGGCCGTTCGACGTACTTCGTCATCAGCCAGCCCGCCAGCACACCGGCGACGAGCACGAGAGGCAGCCTGGCCCAGCCGGGGAAACCCCATTCCAGCAGCACCTTCGCCAGCACATAGCCCAGCTCCTGGTGCAGCAGGTACACGCAGTAGGAGATCCCGGCGAGCCAGGTGAGCAGCGGTGCGACCGGGCGCAGGAACGTCCAGTCCGGGCCCTTGGCCGCCGCGCAGATCGCGACGAGCATCACCGCGAAGCCGATGTCCGACGGCATCCGCGCGGGATCACCCGGAAGTGCGACGCCCGCCGGGTAGAGGTGCATGTCCTGCGCGATCACCACGGCGGCCAGCAGCGCGGTCAGCTGCCTGCCGCTCATCCGGTCGCGCGACCACAACCAGATCCCGATGCCGGCGGCGAACGCGTGCATCCGGTGCATGCCCAGCCCGAACACGACACCGAACGCCCAGCTCGCCTGGTTGTCCGCACCGATCACCAGGAACCGGAGCACGAGCGGCACCACCGTGAGACCCCAGGCCAGTGCCTTGATCGTGTGGTCGCCGCGGAACCACGGCGTCGCCGACCACAGCACCGCGGCCGCCACGAACACCATGATCTGCACCGGCAGCGTCCAGTAGGAGCCGTCGAGCCAGATGAAGGACGGGTTCCAGCCCTGGATCATGCCGAGGTTGACGAGCAGGTCGTGCCCCACGGGGACGTACCACGACGTCTTCCACGCGATGCCGTCCGAAGTCGGGCCGAACAGCATGTCGAACCAGCCGCCGTCGAAACCCTGGTGGCTGAAGGCCGCGCCGGCGAAACGCATCACCAGGTAGGTGATCACGACGGCGATCAGGTAGGACGGCAGCAGCCGGGCGATCTTGCCGCGCAGCCAGCGGCCCGCGTCGCCGCGCCGGATCGTCTGGCACACGAAGAAGCCGGACACGACCATCAGCGCGGCCGCGCCGAACTGGCCGGTGACCTTGAACGGGTAGTCGTCGAGTTCGGGGTGCGCGAGCGGGCCCTGATGCGTGATGTGCCCCAGCATCACCGAGACGACGGCGATCACGCGAACGGCGTCCCAGCTGATCTTGCGCTGGCCGGCTTTGGCGGATCGGGTCGAACGAAGCACTGTCTTCCTGAAGATCGTCTCGGGACAACAGCGCCTGAGGCTACGTTACGTTTCTGAGACCAACCTGAACGGGTAAGCGATCAGGCGACTACGGTGTGATTCGTGAACGTCGTGGAGGAATACACCGGGCACGTCGAGCCGGGCGGGGACGCCGCGCGGCGCACCCTCGATGCGCTGACCATCACCAAGTTGTCCGTCGGGCCGATGGACAACAACGCGTACCTGCTGGTGTGCCGGGAAAGCAACGAGGCGCTGCTGATCGACGCCGCCAACGATCCCGACCGCATCTCGGACCTGATCGGGCACGGCCCCGACCGTCCCGCGCTGCGCACGATCGTCACGACCCACCAGCACGCCGACCACTGGCAGGCGCTCGGCGCCGTCGCCGGCGCGAACGGGTCGAACACGGCCGCGCATCCGCTGGACGCGCAGCCCCTGCCGGTGCCGCCGGATTTCCTGCTGGAGAACGGCGACACGGTGTCGGTCGGCGACGTCACGCTCGAAGTGATCCACCTGCGCGGGCACACGCCGGGCTCGATCGCGCTGCTGTACCGCGATCCCGGCGGCCACCCGCACCTGTTCACCGGCGATTCGCTGTTCCCGGGCGGGGTCGGCCGCACCACGTCGCCGGAGGGTTTCACGTCGCTCATCGACGACGTGTCGGAGCGGATCTTCGACGCGCTGCCCGACGACACCTGGTTCTACCCGGGGCACGGGGACGACTCGACGCTCGGCGCGGAGCGGCCCAAGCTGAAGGAGTGGCGCGAGCGGGGCTGGTGAGCCGGGCGCTGCCCACCATGCGTCACCGCGAGCGCGACATGTCGTGACCAAGGTCCTGGCCGTGAGCGCCGCCTTGCTATGTTCCTTGCCGTGGAGCAACCCTCCGTGGAGATCTACACCGACGGCGCCTGCAGCGGCAATC
>NZ_JAAXLS010000067.1 GCF_012328925.1 Amycolatopsis acididurans
CAGCGGACGCGACCGGCGCGGCAGAGGCCCCAGCGGACGCGACCGGCGCGGCAGAGGCCCCAGCGGACGCGACCGGCGCGGCAGAGGCCCCAGCGGACGCGACCGGCGCGGCAGAGGCCCCAGCGGACGCGACCGGCGCGGCAGAGGCCCCAGCGGAGCGGACAGCTCATCTCTTGCTTTGTGCTTTATGGATGGCGAAATGCCAAGAAATGGCGAATCGCGAGCGTTGTTATTCGAGCTATCCACTCACGCGATTCAAGCCAAGAGAACTCAAGTAGAGTTTGAGTATTGACATGTGCTCGCAATTGTGATCGTCAAGTGCGAATGGTGATTGAATGCGAATTGAAACAAAGTATCGGATTCGACCGAAGTTGATCAGCGGCAAGTGTGCAGCAGGGGGCTTGCAGCCGTGACGACCGAGCAGCGAGAGGTGAGGCCAATGCGTAACCATCAGCCGGTGGAAAGTGGGGTACGGAAGGATGGTGACCGGAGCACTCGGGGTGACCACCGGATCATGAGGAACGGCAGGCGACCACCCACCCAAATCGACTGTTCATGTGCCTGCCGGCCACCGAGTCGGGCGGAGCATCGGTAGCCCCTGCAGGCTGCGTGACCAGGCAGTTCGCGGCGTCGGAGGGCTACCGCTCTAACAGGTAGTTGGATCGGACCGTCGTCTGGTAGGTGACCAGGACACTACAAGGTGGTCACTGACCGTGCTGTTGACCTACTAGTTGGTCACTCGATGTGGTGACGCCGGTTCGTCCTAAGTAGAAATACGCTGCACGGGGTACCCCGTTTGACGTAACGTTGACAACCTTGACACTGATCATCGAGGCCGCTGGTACCGGGCGAAATTATACGCCTGTAACTGGAAAGGAGGCGATTCTAATCTTTGAATCTCAGGGCTCGTCTGTGCCGCGGGGGCGGGGTGTAGGCGAGCCATCACGAACGAGTTTGGGGGGTGTACATGGTAACGGGGGACGCTAGGTATCTAGCGCGGTCGCGGGATCTCCGTCACGTGCTGAACGGGGAATGGATCACGCACATTCTGGTGGCGTTGAATGCTGGGCCGCTGCATTACAACGAGCTGCATGCCGCCATCCAGGAGATGACCACGTTCGATCCGTGGACCGGGTCGGTTCGCAGGATTCAGAGCCGGGCATTGGGCCGGACCTTGCGAAGGATGGAGACAGCCGGCCTTGTGGACCGGGTCGAGGAACGGACGTTTCCGCGGTCGGTGGTGTACTCGCTGACGCCCGCGGGCGCGGATTTGCTGGTTCGGGCGCGGCCTCTGATCGACTGGGCGGAAGAGAACATCGATCTGATCGAGCGCCTGCAGAAGGCGCCGGACGACGGCGATCAGCCGCAGGACGACGATCAGCCTGACTGAGGTACCGCTGCACTGGCGGACGCGGTTCAGCTGGCTGCGGCGTTGTCGGTGGAGACCGGCCGCCGGGTGCTGCCGCGGCGTTGGAGGAAGTCGGCGAGGTTCAGCGTGTCGGCGCTGGGGTTTTGGCCGATCTCGTCGAGTGTGGTGGTCAGCAGCGCGAGGGTGCGTGGGATGGCGGCGTACTGGTCGAGGCGGGCCTGGGTGCGGATGATGTCGCGGTAGACGCCCTCGTTGTAGCGGTCGAGCTTCCGGGTGCGTTCCAGCAGCGTGAGCATGGTTTCTGGGTCGCTGTCGCCGTGCGCGCGGATCAGGGCGCCGAGCGCGTCCAGGACGTCGCGTCGGGTGGCCTCGCGGAACGGTTCGATCCAGGGCACGAGCAGGTCCTCGGCGAGGTCGCCCTGGTAGAGCTCGACGGCGTCGTGCAGCTGGGCCTGCGCCGCGGCGTCGGTTGGGCGGGGCGCCTGCAGGGCGTGCTGGAGTTGCCAGTAGTCGACGACGGCGAGTTCGTTGTTGAGCTGGTAGCGGCCGTCGTCGTTGAGGATGAGGTTGTTGATCCTGCCGTCGGTGGCGTCGGTGAGCGCGCGGCGCAACATCGACAGGGTGTTGTGGAACGAGTTGTACGGCCGCGGTGGCCGGCTGTCGGGCCAGACGGCTTCGTTGAGGACTTCGCGGCGGACGCCGTGGGGGTGCAGCGCGAGGTAGACGAGCAGTTCCCGTTGCTTCGGTGTCAGCGCGCCGCTGAGCTCCTTCTCTCCCTCGTCGCCGCGCAGGGCCAGGTGCAGGCGTCCCAGCACACGCACAACCAGCGGGGGTTGCGGTGCTGCCACGTCACCGTTGTCCGGTTTCCGGGTTTCCTCGGCAGCCGGTGCCTGCTCGGCGGCTGGCTTGACGTCCTCGGCGGCCGTGCGGCGCTCGTCGGTGTCGTCCGGGGTGTGCGCGGCCGGGGCCTTCGGCGGGACGTCCACGGGGATGGGCTGGACGTCCAGCAACTGGAGGCTCGGGGCCGGTGGGGTCTGCTGGTTGTCTTCCTGTTCCGGCGGGCGGGTGGATTCGAGCTGGGTCATCTCGTCGACCGAGCGCTGTGCGGGGACGGGCGGCGTGGGTGCAACGTCGTGATCGTCTGCGGGCGGTGCGAGTTCGCCGCCGGTGAAGCCGCTGGTTGCGTGGTCGGGTGTGGCCAGGTCGGCGGGGCCTTCAGCATCGCGGAGCACGGCAAGCAGTTCGGTGGCGTCGGTGGAGGGCAGGCTGAACAGGCGTGTGTCGGCGAGGGCGTCGCCGAGGCCAGGGCTGGTCGCGCTGACGGTGCCGTCGTGGCGGACGCGCACGGTCGCGCCGGGGCGCCACTGGCCGAGGAGCACGCCGGCCAGGCCGAGGGTCGAGCCGTTGTCGAGCACGGCTTGCAGGCGGCGTTCCGCGTGGGGCATGGGGCTGGCGAGCAGCACGAGCGAGGCCGGAGTGAGTCGGGTTTCGGTCTCCTCGATGGCGTGGCGGGTCCGGGTGAGCAGGGCCGCTTCCATCTCGTCGAGGGCGGCGTCGAGCGTGGCGACGACGTGGATGGTGGACGGCAGGTTCTCGACGTCGGCGCCGTCGAAGACGAGGTGCAGGTCGTCGGCGGGGACGAGCACGCGGATGCCGTCGCCGGGCTGCTGTTCGGTGAGCAGGTGCAGCAGCAGTGCGCGGGCAGCGGCGGTGGCGCCGGGGCCGGCGAGACCGAGGCCGCGGGTGCTCGCCAGGTTCAGGGCGAGTTCGCGACCACCCCGCACGCCGACCCTCGTCGTCACCGGGACTGGTTCGTCGTCGGGCTCCAGCGCCCCGGCGGCGGTGATGTGGATCCGCGGTGGAGCCGGCGCGAGGTCGACGAACTCCACGTCGTCCACGGGCCTGCGGTTGCCGTCGTCCTGGTCGTAGGCGGCCCGCAGGGCGCGGACCACGGGCGCGATCGGCCGCTGCAGGTCGGCACGGTCGCCGCTGCCGATGCGGTAGCGGCGTCGGCGCCACATCCGGACCGAGACCATGGCCGTCGTGATCGCTCCGGCCAGGCCAAGGCTGACGAACACGCCGGTCAGCAGGTCCAGCCCCGGTTCGGCCTGGTCGTCGTGGTGCTGGCCGGCCTCGTCGGCCGGCGCCGGGGTCGTGTTCGGCGCGGGCTGTGTTGACGGAGGCGTGGTCGGCGCAGTGCTCGTCGGAGGAGGTGGCGGCTGCGGAGGCGGCACCTGCGGCTGCTGCTCGCCGGGAGGATGTTGTTCGGGCGGGGCCGGGATGTAGGCGGTGATCTTCCAGCCGGGGCGCACGAGGTTGGGTTGGGTCAGCGCGCGGCCGTCGGGCTGCTCCACGCCGCGGTTGAGCTGGAACAACTCGGGCCACCGGGTTCCGCCGCCGGGACCGTAGATGCGTTCGGCGACCCGCCACAGGCTGTCGTAGATCCCGTCCTCGGGGAGCCGGACCTCCTCGGTGACCTGGACCATGCCCGGCGGGGCCGGCGCTGCCCGATCGACCGCCAACGTGGCGGCCGGGACGACGGCCGCCTGCGGAGCCGCGGCCTGCGTGGCCGGGCCTGGGGTCAGCGGTGCGACGACGGCGACCGGCGTGAGATCGGCGGCCAAGGCTGCGGTGGTCGGGGTGGGAGCCGTGTACGGGGTCCGGTTGCCGAGCAGGGTCAGCACGATGGTGCCGATCAGGGCCGCGGCGAGGCCGTGCAGCGGGCCAGGCGGGCGGACCTGCGGCCAGGTGATCCCGCGCGCCGCATCGACTGTGCAGCGCAGGACGTCGAGTGCGAAGAAGAACCAGACGATCCAGCACAGCACCGCCAGGGTGTTGAGCAGGAACTGCGCGCTCATCGGGTTGAGCAGCGTCGCCTGGATCTCGTCCCAGGTCGGCACGTCGTCAGGCAGGGGCCACCCCACAAAGTGCACGAGGGCCCAGGGCAGGCCCGCCACGAGCGCGAGCAGGACGACGAGGGCGAGCAGACCGCGCACGAACCGGAGCACCGCGGCCAGCGCCCACCACGCGGGGCGGCCTGTCCCCGGCCGTATCGGCTTTCGGTGAGAGAAGTGCGAGTGTGCGGTCATGGCGTGCTCGATTCCTTGGACGTACAGGTTTACGGCTCCGCGGTCGCCAGCGGAGCCAGCGGCGTCATGTCACCGGCGCGGGAATCCGGGTGGAGGTGTCCGCCGCGCCGTTGCGAGGTCCGGCGAGCTCGGGTAACGCGGACTGCTGGGTGGTGGCCGGCGCCGTGTTCGATGTGGACGATGCTTGGCTCGCGTCCCGTTTCGCGGTAGCGGTGCCGGCGGTGGACCGCTTGCGCTTGGGGCGAGTCGTCTTGCGCCCGTTGAGCCACTGGGTGAGGTCGGTGGCGGGTACGTCGGTGAACTTGGCCAGCTCGTCAACGCTAATGACGTCGCTGGACTCAGCGAGGACGTCGCCGAGTTCTCGCTCGATGTCGCCGAGTTTCTCGGCCACCTCTGCCCGCAGCAGTGCGAGTTCACCGACGCGCTTGGCCGCAGCTGCCCGCTTCGCGCTGCGGGCCGCGTCGGCTTGCTCGACGCGGCGTTCGATCTCTTCAGTCGTCGCCATCCTGGTCTCCTTCCCCGGTGTGGCACTGAACTGGGTACGAGCATGTGAAGGTCGTCATGGGAGTACTCCGGAGATTCCGCGTTGCGGTTGGGCCTGCCCGGTTCCCGTGACGGTGATTGAGCCGATGCTGACCAGTCCGAGCAGCTGGGTCGGCTGGTCGATGCTGACGGTCACGTTCACGGTGTTGCCGGCGACCGAGACGGTGCCGGTGTGGCCGGCGGCGGCGAGGTAGCTGCGGGCCGCGGCGCTGGCTTGTTGTGGGACCAGGCGCAGGGTTCCGTCGGCGCGGTAGGCGGTCAGGTCGATTTCCTGGGCGCCGGCCCGCGCGGCTTCCTGCGCCTCGCCCATCGCACGGACCTTGGCGGCCAGGGCGAGCCCGCCGTCGAGCACGAGCCCGGCAAACAGCAGCGCGGCGAGGGCGATGATGACGACGAAGGCGGTCACCCGGCCGTCCTGGTCTTCGCGCAGCCGGCCGGTTCGGCGGCGCAGCGATGCGACCACCCTCATGGCGCACCTCCCGCTTGGGCGTTCGGGGCGGTGCCGCGCCAGACATCGACCGGGGAGGAGAAGCTGGATTGGAACGTCCGGCTGCCAGGCACGCCGAGCGAGGTCAGGTCCCCGAAGCCGACGCTGCAGGACACGGTGACGGTCACCGTGGAGCCCGGCTTGAGTCCCTGTGTGTCGGTGGACACCGACAACGACTGGCAGGTGATTCCCGCGGACGCCAGGGCTGCGCTGGCGGTGGCTTGGGCGTTGGCGGTGGCCTGCGATGGGGTGCGGGCCAGGGTGGCGGCGCGGGCCGCTTGGTGCGCGACGTCGTTGATCCGCAGCTTGGTGTCGGCCAGCCGGCCGCAGAACACCACGAACAACAGCAGCAGGATCAGCAGCGGGGTCAGTAGAGTGAGCTCGGCCGCAGCGGAGCCTCGTTCGTTCCGACGCAGCGCGCGAATGCTCGCGCGCATCGAGCGCGCGAACGCGGGAAGACGGCGGGCCGCGGTCATGGTGCCACCGCCCCTGCACCGGTCGGCGGGGTGAATTTCTCAACGGGCCCAACGGCTTCGGCGTGCACCGTGAAGGTCGCGAACGGAATCACGTTGATCACGGTTCCGGTGACCGTCACGGATGCTTGGTTCGGTCCTCGCTGGACGTTGACCGATGTTCCTTGCAGCGGGCCACTTCCGAGTTGGGTGAGGACTCGTTGTCCTTCGGCATTGCCTGCGGCCGTACTGCCGCCGTACACGCGTGCCGCGGACAGGGCTTCGGAAGCGGCGGCTTGGGCGATGTGGGTGGCGTGCATGTAGAGCGCGAACTGCGCGATCAACAGGATCAGCAGTAACAGCAGGGGCGTGGCGATGACGAGTTCGACCGTGCCGGCGCCATGCTGATCCGTCCGCAGCCGACGCAGCGCCGCCCGCACGCGCATCCGGTGTGGACGCTCGCGCGTGTTTGGCGTGCGGGATCGGCTGGGGCGTCGAGGCATCGTGGTCACCGGCCTACAGGTTGATGCCGTTGGCTTTCTGGGTGACCTTGATGACGATGATCGCAATGACCGCGATGGCCAGCGCCGCCAGCAACGCGGTGACCACGACCGCCTCGGTCGAGTAGCCCGCCTCGTCGCGGCGCAGCCGCTCCAGCTCGGCCCGGATGCGGGCGATGAGGATCTGAACTTCGGTGAACATCAGCTTCTCCCCTGTGGTTCGGGATCCGGTATGGACAGTCCTTGTGGGAACTTCAGAGACCTCCCAGCACGCTCGCGAGGGCAGGGAACCCGATGAAAATCAGGAACCCGCCGAACAGCATCACCACGGGAAGGCTCATCCGTTCGGTGGCGGCCTGCGCTTCGCCTTCAGCGTCGGTGAGTTCACGGGTGCGCAGCGCCGCGGCCTTGGCCGCGAGGCTGGCGCGCACGCGGGCGCCCTCGGTGCCGGCGAGGCTGACCGAGGCGGCCAGCTCGGACAGCTGATGCACGTCGAGCTCGGTGCCGAGCTGACCGAGGGTCGACCACGGTGTGGTGCGGGTCAGCTTGGCGGTGACCAGCGCACGGCGCAGCTGTTGGAAGGCCCAGCCCTTGCCGATGCCGACCGCGTCCGACAGCGCGCCGTCGACTCCGGCGCCGCCGGCCAGCAGGACCCGGATCAGGTTCAGGTAGGCCGACAGCGCGTGCCGGAAGGTCGAGCGCCGCCGCTCGGCTTCCTGCCGCACGCTGATATCCGGCAACAGGAACCCACCGAGCGCGAAGAGCAGGCTGGCGACCGCGGGGACTTCCCAGCCGAGACCAGCGTCGGCCACGACGAGCAGCAGTTGCATCAGGATCGGCAGCAACAGGCCGGTCAGCGCCAGCGTGGCCTTCTCGGCCAGGTGATGTTCAATGCTCTTGCCAGTGACCGCGAGGTCGTTGCGCAATTTGCGGTTGGGCAACCCGAGCGCGGCCAACGGCTTGATGAACGGCCGGCCCACGCGCAACGCCCAGCCGTCGGAGTCCGCGGTGAGGATCGGTGGCGGCGCGGGCGTCGCGTGCAACCGGTCGACCAGAGCGCGCAGCGGCGGCCTCGGCGGGAACACGTAGACCACGAGCGCCCACAAGCCGACGCCGAGCCCGGCGCCCCACAACAACGCGCTGATCATGACGACGCCCCCTTCCCGGTGAGCAAGTCATCGACGTCCACGTCGGCGTCGTGGGGCCGGATCGTGGCCAGCTCCGTGAGGAAGCGCTCCGGCTCACGCATCCGCGCAATCCGTGCCAGCCAAGCAAAAGCTGCCGCGAACAGCGCGCCGACGAACAGCAACATGATTTGCCCGAACGCGGAGTCGTAGGGGGCGAGGTAGCCGCGGTTGAGCAGCACCAGCCCGATCGCGAAGGACAGCGTGGTGATCACGATGACGCGGACGCTGGTCCGGGTGCGGGCGCGGCCGGCCTCGACGCGCATCCGCATGGACGCCTGCTCGCGTGCCTCGCTGGCGAGTTCGCCGAGCAGGTCGGCCAGTTGGCGGGCCTGGTGCTCGGCGGCGAGCACGAGCGCGGAGATCACCAGGTCCGCGGTGGGGTCGCGCAGTTGGTCGGCGAGGTGGCGCAGGGACGGTGCGAGGCGTTCGCCGCGTTCCAGCCGGACGGCGAGCTCGGTGATCTCCTCGCGGATCGCTTCGGGGCAGGCCGGGGCGGTGGCGAGGATGGCCTGTTCCAGGCCGGCCGCGGCCACCAGGGTGTCACGCAGCATCTCCGTCCACCCGGCGATCGCCTCGATGCGTTCGAGGTGGCGCTTGTGGTCGACGTTCGAGCCGAGGATCCGCGGCAGGCCGACTACCGCGAGCGCGGTCAGGATGGCGGCGACCACCCAGCCGGTGACCGCGCCGACGGCCAGGCCGGCGAGCACGGCCACGACGAGCCAGCCGACCCGCTTGCGGTCATGCCGGGCGGCCAGCCAGGCACTCAGCCGCGACGGAGTCGCCGGACGGGCGGGCCGGCCGCGCAGCCCGGCGGCGATGAGCAGGACACCGACGGCCACACCGGCACCGAGCAGGCCGAACAGGGCGGCGGTCGTGGTCATGGCGTCCACCACCCTTCGCGCCGCTCGAACAGGTCCGGGTCGTAACCCGCCTCGACGAGCAGGTCGACGGTGTCGGTGCGCAGCGGCGCGCCCGGTACGGCGCGCAGGTCCGGGCCGGGGCGCCAGACCTCGTTGCTGATGATCTGGGCGCCGTCGGCGCCGACGACTTCCCGGATGGAGGACACCACGCGCTTGCTCGGGTCGTCGCGGGGCTTTTCCAGGTGCACCACGAAGTGCAGCGCCGCAGCCACCAGCAGGTTGGTCGCTTCCATCGGCAACCGCTCGGGGCCTTGCACGGCGTAGGCGGCCAGCTTGGTGAACGCGCCCTGGCTGGAGCTGCTGTGCAGGGTGCCCATGCTGCCGTCGTTGCCCATGGACATCGCGTTGGTCAGCGGGATGACCTCGGGCCCGCGGACCTCGCCGACGATGACCCGGTCCGGCGACATGCGCAGGGACTGCCACACCAGGTCCGACAGCGAGATCTCGCCCTGGCCCTCGATGTTCGGTTCGCGGGCCTGCAGCGCCACCACATCCGGGTGC
The DNA here is from genome assembly GCF_012328925.1 of Amycolatopsis acididurans. GTDB lineage: Bacteria > Actinomycetota > Actinomycetes > Mycobacteriales > Pseudonocardiaceae > Amycolatopsis_E > Amycolatopsis_E acididurans. The sequence continues at coordinate 9,049 of NZ_JAAXLS010000067.1, forward strand.
GCCTCGGCGTCCTCGCCGAGGCCGAGTTCGAAGACGTCCTCGATGGTGATCAGCCGTTCCCACGATGGGATGGCCGAGGCCAGGCCGCGCAGCAGGGTGGTCTTGCCGATCGCCGTGCCGCCGGTGACCAGGACGTTGCGCTTGGCGCGCACCAGGGCCTTCAGGAAGCTCTCCAGCGCGAGGTCGATGGTGCCGTTCTCGCGCAGCTCGGCCAGCGTGACCTTGGTGAACCGGTGCCGGCGGATCGACACCGACGGGCGCGCGGTGACCGCCATGACCGCCGAGACACGCTCGCCACCGGGCAGCTGGAAGTTCACGATCGGGCTGCCGCGGTCGAAGCGGCGCTCCTCCACTCCGGAACGGGTAGCCAGGTCCCGGATGAGGTCGATCAGCTCGGTGTCCGAGCCGACCACCGGGGGCAACCGCTTGCGACGGCCATCGGCGTACTTGACGAAGACACGGTCGCCGTTGATGTTGATGTTCTCGATGTCGGTGTCGGCCAGCAGCGGTTCCAGACCGGCCAGACCGAAGACCTCGTCCAGGACCTGGCGAATCAGACGCTGCTCGACCTCGGGAGCCACGAGCATCCCGCCGGTGGCGGAGTTGCGCAGCTCGGCCTGGGCGTGCGCCTCGGCCGCGTCGGTCAGGATCGCCTCGGCCAGCCGGCGGCGTGCTGGGGCGTCCATCGGCGGGCGGCCGGCGGTCTCGTCAGCCCGGATGCGTTGGCTGAGTTGGGCGGACAACTCCTCGCGCAGGTGCTGCCGCAGCCGTTCCACCGCGGCGGCTTCCCCGGCAGGCCGGTGTGGCAGATCCGCCGGTCCAGCCGCGTGGTGGGCAGCCAGGTTCGGGCCGGCGCCGTTGGTCGACGCCGCCAGGCGCGGATCACCGACGTCAGGCCGCGTCATGGCGTCGCTCCGTTACGGGTTTGCGGCCCGAGCGGTTGCAGCGCCACACCCGAGACCGGCTCACCCGGAACGGCCAACCGCAGGTGCGAGGCACGGGCGCCGTTGCCGGTCGGCTGGTGCCCGTGCGCATAAAGGTTGAGCGCGATCCTGGCGGCGGCCCGCCCCAGCGGGGACTTGTCGGGCCCACGTCGGCCGGTGCCCTGGCCACACAACACTGCGGCGCCCTTGTCGTCGCGCGGCACGCGACCCATCACCGGGATGCGCAGCGCTTGGGAGACCTCCGCGGTCGGGTAGCCGTCGCCGACCAGGACGAAGCACGGGCGTCGTGACCACTGCTGGGCGGCCTGCAGCTTGAGCGCGACGTGCGCGAGCTCGTCGTCGTGCGGGCGGGCGACCAGCAGCATCGCGTCCGCGCTGCGGATGATCGGGAACGCGGGCGAGTCCGGATCGACCCGGCCGCAGTCGGCGATGACCGTGGTCTCCGGCTGGTCTGTGGCCCGACGCAGCGGCGAGGACGGGCCCGAGGCCAGCACCGTCAGGGCGGCGCGAGCTTGTTCGGCACCGACCGGGCCGAGCACCACCCGCAGGCCACCGGGGAGAAGCTGGGTGTGCTGGGCGAGCAGATTCGGATCGGCACCGCTACGGCCTCGTGCCGCCGCGGCCAAGCTGACCAGGCCCGGTGTGTCGGGCAGCCGGAAGCGGGCCATCAGGTCACCGCCGGCGGGGTCGACCTCGACCACGATCGGGTTCTCCTGGCCCGGCCAACGGGCGCCGAGCGCGGTCGCCAGTGTGGTCACGCCCGGCGACCCTTTCAGCGAGCAGACGGCGATGAGCATCAGCGGCCTCCTCCCGCGATCGCGACCAGACTGAGTTGTCCCGCCGGGGCCGATGCCAATGCGCGAGCGTCCGATTCGGATAGTTGCAGCGACACGACCGTGGTCTGCTCGGTCTCGCGCGTGGCAATGCCTGTCACCACCGCGGTCCACGACGACGTCTGCCCGGAACCGGTCGACGTTCCGGTCGTTGTGCCCTGCCCTGGAGTCGTGAGGACCGCGACGGTGGTACCGGGCGACAGGTCGGGCGGGAACTGTCCCGGCTTCAGCCCGACGGCGGCGATTGCCTTGCCCTGTGCCGGAATCTGTGGGGCGCCGAGCACCGAACGGGTCACAAGTGAGCCGGCGGGCAGGCTGAACGCCACCGGCTGACCCACCACTGTGGACGCAGCCGATGCGGGCATCACGTCCATGCCGGAGTCTGCGGCCATGCTGACCTGCTTGAGATCCTGCGCCGTCAGAACTTGGCCTACGGCAACAGGACGGGCCAGCGCGAGCACGTTTTCCCGGTCACCCAGCTGCATTCCGGCGAACACACCGCCGGCCGCACACACCAGGACCAGCAGAACACCGAGCAATAGGTAAGGCACGCTTCGGCGCCGACCGCTGCCGCTCAAACGCGAAGGAGTCTTGCCGTCACGGCCAGCCCACGCGTTCGGCGACGCTGGTTTCTGCGTCGTCGTGTCCGTGCTGGTCGAACCTGCGGTAGTGGTCACCACCGACCTCCTTCAGGCATGACGCCATCGCGACGCGTCGACTCGGGTATTCGACGTGCCTTGTTCGCAACAGGGTGTTTCGTTGTGCACGCCCGCCCTCGTGAGGCGGGAGGCTTTGCTCAGCCGGTCGCGATTCCCTGGCTCTCCGCCACGCGGAACGCCACCGAGGCCGAGGTCGTCATGTTCGGGAACGTGCCGCCCTGGCCCGCGCCCGACCACGTCACGGTCCAGTTCACCGTGGCGGTCACCGGGAACGCGTCGGCGCGCTGCCCGGCCGAGGACGTCTTGTAGGTGTAGCCGCAGTCCGGCGAGGCGCTCTTCGGGTCACCACCGGCGGGGAACGGCGAGCCAGGACCAGTACAGGTCACCGAGCCGCCATCACCCATCGACCACGTCACCGAGGTCGGCCTCGCGACCGCAGTCACCGACACGCCCGGCACCGACGCGGTGGCCGAGACGTCACCCCAGCTGCTGCGGTCCAGCCACAACCACGTCGGCAGGCTGACCAGCTGATCGCCAGCCGGGTTCGCCTTGATCTTCGGAGTAGGAAGCCGCAGCTGGTTCCGCGCCTGCGCCGCGAGCTCGGCTGGCGACGGCAGTGGCGCCGGGCCGGGCTGGCCGTCAGCGATCCAGACCGGCGGCCGGTACAGCGCATCCGCGAAGCCGGGCCCGGTGCACTTGTAGACGTACCAGGCGCCGGACGGTGGTTGGGCCTGCGCGAACCGCGGCTGCGCGACCGCGAACTGCGCGGTGGCCGACGCGCTCTGCGGCCGGTACACCGCGGGGACCGCGGTGACTCCGCCGGTCTTGGGCGGAACCTGGAAGGCCGCCGGCTGCACGCCTCCCGGTGGCGGGCCCTGGTAATCACTGCGCACATAGCCGCACTGGGCCAGGTTGGGGTTACCGCCGATGATCGTGTCGCCATTGGCGTTGGCCTGACCCGAGCCGGGCTTGCTCTGTCCAGGGTTGCCAGGCTTGCTGTTCCCGTTGCCCTGGTTACCGCTTCCAGGGCGGGGATTCTTGCCCGCGCCGAGTTCGCAACCAGGGTTGGGGTACTGGCTGCAGTCGGTGAATCCCCACCCGCCGTCCGCGAAGGCGGGGACCGCGGTCGCCACGATCACGGCCGCGGACAGACCGACTACGACTCCCAATCGCTTTAACACGTGCCCACCGCCTCTACTGCGAAGCGGGTGACCCTCCACGTGCCGTCCTGCTGCTTTTTGACTTCCGCGGTGATCGAGCGTCGCCCGCCCGGTGTGTCGTTGAGCAGCTGACCGTTCTTGTACTTCAGCCAGCCGCTGTCATCTCCGCAGTCCGAGATCATGACCGTGGTCGGGTTGTCCGGCGGATCCACCTTGGACACCTGGGGGTTCGTCTTCGGCTCGCCCTTCGTCACGACACCGTTGAGATGGTCCGTGTACAGGCTGCGGTTGATCACCCCGAGCGCGTCGCCGGTCGCGTACTTTGCGAGCTCAGGTGACTGCCAGTCGGCGGTTTCACCGGCCTTGGCCATCTGCCGCCACATGCCCGTGTAGGCAGCCGTCGCCTGCTGACGCGCTGTGTCCGCCGGAGAAGCCGACGACGGCGGAGCGCTGGTCGTTGATGGCGGTGTTGCCGCCCCAGTCGTGCCCCCAGGCGTCGAAGACGAGTTCGAACTACAGGCCGCCAACGTCAGCGCCGCGAGTCCAACAACCGCCAGTCCCACCCTGCGCCGGCCGTTGCGGCCGTGTACGTTGCCCCCGACCACGTGCACCCCCTCGGATCTGCGAAAATTCCTTTCGATCTAGTGTGGTACTCCTCACGTCTACCTGGCGCCCCCTAGGAGACCGCAATGTCCCTATGAAGGGACACAAGTGTCGGAACAGCGAAAACAGGTCAAAGTTCACCCAAATGGGCTAATGACACCGTGTCCAAATGGCGCTGAGTAGTAGGTTCATTACACCGGAAGGCCGTAACCAGGGGGCTACAGGGGGTACAGCGTTGACGAGCTCTGTCACATCCGCGAGCAGGCGAATGGCGCGAGCGTCTCGGTGACCGCGCTCAGCCTCGCCGGCTGGGGCCTGGTCGGACTCGTTGTCGCCAGTGTCCTGCGTATCGCCGTCCAGCGAAGCTCGCTTCTCCCGGCGGGGTGCGAACGACTGGCCCCACGGGGCCTGCTCGAAGTGGTCACCGCGGTCCTGTTCTCGGCACTGGCCTGGCGCATCGGCGCCGTGCCCGACCTGTTCGCCTACTCCTGGCTCGCCGCTGCTGGTGTCCTGCTGGCCGCGATCGACTGGAACTCCCGCACGCTACCCACCAAGCTCATCTGGCCCAGCGGCATCATCCTCGCCGCGCTCTTCGGCATGGCTGCCCTGCTCAACCGCGACGCGTACCCGGTCCTCCGCTCCACTGCCGGCCTGCTCGCGCTCCTCGCGTTCTACGGAGCGCTCTACTTCCTTCGACCTGGCCAGCTCGGCGGCGGAGATCTCCGGCTTGGGGGCATGCTGGGCCTTGCGCTGGGTTGGAATGGGTGGGCGGCGCTGCTGGTGGGAACACTGCTCGGCTGGCTCGGTGCGGCCATTACGTTGGTTGTGCTGCGCATCGCCCGGCGGGTGGAACCGACCAAGGAGATCTCCCTCGGGCCGTTCCTCGTCGTTGGTGCGCTCGCCGCGATCCTCATCCAGCCGACGACTTGACGTCCACGAGGCCGGTCTTCCCGGTCAGTGCGGAGTGCCGGTCTTGGCGCCCCAGGGTTCGGGCGCACACCGCGGCGCATGCGTAAGGACACGTCAGGCCGCACTCGCTCTCGCGGCTATCGCCGCCAAGGGGAACCAGGTTGCTCGCTTCACGCGTGATAGCCCGCCTCCGGCGGAGGTCGGCTGGCGTCAGAGTGCGCGATAGCGCCTCCCACATCAGGTCCGTCGGCACGTCCTGCTCATTGGACAAGTCCTCAACGGTGGTTCCGGTGATCCACCGTCTGGCCGACGGACGCATCGCCATGGCCGCGAGCTTGGTCCGCGCAGCCCGTCGTCGCGCCGCCATCCGTGCGGCCTCGGAGCGGGTCCGCTGAACCCCTGCATCACGTACGAGGCTCTCGACGACTCCGCGCGTGCGGCCCGTGCGCTCGGCGACCTCCCGCGCGGAGAGGCCCTGTTGATAAAGAGCGACCAGGCGCCTGGCCTCCCTGATGCGAACCTTGGCCATCCTGTTGGGGCCTTGTCGCACAATGACATCAGCGGCGTCAAGCACGTCTTAAACCACACGCGAACCGATCTTCAGGTGCTCGGCGACCTTCGGATAGGACCAGCCTGTCGCTGTGTAGAGGTGGATGATCTGTTGCCGCAGTGGGTCGGGCACTTGCGCACTCAGTGCCTCACTGATGGTGCGATTGATACCCGCCTCGGTGACTACTCGATTGATGGTGCTGGGCGGTCGACCCACGATCTTGCTGATCTCGATGCTGGAGGTCCAGCGGGTACCAGTCCATGTCTGGTACAGCGCGATAATGCGTTTCTTCTCCCCTGTGGTCAGTCGGCGTTTCTTGCCTCGTGCGACCCCGGCCTTCTCGATGGTGTTTTCCACAGCCGTGCGAGAGCGGCCGACTTGACGAGCGATGGCAGTATTCGTTGGCCACCGTCCGTTGACCTTGGTCAGGTACAGGTCGACAATCGTCTGCTTCTCGGCGGCGGCCAGCCGCGGTGCGCGCGAAGACATATTGTGGTTCCGTTGGTGCCTAACAACTTTGAGACTCAATACGGTTAGCTCGCTAGCTTCACGGCAGCGGTGCCACGCTCAGCAAGCGCCGCAGACGGCAACCGCCCGCGTTCCTGCTGCCGACGGCTCTTACCAACCTGGGCGCAAGACCGTTTCCCAGCTGCACGGACGCGGAAGGAGGTGTTGATCTCGGCAAGTTCCAACGAAAGCGTGCGGCATGAACCGCACTCAGCAAGGTGGTCACGAACCTGCTGAGCCTCCCGCGTTGGCAGGCCGCGCCGAGTCCAGGCACCGAGCCGATCGACCGTAGGCTGGCAACGGGATCCCGTTGCTCCTGCGAGATGCTCTTGTAGGTATGCCTGTCGAAGCCCTTCGCGCGCCCGGTAAGCCAGCGCGGACACGCCATTGGCTGTCAGACCGAGTTTCGGACCAACCTCTGCTGGTGACCTGCTTTCGATCTCGGTCAGCCAAAGTACCGTCTGCCATCGCTCAGGCAGCCGAGCAAACGCGTTCGCCGCAAGCTCCTTCTCAAGGCCAGCCGACGCGGTGTCGTCGAACTGCACGCTTACGAGTACCGGGTTTACCGCGGTCGTCACGTCCTCGGTCAGCTCAACCTTCCGGTCCCTCCGCGTTTTGTCGTAAGCCGTGTGACGCAAGGCCGTGAGCAGGTAGGCGCGGAACGCCGAGTCTGGTCCTCGACCACCTTGCAGGGAGCTAAGAACCTTGCTGAATGCCTCCGACACCAGGTCGTCCGCCTCGATGGCCGAACGGGCGAGCTGACGAGCAAGGTTGTATGCAGCAGCGACATGGCGTACGTACAGCTCGCCATAGGCCGCGATGTTCCCGTCGCGGACTGCTCTGATCAGCCACGCGTCATCGGGGGCGATTGCTGATCGAAATGCCAAGGGCTGCGCCGATGCCGCATCCGATGGCGCCCAAGGGGACAGCGCATGTTGACCGGATGAGCGCGCCCAGCTCCCGTAGCTCCGGTCGTACGCCTGAGCGCGTTCGATGCAGGCCGCAGTCATTGTGCATCCCGCCGTCGAAACTTCGTACCGTCCGGGGCAGCGCAAGCGGTACCGCCGGCCGCGGTCGCAGTCAGAGTTTTCATTGTGCGGCTCATTGATTGCTCTCCTTGTCGATGTGACCGGCTATCAGTCGGCATACGAGGTAGTAGTTGTCCAGCACGAATCGGTTGGAGAAGTGCCGGTCTTTCAGTGCGTCAGCGAGGGCGACGCCGTCGGGTGTTTGGGGATACCGATTTGCCCGCACCGCGCGGCGCAGCTGCAGCAGCTCCGCGAGGTGGAGTTCCAGCGGGCCGAGCTCCGGCAATGGTGATCCGAACCATGCCTCCGCGTTGGGACGGTCGATCCATTCCCAGACGACCGCGTCGCTGACTCCTGCCGAAGTGCGGACGGAGGCGAAGTGAAACAGCCGGATGAGTGCGTCTCGGGAACCGGGGACGTCTCGCTTCGCGCTTGTCACGAAAGCGCCACTGAGCGGATAAGGACTCTTGTCCGACGTACGCATAACGCTCAAGTGCTCCGCGAAAGCCAGCGCGAGGCGGTCCGCGGCCGTGACGGGTCCGGAAGACTGCACCGAAACGCCGAGTACTCCGTGGGTACGGCGGACACTCTGCGCCAACAGGAGTGGTGACTCGGCCGGAAGGTGAAGCACCCACCTGTCGTTGCCAAGACTCGCGTGCCGCCCAACTCCTGGCTGCCACCTCAAGGGGCACTCGGAACTGGCCAGTATCAACAGGCCGAGGCGGCTCGTGCCGGGGAGCACCGGAATATCGGCGGGAGTGAATGTCCGTTCAGGTGGGTTGCTGGCCCCGCTACTCATGGGCTCGACACCCCACAATCCTTTTGGTTCAACAAGTTCGGACGTTCCGATCGGTCATGGAGGAACTGGAAATTTGAGGAGGCTACGGCGTAATCGAACAGACGCCTGATACAAACGGTCGGTCCTTTTTGGACGTCGGGGGTGTGGCGAGGAGACTGCGACACGGCCGGGTAGATCGGGGCGCGGGCCCGGCCGCGTCGCAGTCGGAGGTCAGGCCGGAGCGGAGCCGCTTCGGAGGCCGGGCGATCGATGCCGCCTTCACGACCTCCTGACACTGTGCGTCTTCGACGCTGTGGCCTGACGGCCGACGTGGCCCCGGCTCGGGGGAGGCTTCCGGCCTGGGCCAGTCGGCGACATGGTGGCACTTCATGCCTGTCCACATCGGGCAAGGACGGCTGGATCACTTTGGCGAGGGAGCGATGACTTAGCCAGTTCCCGCTGTAGAGCGGAAAAGTTCGGCAGCTTCCAGCCAACGGCCGTCGGCGAGATGCGCCATCGGTGGAGAGGCGCATCGACAGCCGTCGGCGGCAGTACCAACCGTTCCCCTTGTGCAAGTTGTCGACCTACGACGTCGCGATCTTCGAGAACAGTTCGTCGTTGACCTGCCGAAGCGAGCATGTAGTCGGTGCCGAATGGAGCGGCGATGATCGGTCCAAGCAGGCCGGCGGCACGGAGGGAGTGGATCGCATTCCGCGACACCAGGCCGGGAACCTCAATCGCCTCGACGGCCGATCCGCAACCCAGAAGTATTGGATACGGTGCCCTGGTCCACACGTCCAGGGCTTCCTCGGCGTCGGTGATCTCGTCGTCACAGAATCCCGAAACGGCTGTGGAGGTTAGTGGCGCCGGCCGGACTGGCCAACCGTGGCGGACGTAGTTGACAGCCGCTTCGCGTACCTCGGTAAGCCATAGTCCGGGCATCGGGTGAGGCGCTCCGGTCATCGTTGTCTCACTCCCAATAGGACGAGTCCGAGATGGATGGGCTCGCCGCGGGCAGTCAGGTACTCGCGCTCACTCTTGCGAGTGCCGTGCGCGTCTCTGGGGTCTCTCGTCGAATTCGATCGGCCCCGTGTCAGCCTCGTTGGCCGACCATCCGTATTCCTCATCGCCGGAGTCGTTGTCCTCGACGTAGAACTCGTCGCGGATTCTCCGGGCTGCGTCTCGTGCACAGAGTTCGCCGTAGACGAAGGTGATCACGACGATGAGTACGACGACGACAAGCGTTTGCCAGCCGGTGATCGTCAGCGGTCCGCATTCAGCCATGACTGCGCTCCTCTTGACGGCAGCAGGCTCGCGCAATGGATCCGCGAATGATTCGAGATGGCTTCGGCCTGCCAGGTGCGTGGGCTTCAGGTCACTGGGCCTTGGGAGCCTGCGATCCTGATCATGGCAATGACGAGTGACTGCAGAGGCAGGTCTCGACCGGCGATCAGTCGTCGCTGCCACTGTCGTAGTCCGAGCTGTTCTTCGTCGGGTGTGGGGAGCGCCAACCGTTCGCCGCCTTTATGGACAGTCACACCGAGGCGAAGTAGGTCGACTGCCGTGTCATCGTTGATCGAACGCGGGGAGCCGGTAAGGAAGATCCATCGCTTCCTGCCGGAGTCGATGACCACTGGACCTCCAGACATCGCGATGTCCAAACGTCGCAACACATTCGTCCCGATCGGCGCGGGCGTTGTGATAGCACCAACGAGGCCACCGACTGTGAGGAAGATGCACCGAGACGGGAAGTCGAGGGCGACCGGGAGGCCGTGATCGTTGTAGTACTGGCTGCAACGCTGTGCCGTGGGACCAAATTTGGGTTCGCGGCCAGCGAGCTGATCGAGATCGTCAAGCGTAGCGACAGCCACCGCTGATCATCTCCTTTGTGGACACGTTGGAGTGTTCAGCACGAACCACGCACGTAAGGCCGCGGTGACCCTTTACGGCTGCGCGACTGGATTTCCGGGGCCCGATCGGTATGAGCCCGAGGATCAGACTGCGGCCGGTTGATGCATGCGGGGTGCGGAACACTCGATCTGAGGTTCAGGAACCGGGACTGACAGATGCAGTCCGTCGTGATCGAACAGGAGCACCTCCATTCGCAGAGTGGGCAGCGCGGGCGTGACGTCCAGTTGGCAGATCGGTTGAAGGCCGACAAACACGTGCTGGCGACCGCGGGAGCGCTCGTTGACGCTGTGGAACCTCGGCGGGGAGGCCGCTGTCGGGGGAAGCAGCCTCCCCGCCGAGGGGCTCGTTGACGTGCCCGGCCGCGATGCGCGCCAACACCATGGTGCGTGCGGCTTGGCACCGCCGGTCCCGCCGGTTGTCGAGCCACTTGCAAGTGGCCCACGCCAGCCAGCACAGGCCAGCGAGTACCACCACGAGGGTTAGCGCCGCTACGAGCACGTAGATCAGCAGCCACTGCGGCATGCGGACCCCTCCTTCGTGGCGGTCGACCGGACGGTGTACCGTGTCCAGTCATCTAAAGTCAGATTATCGGAACTAGCTCCCGACGCTACTCCGATAATCGGAATTTAGATATGCACCCGAATGGGTGGTTGTGCTTGAGTACGCTGTGTGACCAGCGAGGATGGAACGAGCTCACCGTCCGCTCGGGAAGGGCACCGCATGGCCAAGGTCACGCCGACCGCGAAGAAGCTCCTGCTCGGCAAGGAGATCGAGCACCTGCGCGAGCTCGCAGGCAAGTCGCAGGAGGAAGCGGCAGCGCTGATCGAGAAGGGCCAGAGCAAGATCGCCGCTCTGGAAGCAGGGCAGGCCAGCATTACCCCTGGCGACCTGCTCCTGTTGCTCGACGGCCTCGGCGTGACCGAACAGTGGCACAAGGACGTGCTGCTGGAACTGCGGCGGAACAACCACCAGCGCGGCAAGTGGACCGGCATCCGCAGCCACTACAGCGAGCAGTTCCGAACGATGGTGGATCTGGAGGAGCACTGCGACCTCATCCGCACCGTCGAGTGCGAGGTGCCTCCGGGCCTGCTGCAGTGCGAGGCGTTCATCCGCGCGCTCTGCAAGCACGCTCACGCTGGCACGGACCTGGACGCTCGCGTTCAAGCGCGGCTGGCGCGGCAAGCGATCTACAAGAAGTCTGACCCACCCGAAGTGGCGTTCGTCATCTCGGAGTCCTCTGTCCGCCGCGAATACGGACCGCCGGAGGTCATGCGCGAGCAGGTCGAGTACATGATCGAGATGTCGAAGCTGCCTAACGTGCGCCTTCAGCTGCTGCCGTTCAAGACCCGCGTGCAGAGCGCCTCGATCGGCAACCGCTTCGTCCTGCTGCGGATCCCTTCGCCGGGCGTCGCCGGCCCGCTGGAGTTCGCCTACACCGAGAACGAGGGCGAGCTGCGCTACCTCGACGACAAGGCCGCCGTGGCTGCCCATGACAGGGCCTGGTCTCGCCTCACCGGCGCCGCCCTGAGCTTCGAGGCGACCCGGAAGTTCCTGCGTCAGGTGGCCGACGAGTACAACTGAAGCACCACCACCGGCTTTTCAGTCAAGGAGCGCCTCGATGGCCAACACCCCACCGGACTTCGCCCCCCACGAGTTCCGCAAGTCCAGCTTCAGCGGCGAGAACGGCAACAACTGCGTGATGGTTGCGCAGCGTGATGGCTGGGTCGCGATCTTGGACAGCAAGGCCGGCCTCGACGGTCCTCGGCTCGTCTTCACGGCTGACGAGTTCGACGCCCTGAAGGCTGGCCTGAGCACCTCGTCCGACGACCCGAACTGTTGATGCGGGAGGTGCTTCGATCTTCGATGCTGCCCGGCTCCCACTGCGACCTCGCGGAGTAGGCCGGTGGTGTGCGTTTACGCGGTCGCGGCTCGGCGGCTCACGGCGGCGAGCCGCTTCCTTCCCGCGTCGTCGGCAAGTGGCCGGTCGTCTACGCCGGTTCAGTCGGCCCCGGCTGCGCGGGGATCCGACTGGTCGCCAGATGTACCTGATCCCGGCCATTGTTCTTGGCCTTGTAAAGAGCCGAGTCAGCAGCCTGGAGGAGCTCTTCGAGCGTGCCGATCCCCGCACTGGGGTACATGGCAGCGCCGATGGAGACCGTCAGGTCGTTGATCGTGACCGCCTCGCCTTCCTCGGTCCTCGCTGGGATGACCAGGCCATGGATGCGGCGGCGGATACGTTCGGAGATCCCTCTGACGTTCTCGGCGTCAACCTCGGGCAGAAGGACGATGAACTCTTCGCCGCCGAACCTGCCAGCGGTGTCGTAGTCACGGGTTTCGGCCGCGAGTTCCTGTGCCACTGCCCGGAGCACCTGATCACCGACGATGTGGCCGTAGGTGTCGTTGATGACCTTGAAGTGATCGAGGTCGAGCATGAGGACTGCCATGCCCGTCCCTCGAACCTCGGCGCGCTCCAGTGCGCGTTGGGCCATCTGGTGCCACCACTCCGGGGAGTACAAGCCGGTCTTCGCGTCAGTACGGGCGGCGCGCCGGAACTGGGCGAGAAGAACCCCGCGATGCATCGCCACCAATGCGATCACCACTCCGGCGAGAACCACGGAGTCGCGGACCACCAGTGTGGCGGCAACCAGGCCCAGGCCGAATGCCCCGGCTTCAAGCCAGTGCTCGCTGAAGTTCTCGAACAGCTGAGAGGGCTTGATCTTCGGCGACGAGATCAGGATCGCAGCGAGAACCAGCGCGCAGTTGATCATCCACCGGAGTGCTGCGGCGCCCGCCACGACGGCGAGGTCGACCAGGCCGGTCGGCAGCGAGTTTTGGGGAACTCCTGGGTACTGGCTCATGCCAAGGGCGAGTACCGCAACTGCGGCCTGAGTGCCGCACAGCACCGTCGAGCACGAGAACGTCCAGCGATACAGCGGAACCGGGCGTTGGCGCGGCCAGACTCGGAGCCAGGCGGCTGCGTAGGTGAGCACCACCATCCCGGTCGCGAGGATCGGCGGGCAGATCAGCACCGCGGCGAAGGACCAGACCGACTTCGTGTCGAGGTACGGGCCTGTGCCGGCGACGAACTCACGTTGTCGCTCGATCGAGCGGGTCAGCTCGATGTACACCAGGGCGGCGACGGCCAAGAAGGCGAAGTGCATCAAGTCGGCGCGAGTGACCGGCTGGAGGAACGCCGTGGCAGTCGACGCTCCAACTGCAACGGCCCCGACGACCAGTACGTAGGCAACAACGTGCCGCGGAGCCTGCCACAGGCTCCAGTCAGCGACTCCCCTCCACGGTGTCTTCAGCGTCCGCACCAGCCTTCACCTGCACAAACAGTGCAGCTTTCGCCCGATCTTGGCCAATTCGATCCCACCGTAACCGAATCTGTACCCTGCGTGGGCCCGATGACCAGGGACGATGTAGCCGGAATGCACCCGGATAGACCAGCGAGTGAGTTCGCATCCTTGTCGGGGAGGAGGTGAACTGCCGTGCGCGACGTGAACTGGTGACACAAGCCGCCTCGTCCGCCGCAGCGCGCGTGACCTGCGGCGTTGACCAACGATTCACGTAGATGAATCCCTCGTTGATCGCGTCGGGCGTACTCCGCTCGCGCACTTGGAACTGCACCAGGAGGTGAACCGCGATGCGCGATGACGTCAACTGGACCCGTTGAGCCACTGTCAGTGATCGACCCTAAGCCAACTAGGTCAATGATCTGCTCAGCCATGTCCCCGATCGGCCGCATGCGTCAGCCGCTCATGCTCTCGTCGGTCTCGCCTCGCGGAGCCCGTTGAGGCGAGACCGCGCGAGACCACGACATGGTGGCGGCGCATGCCGCAACAACGCCGCCGAGAGCTGCGAGCGCGATCACCTTCGACGGTTCGAGCACCTGAGCCAGCAGGCCGGCCATCACGATGGCGATGCCTTGGGATGCGCGAAGGGCGGCGACGGCAAGTCCCACGGCCTGGGCTCGGACATGCTCAGGAGCGGCTTGCACATAGGCCGAGTTTGTGATCATGTCGTGTGCGCTGGCCGCGCCGCTGATTCCCCACAACACGACGGTGAGGCCCAGGCCCGGCGCCCACCAGGTGGGCACCAGGAGTGCGCAGGTGATGACGGCCAGCGGGCCCAAGAGAGCAAGCCGCCGTTCCGGCTGTATGCGCTTCAGCAGCAGCATGCCGACCACCGTGCCGAGAGGGTTGGCAGCCAACAACCACCCGGCGCCCAGCGTGCCGGCGCCGATCTCGGCCGAGTACGGCACAGCCAGGCCCTCGGCGACAACATAGAAGCCCGAGAGACACGCAATTCCGAGCAGAACCCGGAGCCGACGATCATGCGCGACGAGCCGCACGCCAGCGGCTATTGACCGGCTATGAGGGAACCGACGTTCCGCGTCGGATCGAGCTCTAGGTTGGTGTGGTCCGACGCCGAGCCTGATCACCAGGGCGGACACGACGAACGTCGCCGAGTCCACCAGGAGCGCGCCAGTCGTGCCGAGGCCGGTCACCACTGCGGCACCTGCACCGAAACCCAGAACGAGTGCGAACTGGTAAGTCATGCTGATCAGCCCGATCCCGACCGTGAGCTGGTCACCGCGCAGGATGTCGGGAAGGGCTGCCGTGCGCGCCGCCCCGAACGGCACCGCGAGCAGTTGGACCCCGATTAGCAGGGCGATCTGGCCGATGAGCGAGAGTCCTGGAATGGCCATCGCTCCGACGAGCGCGGCCCGCGCGAGGTCCGCGGTGACCATCACCGTCTGCCGCGAGTAGCGGTCAGCGATCACCGACAACGCGGCCCCGCCGATCAGGTCGGGAACGAACGTCACGGCATAGGTGAGTGCCGCCCACCCGCAGAGCGGGTTCGGTCGAAGACGAGAACCGTAAGCGCGACTCGGGCGAGCTGGTCACCCGCCACGGACAGGACGTGGGCAGTCCAGAGCGCCCGGAACTCAGAGTTGCCGAACACGTCCCGATAGGTCGCTGGCTGCGTCATGCCCATCAGAGTCTCCACGCGAAGAGTTCACGGCAAGCGGGCTGGGCACGTTGATGGCTGTCGGCCTGACGGAGTCGGAAACATGCTCCGTTCTGGCTGTGCGTCCGCGCCGGCCGATCCTTCGGACGAGGCTGACGAGCCGTGTCCACCAGCGAGTCCGTCGCGGCTCCGGTTTGGCTGCAAGCTCGGGAATCTGGTCCGCGAGCTTGGCCGCACGGGCAGCGATCCTGGTTGCGTCCGCGCGGCGGATCGTCATGGGGCGTTGCTCGGCACGAGGTACATGAAGATCACTAGGAGGTGGATGCTCGGTGGTCGGCGCATCGGGATGTTCCGGATGGACGAGCCTCAGCATGGCCTTGAGCGTTAGGTCGACATTTCCCTGATAGAACCAAACAATCGTTTCAGGTGAGAAGATGTCGGCCTCGCCTCGCCTGGGCACACGAGCCGCGGTGACTCGGTTTTCGCCACGAATGTTGACGATGTCGATGTAGTCGTCCCACTCGTATGCTCCGACGATGATGGTCGGCTGGCTGCGACCGCCGCAGAAGTAGAGGCTGAAGCCGTCTCTGGCGAACTCCCAGAGCAATTCCTCCGTGTCCGCGGATTCCAGCAGTTTCTTGCCCATGCGCCTACCCGGCCCAGTTCGGGATAGACGACCGGCGGAGGCGGGAAGCCGGGGGGCTAACTTCCCGTCTCCGCCAGCCTCCGACTACATCCGGCGGCGGTGCTGTCGGGGTTGACGCCGTCGTGTGCCGGAGGATCTCGCTGCCGAGGTTGGGAGACGTCGACGTGGCCGTCGTCGCAGGGAGGAGGGTCATGAGGCTTTCCGGGCTGTAGTTGTCGCGGTACCTGCAGCCTGCGCCACAGGTGCAAGATCAGCTATCCCAGGAGCCTGCCGTGTTGCTGGACAGGTCGACCATGAGCTGGACAAAATCTGGACACCGGTCGCCTGATCGGGCTAGATCGTCTTGATACCGACGCCTCCGTAACACAGCGAGCGGCGGGGGTCGGCGATTTCCCCGAAGTCGGGGCGCCACAGTGGGAGGAGGACGACGCCAGGCGGCATGAGGTCGAAGCCGGCGAAGAACTCGATGATCTGCTCTCGTGCGCGAGCTGTGACCGGGTTCTTCGTGTCCTTGTACAGTTCAGCCGCCCGCGCGAGATCCTCCGGATAGTCATCGTGCGTTGCGTGAGACATGACCAAGGCGCTGTCTGGGCAGAGTGCATCGCGGTAGGCAGCAACGATGTCCGCAGGGCCTTCCTCATCTCGCACGAAGTGCAGGGCGGCGCACATGAGGACCGCGGTCGGTTCGCGGAAGTCGATCAGTCGCAAGGTCTCGTCGTGCCCGAGCACCGTCTTGGGGTGACGTAGGTCGGCCAGGATGGTCGTCGCGTTCGCGTTCTGTTGGAGCATCAGTTCGCCGTGAGCCACGGCCACCGGGTCGTTGTCGACGTACACGATGGTGCAGTCAGGGTTTTCGTGTTGAGCGATCTCGTGCACGTTGCCCACCGTAGGGATTCCCGAGCCGAGGTCGAGGAACTGCCGGATGCCGGCCTCGTTGATGAGGTAGCGCACCGCCCGGCGGAGAAATGATCGATTGATCCGGGCGATGTCCTTGGCGGGGATGACTTCCAGCACCTTGTCGGCTAGGTGTCGATCTGCCGCGAAGTTGTGTCCACCGCCGAGGAAGTAGTCATACATCCGAGCCACGCTCGGCTGGTCGGTGTCCACTCCTGCTGGAACCCAGGTCGCATCATCGCTCATGGCGCCCGCTCCGCGCTGCACCATCATTTGGACGGCCTGAAGCCGCCGAACCGCTCACCGAGGATTGCTCCACGGATCGAGCATGCTGCGACGCAGCAAGATCAGCTAGCCCATCCGCGCGCCGAGTTTTTGGACATGGCCTGGACACGTTCGCAGAGGTAAACCAGTGGCCTTCGGGTGTTCGCGCAGGTGTCGTCAGTCGGCGCTCGGATCAGGGCCTGAGCGCTCTTCCTGCTCGAACTCACCGGCGAGGATGCCACGAGTGAACGCGTCCCATTCGGCTGGCGTGAAGACCAGCACGGGGCCCGCTGGATCCGCCGAGCTGCGCATCACCGTATACACGACGCCGTCGGTGTGCTCTACGAACGCAAGTTCGACGTGTCGATCGCGCCGACGGCCGGCGTCGTATCGCTGCCATTCGGCGGACGTCAGGTCAAGTTCAGCCCGCACCGCGGACTTGTCGTCGTAGATCGGCGCGCTGTCTCCCATGAGTCCCATCGTGCCCCTCCCGATCGGGCCACCTGGACGAGCCCATGACACCAAACACGGTAACAGTGCGTAGCAGTATATGGCAAAGAGTAGTTGCCTGGCCTGCTCGGGCCGCTCGATCACCTCGGGCACACTGGTCAAGCGCAGACAGTCACGTCTGGTGGCAAGGGAGCAGCTGGAATGCAACAGGTGGAGTTGACGTCTATCGACGGCATGCGGCTCGACGCCGCGTGGCATCCTGCCCGTGCGCATGGGCGCCGAGGTGTGGTTGTCCAGGCCCATGGGATCAACGCCAACATGACTGAAGGTGGGATGTTCGTTCGTCTCGCTGAGCAGTTGGCGGAAGCGGACTTCAACGTGTTGCGGTTCTCGTTCCGGGGACACGGTGACAGCCACGGAACACAGCGGGGTATGACGATTGCCGGCGAGATGCTCGACCTGCAGGCCGCCGTCGAGTACATGGTTGGCCGTTTCCCAGGTCCGTTGGCGATCGTGGCATCGAGCTTTGGCGCGGTATCCACGTCGCTGTCCCTTCCGTGGCTCGGCAATCGCCTCGACCGGTTGGCTCTATGGAACCCCGTGCTGGACCTACAACGCACCTTCGTCGACCCAGAACTGCCGTGGGGTAAGGAAAACTTCAACGTGGAACAGCAGAAGCTGTTGGCCACGCAGGGATTCCTCATGCTGGACGGCGAGTTTGAGGTTGGCCGAGTCCTGTTCGAGGAGTTCCATCACTACGAGCCGCTGAAGTACTTGGCGGCGAGTACGGTTCCCGCACTTGTGGTGCACGGCGACCAGGACACCGCGATCTCGTACGAGATCGCACAGCAGGCGGCTGCCGCCAAGCCGAACACCGAGTTCCACGCGGTCCGCGGCTCAGATCACGGGTTCGATACGCGGGAACGAGAGGACGAGGCGGTCGCGGTCACAGTGAGGTGGCTGATCAATGACCGGGAGTCGGCGTGAACATCACCTCCCTGTACGCACCCGTGAACCTTGATAGCAGCAGCATCGTGGGTGAGCACTGCGTCCTGGGCTATCCCAAGGAGGCGCGCCTGCGAGCCGAGCAGCAGAACCCCGGCTCCTCGCTGATAGGTGACCAGGTCACGGTCGGACCGAAGTGCTTGCTGGCCAACCACATCGTGATCTATGAAGGGGTTCAGATCGGCGCGGACTGCGTGATCGAGGATCGCGTGCGAATCGGGTACAACAGCGTGATCGGCGATCGAACCCGCATTGTCTACGGAGCATACGTATGTGATCGAGTCACGATCGGCGTCGACGCGACGGTGGCGGGATTCATCTGCGACGGCACGACTATCGGCGATCGATCCACTGTGATGGGCGAACTGGTGCACGAGTACACCCGCCCTCATGAAGGGTGGTGGGACGTTGATGAGGAACCGCCGGTGATCGAGGCCGACTCCGTAGTCGGCTATGGAGCACGTGTGGTGGGCGGGGTCCGCATCGGCCCGCGCAGCTATGTCGCAGCAGGCGCCGTAGTAACCAAGGACGTGCCGCCTGAGTGCGTCGTGACCGGCGTCAACGTCCAGACCCCGGCCGAGCAATGGAAGGGACGCCGACTGCAGAACCTGATTGGGCACTGGCAGTCGTTGTCGAAGGTCCGCCTGCCGTGACGAACGGCGCTACCAACCTCGCGCAGGACACCAAAGTCGATGCAGTAGCAGAGCTTCGTGATCTCGACTGGCCGGCCTGTCTGAACGCTCGCGATTTGGGTGGCCTGCCTACCGCAGGGGGTGGCCGCATTCGCGAGCAAGCACTGATCCGTTCCGACCGGCTCTCACGTCTCACCGACGACGGCGTCGAAGCTGTTCGGCAGCTGCGCCCCAGCCGTATCGTCGACTTGCGCACCGCCGCCCAATGCGAACGTGAGCCAAGCCCGTTCGCTGCTGCCGACATGTACTGCCACGTGCCTCTGTCGATTCCGATTGACCCTCCCAATCGCCAGGCCCGCTTGGTCGACCGCTACAGGTCCAAGTTGGGCCTCTACTCCCACCGGTTCGTGCAAGCTGTGGCAGCTGTGGCAGATGCACCGCCGGGCCCAGTGGTAGTGCACTGCCAGGCCGGCAAGGACCGCACCGGACTTGTGATCGCGTTGATCCTCAAAGCCGTTGGCGTTCCCGACGATGCCGTAGCAGTCGACTACGCCGCTAGCGCCGCACGACTCGGCGCCTACTACACGGCGAAGCGAGCCGACATCAAGGATGTGGAGCTGTTGGAGCTCGTCCGCGAACTCCACAGTGCCCGTGCGGACACGATGGCTTCCACGCTGTCCTACCTGCGCGACGAGTTCGGCGGTGGCCAGTCTTATCTGCGCCGCGGGGGTCTCGTCGGACGCCAGCTGGAAGCCCTTCGATCGCGGCTCGTCGTGCGGTCACAACCTTCGAGCACGCGGGCTCGCGCTTAGCTACGGCTCGACGAAGTCTGAGTCCTCTGTGTCACTGCCGGCTTCGTCCTTGGGGCGCTGGCGAACCAGCGGCGGATCAAACGCCAATGCCTTGAGCTGCTTTGGGAAACGCACCCGTACGTCGGGGCGCGGATGCTCGATGTAGAGGGAGGGAAGGAACTCGTCGATCGGCACGATCGCGTGCTCCAAGTGCGTCGCAAGCAGAATGTCGAGAGCAGACCGGGTAAGCAGGTAACCAAAGGTGCAGTGGCTGTACGCGGGTGACACGAAACCAGCGGCTACTGGCTGATCTTCTTCAGGCTCAAGGGGAAAACGTCCTAGGTAGAGCAAGTCGAACGGGCTGCCGGAGACGCGACGTAGTCCAACGAGCAAGTCCTCAAGGAAGGTGGATCTGACGATCGCATCGTCTTCGAGGATGACGACGAACTTCTCGTCGCCGTTCTCGGCAGCGTGCCGCCAGCAGGCGAGATGTGCCAGCGTGCAGCCGACCTCGCCGTACTTCAGGGGCCGACTCCACCACGGATTGTCGGACGTGATCTTCCACGGGAAGAGCTTGTAGCCGGCGGCTTCCAGTTGATGCCGGGTTAGTTCGTGGCCGTCGAAGGGCCCGGTCCAGTCCGACGTGAAGGTGACCGGCAGGTCGGGTGGCAGGGTGTTGGCCATCCACGTACGGCGATCTGGGCGCCGGGGCAGATTGATCACGTACGTGCGGAGGTCAGCGGGCGTGATCAATGCGACGGATTCCTCTTCCGGTTCGATCGTCGAGGTAGCGGTCGGAGTTGTCGACGACCGCGGTAAACGGTTCGTTGTGTCGGCGAGCAAGCAGTAGCAGGGGGTTGACCATGGTCAGGTCCGTGACGTCGGTGATACCGCCGATTCGCCTGGCCTCGGTCACCAGGACGAAGTCGGCGTCGCCAACCTGCTCGGTGACGTAACGGACGCTCCGCGCGCCGCGCTCGGCTTCGAGCAGGCAGCGAGCAGAACCGAGCACACCGAGGGTCAAACACCCACCGAGCAAGAAGACCGTGGTGCCCTGCGCGAGTGTGAGACGGGTCAACACAGCGAGGTCTTCGAGCAGTTCCTGGCGTTGAGTCCACCGTGGCCCCAGAGTGAGCCCGCCCAGATCGGGGATAACCAAGGGGTCGTCCTCGCCGAGGGGGTGAGGTTCGAAGTAGAACGGCAACTGCGGGAGGAACTCTCGGTACTTCGCGTTCCAAGGTGGGCCGCCGACGACCACCAGGACATCCGCCTGGGTGTCGTAGTACTCGGACGGCGCGAAGTCTCGGATCGTCACCATCGGGGCCAGCTGCGCGAACCGAGTCCGCAAGTAGATCAGCGTGTCCAGGTCGGCGAACTTGGCGTACCGGAGGTAGTTGCGGTCGGTCGGCGAGGCGTACTCGGGCAGTTCGTTTCCGGGGATCTCCGAGCAGACGATGTCGACCCGAGATCCGTTCGATAGCCGCCAGAATGCGCGGAGGTCCTCCTCCCAATCGGCCGTCTGGCCGGCCGCGGGCTGACCCTGGTGGGGGCCCACTCCGTTGCTGGAGGATGACGTCCGGGGTTGCGCTGACACGTCGGTGTTACTCAAGAGTAGGTAGGCGAGGGTGTCCAGCGCTCGGTCGGCGTGACGCCGTACGGTCTTCGCCGCACACTTCCGCAGCCGCGCCAGCGACTCCTGCCGTTCTGTCAGCGTCGGGTACCGATGCTCGGTGACCAGGTTGAAGTCCACCTCGACGTACAACCGCTCATCGTCGGCCAAGCCCTCGATCGCCCGGCGAAGCACGGCCACGAGCTGGTTCACTTCCTCGACCGAACCAGGGTCGCAGACCGCCCCGTTGGCGAGATACGCCCGGACGGGTTCGGGGAGCGTGGAGAGCAGCGCCGTTGGTCGAGCCAGGCCATGACCTTGGCGCAAACGCTTGAGGCCGTCTTTGACCTCGTCGACGGAGAGTGAGGGGCTGGACACCTGTCCAGCATATGTCCAGCTGCTGGGCCGGTGACCAGCAACACGGGTAGCGGATGGCCTAGTCGATCAAGGCGCGGGGCAGCAGGCTGGGAACAGGCGGTATTTCACCCGCCACGTGCAACGAGCAGGCCGCTCCACATCTGGGCCGGTCCTGGCTCAGCTCAACCCAGGAGGACGAACGTGCCAGTGGAATCGGCGCTCGCGAAGAACGAGCTCCGCCGGACGCCTACGCCGACGACAGAGATCGTCGGAGTCGGCGCTCCAGGGACCACGCCAGGCTCGCGGGAGCTCACGCTCGGGCCGGCAACGAGCGCGGTCTGAATCGGCCTCCAGTACCGGGTCAACACCTCCGAGAGAGCTCCCATGGAACAAATGCCTGGCGTGTTCGTCAGCGTGGACGGCCCCTCTGGCGTCGGTGTCAGCACGACGGTCCGTGCACTCGGCGAGCGCCTGCGTACGGCCCAGGTGCCCCGGCACCTCACGTCCGAACCGAGCGAAACCGACATCGGCGCGTTGGCTCGTGCGAGGGTCCACGCCGACACGTCGGGGCCAGCCCTCGCATGTTTGTTCGCCGCCGATCGATACCAACGTCTTGAAGCTGAGATCCGACCCCGCCTTGCAGCCGGCGACGTTGTCGTGAGTGACAGGTACGTCCCGACCGGCTTGGTGATGCAGCGACTTGACGGCGTCGAACTGGACTTCCTCCAAGCCATCAACGCCCTGGCTGACCCTCCTGATCTTGCCGTCATCCTCACCGCTGACCCGGACAAGATCGCCGAACGCCTACAACGAGGCGGCCTTCGTAGCCGCTACCACAGCCGTCCGGACGTCAGCGTGCAGGAGACCGCCCTGTACAGGGACGCTGCTCTCGCCCTCGCTGCTGCTGGCGTTCAGGTGCTTCGACTTGAGACCAGCCTGTACCCACCGGACACACTCGCCTCGATGATCTGCACCCGCATCGAGGCTCTTCGCGCACATCGACACGCGCCCGTTCACCCAGCCTCGGAGCTTGCACCGTGACCGTTTCTCATCGCTCTTCAACGTCGCTGAGGGTTCTCCACCCCGGCGAAGACCTGGCAGGCCACCAACTCGGTTGCGGCTCGACGCAGCTCGCTGGGGCTGTCCGGCGGGCCGAGAGGTCAACCATCCAGATCCGCTCGCCGCGGGGAACCGACGACGCCCTGGCCACCCGAGCCCAGACCCCAACCGGCCCCGCGGCGGCGTGATCCGATGGGCGGGATCCGTGAGGTCGTTGCCGTGGTCGTCGCGGCTGACAGCCCTACCGGGCAAGTCGCCACGGCGATCAACGAACTGACTGCACACCTCCCGCCTCCGGACGAGCCATGGGCCTGCCCGCTGTGCTCGACCGAAGCATGGCCATGCTCCCGGTTCCAGACCGCCGCCCACCAAGTAATGACTGCCCGGCTACGGCTTCCCGACTGGATACCGAAGGACGTCCACTCCCGGCTGTGGCCGCAGCCGAGATCTCCCGCCCCGCCACCCGCACCACGCCCCCAG
>NZ_JAAXLS010000068.1 GCF_012328925.1 Amycolatopsis acididurans
TCCCGACCAACCGGCAGGGGCACGATCTTTGCTCAGGACTCGAAGTCCAGGAGCTCACAGTGCTCACCTACCGGCCAGCTACACCAGGAGTGTGCCGGATGGCTCACTCCCAGAACTGATTAGGAGCCCACATGTCCACCAAGATCTTCGTCAACCTGCCCGTCAAGGACCTCCAGAAGTCGATCGAGTTCTTCACCCAGGTCGGCTACACGTTCAACAAGCAGTTCACCGACGAGAACGCCACGTCCATGGTGATCAGCGAGGACATCTACGCGATGCTGCTGACCGAGCAGTACTTCCGCACCTTCACGGACAGGGAGATCGTGGACGCCACGAAGTCGGCCGAGGTGCTCATCGCGCTGTCCGCCGACTCCCGCGAGGCCGTCGACGAACTGGTGAACAAGGCGCTCGCGGCCGGCGGGACCGAGACGCGGGAGCCCCAGGACCACGGCTTCATGTACGGCCGCAGCTACGCCGACCTCGACGGCCACGTCTGGGAAATCATGTGGATGGACCCGGCCGCCGTCGAGGGCTGAGCCCCGCCGTGACGAGGTCGCTCACGGTGCTGGGTCGGCGGCCTCCGCAGGGGTGAGACCGTCGAATGTGGTGCTGACGTCCGTCGCGGCGCGCAGGGTCTGGTACACGACGCAGTAACGCTCGGTGCGCCGCTGCACCGTCTCCAGCCGCGCCGCGTCGGCGTCGGTGTCCAGCGCGAACGACAGCCGGATCGCGCGGAACCCGACCGGTGCCTGCTTGTCCACCCCGAGCGTGCCGCGGAAGTCGAGATCGCCCTCGGCGCGCACCGTGCCGCCGCGGATCTCCAGCCCCAGCGACGTGGCCACCGCCCGCAGCGTCACGCCCGCGCACGCGACCAGTGCGTCCAGCAGCATGTCGCCGGAGCAGGCCAGCGTGCCGTCACCACCGGCGCCCGGATGCAGCCCCGCCTCGACCACGGCGCGGCCGGTGCTGACCTTGCAGGACACGGCCGTCCCGGACAGCTCCGCGTCCGCGCTCAGCGTGATCACGGCGGTGTCCGGGTCGTCCCGGTAGCGTTGTTTAAGCGGGGCCTGCAGTTCCCGCAACTCGGCGGCGTCCATCGAACCATCTCCCGGCGGTCTCGAGGAAGGCGTCGTTGTCTTCCGGCTCGCCGATCGTGACACGGCAGCCCTCCGCCGCGAAAGGCCGCACGAGCAGACCCGCCCGCCGGCATTCGGCCGCGAAGGCCGGGGTCTGGACGCCGGTGGGCAGCCACACGAAGTTCGCCTCGGTGTCCGGTACCGCCCAGCCCTGGCGCAGCAGCGCTTCGCGAACCCGCCGCCGCTGCGCGACCACCGCGTCCACGCGTGCCCGCATCGCGTCCTGCCTGCGCAACGATTCGATCGCCGCGTGCTGCGCGATCGAGGACACCCCGAACGGCACCGCGCATTTCCGGATCGCCTCCGCGACCGTCGGATGCGCGACCGCGTAGCCCACGCGCAGCCCGGCGAGGCCGTAGGCCTTGGAGAACGTGCGCAGCAGGCACAGATTCGGATGCGTGGCGAGGAAATCGAGCCCGTCGGCGGCGTGGTCGTCGCGCACGAACTCGACGTAGGCCTCGTCGAACACCACGAGCACGTCCTCGGGAACGGCGTCGAGGAACGCCGCGAACTCCTCGCGCCGCACCGCGGGCCCCGTCGGGTTGTTGGGCGAGCAGACGAGCACGAGTTTGGTGCGATCGGTGACCGCGGCGGCGAGCGCTCGGAGGTCGAGGCGCGCACCGGCGGCCAGTGGCACCGCCACGGTCGCCGCCCCGCAAATCCGCACGACGATCGGGTAGGCCTCGAAGGACCGCCAGGGATACACGACCTCGTCGCCGGGCTGCGCGACGGTCTGCACGATCTGCTGCAGCACGCCGACGCTGCCGGTGCCCACGGCCAGGTGATCTTCGGGCACCCCGAGGCGTTTCGCCAGCTCACCGATCAGCTCGGCCGCGGACAAATCCGGGTAGCGGTGCATCTCGGCCGCGGCGGCCACCGCACGGTCGAGCACCCCGGGCAGCGGCGGAAACGGATTCTCGTTGCTGGACAGCTTCGTCAGCCCGGCGAGCGCCTCACCGGCGCGGTAGACGGGAATGTCGTCGAGGGCGGCGCGAAGCCGGGGCGTCATCGGTTCTCCAGGAACTCGACCGCGGCCTGTTTGAAGGCGCGGCTGGACACGGCGTTGAAGTGGTTCCGCTTCAGGATCGGCACGAACTCCGCACCGATGCGTGCCGCGAAACTCCCGGCCTCCGCCGCGATATCGTCGGCCTCTCCGGCTACCACGAGCACCGGAACCGTTGCCGTGCCCTCGATTCCGTGCCCAGCGATGCCTTCGGCGCAGGCAGCGGGGCCGCCCATCGGTTCGATGTCCCGTTCGGACACCGGACGCCCGTCGATACCGCCGAGCACGAGCCTGCGCACCCGGCCCCGGCGGGTCAGCTCCCAGCCGATCAGCCCGCCCATCGAATAAGTCACCACGTCCACTGTGGACATACCGGCGGCGTCGAGCGCGGCCGTCACGTCGTCGGTCAGGGTCTCGGGCGAGTATCCCGTTCCCGGCTCGTCGCTCTGGCCGTGCCCCCGCAGGTCCACGGTCACCACGCCGCGGCCGTCGAGCGCGCGGAGCCAGCCAGTGTCGGCCCAGTTCCGCCTGCCGTCCGAGGCGAACCCGTGCACGAGCAGCACCGGACGCTCGCCCGGCACCACCTCGTAGTAGATCTTCGTGCCGTCATCGGCCGTCGCGAACATGCTCAGTCCTCGGGCGGGGTCAGGCGGACGCGCCGTGTGGCCTTGCGCTCCTGCGGGACCGTGCCGACGATCCCGGCCTTGTCGTCCTCGACGGTGAAGGTCACCAGCGGATCACCGACCGACAGCTCCTCGGACTCGCCCACGTGCAGCTTCAGGACCCGCCCCGACTGCGGCGACGGGATCTCGACGGCGGACTTGGTGGTCTCGACCTCGATCAGCGGCGCGTTGCGCTCGACGAAGTCACCCTCGGCGACCAGCCATTCCAGCACGGTCGCGCTGATCAGGCCCTCGCCGAGATCGGGAAGCGGGAACGTCACCTCAGCCACGGCGGTACTCCAGTACGGTCTGCACCCCGGTCAGGATGCGGTCGATGCTCGGCAGGTACTCGTCCTCCAGCGCGCCGGAGGGGTAAGGCACGTCGTAGCCCGTGATCCGCTGGACAGGCGCGCGGAGCGTGTCGAAGCAGCGTTCGGTGATCAGTGTGGACACCTCGGCGCCGAGCCCGGCGGTCAGCGGCGCCTCGTGCACGATCACCGCGCGCCGGGTCCGCGCCACCGATCCGGCGAGGCCGTCGGCGTCGATCGGCTTGAGCCAGCGCAGATCCAGCACCTCCAGTTCCACGCCGTCCTCCGCCGCCAGCTCGGCGACCTGCAGGCAGCGGGAAACCATCGCGCCCCACGCCACGAGCGTCGCGTGCCTCCCTGGCCGCACGACGCGGCTCGTGCCGACCGGCAGCGTTTCGATCTCGGCTGTGGGATCGAACGGCTCGCGGTGCCAGTACCGCGACTTCGGCTCCATGAAGATCACCGGATCGGGATCGGCGATGGACTGGCGCAGCAGGTGATAGCCCTCGGCGGGCGAGGACGGCGACACCACCTTCAGGCCCGGCACGTGAGCGAACAGCGACTCCAGGCTCTCGCCGTGGTGCTCCGGGGCGCGAATGCCGCCGAAACTGGGCAGCCGCAGGGTGATCGGCATGTTCGCCTTGCCCCGGCTGCGGTAATGCATACGCGCGACCTGGTTGACGATCTGGTCGATCGCGGGATAGCTGAACCCGTCGAACTGGATCTCCGGCACCGGCCGCCAGCCGGCGAGCGCCAGTCCGACCGCCATGCCCATGATCGCGGACTCCGCGAGCGGGGTGTCGAACACGCGCTCCGCGCCGAACTTGTTCTGCAGGCCATCGGTCACCCGGAACACGCCGCCGAGCCCGCCGACGTCCTCACCGAAGATCAGCACCCGGTCGTCGTCCTCGCAGGCGTGCTGGAGCGCCATGTTCAGGGCCTGTTGCAACGAACAGTCAGACATCCGAGGCCTCCTTCCACGCGCGCTTCTGCTCCAGCAGGGCCGTCGTCGGCTCGCGGTAGACGAAGTCGAACAGTTCCTCGCCCGGCCGGTCGCCGAGCGCGAGCAGGCCCTCGCGAACCTGGCGGGTCACCTCGTCGGCATGCGCCTCGGCCTCATTCAGCTCGGTTTCGGTCAGCTCACGAGCGGCCCGGCGCAGCGGATCGCGCTCGGCCCAAGCCTGCTCCTCCGCCAGCGAGCGGTAGCGGCCGGGATCGTCCGAAGTGGAGTGTGGACCCATCCGGTAGGTCATCGCCTCGATGACCACCGGCTCGCCGCTGCGCAGCGCCTGCCGGGTCGCCTCGTACACCGCGCGCACGTCGTTGCCGTCGACGCGCACCCCCTCGATCCCGTATCCCTCGGCGCGCTTGGCGACGGACCCACCCGCCACCTGGCGATCGGTCGGCACCGAGATCGCCCAGCCGTTGTTCTGGCAGAAGAACACCACGGGCAGCCGGTACACGCCGGCGAAGTTCATCGCCTCGTGCACGTCACCCTGAGAGCTGGCGCCGTCGCCGAAATAGGTGATCGCGGCGCCGCCGGTGCCGTCGAGCTTGGCGCCCATCGCCCAGCCGACCGCATGCGTCACCGGCCCGCCGACGACCGCGTTGAACGGCGCGAACCGGGACGCCACCGGGTCGTACATGCCGCCGTGCCAGGTGCCCAGATGCGTGGAGAGGTAGCCGACGAGATCGACCCCCATCGCGACCGCCGCGCCCAGGTCACGGTAGGTCGGGAAGGCGAAGTCGCGGGTCGGATCGAGCGCCGCGGCGCTGCCGACCTGCGCGGCCTCCTGGCCTTTCGACGGCGCGTAGCCGGGCAGCGCGCCCTGCCGCTGCAGCGCGATCGCCTCCTCGTCGATCCGCCGCGCGACGAGCATGTCGCGGTAGAGCCTGCGTGCGTCCATGCAAAAAGCCTGCCCAGGCGGCGATAGACTGGGCAAGAGTTACTTGTTTCGCTGGTCAATCTGTCCGATATGGCGACCGATGGGCTGATGCTGCTGTACAAGTTGCCTAGCTGAAAATCGATTCGATGGCCCCGGCTAGACTTGGATAACCAAATTCCCGCATGACCATTTAGATGAGGTGGCAAAGCGCGTGTCCGAGACCACGCCGAACGTGCCGGACCGGCCAGCGCTGGACGGTCTGGATGCCAAGTGGGCGGACCAGTGGGAGCAGGCCGGCGTCTACCGGTTCGAAGCCCCCGGTGACCGAGCCGCGGTGTTCTCCATCGACACACCGCCGCCGACCGTGAGCGGCTCCCTGCACGTAGGCCACGTCTTCTCCTACACGCACACCGACATCATCGCCCGCTTCCAGCGAATGCGGGGCAAGCACGTTTTCTACCCTATGGGCTGGGACGACAACGGCCTGCCCACCGAGCGTCGCGTGCAGAACTACTACGGCGTCCGCTGCGAGCCGTCGCTGCCCTACGACCCGGACTTCACCGCGCCCGAGCCGGTGATGAAGAAGGGCGAGCGCCCGGTCCAGAGCATCTCGCGCCGCAACTTCGTCGAGCTGTGCGAGCAGCTCACCGCCGAGGATGAGAAGGCGTTCGAGGAGACCTGGCGCCACCTCGGCCTCTCCGTCGACTGGTCCCGCACGTACACCACCATCGGCCGCTACGCGCAGCGCGTCTCGCAGCGCGCGTTCCTCCGGCTGCTGCACAAGAGCGAGGCCTACCAGGCCGAGGCGCCGACGCTGTGGGACGTCGGGTTCCGCACCGCGGTCGCGCAGGCCGAGCTGGAGGACCGCGAGCACGCCGGCGCGTGGCACCGCGTCAGCTTCCACAAGCACGACGGCACCCCGGTTCACATCGAGACGACCCGGCCCGAGCTGCTGCCCGCGTGCGTCGCGCTGATCGCGCACCCGGACGATGAGCGCTACCAGGACCTGTTCGGGCAGACGGTCACCTCGCCGGTCTTCGGCGTCGAGGTGCCGGTCGTCGCGCACCCGGCCGCCGAGATGGAGCGCGGTGCCGGTATCGCGATGTGCTGCACCTTCGGTGACCTCACCGACGTCCAGTGGTGGCGCGAGCTGAAGCTGCCCACCCGCACGATCATCGGCCGCGACGGCCGCATCCTGGCCGAGCCGCCCGCCGGGCTGGACGGCGAGCAGGGCCGCAAGGCCTACGCCGAGCTGGCCGGCGCCACCGTGCACACCGCGCGCGAGCGGGTGGTCGGGATGCTGCGCGAGTCCGGTGACCTCGACGGTGAGCCGAAGAAGACGGTGCGCCCGGTCAAGTTCTACGAGAAGGGCGACAAGCCGCTGGAGATCGTCTCCAGCAGGCAGTGGTTCATCCGCTCGATCGCGCACCAGGACGAGATGCTGCGGCGCGGCGAGGAACTGCGGTGGCACCCGACGTACATGAAGGCCCGCTACGACGACTGGGTCCGCGGCCTCAACGGTGACTGGCTGGTCAGCCGCCAGCGGTTCTTCGGTGTGCCGTTCCCGGTCTGGTACCCGGTCGACGCTTCCGGCGAGCCGGACTACAACGCGCCGATCCTGCCGGACGAGGCCGCGCTGCCGATCGACCCGTCGTCCGATGTCCCGCCGGGCTACACCGAGGACCAGCGCGGCAAGGCCGGCGGTTTCGTCGGGGACCCGGACATCATGGACACCTGGGCCACGTCCTCGCTCACCCCGCAGATCGTCTGCGGCTGGGAGGAGGACCCGGAGCTGTTCGCGCAGACGTTCCCGATGGACCTGCGCCCGCAGGCGCACGACATCATCCGCACCTGGCTGTTCGCCACGGTGCTGCGCGCGCAGCTGGAGTCGGACACGCTGCCCTGGTACCACGCCGCGCTGTCGGGCTGGATCCTCGACCCGGACCGCAAGAAGATGAGCAAGTCCAAGGGCAACGTCGTGACGCCGCTGGGCCTGCTGGAGCAGTTCAGCCCTGACGCGGTCCGGTACTGGGCGGCCAACGGGCGGCCGGGTACCGACACGGCGTTCGACCAGGGCCAGATGAAGATCGGTCGTAGGCTGGCCACGAAGCTGTTGAACGCCAGCAAGTTCGCGCTGAGCTTCCCGGAGCCGGCCGAGGGCGCTTCGATCACCGAGACGCTCGACCACGCGATGCTGTCCGCTTTGGACGATGTCGTGCGGCAGGCCACGGAGGCGCTCGAAGCGTTCGAGTACACCACGGCGCTGGAGCGGATCGAGCGGTTCTTCTGGTTCTTCTGCGACGACTACCTGGAGCTGATCAAGCAGCGCGCCTACGACGAGGACGGTGGCGCGGCCACCCAGTCGGCGCGGCTCGCGTTGCGTAAGGCGTTGTCGTCGCTGCAGCGGCTGTTCGCGCCGTTCCTGCCGTACTGCACGGAGGAGGCGTGGTCGTGGTGGCACACCGATTCGGTGCACACGGCGGCCTGGCCGACCGCGGAGTCGGCTGAGGCCGCGAAGGCCGAGGTGATCACGCTGGCCAGCACCGCGATCAGCGCGATCCGCAAGGCGAAGAGCGACGCCAAGCGCTCGATGCGCTCGCCGGTGGAGATCGTGCGCGTCCAGGGCCCGGCCGGCCAGGTCGAAACCCTGAACGCGATCGGCGCGGACCTACGCGCGGCAGGCAACATCGAAGCACTGGAATTCACCCCCGACGGCGAAGACCTACGAATCGAAGTCCACCTAGCCGACGCCTAACCACCCCACCCCACCCGCGAGTCGAGACTTCCGGGCGCCCGAGTCCGGACTTCCGTGCAGGCGAGTCCTGGGTTGCCTGCGCCCGAGTCCGGACTTCCGTGCAGGCGAGTCCTGGGTTGCCTGCGCCCGAGTCCGGACTTCCGTGCAGGCGAGTCCTGGGTTGCCTGCGCCCGAGTCCGCCCTTGCGCGCGCTCGAGCCGGGACTTCCGCGCGCGTGAGTTCGAACTTCCGCGCGCCCCGCGAGTCCAGACTTCTCCGCGCCCGAGTCGGGACTTCTGTGCGCCTGAGTTGAGGTTTCCGTGCGCGCGGATGTCTGGACTCGCTCGCCTGGATGTCTGGACTCGGGCGCGCGGAAGTCTGGACTCGCGCGGGGGTTAGGTGGGTGGGTGGTGTGCTCCGAGAGTTGGGGGAGCTGTGCGGTACTGGGGTGGGGTGACGGAGAGGCCGATCGGGTTGCGGGGGAGGCCGACCGTCGACCCGTCGGGGCGCGGTAGCCGCACGATCGGGTCCAGGCCGAGGCTTTCGGCGAGCTGGAAGGCGCCCGCCACGTCGTTGACCTCGCCGGCCGGCACCCGGTTCTTGGTCAGCAGCGGCGCCCACTCCGACGCGGGCCGCGGCGCCAGCAGCCGCTCCAGCTCCGCGCGCATGGCGGGCCGGTTCGCCACCCGGGCGGCGTTCGTCGCGAACCGGCTGTCCTCGGCCAGCGCCGGCGCGCCGAGCACCTCGCACAACGTCGCGAACTGCCGGTCGTTGCCGACGGCGAGCACGAGTTCACCCGAGCCGCACGGAATCGGCTCGTACGGCGCCACGCTCGGATGCTGGTTGCCCATCCGCCGCGGCACGACCCCGGCCGCCGTGTACGCCGCGCTCTGGTTGACCAGCGCCGCGAGCAGCGAGGACAGCAGGTTCAGCTCGACGCGCTGGCCCTGCCCGGTCTGGTCCCGATGCCGCAGCGCGGTGAGCATGCCGACCGTCGAGAACAACCCGGTCACCACATCGACCAGCGCCACTCCGACCTTCTGCGGCTCCCCGTCCGGCGCGCCGGTCACGCTCATCAGCCCGCCGAGCGCCTGGATGAGCAGGTCGTAGCCCGGCAGTTCCGCGCCCGCACCCCGCCCGAAACCGGTGATCGAGCAGTAGATCAGCCCCGGCTTCACGGCGCTCAGCTCGTCGTAACCGAGGCCCAGCCGGTCCATCACACCGGGCCGGAAGTTCTCGACCACGATGTCCGAACCGAGCGCGATCTCGCGTGCGCGCGCCAGGTCGGCGGGGTCGCCGAGATCGAGCACCACGCTGCTTTTGTTCCGGTTGACCGACTGGTAATAGGTCGCCTCGCCGTCCTCGGTGTAGGGCGGGCCCCACGATCGCGTGTCGTCACCGGCGCCCGGTCGTTCGATCTTCGTCACCGTCGCGCCGAGGTCGGCCAGCATCATCGTGGCGAACGGCCCGGCGAGCACGCGAGAGAAGTCGGCCACCCTGAGGTTGTCGAGTGCGGAGGTCATCTGAGACACTTTCTTTCGATTTTCGAAAATCGAAGATCAGCGTAGAAGCCGCCTTCCGAAGCCGTCAAGGAGCGCAAGTCATGGCCAGCCAGACCCCCTCCCCGACCGATTTCCTCGAACTTGACGGGTCGCTGTCGGACGAGGAACGCGACATCCGCGACACCGTGCGGGCGTTCGTACGGGACCGGATCGTGCCCAACGTGGGCGAGTGGTTCGAGGAGGCCCGCATCCCGCGTGAGCTGGCCCGCGAACTGGGCAAGCTGGGCGTGCTCGGGATGCACCTCGAGGGCTACGGCTGCGCCGGCACGAGCGCGACGGCGTACGGCCTTGCCTGCATGGAGCTGGAGGCGGGCGATTCCGGCCTGCGCAGCCTGGTCTCCGTCCAGGGTTCGCTGGCGATGTTCGCGATCTGGAAGTGGGGTTCGGAGGAACAGAAGCAGGAGTGGCTGCCGCGCATGGCCGCGGGCGAGGCGATCGGCTGCTTCGGCCTCACCGAGCCCGACTCCGGTTCCGACCCCGGCGCGATGCGCACCAACGCCCGCCGCGACGGCGACGACTGGATCGTCAACGGGCGCAAGATGTGGATCACCAACGGCTCGCTGGCAGACGTCGCCGTGGTGTGGGCACGCACCGACGAAGGCGTGCGCGGTTTCCTGGTGCCCAAGGGCACGCCAGGTTTCACCACCAACGACATTCACCGCAAGCTGTCGCTGCGCGCGTCGGTCACCTCGGAGCTCGTGCTCGACGACGTGCGGCTGCCCGCCGACGCCGTGCTGCCCGAGGTGTCGTCGCTGCGCGGCCCGCTGTCGTGCCTGAACGAGGCCCGCTTCGGCATCATCTGGGGCGCCGCCGGTGCGGCCCGGGCGTGTTTCGAGGCCGCGCTCGACTACAGCAAGACCCGCGTCCAGTTCGGCAAGCCGATCGCGTCTTTCCAGATCCAGCAACAGAAACTGGCCATGATGGCGCTCGAGGTCAACCGGGCCGCGCTGCTGGCGCTGCACCTCGGGCGGCTCAAGGACGAGGGCAGGCTGCGGCCGGAGCAGGTCAGCATGGGCAAGCTCGGCAACGTCAACGCCGCGCTGGAAGTGGCCCGCACCGCGCGGCAGGTGCTCGGCGCGAACGGGGTCACGCTCGAGTACCCGGTGATCCGGCACATGAACAACCTGGAGTCCGTGGTGACCTACGAGGGAACGGCGGACGTGCACGCGCTCGTGGTGGGCGGCGCGCTCACCGGGATCCAGGCGTTCCGGTGACGGTTTCGCGGTCCGCCGCGCCCGCGACGACGACGCAGCACGCGCTGGACGGGCTGCGGCGCGCGGTCGTGGCGGGTGAGCTGCGGCCGGGCCAGCGCGTGCTGCAGGAGGACATCGCCGAGCGGCTCGGCGTCAGCGTCGCCACCGTGCGCGAGGCGCTGCGCGTGCTGGAGCAGGAAGGGCAGGTCGGCTACCGGCCGCGGCGCGGGTACTTCGTGACCGAACTGCGGATCTCCGACCTCGAGGAGATCTACGAGCTACGCCAGGTACTCGAAGAGCGCGCGGCGCGCCACGCACTGCCCACTTTGGACGAAGACGCGCTCGCCAGGGTCGCACTCGCGGCGCAGGACTGCGAGATCGCCGCCGAGCGCGGGGACGTGGCAGCGGAGCTGGAGGCCAATCGCCGGTTCCACTTCGGGCTGCTGGAGTCCCCGGACCAGGTGCATTCGATGCGCCTGATCCGCCTGCTGTGGGATTCGACGGAGGCCTACCGCGCGATGTACTACAACGCGGCGGAGGAACGGCGCAACGCCGTGCACGCGCACGACGCGATCCTCGACGCGGCCCGCCGTGGCGACGCCGACACGCTGGTGTCCGAAATGGACGCGCATCGGAATCGCGCTTTGGTTGTCCTCAAAGGAATCCTGGCTCGCTGAGGGTGGCGGCCAGCTCGGTCAGGGCCGGCCCGAGCGGCCGGTCCACCCGGACCGTCGCATGTGGATCACCGCGGGTGATGCCCTGGTTGATGATCAGCACCGGCTTGCCCGCCTTCGCCGCCCGGTGCACGAAACGCAGGCCCGACATGACCGCGAGCGAGGAGCCCAGCACCAGCAGCGCGCGTGACTCGTCGACCAGGCGGTAGCACTGCTCGACGCGCGGCTTGGGCACGCTCTCGCCGAAGAACACCACGTCCGGTTTGAGCACACCGGACTCGCACACCGTGCAGTCCACCAACCGGAAATCGCGGACGATTTCAGCGGCCAGGTCCGCGTCACCGTCGGGATTGACCTGCGTCGCCGTCGCCACGAAATGCGGGTTCGCGGCGGTCAGGCGAGCGTCGAGGTGCTCGCGCGGGCTGGTGCGGCGGCAGCCGAGGCAGATCACCCGGTCCAGGCTGCCGTGCAGGTCCACGGCATCCGGGGTGCCGGCGGCCTGGTGCAGACCGTCGACGTTCTGCGTGATCACCCCGGAGACGAACCCACGCGCCCGGAGCGCGGCGACCGCGCGATGCCCGCTGTTGGGCCGGGCGCGGGCGATCGTGCGCCACCCGACGTGACTGCGTGCCCAGTACCGCCGGCGACCGTCCTCGCTGGTGACGAACTCGTCGTAGGTCATCGGCGTGTGCCGCCGGAGGCTGCCGGTGACGCCGCGGTAGTCGGGGATGCCCGATTCGGTGGAGAGCCCGGCGCCGCTGAGCACCGCGACCCGGCCCTGCCGGAGGACGTCCACGACCTCGTCGAGCCGATCGGTGCGCGGTAGCGGGTCGCCGGTGGCCTCCCAGGTCAGGGTCGGTCGAGTCCGCACGATCTCCAGCTTACGTGGCGAATCGGCCTCAACCGCCGTTCGCGGTCCAGCCGGGGTCGCGACCGGTCAGGCCGAGCAGACGGGACAGCTTCGGCGCCGTCGCGGGCACCGCGACCTCCGGCCCGTAGACGCCCATCTGACGGGCCTGCTCCGCGGTCTTGCCGACCTCGTCCAGCAGGTAGTCGAGCAGGTCGTCCGGCGGGGTGATGGACTGGCCCGTCGCTGTCGCGAGGTCCCAGCCGTGCACGATGAACTCGGTGGCGATCATGCCGCCGACCAGCGCGGCGGGCAGTTCGGTGGGGCCGCCCATGTGCGTGACGCCGTTCCACGCGCCGGGTTCGCTCCAGGCCTTGGCGGTCCGGTCGAGCTGGGCGAGCAGGTCGGCGGCCGTCAGACCGAGATCGTGTTCCGATTCGGCGGGCGGCGGCACGGTCTCCTTCCTGGCCGCGCCCTCGAGCGAGGGACCCCAGAACAGCAGGTGGTTGATCAGCCCGCGCACGTCGTAGTCCGGGCACGGGGTGGGCGTGCCGAGCTGGTCGGGCTCGATGTCGCGGACGACTTCTTGCAGGCAGGTGGCCGCAGGTGCTACGTACATGTGCTCACCGTAGGGTCGCTTCCGGCGCCGCGTCTTGAACAAACACGACATAGGCTGGGCTGGTGGCGAGGGATTCCCGTGAGCTCGGGGGCGCGTGGACGCGGTTCCAGCGCCACGGGTTCCTGGCCCCGGCGCCGGAGCTGGCCCGGTGGGTCGAGCGGTACTGGGTGGTGTCGTGGCGCTACCGCGAGCCGTACCGGCAGAAGATCGTGCCTTACCCGAACGTGCACCTCACCTTCGGAGACGGCACCGCCACCGTGACCGGCGTCGCGACCAGGTTCACCACACGAGTGCTGGCCGGGAACAGCGGCGTGTTCGGGGTGGCGTTCCGGCCAGGGTGTTTCCGGCCTTTTCTCGGCGGGCCGGTTTCGGCGCTGACCGACCGGGTGGTGGACGCCGGAGAGATCTTCCGCGACCTGCCCGCCGAGCCGGGCCGCGATGCCGTCGAGGCTTTTCTCCACACGCACCTTCCCGCCTCCGACCCCGCCGCGTTCGAGGCCGCCGACATCGTCGCCACGATCGCCGAACACCCGGAACTCACGCGTGTGGACGACCTGGCCCGCCGGTGCGGCACCAGCGTCCGGCAGCTGCAACGGCTGTTCGCCGAGTACGTCGGCGTCGGCCCGAAGTGGGTGATCCGCCGCTACCGCCTGCGCGAGGTGACCGCCCGCCTGGAGTCCGGTGCCCCGGTCGACTGGGCGGCCCTCGCGGCCGACCTCGGATACGCCGACCAGGCCCACTTCGCCCGCGACTTCAAGGACCTGTTCGGCGAACCGCCGACGGCGTACGCGCAGCGGTACTGACCCTCTGGGTCAGGTGCCCACATAGGCCGCGAGATGTTCGCCGGTGAGGGTGGAGCGCTTGGCGACGAGATCGACGGGCGTGCCCTCGAACACGATCTGCCCGCCGTCGTGCCCCGCGCCGGGACCGAGGTCGATGATCCAGTCGGCGTGCGCCATGACCGCCTGGTGGTGCTCGATGACGATCACCGACTTGCCGGAATCGACGAGCCGGTCCAGCAGCGCCAGCAACTGCTCCACGTCGGCGAGGTGCAGGCCCGTGGTCGGCTCGTCCAGGACGTAGACGCCGCCCTTGTCGCCCATGTGCGTGGCCAGCTTGAGCCGCTGCCGCTCGCCGCCGGACAGCGTGGTCAGCGGCTGGCCGAGGCTGAGATAGCCGAGCCCCACGTCGTCGAGGTAGGTCAGGATCTTGTGCGCCGCGGGCGTTTTCGCCTCGCCGTCGCCGAAGAACTCCCTGGCCTCGGCCACCGGCATCGCGAGCACCTCGCTGATGTCCCGGCCGCCGAGGTGGTACTCCAGCACGGAAGCCTGGAACCGCTTGCCCTCGCACTCCTCACAGGTACTGCTCACCCCGGCCATCATGCCCAGGTCGGTGTAGATGACGCCGGCGCCGTTGCAGTTGGGGCACGCGCCCTCGGAGTTGGCGCTG
Organism: Amycolatopsis acididurans; assembly: GCF_012328925.1. Lineage (GTDB taxonomy): Bacteria > Actinomycetota > Actinomycetes > Mycobacteriales > Pseudonocardiaceae > Amycolatopsis_E > Amycolatopsis_E acididurans. Next base: position 14,074 of record NZ_JAAXLS010000068.1, read on the forward strand.
AACAGCGCGGGCTTGACGTTGTTGGCCTTGGCGAACGCCTTGCGGATCGGGTCGAGCAGCCCGCTGTAGGTCGCCGGGTTGCTCCGCCGCGAACCCTTGATCGGCGCCTGGCTCACCGCGACGACGCCCTCGTCGGCGGGGATCGACCCGTGCACCAGTGAGCTCTTGCCCGATCCGGCGACGCCGGTGATCACGCACAGCACGCCGAGCGGGATGTCGACGTCGACGTCACGCAGGTTGTTCGCGTTCGCGCCACGGATCTCCAGCGCGCCGGTGGCCTCGCGGACCGTCTCCTTGACCGAGGCCCGGTCGTCCAGGTGCTTCCCGGTGACGGTGTCGCTCGTGCGCAGCCCGCCCACGGTGCCCTCGAAACACACCGTGCCGCCCGCGGTACCGGCACCGGGACCGAGGTCCACGACGTGATCGGCGATCGCGATCGTCTCCGGCTTGTGCTCCACCACGAGCACCGTGTTTCCTTTGTCACGCAAGCGAAGCAGCAGGTTGTTCATGCGCTGGATGTCGTGCGGGTGCAGGCCGATGGTCGGCTCGTCGAACACGTAGGTGACGTCGGTGAGCGAGGAACCGAGGTGCCGGATCATCTTCGTTCGCTGTGCCTCGCCGCCGGAGAGCGTGCCCGCGGGCCGGTCGAGCGAGAGGTAGCCGAGTCCGATCTCGACGAACGAGTCGAGCGTGTGCCGCAGTGAGGCCAGCAGCGGCGCGACCGAGGCGTCCTTCACGCTCTTCGTCCATTCGGCCAGATCGCTGATCTGCATCGCGCAGGCGTCGGCGATGCTGATCCCCTTGATCTTCGAGGACCGCGCCGGTTCGGACAGCCGGGTGCCGTCGCATTCGGGGCAGACGGTGAAGGTGACCACGCGCTCCACGAAGGCGCGGATGTGCGGCTGCAGGGCCTCCACATCCTTGGACAGCATCGACTTCTGGATCTTCGGGATCAGCCCCTCGTAGGTCAGGTTGATGCCCTCGACCTTGATCTTGGTCGGTTCCTTGTAGAGCAGGTCGTGCAGTTGCTTCTTGGTGAACTTGCGGATCGGCTTGTCCGGGTCGAAGAAGCCGCAGCCGCGGAAGATGCGGCCGTACCAGCCGTCCATGCTGTACCCGGGGATGCGCAGCGCGCCCTCGTTGAGCGATTTGGTCTCGTCGTAGAGCTCGGTCAGGTCGAAGTCGTTGACCGAGCCACGACCCTCGCAACGAGGGCACATGCCGCCGGTGATCGAGAAACTGCGGCGCTCCTTCACGGTCTGCCCCGCACGTTCCATGGTGACCGCGCCCGCCCCGCTGATCGAGGCGACGTTGAACGAAAACGCTTGCGGCGAACCGATGTGCGGCTTGCCGAGCCTGCTGAACAGGATGCGCAGCATGGCGTTGGCGTCGGTGGCGGTGCCGACCGTGGAGCGCGAATCGGAGCCCATCCGCTGCTGGTCGACGATGATCGCCGTGGTGAGGCCGTCGAGAACGTCGACCTCGGGCCTGGCCAGCGTCGGCATGAAACCCTGGATGAACGCGCTGTAGGTCTCGTTGATCATCCGCTGCGATTCCGCGGCGATCGTGCTGAAGACCAGTGAACTCTTGCCGGAGCCGGAGACCCCGGTGAAGACCGTCAGCCTGCGCTTCGGGATCTCGACGTCGACGTCCTTGAGGTTGTTCTCGCGGGCGCCGTGCACGCGGATCAGGTCGTGGCTGTCGGCTACATGCGTCGGGGTGCTCATCGTCTCTCCATCGGTCGAACCAGCCATCGGCCGTCGCGCATCAACTCGCGGCCGGGTAATTCGTTCACCTCCCGCCACGCCTGAATCCGGCGGGGCGTGACGCGGAACCAGTGGTAGGGGGTGGCGAGCACCCGCGGATCGAATGCGGTGTGCTGGGCGAACCGGTCTCCCCGCTCCGTCGGCAGCGCGTCGAGATCGAGGACCTCGACGTCGCCTTCGATCATGACCACGTCGCGGGTGGGTCCCAACGCCAGTCGAACGGACCGGCCGGTCTCGAGGTTCCGCGCGGTCGGCGAGTCCTTCGCCGTGGCCATCAACAGTGCCACACCGTCCCAGTCGAACGACAGCGGCACGAGGTAGGGCGTGCCGTCCGCCGACGCGGTCGCCACCCAGAGGTCGACGTCGTGGCCGAGCCGGTGCTCGGTGTCCCGCCGGCGCTGCGCGCGGGAGCGGGGAGCGGGGTTCATCGCAGTTCTTGGATACGCACCATGTTGCCCGCGGGGTCGCGGAAGGCGCAGTCGCGCATGCCGTAGGGCTGCTCGGTCGGCTCCTGAACGACCTCGGCATCCGCGGCCTGCACGCGTTCGAAGGTGCTGTCGAGGTCCTTGGTGGCCAGCAGGATCCAGCCGTAGGTGCCCTTGGCCATCATCTCCTTGATCACGCGGCGCTCGTCGTCGGTGATACCGGGATCGACGGCGGGTGGGGCGAGCAGGATCGAGGTGTCCGGCTGGTTTTTCGGGCCGACGGTGATCCAGCGCATCGTGCCCTGGCCGACGTCCTGGCGGACCTCGAAGCCGAGAACGTCGCGGTAGAAGGCCAGCGAGGCCTCCGGGTCTTCGTGCGGAAGGGGCGTGGTGTGAATGGTGATGTCCATGTCGCTCACGCTAACTGTGATTCCGAGACCGGCGCTTCTCGATTCCTGATCGGTCGGGTGACCTGTTTGGCGACGCACGCGGGCAGCCCGGCGGCCGCGGTGACGGCGAGATCGCGGTACGCACTTGGCGGCATGCCAACAAGTTCGGCGAACCGGGTGCTGAAGGTGCCGAGCGACTGGCAGCCGACCGCGAAGCAGACTTCGGTGACGCTCAGCTCGCCGACCCGCAGCAGTGCCATGGCGCGCTCGATGCGCCGCGTCATGAGATAGGAGTACGGCGATTCCCCGTAGGCGCGCCGGAATTCGCGACTGAGATGCCCGGCCGACATGTGCACGCCCCGAGCGAGCGCCTCGACGTTCAACGGTTCGGCGTGCTCGCGGTCGATCCGGTCGCGCACGCGGCGCAACCGGGCCAGGTCGGCGAGGTCGGGACTGCTGCTCACCTGCGAAATCGTGCCACAAGGGGCGAAAAGTGACTAGTCGGTGAGCAGATGCCGCAGGTACCGCCCGGGCGCGGCGAGGAAGGGCCGCGTCAGTCACCCCCGGCGCGAGCCGGAGACCGTGCCGGCGCCGGGGATAATGCAACCGTGCTCACCAAGAAAGGGGCCGCGACCCGCCTGCGGATCATCGACGCGGCGGCGGCCGAGATCCGCGAGCGTGGCGTGGGCGCGACGACCCTCGACGACATCTGCCGGCGCAGCGGCACCGGCAAGAGCCAGCTGTTCCACTACTTTCCCGATGGCAAGGAACAACTGCTGCTCGCCGTCGCGCAGCGGGAGGCCGACCGGGTGCTGGAGGACCAGCAGCCCCACCTCGGCCGGCTGATTACGTGGGCCGCATGGGACCGGTGGCGTGACGCGGTCGTCGCGCGCTACCGGCGGCAGGGTGTGCACTGCCCGCTCGGTGTACTGATCACCGAGATCGGCAGGCACACCCCGGCCGCGCAGGCCGTCACCCGGCAGTTGCTCGTGGGGTGGCAGCAGGAGATCCAGGCGGGCGTCGAGCACATGCGGGACAGTGGCCACATCGCCCGCGACGTCGACCCGGTGCGCGCGGCGCAGGCGCTGATCGCCGCGATCCAGGGCGGCGTGACGATCTTGATGGCCACCGGTTCCGCCGAGCACCTGGAGTCCGCTTTGGACCTTTGCCTCGACTATTTGCGTGCCGGGACCCAGTTGCGTACCGCGGGCCGGTAACCGCGCGGTTCGTCGCCGACCTTGGCGCCGGCGTTGATCAGCCACGACTGGTACTGCGGCGTGAACATCACGTACGGCTTGCCCACGGGCACGGCACTGGCCTCGTCCAGTTCGGCACGCAGCTGCGCGGGCAGGTCGAAATCGAGCGCCGCCACCGACGAGTCGAGCTGCTCGGCGCTGCTCGCCCCGACGATCGCCGACGCGATGCCCGGCTGGGTGGCGGCCCAGTTGAGCGCGACCTGAGCCATCGTCACGCCCAGCTTCTCCGCCACCGTTCCCAGTGTTTCGAGCAGTGCCCACTGCCGCTCGGTCCACTCGAAGCCGACGCCGCCGGCACCGGTCAGGCGCCCTTCGCCGGACAGGCCCTCACCGGACTTGCGGTACTTGCCGGTGAGAAAACCGCTGCCCAGCGGGCTCCACGCCGTGATGCCCAGGCCCAGCGCCTGTGCCGCCGGGACGTGTTCGGTCTCGATCGTCCGCTCGATGAGGGAGTAGGGCAGCTGCAGGTTGATCATCGGCGCGAGCGAACAGGACTCGGCCAGTGTCTGCGCCCGTGCCGCGTACCAGGCGGGCACATCGGACAGGCCCGCGTAACGGATCTTGCCCGCCGTCACGAGGTCGTCGAACGTGCGCAGCACCTCCTCGACCGGTGTGATGCGGTCCCAGGTGTGCAGCAGGTAGAGGTCGAGGTAATCGGTGCCGAGGCGCCGTAACGACGCCTCGGCCGCGCGGATCATGTGCTTGCGGCCGTTGCCGCCCGCGTTCGGGTCGCCGGGATCGATGCTGTTGGTGAACTTGCTGGTGATCACCAGCCGGTCGCGGATCCCGGCGACCAGCCTGCCGAGGATCTTCTCGCTATCCCCGGCCGTGTAGAAGTCCGCGGTGTCGATGAAGTTGCCGCCGGCCTCCACGTAACGCCGGAAGATCGGGCGGGCCTCCTCCTCGGTTCTGCCGTAGGGAGCGTGAAAACCGTCCTTGCCGAAGTTCATCGTGCCCAGCGACAGCCTGCTGACGCGAAGCCCGGATTTGCCGAGCAGGTAGTACTGATCGAGTGCCATGAACACCAGCGTGGAGAAACAAAAATTTACCGGCAAGTACAGAACTGGGAGTCAGTCCGTCGAGGCGCCGAACCACCGTGGCAGGTGATCACGCAGCTCCTGCTGGTCGTCGCCGACCCACGCGACATGCCCGTCCGGCCGCAGCAGCACGGCGGGCGCGGCCAGCTCCTCGCTGACGTCCACGACGTGGTCGACCCGGTTTTCCCAGCCCGCAACCGAAAGCTGGCCGGTCTGATCGAGCAGCAGCCCGCGGCCCTCGTGCATCCGGTCGTAGAGCCGTCCCTGTTTCAGCCCGATGTCCCGCAGGCGGCGGCCGAGCAGTTCATGGCCCTCTCCGAAGTCGTAGCGGATCCCGATCGCCGTGACTTTTTCGATCAGGTACCGGTTCACGTCTTCGAGGTCCATCAGCTCCGTCAGCAGCCGGCGTACCGCCTGCGGCCCCGGCTCGGCGGACAGGAGCTCGGACTGCGCGCGGACGCTGTTCAGGACGTCGTCGGCGACCGGGCGCCGTTCGGTCTCGTAGGTGTCGAGCAGGTCTGCCGGAGCCCAGCCGTCGATCTCGGCGGCCAGCTTCCAGCCGAGGTTGAAGGCGTCCTGGACGCCGAGGTTGAGGCCTTGGCCGCCCAGCGGCGGATGGATGTGCGCCGAGTCGCCCGCCAGCAGCACCCGGCCCTCCCGGTATCGCTGTGCCAGCCGCGTGCCGTCGCCGAAGCGGGACAGGAAACGCGGTGAATGCACGCCGAGGTCGGTGCCGGCGAGGGTGCGCAGCCGTTGTTTGAACTCCTCGAAGCTCGGCGGCACGGTGCGGTCCTCGGCCACGTCCTCGGTGCGCACGACAAAGCGATACGCGCCGTCGTCGTGGGGTGAGGGTCCGAACTGGACGGCGGGCTTGGGCGCCGCCGCGGCCACGGCGCTCGCCGTCTCCGCGGAGACGCCCACCTCCATCTCGCCCAGCAACCACTCGATCTTGGCGGGCTCGCCGGGAAAGTCGATGCCCAGCAGTTTGCGCACGGTGCTGCGGCCGCCGTCGCAGCCGACGAGGTAGCGCGACCGCAACTCGCTGCCGTCCGCTAGCACGGCAGTCACGCCCGCGTCGTCCTGGCCGAGCCCGGTCACTTCGCAACCGCGCCGGATCTCGGTGCCGAGTGCGACGGCGTGCTCGGTCAGCAGCCGCTCCGTGGCGGTCTGTGGAATGCCGAGCAGGTAGGTGTGCGCGGTGTCGATCCGCTCCGGCTGCGGCTTGAAGATGCCGGCGAAGCTGTTCCTGAGCGGGTATCGCGTGCCGAGCGCGAGGAACTTGTCCAGCAGGCCGCGCTGGTCCATGATCTCCACGCTGCGCGCGTGCAGGCCGAGCGCGCGGACCTGCCGCGTCGGCTCGGTGTCCTTGTCCAGCAGGAGCACGTCGACGCCGTGCAGGCGCAACTCGGCGGACAGCATCAAACCGGTCGGCCCGGCCCCGACCACGATCACGTCAATCACGAAATCCCCCTTCAACGCCCAAGTTTTGGCTGACGAACTCTGCGGCATGACCGGGGCCTTGCCGCAAGCCCGGGGGTGCGCTATACCTTTGAAGGGGAGACAATCGACTCTAGCCTGATGTCGTCAGGCCCAGCACGCTGCGAGGATGAACCAGCGTGTGATGATCGACCTGGGGATGGACATTCCGTTGCCGGCCACCACGGTTTACGCATTCCTCGCCGACATCCAGAATGCCGAACCGATTCCCCGAAGCGCCGCGGTAAAAATGGTGAAGACGCCGCCCGGCCCCACGCGCGTCGGCACCCAATGGCACGAAAGCGTCAGGTTCGCGCCCGGCCTGTGGATGCATGTCCTTTCCGCCGTCACCGAGGCCGCCGAACCGCATGTCCTCGCGATGCGCTTCACCAGCATGTGGTGGTCGGGCGAGTTGAGGTACGAGATAACGGACTCGCCCACCGGCTGCCGCCTGCACCACCACGAAACACTGACGCCGCGCGCGCCCCTGCGCCCTTTCAGCCGGTGGATCCAGAGCAGCCTCGAGCGCAAGATCGAGGAACGATTGCGGGATATCCGCGATGTCGCGGTACTCGCAAACGGCCGCGGGTAGCCCCACATGCCGGGCAGGGCTTTGGTCCTGATCTTCGAGGGCCTAGAGCACTAGGTGCACGGCGCTACAAGCCGCAGCATGGTGCGGGTCAACGGTGCGAGGCACAAGTGAAAACCAGTGGTGAAGCACATGAGTCTGATCATTTATGGGGATTTCAGTAGCGCATTCTGCTACTTGGCGAGCAAACGGGTGGACGCGCTGCGTTCGGCTGGGATCGACGTCGACTGGCGCGCGGTGGAGCAGGCGCCACGGCTGCCGGTGACGGGCCGCCGGCTCGATGTTGCCGGCCGACAGGCGCTGGACACCGAGTTGACGGAGATGCGCGATTTGCTCCTGCCCGACGAACAAGTTACCTGGACGGTGCCTGAATTCGTACCGAAGACGGAAGCCGCGGTCGCCGGTTACGCCGAGGCATACGGAGCCGGTGTCGCCGACGACATACGCCGACTGCTCTTCCGGGCATACTGGTGCCGCGGATTGAACATCGGCGATCCGGAGAAGCTGCGCAAGCCGATGGTCGGCCCGATTCTAAGGGGTCATTCGCACTCCGACCCATTGCGGTTGTCCGGTTATGCGGTGAGTGTTTCCAGAGGGCCGATCACGACCAGCGCGTGGCGACGCATTCGTATGTGGCAGGACGAATGGGAGGCCCTGGGCAGAGTTCCCCTGCCTGTGCTCGTCGAGAACGGATTGCCGGTATCCGGCTCGGACGTTCCCCGGCAGTTGGCCAAGAGGATCATCCACCTGAATATTGCGATCAGTCCCGAACTTCCTGAGCCGGAACAATATCCCCTACCTCGGGTCCGCCCACCCGCATGGTGGGCGACCCAGGCCGGCGGCCGATGGTCCTACCACTACCGGCGCACATAGCAGTGCCGCGCCGAGATGGCCGTGCTTCGCGCGGCGGGCGAACCGGTGGGGTGGCCGACGTCGCGGAGCGGGTCGGCCTGCATCCGAATGCGGCCCGGTTGCTGGCGGAGATGCTCACCAGCCTGGTCGCGGACATACTGCGCGAGCCGGGCGGGAGCACGGGCGGGGGTGCGCCCCCGCCCGCGTCCCGCTGTTCGTCAGCGCACGGTGCGTCCGATGCGGACCTTCCACACCTCGGGGCCGTGTTCCAGGTAGTCCCAGGTGAACTCGCCGGTGTGTTCGGCAGCGAACTGGTAGTACAGCGGCTTGGGATCGTGGTCGTTGACCAGCACGAAGTTCTCGCCGACTACGAGCGCGCCGTAGGTCGCGAAGATGAGTTCGTGGCGTCGTGCCGGGATCTCCTGGCGGACGTCGAGTTCGGGGCCGGTGGTGGTCATGGTGCTCTCCTCTGTCGACGAGTTGGGGACGGACGGGGTTTCGATCCCCGAAGTCTCCTCAGCGCATTTCAGATCGGCTAGACTAGTTTTTACTATAGTACTCGTTTAAATGAACGTGAGTGGTGACTGGATCACAGGCGGGAGGAGTCGTCGATGACCGACCAGGGGCGGTCCCGGCCTGATGTGACCACGTTGGCCGCCGGACCGGTGACCGAAGATGTGGTGCTCAACCTGTTGGGCGACGTGATCGACCCCGAGTTGGGCGTGGACATCGTCAACCTCGGGCTGGTGTACGGCGTCGAGATCGGCGCTACCGCAGTGGTGGTGCGGATGACGCTTACCACGCCCGGCTGCCCGTTGGGGGCGTATCTGGACGACGAGGTCACCCGGTGCCTGACGCAACTCCCGGGCATGCCGGCCGTGCTGGTGGATCTGGTGTGGGAACCCCGGTGGAGTCCGGCGATGATGACCGACGAGGCGAAGCGGATGCTGGGGTGGTCACGGTGACCAGGGCGGTGTCGCGGCGGCCGGCGTGGGCGGCGCCGGTCATGGCGCTCGGGGTGGTGGCGTTGCTGGTGGGGTTGTGGGCGGGGTTGCTGCGCCTGGGCCTGCCGATACCCGCTGGGCACACCGATCTCGCCGAACTGCACGGCGTGCTGATGCCGTTGGGCTTTCTCGGCACGCTCATCGCCGCCGAACGCGCGGTCGCGCTCGGGCAGGGGTGGGCGTGGCTGGCCCCGGCGGCCGGCGGAATCGGCGCGCTGTGGCTGATCGCCGGTCTGCCCGTGGCTACGGGCCAGATGTTGATTGCGGTAGCCGGGTTCGGTCTGCTGGCGATGTTCGCCGAACTGCACCGGCTCCAGCCGTCGTGGCACAACGCGACGCAGGCAGCCGGCGCCGCCTGCTGGAGTATCGCCGCCGTGCTGTGGCTGGCCGGTCGCGACCTGCCCGTCCTGGTGCCGTGGCTGGCAGGCTTCCTGGTGCTGACCATCGCCGGGGAGCGCCTGGAGTTGTCCCGGCTGGTGGCGCTCACCGCTCGCGGCCGGGCCCAGTTCGTTGCGTTGATCGCGGTGCTGCTGGCCGGGCTGGGTATCTCGGTCGCCGCGCCCGCGGTCGGGGTACGGCTCGCCGGGGCAGGCCTGCTGGGTCTGGCCGGGTGGCTGGCTGTCCACGACATAGTGCGGCGGACGATCCGGATGCGCGGGGTCACCCGGTACATGGCCGTCGCACTGGCGGCGGGCTACCTGTGGCTGGCCGTGGCCGGAGGCCTGTGGCTGGTGATCGGTCGGCTGAGCGACGGCCACGCCTATGACGCCATGCTGCACGCGGTGTTCCTGGGCTTCGTGTTCTCCATGGTGTTCGCGCACGCGCCGGTCATCGTGCCCGCCGTGCTGCGGGTGCGACTGCCCTACCATCCGACCGCGTATCTGCCGCTGGGGCTGCTGCACGCCTCGCTCGCCCTGCGCCTGGTGGGCGGTGACGCCGCCGGCAACGTACTGGCGTGGCAAACCGGTGGCGTCCTCAACGAGGTGGCCATCCTGCTGTTCCTCGCGCTGACCGTCGGCACGGCGATCCGTGCCCGGCGTCGAACCGTTATCCACGACACCGGTACGCCCAGGGCCAGCACGGTCTAGTATTTACTAAAGAGATAGTAATTATGGGGAAGGGGTGGGACAGATGGCGACGACCTCGCACGACACGCCCCGAGTTCTGGTCGTCGGCGCCGGCCAGGCCGGAATGCACGTGGCCGTACGTCTACGGCACCGGCTGCGGCCAGGCGAGGCGACGATCACCGTGGTAGATCCGCACTCGTACCTGACGTACCAGCCGCTGCTGGCCGAGGCGGCCGCCGGCAACCTCGAACCCCGGCACGTGGTGGTGCCGCTGCGGCCGGTGCTGCCCGGCGTGGAGGTGATCACCCGGGCTGTCGTTTCCATCGATCACTCCCGCCGCACCGCCTACCTGGCTTCCGATGCCGGTGCGCCGGAACCGTTGGGCTACGACGTGGTCGTGCTTGCTCCGGGTTCGGTGACGAGAGTGCTGCCGGTGCCCGGGTTGGCCGAGCGCGGGATCGGGTTCAAGACCGTCGGTGAGGCGATCCACCTGCGCAACCACGTGCTCGCCCAACTCGACACGGCGGCCTCGGCCGGCTCGGATGCCGAGCGGGAACGAGCATTGACGTTCGTGTTCGTCGGCGGCGGCTACGCGGGTGTCGAGGCGCTGGCCGAGTTGCAGGACATGGCGCGCGCTGCCTGCCGGCACTACCCGGGGATCGAGCCGGGGCAGATGCGGTGGGTGCTGCTGGAGGCGACCGGACGGATCCTGCCCGAGGTGGGCGAGCGGATGGGTCACTACACCGCCGATCTGTTGCGGCGGCGCGGAATCGACATTCGGCTGGACACCCGGCTGACTTCCGTTGTGGACGGTCACGTGGTGCTGGACGACGGCAGTGAGTTCGACGCCGGCACGCTGGTCTGGACCGCCGGGGTGGCACCGCATCCGTTGCTCAAGCAGACCGGCGTGCCACTGGATGAGCGCGGCCGGGTCCTGGTCACCGAATACCTGTCCATCGTGGACACTCCGGGGGCGTGGGCACTCGGGGACTGTGCGGCGGTGCCCGACCTGACCCGCGACCCAGGTGCGGTGTGCCCACCCAGCGCTCAGCATGCTGTCCGGCAGGCCAGGGTGGCCGCCGACAACGTGATCGCCGCGCTGCGCGGCAGCGCGTTGAAGCCGTACCGGCACACCTCGGCCGGCTCGGTCGCGGGCCTCGGCCTCTATCAGGGTGTCGCACAGATCTACCGCCTGCGGCTGCGCGGCATGCCCGCCTGGCTGGCTCACCGCACATACCATCTGCTGACGCTGCCCACCTGGAACAGGCGGCTGCGCGTGGTGGCCGACTGGACGCTGGCCCTGCTGTTCCCCCGGGAGATCGTGTCCCTGGACGCGCTGGAACACGCGCGCGACGAATTCACCAACGCCGCCGCGGAAGCGGCCCGTCGGAGGTAAGAGTGCCATGCTGTCGACGGAGGAAGAGCGCATCATGCGCCAGATCGAGCGCGGCCTGCGGCACGACGACCCGTGGCTCGGCCGGCACCTGGCCATGGTGCGGATGCGGGCGCTGAGCCGCCGGCGCGGTGCCCGAGTGTGCCTGGTGATGGAACTGGCCTTCGTCGTGCTCACCGTCGCCGGCGCCGTGTGCGGGCTGCCCGCCCTGCTGATGCTCGGCGCCGGGTTCGGAGTGCTGGTGCCGATGGTGGCCTTGGCGTGCTGGCTGCCACCACCGGATCCACCCGACGGGTCGCCACTCCCGCCGCTGATGCTCGGGTGGTGGTGAGCGCGCTCGCCTGAGCGACTCGCCCGCACCCTGTCCGCCAGCCGGCCGCTTCGTTCGTGATCGCCTGCGCGGCCTCGCAGGCGTCAACGCCGAACGGCCACTGCTGTCCGAGGACTACCTGCGAGTCATGACGCGATCACGTGCCTGGCTGGCACGAGCGCCAGCCACCGTGCCGGCGGACCACCGCGTTCGCCTGGTCCGGGCCCCACGAGCCTCGACGGTAGGGCAGCGGCGGTTGCGCGGCTGCCAGGGCGGGCTCGACGATCCGCCATGCCTGCTCCACTGCATCCTGTCGGGCGAACCGGGACGGGTTGCCGTCCAGAGCATCGTCGAGCAACTGTTCGTAGGCGGCGGGGCCTTCACCCAGGGCCTCGGCCTCGGACATGGTCAGCGCCACCGGTTCGCTGGCCAGGCGACCACCGGGCATCTTCGCCTGGAGGAACAAGGTGATCCGGCCGTCGGGTTTGACCCGGAACCGCAACTGGTTGGCTTCCGGCCTGGTCGGATCGGCTTCGGCGAACAACAAGCGAGGTGGCTCCCGGAACTCGACGACCGCCTCGGTGACCGTGCACGGCAGTGACTTCCCGGCGCGCAGGTAGAACGGCACACCCGCCCATCGCCAGGAGTCGATCTCCAGCCGCAGCGCGGCAAACGTCTCCGTGGACGAGTCGGCCGCCACCCCGGCCTCGTCCCGATAACCCAGATACTGGCCGCGTACCAGGTCCGCGGGATCCACGGCGCGGGTCGCGGTGAGCACTTTGACCTTCTCGTCGCGCAGCGCACCGGGGTCGGCAGACACGGGCGGCTCCATCGCCAGCAAGGCGACCAGCTGCAGCAGGTGATTCTGCACCACGTCCCGCACCGTCCCGATCCGGTCGTAGAACGCGCCCCGTCCCTCCACGCCGAACGACTCCGCCATCGTCAACTGCACGTGGGCCACATAATTGCGATTCCACAGCGGTTCCAGGACCGTATTGGCGAATCGCGTGACCAGCACGTTCTGGACCGGCTCTTTGCCGAGGAAGTGATCGATCCGGAAGATCTCCGCTTCGGCGAACACGTCGTGCAGGCAGGCATTGAGGTGGCGCGCGGAGTTCAGATCTCGGCCGAATGGTTTCTCCACGACCACCCGGCCCCCTCGGTGCAACCCCGCCGAACGCAGCCCCGTCACCACGTTCTCGAAGAGGTCTGGCGGGATCGCCAGGTAGAACACCGGTGCCCGGCACCGGTGCAGAGATGCCGCCAGCCGGTGGTACAGCTGCGGGTCCCGGTAGTCGCCTGCCACGTAGTCGACCCGCTCGGCCAGATCACGGAGCACGGCGTCATCGGCAGGCTCCCCAGAGGCTTCGGTCGTCGAACGGATCTGGCTGCGAAACCGATAGGCCGCCCAGTCGGTCGCCGCGACCCCGATCACCCTCGTGTCGTTCAACCGCCCGCGGGCCGCGAGCCGGTACACGCTGGGGAGCAACTTCCGGCGGGCGAGGTCACCGGAAGCCCCGAACAGCACCAGCGCGTCCCCACGCAGCGACCTCATCGCCCTTCCCTCGCTTTCGTTCTCGAAGGGAGTGTCGACGCAACAACCAGGGGGCGAGCTGGGATGTGGCGAGGCCCGCCTGATCCACGCGGTCAGCCTTCGGTTGTCACGTCAGCTCGATCGCTTTCGGCCGTGGCTCAGCCACTCGGCCAGCACGGCGGCTTGGCTGTGCTCGACGTCGCGGGTCGCGGTCAGCAGTGTCAGGTGCTGCGTGCGCGCCAGCGAACGCAGGTGCTGCGCGAGCTCCCGCCGTTGCGGGTCCTGCAGCTCGATCAGGTAGCGGCGGCGAAACTCGGCGAACCGGTCGGGGTCGTGTTTGTACCATTGGCGCAACTCGGTGGACGGTGCTATCTCGCGCAACCATTCGTCCAGATGCGCGTCGTCCTTGCGCATCCCACGAGGCCACACCCGGTCCACGAGTACCCGCATACCGTCCGACCGGGCTGGTTGGTCGTAAATCCTGCGATAGGCGATGTGCGTGTCCACGGCGCTCTCCTTCCCAACGCCCACAGGAAACCTCCTGCGCCGATCATTTATACGATTGAGGTTGTGTAAAATGCTCGCGGTGGTGCAACACCCATGCCCAGTGTCCACCCACAGGAGGCGGCGGGCCATGCGAGACAATCACCCGGCCCCGGTACCGAACTCGCGAGCACCGGACGATGCCCACTACCCGGCCGAGACCGCATCTGAGGTCCGAACAGTGGCCGAACTGGACGGTGTGCTCGTCGCGTGCCGGGCCTGCCCGCGGCTGGTGGACTGGCGCGAACAGGTGGCCATCGTCAAGCGAAGCGCTTTCCGCGAGTGCGAGTACTGGGCGAAACCGGTCCCCGGCTTCGGGCCGGCGGATGCCACCTTGGCGATCATCGGCCTGGCCCCGGCTGCGCACGGCGGCAACCGCACCGGCCGGATCTTCACCGGCGACCCGTCCGGGGACGTGCTCTACGCCGCCCTCCACGCGGTCGGCCTCGCGTCTCAGCCCACCGCGACGCACCCAGGCGACGGGCTGGTCCTGCGCGGGGTGCGGATCACTGTTCCGGTGCATTGCGCGCCCCCGGACAACCGGCCCACGGTCAACGAGCGGAACACCTGCCGTCCGTGGCTGGCTCGCGAGCTGGCGCTGCTGCGGCCGACCCTGCGGGTGGTCGTGGCGTTGGGCGGGTTCGGCTGGCAGGCATCACTGCCCGTGCTCGCCGCCGCCGGATGGTCGCTGCCCCGACCGCGGCCCGCCTTCGGCCACGGTGTGCACGTCCGCCTGGCGAATCAGAACATCGGTCGCGACGTGCACCTGCTCGGCTGTTACCACCCCAGCCGGCGCAACATCGCCACCGGCACCCTCACCGTGCCCATGCTGCGGGACGTGCTTCGGCGCGCCGCCCGTTTCGCCCAGTCGTAGCCAGATCCGACAGGGAGAAGCGCGTGACCGGCATGGCGTTGCGGCATCCGCATTGGGGTGTGGTCCTCGTAATGACCTGATGTTTTCCGGTTGGTCTGCGTATAGATCACCGCCGCACTCGCATTCGGCGCATATAACCTCATACACGTTTGTACAGCTGGTAATCAGCATCTGATCAGTTTCTGCTGACCACACCATTTAGAAAAGAAACTCTGAACACAGCAAGCCCCGGCTGCGCGCTGTCCGACTTCGACTGATGGGTGACAGCAGTGTTCAGACAAGGCGACCCATCCGACCAGCAGCGTCAGAACCGGAAGCGAGTCAGGCCGCCGGGCTCCATCGACAAAATCACGATCGCCGAGCGTGGCTCGATGCGGTACACGTTCCACGGCGGGGGTCCTTGCGATGGTGCGTTGAACGGGGCAGTGATGCCCTGCCCGCTGTCGTCGGGTTCGGCCGGCCAGCCGTTGTCCGCCCAGGCCTTCGCAACGCGCGTCAGGGCGCCAGTTTCCGTTATTCGCACGGCCTCGCCTTCGACTACGACGTCCGCGTCCTGGATCGACACCGCGATCGAACACCGGGGATCGCGCGCGACATTGCGGCCCTTCCGTGTTCTCGCGCCCGTTTGGAACCAGAACGCGCCGTCGAGCCATAGGGCACCCACCGGAGTCACATGCGGGCTGCCGTCCTCGTTGATGGTGGACAGCCAGGTCGTGCGGGCGTTCATCGCGTCAGCAGCTGGCGCTGACCCCGCATCGAGCTTGTCGGCAATGGCGGCCCAATTCACCGGCGGCAACCCGTCCGTCTCGCCCAGATTGATGATCTCCATGAGACATCCCTCCGTCGTCGATTACAGCGTCTGGTTGATAGGACGCCCTGCGACTACGAAAGGGGACTGTAAAACGAGCGGTGTAATTCCCGATCATGGAAGTGCACCTGATGACCGACATGATGTCCGGCGTGGAGAACGCTGAGGACTTGAACCCCGTGTCCGGGCTGGATGGCCTGGACGAGCA
>NZ_JAAXLS010000069.1 GCF_012328925.1 Amycolatopsis acididurans
ACGTCACCGACGACGGCATCGGCATCCCCGACACCGTCGCCACAAGCGGACTGCACAACCTCACCGAACGCGCCCACGAAACAGGCGGCCAGCTCGACCTCGCCCGCCGCGACACCGGCGGCACCCGCCTCACCTGGAACGCGCCCCTGCCGTGAGCTCGCGGCCGGCGCGTCCGCTCACGACGGACGGGGCACGGTGAGCACCGGCTGTTCGGCGAACTCCAGGATGTGCTGGGTGTGGTGCCCGATGTAGGGCTGGCCGGGGCCCCGGTGATCCGCCCTGCCCAGCACCACGAGGTCGGCGCGCCAGGTCCGGGCGCGGTCCAGGATGCACCGCGCCGGCTCGCCCGTGGCCTGTTCGGTCGTCATGGTCACGCCCGCGTCGTGGGCGAGTTTCGCGACATGGGCCAGCAGCGAATCGGCCGCCGCCGCGCGACGTTCGTCCACATCGGACGATGTGGACGCGCGCAGTGTGGCGCCGAGCATGTGGTCGGCGACCACGTGCAGTGCGTGCACGGTCGCCCCGGTGGCGGCGGCGAGTTCGAGTGCGGTGCGCGTCGCGGCGAGCGCGGCCGCCGAATCGTCGACGGGCAGCAGGATCCGGCGGATCATGGTGACACCTCCGCGTTTCGCACGGCGCGCCGGCGGGCAAGACCCTCGGCCCTGTCCTGTTCCTCCAGCGCGAGCTCCAGCTCGGCGAGCGTGGTCCGCAGCTCCGGGATCCAGCGCCGGTCCAGCGCCCGGACCCGCTGCCGCGTCGTCGCGATCTCCCGCTCCACCACGCGCAGCGCCTCGGTCGCGACGGCGTGCCGCACGGCGGCCTCCAGCGCCCGTTGGTGGGCCTCCGCCGCCCGCACGACCGCACCACCGCCCGAGACGGCCGTGCCCTGCGCGCGCCGCGGCGGTGTGACCGTGCCCTCCACGGGGTAGCTCACGCCCATCGAGGTTTTCCACGTGACGGTCACGTCCGCGAGGTCGGCGGTGGTCGCGAGCCGGATCGCCCGCTGCCCACCGGCCAGTTCCGCCCGTATCAGCCACCGGCCGGCTTCCGCGGCGCTGTCCCGCCACTGCCCCGCGGTGTGCTGGGCGCGCAGTTCGAGCCTGCGGTGTTCCTGTTGCAGCGTGCGCAGTTTCTGCTCCAGCAGGCTCGTGGCGGTGGTCGCGGTCGCGAGCCTGCGCCGCAGCCACAACCGCCCGGCCCTGCCCGGCGGAACCCGGACCGTCATTCCCGCTCACCCCCGTGCGCGTCGAGCAGCGCGGCGGGCAGCATCGACAGTTCACGCCGGGGCAGGCGCAGCAGCACGCGCCACGCGCGGTCGAGCGTGTCGTCGATCTTGCGGGCCTCGTCTCGCCGTTGCGTGGCCAGCTCGGCGCGGAACGCGCCCTCCAGCTCCAGGTAGTGCTGATCGGTGCGGCTGAGCGCGTCGGTGCCGACGAGATCCGCCAGTTCCCGGACCTGCCGGGCACGCGCGAGCGCGGCCAGCAGTTGCGCGGCCAGGTCGAGGTGGTCCTCGCGGGTGCGGCCGGGGCCCGCGCCGTGCCGCATGAGCCGCGACAGCGAGGACAACGGGTCCACCGGCGGATATCCGCCGATGGCCTGGGCCGCCGTCGTCAGCACGATCTGTCCTTCGGTGATGTAGCCGGTCAGGTCGGGCACCGGATGCGTGAGGTCACCGGCGGGCATGGTCAGCACGGGCACGATCGTCACCGAGCCCGGCATCCCCCGGATCCGGCCGCACCGTTCGTACAGCGAGGCGAGATCGCTGTAGAGGTAGCCGGGATAACCGCGCCGCGCCGGGATTTCGTTGCGGGCGGCCGAAACCTCCCGCAGCGCCTCCGCGTAGCTGGTCATGTCCGTCAGCACCACGAGTACGTTCCTGCCCTCGGTGAAAGCGAGGTGCTCGGCCACGGTGAGCGCCACCCTCGGGGTGACGATCCGCTCGATGGCCGGGTCGTCGGCGGTGTTGAGCAGCAGCACCAGCTCGCCGGAGACCGACCGCTCCTCCAGTGCGTCCCGCACCAGTGCCGCGTCGGCGTGGGTCAGGCCCATCCCGGCGAACACCACCGAGAACGGTTCACCGCCCGCGCTGGACTGTGCCGCGATCTGGGTGGCGAGGTCCAGGTGCGGCAGCCCGGGCTCGGAGAACACCGGTAGCTTCTGCCCGCGCACCAACGTGGTCAGCGCGTCGATGACCGAGATGCCGGTGTGCACCGGCTCGGCGGGTGGTTCGCGGCGGACCGGGTTGATCGGGTAGCCGGAAACCGGTGCTCGCGTGGCCCCGAAGACCGGCGGGCCGCCGTCGATCGGTTCGCCGCGCCCGTTGCACACCCGGCCCAGCCAGCCGGGGCCGACCGGGATGTGCAGCGGCTCGCCGCTGAACTCCACGCCGGTGCGGCCGGCCGCCATGCCGCCGGTGCCTTCGAGCACCTCGACCACGGCGAGGTCGCGGTCCACCTCCAGCACCTGCCCGTGCCGCCACGGGCCACCGTCGAGCCGGATCCGCGCGAACTCGTCCCAGCCCACCCCGGAGAGCCGGTCCAGCACGAGCAGCGGGCCGCGCAGCTGCCGGACCGAGGTGAACTCCCTGCCGACGCCCCCGGTCACGGTGCCGCCGCCCGCAGTCCGGCCAGCACCGTCTCCAGGCCTTGACGCACTCCGCCCGCGTCGCGCGGGCCGATCTCCTCCCTGGCCCGTACCAGGGGTGAGAAGTCGATGTCCTCGATGACGGCCGCCGGCGCACCCGCGCCGACCGCGGCCTGCGCGGCGTCGACGACGGCGAGCACGGCATCGGTCAGCGCGGCCGTCTTCTCCTCGGCGCAGAAAGCGTCCTGTGTGGACAGTGCGCTCTGCTGCAGGACCGCCTCGCGCAGCAGCCGCGCGCCCAGCAGCGTCATGCGCTCGTGCCCCGGCAACGCCGCCGTGCCGACCAGTTCGGCCAGCGCGGACAGCCGGTCCGCGTCGGCCAGCAGGGCCGTCACCCGGCCCCGTCGCGACGGCCACCGCGGGTCGCCCGAGCGCGCGTGCCAGGCTGCGATGGCCTCGGCGTCGCGCGAGAACGATCCGGACCACGACACGGCGGGGTAATGCCGGGCGTAGGCCAGGTCCCGGTCCAGCGTCCACCGGCACCGCACGAACCGCTCGGTGTGCGCCGTCACCGGCTCGGTCAGGTCACCGCCGGGCGGCGAGACGGCCCCGACGACGGTCACCGAGCCGGACCCGCCGCCGAGTGTCTCGACCGCGCCCGCCCGCTCGTAGAACGCGGCCAGCGCCGACGCCAGTTCCGCCGGATAGCCCTCCTCGGCGGGCAGCGCGCCGGTGCGGGAGCCGAACTCGCGCAGGGCCTCGGCCCATCGCGAGGTCGAATCGGCGATGAGCACCACGTGGTAGCCCATGTCGCGGAAGTACTCCGCCACCGTCATTCCCGTGTGGACACTCGCCTCGCGCGCCATCATCGGCATGTTGGACGTGTTCGCGATGACCACGGTGCGGTCGGCGAGCGTGCCGCCGGTGCGCGGATCGGCGAGGTCGAACAGTTCGGCGACGACCTCGGCCATCTCGTTGCCGCGTTCGCCGCAGCCGACGTAGACGATCACGTCGGCGTCGCACCACTTCGCGAGCTGTTGCAGCAACACGGTTTTCCCGGTCCCGAATCCGCCGGGCACCGCGGCGGAACCACCGCGTGCCACGGGGAAGAGCAAATCCAGTACTCGTTGCCCGGTGTGCAACGGCTCCACCTCGTCGTGGCGGGCGCGATAGGGCCGCGGGGTGCGCACCGGCCAGTGCTCCACGAGCCGCACCGGTGTGCCCGCGACCCGCGCCACGACGGCGTCCTCGGCGTAGGTTCCCGAGTCCACGATGTACTCGACGGGACCGGACACACCGGGCGGCGCGAGCAGCCGGTGTTCGATCGCGCCGACGCCCGGCAGCACGCCGAGCACCCCGCCCTCGCCGAGGTCGTCGCCCGTGGCGACGCGAGGCCGGAACTCCCGGGAAACGACGTCACCGGCGGCGGCACCACCGGGGGCCAGGAACGCGGGCGCCTCCGACAGCGGTCGTAGCAGCCCGTCGAACACGTGCCCCAGCAGGCCCGGCCCGAGCCGCGCCGACAGCGGCGCGCCCCCGGTGGCCGCCGGGTCCCCCGGTGCGAGACCGCCGGTGTACTCGTAGGCCTGGACGGTGACCACGCGGTCCCGGATCGCGACGACCTCGCCCGGAATCCGCAACGGCCCGAGTCCGACGGTGTCGTGCATGGCGACGTCGGTCGTGGCGTCGAGTTCGACCAGCGGACCGGACACCCGGCGCACGCGAGCGTCTTGACCGCTCACGGCGCCCACAGCCCTTCCACGTCCGGCCCGAGTGCGGCGACGGCACGGTCGGCGAACGCGTCCAGCGAGTAGTCCGCGCGCACCCCGGCGCCCTCGGCGAGCACGCCTCCCTCCGGTGCCGTGGTGATCGTGGCGTCCTCGCCGAGCGCGCGGCGCGCCTCGTCGGCCATGCGTTCCAGCAACCGTGGATAGTCCGGATCGGCGCGTAGTTTCCGCAGTTCCGCCGCCACCTGAGCGCGCAACCGCTGGTAGGCGCGCGAACGCGCCCGGAGTTCCGCGGCGCGCACCAGCCGCCGCGCGCGGGCACGCTCGGCCACGGCGGCTTCCGTGCCCTGCGCCTCGCCCTGGTCGCTTGCCTGTTCCCGGATCTGCGTGGCCGCGCGCTCGGCTTCCTCGAGCGCGCGCCGGGCGTCGGCGCGCGCCTCGGAAAGCGTCCGATCGGCATCGGCCCGGGCCCGGTCCAGCAATGCTTCCCGCACGGGCATCAGGGCCGCCGTCTCCTCGGCGGTCATCCCGGCAACACCACCGTCAGCGGCCCGCCGCGCGCGGTCTCCCCCGCGAGGTGCGCCGACGCGGCCGGCGTGAGCACGACGACCGCGACGTCGTCACCCAGGGCGTGCCACGCTTCGCGCACCTGGGCCGCGTCCTCCCCCGCGTGCACGACGGCCCCGGCCAGCGCCCAGCCCGACACCTGCGCCCGCTCGCCGATCACCGCGACTCCGGCCATGGTCAGGCCCGCCCGATGAGGATGATCGCCACGATCAGCCCGTAGATCGCGATGCCCTCGGCGAGACCCACGATCACCATGGCGCGCCCGAAGATCTCCGGCCGTTCGCTCATCGCCGCCAGCGCGGCGCCGCCGGTGTAGGCCACCGCGATCGCCGCGCCGATCGACGAGCCGACCACCG
Organism: Amycolatopsis acididurans; assembly: GCF_012328925.1. Lineage (GTDB taxonomy): Bacteria > Actinomycetota > Actinomycetes > Mycobacteriales > Pseudonocardiaceae > Amycolatopsis_E > Amycolatopsis_E acididurans. The sequence continues at coordinate 5,234 of NZ_JAAXLS010000069.1, forward strand.
AGATCGCCGCCCCCAGCAGCGCCGCCCAGTTCCCGGTGGTCACCTGCGCGGCCTGGGCGGTCTGCGCGGCCTCGGCCGGACCGCCGGCGAGCACGAACAGCAACAGCGCGAGCCCGCCCGCCGCCAGCAGCCCGTTCATGCCCAGCAGCACCATCAGCCCGGACCGCCGCCGCCCGCGCAGCAGGCGGATCGCGAACAGGAACACCGCGACCGGTACGGGAAGGCCGATCAGCCACGCACTCACGACATCATCTCCTTGTCGTTGCCCGCCGCGGGCAGCCGCCACGGACGGAACGGTTTGCCCTCCCCGACGAAGATCCGGGAAAACAACTCGTAGAACTCCAGCCGCAGCGCCTGAATGGCGGCGACGAGCGCTTCCAGTGCGAACGCGAGCACGTTGCCTGCCGCGAACACCACCACACCCACGAGCGCGCCGGCCCATCCCGAGCGGACCAGACCGGTGGTGCCGCTCCAGATCAGCCAGCCCAGCGCCGCGTGCGTGAGCCCGAAGGCGGCGAGCCGTGCGAACGAGAACAGGTTGGAACCGAGCCGGATCACCGTGTCGAACAGCTCGACACCCGCCTGCGCCGCACCACCCGCGCCGCCACCCGCTTGCGCGTGGAAACCGAGGGCGGCCAGGACGAGACCGAGCGCGGCGAGTACCCCGCCGGCGGCCGTCAGCGCGCCGATGTGCAGGTAGAGTCCTCCCGCCAGCCCGCCGAGACCGAGGAACACGGCCAGGCCCGCGACGCCTGACGAGGCGTAGACCGCCAGCCGGGGCCCGCCTTCCCGCCAGCGGTTGACGATCGCCACCGCGTAGGCGGCGGCGAGCAGCACCGCGCCCACCCCGACCGCCGCGGTCAGCAGCCGCACGGGACTGTCCAGCGGGGCCAGCCACACCACCGGCAGCACCCGGGTCGGGCCGAAGAACTCGCCGTAGAGCACGCCGAACACGATGGCCGCCAGGCCGGCGGCACCGACGAACGGCCAGGCCGCGTGCAGCGACGCGAACCTGCGAGGTCGTCCCGCGCGCAACAGCAGCGCGGCCGCGAGCAGCAGCAGACCGTGGCCGGCGTCGCCGAACATCATGCCGAACATCAGGACGTAGGCGAAGCCCGCGAGTGGCGTCGGATCGACGTCGAAGTAGGGCACCGTGCCGTAGGTGCGGACCAGCGCGGAAAACGACGTGCGCACCTGGCCGCCCGTGGACAGCAGGGTCGGCGGGTCGACGCCGCGCGGCGTCGGCAGCGGGACCACGGCGCCGCCGAAGCCACTAAGCCGCGCCGCCAGATCCGGCAGCTCCGCCTGCGGCGCCCAGCCGGCGAGCATCGCGACCTTCGCGTCCGACGCGGCCGCTCCCACGTACTTCGTGAGCCGCTCGTCGTCGGCCACGGGTGGCTCTCCGGAAACCTGGTCCAGCTGGACGGTGCCGGCCTCGGCGAGCGCGACGAGTGCCGCGCGCATGTCCTCGCGCGGCGCGACGACCGCCACGCGCCGCATCCGTACCGGTTCGCTCGTGCGCCGCCGGTCAGCCGAGTTCATCGAACATCTCCAGCGCCTGCCCGCCGCGTGCGGCAACCTGCAGTGCCGCCCGCACGCGCCAGGCGTCGATCGCGAGGAACGCCACCACGCCGAGCAGCGCGGCCCGGCCCGGCCGTGGCCGGCTCACCAGCACTGTGGCATCGCGTGAAACCCTTGCCCACCAGCGGTTCTCGGCCCGCCACAGCTCGCCGGGGCCGGCGACGTCGGCCAGTGCCCAGCGCGCCGAGGTCCGCAGGCCGGTCACGAACGCGTCCCACGCACCGTCGCCCGCGTGCTGCCCGAGCATGGTCACGGCGCGGCGCGCCACGGGTTCGGCGAGCTCGGCACCGAGCGCGAAACGCTGGCGTGCCACGACAAGCGCGGCACCGCCCGCCGCCCACTCCCCCGCCTCGGGCACCGCGGCCTGCACTCGCGAGGCCCACGACAGTGCCATCGACACCGCGACCGCCGCGGGTGTGCCCTCTCCCGGGTCTTCCCACGGGGTCGCGGTCAGTGCCGCGCGCAACGCCGGCGGCGACCCGGACTCCGCCACGCGCGCCCAGGCGGTGGCCAGCCTGCCGAGTTCGAACAGGCCGCCGGGTTCCTGGCCGGCCAGCGCCCGCGCGTGTTCGACCACGTTGGCGATCTCGAACCAGCCCGACAGGTGCCGCACCAGTCCGGAACCCTCTCGCGGCTGCCATCCGGCGAGTACGCGCAAATGCCACAACGTGGTCGCCGCGACCGCGTGCTCGGCCTCCGCAATGGACTGTCCGGTTCGGACGGAGCGGCCGTAGGGACCGGCCGACAGGGTGGCGATGGCGGCGTCCGCGGACGGGCTGGCGGCGAGCCGCCGCGCTCCTTCGGTCCCGAGCCTGCGGGTGAGCAGCGCTCGCCCGCGCACGTCACCGGTGAGCCATCCGGCGCCCATCACGACCGCACCATCGGCTCGCCGAGGCGATCGAGTGCGGCGCGGGCTGCGGCGACCGCGCGGGCGACATAAGCAGGCATCCGCTCCTCGGCACGCCGCCGCACCTGCTCCGCGGCTTCGGCGGCGGCGCGCGTGGCACGGTCGCGTTCCGCGTCCGCGGGCCGACGGGCGGTCGCGGCCGCCTCCGCCCGCAGTCCCTCGGCACGTTGCCGTGCCCCGGCGACGATCGCGTCGGCGCGCCGGTGCGCGTCGGCGCGAATCCGCTCCCCCTCCGCGACGGCTCGCCGCCGGATCGCGTCCGCGTCCCGCTCGGCGTCGGCCAGCAGCGCGAACACCGGCCCCAGCTCACGATCCCGCTCCGCGACCCGGTCCACGGGCACGCCGCGGCCCGCGGGCGCACCCGGCGTGCCGGCCGGGCGGAACCGCTCCAGGAAGTCGCGCAGTCGCGGCATCGTCACGCCGCCGATCATCAGCCGGAGGGCGGAGACGCCTCCAGGGAAGAACTCCCCTCCGGCTGGGGACTTTGGTCGTCAGCCCTGGTCGTTGTCGGCCGCGAGCGGCGCGGCGCCGTAGAACCGCTTGAGCAGATCCTCGATGAGCGTCACGGTTTCGGCGTGCCCCTCGGTGATCCCGAGCGCCCGCTCCATGCCGAGGATCCGCGCGATCGCCGTGGTGGCCACGACGAGCGCGGCGGGCGGGACGTCGGGCAGGTCCTGGCCCATCGTGCGGGCGATGGCCTCGACCTGGGCCCTGCGGTAGCGCTCGGCGTCGGCGGCGAACGCGACGCGCACGGCTTCGCGATGATTGGACAGCGCCATGAACTCCGTGATCAGCGCCGTGCCCGGATCCTGGCTCAGCTCCCACAGCGCGCGCAGCGGCGGGTTCTGCTCGAGGATGCGCCGCTGCCGTTCCAGTTCGCCGTCCGCACGCCGTTTCAGTACGGCCAGGAACAGATCGTCGAGCGTTTTGAAGTAGTACAGCACCAGCGCGGGCGCGACACCGGCCTCGCGCGCCACCCGCCGCACGCCGACGGCGGCGTACCCCTCGGCCAGCATGAGCCGCTCGGTGGTGTCGAGCAGCAACTGGCGCGTCTCGGATGCCTCGGAACCCATGCGTCGAGCCGGTGTCATGCGCTCATTGTGCTTGACGGCGGCTCGCGAAGGGTGTTAAACAGTTGTTCAACATCCCGGTTTCCCCTCCACCCCACCGAATGAGGTCGCGATGCCAGGACGAGTCGAGGGCAAGGTCGCTTTCATCACCGGCGCCGCCCGAGGGCAGGGCCGCAGTCACGCGGTACGGCTCGCGGAGGAAGGTGCCGACATCATCGCGATCGATGTCTGCCGGCAGCTCGACGGCGTGTCGTTCCCGATGTCCACGCCCCAGGATCTGGAAGAGACCGCCGCGCGGGTGAAAGCGCTGGGGCGGCGCATCCACGCCGTACAGGCCGACGTGCGCGACCACCACGCGCTCGAGGCCGCGGTCGACGAGGGCGTGCGGCAGTTCGGGCGCCTGGACATCGTCGTCGCCAACGCCGGAATCGGCAGCGACGGCACCACACTCGACAAGATGACCGAGAAGGTCTGGCGCGACACCATCGACATCAACCTCACCGGGGTGTGGCTGACCGCGAAGGTGTCGATCCCGCACCTCCTCGCGGGCGGCCGCGGCGGGTCGATCATCATCACGAGCTCCGTCGGCGGCCTCAAGGGCCATCCGCACATCGGCCACTACGTCGCCGCCAAGCACGGCATCGTCGGGCTGATGCGCACGCTGGCGGTCGAACTGGGCCCGCGCGACATCCGCGTCAACACCCTGCACCCGAGCCAGGTCAACACGCCGATGGTGATGCACGAGCGCACTTACAAGATGTTCCGGCCGGACCTGGACAACCCGACGGTCGACGACTTCGCGGCGGTCTCGCAGAGCATGCATCTGCTGCCGACACCGTGGGTGGAGCCGCTCGACATCAGCAATGCCGTGCTGTACCTGGCTTCCGACGAAGGCCGGTTTCTCACCGGCGTTACCCTGCCCATCGACGCCGGGGCCCTGGTCAAATAAGCCGGCCGGCACAAGGAAGTGTTGTCATGAGCACCGTCGCCGAACTGTACTGGGACCCCTACGACGCCGCGCTCGCCCGCGAACCACACCCGGTCTTCGCGCGCCTGCGCGAGGAAATGCCGCTCTACCACAACGAAAAGCACAACTTCTACGCCGTCTCCCGGTTCGCCGACGTGCAGCGCGGCCTCGCCGACTGGCGCACCTACACCTCCACCAAGGGTGACATCCTGGATCTCATCCAATCCGGCATCGAGATCCCGCCCGGCACTCTGATCTTCGAGGACCCTCCGGTGCACGACCTGCACCGCCGCCTGCTCGCCCGGGTCTTCACCCCGCGCCGCATCGCGATGCTCGAACCGCAGGCCCGCGCGTTCTGCCGGAGCGCACTGGATCCCGTGCGTGACACGGACCGGTTCGACCTCGTCGAGGCGGTGAGCGCGCAGATGCCGATGCGCGTGATCGGGATGCTGCTCGGCATCCCGGAAGCCGACCAGGCCGCCATCCGCGACCAGACCGACGCCACGCTGGCCACCGAGGACGGGCAGCGGATGAGCCAGGAAGGCCTGCTGAGCTTCGAGGTGTTCAAGGACTACATCGCCTGGCGCAAGAACAATCCCTCCGACGACCTGATGACCGAACTCATGACGGCCGAGTTCGAGGACGAGAACGGTGTCACGCGCACGCTCACCGACGACGAGGTGCTCACCTACTGCACGGTCGTCGCAGGTGCGGGCAACGAGACGACCGGGCGGCTCATCGGGTGGTTCGGCGCCCTCATGGCCCGCTATCCCGGGCAACGGCGGGAACTCGTCGACGACCCGTCGCTCATTCCCAACGCGATCGAGGAAATCCTGCGCTTCGAACCGACCGGCCCGTTCACCGCACGGTATGTCACCCGCGACGCCGAGTGGTACGGGCAGACCGTGCCCGCGGGCAGCGCCATGCTGTTCATCCAGGCCGCCGCCAACCGCGATCCCCGCCGCTACGACGATCCCGACACCTTCGACATCCACCGAGTCGCCCAGCAGCTCAGTTTCGGCGTCGGCGCGCACTACTGTCTCGGCGCCGCGCTGGCCAGGCTCGAAGGACGCATCGCTGCGGAGGAAATCCTCGGCGCCTTCCCGAGCTGGGAAGTCGACTGGGACAACGCCGAACTCGCCCAGACCTCCACCGTCCGCGGCTACAAGGCCCTCCCCCTCATCGTCGGCTGAAAGGCACCGCCATGACCGAACGCTGGCGGGTGACCGTCGACCACGACATGTGTGTCCACACCGGACTGTGCGCCGCGACCGCCCCGGACGCACTCACCCTCGACGGCGACGGGCAGGGCATTCCCCTCGCCGACACCGTGCCACCGGGCCAGGCACTGCGCGACGCCGCCGAAGGATGCCCGGTGGAGGCCATCACCATCACCGGCGCCGACACGGGAACGCAGATCTTCCCACCACCGTAACGGTCCGGCGGTGCGCGCTCGTCAGCTCATCGCCCGTCCCCGGCGAGGTCGTCGGCGATGTCGCGGGAGCCGTAACCGTCCGGGGCGGCGACCTCGTGCACCGGTTCGTCCCGGTTGTCGAACTCCAGGCGCAGCGCCTTGCTGATCGTCGCGTGCATGTCGTACATGCAGGTGATGTAGGTGAAGAGCAGGATTTCCTCGTCCGGCAGGTGCGCGCGCAGGATCGTGAAGATCTCGTCGTGCACGCGACCGCCGTCGAGCACGAGGCCATCGGTGTAGGCCAGCAGCGCCCGTTCCAGCTCCGAGTAACAGTCCGCGGTCTGCCAGTGCGGGATCGCCTGGATGCGTTCCTCGGACACACCCAGCGCCCGCATCTGCTTGCAGTGCTGGGAAAACACGAAGGTGCTGCCCCGCGCCCAGCCGGCCCGGCACTGGCCCAGCTCGCGCAGCACCGGGTCGAGCCTGGCCTCGCGATACAGGGCGAAACCCCGCACCGCGTGCCGGAAGACCTCGGGTGAGAGGGCGAACACCGTCCACCAGTCGCCGGGGGAACCGGTGGCCGTGCCGTGATCCACCGCAGGGTCGCGGTCGGGCGCGAACAGTCGGTCGTAGTAGTAGCGGATCCGGTCGTCGCTGACCTCGGCTCGCCGAACCTCACGCAATCGGGGCATGCCGCTCCTCGGGCAGAACGCGGTCGGCGGCCGTCCGCGGTTCGTGGGACACGTCGGCGTCGGTGAATTCGCGCATCCAGCAGGCGAATTCGAGCAGCGCGCCGTCGGGATCCTGGAAGTAGAACGAGCGGACGAACGTGCCTTCGTGGACGTCCCGCGAAACCCCGGCGGGGCTGTCGTCGTGGTTGAGCACGGGGCTCACCGCGACACCCTTGCTCCGCAGCTTTTCCCGGTACTCGTCGAATTTCTCGACGGGAACGTGGAAAGCGACGTGGTTCATCGAGCCGACGGCGCTGGTCAGCTCACCGGCACCGGGCATGGACGCCGGCGCGGACACCCCCGGCATCCCGTCGGGCGCGGTGGGAAACCAGAAGAACGCGATCTGGTTACCACCGCCGCAGTCGAAGAAGAAATGCTGGCCCATGCCGCCGGGCAGTTCCAGCGTCTTCACCAGCGGCATGCCGAGCACGCCCGAGTAGAAGTCGATCGTCGCCCGCATGTCGGACGACACGAGCGCGAGATGGTTGATTCCGCCGAGTTCGAACTCGGTGTTGCGGCTGCTCATCAGACCTCCTGCCGATCTCCGCGCGGCAACCCGGAGGCGCCCGCACGCAAGTTGACTTGACAGTCAGATCAAGTTCATCCGATGCTGGCAGCCTGTTCCCCGGAACGGAACTTGTCAAGGGAGTGACCCGGATGCCCGAAGCCGTGGCAGCACTGACCGAGCGTGGTGCCCGCACGCGCGAGCGGATCCTGCTCGCCGCGCGCGAAGTGTTCGAGGAACAGGGGTTTCTCGACACCCGGATCACGCACATCACCCGCCGTGCCCGGGTCGCCTACGGCAGCTTCTACACCTACTTCCCCACCAAGGAAGCGGTGTTCTTCGAACTGGCCGACCGGCTGTTCGAGGACATGACCACGCACGAGCCCGCCACCGCGGCGACCCCGGCCGAGCGCATCCGCGGGGTGAACCGCGCCTACTACGAGGCCTACCGGCGCAACGCCCGGCTGATGGCGATCGTCGAGCAGGTGGCCACGTTCAACGAGGAGTTCGCCGGCCGCCGCCGCGCGCACCGGGCGTGGCATGTCGAACGGTCGGCGCGCGCGATCCGCCGCTGGCAGCGCGACGGGGCCGTGGACGCCACCCTCGATCCCCGGATGGCCGCCCGCGCGCTCGCCGCCATGGTCGACCACTCGCTGTACCTGTGGCTGGTGCACGACGGGGGCCCGGACGCCGGCACCCTCCTGGACACCCTCGACGCGCTCACCGCGCGGGCCCTCGGCCTGCCCGGCTGAGCTGAGTGTCTATTCGGGACGGTCGAGTTCGGCGAGCAGAGCCCGTACGCGGCGGTCGATCTCGTCCCGGATCGGGCGGATCCGCTCGGCGGGCTTGCCCGCCGGATCCTCCAGTTCCCAGTCCAGGTAACGCTTGCCGGGAAAGACCGGGCAGGCGTCGCCGCAGCCCATGGTGATCACGACGTCGGCGGCTTCGACGGCTTCGGTGGTCAGCGGCTTGGGGAATTCCTTGGTCAGGTTCAGGCCGATCTCGTTCATCACCTCGACGACGGCGGGGTTGATGGTGCCGGCGGGGGCGGACCCGGCGGAGCGGACGGTGACGCGCCCGGCGGCGTGATGGTCGAGCAGGGCCGCGGCCATCTGGGAGCGCCCGGCGTTGTGGACGCAGACGAACAGAACCTCGGGGGTGGACATGGCAGCTCCGGGGAGTGTGGCGGTGAACGGGTGTCAGGGCCGGTGATGCGCGAAACGGCCGCGTAGCGCGAGCGAGACGTAGACCAGCCCGACCAGGACCGGTACCTCGATGAGCGGGCCGACGACTCCGGCCAGTGCCTGCCCGCTGGTGGCGCCGAAGGTGGCGATCGCGACCGCGATGGCGAGTTCGAAGTTGTTGCCCGCGGCGGTGAACGCGAGCGTGGTGGTGCGTTCGTAGCTCAGCCCGATGGCCTTGCCCAACAGGTAGGACCCCGCCCACATGAGCGCGAAGTAGGCCAGCAGCGGCAGCGCGATGCGGGCGACGTCGAGCGGGCGGCTGGTGATCTGGTGCCCCTGCAGGGCGAAGAGAATCACGATGGTGAACAGCAGCCCGTACAGCGCGATGGGCCCGACCTTGGGCAGGAACCGGCTTTCGTACCATTCGCGGCCTTTGGCGCGTTCGCCCAGCCTGCGCGAGAGATATCCGGCCACGAGCGGGATGCCGAGGAAGATGAGCACGCTCTTGGCGATCTGCCAGCCCGACACCGCGAGATCGGTGGTCGCCAGGCCGAGCCAGCCGGGCAGGACCGAGAGGTAGAACCAGCCGAGCACACCGAACATGACCACCTGGAACACCGAGTTGAGCGCGACCAGCACCGCGGCGGCCTCCCGGTCGCCGCAGGCCAGGTCGTTCCAGATGATGACCATGGCGATGCACCGGGCGAGGCCGACGATGATCAGTCCGGTGCGGTACTCCGGCAGATCGGGCAGCAGCAGCCAGGCCAGCGCGAACATCAGCGCCGGGCCGATGAGCCAGTTCAGCACGAGCGACGGCAGCAGCAGCCTGCGGTCTCGCGTGACGGTGTCGAGCCGGTCGTAGCGGACCTTGGCCAGCACCGGGTACATCATCACCAGCAGCCCGAGCGCGATCGGCAGCGAGATCCCGTCGACCGCGACCGCGTTCAGCGCCGTGCCGAGCCCGGGGATCCAGCGTCCGGCCAGCAGCCCGGCGACCATGGCGGCCGCGATCCACACCGGCAGGAAACGGTCCAGAGCGGACAGTTTCGCGACCACGCCGTCCGGGCGGGTGTCCGTGTGGCTCACGCGACCACCGCCGGCTGCAGCACCGCCGACAAGCGGGCGAGGGCGGCGGGCTCGGCACGGTAGTAGATCCAGGTGCCCCGCCGCTCGCCGGTGATCAGGCCGGACTCACGCAGCACCTTCAGATGGTGCGAGATCGTCGGCCCGGTCAGCTCGAACGCGCCGGTGAGGTCGCAGACGCAGGCCTCTCCCCCGTCGTGCGAGGCGATCAGCGACAGTAGCCGCAACCGCACCGGATCCGCCACGGCCTTGAACAGCCGCGCGAGTTCCTCGGCCTGCGGTCCGGTCAACGGCTCCCGCACCAGCGGCGCGCCACACGCCGGCGCGCAGGCGTCCGGGCTCTGATTCGACATACGTCAATTTAAACATGCCTCTATCTTGACGTCCATCTAGGCAGAGGTGCACGCTATTCATCGACAGCGGTCGATTAAAGAATGAAGGAGCGACCCGATGCCAGACAAGGACGACGAGGTGCGCGAGCAGGTCCGGGAGCGCTACGCCGCGGCGGCGGTGGCGGTCACCGAAGGCGAGCGCGGCTCGTGCTGCGGGGAGGGTTCGTGCTCGCCGAGCGAGCTCACCGGCGGGTTGTACGGCGACCTCAGTGGCGAGGAGCTGCCCGGCGAAGCGGTGCTGGCCAGCCTCGGCTGCGGGAACCCGCTCGCCGTCGCCGAGCTGCGCGAGGGTGAGACGGTGCTGGACCTCGGCTCGGGCGGCGGGATCGACGTGCTGCTGTCCGCGCGGCGCGTGGGCCCGGCGGGCAAGGTGTACGGGCTGGACATGACCGAGGAGATGCTCGCGCTGGCCCGGGACAACGCCCGCAAAGCCGGAGCGTCCAATGTGGAATTTCTCAAGGGGCACATCGAGGCCGTCCCGCTGCCGGCGAACCGGGTCGACGTGGTCATCTCCAACTGCGTGATCAACCTCTCGGTCGACAAGCCCGCCGTGTTCGCGGAGATGTTCCGGGTACTGGCGCCCGGCGGGCGGATCGGGATCAGCGACGTGGTGGCCGAGGACGACCTGACACCCGCCGACCGCGCCGCCCGCGGCGACTACGTGGGCTGCATCGCCGGTGCCCTGTCCTTCGCCGAGTACCGCGCCGGGCTCGCCGCGGCCGGATTCACCGATATCGGCATCACCCCGACCCACGCCGCGGCGCAGGGCATGCACTCGGCGATCGTGCGCGCGGTCAAGCCGGCCGCCAACGGCTGACCGACTCGTGCCGGTATCCGGTGCGCGGGTTACCGTATGGCCATGAGCATCGCCCGCCGCCACCACCTGGCGCGCTGGACGCTGCTCGCGATCCTGGCGGTGAGCCTGGTCTTCATGCACCACACGCCGGTCGACCAGATGTCTCCCGGCCACGGCGCGGTCGCCGTGGCCGCCACGACGACCGGTCCCGCCCCGGCGGTGTCGCCCGCGCCCATGCCCGACGAGCAAGGCATGGGCGCGATGCTGCACCAATGCCTGGCCGTGTTCGGGCAACTCCTCGCCGGCGCGCTGCTGGTGCTGTTGCTGGCCATCGGCTTCGCCCGGCTCACCGGCGGGCACCGGCTACTCCGCCCGCGTGCGCTCGCGCGCGCCCCGGACCGTCCGGACAGACCGGGCGGCCGGTCCCTGCTCGCTTCGGTGTGCGTGTTGCGGCTGTGACGTGACGCGGTTTTTTCGCGTCCAGCACGACACCAGACACCGAAGGAAGAACATCGTGAACAAGACAATTCTGGGTATCGCCGTGTCTATTGCCGCCGCGGGCCTGCTGGCGGCCTGCGGCAGTGGCGACGACTCCGCGCACAGCGGGATGGGCATGAGCGCCTCGGCACCGGCGTCCGCCTCGGCGCAGGCCGGTTCGCACAACGCGGCCGACGTCACCTTCGCGCAGCAGATGATCCCGCACCACCGGCAGGCCGTGGAGATGGCAGGCCTGGCCGCGTCGCGGAGTACGAACAGCCAGGTCAAGGATCTGGCCGACCGGATCGAAAAGGCACAGGACCCGGAAATCCAGCAGATGACCGCCTGGCTCGGGCAGTGGGGCGCGGCGGCTCCCGCGAGCACGATGGCGTCGATGCCCGGCATGGGCAACGACTCGATGCCGGGCATGATGAGCGACGCCGACATGCAGAAACTCCAGCAGGCCGGCGGCGCGGCCTTCGACAAGATGTTCCTGCAGATGATGGTCGAGCACCACGAGGGCGCCGTCTCGATGGGCAAGACCGAACTGGCGCAGGGCAGCAACCCCGACGCCAAAGCCCTGGCGCAGCGCATCATCGACAGCCAGACGGCCGAGATCACCGAGATGCGGCAGTTGCTGACCACCGTGTGAGCCGCGGGGTGGGGAGCGACGCGCTCCCCACCCCAGGACTCCGCTGGACCGGACCGCGCGTGCGCGGCACCATGGTCATGACCGGCACCGCGTTTCCACGACACGAATCGGCGACGGCATATGACACCCCGGCCAGGCAAGGCGTGGTTGAGCATCCTCGCGCTCGCGCTCGCTTCGCTGACCGGATGCGACGGCGGCGCCACGACTACGCCCGGCGCGCCCGCGATCGTCGCGCCCTACGTCACCGCCGATCCGCGTGGGGCCTCCGCCGCCGCGGCGGCGCTGGCAGGCGCCCCCGTGCGGCGTTTCGTGCTCGCGTTCGCGCTCGCCCAAGACGGCCGGTGCGCACCGGCATGGAACGGGGACACGCCGCCCGGTGCCGGTCCCGCGGCGGACATCGTGCGCGCCGTGACCGCGGCCGGTGGTTCGGTCGCGGTCGCCAGTGGCGGCGCGTCGGGCACCTACCTGGAGAACACGTGCGCGACGGCCACGGACCTGGCCACCGCGTACCGGACGGTGCTCGCGTCGGCCCACGCCGACACGCTCGACCTCGACGTCGAGACCCGCGTCCCGGTCGATCTCGTGGCCGACGCGGTGTCCACGATCCAGCACGAACTCGGCATCCGGGTCGTCGTCACCGCCGAGGTCGCCGACGATCGCCGCGGGCTCGACGCCAACGGGCTGGACATGGTGCGGGCGCTCGCGGCGCGCGGGATCGAGCCGACGGTGAACGCGATGGTCATGAACTTCCCCGCCACCCGCGACTGGAGTTCCGCGCTCACCGCCGCGGCGGACACGGTGACCGGTCAGCTCGCGCGGATCTGGCCCGCCGGCGGGCTCGACGCCGCCTACCGCCGGCTCGGGCTGACCTTTATGGCGGGCCGCAACGACACGGGACCCATCACGACCCTCGCCGATGCCGGAACCTTGCGTGACTACGCGGACGCGCATCGCATCGCGTTCTTCGGATTCTGGTCCCTGGCAAGGGATAACGGCGGCTGTCCCGGCGCCGCCACCGCGCGGGCGGACTGCAGCGGCGTGGCACAGGCGCCGCTCGATTTCACGCGCGCCCTGATCTCACGACCGTGACAAGAACGAATCGGTGACGGTTCGATACACCGCCGCGGATTTGGGTAACAACAGGCAGGGCCGGGGCGAAAGGCACAGTGAGGCCCAAGACCCAGGTTGCTCATCCAGGTGCGGATCGATCACCCGGGGGGTACCGGAATGGTTTCCGGAACCGGGTGTCCTCCTCCCGATTCGGAGGAGGGCCCCTTCGTCTGGCCGGTGTTCGTGGACCGGCGTGGGTACCGCCGTCCCGCGATGCGCGTGGCCGCATGGTGTGTTGCACTCGTCTGTGTCGGCTTCCTGTGCGCGGTCGGGCTGCTGCTGATCGACCGGGCCGGCCCGGATCTCTCCGGCCACGTCGGCGGTTCGGCAGGGCCCGCGGGCGCTCCGACGAGCCAGCCCGTCACCACGACGCCCGCGGACGAGGAGCCCTGACATGCTGCGGCGGATCCGGATGCCGTGGGTGTTCGCCGGGCTGATGGTGTGCGTGCTCGGCGTCATGCTGATCCTGGCCGGCTACGCCAGTGCCGGGATCACCAGCGACAATCTGGCGCACGATCCGGTGGGCGATTCCACCGTGCCCTCCGCTGTCCGCGACGGCGGGCCGGTGGTGGACGCGACGCGGCAGCCCGTCACCGCACGGTCCATTCCGGACAAGACGATCGCGCTGACCTTCGACGACGGGCCCGATCCGACGTGGACCCCGCAGGTGCTCTCGATTCTGCGCAAGTACCACGTCCCGGCCACGTTCTTCGTCGTCGGCTCACGCGCGAGCAGCAGGCCGTACCTGCTGCGGGAGATCCGTGACGCCGGGTCCGCGGTGGGACTGCACACCTTCACGCATCCCGATCTCGTGGACGTCGGGCAGTGGCGGATGGACCGCGAATTCTACGAGACCCAGCTCGCGCTGGCCGGTGCCGCGGGCGTGACCAGCGATTTGTTCCGCCCGCCGTATTCCTCCTCCACCGACGCGCTCGACGATCTCGGTTACCGCACGGTGCTCGCCGCCGGTTCGCTCGGCTACGTCAGCGTGTTCACCAACGAAGACAGCGAGGACTGGCAGCGGCCCGGCGTCGCGGCGATCATCGCCAACGCGACCCCGCAGGGCCAGCGCGGTTCGATCGTGCTGATGCACGATTCCGGCGGGGACCGGTCGGAAACGGTGGCCGCGCTGGATCGCTACATCCCGATGATGCAGGCGCGCGGTTACCGGTTCGACACGGTCAGCGGGGCGGTCGGCCTGCCACCGGCGAACCAGCCCGCCCCCGGCTCCGCGCGGATCGCCGGGACGTTCCTGGTCACCGCGGTCGGCATCGCGCTGTCGCTGGTGACGGTGCTGCAGTGGATCCTGCTGCTCGTCGGCGTGCTGGTGCTCGTACGGCTCGCGCTGATGGTGATCGTCGCGCGGGCACACGCCCGGCGCCGCCACGATCCGCGTCACCGGTGGGGGCCGCCGGTCACCGAGCCGGTGTCGCTGATCGTGCCCGCCTACAACGAACGGGCCAACATCGAGGTCGCGATCCGCTCGTTCCTGGCGGGCAGGCACCCGCTGGAAGTGGTGGTGGTGGACGACGGCTCCACCGACGGAACGGCCGATCTGGTGGAATCCCTTGCCCTGCCACGGGTCCGGGTGATCCGGCGCGAGAACGGCGGCAAGGCGGCCGCGCTCAACACCGGCATCGCGCTGGCACGGCACGATCTCGTGATCATGGTCGACGGGGACACCGTGTTCGAACCCGACACGGTGCACCTGCTCGTGCAGCCTTTCGCCGACCCCGCCGTCGGCGCGGTCGCCGGCAACGTCAAGGTCGCCAACCGGGACGGTTTCCTCACCACCCTGCAGCACATCGAGTACGTCGTCGGGTCCAACGTCGACCGCCGGGTGCACGACCGGTTCCAGTCCATGCCGACCGTGCCGGGTGCCGCGGGCGCGTTCCGCCGCTCCGCGCTGCTCGAGGTCGGCGGGGTCAGCCAGGAGACGCTGGCCGAGGACACCGACCTCACCATCGCGCTGGGCCGGGCAGGCTGGCGTGTCCTGTACGAGGAACACGCGATGGCGTGGACCGAGGTGCCCGCCACGTTCCGGCAGTTGTGGCGGCAGCGCTACCGGTGGACCTACGGGACCATGCAGGCGGTGTGGAAGCACCGGCACGCGATCGTCGAACGGGGCCCCGCGGGCCGGGTCGGCCGGGCCGGGCTGCTGCACGTCGGGGCGTTCCAGGTGCTGCTGCCGGTCACCGCGCCGCTGATCGACGTCTTCTTCGTCTACGGCCTGTTCTTCCTCGATCCCGGCGTGACGCTGCTGTTGTGGTCGCTGGTCATGGCGATACAGGCCGTCGGTGCCGTGATCGCGTTCCGCCTGGACGGGGAACCGCTGGGCCCGTTGTGGTTACTGCCCGCGCAGCAACTGGTGTACCGCCAGCTGATGTATCTGGTGCTGGGCCAGTCGCTGATCGCCGCGGCCGCCGGGGTCCGCGTGCGCTGGCAGCGGATGCGGCGCATCGGTGTGCTGGAGGGGATCGTACGCGAGAGCACGCCACGGCCCGCGCACACGAAGGTGGCGCAAGTCCGCGCACCGGTACCGGCCTCCGCGCCGCCCGCGGCCGGTCGCGAGCGGTGGCTCGATCTGGCCGGTGTGCTCGCACTGAGCGCGGTCGTGGTCTACCACATCACCGGTGCGCGGTGGCTCGGCGTCATCCCGTCGACCGCGGTGCTGTTCGGGCTCGGCGGTTCGCTCATGGCCCGGTCCATGCGCGCACGGCCGGTCGTCGACGTGGTCCGGGACCGCATCGTCGCGATCCTCCCGCCGCTGTGGGTCTTCGGGCTGGTGCTGGTGCCGCTGATGCTGGCGCATCCGTGGCGGCAGGTCAGCTTGTCCAGCCTCGCGTTCTGGGTGGTGCCGGTGCTGGATCCGCCGGTCAGCGACTGGTCCGGCGACGCGGCGAGCGGCGTCTGGTTCGCGCGTGCGGCGCTGTGGTTCGTGCTGCTGACCCCGTTGCTGGTGCGGGCGGTCCGCCGCCGCCCGGTCGTCGCGCTGTCGGTGCCGCTGGCGCTGGTCGCGTTCGACGCGGTGCTCGGCTCGCCGCTGAGCAACGCGGGACCGCTCGCGCAGGCGATCCTCGACTTCGGCACCTTCGGCAGTTGCTGGGTGCTGGGCGTCGCCCATCGCGAAGGGGTTTTCCGCCGCGTGCGCCCCGAGATTCTCGTGGCCGCGGCGGTGCTCGCCGCCGGGATCGGCGTGGCGTGGCTGCTGGCGCGCTCGCACGCTTCGCCGGACGTGAACAACGTGCCGCTGGCGCAGGCACTGGAGGGTGGGGCGCTCGTGCTGGTGGTGCTCATGGCGCGGCCACCGATGCGGTGGCTGACCCGGATTCCGTTGCTCGCCGGGGCATTCGCCGCGATCAACCGCAGGACGCTGACGGTCTTCCTGTGGCATCCGGTGGCGCCGATCGTCGCGCTGTGGGCCGAGGACCGGCTCGGCCACTGGAACAGCGGGCTGCAGACAGGGTTCACGGTCCTCGCGGTCCTGCTGCCGATGATCGTGCTGGGCCGGCTGGAGAATCTGGTCAAGCAAGGCCCGTCGCGGCGGACCTTCACCCTGCCCGAGCGGACGACTACAGTCGGCGGATGACAGCGACCGCGCACGAGAGGCAGCCATGCGAGGCCTCAAAGCCGCCGGGGTGGCCGCGGTGCTGCTGGGCGCGGGGCTGGCTGCCCTGAGCCCGCAGCAGCGGCTCCCGGCGCACACCGACACCGCGGCGTCCGCGCCGATTCCGGTGCCCGCCGCTCCCCTGGCCGGCAACACGCGCCTGGGTGTGATCACCTTTTACGCGGCCGCCGACAACGATCCACCCGGTAGCACCGCGATCGCGTTTTCCCGCTCCGGCGGCGCGCCTACGCCGCACGACACCGCCGGCGGCACCGGCACCTTCGCCGATCCGCTCACCTTCGCCGCGGCCGACGGCGAATTCCCGCCCGGCACAAGGATTTACGTACCGGAAGTCCAGCGCTACTTCGTCCTCGAGGACACCTGCGCGAACTGCACCGGCACCCATATCGATCTCTGGACGGGCCCGGCCACCGACACCGGCGTCCTCGACTGCGAGGACCAGCTCACCCCCGACGGTCCAGGGCTCTACGAAATCGACCCGCCGCCCGGACTTCCCGTCGTCGCCGGCGATCTGTACCGCGACGGCCGGTGTTACCAGCCTGCCGGGTAACTGCTTCCGGCACCCGGGTTGAGGCCCTTCGTCACTGGTCCCGCGCCGCGACAGCGGCCCACGCTGGACCCATGAACGATATCGAGAGTGCGAAAGCAGCCCGCGAGGCGCGGAAGTCCGCGGTGGAGCGCGTCGCCTCTGGTCACACGACCGAAGAGTTGGCCGAGCGCGCGATCCGGCGTCACATGCTCGCCGAAGAACTGGCGCACGAGAAGACCCGCAAGCGCGAAGAGGCCCGTAAACGCGAGGAGAACGAGAAGTCATGAGTCTCTCCCGCAGGATCGCGGATCTGTTCCGCATGAAGGTGAACAAGGCGCTCGATCGCGCCGAGGATCCGCGTGAGGTGCTCGACTATTCCTATGAGCGGCAGCTGGAGATGCTGACCAAGGTCAACCGCGGCCTCGCCGACGTCGCGACCAGCCGCAAACGGCTGGAACTCCAGCTCGCACAGCTGCACAAATCGGCGGAAACCCTGACCGCGCAAGCCCAGCAGGCGGTGTCGGTCGGCAAGGACGAACTGGCCCGCGAGGCACTGACCCGCCGGGCCGCGGCCGCCGCGCAGATCGCGGAGCTGACCACCCAGCGCGACTCGGTGGCGGCGGAGGAGGAGAAGCTGAAGGCCGCCTCGGAGCGCCTGCGCGCGAAGGTGGAGGCGTTCCGTACCCGCAAGGAGACCATCAAGGCCACCTACACCGCCGCCGAGGCGCACACGCGCATCGGCGAAGCGGTCAGCGGGATCTCCGAGGAAATGGGCGACGTCGGCGTGGCGATGCGGCGGGCCGAGGACAAGACCTCGCAGCTGCAGGCCCGGGCCGGTGCCCTGGACGAGTTGCTGGCCTCCGGCGCGCTCGACGACGCGACCCGGCCTGCCGGCCGCGACGACATCCAGGCCCAGCTGGACGCGGTCTCCGCCGACGCGCAGATCGAAAGCCAGCTCGCGCAGATGCGGAAACAGCTGCC
The DNA here is from genome assembly GCF_012328925.1 of Amycolatopsis acididurans. Classification (GTDB taxonomy): domain Bacteria; phylum Actinomycetota; class Actinomycetes; order Mycobacteriales; family Pseudonocardiaceae; genus Amycolatopsis_E; species Amycolatopsis_E acididurans. The sequence goes on from NZ_JAAXLS010000069.1 coordinate 23,241, forward strand.
CGCCGGAACGGGAAAGGCGGAGTCATGATCGCCCGCATTCTCGGTGAAGGGCAGTTCACGCTTCCCGACGAGCACCTCGATGAGCTCAACGCACTCGACGACGCGTTGCTGGCGGCCGTCGACCACGATGACGACGCCGCGTTCGGCGAGGCACTGCGGAAGCTGCTGGCCGCCACCCGCCGCTTCGGCACGCCGTTGCCCGCCGACGCGCTGATCGCCTCCGAGTTCGTCCTGCCGACCGAGGACAGCACCGTGGCGCAGGTGCGGGAGCTGCTGTCCGACGACGGCCTGATCCCGGGGTGAGGACGTGCGCACCCGTTTTCCGCCCGACCGGCCGCTGACCGCGCGGATGCTGCTGACCGTGTTCCTGCTCGGTCTCGTGTACGCGGCGTTCATCGCGGTGTTGTTCGTGCTGCTCAAGTCGGTCGTCGTGGTGGTGGTCATCGCCGCGGCACTGCTGGGTGCCCAGTACTTCTTCTCCGACCGGATCGCGCTCACCGCCATGCGGGCGCGGATCGTGACCGAGGAGGAGGAGCCGCGGCTGCACGGCATCATCGACCGGTTGTGCGCCACCGCGGACATGCCCAAACCGCGCGTCGCGGTGGCCGACACCGACATGCCGAACGCCTTCGCCACCGGCCGGAACACGCGGCGCGCCGTCGTCTGCGTGACCACCGGGATGCTGCGGCGGCTGGACACCGCCGAGCTGGAAGGCGTGCTCTCGCACGAGCTGTCGCACGTGGCACACCGGGACGTGGCGGTGATGACGGTCGCGTCGTTCCTCGGGGTGCTGGCCGGGCTGGTGGCCCGGTTCTCGCTGTACTCCGGGATGCTGGGCCGGGGCCGCCGCGACCAGACCGTGCTGGTGATCCTGGCCGTGTCCGTGATCTCGATGGTCGTCTACGCGATCAGTTTCCTGCTCGTGCGCGCGCTGTCGCGGTACCGCGAGCTGGCCGCGGACCGTTCCGGCGCGATGCTGACCGGGCGGCCGTCCGCACTGGCCTCGGCGCTGACGAAGGTCAGCGGCGACCTCGCCCGCATCCCCACCAGGGACCTGCGGTCGGTGGAGGCGTTCAACGCGTTCTTCTTCGCGCCCGCGCTCGGTTCGGGGTTGTCGTCGCTGCTGTCCACCCACCCCAGCCTGCAAACGAGGATCGACCGCCTCGGCGAGCTGTCGGCCGAACTCGGGGAACCCGCCCGATGAAGTTCTTGGATGTCCTGCTGGGACGGACGAAACCGGTCCGGCCGGATCTGGACGCGTTGTTCGCCGTTCCGGCCGCGGCCACGGGCCTCGAAGCGGCACTGGGAATGAGGCCGACCGGGGCGGGTGCGGTCTGCTTCCGCACGGCGGAAGGCGAACCCGGTGCGCGCGCGGAAAAAGACGCGCTCGAACTGGCCACAATGGACGCCACGAGCACGGTCGAGGTCAGCCGCGACGAGTACGCCTACAGCTGGGTGACGATCCGCCGGGCCGACCGGGACCTGGCCGCGCTGGTCACCGACCTGCACGCGGTCAACACCGCCCTCGGCGACGCCGGGTTCGGCTCCGGGCTGCTGTGCATCGTGCTCGGCTTCACCACCGCGGACGGGCGCCCGGTGGGCCTGGTGTACGTGTTCAAGCGCGGCACGTTCTACCCGTTCGCCCCCGTCGAGCACGACCGGCGCGACAACGAACTGGAACTCGCCATCCGCGCCCATCTGGGCACCGACCTGCCGGTGGAACCCGATCTCGCCCGCTGGTTCCCGCTCTGGTCGGCCCCGCCACTGCGGTGAGGCGGCACGTCATCGCCACTAAGAGGTAGCCGGCCTCTCCCCTTGGAGGTAAACCGCGCGAGCCCCGTTGATAACGATCGTTCACGCACCTACATTCCTCGGTATGGACGACTTCACGGACATCAGCTACAAGGTCGAAGACGGGCTCGCCTGGATCACGATCAACCGGCCGGAGCGGTACAACTCCTTCCGCGCTCGTACGGTCGACGAACTGGTCAAGGCCTTCAAGAAGGCATGGGGCAGCAAGGAGGTCGGCGTCATCTGCCTGACCGGCGCCGGCGAGAAGGCGTTCTGCACCGGCGGTGACCAGAAGCAGCGGGCCGAGACCGGCGACTACGGCCCGTCGGACTCCGGTCTGTTCGAGATCGACGCGCTGCACCACGTCATCCGCGACGTGCCCAAGCCGGTGATCGCCGCCGTCAACGGCTTCGCCATCGGCGGCGGGCACGTACTGCACGTGCTGTGCGATTTGACGATCGCCTCGGAAACCGCCGTGTTCGGCCAGAACGGGCCGCGGGTGGGCTCCTTCGACGCCGGGTTCGGCACCGGCTACCTCGCCCGGATCCTCGGCGAGAAGCGGGCGCGCGAGGTGTGGTTCCTGTGCCGGCGCTACACCGCCGCGCAGATGGAGAGCTGGGGACTTGTCAACAGCGTCGTGCCCGCCGACCAGCTGCACGCCGAGGTGCGCAAGTGGGCCGACGAGATCCTGTCGCTGTCGCCGACCGCACTGAAGGTGCTCAAGCAGTCCTTCAACACCGACACCGAGCAGTTCGCCAGCACCGGGCAGCTGGCCTACTCCTACCTCAAGACCTTCGGCGAGTCCGAGGAGGCACTGGAGGGCATCACCGCGTTCAACGAGAAGCGCAAACCCGACTTCTCCGCCTACCGCGGCTCCTGATAACGGTCGTTCACGATGCGGTTCACTGAGGAGCAACAGGCGTTCGCCACCGCCGTCCGCGACTTCTGCGACGCCGAGTGCGCCACACTCGCGCAGCGGGACGCGCTCACCGATGGGGGCAGGCTGGCCAACAGCCCCCAGATCCTGGCGAAGCTGGCCGACCTCGGCTGGCTCGGGGTCTCCATCCCGGAGGAGTACGGCGGTGCGGGCGCGGGCATGGTCGAGGAGTGCCTCTTTCTGGAGGCGACCTCGCGCGGGCTCGCGCCCATCACCGCGTACTCGACCGGCCTCACCGCGGCGCAGACCTATCTGCGCTACGGCACCGAGCAGCAGAAGAAGGAGATCCTCGGCGGGCTGTGCCGGGGCAGGCTCGAGGCGATCGCCCTGTCCGAGCCGGGCGCAGGCTCGGACCTGGGCTCGGTGCGGATCAAGGCCGTCGCCGACGGCGACTCCTTCGTCGTCAACGGGCAGAAGACGTGGACCTCGGCCGCACACGTGGCCGATCACCTGCTGCTGCTGACCCGTACGGAAACCGGGCCGAAGAAGCACGAGGGCCTGACCCTGCTGATCGTGCCCACCGACGCGCCGGGGCTGGAGATCCGCGGCATCGAGACGATGGAGGCGCGCACCGTCAACGACCTGTTCTTCACCGACGTACGCGTGCCCGCGGCCAACGTCGTCGGCGAGGCCGGGCAGGCGTGGCGGCACCTGATGCGCGGGCTGTCGGTGGAGCGGCTGATCATCGCCGCGATGTCGCTGGGCGCCGCGCAGCGCTCGCTCGACGACGTGCTCGGCTACGTCAAGGAGCGGGAGCAGTTCGGCCGCACGATCGGCAGTTTCCAGGCGATCCGGCATCGCATCGCCGATCTCGCCACGGAAATCGCCTACTGCCGGTCGTTCGTGTACGACGTGGCCGAGCGCATCGACGCGGGCGAGGAGGAGCAGCTCGCGCGCGAGGGCTCGATGGCCAAGCTCAAGTGCACCGAGGTCGCCAAGCACACGGCGCTGGAAGCCATGCAGATGATGGGCGGCTACGGCTATGCCCGCGAGTACGGCATGGAGGGCCAGGTCCGCAAGGCGCTCGCTCCCCCGATCTACGGCGGGACCAACGAGATCCAGCGCGAGATCATCAGCAAGAGTCTCGGGCTGTAGAAGGGACACCGATGGCAGAAACGAAGAAGTCCGTGTTCGCGCCGGATCTGCTGGCCGGCAAGCGCATTTTGATCACCGGTGGCGGCACGGGCCTCGGCCGCGGTGTCGCCAGGCACCTCGCCGATCACGGGGCACAGGTGCACCTGTGGGGGCGCCGGGAGGCGGTGCTCGCGGAGGCGGCCGCCGAGGCGGGCAAGCCGGGCGCGGTGCACTTCCAGACCGTGGACGTGCGCAAGGCCGAGCTGGTCGACGCCGCGATGGCCGAGATCTGGGCGCAGCACGGGCCGCTGACCGGGGTGCTCAACAACGCCGCGGCGAACTTCATCGCACCCACGGCGTCGATCTCCTCGCGCGCGTTCGAGGCGATCAGCTCGACGGTGATGAACGGCTCCTTCAACACCACCCACGCCGCGGGCAGGCGGTGGATCGAGCAGGGCCTGCCGGGCACGGTGCTTTCGACGCTGACCACGTGGGTGTGGTCGGGGTCGGCGTTCGTGGTGCCCTCGGCGATGGCGAAGGCCGCGGTGCACGCGATGACCATGTCGCTCGCGGTGGAGTGGGCACGCTACGGGATCCGGCTCAACGCGCTGGCACCCGGGCCGATTCCGACCGACTACGCGTGGGAGATGCTCAACCCGACGGAGAAGAGCGGGGTGGGCGCGACGCAGGCGGACCAGGTGCCGATGGGCCGCATGGGCACCGTCGAGGAGCTGGCCAACCTGACGATCTTCCTGTTCTCCGACGCGTGCGACTACCTCACCGGCGAGACCATCGCCATGGACGGTGGCCAGCGGCTGGCGGGGCCCGGCACCTTCGCGGGCCTGACGTCACTGTCCGATCAGGACTGGCAGGAGATCAAGGAGCGCAGCCAGGCGGCCAGCGCCAGCGCCAAGGCGCAGCGTTCGGTCTGAACCCGGCGTGAGTTGAGCCCCCAGGTGATTGGCGGATTCGAGGGGTCGTTGCAACACAACTGGTCAACTGGCCAGGAGCTTAGCGAAGCGCTCGGCTGGGGTTTCCCAGCCGAGCGTTTTGCGTGGGCGGTGGTTGAGTTCGGCGGCGACGGCAT
>NZ_JAAXLS010000006.1 GCF_012328925.1 Amycolatopsis acididurans
TTCAACCAGCTCAAACACTGGCGCGGCATCGCCACCCGCTTCGACAAACTCGCCACCGTTTACCGCGCGGCCGTCGTACTCCACGCCGTGATCACCTGGACCAACACATTGTCAGACATGACCTAGCCCGAGGGGTTGTCGGGGCGGTGTGGGGTCAAGCACCGAGTTGCTTGCGTGCGTGAACGCAGCGAGTGTCGATCCAGTCGGCAACGAACTGCGGGAAGGTCGCTCGTGAGCCGCTGTCCCACGCGGTTGTGAAACGTTCGATCGTTTGATCGACAATGTCGAGCACGTCCGCTGAGGTGACGCCAAGGCGCTGCTGCAATTTCTGGAACGCACCGCGTCCGATGCGCTCTGCCACTTTTGTACCGCCGAATTTCAAACCAAAGTCATCGGGCGTATTTTCAGGGAAGTAGGGGCCGGTCGATACTAGGTCGTAGGCAGGCGAGAGCGTGGGAACCCGCCCATCCGCATAGATTAGCGACCAGTTCTTCAGGTGCGCGTCACCGTTTCCCACTAGAAGGTTGAAGGTAAGACGGCGAACGAATTCCTGCAATGCGGTCCGGTCCCGGTTTCGATAGACGAGCGCTGCGACCGTTTCGAAGCTGCCCGAATACTTATCGTCGGCGTAGAAGCCGCGGACCTGAGCGAAATCCTCGATGTGAATGCGCTGCCCACCCGGACCGCGGTCGAAGCGGGCCACTGCGTAAGCCTGTGTCTCGGAACCGGGCCACACGATGCGGTCGAGCGGCGGCAGTTCATCGCGGTGCACCAAGTTGACTTCTGGAATAGTGATTCCGACGCGTCCGGCAAGGCTCATGGTCGCGAACTCGTTGGCCGGAACATCCCTGTAGTGCGGATCGGGGAACTTGACGATCCAGTCACCGACAGCATCTCCTGCCGGAATAGTAAGGCGCTCGCCTTTTTTGAGTAGCGAGAACTTTAGTCCAACTCCCGCCAGAGAGAACTTGAGTTGACCCGCCTTTGGCGAAGTCGTCGAAGTGTCGGGAATGACCTCACCTAGCAGCTCAGGCTGGACGGGATCGCCTTCGTCGGCAGGGATTACCTGCACGGCTCCCGGTAGGTCACGTCCGATCCGAAGCAGCAGTTGTAGTTCCCGATCGGCTGAGACGCCTTGATCGCGTGCGATCCACTGCCGTAGCGCCCCTTCTGGTAACAGATTGGAGAACCATGCGGGAAGTCGGAGGGCCGCCTGTGGCGACCGCCGCGGATCGTCTTCGAACCACAGTCCCAGTACTTCTCGAGTCGGATCGTCCCAGTAGTATTCGACAAATAGGAAGCGCGCGACGTCGCCACGTTGCAGAATCGTGCCGATTCTACGCCCGTTTAGCCAAACGGCATGTGCAGCTTCGATCATTGGGCGTCCGAAGAAAACTCTGAAGGTAACTCAACCGTATCATTCTGATCGTCGTCATCATCGAAGTCGAGGTCGACTAGTGGTGGTGTGACTTCAAAACCTGCTCCTGTTCTGTCATCGAGGAAAGCACGTAGGTAGTTCGCTAGGCTTTCGGTGCGCCGAGCAAGAAATTTCTCGTGATCGCCTATCTCGAGTAGAGCGAGCATTTCTTCGTCAAGCAGCAAGCTATCAAGTGGGTCGCTGGGGAGGGCGCCGACGAACCGATCTCGATCAATCACTGCGATTACTCGGTTTGCGGCGCTAGACGCCCGACCCTTCAGTAACCGCCGTGGAAAGATCTCCAAGGCGACGGCGGCTGGTGAGGCCTCGCCAATGAGGTATGACGCGAGGTCATTGTGATTGAGTGGTATACCGGTCTCGGGGTTAACCGGATTTCTTGCCCATAGCGCTGCGAGGACGACCTTGCCTGAAGAACGGTTGGTACGAAACGAATCCAGTGGTGGAATTGGAACGGGTTCAGACGGGTTCGTAGCGGCTAGTAATCTTTGCACCGAGCCGCTTTCATCGCCGGGCTCGACGAGCGCGGCAAGAGCGCGAATGTTCCCGGTCGAGCCTGTGTAGCCGAGAATGGACGCCGCAGCTGTCGATCGCCAAAACCAGCGACTGAGTAACTCCAGATTGCGAGGAGCTGGATCTTCTGACAGCGCGAAGAAGCGAGTCAGGACAAGGAGATGAAACCGAAACGGAACAAATGTAATATGTGGAATTCCGGCTCGGTCCTGCAGAAACCTGACGACTTTTTCCAGTGCGACTTCCGTTCGTTGATAAGCATCAGATTGTGTTTCTGCTGCAAACGGAGTGTAAGACGATCGGTCCGTGCTGAATTCGTTGTGAGCGTCGCGAGTGATATCGGGATGGCGCCTCACTAGAATGGCCTGATAGACGATCTCGTCGTCCAGCCGACCGAAATCCGTTGCTTGGTCGAGTCGGTCTCCGATCGAACCAACTGACACCGGTTGGTCCGCCTCTCCGACTGCGCTGTGGATCGCGTCGAAGATTTCGGAGCCGCGGAGCCGTCTGCCTGCTGAGTTGATTCGGTCAAACACTTCGCGAAGCACGCGTTCGTCGGCCTGCGCGATCACCGACGCAGAGATCTGTACGTCCCGCAAAAGCCCCGTCACCCTTTGGATTTCACCTGCGTGCGCCGCAGCGTCGGGGTTCTCCTGGAGCCAGGCGAAAGCGCGACTAAGGTCGAACAAGTCTGGGAGCGGAATTCCGAGCGAGGTCTTCAGGTCTCTCGAGGAGACGAAGCGATGGTGCTCTAGGGAGTAGAAGACCCGGAAGCGTTCGTCTGCGCCGCTTGCTTCTGGATCGACAGCGTTAACCAGGCTAGTGATGCGCTGTTGACCGTCGACCACCCAAAGCGCGTCATGGACTTCGTGGGCGTTGACCTTGATAGCGCCGATCTGCAACTCCGCGGCGGGAGCGGCGCGCCGCCAAAGAAGAAGGCTGCCGAAAGGGTATCCGCGAAGGATACTGTCGAAGAGCGCGAGCACGTCACCGGCTGTCCAGCGGAATGAGCGTTGGAACTGAGGGACGCGGATCTTCCCTGAACCGACGAGCGTGACGAGGTCCTGGATTCGATAGGTCTCGTTTCGCGATGTGGTTGGCTGCTCAGACATCATTCCTCCTGGTCGCGCACACGAAGAGTGGTGTCGTCGGATGAGATGGCCGCGCTATCACGCATCACAGTGTGTCACGGGTCTTGCCGCGCGGTGACTCCTGTGGGTTGGGTCCGGGACTTACTTGACGGGGTTCCGTGAGCGGCGGCGGCAGTGCAAGCCGTAAACCAACCCGCAGGAAGGTTGTTGGGGTGACAGTGGGTACAGGCCATCACACTCGCCAAGCAAAGTCGACTCGTCGGTGCGTTTGTATCGTGGGCGTCATGGTCAATGTGTGGCAGGTACAGGTGGCGGCGCCGTCGCATGCGGCGGCTTTGAAGCTGGCACAGGGCGCCGTCGAGGCCAAGCTGGCGGCCGGCGGTCAGGTCGCCGGGCCGTTGACGAGCGTGTTCTGGCATCAGGGCGAGTTCGGCACGGGCGAGGAGTGGCAGGTCATCCTCAAGACCACCGCCAGCACCTACCCCGAGCTTGAGCGCTTCCTGGTCGAGAACCACGAGTGGACCAACCCGGAGATCACTGCACTCCCGTTCGCCGCGGGGCTAGCTCCGTACCTGGAGTGGGTTGAGCGGACGACGGGCAAGTAGGTCCGACACGCCCGACTCGGACTCGTACGGCGCGAAGCGGTCGAGGACCAGGCCGAGGCGCTCGGTCGGACGGGACGAAGCGACGTCTGCCGACAGGTCGAGCGCCTTGCCGGTCACCTGGACGGCCCGCTCGATCTCGCCAGCGTCGATGTAGGCCTCGGCGAGCCACGAGAGGTACAGCGCCTTGTCGCGGGAGTGGGTGTCGTCGTACTGCGCCATCGCGGTTTCGAGCGCGGGCACGGCACGCAGCGGGCGGCGTAGCACCGTCCAGCAGCGGCCCGCCATGATCTGCAGCTCGACCGCGTTGTGCGCCCACGCCGCCCAGGCGGGGGCGGGAGTGCCGCCGACGGGCTTCGTCAAGGCTTCTTCGGCCAGGCCAAGGACCTCGCCCGTGCGTTCTGCATCGCCGGCCATTGCGTAGGTCCAGGCGGCCCGCTGGTAGAACAGGGACTCCACGGCCGGAATCTCGGTCCGTGCGGCGACCTCGCACGAGCCGTCGCTGGCCTTTGTGCCGTCGAGGCCACCCGAAACGGCTTGGTATGCGCGGTACGCGAGCGCGTTGCCCGCGAGGTCGGCGGCACCTGCCTGCTTGGCCGCGTTGTAGCTGGTCTCGTACAGCTGGCTCGCCTTGGGCTGCCAGCCCGCGTCGAACGCCGCCCAGCCGGCCTGCTGCGCCTGCTCGGCGAAAAGGGTCAGCAGCTCACGCTGGATCTCCATCGGGAAGCTGTTCGACTTCAAGATGCCCGCGGTTCGCTGCAACTCCCCGGCATAGAACCGGTACGTCTCGGCGCCGCCGAGGTGGTCATCGAGACTGCGCAGACGAGCGAACTTCGCCCGCAGCTCGGCGAGCGTGCTTGAGCCGATCCGGGTGCCGCTCACAGGCGACGGCATCCCCGAACGATTGCCCGTCAAAGCCGTGGCCGCCAGGCCGGCGCCCAGCTTCACGAAATCCCTGCGCAGCACCGAAGTGTCTCCGTTCTCCGACGAGGTGAGTTCGGTCGTGGCTACGACTGACGCACCGCCGTTCGAGCGCGCGGTTTCCCATGGTCGCGGAGCGAGGTTGAACAGCGCCCCGGGGATGTGGAGCCCGTCGGCGACGCGCTCGAACACCTCGACGCGTTGCGCCCGAATCCTGCCGTTCACGTAGTCCTGCACCCGCGAAACCGTCATCTCACAGCGGCGGGCGAGGTGCGACGACGAGAAGCCGACGCCTCCCCACTGCTTCGCCAACCGGAGAACCGCGCCGAGGTCGCGCTGCGCGCAGGCTTCGACGAACTCGGGTCGCGTCAGGACCTGAGCCGACAAGTGATCCGCAGGCCGGTGTCGTGCCACCCGTCAATCCTCCCCTTGATGACGGCCAAATCCGGCAAGTTACTACGCAGTTTACCCACGCTGGGTACTCGCGGCAGCCTTATTCGATCATCGCTCCACGAGGTTTTCTGGCCCCATGAGCAACGCCAGACAACCTCGCTACCAGCGAGAATCCCGCAGACAAAGTCATTCGCCGCGTTTCGCCAGGCGGCTTGCGATCTCGTTCAGCCGGGTCGCGATGGACGACAGCTCGTCGGTGATGGTGCCCAGTTCGGCGTCGCTGATTTGGGCGCCGTCCGCGGCCGCGCCGCCTCGCGTCGCGATCGTCGAGAGGTGGTCGGTCGGCCAGCCGAGTGCTTCCGACAGCGCAGACAGCGTTCGGGGGCTGCGCCGACGCGGGTGCAGATTGATGCGGAGTTCGCGCACGGTCTCGGCAGCCACGCCGGCGCGCGCTGCCAGCTCGGACTGCGTCATGTCCAGCTCGGTCAGCCGCGCCTGGATCGCAGCAGCGACGGCGTCCCAGTCCTTCTGTGCCACGAAGCCTCCTTGTGGTCTATCTGCACGTCGAAGGCTAGCGGCCTCGGCTGAACCAACAACAGGACGGATATTGGGCATTGACTGGACCCAATATCGCTCTAATATCAGAGACAACGGTTGTCGCACGCTTCGCGGCAATCGCCTGGAGATCAAAAACGCCCCGGCCAGTGCTGGCACACCGACCGGGGCTCACATCGAAACCTTGGGAGAAACGATGCAGGTCGAGAGTACCCGTTTGTACCGAGTCCGCGCGGTCGCCGAGGCCCTGGACGTCTCGCTGGCCACGATCTACCGAGCCGTCGAATCGGGAGCCCTGCGCGCCGTACGGCTGGGCGTCGGTAAGGGCACGATCCGGATTTCCGGCCAGGCGGTGCTGGACTACCAAGCTGCGTGCGAGCGAGCGGCGGCCACGCGAGCAACCCAGGACCAGGGCGTCGAATTCGCCGGTGGTGCGGCATGAGCAGGGGAGACGTCGTCATTCGCCGTACCCGTGCGCAGACTTGCTTCAAGGCCGCGCTGGTCGGCGCCGCCGTTGGTGCGGTCGGACTGTTGATGCGTCGCGCACCGGAAGGGTCGTTCTCGGGGCTGTACTGGCCATGGCTGGTCGTGATCGGTGTCGTGATCGTGGTGCTCGCGCTGGTCGCAGCGATCCGGGACCGGGTCCTGTTGCGGGCGGGCATTGCAAGTGCAGCCGCGCTGGCGCTGGGTATCTGGTTCGGCTCGTCCCAGGTACCGGATGCCACGCCGGGCAAAGGCAACTGGGTTTACATCGTCGTCGGCGGGAGCCTCGCTGTCGCGCTGACCGTGTTTCTGTACTGGCAGAAGCGGGGCGGCTCAGCGGCGCTGGTGAACCGGTGGTCGCGGCGTGGCCGCCGCAATGAAGGTGTCGCGTCGATGTGGGCGATCTGGCGCACGTCGTCAGCCACCGCCGCGCGAAAGCGGGCAGCCGTACTGCGCCCGTCGTTGCGGGAGATGCCGCGGTGGCGGCGTGGATCAGTCTCGCTACGTGAATTCGCGACGCCGATCGCGCGTGTGGGATTGCAGCGGATCTGGTCGCCGATCGAGGACGTGACGCTCCGAATCGGGGGTCCGCGGTCGGGTAAGACCGGTGAACTGGCTTGCCGGATCGCGGACGCACCCGGAGCGGTTATCGCCACCAGCACCCGCACGGACCTGATCGACCTGACCAGGGACGTACGGAGCCAGCGGGGTCCGTTGTACGTGTTCAACCCGAGCGGGCTGGCGGGCCTGGAATCGTCGATCACGTTCGACCCGCTTGCCGGGTGCGAGCAGCCGCCGACCGCTACTTCACGAGCGAGCGACCTGCTGGCCGGCGTGTCTGCTCCCGGTCGCGACGGCGGGGACCGGGAGTACTGGACGGGGCAAGCCCGGCGGGTGCTTGCGGCACTGCTGCACGCGGCCGCGCTGGGAGAGCGGGCGATGCGCGACGTAATGGCGTGGGTTGCCGACCCGGACCAGGGCGCGACGGAGGTCACCCGCCTGCTGCGCCGCTCGCCCGAGCCCGCCTACGTGGAAGACGCCGCGCAGTTCCTGACCACGAACGACCGCACCCGGTCTTCGATCTGCGCCACGATCATGCCCGCGCTGGGGTGGCTGACCGACTCGACCGCGGCCGCCGCCGCAACCGGCGGCACGTTCGATGTCGAGAAGCTGCTGGCCGAGCGGGGCACGGTGTACATGCTCGGCGCCGAGGAAACCCAGGTCACGCCGCTCGTCACCGCGCTGACCGGGCACATCGCCCGCGAGGCCCGGCGTCTGGCGGCGCACCAGCCGGGCGGGCGGCTGGACCCGCCGCTGACGCTCGCGTTGGACGAGGCCGCGCTCATCTGCCCAATTCCGCTGGACAACTGGACCGCCGACATGGGTGGCCGCAACGTCACCATTCACATCGCTGCGCAGTCGCGCGCGCAGTTGCGGCAGCGGTGGGGCGACACCGGCGCGGCCGCGATCCTCAACAATGCCGCAACCCTGCTGATCTTCGGCGGCACGCGGGACCCGGAAGACCTCAACGCGTATTCGACGCTGACGGGGGAGCGGGACGAGAAGGTCGAGACGTTCGACGCCCACGGCGACACCACCACGCACACCATGCGCCGCGTGCCGGTGCTCTCGCCGGGGCAGATCGCGCAGCTGCCCTTCGGGCACGTTGTGATCATCCGTCGTGGGATGGCCCCAGCTGTGGGCAAGGTCCAGATGGCATGGAACCGCCGCGACATCAAGGCCGCCAAGCGCCACGCCCGCTGGGCCGAGTGGTGGGAGCGGTTCGACGAGACGCGCGAACGCGCGTACGGGCGGATCGCGGACTGGCTCGCGGCCGCTGACGCGAAGCTCTCGCCCACCCTGGACCGCTTCACCGACCGCACCGACACGGTGGATAGCCGCAGCGAATCGGTGGGCGTCGACGATCCCGAGCGGGGGCGGTGGTGATGAGCACCCTGTTCGTACTGACCGCCGTCGCGGCGATCGCCGCCGTGCCCGGCTGGGCGCTGTCCACCGTGCGGGCCGTCCAGCTGCGCCGGCGGTTGCTGACCGACCCGTTGACAGGACTGTCCAATCGCGACGCGCTGGCCCGCGTCTTCAACCGGGCAGGTGGTGAGGTGGGGTTGCTGCTGCTGGACGTCGACCGGTTCAAGCAGATCAACGACACCTACGGCCACCGCATCGGCGACATGCTGCTGATGGCTCTTGCCGACCGGTTGCGGCGCGTCACCCGCGAGGGAGAGGTGGCGATCCGGCTGCACGGCGACGAGTTCGCGGTGTGGTTGGGAAAAACCACGGCCGCGCACGCGGCGCGACGGGCCGAGGACATCGCGAACGCGATCGCGCGGCCGCTGGTCATCTCCGGTCAGGATTCGGTCGTCACTGCCAGCGTCGGGCACGCCACCGGCACCACCACGCTCACTGTTCTGCTGCACGAGGCCGACCAGGCGATGTACGCGGTCAAGCGCTCGCGGGCGGCAGTGACGAGGGTGCCGGTGGCGCCGCGACTTCGGTTGCGAGACAAGGGGGTGCGGCATGAGCAGTCTGCGTGAGTGTGTCCTGTGTGGACGTCGCGGCGTGCGGGACTTCGAGGCGTTGGACGGCTTGACATGGCGCTGCCTCAACCGGGGCACCTGCGAACGTCGGCAGCGCGACGCCGCCCAGGACCGGCCCGTCGAGCCGGCAGCCGTCGACGAGGCGCCGAAGGGCAAGTACGCCACTGCCGGGGCGGTCGCCGGGGTAGCTCGTGAGCTGGACGCGCTGCGCCGCGCGGTGCGCCAGCTCGGCGGGCTGTCGATGCAGGTCGAGGACCTTGCCCGTGTTGTCGGGGAGCTGGCCGAGCAGGCAAGCACTCAGGCGGCGGGCTGTGGCTCCCAGCCAGTGGTGGCGCCGTCGTGGTTGGACCTGCCCGGCAATGTCGAGGCCGCCGCTGGGCTGCTGCAGGACCTCACCGGCTGGCTGGGCGACGTGTACCTGCGCTACCCGGATGCCGCCCGCGGCCTGCCGGACTGCTGGTTATGGCACCCGGAGGTGGTCGAGGAGCTGCTGTGGCTCATGTACGCCTGGCACGCCGCCTACCGCGACGAGCGCGCAACCGTGGCGTTGGCCGGGGACTGGCACGACCGGTGCCGGTCTGGTGTGGTGCGCCGAGTCCAGGAGCTGACCAAGCACTGCTCGCTGGAGAACCACCAGCCCGGCGACGGCGCGCGCCCGGTCGTGCCGCTCGCCGAGGCCCTCGCCCCGATGGCGGACTGGTGGTCGACCCGGCGCGCCGACAGCCCGCCCGAACCGACGGCCGCGCAGCTGCGCGAGGCCGCAGCACGCGACCGGCAGTTCCGGGGTGGTCGGCGATGAGCCGCGAGGACACGGAGACCCGTTCCGGAGTCACCTTGTGGGCGTTGTGGGTGCCGGGACTCCTCGTCGCCATCGGCGCCGGTGTCGCCACCGCGCACGGTCTGTACGAGGTCGCAGTGGGCGCGGCCGTACCGCAAGCGATTGCGTGGTTGTACCCGCTGATCACCGACGGGCTCGCGCTCGTGGCTTACGCCTCCACGGCCAGGCTCGCCGACGGGGGCCGCGCCTACGCATGGGCGGTCGTCGTGCTTGCCGCCGGGCTGTCCGGGCTTGCCCAGGCGAGCTACCTCGCCGGGGGAGTCGGAGCCGCCCCGGCCGCGCTGCGGTTCGGCATCGGGGCGTGGCCGGCCATCGCCGCCGCGATCGTGGCGCACCTGCTGTTCCTGCTCGGTCACGACGCTGCCGTGTCCACCGAGTCGGACGAAGAGCCGTCCACCGACACCGACGAGCCCGCCCGTACATCGTCCATCGTGCCCGCCGTACAAACGGACGCCGCGCCGTCCGTACAACCGCCAGTCCAAGGCCCTGTACAACCCGGGCCCGTCCGTCCAACCGGCAAGCCCAAGCCCGCGCAGCGTCCAGCGATCGAGTCGGGCGAGTCGCCGCGTGAACGAGCCCGCGCCGCTGCGCGCCGCCACGCACGGCAGCACGGCCAGCTCCCCACCGTCTCCCAACTCGTCGAGATGACCGACGTCGCCCGAGGCACCGCAGGCAACGCCCTCAAGGAACTCCGCGACCAGCGCAACCAACTGCACATCGTCAACGAGACCACCTCAGCAGGTGCAGACCAATGACAACCCAGCTCCACATCGCCAAGCAGCCCACCAACACGAAATCCAGTCACCACATGACACAGATCAGTCACCCTCAGATCAACTCCAACAAGATCAAGATAGAAGCACACCGAGGCATCACGATCCGACGGTCAGAACGGCGCGTGCCTACGGCCGCGCCGCGCCCGGTTGCCACCGGCCTCGAGTTGATCTTGGTTGGCGGGTGGTCGGCGTGCTGACCGTCGCGACGGGCTACTCGGTGCGGTACCTGACGGACGAGGTGGCGCAGGGCCGCGAGAACTACTACACGGGGGCAGTCGCCGAGGGCGAGCCGCCCGGCCGCTGGTACGGCGCGGGCGCCGAAGCGGTCGGCTTGACCGGGCTCGTCGACGAGCAGGACATGACCGCGGTGTACGAGCGATTCATCGACCCGCGCGACCCGGCGTTCACCGACCCGTCCAAGTGGGCCGAGGCGTCCACCCTTGGACACACCGGCCGCAAGTACCAATCCGAGGAGGAGTTGTACAAGCTGGCGTTGGACGCCGAGCCGGACGCGAGCCCGGAGCGGCGTGAACAGCTGAAGCTGGACGCGGGCAAGCGTGCCCGCAACAACGTGGCGTTTCTGGACGCTACGTTCAGCGTGCAGAAGTCGATCACGGTGCTTCATACCGCGTTCGAGGCGCAGCAGGTTGCCGCCGAACGCGTCGCCACCGCCGCCGAGACCAACGGTGACACCCGTGAAGCGGGGCGGGCGCGCGAGGCTGCGGCCTCGTGGCGGACGCATCGGGACGCCGTCGAGGACGCCATCTGGGCGGGCAACCGCGCCGCCCTCGACTACCTGTCCGCCAAGGCCGGCTACTCCCGGATCGGGCACCACGGCGGCGCCGCTGGCCGCTACATCGACGCGCACGACTGGATCGTCGCATCGTTCTTCCAGCACGACTCGCGCAACCACGACCCACAGCTGCACATCCACAACGCGATCCTCAACCGCGTCCAGGGTTCTGACGGCGCATGGCGCACCCTCGACTCGCGCGCCATTCACAAGTTCCGAGGCGCCGCCGCGGCGGTGGCAGAGCGCACGATGGAGGAGCACCTTACTCGCACGCTCGGCGTGCAGTTCGCGACGCGTCCGGACGGCAAAGCCCGCGAAATCGTCGGCGTACCCGCCGAGGTGATGGACCTATTCAGCTCGCGCCGCCGCGCCATCACCCGGCACACTCGCGAACTCGTCGACGCGTTCGAGGAGCGGTTCGGGCGCGAACCGAACGCGCTGGAATTGGATCGGTTGCAGCGCCAGGCGACGTTCGCCACGCGCAAGGCCAAGTCCCACGACGGTGAGACCGTCGAGGAGCGCCTCGACAGGTGGGATCGCGACCTCCGCGCCGAGGTGGCCGGCGGGCTCGCGGAGGTCGCGCAGACCGTGCTCGACCACCGCGCCGACTGTCCAGGGGAGGAGTGGTCACCGCGAGCGGTCATCGAGACCGCGCTCGCAGCGGTCCAGGAGAAGAAGGCCGCCTGGACCGCGCCCGACCTGACCCGCGAGATCAGCGACGCCCTGCCGGATCACCTGGGCGCGCTCGACGGCTCGCAGCTGGCGCGGCTGCTCGACGGTCTGACTGCCGAGGCGCTGCAGCTCGCCGTCCCGCTGGACACCGACCGCCCAGCCGACGCCGAGGTGCCCGAGGCCCTCCGGTTGGCCGACGGCCGATCCGCCTACGCCGCACCGGCCGGACGCCGATACGCGACGCCATCGCACGTCCGCAGTGAGCGCGCTCTCCGCGCCGCGACAGGGCCACAGGACGCACCGGCGCTCACAGCGTCGGCGGTCGACTCGTTCGTCGGCTCGCTCGCGGAGTCGGGAATCGAACTCGGAGTGGACCAGGCCGCCGCCGTGCGCGGTGTACTGACGTCCGGGGCAGCCATTGAATCGCTCGTCGGCCCGGCGGGCACCGGCAAGTCGTTCGTCGTCGGAGCCTTGGCGAAGGCATGGCAGGACCCAGCCCTGTGGGACGGCCAAGCGCGCCGCGTGGTGGGGCTCGCGTCGAGCCAGATCGCGACCGAAGTCCTTGCCGGGGAAGGACTTGACGCCTCGAACATCGCTCGCTGGCTCGGCGCGCAACAGCGCATCGCAGAGGGACGAGCCGCCAGCGGGGATGAGCAGTGGCGCTTGCGTGCCGGTGACTTGATCGTCGTGGACGAGTCCGCGATGGCCAGCACCCCGGACCTCAGCGCCGTCCAGCAGCACGCCAGCGCCGCTGGCGCCAAGCTGCTACTGACCGGCGATCACCGGCAGCTCGCCGCGGTCGGTCCCGCAGGCGGCATGGAACTCGTCGCTGACACCGGCGCGAGCTACGAACTCGCCGAGGCTCGCCGCTTCAGCGCCGACTGGGAGCGCGCCACGTCGCTGCGGCTGCGCGCCGCAGACGAGTCCGTGCTCGGCGAGTACCACAAGCACGGCCAGCTGATCGACGGCGGAACTCTGGAACAGGCCGAGGACTCCGCCGCTCGCGCGTGGCTCGCCGACACGCTGCAGGGCCTGCATTCGCAACTGATCGTCGACACCAACGAGCAGGCCGCCCGCCTCTCCGCACAGCTCCGCGCCGACCTTGTGCGCCTCGGCAAGGTCGACGAACACGGCGTGCCGCTGGACCTGCAAGGCACCTACGCCGGAATCGGCGACATCGTCCAGGCCCGGCTCAACGGATGGAACCTCGCAGGCCACGAGGGCAACCGACGCGGCCCGATCAACCGCGAGAAATATCGCGTGCTTGCGACCCGCGAAGACGGTGGGCTTGTGGTGGCGCCGATCCTCGGCCGCGGCGCCGACGGGGACCAGCTCGGCGACCGGCTGACGCTGCCCGGCGAGTACGTGTCCCGCCACGTCGCGCTCGGCTACGCGTCGACCGTCCATTCCGCACAGGGCCTCACCGTGGACACCAGCCACCCGGTGATCACGCAGACCACGAGCCCGGAGGCGCTTTACGTCGGGATGACCCGAGGCCGTGCCGCCAACACCGCGCACGTCGCCACGCTGGCAGTGCCCGTCGACGCACCCACGGGCGCCGCGTTGGAATCCGTGTACCGGTCACCGGCCGCCGTGCTGGCCAGCACGATGGAGGCCGCGCAGCCCGAACGCTCAGCGCTGGCAACGGCCGTCGAATCGGCCGATGACATGGCAAGCGTGCGTACGCCCGCCGAGTTGCTCGCCGACGCAAGCGAGCTGGCCACGGCCGGCCGCACGGCGCAGTGGCTCGACGAACTGGTCGGGCAAGGCCACCTCGACGCGCACGAGCGGGCCCGCATCGCGGCCGAGGATGGCGGACCGACGCTTACCCGTCTACTACGCCGCGCCGAGCTGGCCGGGCACGACCCGCACCAGGTGCTCGACAATGCCGTGATCGATCGTCCACTCGTGGGCGCACGCCAGATCACGTACGTGCTCCATCACCGGATCACGTCCGCGGTTTCCCTTGACCCGCAGGGCGATTCGTACCTGGACTGGACTCCGACCGTGGACGATCCCGAATGGCAGCGCTATCTCGACAGGCTCGCCGACGCGGCCGACGCACGGCGCCACGAGCTTGGACGCCAGGCCCTCACCGATCGTCCACAGTGGGCAGTGGAAGCGCTGGGCGCGCCGCCCGAGGATGCTCAACTGCAAGCCGAGTGGGCGACCAAGGCCGCAATTGTTGCTGCACACCGGGAACTGACCGGGCACGACGATCCAGCCACGGCCCTGGGAGCGGCGCCGAAGCCCGGCCAGGTCGAGGCCTACGCGTCCTGGCGCGCAGCCTGGAAGGCGCTCGGCTACCCCGAAGCCGACCGGGACGAACTTGAGATGAGCGACGGCCAGCTGCACATGCGGATTCGCGCCTACGAGCGCGAGGAAACCTGGGCGCCAAGGTTCGTCGCCAACGAGCTGGCCGGCACCCGGCACGAGGCCGAGCAACAGCGCCAGACGGCGACGCTCCGCGCCGTCGAAGCGGCCGCGGCGACCGACGCCGAAACGCGGGCCCGGCTGGAACGCGAAGCGAACGACGCGCGCGAGTTGGCCAAGACGCTGGAGCAGCGCGCAGCCGAGCTGGAGACCGTCGACGAGGCGCGCGCCCAGTGGCTCACTCACACCGCCGAGACCCGCGCAGCCGCCGAACGTGCCCGCGCCGAGCTGTCGGCCCGACGGGCTGACGACGAGCACGACGACGAGCCGGTGACCGCGAAAGAATGGCTCGCCGAACAGAAGGCGGCCGAGCGCGCCGAGGACCCGCACCGCGAGATCACGGCCGAGTACGAACTGGACGACACGTCGACGGACGCGCCCGAGCACGCCGCAGACGCAACCGACGAGTCACCCGCTGCCGAAACCGAGGTAACCGACGTTCGCGAAGTCGCGGAGTCGGAGCCGAAGCAGGTCGACGAGGATGTCGTCCGGACTGCGACGGCCGAGGAAACGGCCGAACACGTAGCCAACGCCCAGCGCGCTCTCGCCGAGATCCGCGCACGGGAGCAGGCGGAGCGTGAACGCGCCGCCGAGGAGGCGCGCGCCGAGCAGTTGGCGCGGTGGCACACCCAAGACGTCGCCCGCGAGCAGGCCGACGACCGCGGTGCCGCCCTGGAAATGGCGGTGCCGGGTGAATAGCGCGAGATCAGCCCGTCGCGGTCGCCGCGATGATCAGAGGCGGGCCGCCGGCGCGGCGCCATGCCCAGTGCAGCGTCGCAATGACGCCCGCGAGCCAGCCCGGACGGTCGGCCAGCCACGCCGGGACCGGACGCTGCAAGTCGAGCTTCTCGGCCGCGAGGCACTCGGCCTCGATCAGCTCCTCGTACGCGAGCTTGGACCGCTCGGTGACGGGCGCGCGGGCGACATATGCCGGGCCGCTTGCCTGACGAACGGTCGCACGAGCGAGCCAACGGCAGGTCATGACCACGCCGGCGCCGTACCAGTCCGAGGGATGTGCGTCGGCGTACTGCTCAGCCGCGAGCCACATCTGGGCGAACTCGACCACCGGCACCCGCACATTGGTGCGCGGGATTCGGTCGAAGTCCGGCCCGGTGAGCTGCACATCTTCGAGGGTGACACGCCCTACCGACAGTTTCCAGCTCGCGGCCGCAGTTCGGTGGCAGCGCTCAAGGCCGCGCGGGCCAAGGATCCATGTAGAGCCGCCTTTGGCGGCGCTGGTTTGTCTACCGCGACAAACGTAGCCACTCGCCTGGAGAGCGGCGGCCCGAGTCCGGTTACCACGGCCCCACCTCACGGTCAAGGACAAGCCGGCTTCGCCGGTCGCGCAAGCGCGATCCCTGACCGCGAGCCTCCGGGGCCGTGGTCGCCCTCGCCCGCGGGCAGGCCCCCAAAAAGCACGGGGGCAGCCCGCAGGCCCAAAGGGGCCGCGGACCAAAAGACGACAACACCCGCGAGAGTCCGAAGTGGAGAGTCCCGATGACCGGCAAGGACAAGAAGAGCAAGGACGAACTGGCCGCCGCGCGCTGTGGCATGACCATCGAGCAGTGGCAGCGGATCAAGGCGCAAACGTGCGCGGCGCGGGCGCGCGGTAAGCGCCCGGCCGGTACCGCGGGCGCTGAGACGAAGCTGGCCGGCTGGGGCGACGTCGACGGCCAGGAAGCGCTGTTCACCGACGAGCAGCCGCGGGGCGGTGAGCGGTAATGGGCACCATCTACTGCGGCCCGCTCGCCGAGCAGGCCGACACCTACTCCCACGAGGGCTACGCCGCGCGGATCCTGCCCAACGGCGCGGAAACCGGCACCTGGAACTACGCGACCCGCGAGTTCACCGGATACCGCGCGCATTGCGACTGCGGTTGGCGCGGCACCACCACCTACCCGCCCACCGACCGCGGGGAAGAGCTGGCGGACGGGGAGTGGGACCGCGACCACCTCCGGCCGCTGATCGACGCCGAAGCCCAGCGGCACACCGTGACCGCCGCCCGGTTGCTCGCCTTGACACGCAGCTTGCGGGCCTCGCTGCCCACCACTGTCGACGAGCAGGGCAGGCAGGTGCTGACCGAGCGCGGCCGCGGTGCCCTTGACGTGGTGCAGAGCTTGGAGCAGCTGCTCGACGAGCTGCCGGGGGAGTGAACAATGTTCACGTTGTATGACGAGTTCGCCGGGTTCGGCGGCAGCTCCCAGGGTGCGGCTGCTGTGCCGGGGGTGGAGCTGATGCTGGCGGCCAACCACAACCCGCTGGCGGTCGAGGTGCACGGGATGAACTTCCCCGACGCCGACCACTACTGCGGCGACATCGCCAAGGCCGACATCGCCAGCTTTCCGCGCGCGGACCTGTTCTGGGCCTCCCCGTCGTGTCCACCGTGGACCGACGCCCGCGGCGTACGCCGGGACTTCGACCGCTCCACGCAGGGCGTGTTGTTCGACCCCGCCCGGGGTGCGGTGGCGACGGATCCGAAGGTGGCGCGGGCGCGGGCGTTGATGGAGGAGATCCCGCGCTATCTGCAGGCGATGCACCGCAAGGGCCGCCCGGTGTTGGCCGGGGTGGTGGAGAACGTGGTGCAGGTCCGCAAGTGGGACGAGTTCGGACGGCGGCGGCGCGAGATCGAATCCCACGGCTACCGCGCCCGCCTGGTCGCACTCAATTCCATGCACGTCACCGGGCCGGCGACCGGACGCGTGGCACAGTCGAGGGACCGGTTTTACATGCCATTCTGGCTGGCCGAGCTGGGCCGCGACCCGGATTGGGACAAGTGGCTGCGCCCCAAGGCGTACTGCGGCCACTGCGAGCAGGTGGTGGACGCGCTGCAGGTGTTCAAAAAGACCGGTGTCGACATGGGCAAGTACGGGCCGACGACCGGGCAGTACGTCTACCGCTGCCCGAACCGAACCTGCCGCCACCAGCTGGTCGAGCCCGAGGTGCTGCCGGCCTCCACGGTGGCGGACTGGAGCCTGCCGCCCGGGCAGAGGATCGGGGAACGCGTCGACGCGCAGGGCCGGCCGGACCCGCTGGCCGAGGCGACCCTGGCGCGCATCGAGGCCGGACTCGTTCGCACCCTGACCACCGCCGGCCACCAGTCCCTCGTCGGCTGGCCGACCGGACGGGCCGTGGTCGAGCGATGCACATTCGGCATGCTCGCCACCCACGAAATCGCCGCCGGAATGGGCTTCGCCTCCGACTACCAGGTCAAAGGCTCCAAACGCGATCAGGTCCGCGGCTACGGCAACGCGGTCACCCCACCCGCCGCCGAAGTCTTGATGTCCGCACTCGTCGAAGCGGTCAGCGGCGAGGATCTCGCGCCTGCACCGATCGCCGCAACACTCAGCCAACCCAATGAGAGGACATCGGTCTAATGCCTCGCCGAACCTCAGACCGCGCACAGCCTCCGCTCGGCGTGAACGTTCGTGGTCACATCGAGGAGATGCCAGGGCGGCGTGCGCCGTTTCGGGCACGGGTGCACTGGTACGACCCGGAGACGGGCGAACGTCGACGGCTGTCGACGAGCCACGAGACGGAAGAGGCAGCCGCCAACTGGGTTACCAGGATGCAACAGGCGGCGGCTGGCGGCCTCGATCTGGCTGCGGCGACGATGACGCTGCGCGAGTACGGCGAGCTGAACATGCAGCTGGCGCTCCGCGGTCTGGAACTGAAGACGACTGATCCCTACCTCGGCGGATGGAAGCTGCGCGTGGTGCCCGCCCTCGGGCACGTGCCGGTGCGGATGATCACCTATGGGGCCGTCGACCGTGCGGTCGAGGGCTGGATAGCCGACGGGTGTAGCAGGTCGGTAGTCAAGAACAGCCTTGCCGTCCTCGTACGCGTCATGGAGCAAGCGGTGCGTGACGGCATTATCGACCGCAACCCAGCCCGCATTACTGGCTGGCAGCGTCAGTACCAGCAGGTTCAGGACGAACTCGATGACCCACGCGCCCTCGCGTTGCCGGACTGGAATGCGCTCGTGAAGCTCGCAGACGCCCTGGTTGCGCGGTCCGCCGGCCAAGAGCGCATCTGGCGCGAAGTGGTCATGTTCGCGGCATGCACTGGCGCTCGAATTGGCGAGGTGTCCGGTTGCCGCGTGGGCGACGTGGACACCAAGGAATGGACCTGGACCGTGCGGCGCCAGACGACGCCGGCCCCAGGGGGCCTGATAGATAAGGGGACAAAGGGCAAGCGCGCTCGCGTGGTCCCGCTGATCGTGGAGATTCGTGACCTGGTCGAGCGCCGGATCGCCGAGACCGACGGGACCCGCGACGCGAGGCTGTTCACCGGCCCCCGCGGTGGCCGCATCACGACCGCCGTCCTGCGTGACGCTACCTACTGGGACGAGGTAGTGACCAAGCTCGGCTACGACCACCTACGTCGGCACGACCTGCGCCATACCGCCCTGACCTGGCTCGCCGACGCCGGTGTGCCCGTCCATCACCTGCAGAAGATCGCGGGTCATGGCTCGATCACGACCACGCAACGCTACCTCCACCCAGACCGCCGGTCCGTGGCGACAGCGGGTGAGTTGCTGTCGAAACACTTGTCCGTCCCGCAGGGCCTACGCGCGGTGTAGCGCATGCCGTTGCTGAGCCTGCCGCTGTTGCGGCCTTAGGAACGTGCGGGGCCTGCCAACCTTCGCTTCGAGAATTGCAGTTGCAAACGCAGGCTGAAACTCGTTACGTAGGACATTGTAATTGTCGAATATGAATTCGGCTGTTGCGTCGGTGCTGCTCTTCTACAGGTCGGGCTCGCGTCGAGACGTAGGTCGACTCGTGACATCAGAGTGGGCGCGCCGTGCAGGTCCTATCAAGTCAGTCATTCACGCACCCCGGTCGCGGTTTCTCATTCAAGCCTACCCGAGTTGGTACGAAGTCCAGCAGATGTCCATACGCTATTGCGTGTACTCCAACGATCGGCGGCTACCCGAGACCTGGACATTCTCACTGATCATGTTGCGCAGAGGCGACAAAGTGCGCCCTGGTCCCGTTGCTATATGTCGGCATGTCGAATCCCGACATGAGCCTCAGAACTTAACGATTTACGGCATTTGGATGCGTCACTTGTACAGTAACGACGCCGACGGGAGAAACGACTCAGGAGTGACCACAAAAACCTTCGTGATCGTGAGGTTGCCGTGACTGAGAAAACGATCAAAGTTCTGACGAGCGATCTACTTGGAGTCTGCACTTCGTTGAAAAATCTTGCGATTCCTAGTGACTTGGAAACAGAGACACGTGCGGAGCAGAGACGTACGCTGTACATGAACGGTATCGTCAACGTCCTTGGTGCAATGGTATTAAGCGATAAGGTGGGGCCGGGCGAGGTATTCAAACAAATCCTAAGTCAGCCGGGTGGGACATACGGTCAGGAGTCGCTGCTACTGAGTATGCTGACGCATCCCTATACCGGGCACTACTTCACGTCGTGGCACACGGCATGGTTTGAAATGTTC
This sequence comes from Amycolatopsis acididurans, assembly GCF_012328925.1. Taxonomy (GTDB): domain Bacteria; phylum Actinomycetota; class Actinomycetes; order Mycobacteriales; family Pseudonocardiaceae; genus Amycolatopsis_E; species Amycolatopsis_E acididurans. The sequence continues at coordinate 19,519 of NZ_JAAXLS010000006.1, forward strand.
GGAAACAATATCGTCAGCGATAGCGGAGCATTTGTTTACAACTTCGCCGACGGCGACAAAGCTGGAGAAGCTTGCGTGCTATCGCCTGCGGCTGCAAAGAGTTTGTTTCCCGGAGGAAGAAATGCAAGCATAATACCGGACGATACTGGCCTTGACCCCACTGGTGGGATCTACGAAAAGCTGCGGACTATCGCGGAATTTGAGATAAAGCCTGCTGCGGCCGAAGGCCTCGCGGCGCAAAAAGTTGAGCAGTTGACGGACTCATCGGCGGTGCTTCGTACCGTATTTGGTACCGTATTGGGACATGAGAACGGCTATTCTCCTGAGTACGTTAACGTCTTCGGGTATCCTTTCGCGACTCCTGGCGAATGGAGCGGAACGACATGGATCAAGGCTCTCAAAGTTCTTACGGCTACCTATCCCGTAGTCGTTGCAGCGATAGCGTTGACGTCGGCCGCCATGATAACGGTACCTTTGGTGGTTACGTTTGCGGTGGCCGAAACCAATCTTGTGGTGGCCAATGCTGAGTTCTTCCAAAGTGCGATTAGTGACGGCACAAAGATCTATTCACAACAGGTTAATAGCACCGCGGTCGACGGCTTGCCCGCTGAATCTGAAACAGTCGGAATGGACGAGGCGATTGATGGGGAAATTATCGTAGATGGCGACCGCGTTCAAATATACATCCAAGGCACAAATGTGCTCGATAAAAAGCTGAGTGAGATGGAAACGGTTGAGGAAAATGAGAAGTAGGGCTTACGGTGACGGTTGAGATGTCGAACGTAACTATTGTGTCCAACGATGATGGCAGCGAAACCTCGGCTATTCTAGATGAAATCCCACGGGTAGGAGACGAGCTAGCAATCTCAACGTCTGACATATCCGGGGGTGCTACAAATTTGCTGATCGTAAGGCGGGTTGTATTTAATTTGCACGGCACGCTCAATCTAACGACGACCGGAATTGTTCTCCATGTCGAAAAGTCCAACAACCAATAACCGGCTGCGTATCAGCGCGCTATCGCATAGCCCCCGGCGTGGTGCCTGCTGTTTCTGTCACGCGTCGGCCACGCCGCGTGCGACTTGTCGGACGCGCCCGCACGTGACCCGAGTGGGCGGGCATGGCAGCGTCTCTGGAATTTGACAGCCAGAAAGCCAATCGACGCCCCGGCTGCGTCGACACACTGGCCCTGGCTGTGGAGTTTGCGGGAGCTCGACAGGCTAAGCGGCTGGCAGGGGGATTGGTCCTTTGCTTTACTGCGGGTGGCTGCGTGGTCTGGACTGTTGCCGAGCTGCGGCTGCGTACCCCGGCCAGCTGGGATACGCAGCCGTGCGGCGTTTCGCCTTCAACGAGCGCGTACCCTCAACGTGGCAACGTGACCCTGCATGGCCAAGGCCGGGACCCACAACTGACCCACAAGCGCAAACTGCGGACCCGTGGCAGGTCGATCTTGCCCGCGCGCACAAGGCCCCCCTGACCTGGGCTTTCGCCCGGATCGGGTGCCTTCGAGTGACCGTCGGGATGACAGGATTTGAACCTGCGACCCCCTGACCCCCAGTCAGGTGCGCTACCAAGCTGCGCCACATCCCGGCCGTCGCCGTGGCGACTTGTCAGAGCTTATCCGGTCCCGGAACCCGCCCTGCAGTCAGGGGGACCTAGTTGCCTCGGGTGAGGCCTTGGGCTGCCGCGCCGCGGCCCAGGACCACCCTGTCCGTGCGGGTTGCGGCGGCGGAGCCTGCGGCGGCCACCTTCAGGCGGATCGGCGGGCCGAGGTCGATCACGGTGGGCACGTATTCCGGGCGGTCGACGGTCCAGCCGGCGCCCGAGCGCGTGAAGTGGAACCGGGCGACGCACCTTCCTCCGTCGTGCCTCGCGGCTCCGAGTGCCGCGCCAGCTGGTTCCCGAGCCCGTAGGCGGCCCACTTGCCGTTGATCTTCTCGAACGGCTGCACCACGTGCGCATGGTGCCCGATGACCAGGTCCACCGCCGGGTCGCCGAGCACCTTCGTGGCGATGCGGCGCTGCTCCGGCGTCGGCGTCTGCTGGTATTCCGTCCCCCAGTGCAGGCTCGCCACCACCACCTGCGCCCCCGCGGCACGGGCCGCGCGTGCCGCAGCCAGAACCGCGTCGGCATCCAGCGTGTTCGCCAGCCAGGGCTTGTCCGCGGGGAACTTCCGGCCGTTGAAGCCGAATGTGAAGGACACGTGCCCCACCTTCACGCCTTTCATGTCCAGCGCGAGCGGCTTCCGCGGCCGAGCGGCCGGAGCGGGTGTGCTTCACGCCCGCCGCGTCCAGGGTGTCCAGCGTACTGGTGACTCCGTCCACGCCCTGGTCGAGCGTGTTATTGGACGCCGTCGAGCAGTCGTCGTACCCGATCGTGGCCAGGTGGGCCGCGATCTCGGGCGGGGCGCTGAAGTCCGGGTAGCCCCGGAACGGCCCCGCGTGAAGCTCGGATCACCGGGAGGTGTCGCGGGCGGGGAAACCGGCGCTGTGCACCCCGTGACCAGGGCCAACGCGCAGTAACCGGCGAGCAGCAGGCGCACACGCATGGGCGACATCCTGCCGGCGGCGCTTGCGTTAACATCACCGAGGCCAGCGACCGAGGGAGCCTTCGATGATCTTCATTACCGCCAAGTTCCAGGTGAAGCCCGAGCACGCGGACAACTGGCCCGAGATCAGCCGCGCGTTCACCGAGGCCACCCGCGCCGAGGCCGGCTGCCTGTGGTTCGACTGGTCCCGCAGCCTGGACGACCCCAACGAATACGTCCTGGTCGAGGCCTTCCGCGACGACGACGCCGGTGTCGCGCACGTCTCGTCGGACCACTTCAAGGCCGCCCAGCAGCAGCTGCCGCCCTACCTCGCCCGCACCCCGCGCATCGTCAACACCAAGCTCGAGCAGGACGACTGGTCCCTGCTCGGTGAGATGGCCGTCGACTGACTACCTGCGCTCCGGCATCACGATCCACAGCACCAGGTAGATCAGGAACTGCGGCCCCGGCAGCAGACACGACACCACGAACAGCAGCCGCATCGTGTTCGGCTGCCAGCCCACGTACTCGGCCAGGCCGGCGCACACCCCGGCGATCACTCGGTCGTCCCGTGAACGGGCCAGCGTCTTCGTCGTCGTCATGACTCCACGATGCCGCAGCATGCGCCGTCCGGCATCAGGGAACCGACCCTGAAATTCACCGGTATTCCGCCTCCCCTTCGCCCGTCGCTCGGGCGAAGGGGACTTTCCGGGCGGCGGGACAGTACGAAAGTATTGGTCTAGGCCAAATCCTTGACGGTTACTAATGGTCTAGTCCACATTGGGATCCGGCGCAGTTCCCTTCCCCCAAGGAGGACAAGTGCATCGCCGGACCATCGCCTCCCTCATCGCCACGGCCACGATCGTCGCCGGTACCGCCATCGCCTCGGCCCCTTTGGCGAGCGCCGCGACACTGAGCGACAAGTGGTACGCCTCGGCTCCCTATCTGATGCCCCTGAGCAACAATCCGCCCGACCCGGTGTCCGTCATGACGGCGACCGGCCAGAAGGCGTTCCAGCTCGCCTTCATTCTCGCGCCCAGCAGCGGCGGCTGTAGTCCCACCTGGGACGGCACGTCCGCGGTCTCCTCCGACACCGCCGTCGCCGGCGTGATCGACAAGATCCGTGGCGCGGGCGGCGACGTCTCGGTGTCCGTCGGCGGCTACGGCGGCACGAAGCTCGGGCAGACCTGCTCGTCGCCGGACACCACCGCCGCCGCCTATCAGCAGGTCATCGACAAGTACGGCCTCAAGGCGATCGACTTCGACCTCGAGGAACCGGAATACGAGAACGATGCCGCGATGAACAACGAACTCGGCGCGGCGCAGATCCTGCAACGTGACAACCCGGGCCTGTTCGTCTCGGTGACCATGCCCGGCACCGCCGCGGGCACCGGCTGGTTCGGAACCCTGTTGCTGGACAAGGCGAAATCCCTCGGCTTCACCCCGGACAACTTCTCCATCATGCCCTTCGACGGTGGCTTCAACGGCGCGGCGAGCCAGACCTCGGCACTGGAGGCATTCCACTCGCTGCTGATGAACCACCTCGGCTGGGACAGCGCGACCGCGTACGCGCGCGAGGGTTTCTCCGGTATGAACGGCAAATCCGACGCCGCCGAGTACTTCTACCAGTCGGACTTCCAGACCGTGCTCGACTACGCACTCGCCCACAACCTCGGCCGGTTCACGTTCTGGTCGGTCAACCGCGACCGAGCCTGCGGCACCTCGGCCGACAACGGAATCTGCAGCAACGTCACGCAGAACGACTGGGACTTCACGAAGTTCACCGCGAAGTTCGGCGGTGCGTGAGCGGGCTCAAGTGGTCTGGACCGACCGCGTCCACGGCAAGGCTGTCAGCACATACGACGTGTTCGAAGTGGACTTCCAAACCAGGACGTTCGCCAGTTTCTGAGAAGGGAGATCCATGCCGAACAGGCGATCAGTACTCAAGGGCCTCGGCGTCGCACTCGTGGGCGCGCCGGTCGGCGCCGCCTTCGCGGCGGGCCAGATCAGCGGGCGGGGCGCCAGCGCGGCGGGCACCGCACTGCCGCTGACCATCGTCAACCACAGCAACCGGTACGCGAATTCCCAGGTCTGGTACTACATCGTGGGCACCAACCTGGCGACCGGTCAGCAGTCCTTCGTCAGTCCGAACGGGACACTCACCCCGGTCTTGTTGTCGCTGAACGGACCCGATGGGTTCGCCGACCTGTCGATCCCGCTCGCCGCCGGCGGGGACACGACGCTGGCGATCCCGCCGGACATGTCCGGCCGCGTCTACTTCTCGCTGGGCGGCGAACTGAAGTTCAAGGCCGTCACCGACGGCGCCGGCAACTCGGCGCTGCAGTACCCGGCGGGATGGGTCTCCGGCGACCCGAGCTACACCGTGCTGCACGACTGCGTCGAGTTCACGCACAACAGCAGCGGCATGTTCTGCAACACGACGATGGTGGACATGTTCAGCGTGCCGCTGTCGATCACGCTCAAGGGTGCGGCGACGCAGACCACGGGAACGCTCGTCTCCGGCGGACGCGCGAACATCTTCAACGCGATCAAGGCGAACTCCACCTTCGCGCCGCTGGTGGTCGGCGATCTGCGGGTGATCGCACCGGGGCACGGCATCGACACCGGGATCTTCCCCGCCGACTACTTCGGCTCCTCCATCGACCAGGTGTGGAGCAAGTACAGCGGGCAGCAGCTGACCGTCGAGACCGATTCCGGCACCTACACCGGCCAGGTCTCGGGCGGGACGTTCAACTTCAGCGGTGGCGTCGCGTCGTTCGCCAAACCCAGCACGCGGGACGTCTTCTACTGCGACGGCGCGCTGGCCGCGCCCAACGACGGCCGCACCGGCCCGGTGGCGGCGGTGCTCGGCGCGGCGTTCAACCGCTCGACGTTGCTGAGCCGGCCCAACCAGCCTGTGGCCGATCCCGGCACGTTCTATCAGGACGCGGTGACCAACCACTACTCGAAGGCCATGCACGCCAACACCGTCGACGGCAAGGCGTACGGCTTCCCGTTCGACGACGTGCTGAGCTTCGCCTCCTACATCCAGGACACGGCCCCTACCGGCATAACCATCGAACTGACGCCGTTCTAGCCAGGGGACTCGCGCGAGTCGAGCATGGTTACGCTGGGCGGCATGAAGGCGGAGGCACTCAAGGCGGCCTGCCTCGCGTTTCCCGGCGCGGGCGAGGAGTTCCCGTTCGACGAGTCCAACAGTGTGTTCAAGGTGCGGGGCAAGATCTTCGCACTGAGCAGGCTGGGTGCGACGCCGTTGCGGGTGAGCCTGAAATGCGATCCCGACATCGCGGTGAAACTGCGGCTGGAATACCCGGCGATCACCGGTGGCTACCACCTGAACAAGAAGCACTGGAACACCGTGGTGCTCGACGGCTCGGTGCCGGAGCAGCTCGTACTGGAGATGATCGAGGACTCCTACGACCTCGTCGTTTCGCGGCTACCGCGCCGTGAACAGGAGAAGCTGAACTGGGTGGCGCTCAGCCGCGAATAAGACACAACCTGAAATCCCCCGATTGAGCGGAAATTCACTCTAAGGTGCAGCGCGTCGGCCTTGGAGGTGACGATGCGCTACCCGGTGTTGCGCCCGCCTTACGTCTATCGCTGGGCCGCCCTGCTCAGCACGCTCGTCGTCGCGATCTCGCTCCTCGTGTCGATGTTCTCACCCGGACTCGACCAGTCGCCTGCCGCGGCCCAGGTGGCCGCACGGCAGGACGTGCCCGCCGCGGCGAGCACACCGGCCGAGGTGAGCGCACCGCCCGCCGACCCCAGCCTGATCCACACCACGGCCCGGACCGGCCGATACGTCGCGCTCACCTTCGACGACGGACCCGATCCGGCCTACACGCCCCGGATACTCGACGTGCTCGCCCGCAACGGCGCGGTCGCCACGTTCTGCATGGTCGGCATGCAGGTCACGCGGCATCCGGAACTGGTGCGCGCGGTGCTGGGGCGCGGCATGCGGGTCTGCGACCACACGGTCAGCCACGACGAGGAACTGAGCACCCGCACCGAGCAGCGGATGACGGCGGAAATACAGGGCTGCTGGGCCGATCTGCAGGTCGCCGCCGACAAGGATGTGCCGGTCGACTACTTCCGCGCCCCCGCGGGCCGCTGGTCGCCCCCGATGCGGGCGATCGCGTCACGGGCGGGTATGAAAGCGCTTTCCTGGACGGTCGACACGCGGGACTGGGCGATGCCGGGCGCGGCCCGGATCGTGGCGAGCGCACAGCACGACATCCGGCCGGGCGCCCTCGTCCTGCTGCACGACGGCGGCGGCGACCGCACGCAGACCGTCGACGCGCTGGAGATCCTGCTGCCGTGGCTGAAGTCGCAGGGATACGAGTTCGACTTCCCGGCCTGATTCGGGCACCCGCGATCGCCGGTAGGCTCGGCCGTGATGATCGCCGAACTGCTCGCCGCCTACCGCCCCCGCGACCCGGACGAGGCTGCGGACCTCGCGCGCGTCCGCGAGCTGGTGCGCGACGCCGACGATCCCTGGTCCCGCGCGATCCCCTTGCACGTCACGGCTTCCGCGCTCGTCGTGCATCCGCCGACGCGGCAGGTGCTGTTGCGCTGGCACGCGCGCCAGCGGGCGTGGCTCCAGGTCGGCGGGCACGCCGACCCCGGCGAGACCGACCCGCTGGCCGTCGCGCTGCGGGAAGGGCGCGAGGAGACCGGCCTGACCGACCTGCGCCCGTGGCCGGACGACGCGCTCGTGCAGGTGACCGTCGTGCCCGTCCCCGCGAAGGGGCACGAACCCGCGCACGAGCACGCCGACCTGCGTTTCCTGCTCGCGACCGGCGCGCCCGAGCGGGCCCGGCCCGAGAAGCCGGGCGCCGACCTGCGCTGGCTGACCGTCGGCCAGGCCCGCGACCTGACCACCGAGCGCAACGTCCGCGAGATGATCGACCGCGCCGGCGAGCACTTCCGCTGATGGATCGCTCGCGACCGGCGCCTTCAGCCGAGTGCGGCGTCGAGTTCGGCGAGCAGCCTGGCCTTGGGGCGTGAGCCGACGCCGGACCACACCGGCTCGCCGCCGCGGAACAGGATCAGCGTCGGCAGCGACATCACCTGGTAGTCGCGCGCCAGCTCGGGATTCTCATCAGCGTTGATCTTGTGCACGGTCAGCGAATCCGCCCGCTCGGCGGCGATCTCGTCCAGCACCGGCGCGATCATGTGGCACGGCGGGCACCACTGCGCCCAGAAGTCCACCAGCACCGGCCGGTCGCTGCCCAGCACATCGCGTTCGAACGTCATCACGGCTCCTCGATCTTTCCGGAATCGGCCACCACACAGCACGGATCCGGCTGCCGCGCGAGCGCCTTGGCCAACTTGGCCACCAGCTCCGCCCGCACGGCTTCCAGCTGGTCGAGGCACGCGTCGACCTCGGCGAGCTTGCGCTGGTAGGCCTCGATCGAATCGGCGCACGAGTCGCCGCTGTCATGACCGGAGCGCAGGCATTCCACGAACGGCCGGGTGTCCTCGAGGCTGAACCCGGCCGCGCGCAGCGTCTGGATCTCGCTCACCAGCCGGAAGTCGTCCTCGCCGTACTCGCGGTATCCGTTGGCCGCCCGGTGTGCCCGCAGCAGGCCCTGTGCCTCGTAGAACCGCAGTGCTCTCGTCGTGGTGCCGGTGCGCTGCGCCAGTTCGCCGATCCGCATGTGACCGAGCCTAAACATTGACGCGGACGTCAAGGCAAGATCGCTGCCACCGCGTGACGCGCCGGATGATCACCAGCACGAGCACGGCGGCGCCCAGCCGCAGCAGCGCGGCCACCGTGCTGTGCGCGGCGCCGTCGCGCACCTGGTCGAGACTGTCCGGTGAACGCAGCTCGAAGTACCGCACGAAACGGTCCAGCGCCGTCCCGGTGACCAGCAGCAGCCACCAGCAGCCGACCAGCACACGTCCCGTCCCCGGACGGTGCGCCCGCCAGATGTCGCGCACGATCACGTACGGGAGCACCAGATTCAGCAGCGGGCACAGCCAGCCGCCGATCACCCAGCCCTGGCCCAGCCGGTGCCGCGCCGTGGACAGGATCCCGGCGTTCACCCGCGCCCGCCACAGCCAGCACAGGAACGCGACCGTGGCGGCGAGCATGGCCGCGATGTCGAGCCAGTTCACCACCGACATCAGCGTGTCCTGTCGTTGCAGGTCCGCGAGCGTGGTGGTCTGCTCGGTGAGGTAGGAGCCGATCAGTTCGTAGGTCAGCCAGTTGCCGACCGCGATGAGGACTTCCAGCAGCGCGGCGGCGGCGATGAACGTGCTCGCGGTCAGCGCCAGTGCGTGCACCGGCCCTACCCGCTCTCGTCCGCTCGCCGCCCCGGGCGCGTCCACGGTCAACGGTTCACTCACCGCGGCTTCCTTCCTGGCCGACGTCGCGACGACCAGGAAATCGCCGCCGGGTGACCTGCCGTTTCACGTAACAGCGACGCTCGGTGCGCCGACAACGGGGCAGGACGGGACGCCTTGGCGCCGTCTGCCGCTAACGATGTGCCGTCGCGACGCGATGCACATGGTTGAGGCGTCGCTCCGGACCCCGGCGGCCGTGTGCTCAGCACGGATTTCGGGGGTGGCAGACGATGGTGAGTCCGGTCGAGCGCGAGCTGGTGGTGGCCGCCATGGAGGGCGATTCGGTCGCCACGACGGAACTGGTGCGGCGCCTGCAGCCGCTGGTGCGGCGCTACTGCCACCGGCGCATCTCCGCCCGCGAACGGTGGCGCATCGACGTCGACGACGTGGTGCAGGAAGTCAGCATCGCGGTGGTGCACGCCTTACCGCGCTACCGCTACCAGATCCAGGCGTTCGTGCCCTACACCTACGGCATCGCGAGCAAGAAGATCGCCGAGCACCGCAGGGCCATGGCCCGCGAAACCGTGCTGCCCGCCGGCGATCTCACCGAGGAGAAATGGGCGTTGCCCGACCGTTCGGCCGATCCGGAGCGCCGCAGCGAGCAGTCCGCGACCCGGCACGAACTGGTCACCCTGTTGAACACGCTCGCCCCGCCCTCGCGCGCGGTCGTCCTGCTCCGCGTGGTCGAGGGCCTTTCGGCGCGGGAAACCGCGGACCGGCTCGGGATGCCCAGCTGCGGCGCCGTGCGCGTCGCACAGCACCGCGCGCTGAGTCAGCTGCGCACCCGCCTGGTCGAGCAGACCGGCGAGATCGCCGTGACGGGGTCCCTCACGGCGCGCGCGGGCTAGGGTTCGGCGCCGGCGTACCTCGCGCGGCGGGCGCGTTCCAGGTCCGGGCCCGCGTAGAGGTGCTCCGGGATGCTCGCCAGCCTGGACGGGTGCACCTCGGGGCCGAGACCGTAGAATCGTTGGAAACTCATGATCAGCGGCCGCCAGCGGTCCGGATCGATCCGGTTTTCCGTGCCGGGCATGCGAATGTCCTCATGCACGTGGACCCGCCGCACCCGCACCTCGATCGCCAGGATCCGGCCGCGCTGAGCCTCGTCGTCCCCGGCCACCTCGTGCACGCCCGCCACGGCGCATTCCAGGTGCACCGGGCATTCCTCGACGCGCGGCGGCGACACGGTTTCCGCCGCCAGCGGGGTGAAGCCGGAAATTCCGAACTTGTCGGGCTCGTAGCGGTAGCCGCGCTCGGCCTTGACCGGAGGCACCGGATCAACACCCGTGGTCAGCGCGAGCCGGTCGACGGCCGGCACGAGCGCGTCCGAGGGCAGGTTGAGTACGCATTCCTTGGTGCGCAACAGGTTCTGCGTGGTCTTCGACCGGGCGGAGAGCCCCAGCATGCCGCGCCAGCCGAGCCAGAACGCCGACGACATCGGCGCGAGGTTCGCCGACCCGTTCTCGTTGCGGGTCGAGATGAGCACCACCGGGGTGCCGAAGTACAGAATCGCCGGTTCGATCGGAATGTGCTTCATACCGCCAGTCTCGTGAAGCAAGACCTGCGCCGCTGGCGGGAATCGGACGCCTCGTCACCCGCCCATGAGCTCCGCGACGATGTCCGCCGCGTCACGCACCTCCCTGACCGCACCGGCAGATTCGCCCGCGTACAACGCCATCGCGTCGATCCGGCCCTCGACGTCCCGGTACGGCGGCAGGCCGGCGTGCGCGGGCAGCGGCACCATCTCCGTGCCCTGCCGGAAACGTCCCGCGTTCTCGAACGCCAGCTCGCCCACCGCGTCGATCGCCGAGCGCAGCACCCGTGCTCTGGGCACCGACACGCACAACGGGCATTTCGCGAAGCCGGCGGTGATCTCCGTGGAGTCCTCGCCCGCCGCGAGCAACGCGGCCACATAGCCGGGATGGGCGCCGGACTCGGTGCTCGCGATGAATCTGGTCCCGACGCGCACACCCGCCGCCCCGGCCGCGAGCACCGCGCGCACGGCGCGTGCGGTGGCGATCCCGCCCGCGGCGAGTACCGGCACCGTGACCTCGTCGCACACCGCGGACAGCAACGGCAGCAGCGCGGTATGCCCGCGCACGTGGCCGCCGGCCTCGGTGCCCTGCGCGGCGAGGATGTCCGCTCCCGCGCTCACGGCGGCGCGTGCCTCCGCGACCGAACCGACCTGCCACAGCGCGAGCGCACCGCCCGCGTGCACGCGCCGGATCAGCGCCCGGTCGGGATCGCGCCAGAAGAAGTCGACGATGCGGAACCGGGCCGCGGCCGCGTCCACGGCGTCGGGGTCGATGTCGTCGGTGAGGAAATTGGCCGCCAGTACGCCGCCGGTGCTCGCGCGCATCCGCTCGGACAGCGCCACGATCTGGTCGGGAGAAAGGCCCATCGCGGCGATCGTGCCGACCCCGCCCGCGTTCGCGACCGCGACGGCCAGCTCCGGCGGGGAGATCGGGCCCATGGGCGCCTGCTGGAGTGGTACCGAACATCCGGTGACTTCGGTGAAGGCGGTTCGTGGCATGACGACCTCCTTGTCGGCCTGACACCTGATGAGTCGGTGGTTTCCGGCGTCGCGTTAAACCGGTGTTGCCCCGAACGGACCTTGTGCCCACGCCCGTGGCCGTCGCTGCGGCACTGTTACCGACTTGCGCGCAGGCCGTACTGTGACGTCGTGAGCCTGCCAATCCTGATGACGGTCGACGACGACCCTTCCGTTTCCCGGTCCGTCGCCCGAGACCTGCGCCGTCGCTACGGCCAGGATTACCGCGTGGTCCGCGCCGCGTCCGGCGCCGACGCGCTGGACGCGCTGCGCGAGATCAAGCTGCGCGGGGACGCGGTCGCCGCGATCCTCGCCGACTACCGGATGCCGCAGATGGACGGCATCTCCTTCCTGGAGCAGGCGATGGACCTGTTCCCGCATGCCCGCCGGGCGCTGCTGACCGCCTATGCCGACACCGACGCCGCGATCCAGGCGATCAACGTCGTCGACGTCGACCACTACCTGCTCAAGCCGTGGGACCCGCCGGAGGAGAAGCTCTACCCGGTCGTCGACGCGCTCGTGGACGCGTGGCGCGCGGCGGGACAGCAGCCGGTCGAGGAGACCAAGCTGATCGGGCACCGCTGGTCGTCGCCGTCGTATCTGGTGCGCGACTTCCTCGCCCGCAACTCGGTGCCCTATCGCTGGTACTCGGTCGAGGAGCCGGAGGCGTGCAGGCTGCTCGACGCGGCGGGGGCCACCCGCGAGGACATCCCGGTGCTGATCACGCCGGACGGCACCGTGTTGCGCAAGCCGGGCGGCGAGGAGATCGCCGACGCGGTCGGCCTGTCCACCCGGCCCGCGGAGGAGTTCTACGACCTGATCGTCGTCGGCGGCGGTCCCGCCGGGCTCGGCGCCGCGGTCTACGGCGCCTCGGAGGGCCTGCGCACACTGCTGGTGGAACGCAAGGCGACCGGCGGGCAGGCCGGGCAGAGCTCGCGCATCGAGAACTATCTCGGTTTCCCGGACGGGGTGTCGGGGGCGCAGCTGACCGACCGGGCACGCAGGCAGGCGCAGAAGTTCGGCGCCGAGGTGCTCACCGCGCGCGACGTCGTCGGGCTGGAGGCGCGCGGCTCGGGACGCGTCATCAAGTTCGGTGACGACACCGAGCTGGCCGCGCATTCGATCGTGCTCGCGACCGGCGTGTCGTACCGGGCGCTGGAGGCCGAGGGTGTCGCGCGGCTGACCGGACGTGGCGTCTACTACGGGTCGGCCGCCACCGAGGCGCCCGAGTGCTCGGGGGAGCACGTCTACATCGTCGGCGGTGCGAACTCGGCCGGCCAGGCCGCGGTGTTCTTCTCCCGCTATGCCAAGGACGTCACGATCGTCGTGCGCGGGCCGTCGTTGCAGGCGTCGATGTCGCACTATCTCATCGAACAGCTCGAAGCGATCGACAACGTGCGGGTCCGCACGGGCACGACCGTGGTCGAGGCGCACGGCGACGACCACCTGGAGGCGCTGACGCTGTGCGACGCGTCCGGGCAGCGGGAGACGGTGCCGACGGGGCACCTGTTCGTGTTCATCGGCGCGGCCCCGCGCACCGAATGGCTCGGCGAGGCGGTGGTGCGCGACGAGCACGGGTTCGTGTGCACCGGGCCCGATCTCGTCGTGGAGGGCCAGCGTCCCAAGGGCTGGTCGCTCGACCGGGATCCGCATCATCTGGAATCCTCGATACCAGGGGTGTTCGTGGCCGGTGACGTGCGCGCGCAGTCGGTGAAGCGGGTGGCGTCGGCGGTCGGCGAGGGCGCGATGGCCGTGACCCTGGTGCACCGGTACCTGGAGCAGCAATGAGCGAACCGATCTTGACTCGGGAGTTCCTGCGGGAACTGTTCCTGTTCACGAGCCTGTCCGACGAGCAGCTCGACTGGATACTCGCGCACGCGAAGGCGGAGTCTTACCCGGCGGGCACGAAGATCATCGCCGAGGGCGATCCCGCCACGTGCTTCTACGTGCTGCTGTCCGGGGCGCTGCGGATGACGAAGACGGTCGGCGGCGGGGAGGTCGAGACCACCCGGTCGGATCAGCGCGGTGCCTACTGCGGGGCCACGCAGTTCTTCTACAACCAGCACTACCAGCGGTACGCGGCCTCGATCTACGCGGTCAGCGACCTGACGTTTCTGACCCTGCCCGCCGAGGAGTTCGCCGAGCAGTTCCGCGGCTGGTTCCCGATGGCCACGCATCTGCTCGAAGGGTCCTATCTGGGCTGGCGCAACACCGACACGCTGATCGGGTCGCGGCGGCGGCTGATGGCGCTGGGCGAGATGTCGGCCGGGCTCACCCACGAGCTGAACAATCCCGCGGCCGCGGCCGTCCGTGCCACGGCGGCGTTGCGCGAGCGGGTCGCCGGGATGCGGCACAAGCTGGCGATACTGGCCAAGAAGGACATCGAGCCGAACCTGCTGGAACAGTTGCTGGACGTGCAGGAGCGGCTGGTCAAGCAGGTCGCTTCGGCGCCGCCGCTGACCGCGATGCAGCAGGCCGACCGCGAGGACGAGATCGGCGACTGGCTGGAGGACCACGGCCTGGAGCAGGGCTGGGACCTCGCGCCGATCTTCGTCTCGGCCGGGCTGACCGCGCAGAGCATGGACCACGTACTGGAATCGGTGGGCGATTCGCTGCTCGACGGTGCCGTGCGGTGGCTGGGCTACGCGCTGGAGACCGAGATGCTGATGGGCGAGATCGAGGACTCGACCACCCGCATCTCGGCTCTGGTGGGTGCCGCGAAGCAGTACTCGCAGATGGACCGTGCGCCGCACCAGTGGATCGACGTGCACGACGGACTGGACTCCACGCTCGTCATGCTGGCGAGCAAGATCGGCGGCGGTGTCAAGGTCGTCAAGGACTACGACCGGACGCTGCCCACGGTGCCCGCCTACGCCGGGGAGCTGAACCAGGTCTGGACCAACCTGATCGACAACGCGGTCGGGGCGATGGCGGGGTCCGGCACGCTCACCATCCGCACCGCGCCGAGCGGGGACCGGCTGCTGGTCGAGATCGGCGACACCGGCCCGGGCATTTCGGCCGAGCACAAGCAGCGGATCTTCGAGCCGTTCTTCACCACGAAGCCGGTGGGGGAGGGCACGGGGCTCGGGCTGGACATCTCGTGGCGCATCGTGGTCGACCGGCACCACGGTGATCTGCGGGTGGAGTCCAAGCCGGGACAGACGCGTTTCCAGGTGCTGCTGCCGCTGACCGAGCAGGCTTCGGAGTAGGTCCTAGCCGATTTCGAGTGTCGTGCCGAGCCGCCGGATGTAGCCCGCGACGTCGTCGGCCGAGCGGTCGGGAAGTCCGAAAAGGACTTCGGTGACCCCGAGTTCCCGCCAGGTGGCGAGGGTTTCGGGATCGGGCTTCCCGGCCAGCACCGTGATTTCCGGCGTGCCGGCACGACCGTGGCGGGCCCACGTCTGTCGCAGGAGCTCGATTTTCGGGGCGAGATCGCCTTCCATGGGCGTGGTGATCCAGCCGTGCGCGGACTTCGCGATCCAGGTGAAATTCTTCTCGGTGCCGGCTGCGCCCATCAGCACGGGAATGGCGCCGGTAGGCTTCGGCCACGCCCAGCACGGCCCGAACTTGACGAATTCGCCTTCGTAGCAGGCTTCCTCGTCCGTCCACAGTGCACGCATGGCCTCGAGATACTCGCGCAACATCGTGCGACGGCGGCCACGGGGCACGCCGTGATCGGTGAGCTCGTCGACGTTCCAGCCGAAACCGACCCCGAGCGAGACGCGCCCGCCGGAGAGATGATCGAGAGAGGCGATGGTCTTCGCGAGCGAGATCGGGTCATGCTCGACGGGCAGCGCCACGGCCGTGGACAGGGAGATCTTCGAGGTCACGGCAGCGGCGGTGCTCAAGGCGACCCAGGGATCGAGCGTGCGGCGATACCGGTCGTCGGGCAACGAGGCGTCCCCGGTGCGAGGATGAGGCGCCTCGCGCTTGACCGGAATGTGCGTGTGCTCGGGCACGCTGAAGGACGAAAAGCCCGCCTCTTCGGCAACGGAAGCAGCCCGAGCAGGCGAAATCCCACGATCACTGGTGAACAGCACAATCCCGTACCGCATGGGAGTAGTAGAACACGTTCTAGTTGGAAACGCCACCCCCGCACCTCCCGGCGACCAACCCGCTAACGCGAGTTTCCCGCGGTCCCCGAGTCATCCCGGAGCCTGCCCGCCGGCGAGGCATCTTTCGCCGTGCCGGTCCGATGCGAGCCTGCCGGTTTCCTCCCCCGACCCCGATCCGGCGTAGTGCGGCTGGGGATCGGGGTTGGGGGAGGAGCGGGTTGTGGCTTGCTTCGCCCGCCGGGCGTTCGCCCGTCCCTACGCCGTCACGTGCACATAGTCCACGACCAGCTGCTGCGGAAACTGTGTGCTCCCATCCGGCGATCCGGGCCAGTCGCCGCCGACGGCCAGGTCGAGGATCAGGAAGAACGGATGGTCGAACACCCACCGGTTGCCGTTGAGGTCCGCGGGAGTCCTTGTCTGATACAGGTTTCCGTCCACGTACCACTTGATCGAGTCCGGTGCCCAGTCGACGGCGTAGGTGTGGAAGTCGTCGGCGAAGACCGGGCCGTTGTAGGCCGCGCCGATGCCGGCCGAGCCGGAGTAGCCCGGGCCGTGGATGGTGCCGTGCACCGTGCTGGGCTCGCGCCCGATGTTCTCCATGAAGTCGATCTCGCCGCAGGTGGGCCAGCCCGCGCTGCCGATGTCATCCCCCAGTGCCCAGAACGCGGGCCACATGCCCCCTCCGCGCGGCAGCTTCATCCGCGCCTCGAAGTGTCCGTAGGCCTGCGTGAACCTGCCGGCGGTGTTGAGCCGCGCCGAGGTGTAGGTGCACGCGCCGTACCAGCAGGTGTGCCCACCCTCCTGGCGGGCGGTGATCACCAGGTGCCCTTGCCCGTCGAGCGCGGCGTTCTGGGCGCCGGGTGTGTACCACTGCAACTCGTGGTTGTTGACGTTGTCGCCGGTCTCCATCTGCCACTTCGAGGCATCGGCCGCCGCACCCGCCGGACCGTCGAAGTCGTCGGCGAACACCGTCGCGGCCTGGGCCTGCCCGGCCGGTAGAAGGAGGGCGGCCGCGGCGAGCACGGGAACCGCCAGTCTGAACAGTCGGGTCCTCATCGAGAGTCTCCCTTCGTTTGTTGCGACCGCAAACAAACTTAGGAAGGTGATCTTGGACCGGCAAGCGACTTAGGTAGGGATTTTCCTCCCTCGGACCCGCACGCCGGACCGTGCGGCCGAGCGGCGATACTGGGTCCTCGTGAACGTGCCGGCCTTGATCTTCCTTCTCATCGCCGGCGTGGGGGCCGGTCTCACGGGTTCGGTCGCGGGCCTTGCCTCGCTGGTGTCCTATCCCGCACTCCTGGCCGTCGGCCTGCCGCCGATCTCGGCCAACGTCACCAACACGCTCGCGCTGCTCGGCACCACCGTCGGCGCAGCCGCGGGTTCACGCCCGGAGTTGGCCGGGCAGCGCGGGCAGCTCAAGCGGCTGTGCCTGATCACCGGTATCGGTGGCGCCTGCGGAGCCGCGCTGCTGCTGCTGACGCCGGCCGGCGCGTTCACCGCGATCGTGCCCTTTCTGATCGCAGGTGCGTCGATTCTGATGCTCCTCGGTCCGCGCCTACGGAGATTTTCGGCGAATTCGGCCGTATCCGGATTGGGGCCGCTGACCGCGGTCGCGGCTTTCTGCGTCGCGGTGTACGGCGGCTATTTCGGCGCGGCGGCCGGTGTGCTGATGCTCGCACTGCTCTCCACCGTGTGGGCCCAGTCGCTGGCCCGGTCCAACGCCGCCAAGAACATCGCCACCGGCGCCGCGAACCTCATCGCCGCGGTCGTGTTCGCCTTTACCGGCAAGGTGAACTGGCCCGCGATGATCGCGTTGTGCGCGGGTTCGGTGATCGGCTCGTGGATCGGGCCCGCGATCGTCCGCAGGGTGCCGGCGACCCCGCTGCGCATCGTGATCGCGCTCGCCGGGCTCGGGCTCGCGGGCACGCTCGGGTGGCAGGCCTTCGTGTCGTAAAGCCGTATTCCGTGAAACGGAAGAAAGACAACCCCGGGGTATGTTCGGCACTGAGTGAAGGCATGATCTGGCGAGAAAGCCAAAGTTGGAGGCCAGTTTGAGCATCGTTGGCACCCGGGTGGTCCGCATCGAGGACCAGAAGCTGATCACCACGGGCGGGACCTACGTCGACGATCTTCGTGAGGAAGCGCTGACGGGAGCGGTGCACGCCATGTTCGTGCGCAGCCCCATCGCCCACGCGAGGATCACCTCGATCGACACGTCGGAAGCGCTCGAATCGCCGGGGGTGATCGCGGTGTACACCGCCGCGGATCTGGATCTCGTCCCGCGCAAGGTGCCGCCGGTCGTCGAGCCGTGGCTCGCCTCGGACGTGGTGCGCTATGTCGGCGAGCCGGTCGCGCTGGTGCTCGCCGAGCACCGCTACCAGCTTGCCGACGCCGCCGAACTCGTCGACGTCGACTACGACCCGCTCGACGCCGCCGCGAGCATCGACGCGGCGCTGTCCGACGAGTCGGTGCTGTTCCCCGAGCACGGCAGCAACCTCGTGCAGGAGCACGGCGGCCCGCTCGACGAGCACGCGTTCGACGGCTGCGAGGTGGTCGTCACCCAGACGATCGTCAACCAGCGGGTCGCGCCCGCGCCGCTGGAGGTGCGCGGCGCCTCGTGCACGTGGGGCGAGGACGGCAGGCTCGTCGTCTGGCTGTCCACCCAGAACGCCCAGATCGCCCGCACCGCCATCGCGGCGGGGCTCGGCGTGGGCGAGGAGCAGGTCCGCGTGATCACCCCCGACGTCGGCGGCGGGTTCGGTGCCAAGATCGGCTCGGACCCGGAGCCGGTCCTGCTCGGCTGGGCGGCCCGGCGCGCCGGCCGCCCGGTGCGCTGGGTCGAGTCCCGCAGCGAGAACCTCACCTCGATGACGCACGGCCGTGCCCAGCAGAACACCGTCACCATCGGCGGGCGCCGCGACGGCACGATCGAGGTGTTCCGCCTCGACATCATCCAGGACGGGGGTGCCTATCCGCGGGCGATCTTCCTGCCGACATTGACCGAGCTGATGGCCTCGGGCGTCTACCACTTCCCGAAGGTCGAGGCCCGCAGCCGCGCGGTGCTCACCAACACCACGCCGGTCGCCGCCTACCGGGGTGCCGGACGGCCCGAGGCGACGGCGGCGATCGAGCGCGGCCTCGACGTGTTCGCCGCGGAGATCGGGATGGACCCGGCCGAGGTCCGCAAGGTCAACTTCATCCGGCCCGAGGAGTTCCCGTACACGACGCCCACCGGCGCCAGCTACGACACCGGTGAGCACGAGAAGGCACTGAACAAGGTGCTCGAGACGGGCGGCTACGCGGAACTGCGCGCCGAGCAGAAGCGGCGTCGCGAGGCTGGGGACTCCGTCGCGCTCGGCCTCGGCATCGCCAGCTACGTCGAGATCACCGGCGGCGACGGTGGCGGCGAGAGCGGCCGCGTCGACATCAACCCCGACGGCACGGTGACCGCGTACACCGGCAGTTCGCCGCACGGCCAGGGCCTCGCCAGCTCGCTGGCCATGCTGCTGTCGGACCAGCTCGGCGTCCCGATGGACAAGATCACCGTCAAGCACGGCGACACCGACGACGTGCCCAAGGCCGTCGGCACTTTCGGTTCGCGTTCCCTGCAGCTGGGCGGGTCCGCGGTCCGGGAGGCGGCCGACAAGGTCATCGCGCAGGCCCGCGAGATCGCCGCCGACATGCTCGAAGCGGCGCCGGAGGACCTGGAACTCAATGCCGACGAGGGCTTGTGGCAGGTGCGGGGCGCGCCCGCCAGCGGCAGCGTCGGCTGGGCGCAGCTCGCGGCGCGTGCCGAGGAGGGGCAGCTTTCGGCGGACGTGTGGTTCAAGGGCAAGCCGACCTTCCCGTTCGGCGCGCACCTGGCGGTGGTCGAGGTCGACACGCAGACCGGCAAGGTCGAGGTGAAGCGGATCATCGCGGTCGACGACGCAGGCCCCGTCGTCAACCCGCTGGTGTTCCGCGGCCAGCGGCACGGCGGGCTGGGCCAGGGCATCGGGCAGGCGCTGCTGGAGGTCATGAGCTACGACGCCGACGGCAACCCGACCACGGCCACCCTCGCCGACTACTCGTTCGTCACGGCCACCGAGCTGCCGGACTTCGAACTGGTCGACATGGCCACCCCGACCGACCGCAACCTGTTGGGCGTCAAGGGAATCGGCGAGGCCGCGACGATCGGCTCGACACCTGCGGTGCACAACGCGGTGGTCGACGCACTGGCGCACCTGGGCGTGCGCCATCTGGACATGCCCACGACGCCGCTGCGCGTCTGGGAGACTCTGCAGGAGGTCGCGAAGTGAAAATCAGTATGGAGATCAACGGTTCCACGGTCTCCGAGGAGGTCGAGGACCGCACCCTGCTCGTGCATTTCCTGCGGGACAACGTGGGACTGACCGGCACCAACATCGGTTGCGACACCACGTCCTGCGGCGCGTGCACGGTGCTGCTGGACGGCGAGTCGGTGAAGTCGTGCACGGTGCTGGCGGCGCAGGCCGACGGCCATTCGGTCACCACCGTCGAGGGACTGTCCGATCAGGACGATGAGCTGCACCCCGTGCAGCGCGCGTTCCGCGAGCAGCACGGGCTGCAGTGCGGGTTCTGCACGCCGGGCATGATCATGGCCTCGGTGTCGCTGCTGGCGCACAACCCGAAGCCGACGCGTGACGAGGTGCGCGAGGGGCTGGAAGGAAACCTGTGCCGCTGCACGGGTTACCACAACATCGTCAGCGCCGTGATCGACGCGTCGGGACAGGAGGTCGCCCAGTGATCCCGGCCCAGTTCAGCTACCGGCGTGCGTCCACTGTGGACGAGGCGCTGAGTCTGCTTGGCGAGTACGGCGACGACGCGAAGCTGCTCGCCGGCGGGCATTCGCTGCTGCCGCTGATGAAACTGCGCCTCGCGACACCCGAGGTGCTGGTGGACCTCGGGCCGCTCGACGAGCTGCGCTACGTCCGCGTCGAGGGCGACACCGTCGCGATCGGCGCGCTGTCGCGCTACCACGATCTGCAGCAGGACGAGACCCTGCGCACGCACGCGCCGCTGGTGGCGCACGTCGCGGGCGTGGTGGGCGATCAGCAGGTCCGGCACCGCGGCACCATCGGCGGTTCGCTCGCGCACGCCGACGCCGCGGCCGACCTGCCGGCCGCGATTCTGGCCTCGGACGGGGAATTGGTGGTGCGCGGACCGCAGGGGGAGCGGCGGATCCCGGCGGCCGAGTTCTTCCTCGGGCCGTTCACCACACCGCTGGAGCCCGACGAGCTGGTGACCGAGATCCGGGTGCCGGTGAGCACCGGAACCGGTTGGGGCTTCGAGAAGTTCACCCGCCGCGCCATCGACTGGGCGATCGTGGGGGTGGCCGTGGTCGGCAAGTCCGTCGGCCTGATCAACATGGGTGGCACGCCGCTGCGTGCGACGGCCACCGAGCAGGCGCTGGCCTCCGGTGCGTCCGTCGCGGACGCCGCGGCGCTGGCGGCCGAGGGCGCGTCGCCGCTGGACGAGCCGCACGCCTCCGCCGCGTACCGCTCCCACCTGGCCCGGGTGCTCACCGCCCGCGCGCTGGAGCAAGCCGCCTGACAAACCGTGAGGGGCCTCCTCGTGGTGCTGTGCGCCATCAGGGGGTCCCTCACGGGGAGGTGAAGTCACTTCTTGATCGCGGAGACCTCGAACTCGAGGGTGACCTTCTCGCTGACCAGCACGCCGCCGGTCTCCAGCGGGGCGTTCCAGGTGACGCCGAAGTCCTTGCGGTTGATCACGACCGAGCCCTCGAACCCGATGCGGGTGTTGCCGAACGGGTCCTGCGCGGTGCCCTCGTAGGTGAAGGGGATCGTGACCGACTTGGTCACGCCGCGGACGGTGAGGTCACCGGTCACGTCGAACTCGTTGTCCCCGGTCTGCTTGATCGCGGTCGAGGTGAACGTGATCTCCGGGTACTCCTCCATCGCGAGGAAATCGTTGCTGCGCAGGTGACCGTCGCGGTCGGCGTTGCGGGTGTCGATGCTCGCGGCCGTGATCGCGACCGACGCGGCCGACTTCTCCGGGTTGTCGCCGTCGATCGTGGCGGTGCCGCTGAACTCGTTGAACGCGCCGCGCACCTTCGTGACCATCGCGTGCCTGGCGACGAAGCCGATCCGGGTGTGCGCCGGGTCGATCTCGTAGGTGCCGGTCAGCTGTCCGTAGTTCGCCGCAGCAGTCATCGGAAGAACCTCCTTGTTGGGTGACGTGTCATCTATCCTAGCCAACTTGGATGATGCGTCAACTATTCCGGGTATACTCGATCTCGTGACAGGGACCAGGTGGCTCACGGAGGCAGAACAGCGCGCGTGGCGCGGCTACATCGCGATGCAAGCCCAGCTCGCGGCGCAGCTCAATCGTGAGTTACAGGCCGACTCAGAGCTCTCGCACTCCGATTTCGCCGTTCTCGTGCGGCTCACCGACGTCGAGGACGGCCGGGTGCGGATGCGCGAGCTCGCACGCGCGTTGCAGTGGGAGAAGAGCAGGCTGTCGCATCACCTCCGCCGTATGCAGGGGCGCGGGCTCGTCGCGCGCGAGGAGTGCCCGTCGGACGCGCGCGGCGCCTTCATCGTGCTGACCGACGCCGGGCGCGCGGCCATCGAAGCGGCGGCGCCGAAGCATGTGGAAACCGTGCGGCGCCTGGTGTTCGATGCGCTCAGCCCGGAGCAGGTCGACGCGCTGGCAGCCATTTCCGATGCCGTCCTCGCTCGTCTCGCCGAGGCCGCCTGAGCGGTCTAGCGTTTCCCGTTGCCCTCGTTCGCCTCACCGACGAGCCAGGTCGCGACGTCGTGCAGCTTGCGGTTCGTGTGCTGGGAGGCCTGCACCAGCAGGCTGAACGCCTGCTCGTCGGCGATCGAGTGCCGCTCCATCAGAATGCCCTTGGCCATCGAGATGGTGTCGCGGGTGCGCAAGGCGTTGCGCAGCTGCGCCTGACGACGCGCGCCGGCCAGTGCCACCGCGGCGTGCGCGGCGAAGAGGTCCGCCAGCGACTGGGCGTCCTCGTCGAACGCGTGCGGTCGCGTCGAGTAGAGGTTGAGCGCGCCGAGGGTGGTGGACGTGGTGAACAGCCGGATGCCGAGCAGCGAGGACACCCCGAGATCCACCGCCGCGGAGGCGAATTTCGGCCATCGGGTCTCGGAGGCGATATCCGGCACCCGGTAGACCGGCTGTTCGAAGACGGCGTCCACGCACGGGCCCTCGCCGAGTTCGTGTTGCAGCGAGTCCAGCTTCGCGACGATGTCGCTGGTCGGCGCGATCGAATGCATCACGCCGCCCTCCAGCAGGGAAACCCCGGCGTGATCGGTACCGGTGACCGTGGTCGAGGCCGCGACCACGATGTGCCCGACGGTTTTGTCGACGTCGGGTTCGGGCTCCAGGGTGCGCACAACCGAACTGAGAGCCGCGGCGAGCGCGACGTTGTCGGATTCCGTCTGCTCCGTCATGACCCCAGTCTTGCCGACCGGCGAAAAGCCCGCAGGGTTGCGCGGTTTACCGCTGGGCGAAACGGGGTAGCCGCTCGGCAACCGACCGTTGAGCAGCCAGCGGAGGCGACCGAGAATGTCGACGTCACGTGTCCACGGTGAGTACGTCGTGTGGCGACGCCTCACCGCCCTTCCCGATTTGGCCCGCCTCCGCAATTCCCTGTGCGGACTTCTTTTCGACGCGCCCTCGCAGATCGTGGTCAGCGTTGTGCTGTTCCTCGACGAGACCTGTCTCGGCGCGTTCGAGGGCGGGCTGTTCCCCGTCGAGGTGTGCGTGGTGCGCGGCACCGATCCGCATTACCTGCGCATCGACGTCAGCGGCTCGCGTCTGGCGCCGCCGAGCAGGCCCGGTTTCATGGACCTCGAACGCAGCGCGGCGGGCTGGGGTGTCGTCCACGACAGCGAGGGCATGAAGGTGTGGGCCTACCTGACCCTGCCGTTGCCCGCCCCTTCCCGTGAAGCCCCACCCTGGTCTCGCCTCGACGTCTGCCTCCCGGCCAACCCGACCTGGAATTAGACGAGGCCCGACATGCGCACGAAGATGTCGGTGCACATGTCGACCAGGCCGGGTTCGTCCATGTCGAGGGTGCCGTTGAGCCAGGAGGTCAGTGCCTGGGCGAGGCCGCCGACGAGGACCTCCGAGATCAGCTCCAGCCGCGCGCTGGTTTCGATGCCGTAGAACTCCCGTGCCTGCAGGCCGAGCAGTTGCACGAACCAGCGCGTCGATTCGGCGCGTTTGCCGGCCAGGACCGTGGCGGCCAGCGCGGGGGAGAACAGCAGCCGGCCCCGGCGCGGATCCTCGGCGATGTGGCGCACCAGGTTCGCCAGTCCCGCCTGCGTTTTCGCGCGCGCGTCGGGTGGCGCCGCCTGTACGGCGGCCAGCGTCGTCGCGGCGATCTCCTCGATGACCCGGTCGTACACCGCGCGCGCGAGGGCGTCGCGGTCGGCGAAGTTCTCGTAGAAGTAGCGGGCGGCAAGCCCCGCCTCCCGGCACACGCCGCGCACCGTGAGCTCGTGCGGACCCTCGGGCGCCCCGAGCAGGCGCAGCCCGGCCTCGAGCAGCTGCGCGCGCCGCCCGGCCTGCCGGTCTTCGCCCGCGACGCCTCCGTACGTGCGCAGCGACGTGGAATCCATGCCGACCATCTTGACATCTCCCGCCTATCGGCGTTGCATATCTGCTAACAGTTGTGCGCAGAATTGAGGGGACGATGACGACCCAACTCCGCCTTGACGACGCGATGCTCGGGGCCGGCCTGCTGGCCGGTGGCGCGAACGTGATCATGCAGCTGGCGCATCCCGGGGTCGGCTACGGCGTGGTCGAAAGCCGGGTGGAGAGCGGGCGCCTGCACGACCACCCGGTGAAGCGGACCCGCACGACACTGACCTACCTGGCGGTCGCCGTGCTCGGCACCGACGAGGAGAAAAAGGCCTACCGGCGCGCCGTGAACAGGCAGCACGCGCAGGTGCGCTCCACCGAATCGAGCCCGGTCAAGTACAACGCGATGGACCCGGAACTGCAGCTGTGGGTCGCCGCGTGTCTTTACCGTGGATTCGAGGACATCTACCAGGCCATGGTGGGCCCGCTGGATCCGGACGAGCGCGAGGAGGTATACCGGTCCTCGGCCACGCTGGGCACCGCCCTGCAGGTGCGCGAGGACATGTGGCCGCCGACCCGCGCCGCGTTCGAGGAGTACTGGAAGCAGGGGCTGGAGAAGGTCTCGATCGACGACACCGTGCGCGAGCACCTCTACGACGTCGCGACACTGGGCTTCGCGCATCCACTCGTCCGGAAACCGTTGTGGCGCTTCAACCGGTTCGTCACGACCGGATTCCTGCCGCCCCTGTTCCGCGAGCAGATGCGGCTGCCGTGGTCGCCGGGGCGGCAGCGGGTGTTCGACCGGCTGATGCGCGGCATCGGTTTCGTGGCCACGCGTTCCCCGCGCGTCCTGCGCGAGTTCCCGTACAACGCCTACCTGTGGGACTTGCGCCGGCGGATCACGACGGGGCGTCCGCTGGTGTGAGCCGCTGGCTGATCCACTGCTCGACCTCGGTCACGTGCCGCGCGGCGGCGGTGTAGGCGGCGAGGCTGTCGCGGGCCAGCAAGGCCTGGTAGATGCCCAGATGCTGCTGGTGTGTCCACGCCGCCACGTCCTCCTTGACCAGCGCGCGCCACACGCGGGCGCGCGCGGTGCGCTGGGAGATCGACTCGGCGAGCGATTCCAGCGACTTGTTCCCGGTCGCCGCGATGATCGTGGCGTGGAAGTACAGGTCTTCTTCCACGAGCCGTTCGGGATCGGTCATCGTGGCCATCCGCTCGATGCTCCCGTGCAGCGCTTCCAGCGCCTGCTCGCCGATCCGGGTGGCCGCCAGCGCGGTCGCGCCGGGTTCCAGGACGCGGCGGCATTCGAAGAGCTCGCCCAGGTGGGAGTCGTGAGCAAGGTCGAGGAACTGGCCCACGACCCGCATCATCTGGTCCGGCCGCAGGTCGGTCACGAAGGTGCCGTTGCCGCGGCGGATCTCCAGCACACCCGCCATCACGAGCGCGCGTACGGCCTCGCGCAGCGACAGGCGCGACAGGCGCATCTGCTCGGCGAGCACGGCCTCCGGTGGCAGCTTGCTGCCCGGCCCGAACTCGCCGCTCTCGATCCGCTGCCGCAGGCCCTGGATCGCCTCGTCCACGACACCCTGCGTCACGCGTTCCTCCAAGACATCTGATGTATCGACTCTACGACCCTTGTTTTCGACGGGCAAGAGCTCCTATTGTCCATTAGACATCAGATCTCATGGAAGGAACCCGCGTCATGCACATCGTCCGCTTCGCCGACTCGGACGCAACGGTCCACTGTGGACTACTGGTCGACGGGGTGATCCGCGTGCTCGAACAGGACCGGATCGCGGACCTGCTCGCCCTGTCGCTGGCAGAGCTGCGCGTACTGGCCGAAGAGCCGGCGGCCACGCCGGTCGCGGCCGCCGACGTCACACTCCTGCCGCCGCTGGACGGGCGGATGGAGGTGTGGGCCGCCGGCGTGACCTACCACCGCTCCCGCGAGGCGCGGATGGAGGAGAGCGCCGAGCGGTCGGTGTATGAAAAGGTCTACGACGCGCCGCGGCCGGAGCTGTTCTTCAAGGCGGTGCCCTGGCGCGTGGTCACTGACGGGGACGCGGTGCGCGTGCGCCCGGACTCCTCGCTCACCGTGCCCGAACCCGAACTGGGGCTGGTCGTCAACGCCCACGCCGAGATCGTCGGTTACCTCGTGGTCGACGACGTCAGCTCACGCTCGATCGAGGGCGAGAACCCGCTGTATCTGCCGCAGGCGAAGGTGTACGAGGGCAGCTGCGCGGTATCGGCAGGCATCCGTCCGGTGTGGGAGGTGCCCGACGTCAAGGCACTGGAGATCGCCATGACGATCACCCGGGGCGACGAGATCGCGTTCAAGGCGGCGATCTCCACGGCCAGCCTGCACCGGCCGGTCTCGGAGCTGGTGTCGTGCCTGTTCGACGGACAGCCCTATCCCGAAGGGGCGGTGCTCGCGACAGGGACCGGCATCGTGCCCGGAATGGACTTCACGCTCACCCCGGGCGACGTCGTGGACATCGACATCGCCGGGGTCGGCAGGCTGGTCACGCCCGTGCGGTGAGCTACTCGAAGCGCGACGGGTCACCGGCGCCGTAGCGCACGATCACCGGTTCGTCCTCGGAGAAGTCGACCACCGTGGTGGGTTCGGTGCCGCAGTCGCCGGAGTCGATCACCGCATCCAGCACGTGATCGAGCTCGTCCTTGATCTCCCAACCCTGCGTCAGCGGCTCCTCGTGGTCGGGCAGCAGCAGCGTGCTCGACAGCATCGGCTCGCCGAGTTCGGCCAGCAGTGCCTGCGCCACCACGTGGTCGGGGATGCGCACGCCGACGGTCTTCTTCTTGGGGTGCAGCATCCGCCTCGGCACTTCCTTGGTGGCCGGCAGGATGAACGTGTAGCTGCCCGGGGTGGAGGCCTTGATCGCGCGGAACACGGCGTTGTTGATGATGACGAACTGGCCCAGCTGAGCGAAGTCCCGGCACACGATGGTGAAGTGGTGCCGGTCGTCGAGGCGGCGGATCGCGCGGATCCGGTCGATGCCGTCCTTGTTCCCGAGCTGGCAGCCGAGGGCGAAACACGAGTCGGTGGGGTAGGCGATGAGCCCGCCCTCGCGCACGATCCCGGCCACCTGGTCGAGCGCACGCGGTTGCGGATTGTCCGGATGCACGTCGAAGTATTTCGCCATGCCGGGCAGCCTACCCGGCAGGAATTTCCCGCGCCGGAAACGAAACGGGCGGTTCTTGCCGAACTAGTCCAGTGCTTTCACATGTGCCTGGCTGATCACCGACAAGGCGAGGTCGCGGATTTTGACATTGCTGGTCTGGGACAGTTCACGCAGCCGCATGAAGGCCTCGTCGGGGCCGCAGTGGTGGCGCGCCATCAGGATGCCCTTCGCCTGCTCGATCGCGGCGCGCGATTGCAGTGCGCGCTGCAGGTTTTCGGCCTCCTCGCGCAGGTCGACGGCGGCCATCCGCTCCCTGGCCGCGGCCACCGCGAGCATCCGCGCGACCGCGGGCTCCTCGTCGCTTTCGGCACCGAGGAACTGCTCCAGCGCTGTGACGTCCTCGGTGTGATGCAGGATCCCGATCATCTCGCCGGTGCCGTTGCGTAGCGGGGAGTTCACCGAACTCCACAGTCGCTTGACATACGTGCCGTCCCCGGCCGGGGACGGCAGATCGAAACGCTCGATCGGCATGTGGTGGCGCCGTTTCCGGCGCAGCACCCGGCGTAGCGAATCCTCGAGCATCCGCCCGCCCGGGTCCGGGTGCCCCGGAGGCGGCCGGAACGCGTCGAAAAAGTAGCGTCCCAGCAGGTCAGCGCGTTCCCGCTCGACCACGGCCAGATAGGCACGGTTAACCGCGCGGATCGTCAAATTCAAGTCGAGTATCAGATAGGGCGAGATCGTCGCCTGGAAAGCCGGGTTCTTGTCGGTCGATTTGAAAAACTCACCCATCCCGGGCCTCCATAATTATTTCGTGCCACGAGAAATCGTAGAGCGCGGACGGGTCGGGCAAAAGGGGCCGCTGAAAACATGCGGTGGCGGTGTTCACCACCTAAGATCCCGGTTTCGCGTGCTCCGGATGCTCGCGGGCGAAGACTTCCAGTGTCCGCTTCGCCAGTTCGTCCCCGCGATCGGCGGCCCGCCGGTACCACCGTTGCCCCTCGGCGAGATCACCGCGCCGCCAGTACAGGGCGCCGAGGTTGACCTCCGCGGCCAGGTGACCGGCGGCCAGTGCCTGCTGGTACCACTGCTCGGCCTCGTCGTGGTCGCCCCGGTCCTGCAGGATCGCGCCGAGGTTGAGCATCGCCTCCGGCAGCCCGTGGCCCGCCGCGCGCCGGTACCACTGTTCGGCCTCGTCCCGCCGCTCGCGCTGTTCCAGCAATACGGCGAGGCCGAATTCCGCCACTTTCCCGTTCTCGCCGTCGGCGGCGCGTTCGAACCAGCTCTCCGCCGCGTCCAGATCGCCTTCGTTCCACAGTTGCCTGGCCAGATCGAGCGCCGCACCGGTGTCCCCGGTCTCGGCGGCGAGCCTGCGCAGCGCTTCGACGTCCGAGCGCGGCGCGCCGGGATCTCCGGGCTCGGACAGCAGGCCGATCAGCCGCACCGCCGTCGCGTCCCCGGCGAGCGCGACCTTGCGCAAGAGGCCGATACCACGCGGCCGGTCGCCGTGCAGCAGTTCCAGTACGGCCTCCTTGCGCAGCCCGACCGGATCGCCCGACATCGCCGCGCGGTGATAGGACGCGCGTGCCTGCTCGATCCGGCCGGTCTCGGCGAACAGCCCGCCGAGGTTGGTCATGCCCTTGGTGTCCCCGGCGTCGGCGGCACGCCGGTACCAGGCCTCGGCGGCCGCCACGTCGCCGCGGTTCTCCGCCAGCGTGCCCAGGTTGGTCATCGCCCAGCCGTTGCCCGCGCCGGCCGCACGCGTGTACCAATGCTCGGCCGCGGCGTGCTCACCCTGCGCCTGCGCCGCCCAGCCGAGGTTGAACAACGCGAAGGGATCCTCGTGGGCGGCCAGCGTGGTCCACAACGCGACCGCCTCGGTCAGGCGGCCGTAGCGGGCGGCGGCACGGGCGATGCGGAACATCTGGTCGCGGCGAAGTCCCGGCGTCGCGGCGAGTTTGCGCCACACCCGGTCCGGCACCTCCGGCGCGCCGGGGCGCAGTTCGGTCTGGTCGACGAGGTAGCCGAACGCGACGTAGTGGTCCTCGCCCGCGGGCAGCAGGCACGGGCTCGCGCCGTGCACGGGCGCGGTCGCCCACGCCACGGCGTCCGGGACCGTCATCGGCCCGGCGAGATCGATCAGCCAGAGCAGCGGAACCGGGTCCAGGTAGCCGGCGCGGCGCAGATCGACGGCGGCGCTGACGAGTGCGGCGCCCTCTCCGCCCGAACGCCACCGCTGCAGCACCGCGGGCCCGTTCGCGATCTGCTCGCCGAGCCCGGCGGTGGGATCGTCGAGCGCGGCCGCGACCCGGGGATCGGCGCGCAGATCGTGTGCGGCGGCCGCCTCGGCCTCGTCCAGTCGTGCCGCGATCCAGATCGGCTTGGCCCTGGTGAGGATGCGCCGGTTGCGGCTCGTGGTGACGTCGCCGTCGATGCCCAGCGCGTCGCGCGCCTGCCTGCGCAGCGTGGCGATCAGCACGACGTCGCGCCGGTCCGGCGGGCACAGCGCGCCCAGCACGTCGTCGTCGAGGCTGTCGGTGGACAGGAACCGTTCGAGATCGTCCAGCCACACCACGGTCCGCTCGGGCGGAGTCCGCGCCAGCTCACGCAGTTCGGCGGCGTCGCGGGGGATCACCACCGCGCGCAGACCGAGGCGCGCGGCGTTGCGGCGCACGGCCTGCGCCGCCGACCGGGTCTTCCCGGCGGCGGAATCACCCTGCACCAGGACGAGCCCGCCGCGGGCGAGTGCGCGGTCCAGCCGCGCGTCCACATTGCGCGGCACGTACGGCGGCAGCGGCGGCGCGCCGGGCACGGTCCACGCCGGATGGACGCCGAGGATCGTCTCGTCCAGCTCGTCGATGCGCAGGGTCCGCGCGTGGCCCGGTTTCCGGCGTCCCCTGAGCGCGCCGAACAGGCGCCTGGCTCTGCTTCCGGAATCGAACGACATCGCGGCTACTTTCCCACAGCCCGGTGTCATCCGGGATGCCCGTCCGGCAACGGACTTGACCATGCCCGACCGACATACGTACAGTCTGTACGTGAATTCTCGACGTCCTGACGCGACCGCCAGCGTTTCGGTCAAAGCCGCAGCCGAGCGGGTCTACGAGCTGGTGAGCGATCCGGGTGCGCTGGCCGGCCTCGCCAGCGAATACTCCGGGCACCGCTGGCTCGGCGGTGCGTCCCGCGCCGCGGTCGGCGCCCGTTTCCGTGGCACGAACCGTCGCGGCGTGCGGCGCTGGAGCACGGTTTCGAAGGTCACCGACGCGTCCGCGGGCAGCTGCTTCGCGTTCGACGTGAGCGCCTACGGAATCCCGGTCGCGCGGTGGCAGTACGACATCGAACCGGGCGCGGACGGCTGCGTGGTCACCGAGAGCACGTGGGATCGCCGGCCCGGCTGGTTCCGCTCGCCGAGCTCGCTGTTCACCGGGGTGTGGCAGCGCGCGCAGGAGAACCAGGCGAACATCGAGGCGACGCTGGCGCGTCTGAAGGCCGCGGCTGAAGGCTCGTGACGGCCGCGTTGCCCACGGCCACTCTCGGCACCGCCTCGCCGCGCCGCGGGTCCGCCGTCGTGGTGGCCACGCGCACCGGGCCGCCGTGGGTGACCAGGATCAGGTCGCGCCCGGCGTAGCGCGCGAGCGTGCCGTGGATGCGTTCGTACATCTCCAGCACGCTCTCGCCGCCGGCCGGGCGCCGCGCGGGATGCCGCCACAGGCCGTCGATCGTGCCCTGGACCGTGCCCTGGGTGAACTTCAGTCCCTCGAGTTCGCCCAGATTCTGTTCGCGCAGCGACGGATCCTCGTGCACGGGCAGTCCGAGCGTCTCGGCGAGGAGCACGGCCGTGTCCCGCGCGCGCCGCAGATCGCTCGTGACGATCGCCGTCGCCCGCGTGCCGGTGAGCAGTGCCGCCGCGCGGGCCGCCTGCGCCCGGCCCGTCGCCGTCAGTGAACCGGCTCGTGCCGACTGGCCCTGCACGCGGCCGGCCACGTTCCACTCGCTCTCGCCGTGGCGCACCAGATGCAGCATCAGAACTGCAGCCTCGGGTCGTCGTAGTTCTTGAACTCCAGCACGTTGTTCGACGGGTCGACGAGCGCGATCGTGCGATGCCGCTCGGCGGTGCCCTCGAACCGCACCGCCGGGCCCGCCAGCACCTTCAGCTTGCGGGTCTCCACCAGCCGCACCAGCCGGTCGAAGTCCTCGGCGCGCGCGAAGCTCACCCCGAAGTGCCTGGGGTACATCACCGCCTCCTCCGCCACGTCGTCGGAGAGGTGGCACACCAGCTGGTCGCCGAAGAAGTCGAACGTCACGCGGTCGGCGTACCGGCGGGCCATCTTGGCGCCGAGCCCGAACACGTAGAACTCCACCGCCTCGTCCAGGTCCTTGGCCGGGACCGCGATGTGGCAGGCGTCGTGCATGTCACGCATTGATTGCTCCTTTGTGGACAGTGGGTTGTGCGGCAGGGAAACCGGCGGGAGCCAGCTGCAGCAACGTGTCGCCGCGCAGGCCGCGCCGCAGCGTCTCCACGCCGACGAGGTCGGCGGCGGCGATGTTGCCGAGGTTCACCTCCGGCCCGATCTCCTTGATCAGCTCGACCTGCAGGTCCTTCGTCGGTGCCTCGAACAGCAGCCGGGCCGGGTCGGTGCCGGCCAGCACCGCGCGCAGCACGTCGTCGCGCACGTGCCCGTCGGGTCTGGCCATCCCGCTGCGGCCGCTCTCCCGGGTTTCGGTGATCACCAGTTCCGCGCCCGCGTCGAGGTCCTCGCGGATCGCGCCGACCCAGTCGGCGGGCGAGAGATGCGCGGAGCGTTCGGCGTCCTTGTATCCGACCTCGGACAGCACCGGGCGGTAGGCCGACAGGCGGCGCACGTACTCGGCCTTCGTGGGCTGGTCGAGCGGGATCGTGCCGTTGGAGACCTCGATGTGGGTGGCGCCGCTGCCCTCGACCAGCGCGAGGAAATCGTCCAGCCTGCCGCCCCACAGGTAGCGCTCGAACAGCGTGCCGCCGAAGTAGTACCCGATCCCGGCTTCCCGCAGCACCGCGGTCTTGCGGTCCAGATCCCGGGTCACCAGAGCGGTGCCCCAGCCGAACTTGACGAGGTCGACGTAGTCGCCGTGGCTGGCGATCACATCGGTGAACTGTCCCGTGGGCAAACCTGGGTCGATCATCATGGTGGTGCTCATCGGGTACCTCCTGTGGTCGCGAGTACACGGTTCTGTGCGGGTGTGGCCGGCCGGGCCCAGGCGCGGCCGGTGAGCGCGAGGCTGACCGGGGTGCGCCGGACGGCGGCGGTCAGCAGGCCCGAGACGAGGTAGATCAGCGGCAGCACGGCCAGGATCAGCACGGCCAGCACCGGCGGGCTGGACCCGGTCTGCGTCAGCGCGAGCGTCCCGGTCCAGGCCGCCACGGCCAGCGCGCCCTGCAACACCAGCGGATGCAGCAGGTAGATCCCGAACGAGGCGTCCGAGGTGGCGCGCACGAGCCGTTCCGCCGGGCGGCCGCGTTCCTGCCACAGCAGGCCGAGGGTGAGGAAGGCCCAGGCCACGGCGAAGCTTTCGAAGGTCACCGCGGGCTGGAACACCCCGCTGGCGATCAGCGGTGGCTGGCCGCCCGCGTAGACCTGCGCGAGGTAGATCCCGATTCCCCCGGCGAGCACGAGACCGCAGCCGGTCAGCACCTGGCGCGCGTAGAGCCGGGTCCAGGCGATCAGCCGGTCGCGGTGCCACGCGGCGACCGCGCCGATCAGGACGTAACCGAGGTAGCTGGGCAGGTACGGGTCCGGCATCCGCAGCCAGCCCGTGAGCGGCCCCGCCGTCCACTGCCGCTGCACGGCGAGGGAGAACACCACCTGGAAACCCAGCGCCACGACCACCAGCGCGCCGTGGCGTCTCGCGGTGACCCGTAACAGCCCGCGGATCAACGGGAACACCAGGTAGATCTGCATCGACACGAGCAGGAAGTACAGGTGGTAGCGGGCGGTGCCGGTGAGCAGTTCGGTGACGAACGATTCGCCGAGGAACGGGCCGCCGTTGGCGAAGAAGTACAGCACCGTCCACGTCACGTACGGCACCACCACGAACAGGTAGCGCTTGCGCCAGAACTTCGGCCAGCGCACCCTGCGCAGCCCGGTCGAGTACACCAGCACGAATGCCGTCAGCAGGAAGAAAACCTCGCGGCTGACGTGGAAGGCGATCGTCAACGCTCCGAAAAGGACAGTCTGCTGGACCGGGGTGAGCGCGAGGATGTGCGTGCCGATCACCAGCCCGACCGTCAGCACCCGGACGAGATCGACGTAGTGCAGGTGCTCCTTGGCCGTCACCGCGCCAGCTCCGCGCGCAGGGCGCGGCGCAGCACCTTGCCGGTCGGGCCGAGTGGCAGCGCGTCGGTGACTTCGATGACGGTGGGCCGTTTGTAGCGGGTGAGCCGCTGCGCGCACCATGCCGACAGCGCCTCGGCGTCGGTGTTGCGCGTGGTGGTCACGAACGCGACCGGCACCTGGCCGAGCCGTTCGTGCGGCGCGCCGACCACCGCGACCGCGGCGACCGCGGGATGGGAGAGCAGGACGTTTTCCACTTCCTGCGGATAGATCTTCTCGCCGCCGCGGTTGATCACGTCGTCGGCGCGGCCGGCGAGGTAGAGGAAGCCGGCCTCGTCGAGCGTGCCGAGATCGCCCGTGCGCAGCCAGCCGGAGGTGTCGCGGGCCCGGCGGGTGCGCTCCGGGCCTTCGCCGTCGAGTTCGAGGTAGTCGCTCACGATCTGCGGTCCGCGCAGCAGCACCTCGCCTTCCTGGCCGGGCCCCAGCGGGCTGCCCTCCGCGTCGGCGACGATCAGTTCGACCCCGACCGGAAGCCCGACCGAACCGGTGCGGCGCGCCGCGGTCTCGACCGGATTGGCGGTGATCTGCCCGGCGGCTTCGGACATCCCGTACGTCTCCAGCACGCCGATTCCGGTGCGCTCGGTGAACTTCCGCGCGATTTCCGGTGCCAGGGGAGCGGACGCCGAACGGGCGAAGCGGACCCGTTCGGCGGATCGTGGGGCCGGGCGCTGGGCCAGCGACGCCAGCACCGCGGGCACGGCGTTGAGCCACGTCGGCCGGAACTCCTCGACGCGGGACCAGTAGGCGTCGGCGTCGAAGCGGCGGTCGATGACCAGCGAGGCGCCGCTGACCGCCGTCGCCAGCAGGCCCATGACCTGAGCGTTGACGTGGAACAGTGGCAACGGCGTGTACCCGCGTTCGCCGGGGGCCGAATCCGTGGTGCCGCGCGACGCGCCGTGCGGCGTCCATGAGCTGCCAGCGCGACAGCGGGATTCCCTTGGGGCGCCCGGTGGTGCCGGAACTGGTAAGCAGCACGGCGGGCGCGAGCGCGGCGCCGTCGCTCGGGCGCGCGGCGGTCGTCGCCGTCCAGACGCGCCGCGGCCCGGCCAGATCCACCTGCCACACGTCGATGTCCGGCCGGATCGCCGCGTCCGCGTCGTCGGTGGCGAGCACGTCGATGCGCAACCTGGTCAGCACCTCGGCCAGTTCCGGTGCGGTGAGCCGGGGATCGATCGGAGCGGCCGTCACGCCCGCGGACAGGCAGCCGAGGTAGGCGGCGGTGAACACGAGCGGGTCGGCGATCACGAGTCCCACCCGGGAGCCGGGCCGCACGGCCCGCCAGCGTCCGGCGTGCGCGGCCAGTGCCCCCCAGGTCAGCGCGTGCCCGTCCGAGCCACGAAGGTAGGCGACGCCGTCAGGATGCTCCTTCGCCCGCGCCGAAAGCGGGTCCTTGTCACCGAACATGGCCGTGAGTCTGCTGTCGCTTCCTGGGAACGCGCTGGATGCGTGTTAAGAGCAACCTGAGAACACCTCGGTTCACTTCGGTTTCGCACCCCCATGCCGCACACTTGCGTCATGATTGTCTTGCGCCAACAGCGCAATCGACGAGCAACTGGACAAATAAGACGGTTGCTCGCGCTCGTTGGTGCCCTGTGCCTCGTCGCCGCCTGCTCCTCCGGCGTCGCGACCACGCCGAGCCAGCCGGTCAGCGCCCGCACGACGCTGGCCGACGGCACCACGACCGTGCACCGCGACCTGACCGTCGGCGGCCGCAAACGGGGTTACCTCGCCGTGGGGCCACACGTGCACAAGGCCGGGCTGCCGTTGTTGATCGTGCTGCACGGCAGGGGAATCAGCGCGCAACAGGAGTCCGAACGCACCGGTTTCCTCACCTACGCGCAACGCGGTCTCGCCGACATCGTGTACCCGTCCGGGATTTCGGAATCGTGGAACGCCGGACACGGGTGCTGCGGTGCCGCGGCGAAGGAGGGCATTTCCGACGTTCCGTTCGTCACCGCACTGGTCACCGATGCCACGCACTATTTCGACGCGGACTCACGCCGGATCTATCTCGTCGGCTACAGCAATGGCGCGAAACTGGCGTTCACGACCGTGTGCGCCCATCCCGGGGTGTTCGCCGCGATGGCGACCTATGGTGCGGTTCCGCTCGCCGAGTGCGGCGACGCCACCCCGATTCCGGCGCTGATCAGTGCGGGCACCGCGGATCCGCTGGTGCGGGCCGAACATTCCGCGCCCAGTGCGTCCGTCGCGATCGAGGACACGGTGCAGCAGTGGCGGGTCCGCGACGCCTGCACCGCGTCGGACACCAAGCACATCGGACGGCTCACGCTGACCACGTGGACCGGCTGCCGCAACGGGGTCGCGGTGGCCTCCGGCCTGTACGAGGGTGTCACCCACTACTGGCCCGCAGCGGGCAAAACCGACGCCCCGTTCACCACGCCGGTCGGCGAGGACGCCGCGGCGGGCACGGTGATGTGGGACTTCCTGGCGAGCAAGCAGTTGTGACGGGGAGGGGCCGGGCGACGCCCTGTTCGCGCGCCGGCTCGGCGAAGTCGTGCCGGATCGGCGCGCATGAGGTATCTCTGTCAGGGTGATACCGGTTCACGACGTCAACCCCCTGCGCCGCACGCCGTGGGTCACCTACGCGCTGGTCGCGGGCAACGTGGTGGTGTTCCTGCTGATGCCCGCCGCCGCGCACAGCCTCGCGGGCAGCACCACGCTCGCCCAGCTGTGCGATCTGCAGGCGTTCACCGAGCGGTGGGGCGCCGTGCCGAGCGAGCTGCTGCGCAACCAGGCGCCGGGACTGGTGCCCACCGGCCGCGCAGTGCTCAGCCCACAGGGGCCGGGCTGCCTGCTCGGGCCGCCGTCGTATCACAAGGTGCCGGTGCTTTCGGTGCTGACGGCGATGTTCCTGCACAGCAGCTGGACGCACCTGCTCGGCAACATGCTGTTCCTGGCGATCTTCGGCAACAACATCGAGGACCGCATGGGCCGCCTGCGGTTCCTGCTGTTCTACCTGGTGTGCGGGTACGTCGCGGGGTACGGCTTCGCGCTGACCGCGTCGTCGTCCACGCAACCGCTGATCGGGGCGTCCGGGGCGATCGCCGGTGTGCTGGGCGCCTATCTGGTGATCTTCCCCAGGGCGCGGGTGTGGGGCCTGATCCCGGTGTTGTTCTTCCTGCCGCTGCGCGTGCCGGCGTGGCTGATGCTCGGCATGTGGTTCGTTCTGCAGGCGTTCTACTCGACCGGGTACGGCACCGCGCAGGCGGCCAGCGTGGCCTACGCGGCGCACGTGATCGGCTTCGTCGTGGGCGCCTTGCTGGGTCTGGGTTTCCGGCGCACCCGGCGGGTCCGCTCGGACTGGTAGGGCCGGGGCTACTTCTCCGGCACCCGGCCCACGGCGCCGAGGCAGACCGAGATCGCCGGGTTCTCACCCTCGGGGAGTTCGGTGTTGTGCCACGAGCGCGTGTAGTCGACGCCCGGCTCGACGAGTTGCAGTCCCTTGAAGAACTGGGCGAACTCGTCCTTCGTGCGGGTGACGAAGTCCGGTGTGGAGGTCTTGCTGTAGTGCGCGCAGAACTGCAGCGTCGACTCGCGCACCTCGGCCTGCTTCGGATCGGCGGGGTCGAGGCCGTCGACCGTGGCGTGCGAGATGGCCACCAGGCTGCCCGGCGCGAGCTTGCCGAGGTACTGCCGCAGCGTGTGTTCCGGATCGTCCGTCGGTGGCACGAAATGCAGCAGCGCCACCAGCAGCACGCACACCGGGCGGTCGAAGTCGATCAGCTCCCGCGTCTCGGGCGCCTCGAGAATGGTGTCCGGCTGGTAGAAGTCGCCGGCGACCATCGCCGCGTTCGGTTCGTCGGTCAGCATCCGCGTGCCGTGCGCGATCGCGACGGCCTCGTTGTCGACGTAGACGACCTTGGCTTCCGGATGGCGCGCGTGCGCGATCTGGTGCACCGGGCTGGTCGTGGGAATGCCGGACCCGATGTCGAGGAACTGGTCGATGCCCTCGTCCAGCGCGTACCCCACGGCGCGCACCATGAACTCGCGGTTGCTCTTGGCCACGAACGGGGCGTGCGGCATCAGCTTCAGTGCCTGCTTGCCGAACTCGCGGTCGATCGCGTAGTTGTTGTCGCCACCGAGGTACCAGTCGTAGATCCGCGACACGTTCGGACGTTCGAGGTCCACGGCCGGAGGCGTCCAGGTGGACCGGTTCATGCCGAGATCGTCATCGGGTTCCGTCACCGGGGACTCCAGACTCATTGTTCCGCCGTCGCCGTCACGATAGCAGCGAGCCCGATTCTTCCTGATCTTGGTGGCGCCGCGGATCCAGTCGCGCCGGCACGTTGAACCCGACCAGCGCTGCGGTCACCAGTGTCAGTGCCGCGGCCAGCACCACCAGCGCCGGTCCGAGCCCGATCCGGCCCGCGACCTGCGCACCCGCCAGCGGTGCGACGGCGCCACCGAGCGCGCCGACGTTGTAGGTCAGCCCGAGGCCGGCGGCCCGCGAGCGCACCGGGAAATGGTCGGCGATGTACTTCGGCAGCAACCCGGAAATTCCCGAACTCGTCGCCTGCAGCACGAAAAGCAGCAACCACAGCGCGATCACGCTGTTCGAACCCAGTGCGAACGCGGGGAAAACGAACACCAGCGACAGCACCAGCCCGCCGACATAGGCCCGGCGCGTGCCGAACCGGTCCCCGGCGAAGCCCGCCAGACACGAACCGGCCGCGTAACCGAGCCCGGCCCACGTCAGCGCGTTGGCCACCTGTCCGGCGTTGAAGTGCAGATCGGTCTTCAAATACGTCGGCAGCAGCGACTGGATCGGCCACGAGTAAAGGAAAGCGCAGAACACGGTGACCATCACGCCGACCGCCATCGGCCACGACCGGCCGCTGACCTGAGCCGCGAACGCCACGAAACCCAGGACGCACACCGCGATGTACAGCGGATACCACCCGCCCGCGTGCCCGGAGAAGATCAGCACCAGGCACAGTGCCACGGCCACGGCGATCGCGACGTTGACGATCCGCCATCGCCCGCTGAGCAGGACGTTCGCGCTGGTGCCTTCCCGCTGCGGTCCGGCCTGCTCGGTCCAGTCATTGGCCTCCGGCAGCGCCCTGCGCAGCCACAACGCGAGCAGCACCGGCACGATCCCGATCCAGAACAGCCACCGCCAGCCGAGGTTCGGCACGATCAGGTCGTAGGCGCGCGCGGCGAGCACGGTGCCGATCGGGTAGGCCGACAGCAGGAACCCGCTGGCGCGGTTGCGCAACGCCGCCGGCCAGCTCTCCATCACGTAGGTGCTGCTCGACCCGTATTCGCCTGCCATTCCGATGCCGACGATGGCGCGGAAGAAGAACAGCGACCAGTAGCTCCACGCGAACCCGCACAGCGCCGTGCCCACCGCGTAGCAGACGATGCTGAGGATCATCGCGGGCCGCCGCCCGAACCGGTCGCCGAACGCGCCCAGCGCGAGCCCGCCGAACCAGCGGGACACGAAGGCGGCCGAGACCAGCGTCGCCGCGCCCGCGAGGGAGAGACCGAACTCCGCGCGGATCTCGGTCAGCACCAGCGTGATGATCACGAAGTCGAAACCGTCGAGCAGATAGCCGAGCCAGGCCGCGCTGAAGGCCTTCCACGCGCCGGGGCCGACCTGCCGGAACCAGGGGACACGGGGCTTGCCGTCCATGATCACCGCTTCATCGAGGTAGTCGTATTGGTAGGACGTTGGACGTCCTATGATGGCTGGGACGCTAGCCCAACAACCGGAGCGAGGGCAAGAGTGGCGAGCAGCCGGGGCATGAGCCGCCCGGCGCGGGGTGAGAGGGCCGCCGGATGAGTACCTGGGAGAACGGCCCGCGTGGCCCGGTGCGCAGCCGGGGCACGACGCGCAGCCAGGAGCTGGTCGACCGCATCATCGAGCTGATCGATCAGCGCGGGCTGCGCCCGGGCGATCCGCTGCCGCCGGAACCGCGCCTGATGGAGGAGTTCGACGTCGCGCGCAACTCCGTGCGCGAGGCACTGCGGTCGTTGCAGGCACTGGGCATCGTCGAGATCCGGCACGGCTACGGCACGTTCGTCGGCGAGGCCAGCATGGCCACTCTCGGCCCGTCGCTGCTCTTCCGCACGCGCGCGCACTCCCGCGACGGCTTGCGCGGGCTGTCCGACCTGCTCGAGGTGCGTCAGGTACTGGAGACCGAGCTGGCCCGCAAGGTTTCCGGCGACCGGAAACTGATCGAGGAACTCACCGGCTGCGTCGAGCGCATGCGTGACCCGGCGACCGCGGCCGCGGCCGACCGGGATTTTCACGAACGCATCTGCGTCGCGGCGGGCAACGAGCTGGCCGTGGAGCTGACGCGGCTGTTCTGGAACGTCTACCGGCAGACCGAAACACTGATCGGCGCGCCGACGTCCACGACGGACTCATTGGTGGCCAAGCACGCGAAGATCGTCGCGGCCATCGAATCCGGCGACGGCGAAGCCATCGGCAACGCCGTCCGCCAGCATTTCGACGAGGTGCGGGGGAGGATCAGCCGGCGCTGAGGGGCGCGCCGGAAACGATGTCCGCCGCGAGCGGGGCGACCGCGGCGAGGATCTGGTCCACCAGATGCGGCGGCACGCCCGCGTCGGTCAGCGATTCCGCCAGCAGTACGGCCACGCGGTCGAAATCGGCCTGGCTGATGCCCCGGCCCCGGTGGGCCTCTTTCATGTTCTGCCCGACGTAGTGCTCCGGTCCGCCCAGCGCGCCCGCGAAGAACTCGACCTGCCTGCCCTTGAGCCGGTTCATGTTGGCGCCGGCGAAGAACGGGGCGAGATCGGCGTCCTTGAGCACCCGGACGTAGAAATCGTCAACGACCGCGATGAGGGCTTCCTGGCCGCCGATCTGGTCATAGATGCTGGTCATGTTCGCCTTTCGGTAGGTGCTCCGGAATCCGCGCGAGTTTGTCGACTTCCTGCGCGAAAGCGTCGGACGCCGCGTGCAGCTGAACCTGTACCGCGCGGCAGAAAGCGCGTAACCAGGCCATCCGGCGTTCCATTTCCTCGAGATCGGCGTCGCGGTCGTCCCCGGCGCGCGTGCGGTAGGCGTGCACGGCCTGCTGCGCCGCGGCCTCCGCTCTCCGCTGCGCGTCCTGCACCAGCGCGGTGGCCTGTGTCCTGGCCTCACCGGTGACGCGGCGGCTGTGTGCCTCGGCCTGCGCGATGTAGGCCTCCGCCTGCAACTGTGCTTCCGAGAGCAGGTTCACCGCCGCCACGTCCACCTGGACCGGCACCAGTGCGGGATCGACGTTCTCGCCGTGGTTGCGGTACCAGTCGCGCAGACGGTCCACTTCGGCGCGCAGGCGCGCGTTCTCCGCCTCGCCCGCCGCGATCTCCTCGGCGAGCCTGCGCTGGAACAACTCGACTTCGCTCGCGTCGACACCGCGACGGCCGATCGGTGCCTTGCTGAACGTGAGGCTGCGGATTCGTTCCGGCGTGAGTATGCGCCGGAACGACGGTTGTCGCTGGCCGTCTGCCTGCAAAGTCATACTGGGTATTCCTTGTCCCCTTGGAGAAATCCGGTCGCGCTGGTGGGGCCCCCGTAGCCTTGGAAGTCCTCGTAGTGCACGCGGTGGTCGCCCATCCCCGCGGCGCGCAACGTGTCGCGCGTGGCCGCCACCATCGCGGGCGAGCCGCACACGTAGACCTCCTGCGCGGGCCATGGCCCGTAGCGCAGCGCGACCTCGCTGACCAGCCCGTGCGGCACGTTGGCTTCTTTGTCCTCCGACAGCACGGGAATCACGCGCAGGCCGGGTATCGCGCGCTCGAAGGCCTCGATGGCCGGCATGTCGTAGAGATCGCGCATGCAGCGCGCGCCGACGAACAGGTGGACCTCGCGGCGGAGCTGTTCGTTCGCGATCTGGCCGAGCAGCGCCTTGAACGGGGCCAGCCCCGTTCCGCCCGCGATCAGCAGTATGTCCCGTTCGTGATCGACGGTGAGGCTGCCGCCGACCGGCGCACCGACCCGCAGCACGTCACCGAGCTGGATGCCCTGGACGAGTGCCGTGCTGACCACACCGCCGTCGACCATGCGTACGTGCAGTTCGAGCAGCCCGTCGTCGCGGGCGACGTTCGTGGGGGAGTAGTAGCGCCACATCCTCGGCCGCAGCTGGGTTTCCACCGCGACGCTTTGACCTGCGGCGTAGTGCAGTGGCCGGTCGGTGCGCACGGTCAGCACGGCGACGTCCACCGTTCTTCGTTCGTGGCGCACCACTTCCGCGTTCCACCACGGCGGCGTGTGCTGCGCGGCCTCCTGCGCCGCGGCCTTCATCACGTCGGCGACCAGGGTGTAGGCGGCGGTCCAGTCCGCCGCGAGTTCTGCGGTCCAGTTCTCGGACAGGAAATGCTTGAGCGTGGCCAGCAACGCCTGCCCCACGGCGGGATAGTGGTCGGCGGTGACCGCGAACTTGCGATGATCGCGGCCGAGTTGCTGCAGGAACGGCACGGCGGCGTCGAGTTCGTCCACATGCGCGACCACCCTGCCCAGCGCGGACAGCAGTTTGTCACGTTGCGCGGACATACCCGCGGGAAACATTTCCCGGATCGGGGGATTCGTCAGGAACAAGGTCGAATAGAAGAAAAGCGGAACCTGGCCGCCGAAGCCGGCTACGGTATTCCAGCTCTCACGAAGCCGGACGGTGTCCATTGTTAGAACGCCCTTCCTGGCGTGCCACGATCGGGGTGAATCGTCTACCGGCCTGAGCCATTCGGCCCCGGCTGCTCGGCCGTCTCGCGGAGAGCCTAAGTCCACCGCAATTTGCATTCAAGGCCTTGCCCGGGTCGAGAACGAATTACCGTTTTCTTTTCCGATATGAGCAGCAACTAACGCTCACGCTGTGTCGAAACCGGGGTTCGCGCAGCGTAGTTCAGGAAACAAAACGGGAAAAAACAATCTGGTTCTGTACGTTTCGGGTATGTCGCCGCCGCGAGACGGGGCACGCCGGGGGAGGGAGAACAGCGATCCGGGGATGGTGAACCGCTGTTCTCCCGCCACCGGCCGGGTCACCGGCCGGACGCGTATCCCTGCATGCCGCGGGGGTTGGCGGCCGCGGACAGCACGCCGGTCTCCGGATCCCGCGCCACCGCGCACAACCGGCCCTCCGACCACGGCCCACCGACGGTAACCCGATGTCCCCGGCGGCGCAGCCCGGCGATGACGTCCTCGCCGATCCGCGATTCCACGGTCACCTCACCCGGCGCCATCACCCGCGGATAGAACGACCCCGGGAAGCTGTCGTGGTGCCAGTTCGGCGCGTCGATCGCCCCCTGCAGATCCAGCCCGCCGCGCACCTTCGCCCGCAGCGCGACGGCGAGGAAGAAGTGGAAGTTCCACTGGTCCTGCTGGTCACCGCCCGGTGTCCCGAACGCCAGCACCGGCTGCCCGTCGCGCAGTGCCATCGACGGGGTGAGTGTCGTCCGTGGACGTTTGCCCGGTGTCAGCGAGTTCGGCAGTCCCGGTTCCAGCCAGGCCATCTGTAATCGCGTGCCCAGCGGGAAACCGAGCTCCGGCACCACCGGATTCGACTGCAGCCAGCCGCCGCTCGGTGTCGCCGCGACCAGGTTTCCCCACCGGTCGGCGACATCGAGATGGCAGGTGTCGCCGCGGGTCGCGCCGTCCTTGGCGACCGTCGGTTCGCCCGCGCCCGCCGGCACGTCCACCGTACCGCCTGAGGCGACGAACGTGGCGTGTTCGCTCAGTCGCGGCGCCCGGCCGTCCGGACTTCCCGGCCGCAGTTCGCACGAGGCGTCCCGGCCGATCAGCGCACGGCGGGTTTCGTTGTAGGGCCGGGAAAGCAGCGTGTCCAGCGACACCTCGGCGCAGTCGCCGTACCAGGCCTCGCGGTCGGCGAAGGCGAGCTTCGAGCCCTCGATCAGCGTGTGGTGGTACTCCGGCGTGCCGTACTCCAGCTCCTCCGGCAACAGCGCGAGTTGTTGCGCGAACACCGGTCCCTGGCTCCACAGTCCCGGTTTCGCGATCGTCCAGCCGTTCCAGTCGTAGGTGACCGGGTCCTCGTAGGATGCGGAGAAGTTCACGAGGTCGTCACCGGTCAGCGTGCCCGCGTGCCGATCGCCGGAGGTGTCCATTGTGGATCGCGCGGCCGACCCGGCCAGCGCCGCACCGATGAAGCCCTCGCGCCAGACCCGGCGGGCGGCCTCGATCTGTTGTTCCCGGCCGGATCCGGCCGCCTCGGCTTCGGCGATCAGGCGCTGCCAGGTCCTGGCGAGTGCGGGATTTTTCAGCAGCTCGCCGGGCGCGGGCGCGTTGCCGCCGGGCAGGTAGATCTCGGCCGAGGTGGTCCACTCGGTCTCGAACAGCTCCCGCACCGTTTCGACGGTCTCGCCGATCCGCTCCACCGCGGGATGGCCGCGCTCGGCGTACCCGATCGCGTAGGACAGCACGTCGGCGAGCCGTTTGGTGCCGTGGTCGCGCAACAACGTCATCCACGCGTCGAACGCGCCGGGCACGGCGGCGGCCAGCGGGCCGGTACCGGGCACCAGGTCAAGACCCAGCGAGAGGTAGTGCTCGATCGTCGCACCGGCCGGGGCCGGGCCTTGTCCACAAAGGATTTCCGGCGCCCGCCCGGCGGGCGCGAGAATGATCGGCACCTCGCCGCCGGGACCGTTGAGGTGTGGTTCGACCACGTGCAGCACGAAGGCGGCCGCGACCGCCGCGTCGAAAGCGTTGCCGTCGTCCTCGAGCACCGCCATCGCCGTGGCCGAGGCGAGCCAGTGCGTGGACGACGCCATCCCGAACGTGCCCTGCAGGGTCGGTCGCGTCGTGATCACGCGTGGAGTATCGCTCCGGACGCCGCGGCACGTCCAAGACATCCGTGACACCACTTCGATAGCGTTCGGCTATGGAACGCAGGCAGCTGGA
Organism: Amycolatopsis acididurans; assembly: GCF_012328925.1. GTDB lineage: Bacteria > Actinomycetota > Actinomycetes > Mycobacteriales > Pseudonocardiaceae > Amycolatopsis_E > Amycolatopsis_E acididurans. The sequence continues at coordinate 63,994 of NZ_JAAXLS010000006.1, forward strand.
GTACTTCGTCGCGATCGTCGAGCACGGCGGCTTCACCAACGCGGCGCGGGCCCTGCGGGTCGCGCAGCCGTCGCTGTCGCGCGCGATCGGGAAGCTCGAACGCGATCTCGGCGTGGCGCTGTTCCACCGGATCGGCCGCAACGCCGTGCTCAGCAACGCGGGCGAACTGCTCGCCGACCGTGCCCGGCTGGTGCTGCGCGACCTCGACGCGCTGCGGGCCGCCGCACAGACCGTCGGCGAGGGCGTCGCGGGACGGGTCGACGTCGCGGCGACCTCGTCGTCCGGGCTGGAGCCGGTCATCAGCGTCGTCGCGAAGCTGCGCCGGCGGTATCCGGGCGTCACGGTGAGTACCTCATCCGCGCTGTCGGCGGCCGAGGTGGCCGCGATGGTGCTGCGCGGGCGGTGCGAGGCCGGGGTGTGCGGCAGCGCGGAGCGGCCCGCCGGCCAGGGTCTTGTCGCCCACCACCTGCGGGACGAGGAGTTCCTGCTGGTCGCGCCGCCCGGCAGCGGGGCGGGCACTGCTGACACGATCCGGCCCACCGATCTGCGCGGCATGAGTTTCGTGGTCACGCGGCCCACGACGGCGGTGCGGACGCGGTTCGACCGGCTCGCCGCGACCGTTGGCGATCTCCACGTCGCCGCCGAGGTGGGGGACCGCGGCGTGCTGCTGCCGATGGTGCTGCGCGGCATCGGGGCCGCGCTGATGCCCGACGGCTGGGAGGAGCTGGCCCGCCGGGCGGGCGCCGAGGTGTACCGATTCGACCCGCCGGAGCGATTGCCGCAGTGGCTGGTGTACCGGAGCGGGCCGATCACCGCGGCGACACAGGCGTTCGTGGACACGACGCTCGCACACGCGGTCACGCAGCGCAGCTGATCGCCGGTCCGGGTTCGTGACCGGCACGAACCGGACCTTTGTTACCTGTTCGTGAACATGAAGGGCCTTCCGTTCGACCTCGATCCGGAAGTATGTTGTCGCGCACAACATTCGAATGTTGCCGACCACAACATTTCCTCTCAAGGGGACGCAATGAAGCGCAAAAGGACCCTTGCCCTGCTCGCGGCAGGCGCCGGCGCGACGCTGGTGCTCACCGCGTGCGGGGCCAACAGCTCGAACAACTCGAGCGGCAGCCAGCCCGCCGGTTCGGGCGGTGGCGGCCCGAAGGTCGGCGTGATCCTCCCGGAGACCGCGACCTCGGCCCGCTGGGCCGGTTTCGACCAGCCGATGCTGCAGGCCGCGCTGACCAAGGCCGGCCTCGATCCGATCATCGAGAACGCCCAGGGCGACAACCAGAAGTTCTCGCAGTACGCCGACAGCATGCTCAGCCAGGGCGTGAAGGTGCTGATCATCGCCGCGCCCAGCGGCGACGTCGGCGCGACCGTGGAACGCAAGGCCAAGCAGCAGGGCGTCCCGGTCATCGACTACGACCGGCTCAACCTCGGCGGCAGCGCCGACTACTACGTCAGCTTCGACAACGTCCGCGTCGGCGAGCTGCAGGGCACCTCGCTCAAGGAGGCGCTGGCGGGCAAGCAGGGCGCCCAGGTCATCGAGGTCGAGGGCTCGCCCACCGACAACAACGCGACCCTGTTCCACAACGGGCAGGAAAACGTCGTCAAGCCGCTGTACGACTCGGGCGCGCTCAAGCTGGTCGCCAGCCAGGCGATCGACGGCTGGGACAACGCGCTGGGCGGCAACCGCTTCGAGCAGATGCTTTCGGCCAACGGCGGCAAGGTGGACGGCGTGCTCGCGGCCAACGACGGCCTCGCCGGCGCCATCATCACCGTGCTGCAGAAGAACGGCCTCGCCGGCAAGGTCCCGGTCACCGGGCAGGACGCCAGCGCCGCCGGTCTCAAGGCCATCCTGCAGGGCACCCAGTACTCGACCGTTTTCAAGCCGATCCAGCAGGAGGCCGACGCTACCGCGCAACTGGCCGCCGCGCTGGTCAAGGGCGACACCGCGGGCGCCGACAAAATCGCGACCGCGACCTCGAAGGACCCGACGGGCAACCGCGACGTCAAGTCCGTGCTGCTGACCCCGCAGCCGATCACCAAGAACCAGGTCAAGACCGTCGTCGACCAGGGCTACGTCAAGGCGAGTGAGATCTGCACCGACACCGCCGCGCCGGTGTGCGCCCAGCTCGGCATTTCCTGACAGATCCCCTTGTGCTGCCGCGGGAAGGCCATACTTCTCGCGGCAGCACTTCCCAACGATGTGGAGGTACCGCGGTGAACGAGCCGATCCTCGCGCTGCGCGGTGTGAACAAGAGCTTCGGCCCGGTCCACGTCCTGCACGACGTGGACCTCTCGGTGCGGCCGGGAGAGGTGACCGCGCTCGTCGGCGACAACGGCGCCGGGAAATCGACGCTGGTGAAGTGCATCGCCGGCATTCACGGGGCGGACAGCGGCGAGATCCTCTTCGAGGGCGAGCCGGTGCACATCCACAATCCCCGTGAGGCCGCGGCGCTCGGGATCGAGGTCGTCTACCAGGATCTCGCGCTGGCCGACAACCTGGACATCGTCCAGAACATGTTCCTCGGCAGGGAGAAGACCAGCGCCGGCCTGCTGGACGAGGCCTCGATGGAACTGGCCGCCCGCAAGACGCTGGCGTCGCTGTCGGTGCGCACCGTGAAGTCCGTGCGCACGCCGGTGTCCGCGCTCTCCGGCGGGCAGCGGCAGACCGTGGCCATCGCCAAGGCGGTGCTGTGGAACAGCAAGGTGGTGCTGCTCGACGAGCCCACCGCCGCGCTCGGTGTCGCGCAGACCCGCCAGGTGCTCGACCTGGTGCGGCGCCTGGCCGAACAGGGCCTCGGCGTCGTGCTGATCAGCCACAACATGAACGACGTCTTCGAGGTCGCCGACCGGATCGCGGTCCTCTACCTGGGCAGGCTCGCCGCCGACGTGGCGGCCAAGGAAGTCACCAACAACCAGGTGGTCGAACTGATCACCGCGGGCAGGTCCGGCGATCTCGGACTGGCACGGCCCGAAGTCGCGGCGGTTTAGGAAAGAACATGACAGAGACCCCCCTCAAGCAACCCGCCTCCGATGCCGCGATCACCGACTTCGGCATCGACACCACGTCGCGCACCACGAGCGAGGCGATCGGCGACTACTTCCGGCGGCTGCGCGGCGGCGAACTCGGCGCCCTGCCTGCCCTGCTCGGCCTGCTCGTGCTGGTACTCGTGTTCACCGGCCTGTCGGATTCGTTCCTGACACTGAACAACATCGCGAACCTGTTCGCGCAGGGCGGCGGCCAGACCATCATCGCGATGGGCATCGTGCCGGTGCTGCTGCTCGGCGAGATCGACCTGTCCGCGGGCACCGCCTCCGGTGTGGCGGCCTCGGTGCTGGCACTGCACTTCACCCAGCACGGCAACCTGCTCGGCGCCATGGGCAGCACGATGTTCTACGGCTTCGTGGTCGGTTCCGTGGTCGCGATCGTGCTGTGCGTGCTGATGCGGATCTGGATCGGCGCGGGCCTGGCCGCGATCGCCGCGCTGATCTTTCTGCTCGGCATTCCGGCCAACCCGTGGGTGGAGATGCTGCTGGCGGTCTGCGTCGGCGCGGTCATCGGTTCACTCACCGGCGCGCTGGTGTCCAAGATCGGCATCCCGGCGTTCGTGGTGACGTTGGCGTTGTTCATCGCGTGGTACGGCGTGGTGCTGGCACTCGTCGGCCAGGGCGGCACGATCCCGATCCGGGACAGCAACGTGCTCTTCGAGGTCGCCAACGGCAACCTCAACGTGCTCGGCAGCTGGATACTGTTCGTCGTCGCGGGCGGCGGGTACGCGGCGGTCGTGCTGTTCCGGCACTACTCCCGGCTGCGGCACGGCCTGGTCGCACAGCCCACGACGCTGATCGTGATCAAGGCCGGTGCGGTCGTCGTGCTCGGCGCGGTGGCCACGTACCTGCTCAACCTCAACCGCTCGCCGAACCCGAACCTCACCACGATCCAGGGCGTGCCCTACGTCATCCCGATCATCCTGGTGCTGCTGGTCGTGGGCACGTTCGTGCTCGACCGCACGCGCTACGGGCGGCACGTGTACGCGGTGGGCGGCAACAAGGAGGCCGCGCGCCGCGCCGGTGTGAAGGTCGACAAGATCCGGATGAGCGTGTTCGTGATCTGCTCGTCGGTCGCGGCGATCGGCGCGATCGTCTACAGCTCCAAGGTGGGCTCGGTGGACGGCAACGCGGGCAACGGCAACACGCTGCTGTTCGCGGTGGGTGCCGCGGTGATCGGTGGTACCTCGCTGTTCGGTGGCCGTGGCCGTATCCGCGACGCCGTCATCGGTGGTCTCGTGCTCGCGACCGTCCAGAATGGTCTCGGGCTGCTGGGGTACCAGGCGGACACCGTTAACATCATCACCGGCCTGGTGCTGCTGATCGCGGCTACTGTGGACGCGTTGTCGCGCAAGCGCGCGGCGGCGCGCTGACGGTGATCAGGACAGCGGGAGACGTACCAGTAGCGGGGAAGCCGAGGTGACGAGCACACCCACCGCCGGGACACGCCCGGACGACGTTCGTCGCCACAATCGCGCGGCACTGCTGCGCCGGTTGCATGTGGACGGCCCGGCGACGAGGGCCAAACTGGCCACGGCGCTGGGCCTCAACCGCAGCACCATCAAGGCGCTTGTGGACGGTCTCGCCGAAGACGGCGTGGTCGAGGAACGGGTGCCCGCCCAGCGCAGCGGGGCGGGCCGCCCGTCGCTGCTGGTGCTGCCGCAGCCACAAGCCGCGGTGGTGCTGGCGATCGACATCCGCGTCGACCGGGCCGCGATGGCGCTGGTCGGTATCGGCGGGCAGATCCTCGGCCGGGACAGCTGGCGCGTGCGTGAGGAAAAGCGGCGCGAACCGCGTGAGGTCTTCACCAAGATCATGGACTGTTACGGGCCATTGATCGCGGAAGAGGACGCCAGCCCGGTCGCGGTCGGCGTGTCGGTGCCCGGTGTGGTGCGGCACGCGGACGGTTTCGTGCACGAGGCACCGAACCTGCACTGGAGCGACGTGCCGCTGGGAGCCTGGTTGTCGCACGCGCTGAAACTGCCCGTGCACATGGGCAACGACGGCGAACTGGGTGCGCTGGCCGAACACCTGCGCGGCGCGGCGCGTGCCGTGGACGACATGGTCTACGTCAGCGCCGAGGTCGGAGTCGGCGGAGGCGTGATCTCCAACGGCGTTTCGTTGCGCGGGGCGGGCGGGCACCACATCGGCGAGGTCGGGCACATGGTCGTGCGGCCCGGCGGGCGGCAGTGTTACTGCGGTTCGAAGGGCTGCTGGGAGACCGAGGTCGGGGAGAGCGCGCTGTGCCGGGCGCTGGGCTTGGAGGAGGACTCCCCGGTCGGCGCGATCGTCGCCGAGTTGCGTGCGCTGGCCGCCCGCGGCGAAGCGGAACTGGAACGGCTGGACGAGTTCACCGAATGGCTCGCGCTCGGGCTGGGCAACGTCGTGAACTTGCTGTGCCCGCAACTGGTCGTGCTGGGTGACTTGTTCACCGCGTTACCGGCGCCGGTCGTCGAACGAGTCGAACGCAAGGTCCGCGAAAGCAGCCTGGTGAGCCGGGCCCTGGGCGGAACCCGTGTGGTGACGTCGAAACTGGGCTCGGATGCGAACCTGCTGGGCGCGGCGGAGCTGGCGTTCGAAACCGTACTGGCGGGCTGGTAAGGGAAATTCTCGGCGTCTGAAGTGGACGGTGGGCTCAGGGCAGTCCCACGCGGTCGGGCACGGCGCGGGGCAGGCCGCGCAGCCACTCGTCGGGCGGGTCAGGCCACCAGCGGCCCGAAGGCAGCCGCGAGAGCGCACCGGCCACAGCGCCCGCCGTGGCCGCGCACGGGACCACCCGGCTCGGCGAAACTCCGGCGAGCACGCCGAGCCACCAGTGTTTTCTCGTCGGTGGCAGGGATTCCGGATCGAGCACGACGTAGTAGTCGGGCAGCAGCGCCGCGCCCGAACGCAGCGCCGCGAGCGTGCTCTCGACCGCGACCTCCAGCGTGCCGGGCGTGGCGGCACCGTCGAAGTAGTCCGTCCATGCCGTCGCGAGGTCGGCCAGCGGGTCGGCGTCGTGCACGACATAGGCGGCGTGGGCCTGGGCGACGAGTTCGCTCGCGGACTTCTCGACCGCGGCGGCGCGCACGTTCGCCAGCCCGTCCAGCCGCGGCAGGATCTCGGCGGCCCCGGCTCCGGCGACCACCACCACGGTGCTGCTCGGTCTTGGCACGCCGCGATTCTAGTAGCGGTTCACAGTTCCAGTGTCGCTTCGGCGGCGCACGCCGCCCGGCACGGCCACGGCTGCCCGCAGGCCTGGCAGCGGGTGCCCGTGCGCAGGTGCCGCGCGAGAACCTCGACCGCGGCGTGTCGGTAGTGCTCGAGCCTCGAATCCCAGGTCTCGGGCTCGCTCGCTCGTGCGGAGATGTTGTCCGTCATGGTGATCACGACCTTCCGGCACTTCCCATGTGGCTTCGGTTCGGGACGCCGCTACGACATGGTACGACCGGATCGTCGAAGGTGCCTGCGGTTAGCGGTGGCGTTTCGCGGGCATTTCGGTGAAGTGTTCACTGTGCACGGGTTGACCGAGCTCGCCGATCTCATCGAGACCGGCACGCCACTGTATGTCCGCTACTCACCGGGTCCCGAGGCGGACGCGGCGCATCCGAGCACCGATCACGAGAGCGGGCTGCTGATGCCGGGCGTGTCGGCCAACTCGCTGGAGCCGCCGGGCTGGTGGACACGCCCGGTGGCGGACTGGCTCGCCCGGCGCATCTGCCAGTACCTGCGCGAGGTGCACGAAGGCGCGCGCCCGTGGCTGCTGACCGGCCGCGAAACGGACTTCGGACCCGACAACGAGCCGCTGCTGGCCGACATTCAGCCGATCGCGTGGATCGCGCCCGAACTGCTCGACGAGGCCCGCGAGCGCTACCGGGCCCGCTTCAACGCGGGCCGGTCCACGCACTAACCCCCGGCCATCGCGCCCACGACCAGGAAGGGCTCCTTTCCCGCGACGACGGGCTCGGGCAGCGGCGTGTCCGGTGGTTCGTGCGAGAGGTCCTCTTCACACGCGAAGAACCGCACGAACGGCCTGCGCCGCAGCGTGGTGTGGTCGCGGATGGTGCCGCGCAGCACGGGATAGCGCGACTCCAGCGCGTCCAGCACCGTGGCCGGCGTGACCGGCCCGGTCAGCTCCAGCGTCACCTCGCCGTCGATCCGCGCCAGGTTGCGCAGATGCGTCGGCAGCACCACCCTGATCATGGCAGGGTCTGGACCTCGACCGAGAGCACGGCGGGCAGGTCCCGCACGATCGGCGTCCAGCTGTCCCCGGCGTCCGCCGAGGCGTACACCTGGCCGCCGGTGGTGCCGAAGTACACGCCGCACTCGTCCAGCGAGTCCACGGCCATCGCATCACGCAGCACGTTGACGTAGCAGTTGCTCTGCGGCAGCCCCTTCGTCAACGGCTCCCACTCCTGACCACCGGCGCGGCTGCGGTACACGCGCAGCCTGCCCTCGGGCGGGAAATGCTCCGAATCGCTCTTGATCGGCACCACGTACACGGTGTCCGGGTCGTGCGCGTGCACGTCGATCGCGAAACCGAAGTCCGTCGGCAGGTCGCCGCTGATCTCGTACCACGAGTCCCCGGCGTCGTCGGTGCGCATGACGTCCCAGTGCTTCTGCATGTACAAGGTCGACGGCCGCGCCGGGTGCTGCGCCAGCCGGTGCACGCAGTGGCCGACCTCGGCGTCCGGATCCGGAATCCCCTCCGACCTCAGGCCCCGGTTGATCGCCTTCCACGTCTTGCCCGTGTCGTCGCTGCGGAACGCGCCCGCCGCCGACACCGCCACGAACATCCGCTCCGGGTCGCTCGGGTCGAGCTTGATCGTGTGCAGGCACAGCCCGCCCGCCCCCGGCTGCCACGACATGCTCGTGCTGTGCCCCCGCAGCCCCGGCAGCTCCTGCCAGCTCTGCCCGCCGTCGTTGGACCGGAACAGGCCGGCGTCCTCCACACCTGCGTAGACCAGGTCCGGATCGGTCGGCGACGGCTCCAGATGCCACACCCGCGCGAACTCCCACGGATGCGGCGTGCCGTCGTACCACTGGTGCGGGCCGGGCGTGCCCTCGTAGGTGAACTCGTTGCCCACCGGCTCCCACGTTCTGCCGCCGTCGTCGGAGCGCTGGATGTGCTGCCCGAACCAGCTGGTGTTCTGTGCGGCGAACACGCGGTCCGGGTCCGCCTTCGAGCCGGCGAGGTGGTAAATCTCCCAGCCCGCGAAATGGGGACCGCTGATGTCCCACTGTTCCCGCTTGCCGTCCGAGGTCAGCACGAACGCCCCCTTGCGCGTGCCCACCAGTACCCGTACGCCAGACATCGCGGCTCCTTCCCGTGTCGTTTCACGGTAGGTCGCCGCGACGCCGGAGTCTTCTCCAATCTTGCGCTGTCTCAGCCGACCGGGCCCTGCGCGAGGGTGACGTCGGCGGACTGCTGCTGCCCGCTCTGGTCGGTCCAGCTCAGCGTGACCTTGTCGCCGGGGTGGAAGGTGTCCATCAGCTCGGTGAGGGTGGTGGCCGAGTCGACCGTCTTGCCGTTGATCGCGTTCAGCGTGTCGCCGGCGGTCAGCCCGGCCTGCTCGGCGGCGCCGCCCGAGACCGTCTGCTGGATCAGGGCGCCCTGCTGCCCGTCGCTGACGGACACGCCGAGGAATGCCGACGAGCCGATGTGCACGGTGTCGGTGCCGGTGCCGGACTCGATCTGGTTCGCGATCTGCAACGCCTGGTTGATCGGAATCGCGAAGCCGGTGCCGCCGGTGCTGCCGCGTCCTGCGCCCCGGCGCGGTCCGAGCGAGTAGCCGGTGGACGCGGCCGTGTTCATTCCGATGACCTGGCCGGAGGTGTTGGCCAGCGCGCCGCCCGAGTCACCGGACTGGATGTTGGCGTTGACCTCGATCAGGCCTTTGAGCTGCTCGGAACTGCCACTGCTCTCGTCGCTGGCGGTGATGTCCTGGTCCAGCGCGGAAACGGTGCCCGGCGCGACGCTGGGGACGCCGCCGTTGCCGCCCGCGTTGCCGAGCCCGACGATGGCGTCGCCGACCTTGACCGAACCGGAGTCACCGGTCTTGATGGTCTCCAGCCCCGACGCGTTGTCCAGTTGCAGCACGGCGACGTCCTCGGTGCGGTCGTAGCCGACGACCTTCGCGGTGTAGGTCTTGCCGTTGCCGACGTCGGTCACCGAGATGCTGGTGGCGCCCTCGACGACGTGGTTGTTGGTCAGCACCTCGCCGGAGGAGGTCAGCACCATGCCGGTACCGGCGGCCTGGCCGTTCTGGTAGCCGAGGGTGGTGTTGATGTCGACAAGGCCGGGGCTGACCTTGCCCGCGACCGCCTGCGCGTTCATGGACTGCAGCGAGCTGCTCGCGGAGCTGGAACCGGAGCCGCTGCCCTGCGGGGCGAGCGCCCGGTTGACCGGTGCCTTGTTCAGTCCGGATACCAGGAAGGCGACCCCGACCAGCGCGGCGAGGGTGACCGCGCCCAGCGTCAGGGCGAGAGTGCGCAGCGGGCCGGGTCCCCGGTGCGGTGGCTGCGGCGGCGGTGTCGGCGCCTGCGGTGGGTAGTAGGTCATGCTTCCAGTGAACGCCCGGCGCCTGAGAGCTTTCTTCGGCCGGGCCATGAAAAACCTGAGAAGCGCAGAGCCGCCACCCGGTCACCGAGCGCCACCGCCGAGAATGAGCGCATGTCCGTCCTGCGCTCGATCGCCCTGTTCGTCCTCGCCGCGCTGCTGGAGATCGGCGGGGCATGGCTGGTATGGCAGGGCGTGCGCGAGCACCGCGGCTGGCTCTGGACCGGCGGCGGTGTACTCGCACTCGGGCTGTACGGCTTCGTCGCGACCCTGCAGCCCGACGCGAGCTTCGGCCGGATCCTCGCCGCCTACGGCGGGGTGTTCGTCGCGGGCTCGCTCGCGTGGGGCGTGCTCGCCGACGGCTTCCGGCCGGACCGGTTCGACGTGCTCGGCGCGCTGATCTGCCTCGCCGGCGTCGCCGTCATCATGTATGCCCCGCGCTGAGCGGTCCTCAGGCCACCGACGCCAGGTAGGCCTGCGCCTTCTCCGGCTCGAAGAACCACTCGTCCATGTCCGGCGGATCGTTGAAGCCGTGGGCGAAGCGGTCGGCGACGGTCTTGTTCGTCTGCGCCACGCCGAGGATCTGCTGGATGTGCTCGGGCGGGGGCATCAGCATCGTGTTGGTCAGGCGCGTGACGTGCTTGGCGTACTCCCAGTACTTGTCGAACGTCGCCTGCATGAACTCGCGGTCGAAGGGCTTGTCCCCGTGCGCGAGAATGCTGTCCAAATAGGACGCCGCGCACTTCGCCGCGTTGTTCGCACCCTGCCCGGTGACCGGGTCGTTGGCCACCACCACGTCGGCCATGCCGAGCACGAACGTGCCCGAGGGCAGCTCGCCGACCGGATGCCGCACGACCGGCGGGTAGCCGCCTGTCAGCACGCCCTTCGGGTCGGTGATCTCGCAGTTGCGGTAGCGCTCGTACTCCCACGGCATGTACTGCTTGAACAGCTCCAGGTGCCGCCGCAGCTGTTCCTGGGCGGGCGGCCGGTCGGAGAAACAGTCCAGCGGGCCGCCGGGAATGCCGGACACGTAAAGGATGTCGCACGGACCCGAGAGCGTGTAGCCGGGAATCGAGATGTGCTCGCCGATCCCGGGCACCACGTTCATCCACACGTCGGTGGCGCCCGGCGTTTCCGGCCGGGACTCCGCACCGTGCACATAGGACACCGACAGTGCGCGCTGGGGTTTGGTGAACGGGGAGCGCGACGGATCGCGGTCGAACAGCTGCACCAGTTCGCCCTTGCCTGCCGCGACGATCACCAGTTCGTACATCCCGGCGAGCGCGTTGAGGTCGGACGTGGTCACCCCGTGGATGATCACCTTGCCGCCGCGTTCCTCGAGCAGTTCCATCCAGGCGGCCATCTTGACCCGCTGGTCGATGGACTGCGCGAACCCGGCGTTCCAGTCGCCCATCCAGTTGAGCACGCGCGTGCCGTCGGGCTGGCCCAGCGAAAAGCCCTGGCCGCCGATCTTGGGCGCCACGTCGTCCCACAGGTTCAGCCCGTGGTCCCGCTCGGTCTGCAGCGCGTTGGCGAACATGCACTGGGTGGAGGTGACCCAGCCGCCGCGGATCTCCTCCGGTGTGCGGGCCGACATCAACGTGACGTCGTAGTCGTGTTCCCGCAAGGTCAGTGCGAGCTGCAGGCCGGACTGGCCCGCACCGACGATCAGGACCTTACGCATTGGCGCGAATCCTCCCGGAATCCGAGATCTCGGCGAGCGACAGCGTGTGGGAGACCAGTTCCCGCAACGCCTCCGCCGTCGATTTGGGGTCGCGGGCGTCGACGGTGATCAGCGGGATCTCGGGGCGCAGGTCCAGCGCCTCCCTGACCTCGGCGAGGTCGTGCCGCAGCTCCCCGTCGAACAGGTTGACCGCCACGATGAACGGCAGGTCCGAATCGTGCTCGAAGTAGTTGATCGCGGCGAAGGACTGGTCCAGCCGCCGCGTGTCGACCAGCACGATCGCGCCGAGCGCGCCACGCGAGAGGTCGTCCCACAGGAACCAGAAGCGGGACTGGCCGGGCGTGCCGAACAGGTACAGCAACAGGTCCTGATCCAGCGTGATGCGGCCGAAGTCCATCGCGACGGTGGTCGTGGTCTTGCCGCCGTCGGGCGGCAGATCGTCCACACCGGCACCGGCCTCGGTCATCCAGGCCTCGGTGTTGATGGGCGGAACCTCGGACACCGACCCGACCAGCGTCGTCTTGCCGACGCCGAAGCCCCCGGCCACCACGATCTTCGCCGAGATCGTGAGCGCCCCCGGGTCAGACGGGTAGCTGCTTGAGTCCATTGAGGATCCTCTCGAGCACGTTCCGATCATGGTGATACGCGTGTGCGGTCGGATGGATGAACACGGCCCCCTGTGCGGCCAGATCGCTGATGAGTACCCGCACCACGCCCAGCGGTACCTCGAGCAGCGAGGACAGTTCGGCGATCGACACCTGCGACCTCGCCCGCTCGTAGAGGGCTCTGGACTCGGGCATCAGCTTGTCCGCGAGCGACGGATCGTAGCTGGGCACCGAAACCAGCGTCTCCACCAGCAACTGGTGGCGGGCCTTCGTGCGGCCCCCGGTCAGTGCGTAGGGCCGGATCCGCCTGCTGCGGAGCTTGCGCACCGGCTCGCCCGTCTCCTGGTCTGCCATCAGCTTCCCTCCTAGCCGAGCGGGCGGCGGGCCGTGAGCACGCGGCGCAGATCCGCCCGTGTCTCGGGGGTCAGCGCGTGTCCGGCGTTGGTGACGAACTGCGTCATCTCGTAGGCGACGACCTTCATATCGCAGTCGGGACCGGTCAGCACCGCGAGCCCGGCGCCGCTGTCGATGCCCATGAACAGGAAGTAGCCGTGCGAGAGCCGGATGATGATCTGTTCGCAGGTGCCCTTGTCGAACAGCGCCGCGCTGTTACCGGCGAGGCTGAGCAGGCCGCTGGAGATCGCGGCGAGCTGCTCGCTCTCGGTGGTGCTCATCTTCTCTGACGCGGTCAGCGGGAAGCCGTCGGAGGACATGATCAGCGCATGTGTCACGCCGTGCACGGTGCGGACGAAATCGTTGATGAGCCAGGTGAAATCCTGCCCTGCCGGGCGGTTCTCGTCCGTCACTGCTGCGTGTCCTCGCCGTTTTGATTGTCCTGCCGCTGATCCTGCCGTGCCGCGCGTTCCCCGTCGGAGAAGGCGTCGAGGTCGGCGAGCAGCTTGTCGTGCCCGGCCTTGCGGTCGGTGGCGGGCTTGTCCTCGGCCGGTGCCGGCACGGGGTTCCCGTTGGGGTTCTTGATGCTCTGCGAAACCCGGCGTGGCAGGCCGCTCGCGGTGGTGCCGCCGATGACCGGCGGGCGTGGGGTGGGCGCGGGAGCGGGCCGCGGGGCCGGTGACTCGGTGGCCGTGCGCCGCGGCAGCGTGCTCGTGCGCGCACCGCCGCCGGAGTTCTCGGCCGAATGCCTGGGCGGGCGCTGCCCGGCCTGCGGGAAGACCACCGTCTGCGCACCGGACCAGCTGGCCTCGGGAAGTTCGCTCACCAGCGACGCGGGCAGCAGCACCGTGGCGGTGGTGCCGTGCGGAACGCGGCGGTCGAGCCACGCGCGGACCTCGTGCCGGTCGGCGAGCCGCCGCACCACGGCCAGGCCCATGTGCCGCACCGCGGCGTCGTCGAGCACGGGCGCGTCGGAGAGTCGCTCGTTGAGCTCGCGCAGGCGTTCCGGCGGCAGGCCGATGCCTTCGTCCTCGATGCGGATCAGCACGCTGCCCTTTTCGGTCAGATGCGCGCTGACCCGGACCGGAGCGTTGGGCGGCGAGGATTTCGTCGCGTTGTCCAGCAGTTCGGCCAGCAGGCGGCTCAGGTCCTCGGCGGCGAAACCGACGACGCCGAGCGAGACGACGCGGCCGATCGTGACGCGCGAGTAGTGGTCGATCGAGGACATGCCCGCGCGCACGACGTCGACGAGCGACGATGTTTCCGACGTCGAATCGCTGGCGTCGCGGCCGGCGAGCACACGCAGGTTCTCCGCGTTGCGCCGCAGCCGCGTCGCGAGGTGGTCCAGCCGGTACAGCTCCGCGAGCCGGTCGGTGTCCTCCTCCTTGGCCTCCAGGTCCTCCAGGTGGGACAGCAGGGTGTCCACCAGGTTGAGGTCACGCAGCGCGACGTTCGCGCAGATCGCGGCGAGCGTGTCGTCGGTGCCCGCCGCGACGGGCGCGGCCGGCGGCGGTTCGATCACCAACCTCGGCCGCGCCTGATCCGCCTGTGGTCCGTTGAGGAACTGCGCCGCTGCTTCGCGAGAGCGGTCCAGCAGTGCGCGTGAGCGGTTCAGCAGTTCTCGAGCCCGCGTGGCCATCTACCCCAGCTTTCTCGTCCGGCCGGTTCGGCTGCATCATGCAATCAGAGACTCGCGTCCGTGTCCAGACCGTTACCTACCGGAATTTCGCCGAAAAGGCCTATACCAACTGGATGTCCAGTCTGGTCCGTTCCCCGTCACCGATGCGGATCGGCCGGCGCGAAGGAGCGTAGCTGGTGGCGACCACGGTGTAGGAACCCGGATCGAGATCATGGAAAGCGTAGCGCCCCGTCTCGTCCGCGAGCGCGGTACGTACCACCTGGCCCGCCTCGTCCAGCAGCGTCACGGTGATCGCCGGCCGTGGCTGCGTGTCGGGCAGCCGCACCGAACCGTGAATCACCGCGCCGTCGGCGAGTTCCACGTCCTGTGTGGTGGGTGAGGACTCGCCGATGGTGACGGTGAGCGCGCTGGGCCGGTAGTTCGGCGCGTTCACCGCGAGCGTGTACGTGCCGGGCGCGATCGCGGCGAAGGTGTACTCGCCGCTTTGCCCGGACAGCCGCGAATCCACGACCTCGCCGCGCATGTCGGTGAGGGTGATCGCGGCGTCCATGATCGGCACGCCGGTGTCCGCCGCGCGGATCACGCCGCGCAGGCCACTGGCCCCGCGCAGCGTGATCTCCAGCCGTACCTGGCTGTCGGCGACGGTCACGGTCACCGCCTCGGGCTGGTGCGCCGGCGCCGACGCGATCAGCACGTAGGAACCCCGGCCGGGAGCGGCCAGTTCGAAGGATCCGCCGGATCCGGTGGCACTGCGCGAGATCTGGCGCCCGGAGGAGTCCACGAGGGTCAGGGCGGCGCCGGTCACGGGCACGCCTTCGGAGTCGCGGACGCACCCGGAAATACCGATCGCGCGGCGGTTCTGCCTGGGAATGCCGTCCTCGGTCATGACGCCGCTTCCGCCCGCTGGCCGCTGACCAGATCGACGTCCACGGTGGTGGACTCGCCGGAGTTGAGATCGACCTGGCGCACCGCGGGCTCGTACATGCTCGTCACGACCGTGTACTCGCCGGGCTCCAGATCGTGCAGCTCGTAGCGGCCCTCGGTGTCGGTGACGGTGGTGGCGACGACCGCTCCGACGGCGTTGTTGATGGTGACCGTCGCGTTGGGCAGCGCAGTGCCCTCCGGCCCGGTCACCACGCCGAAGAGCGTGCCGACGGCCTCCACCACGAGGTCCACCGACGCCGGCTCGGCGGAACCGGTGAGCACGGTGACCGCACGGGGCCGGTGGTTGTCGACGTTCGCGGTGACCGTCACCTCGCCCGCCGGGAGCCCGCTGAGCAGGAACTTGCCGTCGTGCGCGGTGCTGGTCTGGCCGACCACCTGCCCGGTGCCGTCGGTGGCCAGCACCGCGGTGCCGGACACCGGGACGCCGTCGGAGCGCAGCACGCTCCCGGTGACCACGCCGCCGCCCTGCATCACGAAGTCGTGCACCGCGCCCAACCCGTTGACCGTCACCGACGCGGCGGTGGGCTGGAATCCCGGTGCCGTCACGATCAGGGTGTACGTGCCCGGCTTGATCCCGTCGAGCGCGTAACCGCCACGCTCGTCGGCCTTGGCGCGGCCGACCTGCATGCCGTCGTGCCCGGTCACGGTGATCACGGCGCTGGAGACGCCCGTCCCGCCGGGGGTGCTCAGCCTGCCGCTGATCTCGCCCGGCCGTCCCGGTGCGATCGCCGGACGGCGCACGGTCGGCGCGTCCGAGGCCGACACGTCGACCAGTTCACCGGCCTCGGCGGCCAGTTCCGAGCCCACCGTCTCGTGCGGCGCGGACGCCGCGACCGGCTTCGGCTTGCCCACCAGCCACGAGCACACCGCCGCGATCACGCACACGATGATCGCGAACCAGAACGCGGCGGTCAGGCCGTCGGAGAACGGCGAGGAGATCAGGTTCGGGAAGAAGCTGCGCCCGGTCAGGAACGAGGCCTGGTCGGCGGGCAGCTGGGGCAGCACCCCGCCCAGCAGCTGCTCGATCGGGTTGTAGCCCAGGAACGCCGCGAACAGCACGCCCACCGGCGGCAGGTTCGCCACCCCGCTCGCCGCGTCCGCGGGCACGCCGTGCTGGGTCAGGCCCTGGAACATCGCGCCGGGCAGGTGGTTGGCCAGGCCGGCGATCATCAGGCTGAAGAAGAAGCCGATGGACAGCACCATCGCCGAGTTCTGGAACGTCGCGGTCATGCCGGCGCCCGCGCCACGGGCGTTGGCGGGCAGGCTGTTCATCACGTCGGCCCGGTTCGGCGAGGCGAACAGGCCCATGCCAAGACCGTTGACGAGCAGGATCGCCGCGAAGGCCCAGTAGTTGAAGTTGACCGGCAGGATCTCCAGCAGTACGAAGCTCACCGCGGTCGCGATCATGCCACCGGAGGCCAGCAGGCGGCCGCCGATCCGGTCGGTGATGATGCCGGAGATCGGGGCCGCGATGAGGAAGCCGATCGTCATCGGCAGCATGTAGATACCGGCCCACAGCGGGGTCTTCTCGAAGCTGTAGCCGTGCTGCGGCAGCCAGATGCCCTGCAGCCAGATGATCAGCACGAACTGCAGGCCACCACGGCCGAGCGAGGCGAGCAGGTTCGCCGCGTTGCCGAACGTGTAGGCCTTGATCTTGAACAGGCCGAGGTTGAACAGCGGGTTGGCGACCTTCGTCTCGATGATCCCGAAGATGATCAGCACGACGACGCCGCCGATGAGGCAGGACAGCACCATCGGGCTGGTCCAGCCCATGGTGTGGCCGCCGTAGGGCTGGATGCCGTAGGTGATGCCGACCAGTACCGCGATGAGGCCGACGGCGAAGGTGAGGTTGCCCCACCAGTCCATCTTGGCGCGGTGCCGCTCGCTGGTGTCGTGCAGTTTGAGGTAGGCCCAGATGGTGCCGAACACGCCGAAGGGCACCGACACCAGGAACACCAGGCGCCATTCGACCGGGCCGAGCAGACCGCCGATGACCAGGCCGAGGAACGAGCCCGCGATCGCCGCGACACCGTTGATGCCCAGCGCGAGCCCGCGCTGCTTGAGCGGGAAGGCGTCGGTGAGGATCGCGCTCGAGTTGGCCATCAGGAAGGCGCCGCCGACGCCCTGGACGACACGCCAGGCGATCAGCCAGATCGCGGCGGTGGGACCGTCCATCCAGGTGATGGCGAGAAAGACCGAGGAGATGGCGAAGACAGCGAAGCCGAGGTTGTACATGCGGACGCGGCCGTACATGTCGCCGAGCCTGCCGAAGCCCACCACCAGCACGGCGGTGACCACGAGGAAGCCCATCATCATCCACAGCAGGTAGCTGGTGTTGCCCGATTCCAGCGGGTTGATGTGGATGCCGCGGAAGATGTCCGGCAGGGCGATCAGCACGATCGAGCTGTTGATGGTGGCCATCAGCATGCCGAGCGTGGTGTTGGAAAGCGCGATCCACTTGTAGCGCGGACCGAGTTCCTCGACCGACCAGGTCCGCTTGTGCCGGCGATTCGGTGCCGCCGGCGCGTCCACCGTCTGCTGGGCAGACGTCACTTCTATCACTCCAACCAGGGAAGGTCGCGTCTTCGTTGACTTCGAACGGTCAAAATTAGTTGACCTATGCTAACTGATTTTCGCTCGATAAGGCGATGCGAGTCACCTTGTGGGATGGAGTGATTCCTGTCGCAGCGGTAGCTTGGCGGTACGAGAACTCCTCCTCGTAGTGTTTGTCCTGATTGTTCGTTATGTGTGAATTCACGGTGAACCGGCAGGGACGTGCGCGTTTCGATACGCCCTGCTGACCTGGCGGCTACAGCCTCGTTCTCAGGGCTGGTTCGAATGACTCCGCGATCGTCTGAACGGCGTATCGAGTCCATTCGGGAGGACCTTCAACCGTGCCAATTCCAGTATCCGAAGCCCTCGAGGACCAGGCCGTGGCCGCCGCGGGGAAGATCGAGGACCTGCGTAGTCCTGGCCGTTATCTCGTGAGCTCCATGCTCGCCGGTGCCTACATCGGGATCGGCATCGTGCTGATGGTGTCGGCATCCGGACCGCTCAACGCGGCGAACTCGCCGTTCACCAAGGTCGTGCAGGGCCTTGTCTTCGGCATCGCGTTGACCCTGGTCATCTTCGCCGGGGCGGAGCTGTCCACCGGCAACATGATGACGATGGTGCAGGGCGCCATCTCCCGCCGCCGCGGCGTCATGGCCGGGATCGGCGTGATCCTCGGTTCCTTCGTCGGCAACCTGATCGGATCGATCGTGTTCTCGTGGCTGGTGCACGCCGGCGGGGTCATGTCGATCGGCGGCACCCCCGGTCACGTCGCGCCGGGCGCCGCGATGCTCGCCGCGGTCGTCAAGGCCAAGGCGGCCGAATCCGCGGGCGCCATGTTCTTCCGCGGCGTCCTGTGCAACATGCTGGTCTGCCTCGCGGTGTGGATGGGCATGCGCACCAAGTCCGACGGCGCGAAGCTCATGCTGATCTTCTGGTGCCTGCTCGCCTTCATCACCTCCGGGTTCGAGCACGTCGTGGCGAACATGACGGTGTTCTCGCTCGGCATGATGGAGGGCACGCCCGGCGCGACCGCCGCCGTGTTCGCCAAGAACCTGCTGTTCGTCGGGCTCGGCAACCTCGTCGGCGGCGGGCTGCTGGTCGGCGCTGCCTACGGGCTGCTCGGCCGTCGGCCGCGGCTCAAGGCGCGCACCGCGGAGCCCGCGGGTCAGGAGCTGGCCCCGGCCTCGGCCTGAACCCTGGCCGCTGGTCCCGGCCGTGAGGGACCCCCTGATGGCGCTGTGCGCCGCGAAGGGGGTCCCTCACGGCTTTCTGCCCATCCGGTGCAGCAGGCGGCTCTGGCGTGACGCGTCGGCGGTGAGCGTTGCTGGGGGAGCCGCGAAGAACCGGTGGGTCGTGCCGTCGGCGACGGGGGTTTCCGCCAGGCCCGCGTAGATCTCGTCGAGATGGTCGTCGATCCACGCGACCAGGCCGGGATCGAGGCGCTCGCCGGCGCCGAGCGCCCGGGCGAGATCCCAGGTGTGGATGACGGTGTCGGTGGTGCGCACGGCGAGCGCCTGCCCTCCCGAGACCGGGCCCAGGGGGTAGTCCAGCGTCCGCTCCAGCACCCCGGGCCGGGCGAACGCCTCGGCGCAGTTCCGGACCGAGGCCGCATACGTGGCGACCGGGTCGCCGCCCAGCGCGTCGAGATCCCGCATCCGCAGGAACTCCGCGCCGGTGCCGCCCTCCAACAGGGCCACGTAGTTGAGATTCCCCCGCGCCACATGGTTGACCAGCCGGCGCACATTCCATTCGCTGCACGGAGTCGGCGACGCCCACTGCCCCGGGCGAACCGAGCGAAGCAGCCGCTCGAACCCGGCGCCCGCCGTGACGAACCGGTCGATGATCCCTTCCATATCCGCGAATCTGCCCCGCGCGGGGCGCCGGTGCTGGCGGATATCCGACCTCGCGGCCGCGCGAAATCCTTTCAACTGGTGAAAACGGAGCTGGTTGACCAGGGGCGCCGCGGGCGAGGGTTGCCCGGACCGTCTACACCGAAGGAGTTGCAGATGAGTACGTTCGTGCGCGACCAGTGGTACGTCGCCGCCTACGGCCGCGAGGTCGGGCGGGACCTGTTCGCGAGGACGATTCTCGGCGAGCCGATCGTGTTCTACCGCACCGTCGCCGGCGAGGTCGTCGCACTGGCCGACCGGTGCGTGCACCGGCGCTACCCGCTGTCGCAAAGCAGGCTCGACGGCGACAACGTCGTCTGCGGTTACCACGGCTTCACCTACGACACCGGCGGCGGCTGCGTGTTCGTGCCCGGCCAGTCCCGCATCCCGCGCACCGCGCGCGTGCCCGCCTATCCGGTGGTCGAGCGGGACTCCTTCGTCTGGGTCTGGATCGGCGACAACGACAAGGCCGACGAGTCGCTGATCCCGCGCGCGCCCTGGCTCGCCGACCCCGGCTACACGACCGTGTCCGGCCTCGAACCGCTCAAGGCACGCTACGAGCTGCTCGTGGACAACCTGATGGATCTGTCCCACGAGACCTACCTGCACGGCGGCCACATCGGCACGCCGGAGGTGGCGAACACGCCGATCACCACCGAGGTCGACGAGGACCGCGGCATCATCTACGTCAGCAGGCACATGGACGACGCCGCGTGCCCGCCGTTCTACGCCAAGTCCACCGGGATCGAGGGCCGCATCACGCGCTGGCAGGACATCGAATACCACCCGCCGTGCCTGTACCTGCTGCACAGCCGGATCGCCCCGGTCGGGGTACTGCCGGAGGCCGACGGCAACGATCCCGACGGTTTCCACGTCGAGGTGGTGTACGCGATCACCCCGGAGACCGAGCACAGCACCCATGATTTCTGGGCGGTGGCAAGGGATTTCGCTCTCGGCGACCAGGAGGTCTCCGACTTCCTCGCCGAGAGCAACCGGACCGTCGTGCTGCAGGACGTCGTCGCGCTGGACATTCTCGAACAGGTCATCCAGGCCGAACCGGAGGGCTACCAGGAGCTGTCGGTCAACATCGACACCGGCGGCCTCGCGGCGCGCCGTATCCTGAAACGGATGGCCGGCGAGCGCACGAAGGCCGCCGTGAAATGACCAGGGTGGCGATGCTGCGCGGCGACAACGTCAACCGCGTCCACTGGAGGCTCGGCACCGACATTCTCGTCGGTGTGTGCCATTGCGGCGCCGAGCACGAGTCGGAGGATCCGGTGGAGCTGTGGGACTGGCTGCTCGCGCACCCGGACGGGCACGGGATCGCCGTGCCCGCCGCGGGCAGGCAACTGGCTGGAGTGTCATGAAACTGTTGGTACGCAAGGAATTCCTCGCCGAGGGTGTGGTGTGCCTCGAGTTGCGGGATCCCGACGGCGGGCCCGTGCCCTCGTGGGAGCCCGGCGCGCACGTGGACCTGGTGCTGCGGCCCGATCTGGTGCGCCAGTACTCGCTGTGCGGCGATCCGGCGGACCGGTCGGTGCTGCGGGTCGCGGTGCTGCGCGAGGACGGCGGCCGGGGCGGCTCGCGGTTCGTGCACGACGAGCTGGCCGACGGTGACCTGATGGAGATTCGCGGTCCGCGCAACAACTTCGCGCTCGTGGACGCGCCCCAATACCTGTTCATCGCCGGCGGCATCGGCATCACGCCGATCGTGCCGATGGTCGCGGCGGCCGACGCCGCGGGCGCGCAGTGGCGGCTGGTGTACGGCGGGCGGACCAGGGCGTCCATGGCCTTCCGCGACGAGCTGTGCGCCAAGTACGGCGACCGGGTCAGCATCCACCCGCAGGACGAGACGGGCCTGCTCGACCTGGGCTCGCTGGTGGACGAGCAGGCCGAGGTCTACTGCTGCGGGCCGGAACCACTGCTGGCCGCGGTCGAGGCGCGGTGCCCCGGCGTGCACGTCGAACGGTTCGCACCCAAGGAGATCACCGGGGAGTCGAGCGGTTTCGAGGTCGAGCTGGCGCAGACGGGCAGAACGCTCACGGTGCCCGAAGACCGGTCGATCCTGGACGTGCTGGACGAGGCCGGGGTGCCGGTGATGTTCTCGTGCGAGGAAGGCACCTGCGGCACGTGCGAGACACCGGTGCTCGACGGCGTGGTCGAGCACCGTGACTCACTGCTCACCGCGGAGGAACAGGCCGCGAACGACACGATGATGATCTGCGTGTCCAGATGCCGAGGGCCGCGGCTCGTGCTCGACTTGTAGCCGTGGGTTCGGTCACCAGCAAGGTCCTGGCGCTGCTCGACGCGTTCAGCCCGGAGTGTCCGGCGATGACGCTCTCGGAGCTGGCGCGGCGGGCGGGCATCTCGCTGGCCACGGCGCACCGGCGGGCGGCGGAGCTGGTCGACTGGGGTGCGCTGGAGCGTGGCGCCGACGGCCGGTACCGCATCGGGCTGCGGCTGTGGGAGGTGGCGTCGCTGGCGCCGCGCGGGCTCGCCCTGCGCGAGGCCGCGATGCCCTTCCTGGAGGATCTGTACGAGGTCACGCGGGAGAACGTGCAGCTCGCCGTGCGCGAGGGACTGGAGCTGGTGTTCGTCGAGCGGATCGCGGGCAGGCACGCGGTGCCCGTGCTGACGCGTGTCGGCGGCCGGTTCGCCCTGCACGCGACCGGGGTGGGGCTCGTGCTGCTCGCGCACGCGCCCGCCGAGGTGCAGGAGGAAGTGCTGGCCGCGCCGCTGCAGGCGTGGAACCCGAAGACGATCACGAACCCGGCCCGCCTGCGTGAGGTCCTCGCGGCCGTGCGCCGCAACGGCTACGCGGTCAGCGACGGGCAGGTCACGATGGACGGCCTTTCGGTCGCGGCGCCGGTGGTCGACGGGAGCGGCGAGGTGGTCGCGGCGGTATCGCTGGTGGTGCACGCCGAGGGCGCGCAACCGGCGGCGCTGGCGCCACTGGTCCGCGCCGCGGGCCGCGGCATCGGCCGCGCACTGGGCTGACGCCTGCCGTCATGTCGGCGGCGGCCGACATGTTCCGGCCCTAGCGTCGGGGACATGGAACCACCGATGCCCGATCCGCCCGGCCTGCCGGGTGGCCGTTCGGCTTCGGCGCGCACGCCTGCCCTGGGCGGGAACACGCGATCGCACTCGCGCGAGGAGTACTGGAGGTACTGCGATGACCACGTTCGCCGAACTGCACGCCACACCGTTCCTGCTGCCCAACGCCTGGGACTTCGCGTCCACCGCCGCGCTCGCCGCCCGCGGCTATCCGGCGGTCGGGACCACGAGCCTCGGCGTCGCGGCGGCGGCCGGGCTTCCCGACGGGGAGGGGCTCGCACGCGAGGAGACACTCGCGCTGGCCCGGCGGCTCGCCCGGCTGCCGTGCCTGATCACCGTCGACATCGAGACCGGGTTCAGCGACGACCCCGCCGAGGTGGCGTCGCTGACCCGCGAACTGGCCGCACTCGGCGTCGCGGGCGTCAACATCGAGGACGCGCTCGGGGAGGTCGGCCACCGCTGCGAGGTGATCGCGGCCGCGAAGACCAGCGGACTGTTCGTCAACGCGCGCACCGACACGCACTGGCTCAAACCGGAGGGAACCGACCTGATGGCCGAGGCCCTCGACCGCGTTCGGTCCTATGTGGACGCGGGGGCGGACGGCGTGTTCATCCCCGGATTGGCCGACGAGGAGTCCATCTCGGCCGCGGTGGCCGCGGTCGACGTGCCGCTGAACGTCTTGTACCTGCCGGTCGGCCCGTCCTTCGCGCGGCTCGCCGAGCTCGGTGTCCGGCGCGTCAGCTGCGGTTCCCTGCTGTACCGCGCGGGCCTGTCCGCGGCCGTCCGAGCCGCCGACACCATCGCCGCGGGCGGCACGGTCGAGGGTGACATCCTCAGCTACGGGGAGACCCAGGCCCTGTCAGGTAGCTGAACGCGTCACCGTCGCCGTCGCGCGGCAGCCGCCGGTAGACCTCGCCCGCCGCAATGCCGAACCCGTCCGGCAGGCCCGCGTCGGCGAACGTGCGCCCGGTCTCCTCCAGTTCGTAGGCCCACCGCCAGCCGCGTTCCCTTCCCAGCCGCGCCGCGTCCTGCGACCGCCCCGGCAGCGAGGGCTGGCTCAGCTCCCACTCCCGCAGCAGCTCGTCCTCGACGCCGAGCGACCGCGCGGCCGCCCGGGTCGCGAGCAGGAGCGCGGTCGTGCCCTTCGTCCACGCGGCATAGGTCATCTTCAACGCCGACGCGTCGCCGGCAGGCCCGGGCAGGACACGGGCGTCGAGCGCGGTGCCCTCGAACAACGCGGCGACGGCCGGCGACTGCGGCCCGGCCAGGTACACGCGCGTCGTGCCCGCGTGCACCGGCGGCGGGCCGATGATGCCGCCGTCCACGAACCGCGGCACGAGCCTGGCCACCTCGGCACAGGTGGCCGGGCTGATCGCGTTCAAGTCCGCGTAGAGACCCGGATAGTCGCGGAACTGGCGCGCGGTCTCCACCGCGGCGTGCGGCGGGCACACGGACAGCACGATCTCGCAGTTGTCCTTCAGCCGCGCGATCGTGCCGAGGTCGGTCAACCCCGCCGCACGCACTCGTGTCGCGGAGCTTCGCCCCTGCGAAGCCCACGCCGCCTTGTCGAGCAGGCCCGCGATCGCGGCGCCCATGTTGCCGGGATGCACGATGCCGATCATGCGGCCGAGAGTATGCGCTTTCTGGCCGCGAGCAACGTCTCCGCCGCCACGGTCAGTCCTTCGAGCTGGCCGAGTTCGACGTCCTCGTGTTCGATGTTGACCGCGATGTCCGGATCCGCCTTCGCCAGCGCGGCGAGGAAATCCGCCCAGTACGCGACGTCGTGCCCGCGCCCGACCGACACGAACTCCCACGGCGCCTGTTCCGGGAACAGGTTGGCCACGTACCGCCCGCCCAGCCCGGTCGCCGAACCCGGATCCGGTGCGCGGAACCGGTCATCGAGCACCCCGTTGAGGCGGCAGTGCTCCTCGTTGATCCGCACGTCCTTGGCCGCCGCGTGGAACACCCGGTCGCCAAGGTACTCGATCGCGACGACGGGCTCGATCCCTTGCCAGAACAGGTGCGACGGGTCCATTTCCGCGCCGACGTTGGTCGCGCCGACGCGCTCGATCAGCCTGGTCAGCGTCGCCGGGTTGTAGACCACGTTGTGCGGGTGCATCTCGATGCACACCCGCACGTCCGCGCGGCGCGCCCGCTGCTCGATGTCGCGCCAGAACGGGACCACGACCTCGGTCCACTGGTACTCGAGTACCTCGCTGGCGGCCGAGTGCCACGGCTCGACCACCCACGCAGGCGCCAGCCCGCCGGGATGGGCACCCGGCTGACCGGACATCGTGACCACGTTGCGCACCCCGAGCAAGCCCGCCAGCTCGATCGTCTTGTGCAGATCGCTCGCGTGCTTGCTGCTCACCGCGAGGTCGGGATGCAGCGGATTGCCGTTGACGTTGAGCCCGGTGAGCGCGATCCCGTGATCGGCGATGCGCGCCAGGTACTCGCGGCGGGCGCGGGCGCCGGCCAGCAACGCGTCGACGTGGATGTGCGGCGCCGGGATGAACCCGCCCGCGTTGACCTCGACGCTGTCCAGCCCGAGGCCGCGCAGTGTCGCCAGCGCCTCGTCCAGGGTCTTGTCGTGCAGGCAGGCGGTGTACGCGCCGAACCTCATCCGTTCCCCTTCCCTTCCACATCGACGGCGGCTCCGTCACGGCGGGCCGATTCGACGACCGCGGCGAGCACTTCCAGGCCGTGCACGCCGTCCTCGATCGTCGCGCACGGCGGCAGCTCCTTGATCCCGGCGATCTGGTCCAAAAAGGACCTCGCCTGGTAGACGAACATGTCGGCGGTGCCATGCCCGGCCCCGGGCGAATCCATCGGCAGTCCATTGCGGACGAATGGATGTTCCGGCCCGACGAACACCCGCCGGTGGCCGTTGAGCTCCGGCCGCGGCGCGTTGTCGGAGATGACGAACTCACTCGCCCGGTGCAGGTCGAACGACGCGGAGCCGTTGCGGCAGAACAGTTCGAACGCCAGCCCGTCGGGCAGCCCGTGAGCGACCCGCGACGCGGAGAACGTGCCGAGCGTGCCGGAGGCGAACCGTGCGCTGAAGCTCACGATGTCCTCGTTCTCCACCGGCGCGCTCTCCCCGGTCAGCTCCGCGCGCCCGTGCCCGACGGTCGGGCCCACCGGGACCGGGCGCTCGCCGATGACGGTCGTCAGCATCCCGCCGCTGACCCGCGTGACCGGCCCGCACAGGTATTCGGCGAGATCCAGCAGATGACTTCCGGTGTCGGCGAGGATCCCGGTGCCGGGCCCGCCCCGGTACCGCCAGCTCATCGGCGTGAGCGGATCGAGCGCGTAGTCGTACCAGGCGTGGCCGTTGAAGTGGAACACTTCGCCCAGCCGCCCGCTCGCCAGCTCGTCCCGGATCGCGGACGCGGCGGGGGAGCGGCGGTAGGTGAACCCGACCGCCGCGACCCGGTCGGAGGCCGCCGCCGCCCGTGCCATGGCCCGGCCGTCGGCGACCGTCGGCGCGAGCGGTTTCTCGCACAGCACGTGTTTCCCCGCCGCCAGCAGGGTTTCCAGCATCTCGCGGTGCAGCTGGTTGGCCACCACCACGCTCACGGCGTCCACATCGGACGCTTCGGCGAGCGCCCGCCAGTCCGCCTCGATCCGCTCGAAGCCGTACCGGCGGCGCGCGTCCTCGGCCAGTCCGGTGTTGATGTCGGCGATCGCGACCAGCCGGACCTCCGGCCGGTCCAGCCCGAAAACCGTGCCCGCGCCGCGATAACCCGCCGCGTGGGCACGGCCCGCCATCCCGGCGCCGATCACGGCGACGCCGATCGAGTTCGCGCTCATGACGTCCTTTCGTGCAGTTCGATGGCGTTTCCGGAGGGATCGGACAGGAACGACTGCCGCGCGGTCCCGACCGGTGCGGGATCGCTGACCTGGGTTCCGGCCGCCCGCAACTGCCCGACGGTGGCGTCCAGATCGTCGACCAGCACCGCGAAATGCTGGCCCCGCGCCTGGGGCGGTGTGCCGGCGATCAGGTGCACCTGCTGATCGCCGACGTCCAGCCACGCGCCGGGCCCGAAGCCCTGCGGGCGGTCGGTGCGCAAGCCGAAGCCCAGTACTCGCGTGTAGAACTCGACCGCCTCGCCGAGGTCGCGAACGGTGATCGCGACGTGGTGGATGGCCCTCATGTTCCTCGGCTCGTCTCCTGCAGCGCGCCCATCTCGGGCGCCTGGATGCGGTCGATCTCGTGGCGCAGCGTGTCCAGTTCCGTGCCGCCCGCCATGTGGTGGGTGAGATCGTCCAGTGTCAGCTCGGCCCGCGTGGCGTTGAGCTCCACTTCTCCCTGCCGCAGCACGACGAAGTGGTCGCCGACCATGAACGCGTGATGCGGGTTGTGCGTGATGAACACGACGCCGAGCCCGGCGTCGCGCGCGGCGGCGATGTACTTGAGCACGACCCCGGACTGCTTCACCCCGAGCGCCGCGGTCGGCTCGTCGAGGATCAGCACCCGGGCGCCGAAGTAGATCGCCCGTGCGATCGCGACGCACTGGCGCTGCCCGCCGGAGAGGCTGCCGATCGGCAGGTCCACGTCCGGCAGGTCGATGCCCATCTTCTTCAGCTCGGCGTCGGTGGTCTCGCGCATCCTCCGCACGTCGATCCGGCGCACCGGCCACACCCCGACCGTGGGTTCGGAACCGAGGAAGAAGTTGCGCCACACCGGCATGAGCGGCACGACCGCGAGATCCTGGTACACGGTCGCGATGCCGCGATCCAGGGCCTCGCGTGGCGAGCCGAACCGCACCGGCTCGCCCTCGACCAGGTACCGGCCCTCGTCGTGCTGGTGCAGCCCGGAGATGATCTTGATGAGGGTGGATTTGCCCGCACCGTTGTCCCCGAGCACGCACGTCACCATCGCCTCCGGCACGGTGACGCTGACGTCGCGCAACGCGGAGATGTTGCCGTAGCTCTTGCCGACACCGTCGAGTTCCACGAACGGCCTGCCCATGTCCTCACCTCCTCGAGGTGCGCAGCCGCACCCACATGTTGAGCAGCGTCGCGACGAGCAGCGTGGCGCCGACGAAGAACTTCAGCCAGTCCGGGTTCCAGCCCGCGTACACGATGCCCTGCGTGGTCATGCCGTAGATCAGCGCGCCGATCGCCGCGCCGACGGCCGAGCCGTAACCGCCGGTGAGCAGGCAGCCGCCGATCACCGCGGCCGCGATGTAGAGCAGTTCGTTGCCGACGCCGATGCCGGACTGCACCGAGTCGAACGCGAACAGCTGGTGCATGCCGACGAACCAGGCGCCGAAGCCGACCGCCATGAACAGGCCGATCTTGGTCCACTTCACCGGAACGCCGACCGCGCGGGCGGAGTCGGCCTGCCCGCCGACGGCGTAGATCCAGTTGCCGACCTTGGTGCGCAACAGGATCCAGGTCGCCACGGCGACGAAGGCGATCCACCAGAACACGGTGACCTTGACGTTGACGCCGCCGATCGGCACGTCGGCGGCGAACACCGCCTTCGCCGAGCCGAACCCGTCCATGTCGGAGATCGAGTCCGTGGCCACGTTGCCGGTGACCATCTTGGTGATCGCCAGGTTGAGGCCCTGCAACATCAAGAACGAGGCCAGTGTGATCAGAAAGCTCGGCAGTCTGGTGCGCATCACCAGGTAGCCGTTGCAGAAACCGACCAGCAGCGACAGCCCGAGTGCCGCGATGATCCCGATCCAGACGTTGAGGGACAGCTGGAAGGCCATGATGGACGCGGTCAGCGACGAGGCGGTGACCGCGACGCCCGCGGACAGGTCGAACTCGCCGCCGATCATCAGCAGCGCCACGGGTACCGCGACGATGCCGATGGTCGAGCTGGAATAGAGCACAGTGGACAGTGACGCCGCTTCCCGGAACGGGGGAGCGACCACGAAGAACAGGACGAACACGCACACCGCGCCGAGCAGCGAGCTCAGCTCCGGCCGTGCGATCGCGCGACGGAGGAAGGACCGGTGCGCGGCCTGTGACCGCGCGGCCTTCGTCGCGGGGGTGGGGGCTACTGCCTGAACCATGACTTCCTACCGGGTGCCGTTGTTCGCGAACTGGGCCACGGTGTCGATGTTCGACTTGTCGATGAAGGCGGGACCGGTCAGCGTGCTCTTGCCGCCGCCGATGGTGTTGCCGTTGTACTTGTACAGCCACAGCGCGTCGACGGCGAGGTAGCCCTGCAGGTAGGGCTGCTGGTCCACGGCCCACTGGACCGAGCCGTCCTTGATCGCGTTGACGAGTGCCTTGTTGGTGTCGAATGTCGCCACCTTCGCCGAGCTGCCCGCACCCTGGACGGACTGCACGGCCAGCAGTGCCATCGGCGCGCCGAGCGTGGCGACGAAGTCGATGGAGCGGTCCTGCTGCAGTTTGGCCTGCATCGTGGACTGGGAGGCCGTCTGGTCCTGCCCGTTGACGTAGAGGATCTCGGTCTGCCCCTTGAAGGCCTGCTGCAGGCCGGCGCAGCGGGACTGCAGCGCCACCTGGCCCTGTTCGTGGATCACGCAGAGCGCGTGCTTCGCGCCGACGTCGTTGAGCCGGTTGCCGAAGGCCTGGCCCGCGAGGTTCTCGTCGGAGCCGAAGTACTCCATCAGCCCGGCCTGCGCCCAGTTGTCCAGGCCCGAGTTGAACCCGACGGCCGGGATGCCCGCCGCCTTGGCCTTGGCCACGACGCCGCTCATCGCGTCGGGGTGGGCGAGGGTGACCGCGATGCCGTCGACCTTCTGGTCGATCGCGTTCTGCACGAGCGTCGCCTGTTTGGACCCGTCGGGATCGCTGGAGTAGACGAGATCGACGTTGTCCTTGGCCGCGGCGGCCTGCGCGCCCTTGCGGATGATGTCCCAGAACGTGTCACCGGGGGTTTCGTGGGTGATCATCGCGATCTTGATCCGGGCGGTGTTCGCGCTGCCCGCGTTGGGCGCGCCGCCCTGCTGCTGGGACTGTGCTCCGCCCTTGCTGCTGCACGCGGCCAGGGCCAGCGCGGCCGCCGCGAGCGCGGCCAGTGCGACAAGTTTGCGGTTTCTTCTCATCGTGTGCACCTCTTTGTGCGATGGGGAAGGGGCGGCAGGCGCGGCGGCCGGGACGGCACGCGCGGTCGTGATGCCCGCCATCCCCGCTTGCCTGCCTGTCGCGCTCTACTAGCGCGCTCTAGTAGTTGGGTACTATGCTGCTCGTCACACTGGTGTGTCAAGCCCCGGCGGACAACCGGTTTTCCCCGACAGGCAGGATCGAGCCATGGCTGCCCAGCGCGCACGAGACCGGCGCCCGACGATGGCCGACGTAGCGGCCCACGTCGGGGTGTCGCGTGCGCTGGTGTCGCTCGTGTTCCGCAACGAGCCCGGTGCGAGCGACGAGACGCGCGAGAAGGTGTTCGCGGCCGCGCGTGAGCTGGGATACCGGCCCGACAACGCCGCGCGCCTGCTCGCCCGCTCGCGCAGCAAGGTGCTCGGCGTGATGCTGACCGTGCGCAACATGTTCCACGCCGATCTGGTGGAGGGCATCTATCCGATCGCCGAGCAGCTCGGCTACGAGATCCTGCTGTCGGCCGCGCTGCCACCGCTGCGTGACGAGCCCAAGGTCATCGAGGCGCTGCTCGGCCACCGCTGCGAAGGGCTGATCCTGCTCGGCGGCCATCTGGAAGCCGGCTACATCGCCGAGCTCGGCAAGCGGGTGCCCGCGGTGGTCGTCGGCCGCCGGTTCCCCGGCGCCCCCGTGGACTCGGTGCACGTCGCCGAGGCCAAGGGGGTGCGGCTGATCATCGACCACCTCGTCGATCTGGGGCATTCGTCGATCCTGCTGATCGACGGCGGCGACGAGGCGGGCGCGGCCGAGCGGCGGCGCGCGTACAAGGCCGCGATGCGGCGCCACGGGCTCGGCGAGCGGATCCGCGTGCTGCCGGGCGATCACACCGAGGATTCGGGCGCGCAGGCGGCCCGCACCCTGCTTTCCGGCGGCCGCGAGCTGCCGACCGCGGTGTTCGCGAGCAACGACCGGTGCGCGCTCGGGTTCATGGACTCGATCAGGCGGGCGGGTTTCGACGTGCCGGGTGACGTGTCCGTGGTCGGCTACGACGACAGTCATCTCGCGCGGCTGTCGCACATCGACCTCACCACGGTCGGGCAGGATCCGGTGCGGCAGGCCGAGCTCGCCGTGCACGCGGTCGTCGAGCGGCTGAACGACCCGGACCTGGACCCGCGCGAGATCGTGCTCCAGCCGAAACTCGTGGTGCGTGGCAGTTCCGGCCCGCCCAAGGTACGCTGACGGCAAATGGTTCAGACCAGTTGGTCCCGTGAGGAGAATCGTCATGCTGGAACGACGGGTGGTCGTGGGCTCGTCCGTGGGGTTGCACGCGCGTCCGGCCGCGCTCTTCGTGAAGGCCGCGGCCGAGCAGCCGGTGCCGGTGACCATCGGTCTCGGCGACGGTGCTCCCGTCGACGCGCGGAGCCTGCTGTCGGTGATGGGGCTGGGAGCCCGCGGGGGTGACGAGGTCGTGCTGCGCGCGGACGGCCCCGACGCGGACACCGCCCTGAATGCGCTGGCCGCCGTCGTCGCCGCCGATCACGACGCCTAACCCGCGCGCCGCGGCCATTGCCGCGATATGCTTCCTGTTGAAGTTTCAAGGAGGCTTGCCGTGGAGGTCAAGGAACTGGGGCACGTCGTGCTCTACGTGCGCGACATCGAGCGTTCGGCGCGGTTCTACCGGGACGTGCTCGGCTGGCGCCAGATTCTGCCGGCGGCCGGTGGCGACGCGACCCTGGGGAAGGTGCCCGTCGCGGCGTTCAACGCACCCTCGGGCCGCACGCACCACGAGCTGCTGCTGATCGAGGTCGGCGAGGACGCGGCGGGTATGCCCGAGGGCAGGCGGATTGGTATGTACCACTTCGGCCTGAAGATCGGCACCAGCGACGACGAGCTGCGCGAGGCACTGGCGCAGCTGAAGGCGGCGGGCACCCCGGTGCTGGGCATGAGCGATCACACGGCCACGCACAGCCTGTACATCGCCGACCCGGACGGTAACGAGATCGAACTCTACGTGGACGTCCCGGGCGTGGACTGGGAGAACCCGGCCGCGATCGGTGCCCCGGTGAAGCCGCTGCGTCTGTGAGCACCGCGGCGTGCGCCCGTGCCCGGGCGGCGTCACGTTCTGGCCAGCAACGGGATTCTGCCGCCTGCCAGTACCGCTTCCACCTGTCGCTGCGAGAAGCGGTGGCGCAGGTGGTAGTCCTCGTTCTTCGTGGTGTTGTGGACCGTCAGCTCGGGCCCGCTCGGCAACTGCTCCCGTAGGCCCTCCAGCGACAGCACGTCGCCGGGGTCGATGCGGTCGTAATCGTCCGGATTCTCGAATTCCAGTGCCAGGATCCCGAAGTTCGCCAGGTTCTGCCAGTGGATCCGGGCGAAGGACTTCGCCAGCACCGCGTGCAGACCGAGATAGCGGGGCGTGATGGCGGCGTGTTCGCGGGATGAGCCCTGGCCGTAGTTGTCGCCGCCGACGAGGAAATGCCCCTCGGCCGTCTCGCGTGCCCGGCGCGGGTAGTCCTCGTCGATCTGGGTGTAGGTGAACTCCGCGAGTTTCGGCACGTTCGACCGGAACGGCAGCGACCGCGCACCGGCGGGCGAGATCTCGTCCGTCGAGACGTTGTCGCCCACCTTCAGCAGCACCGGCGCCTCCATGCGGTCCGGCAGCTCCGGGAAATCGGGCAGCGACGAGATGTTCGGGCCCTTCGCCAAGGTCTCGTGCGCCGCTTCCTCCGGCGGCAGCGGCGGTACGAGCATGTCGGTGTTGACCGAGGAGTGCTCCGGCAGCGTCACCCGCGGATAGTCGATGCCCAGGTCACGCGGGTCGGTGATCACGCCCGTCAGCGCCGCCGCCGTGGCGGTCTCCGGCGAGCACAGCCAGACCCGGTCCTCCTTGGTGCCCGAGCGCCCGGGAAAGTTGCGCGGGAAGGTGCGCAGCGAGTTGTGGCCGACGGCGGGAGCCTGGCCCATGCCGATGCACCCCATGCAGCCCGCCTGGTGAATCCTCGCGCCCGCCCCGATCAGGTCCAGCGTGGCGCCCATTTTCGTGAGATCGGCGAAGATCTGCCGCGACGACGGGTTCACGTCGAAGCTCACCGCGTCCCGCGTCTGCCGTCCCCTGACCATCGCCGCCGCGATCGCGAAGTCACGCAGGCCGGGATTCGCCGATGAGCCGATCACGACCTGTCCGACGCCGGTCCCGGCGACCTCGCGCACGGGAACGACGTTGTCCGGCGAGGACGGGCGCGCGATCAACGGCTCCACAGTGGACAAGTCGATCTCGTCCTCGACGTCGTAGCCGCCGTCGGGCAGCGACTCCGTGAAGTCTTCCTCCCGGTCCTCGGCCCGCAGGAAATCGCGCACCGCGCCATCGGAGGGGAACACCGTCGTCGTGGCACCGAGTTCCGCGCCCATGTTCGCGATGACGTGCCGGTCCATCGCCGTGAGGGTGTCGAGGCCGGGGCCGTGGTACTCGATGATCCGGTTCAGCCCGCCCTTGACCCCGTGGCGGCGCAGCATCTCCAGCACCACGTCCTTGGCCGACACCCAGTCCGGCAGGCGCCCGGTCAGCCGCACACCCCAGATCCGGGGCATCCGCAGGTACAGCGGCTCACCCGCGATCGCCATCGCGACCTCGAGGCCGCCGACACCGATCGCGAGCATGCCGAGCGAACCCGCGGCGCAGGTGTGCGAGTCCGAGCCGACCATCGTGCGGCCCGGCCTGCCGAAGCGCTGCATGTGCGTCGGATGCGAAACACCGTTGCCGGGCTTGGAGAACCACAGCCCGTACTTACGGCACGCCGAACGCAGGAACGCGTGGTCCTCGGCGTTCTTCTCGTCGGCCTGCAACAGGTTGTGGTCGACGTACTGCACGCTGGCTTCGGTGCGCGCCCGGTCCAGGCCGAGCGACTCCAGCTCCTGCATCACCAGCGTGCCGGTCGCGTCCTGGGTGAGCGTCTGGTCCACCCGCAGCGCGATTTCCTCGCCGGGTGTCATGGTCCCGGTGACCAGATGGTCCTCGATCAGCTTCCGCGCGACGGACATCGCTGCTCACCCCTGGCTGGCGCGGGCGAACTGTTCGCGTGGCTGGTGCTGTTCGGACGTGGCCACCACCTGCCGCTTGAACGGCAGCGACAGCAGCCAGTCGGCGGCGATCCGCGCCTTGCGGTGCACCGTCGGCATGGTCGCCAGGTGGTAGGTCCGGTGCAGGAACCACGCCGGCAACCCGCACAGCTTCACGCCGTAGATCTGTGCGACCCCCTGGTACAGCCCGAGGCTGGCCACGGAACCGGCGTTCGCGTGCCGGTAGTGACCGAGCGGCTCACCGCGCAGCGTCGCGACGATGTTCTTCGCCAGCTGGGTCGCCTGCCGCGTCGCGTGCTGCGCGGACGGCGGGCACATCGCGTCGGGGTCGTCCTTCGTGACGTCGGGCACCGCCGCGCTGTCACCGGCGGCGAAGACGCCCGGGCTGTCTTCCACCCGCAGCGTCGTGTCGCAGATGATGCGGCCGCGCTTGTCCAACGGCAGATCGGTGTCGGCCAGCCACGGGTTCGGCTTGACCCCGGCCGTCCAGACGAGCGTGTCGGCGTCGAACTCGGTGCCGTCGCCGAGCACCACATGGCAGTCCTCGGCGGACTTGAGCGTGGTGTTGAGATGGATCTCGAAACCGCGCCGCGACAACAGTTCCACGGTGTAGGCCGCCAGCGATTCGCTGACCTCGGGCATGATCCGGCCCATCGCCTCGACGAGCACCCAGCGCAGTTCGGACGGGTCGATGTTGTACTCGGGCAGCGCCTGGCGAGTCATGTCCTCGACCTCGGCCATCGCCTCGATGCCCGCGTAACCGCCACCGACGAACACGAACGTCAGCAGCTTGCGGCGCAGGTCCCGATCCATCGTGCTCGCGGCCTGATCCAGCCGGGACAACACGTGGTTGCGCAGATAGATGGCCTCTTCCAGGGTCTTGAACCCGATGCCGTGCTCGGCCAGGCCCGGGATCGGCAGCGTCTTGGACACCGAACCCGGCGCGGCCACGAGAATGTCGTAGCCGATCTGCTCGATGTGCCCGCCGGCCACCCGGACGGTGACGGCGCGCTCACCGCGGTCGATCCCGATAGCCTCGGCGGCCAGCACGCGGCAGCCGGGCAGGACCTCCCGCAGCGGCACCACG
The DNA here is from genome assembly GCF_012328925.1 of Amycolatopsis acididurans. Classification (GTDB taxonomy): domain Bacteria; phylum Actinomycetota; class Actinomycetes; order Mycobacteriales; family Pseudonocardiaceae; genus Amycolatopsis_E; species Amycolatopsis_E acididurans. The sequence continues at coordinate 98,538 of NZ_JAAXLS010000006.1, forward strand.
ACGTGGCGCGGTTCGACCGAACCGGCCGCGGCTTCGGCGAGGAACGGCTGATAGGTCATGTAGGACCGCGGGTCGATCACCGTCACCTCGGCTTCCTGGCCGGTGAGGTGCTTGCGCAGATAACGGGCCGTTTTCGAGCCGACGTAACCGCCGCCCACGATCACGACGCGCGCAGGGTCAGCCATAGTCGGGTTCCTCCTCGTCGTCGAAGTAGCCGAGGCCGCGCCGCTGTTCGGCGACGTCGCCGGGATCGGCCTCCGCCGGCAGGCCGGGCCGGACGTCGGCGGGCACCGCGGAGGCGACCTCCTGGCGTTGCTCCAGGACGTCGGCGACCGGCTGCTGCGGGTCGAGCGGCCACTCGGTCTCCTCGTCGATCGCTTCGCGCAGGGACTCGTCGGGCTCGGTCACTTGGTCGCTCCTAGTTCCGAGATCGCGTTCTGTACTCCGGAAACCACGTCGGGATGCCCCAGCGGCAGCGGGGCCGGGATGCGGTCGGACTCACCGCCCTCGCTGTGCGCGATCGTCCGCACGTCGATGCCCTCGCGCGTCAGCTCCCACCGCTGCTTCTCGGTGTCCTCTTCCCAGTGCTCGTTCGCGGCGGGACCGTCGCCGGGCGCGACGAAACCGCGCGCGGCGGGGTCGACCAGCAGCACCGAGCGCACCGACCGGGCGTGCCGGTCGGCCAGCCGCATCGCCTCCTCGGCGTACGGGCCGCTGGCGACCATGTGCACGACCTTCCCGGCGGCGGGCGGGTCGGCGAGAATGTCGTCGGCCTGGCTCAGGCTGCCGTCGGCGGGCAGCCGGCACCAGACGATGCGCCATCGCTGCTCGAGGTCGCGCCACGTCGCGGGCAGGCCTTCGTGCCTGGCGGCCCCGGCTGGATCGAGCACCAGCACGATCGGGCCGTCAGGGGTACCTTCGGTGACGGCGGACGGGCCTTGCGCACGTACCGGGTCGGTGGAGTAGTCCATGGCCGCTCCTTTCTCGGAGTCCGGCTACCCCGGGTGCCGTCCAGCTACACGCGAGCTTCGCCAGCAGGGAGGGGACAACGATGCGAGAAATGGGATTTTCCGGCGGTTCCTCGGTCGCCGAATCACACGACGTGTTCGAGGACACCGCGTTGGTGCGCGAACAGCGGCGCCGTGCGGTACGCGCGGTGGCTTCCGCGGCGGCGGACGCCGGCGACTGCGCGCTGTTGCTGGAGGCCCTCGGACTCAAGCCGACCGAGGGCGTCACGGCCGTTCCGGAGCCCCGTCCGGCGGACTGATTCTGTAATCTCTGTCACACGGCAGGGGGAACGAGCCAGGCTCGTGATCACGTTGGCTTGGAGGGGAAGTCAACGGAAGGGATTGAGCACATGGCTTTGGCCGACATCGAGCTGCGGACGCTCGCGGGTGAACCGGCGACGCTGGGAGGGCTCGGCCGCAAGGCGATGCTCGTGGTGAACGTGGCGTCCAAATGCGGCCTGACGCCGCAGTACGAGGGGCTGGAGCGGCTGCAGGAACGCTTCGGGGACAAGGGTTTCTCGGTCGTCGGCTTCCCCTGCAACCAGTTCGGCGGGCAGGAGCCTGGCACGTCCGAGGAGATCGCGACGTTCTGCTCGGCCACGTACGGTGTCACGTTTCCCATGTTCGAGAAGCTCGAGGTGAACGGGACTGGCAGGCATCCGGTCTACGCCGAGCTGACCAAGGCGGCCGACGCCGACGGCGAGGCCGGCGACATCCAGTGGAACTTCGAGAAGTTCCTGATCGACGGCGAGGGCACCGTGCTGGCGCGGTTCCGTCCGCGCACCGAGCCTGAGGCGCCGGAGGTCGTTGCGGCGATCGAAGCGGCCCTTTAGTTCAAGGTTTGATCAAAAGCGGCGCTTCGCTTCGGTCGCGGCCGAGCTGGTGGTGAGCTTGTCGAGCAGTCCGATGAGCACCATCAGCTCCGGCTTGGTCAGCGCGTTCGCCCAGGCCTGCTCGCGTTCGTTGTGGGCCTCGTAGGCGCTGGTGATGGCGTCGTGCCCGGCCTCGGTGAGGCTCAGCAGTACCGCCCGTTTGTCGTGCTCGGCCTGCTTGCGGGAGACGAGTTCGTCGCGTTCGAGGGTGTTCACCAGTGCCGAGACGGCGGCCCGGCTCATTCCCGACAGCTGGGCGACGCGCTTGGCCTCCATCGGCCCGGCCAGCCACAGTACGAACAGCACCCGGAAGCCGCCCCAGCTCCAGCCGCGCGGCCGGTGCACCGTGGACTCCCAGTCGTAGACCAGTGCGCTGGTGAGCCGGTGCAGGGTCAGCTCGAGCCGCATCGCGGCGGGGTCCACCTTCGGCAGTTCCGCGGTCGTCTTGTCGATCGCGTAGTCGACGAAGCTCAGGTAGTCCAGCTCTTCCGGGGGCTCGGGCTCGGCCATGCGCCAAGGTTAGAACGCTGCCCGTCGAAGTCGTGAAACGCCCGGCTCGTGCGCCTAGGCTTCCCTTGAGGTGTGTGACGAGTTAAGCTGCTCACACTAAATAGTCAAAGCTTTGATTAATGGAGGGTGCGTCGTGGCACAGAAGGCCTTCGCCTCGTCGGCGGATCTGGACGAGAAGGAACAGACGCTGGAGGTACTCGCCGACGGCGTGTACGCGCTGACCGCCGAGGGCGACCCCAACGTCGGCGCCATCGAAGGCGAGGACTTCGTGGTGGCGTTCGAGGCGCTCGCGACACCCGTGGCCGCGCAGGACTGGCTGAAGCTGCTGCGCCGGCACACCGACAAGCCGGTGCGCTACCTGGTGCTCTCGCACTACCACGCAGTGCGCGTGCTCGGCGCCTCCGCGTTCGACGCGGAGGTCATCGTCGCCCACGAGAACACCCGCGCCCTGGTCGCCGAGCGCGGCAAGGAGGACTGGGAAAGCGAGTTCGGCCGGATGCCGCGGCTGGCCAAGGGCGCCGACTCGGTGCCGGGCCTGACCTGGCCGACGCTCACCTTCTCCGACCGGCTCACCATCGACCTCGGCGGCGACCGCGGCGACCTCGTGCTGCAGTACTGCGGGCGCGGGCACACCGAGGGGGACATCGTGGCCTGGCTGCCGCGCCAGCGGATCCTCTACGCGGGCGACCTGGTCGAGGCCGAGGCCGCGCTCTACACCGGCGACGCGTTCCACCGGGACTGGGCATCGTCCACTTTGGATCGGGTGCGCGATTTCGGCGCGGAGGCGCTCATCGGTGGCCGCGGCGGCGTGACCAAGGGACGGGACGCCGTCGACGCGGCGATCGAGCAGACCCGCGAGTTCCTGCGGGTCATGATCCGCGAGGTCGGCGCCGTGCAGCAGGCCGGCGGCATGCTCAAGGAGGCCTTCGAGCGCACGCACGCCGCGCTCGCGCCGCAGTACGGCCGGTGGCCGATCTTCGAGCACTGCCTGCCCTTCGACGTCTCGCGGCTGTGGGACGAACTCTCCGGCATCGAGCGCCCGGTGATCTGGACGGCCGAGCGGGACCGCGAGGTCTGGGACCAGCTGCAGGGCTGAGCGATGACCACGATGCGAAACCGCGCCGTGGCGGTGATCGGCAACGGGCCGGTCGGTCAGACCACGGCCCTGTTGCTCGCCCGCTGGGGCGTGCCGGTGGTGCTGCTGGACGGCCGCCCCGAGCGGGATCTGGTCGGCTCCAAGGCGATCTGCCAGCAGCGGGACGTGCTCGATGTGTGGGAGTCGGTCGGCGCCGGGCGGCGGATCGCCGACGAGGGCGTCACCTGGACCACCGCGCGCACGTTCTACCGGGACTCCGAACTGTTCGCCTACGAACTCGGCGACGCCGGGCGCTCGTCGTTCCCGCCTTTCGTCAACATCTCGCAGTCGCGCACGGAGGAGATCCTCGACGAGTGCATCGCCACGCAGCCCCTGATCGACGTCCGCTGGAACTGCCAGGTCGAGGGCGTCGACCAGGACGACGAGGGCGTCACGTTGCGATGCGCACGCGGCGATGTCCGCGCCGCCTACGTGGTCGCCTGCGCCGGGGCGCGCGGGGACGAGATCCGGCGGATGCTCGGCGTGCGCTTCGACGGGCACTCCTTCGACGACCGGTTTCTCATCTGCGACATCCGGGCCGGGCTGACGGGCTGGGCGCGGGAGCGGCGGTTCTACTTCGACCCGGAGTGGAACCCGGGCCGCCAGGTGCTCATCCACCCGTGCCCGGACTCGACGTTCCGCATCGACTGGCAGGTGCCCGGCGACTACGACCTGGAAGCCGAGGAGCGCAGCGGTGCGCTGGAGCGGCGCATCCGCGCGATCATCGGCGACATCCCGTACGAGATCATGTGGAAATCGGTGTACCGCTTCCATTCCCGGGTCGTGGACCGGATGCGGGCCGGCCGCGTGCTGCTGGCCGGGGACTGCGCGCATCTCGTGGCGCCGTTCGGGGCACGCGGGCTGAACTCCGGTGTCGGTGACGCGGAGAACGCGGCCTGGAAGCTCGCCTGGGTGCTGCGCGGCCGGGCGGGGGAGGAACTGCTCGAGACCTACCACGAGGAACGGCACGCGGCGGCGGTGGAGAACATCGAGGTCACCACGGCCACGATGGACTTCCTGGTGCCGCAGACCCCGGAGCAGCACGCCACCCGCCTGTCCGTGCTTTCCACCGCCGCGGCCGATCCGGCGGCGCGGGCGCGGGTCGATTCGGGGCGGCTGTCGGAACCGTTCTGGTACGTGGCCTCGCCGCTCACCACGCCGTGTCCGGACCGGCCCTTCGCGGGACGGCCGCCGCGCGGCAGTGTGCCCCCGCCGGGGCCGGGCATCCTCGCCCCGGACGTGCCGGTGGCCGCGCCGGGCTGCACGCGTTTCCGGGAACTGGCACGGGAAGGCTTCCTCGTGCTGGCCGCCCCGGGGGCCGAGGACGTGACCGCGTCGGTGCCGGTGCTGCCGCTGGCGTCGATCGACGTCGGCGGTGCGCTCACCGAGGCGCTCGGTGCGCGGCCGGGAGAGCTGTGGCTCGTCCGGCCGGACGCCTACATCGCCGCGGTGGTCACCGATGCGGCCGGACTGGAGGCCGCGATCGCCAGGGCCACCGGTCGTCAGGCGAGCGCGGTGAGCAGCCCCGCGAGCAGGGCCGTGCGCACCGGTACGTGATCGAGCAGGACGTGCTCGTGCCGGGCGTGCGCGCCCGCGCCGACGGCGCCGAGGCCGTCGAGCACGGGACGGCCCAGCGCTGACACGAAGTTCGCGTCGCTGGCGCCGCCGACCGAGACCTCGCCGAGCGTGAGGCCGAGGTCGGCGGCGACCCCGTGCGCGATCTTGAACAGCCGCTCCGACGCGGGGTTGGGCACCATGGGCGGCCGGTTCCACTCGCCGCGCACGCTCACTCGCGCCCGGGGATCCGACGGGGCCAGCGCGGCGAAGGCCGCGTCGAGCCGGGCGACCTCGTCGGTCAGGCCCACCCGCACATCGATCCCGCAGGTGGCCTCGCCGGCGACGACGTTGCGGCCGGTGCCGCCCGCGATCAGGCCGACGTTCACGGTGGTACCGGCGGCGGGGTCGGCCAGCCCCGCGATCCGGGGCACCAGCCCGGCCAGCTGATGAATGGCGCTCACCCCGGCGTCGGGCTCCAGCCCCGCGTGCGCCTCGATCCCGCGCACGGTGACGTCGAACAGACCGACGCCCTTGCGCCCGGTCTTGAGCGCACCGCCGAGCGAGGCCTCGAAGACGAGGGTGGCCCGCGCACCCTCGGACACGCGTTCGATATGCGGCCGTCCCGCCGGGCTGCCGATTTCCTCGTCACCGGTGAGCAGCAGTTTCACCGTCGGCGCCGGCAGGCCGAGTTTCCGCACGCAGCGCAGTCCCCACACGGCCTGCACCAGCCCGAGTTTCATGTCGAAGGCGCCCGGCCCGCTCGCCCGGGTGCCGGACACCTCGAACGGCCACTGCGCGAGCGTGCCCTCCGGCCACACCGTGTCGTAGTGGCACAGCAGCAGCACGACTTCGCCCGTCGTGCCGGGATAGGTCACCTCGAGCACGTCGCCGTGCCCTCCGCCGTCGTGCCGGTGCAGCTCGCCGGGCGTGCCGAGGCGGTCGGCGAGCCACCGGTGGATCGCGGTGAGCCCCGCGTCGAGCAGGGCCTTGTCGTGGCTGGGGGTTTCGAGCCCGACCAGGGCACGCAGGTCCTCCGTCATCGCGGGCAGCGCGTCCTCGGCCCACACGTCGACGGTGGAACGTGCCACTTCAGGCTCCTTGGCTCGATTTGGGAGATATCATCTATCGGTATCCGGAAAGAATGTTGAAGGTGATCATGACTGCGGACAGACCGGCGTCACCCTCGGTCGACCGCGCGCTGACGGTGCTGGAAGCTCTCGTGAGCGCCGGCGACGGGATGACCTTGAGTGGTCTCTCACGGGCCACCCGGATTCCGCTCGCCACAACCGCCTCCATTGTCTATACCCTCGAAGAGCGCGGGTACGCCACACGACGAGTGGTCGGCCGCAGCCATTTCTGGCGGGCCACCTCCCGGTTGTACGAGCTCGCCGCCCCTCTGGCCACGGAGGCCCTTTCCTCCCCGACCGCACCGTGAACGGCGAATGCAGGTAGCCACCCAGATCCTCGGTCTCGTTGTGGTGGTACTGGTCGTGACGGGCATCGCGCGCCGTCTGGACTGGTCGCCGCCCTTGTTGCTCGTCGGTGTCGGCGTCGGCGTGTCGTTCATTCCCGGCGTGCCCGGCTACGAGCTCGATCCCGAGCTGGTGCTGGTCGGGTTGCTGCCGCCACTGCTGTACGCGTCCGCGATCCGCACGTCGCTGGTGGAGATCCGGGCCAACAAGACGCCCATCGGCCTGCTCTCGGTCGGGCTGGTCGTGTTCACCACGCTCGCGGTCGGACTCGTGACGTGGACGGTGATCCCCGGACTGCCCCTGGCGGCCGGGTTCGCACTCGGCGCGGTCGTCGCCCCGCCGGACGCGGTCGCCGCGACGGCGGTCGCGCGGCGCGTGGGCATGCCGAGGCGGCTCGTGCGGATTCTGGAGGGCGAGAGCCTGCTCAACGACGCGGCGGCGCTGGTCGCGTTGCGCACGGCGATCGCCGCCATCGCCGGTGCGGTCACGATGTGGGAGGTCGGGCTCGACTTCCTCGTCGCCGCGGTCGGCGGGGTGCTCGTCGGCGGGCTGATCGGCTGGGGCGCTTCGCTGCTGCGGAAGCGGATCCTGGACCCGGTGTTGGACACGGCGTGGTCGTTCGTGGTGCCCTTCGCGGCGTATCTCGTGGCGGAGGCGGCGCACGGTTCCGGAGTGCTCGCGGTCGTGGTCGCGGGCCTGATCATCGGGCAGCAGACCCCGCGCATGTCCTCGGGCCCGTCGCGGCTGGCGAGCAGGGTCAACTGGCAGACGATCCAGTTCCTGCTGGAGAACGCCGTGTTCCTGCTGATCGGCCTGCAGTTGCGGCGGATCGTGCAGGAGGTGGCCGACAGCGATCTGTCCGGTGCCTCGATCGCGGTCATCTGTGCCTGCGTGCTGGCGGCGACGATCCTGGCGCGCGTGGCGTGGATGTTCGCCACCGCGCTCGGGAGGCGGGTGCTGCCGAGTTCGTGGGTGCTGCCGTGGTCGTACTCCGCGGTGCTCGCGTGGGCGGGGATGCGGGGCGTGGTCACACTGGCGGCGGCGTTCGTGCTGCCGGCGAACACACCGGAGCGGGGCGTGCTGGTGCTCGCGGCCTTCGTCGTGGTCGCGGGAACGCTGGTGTTGCAGGGCACCACGCTGCCCAGGCTCGTGCGCAGGCTGGACCTGCCCGCGCCCGATCCGGGGGAGGACGCGCTCCAGGCGGCGGCCTTGCTGCACGACATGACGCGCGCCGGGCTGGAGCGCCTGGAGAAGGTGCGGACGGACTCGGACCCGGAGGACGTGATCGCCCGGTTGAAGGACAAGCAGGTGTACCGGTCGGATTCGGCCTGGGAACGGCTGGGGGCGGGCAGTAGCCTCGATGAGACGCCGAGTGCGGCCTACCGGCGGCTGCGGCGCGAGATGCTGGACGCGGAGCGCGAGGTGATGCTGGACGCCCGCGATCGCGCCACCGTCGACGATGAGGTGCTGCGGCATGTTCTGCAGACATTGGACATCGAGGAGTCGATGTTGGAACCGAGCGAGCAAGCACCACAGGACACCGGCCGCGAGCTGCGCACCCCGGCGAACACCGCCGGTTCGTGCGAGCACCTGGCCAACGCCGGCGACGCCACGTCGGAGGCCACCGGCTGCGAGGACTGCCTGCGCGAGGGCACGACGTGGGTGCACCTGCGGCTGTGCCTGGAATGCGGCCACGTCGGCTGCTGCGACTCGTCACCGGAACGCCACGCGTCGAAGCACTTCCACGACACCCGCCACCCCGTGATGCGCAGCTACGAGCCCGGCGAGAACTGGCGCTGGTGCTTCGTGGACCGGCTGGTGGGCTGAGCCACCGAGTCCGGCACCAACCCAGTCAACAACGTAGCCGCCGTGTCACGGGCGCTTCGCGTCGCTGCGCGATGACCTTCGGCCACCCTGGACGCGACCCTCCCGGCGAAGTGCGGCTGGGGATCGGGGTTGGGGGAGGAGTGGGTTGCCGGGGCGCTCGGGCTGGGTGCGTGTTGGCGCGGCACGAACCCGGCTCCTGGCACGCGCTAACTGCCCACCTCCTGCTGCGCGCCGGTGTGCGGATCGGCCTCCGGCAGGGTCTTTCCGGTCTCCAGCAACGTTTTCAGGCTCGACAGGATCGCCGGCCAGCCGCCCCGCAGCGCCTTCAGCATTTCGGTCTCGGTGTCGAAACCGTCGTGGCGCACCGTCAGCTTGACGGTGCGCCCGGCGGGCTCGATGTCGAAGCTGACCTTGGATCTCGGCTCCTTCCGGAGCTCGGCGAGATGTTCGGCGCTCCAGCCGAAATGTTCCGCATGCCGCGCCTGATAGTTGTGCCAGGTATAGACCAGTCGTCGGGGCGGATCGGACTCCAGCACGGTCTGGTCCAGATCCTCGAACTCCTCATCGCCCTCGCGCCAGAGTATGCGCGAGCCGGCCTGCCAGTCGGATTTGAGTTCCGCGCCCCAGTACCGCTTGGTGAACGCGGGCTCGGTCAGCGCCTTCCAGAGTTGTTCCGGCGTGGTTTCGATGTAGGTGACGTAGACGAATTCGGGGTTGTTCACGGGTTTGTCCTCCAGGGCTCGTTTGAGGTCGGCGAGCGCGTGCGCGCGCTCGCGGTGGTAGGGGGCGATCCAGCGTTCGCTGATGTAGTTGATCGGCGCCGCGTTCAGGTAGTGCAGCTTCGTGCGGCCACTGCGCTCCGTCGTCACGAGCGAGGCCTCTTCGAGTACGGCCAGGTGCTTGGTGACGGCCTGCCGTGTCATGTCCAGGCCCGCGCACAGCTCGTTCAGGGTCTGGCCGTTTCGCTCGTTGAGACTGTCGAGGAGCTGCCGTCTGCTCGGGTCGGCCAGCGCCCGGAACACGGCGTCGAACTCGCTCATCGGAACAGGCAACTTCGCGGTTGCATGAATGCAAGGTAGGCAACCGCGAGGTTCCCTGTCAAGGGTTGACAGGCGATCGAACGCATGTTCGACTGGTCGTGTGAGGTGGGAGAGTCAGAAGGCGGACGCGCAGCAGGCATTGATCGGCCTCGACGGACTGGTCCGCTCCGTGCGTTCGCCGGAGTTCGCGGGCATCACGTTCCACGAGGTGCGGGCGCGCTCGGTGCTGAACAAGGTGCCCGGCCAGTCCCAGGTTCCGTTCGGCTGGACGGTGAACCCGTACCGCGGCTGCTCCCACGCGTGCCGGTACTGCCTGGGCGGCGACACGTCGATCCTGCTCGGGAACGGCCGCACCACACGGCTGGCCGACGTCCGGGCCGGCGACGAGATCTACGGCACCGAGGTGCGCGAGGGCGAGCGGCGGTACGTGCGCACCCGCGTGCTGGCGCACTGGTCCACCCGCAAGCTCGCGTACCGCGTCGTCCTGGCTGACGGGACGAAACTGGAGGCCAGCGGCGATCACCGGTTCCTGACCGAGCACGGCTGGACGTACGTGGCCGGGCGGCGGCCGCACCTCACGCCGGCCGACCGGCTGCTGGGCCCCGGCCCCGAAGTGCCGGAGCCGGGCACGATCGTGGGACCCGGCCCGGCGCTCGACGTCGTGACGGTCGAGCCGCTCGGGCTCGAGCTGCCGATGTTCGACATCACCACGGGCACCGGGGATTTCGTCGCGGACGGTGTCCTCAGCCACAACTGCTTCGCCCGCAACACCCACACCTACCTCGACTTCGACGCCGGGCACGACTTCGACAGCCAGGTGGTCGTGAAGGTCAACGCCCCGGAGGTGCTCGCGTCGCAGCTGCGCAAACCGGGCTGGACGCGCGAGCACGTGGCGATGGGCACCAACACCGATCCCTACCAGCGCGCCGAAGGCCGCTACCAGCTGATGCCCGGCATCATCCGCGCCTTCGCCGACAACGGCACCCCGTTCTCGATCCTCACCAAGGGCACCACGCTCAACCGCGATCTGCCGTTGCTGCGCTCGGTCTCCACGGAGGTCGACGTCGGCCTCGGCGTGTCGATCGCGCTGCTGGACCGCGACCTGCAACGCGACCTCGAACCCGGCACGCCCAGCCCGCAGGCCCGCCTCGAACTCGTGCGCCGCATCCGCGACGCCGGGCTGCCGTGCGGCGTGATGATCGCGCCCGTGCTGCCCGGCCTCACCGATTCCACCGGGCAACTGGACGAACTGCTCGCCGAGGTCGCCGCCACCGGGGCCACCAGCGCCACCGTGCTGGCACTGCACCTGCGGCCGGGCGCGCGCGAGTGGTTCGCGCACTGGCTGGGACGCGAACATCCCGGGCTCGTCCCGCGCTACCGCGAGATCTACGGCAAGGGCAGCTACGCCGGCGGCCGCTACCGGCGCCTGCTGGCGGCGAGGGTGGGGCCGTTGCTGCGGCGCCACGGTTTCGCCCGCGAGAACAGGGAAGCCGATCATCGCCTGCCGGAGCAGCGGGCCGCGGAGGAGGAGCCCCGCGCGGAGCAGATGAAGCTGCTCTGAGAAACCTGGTGGCGGGCACGTGGGCTACGTTCGTTAGCCTTTATCTGCATTCTGTCGCAGTTAGCATGATGATCCTTTCAAGGAGAGCAACCGCAGTGCTTCGCACCCACGACGCCGGCACCCTGCGTGCCGAGCACGCCGGCCAGATCGTCACGCTCACCGGGTGGGTCGCCCGGCGGCGCGATCACGGCGGGGTGATCTTCATCGATCTGCGGGACGCCACCGGGGTCGCACAGGTGGTCTTCCGCGAGGGCGAGATGGCCGAACGCGCCCACCACCTGCGGTCGGAGTTCTGCGTCAAGGTCACCGGCGAGGTCAGCAGGCGCCCCGAGGGCAACGAGAACAGCGAGATCCCCACCGGCCAGATCGAGGTGCTGGCCACCGCGCTGGAGGTGCTCTCGGAGTCCGCGGTGCTGCCCTTCCCGATCGACGACCGGGTCGACGTCGGCGAGGAGATCCGCCTCAAGTACCGCTACCTCGACCTGCGCCGCAGCGGGCCCGCGTTCACCATGCGGCTGCGCAGTGAGGTCAACCGCGTCGCCCGCGAGGTGCTGCACGCCCAGGACTTCGTGGAGATCGAGACGCCGACCATGACCCGCTCCACGCCGGAGGGCGCGCGGGACTTCGTCGTCCCCGCCCGGTTGCGTCCCGGCGCCTGGTACGCGCTGCCGCAGTCGCCGCAGCTGTTCAAGCAGCTGCTCATGGTCGGTGGCATGGAGCGCTACTACCAGATCGCGCGCTGCTACCGCGACGAGGACTTCCGCGCCGACCGCCAGCCCGAGTTCACCCAGCTCGACATCGAGATGAGCTTCGTCGAGCAGGACGACGTGATCAAGGTCGGCGAGGACGTCGTCGCGGCGCTGTGGAAGCTGATCGGGCACGAGGTGCCGCGGCCGTTCGCGCGCATGACCTACGCCGACGCGATGGCCAAGTACGGCACGGACAAGCCGGACCTGCGCTTCGGCCTGGAAATCACCGAGCTGACCGACTACTTCGCCGACACGCCCTTCCGCGTCTTCCAGGCGCCCTACGTCGGTGCCGTGGTGATGCCGGGTGGCGGCAGCCAGCCGCGCCGCCAGCTCGACGCGTGGCAGGAGTGGGCCAAACAGCGCGGCGCGAGGGGCCTCGCCTACGTGCTCATCGGCGAGGACGGCACGCTCTCCGGCCCGGTCGCCAAGAACATCTCCGAGGCCGAGCGCGAGGGACTCGCCGAGGCCGTCGGCGCGAAGCCGGGCGACTGCGTCTTCTTCGCCGCGAGCAGGCCGAAGGACGCCCGTGCCCTGCTCGGCGCGGCCCGCGTCGAGATCGGCCACCGCCTCGGCATGATCGATGAGAACGAGTGGTCGTTCGTGTGGGTCGTGGACGCGCCGCTGTTCGAGCCCGCGGACGAGACCGACGACGTGGCGGTCGGCTCCGGCAAATGGACCGCGGTGCACCACGCGTTCACCTCGCCGACCCCGGAGTGGATCGACAAGTTCGAGCAGGACCCGGGCAGCGCGCTGGCCTACGCCTACGACATCGTCTGCAACGGCAACGAGATCGGCGGCGGCTCCATCCGTATTCACCGCGCGGACGTGCAGAAGCGCGTGTTCGAGGTGATGGGCCTTTCCGAGGCCGAGGCGCAGGAGAAGTTCGGCTTCCTGCTCGACGCCTTCCAGTTCGGCCCGCCGCCGCACGGCGGCATCGCGTTCGGCTGGGACCGCATCACGATGCTGCTGGCCAAGGCCGAATCGCTGCGTGACGTGATCGCGTTCCCGAAGACCGGTGGCGGCTACGACCCGCTCACCGGCGCGCCGGCGCCGATCACCGCGCAGCAGCGCAAGGAGGCCGGGATCGACGCCAAGCCCCCGGTCAAGCCCGCCTCCTGACCGGTGCTGCATCTGCGGGTGGTGTGCCCGCCGGAGAAGACCGACGACGCGCTCGCGCTGCTGCGCCGCCGCACCGGGGTGGCGCACCTGATCGTGCATCGCGGTGTCGCCGTCGCTCCGGCGGGCGATCTGATCGAGGCCGACGTGGCCCGCGAGGCCGCCGACGAGGTCATCGACCTGCTGTGTGAGCAGGACATCGATCACGCCGGCGGGATCACCCTCGAAGCGATCGACACGGCGCTGTCGGACGCGGCGGACGAGGCGGAGGAGGACGCGCCGGGCGAAGGTGCCGACGCCGTGGTGTGGCAGGAGCTGGTCAGCCGCACCGGCGAGGAGTCCCGGCTGAACGCGACCTTCCTGGCGTTTCTCACCATCGCGTGCCTGCTCGCCTCGGTCGGCGTGATCACCGATTCACCCGTCACGATCGTCGGCGCGATGGTCGTGGGACCCGAGTTCGGCCCGCTCGCGGCGATGGCGGTCGGGCTCGTGCTGCGGCGATGGGACCTGCTGCGCCGCGCGGGTGCCGCGCTCGCCATCGGCTTCCCGGCCGCCGTCGTGGTCACTGCCGTGGTGACGCTGGCGTCGGAGGCCGTCGGGCTGCTGGACGTCAGAGCCATCCGCTCGGGCGCGCACCAGGTCGACTTCGTCTACGAGGTGGGCTGGTATTCGCTGATCGTGGCCCTGCTCGCGGGTGCGGCCGGCATGCTCGCCATGACGTCGGCGAAATCGGCCGCGCTGGTCGGTGTCTTCATCTCCGTGACCACCGTGCCCGCGGCCGGGTACGTGGCCGTCGCGGCGGTGCTCGGGGACTGGCAGCGGGCGCTGGAATCGCTCGGCCAGCTGGTGGTCAACCTGGCCGGCATCGTGATCGCCGCGGCGGCCGTCCTGGCGCTGCGCCGGCGCGGGCAACGCGTCCGTGCGGGGGACCGCCCGCTGGCGCGTGGGTGAAATCGTTGTGGTCGCTGGGGTGCGGCCGCTAGTAGGGTCGAACACGATGACCGTGGACACTTCCGAAGAAGGCCCAGCCGCCTTGCGCGGCGGTGCGGAGGCCGGAGCGCTCGCCGTCGAGGCGGCGGTCAAGGCAGGCGAGGCGGTACTGGCCAGACGTTTCGGCAGCGCGATCTCCCTGGTCGCGCCCGAGGTACTGGCCGGAAGCGGGCCGGCGACGGTGGTCCGGGCCCGGATCGCCACCTCGCCCTTCGGGCTGCCCCGAACCCTGGTGATCAAGCATTATCCCGAGCTGCCCGGCAAGCGCAAGCCGGATCCCTTCGCCCAGGAAGCCGTCAGCTACCAGCTGTTCGCCGCGCTCTCGGCCGAGGAGCGGATGTGCCCCGAGCTGTTCGCGCACGACGGCGGGCACCGCGTCATCGTCATCGAGGACCTCGGCGGCGCCCCGACCCTGCAGGACAAACTGGCCGGATCGGACGCCCGCGCGGCGGAGCGTTCGCTGCTGTCGTGGGCCCGCTCGCTCGGCCGCCTGCATGCCACCACCGCGGGCCGTGAGGCCGATTTCGACGCGCTGCTGCGCCGGCTGGGCGGGCCGGTCAAGCAGGAGCAGCTCGAGCCGGCCACGGTGTGCGGGCGGCTGCCCGGCCTGCTGGCCGACGCGCTCGGCGTCGACACCCCCGAACCGGTTCGGAAGTTCGCCGGCCACGTCTGCGAGCGTGTCACCTCGCTGTCCTACCGCGCGTTCAGTCCCGTCGACCTCAGCCCGGACAACAACCTGGTGACCAGCGGCGGGGTGCGGTTTCTCGACTTCGAACGCGGCCGGGTGCGCAACGCGCTGATCGACGCGGCGCACCTGCGGGTGCCGTTCGCGTCGTGCGGCCGTCCCTTCGCGTTGCCCGCGGGTATGAGCGAGGCGATGATCGCGGCGTGGCGTGCCGAGGTGTCCGGGATGTGGCCGGGCCTGGCCGACAACGAGGTGCTCAACGCGCACCTGCTGGACCACCAGCTGCTGCTGGTCTGGGCCAAGACCTGGACCGCGCTCGGCGGGCACCCGGACAAACCCGCCGCGCTCGTCACGTGGTGGCGTGACCTGGCGCTGTACTCGGACCGGCAGGACGAGCCCGAGGTCGCCGCGCACGCGCGCAAGGTCGCCGACGCCCTGGATGCCCGCTTCGGACCTGGGCTGGAGTTGCCCTACTACGCCGCGTTCCGGTAATTCGTCCAGAGATCTCCACCTCGTTACCCGCGCATCACCGCTGGTGAGTGTCGATGCCCGATGGTCTGTGGCGTGACCGCCCTCGAGCAGATCCCCTTGACCCAATCGATGCCACGGCGGGCCGAGCGGCTGGCCGTGCTCGGCGACTCCACGGCTGTCGGCCTCGGCGATCCGGTGCCGGGCCGAGGCTGGCGTGGCGTCGGTCCCTTCGTCGCACACGCGCTGGGCATCGGTCCCGGCGGCTACCTCAACGCGGCCTTCACCGGTGCGCGCATGGGCTGCGTCCGCACCGAGCAGCTGAAGCAGGCGCTGGCCCACCGGCCCGACGTCGCACTGGTCATCGTCGGCATGAACGACACACTGCGGTCGGATTTCGACGCCGCCTCGATCGCCGCGGACCTGGAGCACGTCGTGACCACGCTGACGGAGCAGGGCACGATCGTGGTTCCGGTGCGTTTTCACGACCACAGCAGGGTGTTCCGGCTGCCCGGTTCGCTGGCGCGCGCGCTGCGTGCCCGGATCCTCGAGCTGAACGGCGCGATCGACGGGGTGGTCGCACGACACGGCATCCCGTGCCTCGACCTGGACGCGCTGCCGGGGGCCTACGAGCTGTCGTCGTGGAGCGTGGACCGGCTGCACCCGTCCGAGCTCGGGCACCGGATGCTCGCGCGGGGACTCACCGACCTGCTCGCCGAGACCGGGGTCGCGCTGGCGGAACCGGTCAGTCTGGTGTGTTCCGGCGGTATCAAGCCGCGCACCATCGACCACGTCGGATGGCTTGTGTTCAAAGGACTTCCGTGGTTGTGGCGGCGGGGGCGGGATTTCCTGCCCTACGCCTTCGCGATCATGGCGGCCTCGGCCAAGGAGTCCTATATCCACTGGCGTGACCAGCCCGCCCCGCCCCCACCAGCGCAAGGTTTGTCGGACCTGCCGATTACCGTGGAAGGGTGCAGGACGAACTCTTCACCGTAAATCCGGACGTGGCGCCTCCGCCGCCACCGGCCGAGGCGCCCGCTGAGCCGGTCATCCCGCCCGGCTCGCCGCTGGCCGTCCGGATGCGCCCGCGCACGCTGGACGAGGTGGTCGGCCAGCAGCACCTGCTGGGGGAGGGCGCGCCGTTGCGGCGGCTGGTCGAGGGCGCCGCACCCGCGTCGGTCCTGCTCTACGGCCCGCCCGGCACCGGCAAGACCACGCTGGCCAATCTCGTGTCCACCGCGACCGGCCGCCGCTTCGTCGCGCTCTCGGCGCTCTCGGCCGGGGTGAAGGAGGTACGCGGCGTCATCGAGGAGGCGCGGCGCAGGAGGCAGTACAACACCGAGAACACCGTGCTGTTCATCGACGAGGTGCACCGGTTTTCCAAGACGCAGCAGGACGCGTTGCTCGGCGCGGTCGAGAACCGCACGGTGCTGCTGGTGGCGGCCACCACCGAGAACCCGTCGTTCTCCATCGTTTCGCCGCTGCTGTCACGCTCGCTCGTGCTGCAGCTGCGCCCGCTGACCGACGAGGACGTGTGCGCGCTGATCCGGCGTGCGCTGGCCGACGAGCGCGGGCTCGGCGGCCAGCTGACGCTGACCGAGGAGGCGGAGGAGCACCTGATCCGGCTCGCCTCCGGGGACGCGCGTCGCGCGCTGACCGCACTGGAAGCGGCTGCCGACGCCGCGAGCGTCACCGAGCACCGCACGATCGACCTCGCCACCGTCGAGTCCACAGTGGACAAGGCCGCGGTGCGCTATGATCGCGACGGCGACCAGCACTACGACGTGATCAGCGCGTTCATCAAGTCGATCCGTGGGTCCGATGTGGACGCCGCGCTGCACTACCTGGCCCGGATGATCGAGGCGGGCGAGGATCCGCGGTTCATCGCGCGGCGGCTGGTGGTGCACGCCAGCGAGGACATCGGAATGGCCGATCCGACGGCACTGCAGTCCGCGGTGGCGGCCGCGCACGCGGTGGCGTTCATCGGCATGCCGGAGGGGCGGCTCGCGCTCGCGCAGGCCACCGTGCATCTGGCGACGGCGCCCAAGTCCAACGCGGTGATCATGGGTATCGACTCGGCGTTGTCGGACGTGCGGTCCGGCCGGATCGGCACCGTGCCGCCGCATCTGCGCGACGGCCACTACGCGGGCGCGGCCAAGCTGGGCAACGCGCAGGGCTACCGGTATCCGCACGACGTGCCCGAAGGCGTGCTGGCGCAGCAGTATCCGCCGGACGAACTCGTCGGCACGGACTACTACAACCCGACCCAGCGCGGCGCGGAACGCACACTCGCCGAGCGGGTGCCGCGCCTGCGCCGCACGATCCGCGACGAGGGCCGCGAGCGCAGCGTATAACGGCCTATACGCCAAGTCGTCCGGCGAGCACGTCCCGGCCCGGCCCGTCCAGCTCGCCGACCGCGTGACCGCGGCCGGCGATCGCCATGAGGAGGGCCTCCCCGGGGCCGCGCAGTTCGGGCCCGCGGCCCGCGCTCCAGCCGACGTCCGTGGCGACCAAACGCAGGCCGCGTGCCCGCCAGAACGCTCCGATGGGCGGTGCGATCCGGGCGAAACCCAGGGCCGCGCGCAGCCTCGGTTCCGGGATCTGCCGGGGCAGGCCGAGCGGCCGGCGGATGTCCTGCTGGTGGATCAGTGCGTCCAGCAGAGCGATGCGCGAGCCGAACGCTGCCGTCAGTCCTCGCGGCTCCCGGAAACGCCGCAGCAGTTCGATCAGTTCTCGCGGTTCGCGGACGGTGTACTCGGCCGTGCCCACCCCGTTGACGCCGCCCAGGGTGAACCGGCCGCGCGCGAACCGGGAGAGCAGTGCGCGCCCGCCGAGCTCGTCGTAGCTGATCACGTGCGCCACCACGTCGCGCACGGACCAGCCGGTGCACAGGCTGGGTTCCCGCCATTGTTCCGGTGCCAGCGTGTCCAGGAACGCGGCGAAGTCCTCGCGCTCGCCGATCGCCAGCCGCTTGGTGTCCATGGCCGGACATCATGGCAGGAACAACGTCGAATCGCCGAACTCGTGCCACAGGTAGCGGCGTTCGACGGCCGCGTCGTACGCGGTCTTGACCAGCCCGTTCCCCGCGACCGCTTCGAGCAGCGACAGATGGCTCGCCTCTGGTGCGTGCAGTCCGGTGACCAGCCCGGACACCACCCGCGCCGGCCGATCCGGGCCGAGCACGAGATTCGTCCACCCGCTCGCGAGGCGCACGCTCGCGTCGGGGCGTGCGGCGCTTTCCAGCGCCCGGACGACGGTCGTGCCGACCGCGACGACGCGGCCCCCGGCGGCCCGCACCACGTCCACCAGCCGCGCCGTCGCGGCGGGGACCAGAAACCGTTCCGCCGTCGGGGGTTCGTGCAGTTCCGGGCTGGACACCCCGGCGTGCAGCACGATCGGCGCGACGATCACGCCCCGCGCCATCAGCCGCACCAGCAACGGCTCGGTGAACGGCCGTCCGGCGCTGGCCATCTCGGCGCTGCCCGGTTCGGTCGCGTACACCGTCTGGTAATCGCCCAGTGGGTAGCGTCCGGCGAGGTAGCCGTACCCGATCGGGCGGCCGTGCTCGGGCAGGTACCGCTGCGCGGAGACCGCGGGGGTGACCGTCGCCCGCCACAGGCGCGAGGTCGTCGTGGCCGGATCCGGGTACGGTTCGGCCAGCCGCAGCGTCACAGCGCCCGGCAGGTCGAACTCGTCGCCTTCGCGCACGGTCTGGTCGGGACCGCTCGCGTCGGGCAGCCGGATCTCGACCACCCAGTCGCCGTTGTCCAGCGGCGTCGACACGTGCACAGGTGCGCGTCTTCCGCCTGCCCGCCGCGCGTCCACCGCGGCCGGCAGGGTCGCCGAGGTGTTGACGACGACGAGATCGCCGGGTTCGAGTTCGCCGGGCAGGTCGTGGAAATGCTTGTGTGCCACCGCGTCCGGCCGCGCGACGAGCAAGCGCACCCCGTCGCGCGAAAGCCCTCTGCGTTCCGGCGGGCTGCCCGCCTCGCTTTCCGGCGGCAGGGTGAACCGGATCATGCCGGCACCTCGGTCGCCAGATCGGCCGCGCGGTACCGGCCGCTGGGCAGGTCGCCCTCGATCAGCCGGAGCAGCGCGGGAACGACCGTTTCGGGTGCGGGCCGGTCGGAGATGTCCTCGCCGGGGAAGGCCTGCTGGTGCAGGTCGGTGTTCATGTCGCCGGGGTCGCAGGCGTAGACGCGCAGGTCCGGTTCCTCGGCGGCGAGGATCGCGGTGAGCTGGTCGAGTGCGGCTTTCGAGGAGCCGTAGCCGCCCCAGCCCTCGTACGGTTCGACGGCGGCGTCGGAGGTGATGTCGATGATCCGGCCGTGCCGCGCGCGCAGCCCGGGCAGCAGGGCCTGGATCAGCGCGAGTGGTGCGATCGTGTTGACGGCGTAGACGTGTTCGAGTATGCCGAGTGGGTAGTCCCTCAGATGTGGTTGTGGACTCGGGCCGAGCACACTGGCGTTGTTCACCAGCAGGTCGACGCGGTCGGCGGCGGCTTCGGCGAGGTGACGCCGATGTCGCGGATCGGCGATGTCGCCGGGAATGCGAGTGAGGTTGGGCAGGTCGAGGGCGGCGGTCAGCCGGGCGCCGTCGCGCGCGTCGGCGATGATGTGCCAGCCGCGGGCGGACAGTTGCCTGGTCAATGCCAGGCCGAGACCGCGGGAGGCGCCGGTGACGACCGCGGTCGGTGTGTCGGTTCGCATGTGGCCAGCATGAAACCTCTAGTTAACTTGAGGTCAAGGAGGAGTTGCAGATGACGACTGTGGCCGTGCTCGGAACGGGGATCATGGGCCTGCCGATGGCGCGGAACCTGATCGGTGCGGGTTTCGACGTCCGCGCGTGGAATCGCACGGCCGAGAAGGCCCGTCCCTTGGCAGAACAGGGCGCGCACGTGTGCGAGTCGCCCGCCGACGCGGTACGCGACGCCGACTTCGTGGTGACCATGCTCGCCGACGGGCCCACCGTGCACGAGGTCGTTTCGTCCGTTGTGGACGCCCTGCCCGATGACGCCGTGTGGGTGCAGACCAGCACCGTGGGCCTGGAGTGGACCGGGAAACTCGCCGAGCTGGCCGACAAGGCCGGTGTGTCCTTTGTGGATGCTCCGGTGCTGGGCACGAAACAGCCCGCGGAGCAAGGAAAGCTCGTCGTGCTCGGGTCGGGTGCCGACGAGTTGCAGGAGAAGTGCCGGCCGGTGTTCGACGCGATCGGCGCGCGCACGATCTGGGTGGGCCCGGCCGGTGCCGGGAGCAAGCTGAAGCTCGTGTCGAACGCGTGGGTGCTGGCGCTGACCAACGGCACGGCCGAAAGCATCGGGCTCGCCGAGACGCTGGGGCTGGACCCGAAGCTGTTCCTCGAGGCCATCAGCGGCGGATCGCTGGACGTGCCCTACGCCCACCTGAAGGGCGGCGCGATGATCGAGGGCGAGTACCCGCTGAGCTTCCCGACCAAGCACGCCGCCAAGGACGCGCAGCTCGTCCTGGACGCCGCGAAGGGCACGATCGACCTCGGCGCCGTCCAGGCCGCGCTCACCCACCTGAAGGCGGCGGCCTCGGCGGGCCACGGCGACGAGGACATGGCCACGATCTACTACGGCCTGCGCTGACCAGCCGTGAGGGACGCCCCTCACGGCGCGTACGACCGCGAGGGGGTCCCTCACGGCACGCGGGGGACGGGGCCGACCGGCCGGTAGCGGCGGAGCACGGTAGCCTGACCGGCACATTCGTGCCGCCGAAACAACGAGGAGGGGCCGTGTCGGCAGGGCAGATCGCCGCGCTGATCGCCGCCGGGGCATTCGTGCTGCTAGTGCTGCTGCTGGCGATCCCATTGATCAAGCTCGGCCGCACGCTGGACGAAGCGACGATCGCGATCCGCAAGGCGCACGAGAACACCGATCCGCTGCTGATCGGTGCCAACGACACCATCACGCACGTCAACACCCAGCTCGAACGGGTCGACGGGATCACCGCCAACGCGCAGGCGGTCAGCGGCAACGTCTCGGCTCTCAGTTCGGTCTTCACCGCGACGCTGGGCGGCCCGCTGGTCAAGACGGCGGCCTTCTCCTACGGCGTGAGCAAGGCGATCCGCGCCCGCCGCAAGGCCAAGGAGGGCCCGGAGGGCAAGCACTCGCGCCGCGGCAAGAAGGGCGCCAAGTCGTGAAGCGGCTATTCTGGCTGGGTGTGGGCGTCGCGACGGGCGTCGCCCTGACCCGCAAGGCAGGCAAAACCGCTCGTCAGGCCACACCGGCGGGGCTAGCCTCGAATCTGGGTGACGCCGTGTCGGAACTGGCGGGCGCCATCGGTTCGTTCGGCGCCGACGTGCGAGCCGGAATGAGCGAGCGGGAGCAGGAGTTACGTGACGTGGTAGAGCAGCGGACCGCGACGCCGCGTGCGGCCGAGGGCCGGCACGCCGCCGTTGCGCGCCCCCGTCCGGCGCGAGCGCGCCGGGCGGAGAGCTGACCGCGCTCTCCGCCGTCGCCGTACCCACACCAAGGCGCCCAGCTCAAGGAAAGATCAGTGGAAACACACGAGATCAACAAACGCTTTCTCGACCATTTCGAAAGCCGCGGCCACACCAAGGTGCCCAGCGCGTCGCTGATCCTGGACGACCCGACGCTGTTGTTCGTCAACGCGGGCATGGTCCAGTTCAAGCCGTACTTCCTCGGTGAGGTGCCCCCGCCGTACCCGCGCGCGACCAGCATCCAGAAGTGCGTGCGCACCGGCGACATCGACGAGGTCGGCAAGACCACGCGGCACAACACGTTCTTCCAGATGGCCGGGAACTTCTCCTTCGGCGACTACTTCAAGGAAGGCGCGATCGGCCACGCCTGGGAGCTGATCACCAAGTCCCAGGACGACGGCGGTTTCGGCTTCGACCCGAGCCGCATCTGGGTCACCGTCTACGAGCACGACTCGGAAGCGGCGGGCCTGTGGCAGAAGGTGGCCGGCATCCCGTCCGAGCGCATCCAGGCCCGCGACGGCAGGGACAACTACTGGGACATGGGCGTGCCCGGTCCCGGCGGCCCCTGCTCGGAGATCTACTACGACCGCGGCCCCGAGTTCGGCCGCGACGGTGGCCCTGTCGTGGACGAGGACCGCTACCTCGAGATCTGGAACCTGGTGTTCATGCAGGACATCCGGGGTGAGCAGAGCCCGAAGTACGGCCACCCGCCGATCGGTGAGCTGCCCAAGAAGAACATCGACACCGGCATGGGCGTCGAGCGCGTCGCCTACCTGCTGCAGGGCGTGGAGAACGTCTACGAGACCGATCTGGTGCGCCCGGTGATCGCGAAGGCCGAGGAGTTCTCCGGCCGCCGCTACGGAGCCGACCACACCGACGACGTCCGCTTCCGCGTCATCGCCGACCACGCCCGTTCCGGCGTGATGCTGATCGGCGACGGCGTGACCCCGGGCAACGAGGCACGCGGATACGTGCTGCGGCGCCTGCTGCGCCGCATCGTGCGCTCGGTGCGCCTGCTGGGCGTGCACGAGCCGGTGCTGCCGGAGTTCGCGAAGGTCGTGCGCGACGCGATGTCGCCGTCGTACCCGGAGATCGCGCGCGACTTCGACCGCATCAGCGACGTCATGCGCGCCGAGGAAGAGGCCTTCCTCGCCACGCTGACCAGCGGTTCGCGCATCTTCGACCTCGCGGCGGAGGAGACGAAGAAGTCCGGCGGCGACGTGCTCGCGGGCGACCGAGCCTTCCAGTTGCACGACACCTACGGCTTCCCGATCGACCTGACCCTGGAGATGGCGGCGGAGCAGGGCCTGTCCGTGGACGAGGACGGCTTCCGCACCCTCATGGAGGAGCAGCGTCAGCGCGCGAAAGCCGACGCGGCCGCCCGCAAGAAGGGCCACGGCGACCTGTCGGTGTACCGGGATCTGCTGGAGCGCCACGGCGAGACCGGCTTCCTCGGCTACACCGATCTGCAGTCCACGTCGAAGGTGATCGGCCTGCTCAAGGACGGCCAGGGCGTGCCCGTCGTGCGCGAGGGCGAGAAGGCGGAGCTGATCCTGGACCGCACCCCGTTCTACGCCGAAAGCGGTGGCCAGGTCGCCGACACCGGCGTGCTGATCGGCTCGGGCGGCGAGGCCAAGGTCGTCGACGTGCAGAAGATCGTGCCCGGCCTGTGGCTGCACCGCGTCGAGGTCACCGAGGGCGAGATCGCGCTGGACACCGAGGTCACCGGGTCGGTCGACGCGACGCGCCGGTCCTCGATCGCGCGTTCGCACTCGGCCACGCACCTGGTGCACGCGGCCGTCCGCGGCGCGTACGGCCGCCGCGCGGCGCAGGCGGGTTCGCTGAACTCGCCGGGCCGCATGCGGTTCGACTTCACCACGCCCGGCCCGGTGTCGGCGGACATCCTCACCGAGGTCGAGGAGGAGGTCAACGGCTACCTGCAGACCGACGTCGAGGTGCAGTCCTACACCACCACCAAGGACAAGGCGCTCGAACTGGGCGCGATCGCGTTGTTCGGCGAGAAGTACGGCAACGACGTCCGGGTCGTGGACATGGGCGACTACTCGCGTGAGCTGTGCGGTGGCACCCATGTCGGCCGCATCGGCGAGCTCGGCCTGGTGAAGCTGGTCAGCGACTCCTCGATCGGCTCGGGCGTGCACCGTGTCGAGGCGCTGGTCGGCACGGACGCGCTCCGGCACGTCCGCAGGGAACAGTTGATGGTTTCGCAGCTGGCGAACACGTTCAAGGTGCCGACGGCCGAGCTGCCGTCCCGGATCGAGGACGTGCTGACCCGCCTGCGCAACGCGGAGAAGGAGATCGAGCAGCTGCGCACCCAGCAGGTGCTCGGTTCGGCCTCGTCGCTGGCGGACAAGGCCACCGACGCCGGCGGTGTCTCGCTCGTCGCGGAGAAGATCGACGGCGAGATCGACGCCGGCGGGCTGCGCGCGCTGGCGATGGAGGTGCGCAACCGCCTCGGCTCGCGTCCGGGTGTGGTCGCGTTGTTCGCGCCGCAGGGCGAGAAGGTGAGCTTCGTCGTCGCCACCACCGCGGCCGCGCGGGACAAGGGGGTCGCGGCGGGCAAGCTGGTGCCCGCGTTCGCCCCGGCCGTCGGTGGCCGCGGCGGCGGCAAGCCCGACATGGCACAGGGCGGCGGTACAAACCCCGCCGGTATCGAGCAGGCAGTCACCGCGCTGCGAGACGCGGTCGTCTCGGGGTGACGCAGCGTTCCGCGGACCGGCCCGGGGAGAACGATCCCGGGCCGGGACGACGCCTCGCCGTTGACGTGGGCTCCGTGCGCGTCGGCATCGCACTGAGCGATCCCGCCCCCATGCTCGCCACTCCTCTGGTTACCCTGTCGCGTGATGTTCGCAGCGACAGTGATCTCGATCAGCTGGCCGGGCTCGTCTCCGAACACAATGTGGTGGAGGTGATCGTGGGTCTGCCGAGGACGCTCGCGGACCGGCACGGGCCGGCCGCGGAGATCGCCGTTGCCTATGCGGACAAGATCGCGGAGCGGGTCGCTCCGATCCCGGTACGGTTGGCCGACGAACGGTTGACCACCGTCAGTGCCGCCCGCATGCTGTCCCAGCGGGGCGTGAAGGGACGCAAGCAGCGCGCGGTGGTCGACCAGGCCGCCGCGGTCGAGATCCTGCAGGGCTGGCTCGACGGGCGTTCCGCTTACCTGGCGCGAGAGGGCCGATCGTGAGCCGAGACCTTCCTCCTCCGCCGCCCCCCGGCGGCCGCAGACGCCGCCCGGCGGGCCCGCCGCCGCAGCCGATGCCGCCGCGCACCCCGCCGCCTCGCAACCAGCCACCCCGGCACGCCCGCCAGGCGCCACCCGAGCCGCCGCCGGCGCGCCGTCCGCCCGTCCGGCACCCGCAGGCCAGGGATCACGGGCTCGACCTGTTCGACGACCGGACACAGCGCCCGGCGCGGCCCCGGCGGCCGAGGCAGATCCCGCCGGACGAGAGCCCGACCGAAATCCTCGCTCCGGTCGAGGACGACTACTACGAAGACGACTACTACGCCGAAGACGACTTCGAGGGCTTCGAGGACGGCTACGCCGACGACGAGCGTGCCGAACCGGAGTACATCGGAGCCGGGGACGACGACGAACCGCCTCGGAAACGGGCGCGCACCAAGAAGAAGCGCTCGA
This sequence comes from Amycolatopsis acididurans, assembly GCF_012328925.1. GTDB lineage: Bacteria > Actinomycetota > Actinomycetes > Mycobacteriales > Pseudonocardiaceae > Amycolatopsis_E > Amycolatopsis_E acididurans. Next base: position 123,644 of record NZ_JAAXLS010000006.1, read on the forward strand.
AACCGCTGCGGTGGCTGATCGCGCTCACGGTGCTGGGGCTGATCGCCGGTGGTGCGTGGGTCGGTATCTCGGCGATCTTCGGCTACGACGACTACCCCGGCACCGGCGATTCCGACGTCGTGATCGAGATCGGCCAGGGCGACTCGACCAATGCGATCGGGACCGCGCTCAAGAACGCCGGTGTGGTGGCGAGCTCGAAGGCGTTCGTCAAGGCCAGCGCGGACAACTCGAACGTGCTGAGCCTGCAGCCCGGCTACTACGTCGTGAAGACGCACATGTCCGGCTCGGCCGCGGTCGCGAAGCTGACCCAGCCCGAGTCACGCGTCGGCGTGCTCCAGGTCCGGGCCGGCACCCAGCTCGACGACATCACCCAGCCCGACGGCACCGTCACGCCCGGCGTGTTCTCGTTGCTGTCCAAGGCTTCCTGTGCCGATCTCAACGGGCAGAGCACCTGCGTGCAGACCGGCGATCTGCGCAAGCTGGCGGGCACCGCGGACCTCGCCGGAATGGGCGTGCCGGCGTGGGCCGCGGACATCGCGGCCAAGAGCACCGATCCGCGCCGGATCGAGGGCCTGATCGCGCCGGGCGTGTACGACGTGAAGCCCGGCTGGTCCGCCCAGGACCTGCTCGGCTACGTGCTCAAGAGCTCGGCGACGAAGATCCAGGCCGCCGGGATCGGCGCGTCCACCAGCGCGCAGGGGCAGGATCCCTATCACCTGCTGGTGATCGCCTCGCTCATCGAACGCGAGGGCGTCAACCAGGATTTCGAGAAGATCGCGCGGGTGATCTACAACCGGCTGGGCAAGAACATGCGGCTGCAGCTGGACTCGACGGTGAACTACCTGCTGGACAAGCCGGTCGTGACCACCACTGACGCCGACCGTGCCCGGCCCGATCCGTACAACACCTACGTCAACAGCGGTCTGCCGCCGACGCCGATCGGCTCGCCGAGCGCGAACGCGATCCAGGCCGCGCTGCAGCCCGCCGACGGCGACTGGGTGTTCTTCGTCAAATGCGAGAAGAACGGGCTGTCGTGTTTCGCCACGACGCAAGCCGAGCACCAGCAGAACATCGCACTGGCGAGGCAGCGCGGTGCCTTCTAAAGCGGCGGTGCTCGGCAAACCGGTGGCGCATTCCCTGTCACCGGTGCTGCACCGCGCCGCCTACGCCGCGCTGGGGCTGAGCGACTGGACCTACGAGCGGATCGAGGTCGACGAGGCCGGGCTGCCCGCGCTGGTGCGCGCGGCGGGCCCGGACTGGGTCGGGTTCTCGGTGACCATGCCGGGCAAGCGCGCCGCGCTGGAACTGGCCGGTCAGGCCACGCCGCGAGCGGTCGCGGCCGGGGTGGCGAACACGTTGGTACGCAGGGATTCCGGCTGGGCCGCGGACTGCACGGACGTGGATGGCGTGACGGGCGCGCTGCGATTCGCCGGCGGATTCACCGGATCCGCCGCGGTGGGGGTCATCCTCGGCGGTGGCGGTACGGCCTCGGCCGCGGTGATCGCGTTCGCCGAACTGGGCATCCCGCTGGCGCGGCTGGTCGTGCGGAATGCGGAGCGGGCGGCCGAAACGGTGACCGCGGCCAACCGGGCAGGCATCGCGGTCGAGGTGCTCACCTGGGCGGAGGTCGACTTCGCGAAGGTGGCGGCCGATGCGTCGGTGCTGGTCAGCACCGTGCCACCGGCCGCGATCGAGGAGCACGCCGCGGACCTGGCGGCGGCCGCATGCGTGCTCGACGTCATCTACCACCCGTGGCCGACGCCGCTGGCCGAAGCGGTGCTGGCGCGCGGCGGGCGCGTGGCCACCGGGCTGGACATGCTGCTGCACCAGGCTTTCGGCCAGGTCGAGCAGTTCACCGGCCAGGCGGCCCCGCGCGAGGCGATGCGCGACGCGTTGCGCGAGGCGACGAAAAACGTGTTGTCGCTGCCGGTGTCCTGAGTTACGTTGGCCGACTGCCTTCGAGAAGGGACAGTCATGCCGAAACGTGACCGCACCGCCTACCGGGAGGACGAGATCCAGGCGGCTTGGGTCGATGAAGCACCGGTGCTGAACTCGACGGTGACCCTCGCCGAGTACAACCCGCGCTGGCCGTCGCTCTATGAACGGGAGGCGGCCCGCATCCGCTCGGTGCTGGGGGAGCGCGTCGTACTGCTCGAGCACATCGGCTCCACGTCGGTGCCGGGACTGTGCGCCAAACCGATCATCGACGTGCTGCTCGTCGTGCCCGATTCCGGTGACGAAGCGGCGTATCTGCCCGCTCTCGAGGCGGCGGGCTACCGGCTGGTGATCCGTGAGCCGCAGTGGCACGAGCACCGTGCGCTCAAGGGCCCGGACACGAACGTGAACCTGCACGTCTATTCGCCCGGTTGCGCCGAAATCGAGCGGTGCCTCACGTTCCGGGATCACTTGCGTGCCGACGACTCCGATCGCGAGCTGTACGCGCACACCAAGCGCGAGCTCGCCGCGCGCACCTGGAAGTACATCCAGAACTACGCCGACGCCAAGAACGGTGTCGTCGACGAGATCCTCGGCCGGGCGGGGTACCGTCGTCAGCGTGAAGATCGCGATCCTCGATGACTACCAGAACGTCGCACTCAGCTTCGCCGACTGGGACTCGCTCGGTGCCGAGATCGAGGTGTTCACCACCTACCTCGGCGATCAGGACGAGCTGGTGCGGCGGCTGGCCGGGGCCGAGGTCGTGGTCGCGATGCGCGAACGCACCCGCTTCCCCGCCGAGCTGTTCGCTCGCCTGCCGGACCTGAAACTGCTGGTCAGCACCGGTCCCCGCAACGCGGCGATCGACCTGAAGGCCGCGGCGGAGCACGGTGTCACGGTGTGCGGAACGGGCTATTTCTCCTCGCCGACGTCCGAGCACACCTGGGCGCTGATCCTGGCCGCGATGCGCAACCTCACGGTCGAACTGCCCGCGATGCGCGAGGGCGGCTGGCAGACCACGGTCGGCACGACGCTGGACCGCAAGACCCTCGGCCTGCTGGGGCTGGGGCGTCTCGGTTCGCGGGTGGCCAAGGTCGGTCAGGCGTTCGGCATGGAAACCATTGCCTGGAGCCAGAACCTGACCGCGGAACGGGCGGCCGAGCACGGTGTCACCGCAGTGTCCAAAGAGGACTTGTTCGCCCGCTCCGATGTGCTCTCGGTGCACCTGGTGCTCAGCCGCCGCACGCATGGTCTCGTCGGTGCCGCCGAGCTCGGCCTGATGAAATCCGGCGCGCTGCTGGTGAACACCTCACGCGGACCCATCGTCGACGAGGCCGCGCTGCTGAAAGCACTGCGGGACAAGGAGATCGGGGGAGCGGCGCTGGACGTCTACGACGTCGAGCCGCTGCCCGCCGGTCATCCGTTGCGCGAGCTGCCGAACGTGACGCTCACCCCGCACCTCGGCTACGTGACCCGCGAGACGTACGAGACCTTCTACCGCGACGCGGTCGAGGACATCGCCGCCTACCAGGCCGGTGCGCCGGTGCGGGTGATGACTACCTGACGATCGTGCCGCCGGAGCCGATCCGGTCGGAGATGTCGCCGGAGAAGGATTGCACCTCGCCGTACACGCCGTAGTAGCCCTTCTCGGCGCAGCCCTGGCCCCAGCTGACGATGCCGACCTCGACCCAGCGGCCCGCCGCGTCCTGTTTGACCATGGGGCCGCCGGAGTCGCCCTGGCAGGTGTCCACGCCGCCCTCGGCGTAGCCGGCGCACAGCTCGTAGGCGGGGTGTAAGTCCTCGCCGTAGGCCTTCTGGCAGGTCGCGTCCGGCACGAACGGGACCGTCGCGTACTTGAGATACCGCGACTGCCCGCCGCCCTCGGTGGTCGATCCCCATCCCATGATCGTCAGGTTCCCGCTGTTCAGCGACGTGTCGCCGGGCGCGGCGAAGGCGAGCTGCGGTGCCGACGGTGCGGTTGCCAGTTCGATCAGCGCCCAGTCCCGCGCTCCGGTACTCGCGTACTCCGGGCTGCGGTAGACGTAGGTGGACTTGACCGACTCGCCGCCGCTGCCCCGCAGGTCGACCTTGCCGAGCGTCGCGGTGATACCGGTGTCGCCGCCGGTGCGGTCGACGCAATGCGCGGCGGTGAGCACGACCTTCGCCGCGACCAGTGCGCCACCACACCCCATCGAAAGCCGCACCATCCACGGGAACTGACCCTGGCCGGCATTGCCGCCGCCCACCACCAACGGCCGCGCCGAGGCCTGTGCCGTGCCGGTGACGACCAGCGACAGCAGCAAGGCGGCCAGCAGCAGTATTCGAGACTTGCGCATGACGACGGAGACCCCCCACAGGTTATGAAGTCGCGCGGACTGTGCGCGACCAGGAAAACGCTAACCTGGGGCGGACCCGACGAAAGTCGCTAAATTGCTGAGTATCTGTTTCAGAGCTGCGCGAGCACCGAATCGGTGAACGCGGGCCACGTTTCCGCCGCCCACGGGCCGAAGTTCCGGTCGGTCAGCGCCACGCACGCGGCGCCCGCGTCCGGGTCCACCCACAGAAAGGTTCCCGACTGTCCGAAGTGGCCGAAGGTGCGCGGGGAGCTGTTCGCGCCTGTCCAGTGTGGACTCTTGCCGTCCCTGATCTCGAAGCCAAGGCCCCAGTCGTTGGGTTTCTGGTGCCCGAACCCCGGAAGCACTCCGTTGAGCCCGGGAAACACGACCGAAGTCGCCTCGGCCAGCGTTCCGGGCGCGAGCAACCTCGGCCGCTGCAGCTCGCCGGCGAAGACGATCAAATCGTCCAGTGTGGACACGATCCCCGCCGCAGGGGAGCCGTCGAGTTCGGTCGAACGCAGGCGCAGCGGGCCGAACAGCGCCTCGCGCTGGTAGTCGGCGAACGGGATGCCGGAATGCTCGGCGAGCGCGTCCGCGAGCTGCTCGAACCCGGCGTTGGAGTAGAGCCTGCGCGTGCCGGGCCGCGCCACGACCTTGTGCTCGTCGAACGCGAGTCCCGAGGTGTGTGCGAGCAGATGCCGGACCGTCGAGCCGTCCGGACCTGCCGGGGTGTCCAGCTCGGCGACGCCTTCTTCGAGCGCGATCAGCGCCGTGTACGCGGTGAGCAGCTTCGACACCGAGGCCAGCCGGTAGGTACGTTCCGCAGCCCCGTAGGAGGCGAGCACCTCGCCGTCGGCCCCCACGACCGCCACGGCCGCGTTGTCCACAGGCCACTCACTCACCGCACGCACACTGTCCACGCCGACACCCTACGACGTGGCGCCCGGTCCGGACGCCACGTCGGAAGGTCCTCGCGTCAGGCCGAGGTGTCCCCGGCTTCGCTGCCCTCGTCCTCGCGGCCGGGTGTGCGCAGGTTCCACTTCTTGATCACCCAGGTGAACAGGAAGTAGTAGATCACCGCGTACACCAAGCCGATGGGGATCAGCAGCCAGGCGTTGTGGGCCGCCTTCGCCCCGGAGTTCAGAGCGAAGTCGATCGCGCCGGCGGAGAAGGAGAACCCGAGGTGGATGTCCAGTGCGTTGCAGATGGCCAGCGAGATACCGGTCAGCACGGCGTGGATCAGGTACAGCGGCCACGCCACGAACATGAACGCGAACTCGATCGGCTCGGTGACGCCGGTCAGGAACGAGGTCAGCGCCGCGGAGATCATGATGCCGCCGACGATCTTCTTCTGGGCCGGCTTGGCGGTACGCCAGATCGCGAGCGCGGCGGCGGGCAGCGCGAACATGAAGATCGGGAAGAAGCCCGTGGTGAACGCGCCCGCGTTCGGGTCACCGGCGAAGAAGTTGTTGATGTCTCCGCCCTTGAAGATGAACCACACCGGCACGTTGATCAGCTGGTGCAGGCCGACCGGCAGGAGCAGCCGGTTGAGCAGGCCGTAGGCGCCGCCACCGATGACCGCGTCGCCGGTCACCGCGTTGCCGAGGTGCTGCATGCCGTTGTCGACCACGGGGAAGATCAGGCCGAACACCACGCCCAGCACCAGCAGGGCGAGCGAGTTGATGATCGGCACGAACCGCCTGCCCCCGAAGAACGCCAGGTACGGCGGGAGCTTGACGCGGTGGAACCGCTGCCACAGCGCGGCGGTCACGAGCCCGACGACGATGCCGCCCAGCACGCTGTAGGGCCACTTGATCGGCTGCAGGTACCAGCCTTCCTTGAAGCCCTGCATCTCGTTGATGGGGGCGAACACCTGCACGACCTTGTTGAACACGACGAACCCGACGGCGGCGGCCACACCGGTCGAGCCGTCGCCGCGGCGGGCGAAACCGACCGCGATGCCCACCGCGAACAGCAGCGGCAGCCAGTCGAACAGGCCACCGCCCGCGGCGGCGAACACGGCCGCGACCTTCTTGGTCGCGTCCCAGCGGCCGAGCATGTCGTCCTGCCCCAGCCGGTTGAGCAGGCCGGCGGCGGGCAGGGTCGCGATGGGCAGCATCAGGCTGCGGCCGAACCGTTGCAGCCCGGCCAGGCCCGGGCGCTTGCCCTTCGTTCCTTCCGCGGTGGTCGTGGTCACGGCATACCTCCGTGTCGGGTGGTGGGGAGTGCGGGGTCGAGATCCATGGACACCTGGTACCGGTCGGCCCGGTACCAGGACGTGATGTCCTCCACCGGTTCACCACGCGTGGTGGAGATCCGGCGGAAGGCCAGCAGCGGGCTGCCCGCGCGAATGCCGAGCAGCCGCGCCGTTTCGCGGTCGGCCACTTCGGCCCACACGGTCTGCCGCGCGTGGTCGAAGCGGACGCCGTGATGCCGTGCGATCTGCTCGTACAGCGAGGCGGTGAGGTCCAGATCGAGCAGCTCAGGCACCCGCGCCGGGTGGTACCAGCCACGTTCCAGCGCCAGCGGGACACCGTCGGCGCGCCGGAGCCGGACGAGCCGGTAGGCGGGCCTGCCGTGGCCGAGACCGAGCGCGGAGGCGGTGGTGGCGGGCGGGATTTCGGTCGTGCGGTCGAGCACCTCGGTGGTCGGGACCAGTCCGCGCCGGCGCATGTCGTCGGTGAACGACATGAGGTAGAGCTGCAGTTCCATCCGGCGCGCGGCGGTGAACGTGCCCTTGCCACGGGCCCTGGTGAGCAGGCCTTCCTCGACGAGCTTGCCGATCGCCGAGCGCACGGTGAGCCGGGAGACCTCGTAGCGTTCGGCCAGTTCCCGTTCGGAGGGAATGGGGGAGCCGGGCGGTAGTTCGCGCTCGATCGAGCGGCGCAGGATTTCGCGCAGCTGGGCGTGTTTCGGCGTCGGGCCGTCCACCACACGGTCAGAGGTGACGTTGGGTGCGGGCATGTCACCTCCTTTGTTTCGGCTCGGTTTCCGGGACTCGCCCCGGGCGCCGAAGATTGGTACGTTCCGGTCTAGACCATTTCTTGATGGGGCAGAATGCTCCGCTACCCGGCGAGGTGTCAACCACCGTTACGGGTTCGTGTTCGGACGAGAGAGAAGGAGACCGCAGTGGCAGACGACAGGCCGGAGCGGATTCTCGCCGCGCTGGGCGGCGCGGAGAACATCATCGAGATCGAAGGCTGCATCACGCGGCTGCGGTGCGAGCTGGAGGACGGCTCGGTCATCGACGAGGCCGCGCTCAAGAGCGCCGGCGCGGTCGGCGTGATGAAGATGGGGTCCGTGGTGCAGGTCGTGGTCGGGCCGGAGGCCGACACGATCGCGAGCGATATCCAGGACCTGCTGTGAGCACGACGGTCGCGAGCCCGGCGACCGGCGCGGCGGTGCCGATGGCCGACGTGCCGGACCCGGTGTTCGCGCAGTCGATGGTGGGTCCCGGGGTCGCCGTGGAACCCGAGGGCGGCGAGCAGGACGCGCTCGCGCCGATCGCGGGCACCGTGGTGACCCTGCACCCGCACGCGTTCGTGATCGCGGGCGAGGACGGCAAGGGGGTGCTGGTGCACCTCGGCATCGACACCGTCAAGCAGCAGGGGGAGGGCTTCACCCTGCACGTGGTCAAGGGCGAGACGGTGCGGGCGGGCCAGCCGCTGATCGGCTGGAACCCGGAGACGGTGCGGGCGGCCGGCTATTCGGCTGTCGTGCCGGTGGTCGCGCTGGACGCGCAGGCGGGGTCGTTGTCGGGGCTGCCCACCGGTGGCCCCGTTGTCGCCGGTGAGCAGCTGTTCGTCTGGGACTGAGTCAGGCCGTCACGACGTTCTGGCCGTCGACCTTCACCGGGATCGAGGGCAGCGCGGTCGACGCCGGTCCCTTCTCGACGGCACCGGTCAGCGCGTTGAAGACCGAGCCGTGGCACGGGCACTTCAGTTCCGAGCCGTCCGGCTGGACGGTGCAGCCCGCGTGGGTGCAGATGGCGCTGAAGCAGGCGGCCGTCGTCTCCGTCGGGCGGGCCACGATGGCGTCCTGGCCGTTGACCTTGACGGACTTGCACTGGCCGACGGTGATGTCGGACAGCGTCGCGACCGTGGTGCCGGCGGGCGCCGGGGCGGCGGACGAGCCGCCGCTCGAGCCGGAGGACGAGCCCGAGCCGGAGCTGCCGCAGGCTGCGAGGACGACCGTGCCGGCCGCTGCGCCGGCCACGGCGACCCCGGTGGTCAGGACGGTACGGCGGGTGGGTGTTTCAGCAGTCATGGTCAAAGACACGATCCGGCCCCCTGATCGGTTCAAGGTGATTGCGGATTGAACCGAATCGGGTGGCGCCTCGTGGAGTCGTTGTACGGTTTCCACGGCAAGGAGGGGCCGGTCATGACCGCGTGGTTGCTGCGAGTTCTGGTGATCCTGGGCCTGCTGGGATCGGCTTGGGTGCACTATGACCTGTGGGCCAACCAGGGTTTCTCCGATATCCAGACCATTGGGCCGTTGTTCCTGGTCAACGTCGTCGCGGGGGTGGTGATCGCGCTCGCCGTGCTGGCCTGGCACCACTGGCTGCCGGCGCTGGCGGCGATCGGATTCGGCGCCGTCACCCTCGTCGCGTATCTCGTCTCGCTCACCCCGGCCGGGCTGTTCGGGGTGCATGAGCAGTTCAAGATGGCGTCCGAGGTGTGGGGCGTGGTGACCGAGGCCGGGTGCGTCGTGTTCGGTATCGCGCTGCTGCTCGCGCAGGTGCGCAGCCGTCCCAGGGCGGTCGCCCGGGTATGAAAGGGGCCGCGGAGGACGAGTTGATGCGTGCGCTGCATGAGGATCATGCGGCGGCGCTCTGGTCCTACGCGCTCAAACTGACCAGTGGCGACCGGGCGCAGGCAGAGGACGTCGTGCAGGAAACCCTGCTGCGGGCCTGGAAGCATCCCAGGGTGCTCGACCAGTCGCAGGGCTCGGCCAGGGCGTGGTTGTTCACGGTGGCGCGGCGGATCGCGATCGACGGCTGGCGGTCGGCGGCGGCGCGGTCCGAGGTCAGCACGGACAGCCCGCCGGAGATACCGCTGCCCGACGGGACGGAGCGGGCTTTGCAGGGCTGGCTGGTCGCCGAGGCGTTGTCGGAGCTGTCGGCGGCGCACCGCGAGGTGCTGGGACTGTGCTTCTTCCAGGGCTACTCGGTCGCTGACGCGGCGAAGCGGCTCGGGATCGCGCCCGGCACGGTGAAATCGAGAACGCACTACGCATTGCGGGCCTTGCGGCTGGCTTTGGAGGAACGGGGGGTGACCCAGTGAGCAGACCAGCGGATCCGTTCGAGACCTACGACGCGGCGTACGTGCTGGGCGCGTTGTCCCCCGAAGACCGGGCGGCGTTCGAGGCGCACGTGAAGGAATGCCCGGAGTGCGCGCGGTCGGTGCAGGAGCTGGCCGGGCTGCCGGGGCTGTTGTCGCAGGTGACACCCGAGATGGTGGAGACGGAGGAGCCACCGGACGGTTTGCTGCCCTCGATGCTGAACGACGTGCGGCGGCTCCGGCGGCGGCGCACGCTCACCACGGCGGTGGTCGGCGCGGTGGCCGCGGCGGCGGTCGCGGTGGCGATCGTGCTGCCGGTGACGGGGGACGGTTCGGTCGGGACGGCCATGACTCCGCTCGGTTCCTTCCCGGTGCAGGCGACGGCCGCGGTGGCAGCCGTCTCGGGTGGCTCGCGGGTCGACATGTCGTGCGAGTACAAGGGTGCGTCCTACGGCGCGGACTACGTGCTGGTGGCGGTGCGCCGTGACGGCCGCGAGGCGCAGCTGGCGACGTGGTGGGCCGACCCCAACCACGAGGCCAAACTGACGCTGGACACGGAACTCGCACCGGGGGAGATCCAGGCCCTGGAGATCCGCTCCACGGCGGGATTGCCGTTGCTGCGCTGGAGCCCGTGATCGGGGCTGCGGTCCCTCCCGCAGGAGTGCGCGCCTGGGGCGGTGTTTTCGGTGATGTGGGCCGTCCGCCGCACGGGCTGTCCACCTGCCGCCGGTCTGGCCGCCCGTTGACGGTCTGGCCGCCCGTTGACGGTCTGGCCGCCCGCTGACGGGCCGTCACCGCCCCTGCTTCGCCGCCACCGGACGGCCCGGCTCTCTCGCCGTCGTGCCTACGGCAACGTCAGTGGCGGGCTGCCAGCCGACTGCCTGGCGGCGACCCCCGCAGACCGGCTGCCTTCCCGTCGCATGCACCGCACCCTCACCGGCCCGATCACCACCCGACCGACCCGACCACCCGACCACCGACCCGAACCCTGACCGCACCACCGGCCCCACCCCGATCGAGCGAACCTCACCTCAAACCCGTGCGAACGGGCCACTCGCAAAAACCCGTTCTTGCGGCCCCGGTTCACAACCCGCAAGGCTAACGCCATGACCTGGGGACTTCTGCTCATCACACTGCTGTCCGGCGCCGCCGCCGGCCTGCTGACCTCATTCGCGCTGAGCCGCGCCCGCGCGCCCGCGCCCGTTCCCACCATGCCCGTCGCGGTGAGCACCGGCCTGTTGTGCGCACTCGTGGCCTGGCGGTGCGTGTCCGGTAGCTTGCCGTCGTGGTGGCTGCCGGTGCCACTGCTGGTGACGTTGTTCGCGGTGCCGCTCTTCGTGGCTGACATCCGGCACCGCCGCCTGCCCAACGTCCTGACTCTGCCCGCGTACCCGGCAGCGGGAGTCGCGCTCGTCATCGCGGGCCTTACCGGACCAGGCATGGGTCTGATGCTGCGTGCGCTCGCGGCCGCGGTGGTGTTCGGTGGGCTGCACCTGATGATCCACGCGCTGTCGCGACGCTCACTCGGCGGCGGAGACGTCAAGCTCGCGGGCGTGCTCGGCGCGGTATTGGGGGCGGTGAGCTGCGCGGCCCTGATCCTCGGCGCGCTCGTGGCCTCGCTGGTCACTCTGCTGCTCACGAGGGCGCGCCGATGGCGAGACGGCGTTCCGCACGGACCCGGCCTACTGCTCGCGTCGTGGCTCGTGACGGTGTTCCCCGCCACCGCAGGGGAGGTGGGGACGGGCGCTTGACTCGCGCGAACGGCGACGTGACAGGATCGTAAGGTGGTGTTGCGCTGGATAACCGCTGGTGAATCGCACGGACCCGCATTGGCGGCCGTGCTGGAGGGGATGGTGGCCGGGGTCGAGGTCACCACCGCCGAGGTGGGCGAGCAACTCGCTCGTCGGCGGCTCGGGTTCGGCCGGAGCCCGCGCATGGGCTTCGAGACCGATCACATCGACTTCCTCGGCGGCGTCCGGCATGGCGTCACTCAGGGCGGCCCGATCGCGGTGCAGATCGAGAACGCGGAGTGGCCGAAATGGGAAAAGGTCATGGCCGCCGATCCGGTCGACCCGGCTGAGCTGGCCGGTCTTGCCCGCAACGAGCCGCTGACCCGGCCCCGTCCCGGCCATGCGGACCTGCCCGGTATGCAGAAGTACGGCTTCGACGAGGCACGTCCGGTGCTGGAGCGGGCGAGCGCGCGGGAGACCGCTTCCCGCACGGCGCTCGGCACGGTCGCGCGGGCCTTCCTGCGGCAGTTGCTCGGTGCCGAGATCATCAGCCACGTCGTTTCGATCGGGCGGGCCCAGGCGCCCGAGGGGCCGCTGCCCCAGCCCGGGGACCTCGCGGCGATCGACGAGAGCCCCGTGCGTGCCTTCGGTCAGGAAGCCACCGACGCGATGGTCGCCGAGGTGGATGCCGTGCGCAAGGCGGGAGACACCGTCGGCGGCGTGATCGAGGTGATCGTCTACGGCCTGCCGCCGGGGCTCGGCTCGCACGTGCACTGGGACCGTCGCCTCGACGCGCGGCTCGCCGGTGCGCTGATGGGTGTGCAGGCCATGAAGGGCGTCGAGATCGGCGACGGGTTCACCACCGCCCAGCGGTGGGGCAGTCAGGCGCACGACGAGATCGACCGCGGCACCGGGCCGGTGGGCGTCACGCGTCGCTCCAACCGCGCTGGTGGCCTTGAAGGTGGCATCACCAACGGCGAGCCGCTGCGGGTGCGGGTGGCGATGAAGCCGATCTCCACCGTGCCCAAGGCGCTGTCCACAGTGGACGTCGCAACGGGGGAGCCCGCCGTGGCGATCCACCAGCGTTCCGATGTGTGTGCGGTGCCGCGGGCCGGTGTGGTGCTCGAATCGGTCGTCGCCCTCGTGGTGGCCGATGCCGCGCTGGAGAAGTTCGGCGGTGACTCACTGCCGGAGACCAAGCGCAACGCCGAGGCTTACCTCAAGGCGCTGGAGGAACGCTGGTGAAACCCTGCATCGTGGTCGCGGGCCCGCCGGGCTCGGGCAAGAGCACGGTCGGCCCACGTCTCGCCGAACGTCTCGGCGTGCCCTTCCGTGACAGTGACGACGACATCGTGCTGCGCACCGGCCGCACGATCGCGGACATCTTCGCCACCGACGGTGAGCCCACGTTCCGTGCGCTGGAGGAGTCGGTGATCGCCGAGGCGCTGACCGAACACGGCGGTGTGCTGTCCGTCGGCGGTGGTGCGGTGCTGTCCACCGCGACGCGGGAACGGCTGCGTGGCCATCCCGTCGTGTTCCTCAATATCGGCTTCGCGGCCGGGGTGAGGCGTGTCGGGCTGTCCACGGCGCGTCCGCTGCTGGCCGGTGTGAACCCGCGCGCCACCTACAAGTCCCTCCTCGAAGCGCGGCTGCCGGTGTACCGCGAGGTCGCGACCATCGAGGTCGCCACCGATGATCGCACGCCGGACGAGATCGTCACGGTCATCGCCGCCGAGCTGAGCAAGAATCTGGAGAACACGAAGTGACCGAGCCGGTACGGATCGGCGTGAAGACCGCGCGGCCGTACGACGTCGTGATCGGGCGCGGTCTGCTGGGCGACCTGACCGAGGCCGTGCGCGATGCCTCGAAAATCGCCCTGATCCATCCGCCGACACTCACCGCGACCGCCGAGGCGACGCGTGACGAGTTGGCCGCCGCGGGGCTCGACGCGCACCGAGTCGAGATTCCCGACGCCGAGGACGGCAAGGCGTTGTCGGTCGCCAGCTTCTGCTGGGAGGTACTCGGGCGGATCGGGCTCGACCGGCGTGGTGTCGTCGTCGGTCTCGGCGGCGGAGCGGTGACGGACCTCGCCGGGTTCGTCGCGGGTACGTGGATGCGCGGCGTGCGGCTGGTCAACGTGCCCACCACGCTGCTCGGCATGGTCGACGCCGCCGTCGGTGGCAAGACCGGCATCAACACCGAAGCCGGCAAGAACCTGGTGGGTGTCTTCCACGAGCCCAGCGCGGTTCTGGTCGACCTCGCGACGCTGGAAACCTTGCCGCGCAACGAACTCGTCGCCGGCATGGCCGAGGTGGTCAAGGCCGGGTTCATCGCCGATCCGCACATCCTCGACCTGATCGAGCGCGACCCCGCGGCCGCGGTGGATCCCGCCGGTGAGGTGCTGGGTGAGCTGGTCCGCCGGTCGATCCAGGTGAAGGCCGACGTCGTCGCCGCCGACCTGCGCGAATCGGACCTGCGCGAGATCCTCAACTATGGCCACACCCTCGGTCACGCGATCGAGCGCCGCGAACGGTACCGGTGGCGGCACGGTGCGGCGGTGAGCGTCGGTCTCGTTTTCGCCGCCGAGCTGGCGCGCCTCGCGGGCCGGCTGGACGACGCGACCGCCGAGCGGCACGCCAAGGTGCTCAAACTTCTCGGTCTGCCAACGACATACGACGCCGACGCACTGCCGCAACTGCTGGAAACCATGCGCGGCGACAAGAAAACGCGTTCGGGTGTGCTGCGGTTCGTCGTGCTCGACGGGCTGGCCAAACCGGGCCGTCTCGAGGGACCGGACCCCGCTCTGCTGGCCGCCGCGTACTCCGCCGTCGCCGCGGACGATCCGGCCAACGGCGGAAGCGTGCTGCTGTGATGGCGCAAGCCCGTGAGGAGAGGAGCCTGCCGAGGTGAAGGTCTTCGTGTTCAACGGTCCCAACCTGGGCAGGCTCGGCAAACGGGAACCCGCCGTCTACGGTTCCACGACGCATGCCGACCTCGCCGAACTGTGCGTCAAGACGGGTACGGAACTCGGCATCGACGTCGAGGTGCGGCAAACCGATCACGAAGGCGAGATGGTCGGCTGGCTCCACGAGGCCGCCGAGGGTCGCAACCCGGTGGTCCTGAACGCGGGCGCGTGGACGCATTACTCGATCGCAGTCCGCGACGCCGCCGCACAGCTCGAAGCGCCGCTGATCGAACTGCACATCTCGAACGTGCACAAACGTGAGGCCTTCCGGCACCACAGTGTGCTGTCCGACATCGCGACGGCGGTGATCGCCGGACTCGGTGTTCCCGGCTATCCGCTGGCCCTGCGCTGGATCGCGGAGAACACGAAAAGCGCCGAGTAGCAGGCAAACGGGCGCGGCCTCCTGCTGCGCCCGCACCCCTTGAGTGGACGCGTTGAGGCGGCGCCCGGGCAAGTCGCCGAACCCGGATGACACCGAGGCTGGGCCACGCTCGGGCCGGTGCCGCAGAGCGCGGGGTCAGGATCGAGTGCACGGTCAGGTGAGGATCGGGTTCACGAGCGGCCGAGGGCTCGGCGAGGGACCGGGTCCACTCACGCCGGGAGCCGGGAGCCGGGAGCCAGGCTGGAGCCCGAGCGCTGGGTGAGGATCCGGACTCGAAAAATGGACTGCCCCATGAGCGTTCCAGCTCTCCGTACCGAGCGGCTTCTCCTGCGCGGGCTCGCGCCCGGGGACACCGACGCCGCCGACCCGGAGACTGTCACCCAAGCGGGTTAACGAACTCTCTACACTGACCCCGCCGACGGTAGTGGACAAGAGAGGGCACATGCGAGGGTTCCATCGGCGGCTTGGCGCCGTTCTGCTTGCCGCGACCCTCAGCGCGGCCGGGCTCGCCGGCTGCACCAACGGCACCTCCCAGACCCGCGCCGAAGGAACCGCCGACGTCAGCCTCGGCGGCACCAAAGCCCCGGCCATACCCGCCGACGTCACACTGCACACCAGCGGCAGCCGCGAAAGCGGCGTCGTCGCGGCGGGCGGACCCGGCGCGCCCTACAACTACGGCCCGACGGTGATGCTCGACGGCGGCGGCGCCCGCATGTGGTGGTGCAGCCAGTACCCGACCGCACCGCCGCCGGGCGACGACATCCTCTACGGCGAAGCACCCACCCCGGACGGCCCCTTCACCGGACCCGGCGGCGCCGTGCCTCCGGCCGTCCTGTCCGGCGACCCCGGCCAGTTCGACGGCGCGCACACGTGCGATCCCTCGGTGATCCGCGTCAACGGGATCTACTACATGTACTACACGGGCGCGGCGGGCGATCACGCGCTCGGCAACGCCATCGGCCTGGCCACCCGCATCGACGGCATCACCTGGACCCGCGCGAACGGCCCCATCGTCAGCCCCTCCCACGACGTCCACCGCGACAACCTCTACGGCGCGGGCCAGCCCTCGGCGGTCTACCGCGACGGCTGGTTCTACCTGATGTTCACCGACACCACCGGCCGCGCCGCGGGCTGGAACGGCGCGGGCCAGTTCCTGTTGCGGGCCAGGGATCCCGCCTTCACCGCGAACGTGGAAGCCCTGGGGGACAACGGATTCCAGGCTGCCCCCAACAGCGCGCGCACCCGCTCGGTGGTGGACGCCTTCAGCGCCGACCTGATGTGGGTCGACGCACTGGACGCCTTCGCCATCGCGCACGAAACCCAGGACGGCACGACGATCACGTTCGCGGGCGCCGACTTCACCGCCAGCCCGTACCGGCCCGTCGTGATCCCGGGCGCGTGGCAGGAAGGCCCCGGCCTGCTGCGCCAGCCCGACGGCCACGCCCCGGTGTCGGCCACGGACCCGTGCGGCACGGTCCCGCTGGACGTCGTGCGCGCGACCACCATCGGCCAGGCCGGCGCACCGACCGACCTGCGCCGCTTCGGCATCGACGTCACCGGTGTGAACGGCTGCGCCGACACCGCGCACGCGCTCACCGTGCTCGACGGGTTCGCGATGCCGTCCCCGGCGCGCACCATGGACCTCGTCGTCGCGGGCCACATCGTGCGCGTCGACCGCCGGTCGGTGGCCGAGCAGCTGGCGCGGCACGTGCTGGACAGCCGCATGGAGATTCTCGACCGCGTCCCGGTCGCGGCACGCCTGGTCGCCGGCGCCCGTGCGATCACCGCACCCGGCCTCGGCCTCGGCCTGCTGCTCGACGACGGGAAGCTGTGGCCCGCTCACCCGGACTCGGTGGCCGAAGTCAACGGCTCGCGGATCGAGACGGTCACGCCCGCGGAGTGGCGCTCCTACCCCGAGGGCGCGGGCTTGGGGCGCTAGGCCGCTTCCGGTGACCGCCGGGCTTGAGCTTGCCGCCGACGAACATCCCGAGCCCGGCGGGCACGAGGATGAGCAGCGCGGTGAACGCCGCACCCCCGGTCAGCGCGGTGCCCAGTTCGCCGGTGCCGCTGCTGTCCACGAACACCGAGCGGCCGATCACGTACAGCACGCCGGACAGGGGCCCCGCGATGAGCGACGCGATCACCCAGGTGCGGCCGAGGTCCTCGCGCCGCAGCATCCCGTCGATCGCGCTCCACAGGGCGGCCGCGCCGACCAGCAGTGCGATCGCGATGATTCTCGGTGTGGTGAGTCCGGTCGGTTCGTAGACCGCCGCCTTCGCCAGCGCCGTGTCGGCGGCGGCGTGCAACAGTGCCATTCCGAGAGCGCGCGTCAACCAGGGCCGCATCGCCCCACTGTAAGCCAATAGAGTCGCAGGCGTGCCTGAGATCCACGCCAATCGCCGCGAAGCCCTCCGTCAGCTGCTCGAGCAGGCCGGGGTGGACGCGCTGCTGGTCACCGACCTGCTCAACATCCGCTACCTGACCGGTTTCACCGGGTCCAACGCCGCGCTGCTGCTGCACACCGGCGACGACGAGCGCACGGTGTTCTGCACCGACGGCCGCTACTTCACGCAGTCCGCCGCCGAGGTGCCCGATCTGGAACGGATCATCGACCGGGCCAGTGCGGTGGCGCTGCTCAGCCGCGCCGCCGAGCACGCGGCGACCTACCGCAGCACCGGATTCGAGAGTCACTACGTCAGCGTCGAGGACTACGAGGCGTTCGCGGCGCTGGCCGACGGCGTCGAACTGCACCGCGCGCCCGGACTGGTCGAACAGCTGCGGCTGGTCAAGGACGAGGGCGAGATCGCGTCCCTGCGCAAGGCGTGCGAGGCCGCCGACCGCGCGCTGGCCGTCCTGCTCGAACGCGGCGGCATCCGGACCGGCCGCACCGAGCGCGAGGTGGCCCGTGACCTGGAGAATCTGATGCTCGACCACGGCTCTTCCGGCCCGTCGTTCGACTCGATCGTGGCGGCGGGAGCGAACTCCGCGATCCCGCATCACCGGCCCACCGAGTACGTGCTCACCGCGGGCGACTTCGTCAAACTCGACTTCGGCGCGACGGTCGAGGGCTACCACTCCGACATGACCCGCACGCTGGTGCTCGGCAGGCCCGCGGACTGGCAGCGCGACCTCTACGACCTCGTCGCCAGGTCGCAGACCGCGGGGCGGGCGGCCGTGACGCCCGGCGCCGGCACCAAGGACGTGGACAAGGCGGCCCGGCAGGTGATCGACGACGCCGGTCGCGGCGAGGACTTCACCCACGGTCTCGGCCACGGCGTCGGATTGCAGATCCACGAGGCACCGAGGCTGGCCAAGACCGGCGACGGTACACTTGCTGCCGGTATGACGGTCACCGTCGAGCCCGGCGTATACCTCGCGGGTCGCGGTGGCGTCCGCATAGAGGACACGCTGGTCGTGCGGGACTCCGCTCCCGAACTCCTCACCCTGAGCAGCAAGGAACTCGTGGTCGTCTAGGCACGGCCGCGAAACGAAAGACAACAGGAGAAGTGGACTACCCGTGGCCACCACCAACGACCTGAAGAACGGCCTGGTGCTCAACCTCGACGGTCAGCTCTGGTCCGTCGTGAACTTCCAGCACGTCAAGCCCGGCAAGGGCGGCGCGTTCGTGCGCACCACCCTCAAGCACGTGCTCTCCGGCAAGGTGGTGGACAAGACGTTCAACGCCGGCACCAAGGTGGAAACCGCCACCGTCGACCGGCGCACCATGACGTACCTGTACAACGACGGCCAGGACTACGTGTTCATGGACGGCGAGACGTTCGACCAGATCACGGTCCCGTCGGAGATCGTCGGCGACGGCGCGAACTACCTGCTGGAGAACACCGAGGTCCAGGTCGCCATCCACGACAACACGCCGCTCTACGTCGAGCTGCCCACCTCGGTGGAGCTGGTCATCCAGCACACCGACCCGGGCCTGCAGGGCGACCGTTCCACCGGCGGCACCAAGCCGGCCACGCTGGAGACCGGTGGCCAGATCCAGGTGCCGCTGTTCGTCACCACCGGCGAGAAGGTCAAGGTCGACACCCGCGACGGGCGTTACCTGGGCAGGGTTTCCAGTTGAGCGCTGAGGGTTCCTCACGGCGCGGCGGCTCGTTGGGCCGCCGCGCTTTGCGCAGGCGTGCCGTCGAGATGCTGTACGAGGCCGCGCAGCGTTCACTCGATCCGGTCACGCTGTTGTCGGACCGGGTCGGTTCGACCGACGTGGAGCCGGTCGGTGACTACACGATTTCGCTCGTCGAAGGCGTCACGGCGCATCGCGAGCGCATCGACGAGCTGCTGGCCGAGCATGCGCAGGGCTGGACGCTGGACCGGATGCCGCCGGTCGATCTCGCCGTGCTGCGGGTCGGCGTCTACGAGCTGCTGTGGAGCGCGGACGTCCCCGACCCCGTCGCGATCGACGAGGCCGTCGGCCTGGCCAAGGAGCTGTCCACCGACGATTCACCGCGCTTCGTCAACGGTGTCCTCGGCCGGATCGGCGGGATCGCCGACCGGCTGCGCGCGGTGCTGTAGCTCCCGCTCAGTCTTCCTTGGCGGGACGGGCTTCCGGCGGAAGGACGCCCCAGTCGATGAGCTGTTCGGTGAGCTCGCCGGGCGTCATGTCGTAGATGATCGCCAGGGACCGCAGGTCCTCGGTGCGGATGGACAGCACCTTGCCGTTGTAGTCGCCGCGCTGGCTCTGGATGGTCGCCGCGTAGCGGGCGAGCGGGCCGACCTTCTCCGCCGGAAGCTGCTGCAGCCGCTCCAGGTTGATGACGATCTTGGTGGCGGGCTCGGCGCCGGAGGGAACCCGGCCCTCCGGAAGCAGTTCGACCACCGGTACGCCGTAGAAATCGGCCAGTTCGGCCAGCTTCTGTACGGTCACCGCCCGGTCCCCACGCTCGTAGGAACCGACCACGACCGCCTTCCAGCGGCCGCCCGACTTCTGCTCGACCCCGTGCAGGGACAGGCCCTGCTGCTGGCGGATCCCCCGGAGCTTCGCCCCAAGCGCCTTGGCGTAATCGCCCATCTGGTGGTTCTCCGTTTCCTCGCCCAGTCGGTCGCGAGGACCGCCAGGGGACTACTGAGCTGAATACTCAGAGTAATGGTTACGCATTGTCGTCACCAGGTCAAGCAAATGGTCTCACGTGGAGGAGCCATCCCTGCCCGGAAGGTGACCTGACCAAGCTGGTACTATCCGGAGGATTTCCTGGTCAATCAGGAAACCGACGTCCTTTAAGGACCCGTCCAGTGAGGCGGGGAAGGAGTCTGCTGCTGTGTCACGTCCTCGTGGCGCGGCGGAGCCGGGTGGCGAGCGGGAACTGCTCTCCTCCGGCGATGTCGCGCGCACCATCGCCCGAATGGCCCATCAGGTCATCGAGAAGACCGCCATCGGTGCGGACTCGGGCGAGCTGCCCGTTCTGCTGGGAATTCCCACCCGCGGCACCAGTCTCGCCGCGCGCCTCGCCGACCGCATCGCCGAGTTCGCCGGGGTGAAACCGCCCACCGGCGCACTGGACATCACGCTCTACCGCGACGACCTGCGCCGTAGGCCCACGCGCCCGCTGGCCTCCACTCGTGTGCCCGGCACCGGGATCGACGACCGCGTGGTGATCCTCGTCGACGACGTGCTCTTCTCCGGCCGCACCGTCCGCGCCGCGCTCGACGCCCTGCGCGACCACGGCCGCCCCCGCGCCGTGCAGCTCGCGGTGCTGGTGGACCGCGGCCATCGCGAGTTCCCGATCCGGGCCGACTACGTGGGCAAGAACGTGCCGACCTCACGCGCCGAGGAGGTGCACGTCCTGCTGGCCGAGGTCGACGAGCGCGACGCGGTGCTGTTGCGGAACACGAGGGAGGCGGAGTGAAGCACCTGCTGGCCACCGACGGGCTGGATCCCGACCGGGCGAGGTCGATCCTGGACACCGCGGACGAGCTGAAGAAGACGCTGCTCGGGCGCGAGGTGCGCAAGCTGCCGACGCTGCGCGGCCGCACGGTGATCACGATGTTCTACGAGAACTCGACCCGCACGCGCGTGTCCTTCGAGATCGCGGGCAAGTGGATGAGCGCCGACGTGGTGAACGTCTCGGCGGGCGGTTCCTCGGTGGGCAAGGGCGAGTCGCTGCGGGACACCGCGCTGACGCTGGCCGCCGCCGGTGCCGACTGCGTCATCGTGCGGCATCCGGCTTCGGGTGCGGCGCACCGGCTGGCCGGGTGGCTCGAAGAAGCCGGGACGTCCGTGGTCAACGCGGGCGACGGGATGCACGAACATCCGACGCAGGCGCTGCTCGACGCCGCCACGCTGCGGGAGCGGCTGGGCGAGCTGAAGGGCCGCCGCGTCGCGATCGTCGGGGACGTGCTGCACAGCCGCGTCGCTCGCTCCAACATCCACCTGCTCGCCGCGCTCGGCGCCGAGGTCGTGCTGGTCGCGCCGCCGACGCTGCTGCCGGCCGGGGTCGAGGCGCTGCCGGTGACGGTGTCGCACGAACTGGACGCGGAACTGCCCGCGGTGGACGCGGTG
Organism: Amycolatopsis acididurans; assembly: GCF_012328925.1. GTDB lineage: Bacteria > Actinomycetota > Actinomycetes > Mycobacteriales > Pseudonocardiaceae > Amycolatopsis_E > Amycolatopsis_E acididurans. The sequence goes on from NZ_JAAXLS010000006.1 coordinate 144,785, forward strand.
ATGATGCTGCGCGTGCAGGCCGAGCGCATGCACGGCGGGTTCTTCCCGTCCGCGCGCGAGTACTCGATCGCCTACGGCCTGAGCGAAAAGCGGCTGAAGCTGCTGCCCGAGCACGCGGTCGTCATGCACCCCGGCCCGATGCTGCGCGGCATGGAGATCGCGTCGGTGGTGGCCGACGCGCCCGCGTCCGCGATCACCGAGCAGGTGCGCAACGGCGTGCACGTGCGGATGGCCGTGCTGTACCACCTTCTTGCCGGGGAGGAAGACAAGTGAGAGACCCGAAGGCGACGACCCGCGAGCATCGTAGGGCCGCCCACGGCCCGAGGAGCACAGCGGGGAGGAGCCGAGCATGACTGCCGTACTGATCAAGGGAGCCCGGATCTACGGCGAGGGTGACCCAGTGGACGTCCTGGTCTCCGACGGCGTGATCGCCGAAATCGGGTCCGTCGAGGCGCCGGACGCCGAGGTGATCGACGCCACGGGCCAGGTGCTGCTGCCCGGTTTCGTCGACCTGCACACCCACCTGCGCGAGCCGGGCCGCGAGGACACCGAGACCATCGAGACCGGCTCCGCCGCGGCGGCGATCGGCGGCTACACCGCCGTCTTCGCGATGGCCAACACCGATCCGGTCGCCGACAACGCGGTGATCGTCGAGCATGTGTGGCGCCGCGGCCGCGAGGCCGGCCTCGTCGACGTGTACCCGGTCGGTGCCGTCACGGTCGGGCTCAAGGGCGAGAAGCTCGCCGAGCTGGGCACGATGGCGAAGTCCGCCGCGAACGTCCGGATGTTCTCCGACGACGGGCACTGCGTGGCCGATCCGCTGATCATGCGCCGGGCGCTGGAGTATTCGACCGCGCTGGGCGTGGTCGTCGCGCAGCACGCGGAGGAGCCGCGGCTGACCGTCGGCGCGCAGGCCAACGAGGGCGTGCAGGCCTCGCGGCTGGGGTACGCGGGCTGGCCGGCCTCCGCGGAGGAGTCGATCGTCGCCCGCGACTGCATCCTGGCCAAGCACGCCGGGGCGCGGCTGCACATCTGCCACGTCTCCACCGCGGGCACGGTCGACGTGTTGCGCTGGGCCAAGGACAGGCACGGCCCGGGGCTCATCTCCGCCGAGGTCACGCCGCACCACCTGCTGCTCACCGACGACCGGCTGGAGACCTACGACCCGGTCAACAAGGTCAACCCGCCGCTGCGCACCGCGCGCGACGCGACCCGGCTGCGGGCCGCGCTGGCCGAGGGCGTGATCGACTGCGTGGCCACCGACCACGCGCCGCACGCGGTGCAGGACAAGGACTGCGAATGGGCGGTCGCCCGGCCGGGGATGCTCGGCCTGCAGACCGCGCTGTCGGTGGTCACCGAGACGATGGTGCGCACCGGGCTGCTGGACTGGCGCGGCGTGGCCCGCGTGATGAGCGAGCGGCCCGCCGAGATCGCGGGGCTGGCCGATCAGGGACGCCCGGTGGAAGCCGGGGAGCCGGCCAACCTGGTGCTGGTCGACCCCGATGCGGAGTGGACGGTGCGTGGCGCGGAGCTCGCGAGTGTCGCCGAAAACACCCCCTACGAGGGGATGCGGCTGCCCGGCGTGGTGACTCTCACGCTGCTGCGCGGGCGCGTGACCGCGCGCGAAGGGAAGATTGGGTGATGGAGCGCTTTCTGCTGGTCCTCGTGGTCGTCGCGGTGTTCGCACTCGCCTTGTGGGGCATGCGCCTCGGCTGGCGACGACGCGCCCGATCCCAGAGCGTGCGCCTGGCGCCGTTCCCGCAGGTGCCCGCCGAGCCCGGCGAGCCGCTGCTGGAGGCCGACGGCCTCTACGTCAGCACCACGACGGCGGGCAACTGGCAGGACCGCATCGTGACCCGCGGCATGGGGCTGCGGGGCCGCGCGGTGCTGCGCCGCTATGCCGGCGGGGTCGAGGTGGACCGGGCGGGCGCGCCCGGGTTCTGGATCCCGGACGAGTCGGTGCTCAGGGTGCGGCGCGGCAGCGCGATCGCCGGGAAGGTGATGGGCAGCGACAGCCTGCTGATCATCACCTGGCGCCTCGGCGAAGTGGAGCTGGACACCGGGTTCCGGGGAGACGACCACGGTGACTATCCACAGTGGATGCAGAGCTTGAGTAAAGGCCATGCTGATTCGACCGAAAGTAGGCCAAAGTGATCAACCGGAGGCCGACCTACGCCAGTCGGATCGCCGTGGCTGCCGGCCGGATCGGCATCGATCGACACAGTAAGGGAGGGGCCCAGTGAAGACCCCAGCTGCTTTGGTGCTGGAGGACGGCCGGGTGTTCCGCGGCTCGGCGTACGGGGCGCGTGGCCGCAGCCTGGGCGAGGCGGTGTTCTGCACCGGCATGACCGGCTACCAGGAGACACTGACCGATCCGTCCTACTGCGGGCAGATCGTGGTGCAGACCGCACCGCAGATCGGCAACACGGGATGGAACGACGAGGACGACGAATCGGACCGCATCTGGGTCCGCGGCTACGTCGTGCGCGACCCGGCCCGCACGCCGTCGAACTGGCGGTCCCGCCGTTCGCTGGACGACGAGCTGGAGCGGCAGGGCATCGTCGGAATCTCCGGAGTGGACACCCGGACGCTGACCCGGCACCTGCGCGAGCGGGGCGCCATGCGCGCCGGGGTGTTCTCCGGTGACGCACTGTCCGATGTGGACGCGATGGTGAGCGAGGTGCTGGCGAGCCCGCCGATGAAGGGTGCCGACCTCGCCGGCGAGGTCACCACGGCCAAGCCGTACGTCGTCGCGCCGCAGGGGGAGCGCCGCTTCCGCGTGGCCGCGCTGGATCTGGGCATCAAGTCCAACACTCCGAGGCACATGAGCCGCCGCGGCATCGAGGTGCACGTGCTGCCCGCGACGAGCACGATCGAGGATCTGCTGGCGGTCGAGCCGGACGGGGTGTTCCTGTCCAACGGCCCCGGCGACCCGGCGACGCAGGCGCACGCGATCGAGCTGACGCAGGAGACGTTGCGCCGCGAGGTCCCGCTGTTCGGCATCTGCTTCGGCAACCAGATCCTCGGCCGCGCGCTGGGGCTGGGCACGTACAAGATGCGCTACGGGCACCGCGGCATCAACATCCCGGTCATCGACATCGACACCGGCAAGGTCGCGATCACCGCGCAGAACCACGGGTTCGCACTGGAAGGCGAGCCGGGCGAGACCTTCGACTCGCCCTTCGGCGCCGCGAAGATCAGCCACTACTGCCCGAACGACAACACGGTCGAAGGTGTGCGGTGCTCGGACGTGCCCGCCTTCTCGGTGCAGTACCACCCCGAAGCGGCCGCGGGTCCGCACGACGCCGCGCCGCTGTTCGACGAGTTCGTGACCCTCATGGAGAAGAAGACCCGCTGATGCCCAAGCGCACCGATATCAAGCATGTTCTGGTCATCGGGTCCGGTCCGATCGTGATCGGCCAGGCCGCCGAGTTCGACTACTCGGGCACGCAGGCGTGCCGGGTGCTGCGCGAGGAGGGACTGCGGGTCTCGCTCGTCAACTCCAACCCGGCCACGATCATGACCGACCCCGAGTTCGCCGACTCGACCTACATCGAGCCGGTCACCGCGGACTTCGTGGAGAAGGTCATCGCCGCCGAGCGTCCCGACGCGCTGCTGGCCACCCTCGGCGGGCAGACCGCGCTCAACACCGCGGTCGCCCTGCACGAGCGCGGTGCGCTGGAGAAGTACAACGTCGAGCTGATCGGCGCCGACATTGACGCCATCCAGCGTGGTGAGGACCGGCAGAAGTTCAAGGACATCGTCCGCACCATCGGCGGCGAGGTGCCGCGCAGCAAGGTCTGCCACTCCATGGAAGAGGTGCGCGAGACCGTCGCCGACCTCGGCCTTCCGGTCGTGATCCGGCCGTCGTTCACCATGGGCGGCCTGGGCTCGGGCATGGCGCACACCGACGAGGAACTGGAGCGCCTGGCCTCCATCGGGCTCGCCGAATCCCCGGTCACCGAGGTGCTCATCGAGGAAAGCGTGCTCGGCTGGAAGGAATACGAGCTCGAGCTGATGCGCGACCGGCGCGACAACGTCGTGGTGGTCTGCTCCATCGAGAACGTCGACGCGATGGGCGTGCACACCGGCGACTCGGTCACCGTCGCACCCGCGATGACCCTGACCGACCGCGAGTACCAGCACATGCGCGACGTCGGCATCGCCGTGCTGCGCGAGGTCGGCGTGGACACCGGTGGCTGCAACATCCAGTTCGCGATCAACCCGCGTGACGGGCGCATGGTCGTCATCGAGATGAACCCGCGCGTGTCCCGCTCGTCGGCGCTCGCGTCGAAGGCCACCGGCTTCCCGATCGCCAAGATCGCCGCGAAGCTCGCCATCGGCTACACCCTCGACGAGATCCGCAACGACATCACCGGCGAGACCCCGGCGAGCTTCGAGCCGACGCTGGACTACGTCGTGGTCAAGGTGCCGCGGTTCGCCTTCGAGAAGTTCCCCGGTGCCGACCCGACGCTGACCACCACGATGAAGAGCGTCGGCGAGGCGATGGCGCTGGGCCGCAGCTTCCCCGAGGCGCTCGGCAAGGCGTTGCGGTCGATCGACACGCAGGCGTCCGGGTTCTGGACGCGCCCCGACCCCGAGGGCGCGACGCTGGAGAACACCCTCGAAGCCCTGCGCACCCCGCACGACGGCCGCCTGTACGCGGTGGAGCGGGCGCTGCGGCTGGGCGCGAGCGTCGAGCAGGTGCACGAGGCCAGCGGGCTCGACCCGTGGTTCATCGACCAGATCGCGCTGATCGGCGAGGTCGGCGCCGAGGTCCGGGACGCCCCGGTGCTCACCGCCGACCTGCTGCGTGAAGCCAAGCGCACCGGGCTGTCGGACCAGCAGATCGCCGCGCTGCGGCCGGAACTGGCCGGTGAGGACGGGGTGCGCGCGCTGCGGCACCGCCTCGGCGTGCGGCCGGTGTTCAAGACGGTGGACACCTGCGCCGCCGAGTTCGCCGCGAAGACGCCGTACCACTACTCGGCCTACGAGATCGATCCCGCCGCCGAGTCCGAGGTCGCGCCGCAGCCCGACAAGCCGAAGGTGCTCATCCTCGGCAGTGGGCCGAACCGCATCGGCCAGGGCATCGAGTTCGACTACTCGTGTGTGCACGCCGCGCTCGCGCTACGCGAGGCCGGCTTCGAGGCCGTCATGGTCAACTGCAACCCGGAGACCGTCTCCACCGACTACGACACCTCCGACCGCCTCTACTTCGAGCCGCTGACCTTCGAAGACGTCCTCGAGGTGATCAACTCGGAGCGGGAGTCGGGCACCGTGGCCGGGGTGATCGTGCAGCTGGGCGGGCAGACCCCGCTCAAGCTCGCGAAGCGGCTCGGTGACGCCGGCGTGCCGGTCGTCGGCACGCCGCCGGAGGCCATCCACCTCGCCGAGGAGCGGGGCGCGTTCGGCGAGGTGCTGCGCGACGCGGGCCTGCCCGCGCCGAAGTACGGCATGGCGACCTCGTTCGAGGGCGCGAAGCGGATCGCCGACGAGATCGGCTACCCGGTGCTGGTGCGCCCGTCCTACGTGCTCGGCGGGCGCGGCATGGAGATCGTGTACGACGAGGCGTCGCTGGCGGGCTACATCCAGCGCGCCACCGAGGTCACGCCCGAGCACCCGGTGCTGGTGGACCGCTTCCTCGACGATGCGATCGAGATCGACGTGGACGCCCTCTACGACGGCCAGGAGCTGTACCTGGGCGGCGTGATGGAGCACATCGAGGAGGCCGGCATCCACTCCGGCGACTCCTCCTGCGCGCTGCCGCCGATCACGCTCGGCCGTCAGGACGTCGAGGCCGTGCGCGCCTCCACCGAGGCGATCGCGCGCGGTGTCGGCGTGCGTGGACTGCTCAACGTGCAGTACGCGCTCAAGGACGACGTGCTCTACGTGCTGGAGGCCAACCCGCGCGCGTCGCGCACGGTGCCGTTCGTGTCGAAGGCGACCGGGGTGCAGCTGGCCAAGGCCGCGTCGCTGATCATGACCGGATCCTCGATCAAGGACCTGCGTGAGCGTGGCCTGCTGCCCGCCGAGGGCGACGGCGGGCACCTGCCCGCGAACGCGCCGGTGGCGGTCAAGGAGGCCGTGCTGCCCTTCCACCGCTTCCGCACTCCCGAGGGCAAGGGCGTGGACTCGCTGCTCGGCCCGGAGATGAAGTCCACCGGCGAGGTCATGGGCGTGGACACCTCCTTCGGCGAGGCGTTCGCCAAGTCCCAGGCCGGGGCCTACGGCTCGCTGCCGACCTCGGGAAAGGTGTTCGTGTCGGTGGCCAACCGCGACAAGCGGGCGCTGGTGTTCCCGGTCAAGCGGCTGGCCGACCTCGGGTTCGAGATCCTCGCGACGTCCGGCACCGCCGAGGTGCTGCGCCGGAACGGGGTCGCCTGCACCGAGGTGCGCAAGCACTCCGAAGGGTCGACCGCGACGCAGCAGAACATCGTGGACGTGATCCTCGATGGCGGCGTCAACATGGTGATCAACACCCCGTACGGCAACAGCGGGCCGCGCATCGACGGTTACGAGATCCGCACCGCGGCGGTGTCGCGGGACATCCCGTGCATCACGACGGTGCAGGGCGCGGCGGCCGCGGTGCACGGGATCGAGGCGCTGATCCGCGGCGACATCGGCGTCCGGTCGCTGCAGGACCTCCAGGCGGCGCTGCGGGCCACCTCGTGACTGCTCCATTCGGCTCAAAACTGGCGGAGAAAACGGCTCAGCGCGGCACGTTGTGCGCCGGGATCGACCCGCATCCGGGGTTACTCGACGCATGGGGCCTCGAACGCACTGTGTCGGGATTGGAAAAATTCGCGCTCATCTCGGCCGAGGTGCTGGGCGCGGAGACGGCCGTGGTGAAGCCCCAGTCGGCGTTTTTCGAGGCCTTCGGAGCCCCGGGAATCGCCGTTCTGGAGCGGGTGATCACGCTCTGCCGGGACGCCGGTGCGCTCGTCCTGCTCGACGTCAAACGGGGCGACATCGGCTCGACGATGGGCGCCTACACCGCTGCGTATCTCAGCGGTGACACAGCGCTCTCCGCCGACGCCGTGACCGTCTCGCCGTACCTCGGTTTCGGCTCGCTCGCGCCCGCGATCGAGGCCGCTCGCGCGGGCGGGCGGGGTGTCATGGTGCTCGCCCGAACGTCCAATCCGGAGGCAGCGGAGTTGCAGAATGCGTTGCTGCCCAACGGAAAAACAGTGGCGCAGTCCATTGTGGATCAGGCTGCGGCGATCAACGAGGGCGCCGAGCCGCTGGGCGACGTCGGCGTGGTCGTCGGCGCGACGGTCGCGCCGGGTGAGCTGGATCTGGACGCGCTGAACGGCCCGGTGCTGGCCCCCGGTTTCGGGGCCCAGGGCGCCACCGTGAGCGATCTACGGAAGCTGTTCGGTGCGGAGCTGCGGGGTGTGCTCCCGGCCTCATCCAGGGACCTCCTGCGGCACGGTCCTGATCCGGTCGCACTGCGTGACGCGGTGCGCCGGACCCAGTTGTTGATCAGGGAATCGTGAAAAACACGGTGGCGCGTAGCGTCTCCGTTGAGGGTTGGCGGTGGGGCGGCGGAGGCTAATATCAGGCCGCACGGGGGCAACAGACCGGCCACCCCCGCATTGTGGCCGGTGGCCAGGGGTGGGTACCGTCGCGTCACCCACCCAGAATTTTGAGTACTACGGAGGAAAACGTGGCACTTCCCCAGCTGACCGAGGAACAGCGCAAGGCGGCGCTGGAGAAGGCCGCTGCCGCTCGTCGTGCCCGTGCCGAGCTCAAGGAACGCCTCAAGCGGGGCGGCACCACCCTGACTGACGTGCTCAAGCAGGCCGACGAGGACGAGGTCCTCGGCAAGATGAAGGTCTCCGCCCTGCTCGAGGCTCTCCCCGGCGTCGGCAAGGTGCGCGCTCAGCAGACCATGGAGCGCCTGGAGATCGCGCCGAGCAGGCGGCTCCGCGGCCTTGGTGACCGGCAGCGCAAGGCGCTGCTGGCCGAGTTCAGCGGCGAGTGAGCGACACGAGCGACCACGTGGCAGCGGCCGGCGTGACCGGTCGAGCGACGCACGGTGAGCCGGCATCGGGGAATGCCCCCCGGCGCCGGCTCACCGTCGTCTCGGGCCCTTCCGGCGTCGGCAAGTCCAGCGTCGTCGGCGAGCTGCGGCGGCTGAAACCGGACATCTACTTCAGCGTTTCCGTCACCACCCGGGCTCCCCGGCCCGGCGAGGTCGACGGGGAGCACTACCACTTCATCGACCGGGCCGTGTTCGACAAGATGGTCGCGGCGGGTGAGCTGCTCGAACACGCCGAGTTCGCGGGCAACTGCTACGGCACCCCGCGCGAACCCGTCGAGCGCGCACTCGCCGAGGGCAGGCCCGCGGTGCTGGAGATCGAACTGCAGGGCGCGCGCCAGGTCCGCGCGGCGATGCCCGAGGCGCGGCTGGTGATGCTGATGCCGCCCTCGTGGGAGGAACTGGTCGGCAGGCTCACCGGCCGCGGCACCGAGGAAGAGGCCGCCGTGCGCGCCCGCCTCGCCGAGGCCGAGCGCGAACTGGCGGCGGCGGGGGAGTTCGACGTCCGCGTCGTCAACGCCGACCTGCGGGGCGCCGCCGAGCAGTTGTTAAACTTGATTGACACGGACTTCGAAATGATTCAGGAGCAAAGCGAGTGACCGCAGCGCTGGGTATCCACGGCGAAGAGCTGGAAGGCATCACCAACCCGCCGATCGACGACCTGCTGGCGAAGGTGAGTTCGAAGTACGCGCTGGTGATCTACGCCGCCAAGCGCGCCCGTCAGATCAACGACTACTACGCCCAGCTCGGCGAGGGCCTGCTCGAGTACGTCGGCCCGCTCGTGGAGCCGGGCCCGCGCGAGAAGCCGCTGTCCATCGCCCTGCGCGAGATCCACGGTGGCCTGCTCGAGCACACCGAGGGTGAGTAAACCCAAGGTTGTCCTGGGCGTGGGTGGCGGTATCGCCGCCTACAAGGCCTGCGAGGTGCTACGCGGGCTGACCGAGTCCGGTCACGACGTCCGTGTGGTGCCCACCGAGGCCGCGCTGAACTTCGTCGGCGCGGCCACTTTCGAGGCGCTGTCCGGGCATCCGGTGCACACGGGCGTGTTCACCGAGGTGCCCGAGGTACAGCACGTCCGTGTCGGCAAGGAAGCGGATCTGGTGCTGGTGGTCCCGGCCACCGCCGATCTGCTCGCCCGTGCCGCGCACGGCATCGCCGACGACCTGCTGACCGGCACGTTGCTCACCGCGCGCTGCCCGGTCGCGTTCTTCCCGGCGATGCACACCGAGATGTGGGAGCACCCCGCCACCCGCGACAACGTGGCACTGCTGCGCTCGCGCGGCGTGGTCGTCACCGAGCCCGCCGCGGGGCGGCTGACCGGCGCCGACACCGGCAAGGGGCGCCTGGCCGATCCCGCCGAGATCGTCGACCTCGCCCGCCTGCTGCTCGCCTCCCGCACCGCGCTGCCGCGTGATCTGGAAGGGCTGCGCGTCGTCGTGTCCGCGGGCGGTACACGGGAACCGCTGGACCCGGTGCGCTTCCTGGGCAACCGCTCCTCCGGCAAGCAGGGCTACGCGCTCGCCCGCGTCGCCGCGCAGCGGGGCGCCGAGGTCACGCTGGTCGCCGGGCACGGCAACGAACTGCCCGCACCCGCGGGCACCGACGTGCGGCACGTGTCCACCGCGCTGGAGATGCGCGACGCCGTGCACGAGGCGGCCGCCGCTGCCGACGTCGTGATCATGGCCGCCGCGGTGGCCGACTTCCGGCCCGCGACCCGCGTCGAGTACAAGATCAAGAAGACCGACGACCAGCCGGATCCGGCGATCACGCTGGAGCGGAATCCCGACATTCTCGCCGAGCTGGTGGAAAACCGGAAAATAGGCCAGACGATCGTCGGATTCGCGGCGGAAACCGGTGACGAGCACGCCGGCGTGCTCGACCATGCGCGTGCCAAGCTCAAGCGCAAGGGCTGCGATCTGCTCGTGGTCAACGCGGTCGGCGACGGGCGCGCGTTCGAGGTCGAGGAGAACCAGGGCTGGCTGCTTTCCGCCGACGGTGCCGAGCGTCCCATTCCGCTGGGCTCGAAATCGCATCTGGCGGCCACGGTGTGGGATGCGGTAGCAGAATTCATCAAGCGGTGACCGGTGGCCTCAGTAGGCTGAACGTGGTTGCCACCGAGATTGATGGGAAGTGACGAGCGTCGTGACCGAATCGACCCGCAGGCTGTTCACGTCGGAGTCCGTGACCGAGGGACATCCGGACAAGATCTGCGACGCGATCAGTGACTCGATCCTCGACGCTCTGCTTGCGAAGGACCCGCGCAGCCGGGTCGCGGTGGAAACCCTGATCACCACCGGCCAGGTGCACGTCGCCGGTGAGGTCACCACGGAGGCCTACGCCGACATCCCGTCGATCGTGCGGGAGCGGATCCTCGAGATCGGCTACGACTCCTCCGCCAAGGGGTTCGACGGCAACTCGTGTGGCGTGAACATCGCGATCGGTTCGCAGTCGCCGGACATCGCGCAGGGCGTGGACACCGCGTACGAGTCGCGGCTGGAGAACGCCCTGGACGAGATCGACAAGCAGGGCGCGGGCGACCAGGGCCTGATGTTCGGCTACGCGTGCTCGGACACCCCGGAGCTGATGCCGTTGCCGATCGCGCTGGCGCACCGCCTGTCGCAGCGGCTGACCAGGGTGCGCAAGGAGGGTGTGCTGCCCTACCTGCGGCCGGACGGCAAGACGCAGGTGACGATCGAGTACGCCGGTGAGCAGGCCGTGCGGCTGGACACCGTCGTCGTCTCGACGCAGCACGCCGAGGGCATCGACCTGGACACGATGCTCGGGGTGGACGTGCGAGAGCAGGTCGTCGCCCCGGAGCTGGAGCGTCTGGAGCTGGATTCCTCGGACACCCGGCTGCTGGTGAACCCGACCGGCCGGTTCGTGATCGGCGGCCCGATGGGTGACGCCGGGCTGACCGGCCGCAAGATCATCGTGGACACCTACGGCGGGATGGCGCGGCACGGTGGTGGCGCGTTCTCCGGCAAGGACCCGTCGAAGGTGGACCGTTCGGCCGCGTACGCGATGCGGTGGGTCGCCAAGAACGTCGTCGCCGCGGGGCTGGCGGGCCGGGTGGAGGTGCAGGTCGCGTACGCGATCGGCAAGGCCTCCCCGGTGGGTCTGTTCGTGGAGACGTTCGGGACGGAGACGGTGGACCCGTCGAAGATCCAGTCCGCGATCACGCAGGTGTTCGACCTGCGGCCGGCGGCCATCATCCGGGATCTGGACCTGCTGCGCCCGATCTACGCGCAGACCTCGGCCTACGGTCACTTCGGCCGTCCCGAGCTGAACCTGCCGTGGGAGAACACCGACCGCGCCGAGGCGCTGCGCTCCGCCGCTGGTGCATAACGGGCCGCAGACCTCCCCACTCTGGGACCTTCCCAAGCCCAAGCCGGGGAAGAAACCCCAGGCGCGCAAGGGACAGCAGACCCCGGCTGCCGAGCGCCCGATCGCGCGCGTCATCGTCGACGTGCCGTTGGCGCACCTCGACCGCACCTTCGACTACCAGGTGCCGGACAAGCTCGACGCCGAGGCCGTGCCCGGCTGCCGGGTGCGGGTCCGCTTCGCCGGGCAGCTGGTGGACGGGTTCCTGCTCGACCGCGCGGACACCACCGAGCACACGGGGCGGCTGGCGTTCCTGGAGCGTGTGACCTCTTCCGAGCCGGTGCTGGATCCGCGGCTCGCGTCGCTCGCGCGTACGGTCGCCGAGCGCTACGGCGGCACGATGATCGACGTGCTGCGGCTGGCGATCCCGCCGCGGCACGCGAAGGCCGAGGGCGAACCCGCGCGCGAGCGTGCCTCGCTTCAGGCCGCGCCCTCCGGTGACGGCTGGCAGCGGTATCAGCGGGGCGCGGCGTTCCTCGACGCGCTGCGCGGGAACCGGCAGGCCCACGCCGTGTGGCAGGCGCTGCCGGGGGAGGACTGGCCGGCGCGGCTCGCCGAGGCGGCGACCGCGGTCGCCGCGAACGGGCGCGGTGCGGTGCTCGTGGTGCCCGATCAGCGTGACCTCGCGCGGGTGCACGCGGCCTGCGTGGCGCTGGCGGGGGACGACGCCGTGGTGGCGCTGTCGGCAGAACTCGGCCCCGCCGAGCGGTACCGGCGATGGCTTGCCGTCTCGCGTGGTTCGGTGCCGATCGTGGTCGGCACGCGGGCCTCGATGTTCGCGCCCGTCGCCGATCCCGGCCTGTTCGTCGTGTGGGACGACGGCGACGACCTGCACGTCGACCCGCACATGCCGTATCCGCAGGTGCGGGACGTGCTGACGGTGCGGGCCCACACCGAGCGGGCCTCGCTGGTGGTCGCCGGTTTCGCGCGGACCGCCGAGGCACAACTGCTGGTCGAATCCGGGTGGGCGCACGCGGTCCTCGCGTCGCGGGACGAACTGCGGAAGGCAGCGCCCCGGGTCACGCCGGTCGGCGAGGACTTCGATGTCGCGCGGGACGAGGCCGCGCGTGCGGCGCGACTGCCGTCGGTCGCCTTCGAGGCGGCACGGCAGGCCTTGAGTGCCGGGGCGCCGGTGCTGGTGCAGGTGCCCCGGCGCGGATACGTGCCCGCGCTGGCGTGCGCGCAATGCCGCACGCCGGCGCACTGCCGTCGCTGTGCGGGTCCGCTGGGGCTGACCGGCGGGCCGGCGCATCCGCCGAGCTGCCGCTGGTGCGGCGCGCCGGAGGGGACCTTCCGGTGCCAGGCCTGCGGTTCGCCCCGGCTGCGGGCGGTCGTCGTCGGGTCGAAACGGACCGCCGAGGAACTGGGTCGCGCGTTCCCCGGCTTTCCCGTGCGGACCTCGGGTGCGCAGGAAGTGCTCGCGTCGGTGCCCGGCAAGCCCGCGCTGGTGGTGTGCACGCCGGGCGCGGAACCCGTCGCCGAGGGCGGGTACGGCGCGGCGCTGCTGCTGGACGGCTGGGCGTTGCTGGGCCGGCAGGACCTGCGGGCCGCGGAGGAGACCTTGCGGCGGTGGATGGCGGCCGCGGCCCTGGTGCGGCCTTCGACGGCGGGCGGGCGGATCGTCGTGGGAGCGGAGGCCGCGCTGACGCCCGTGCAGGCGCTCGTGCGCTGGGACCCGGCCTGGCACGCCGAACGGGAACTGTCCGAGCGGCGGGAACTGGGCTTCCCGCCCGCCGTGCGGATGGCGAGCATCGAAGGCATCCCGGACGCGGTCGCGGCGCTGATCGAGGAACTGGCGCTGCCGGAGACCGGCGAGATCCTGGGTCCGGTGCCGTTGGGTGAGGTGGACGACGAGGGCCGCTCGGAACGAGAGCGGGCCTTGATCCGGGTCCCGCGCTCGGACGGGCGCGCACTGGCGTCGGCCCTCGCCGCGGCCCAGGCCCAGCGAGTGGCCCGCAAGGAAGCCGACCCGGTGCGCATTCAGCTCGACCCGCTGGAGCTGATCTAGGGCCTGGCCGGCGAGACCGGCCCCGGTGGGACGACATGGCGTTGGCCGGCTGAATACGGCCGGGCCATAGACTGGTCTGTGATGTTCGCCCAGTCTGACGCCGGTGAGGTGGCCTGATGCGCCTGGTCTTCGCCGGTACCCCGGAACCCGCGGTGCCCTCGCTGCGCGCCTTGATCGACTCGCCCCGGCACGAGGTCGTCGCCGTGGTGACGCGGCCGGACGCGCCCGCCGGGCGTGGCCGCCGCCTCGTGCGCTCGCCGGTCGGCGCCCTCGCCGACGAGCACGGCATCGAGGTGCTCACCCCGGCCAAGGCTGGCGAAGCCGAGTTCCTCGATCGGCTGCGTGAACTCCACCCGGACGCCTGCCCCGTCGTCGCCTACGGCGCACTGCTGCCGCAGCGCACGCTCGACATCCCGCCCCAGGGCTGGGTCAACCTGCACTTCTCGCTGCTGCCCGCGTGGCGTGGCGCGGCACCGGTGCAGGCCGCGATCCGCGCGGGCGACGAACTCACCGGCGCCTCGACGTTCCGGATCGTGCGCGAACTCGACGCGGGCCCGGTTTTCGGTGTGGTGACCGAGAAAATCGTGCCGTCGGACACCGCGGGCAGCCTGCTGGCGAAACTCGCCGACGCGGGAGCCCGGCTGCTGGTGTCCACAATGGACGGTATTGAGGACGGTGAGCTGGTCGCCGTGGAACAGCCGGCCGACGGCATCACCTACGCGCCCAAGGTCACGGTGGAGGACGCACGGATCTCCTTCGCTGATCCGGCGATCGGCGTGGACCGGCACATCCGCTCGGTCACCCCGGAGCCGGGCGCCTGGGCGGAGTTCCGCGGCGAGCGGTTCAAACTCGGCCCGGTCCAGATCCTCGACGCGCCCCCGCTGCCTGCGGGCGAGCTGAAGGTCGAGCGCAAGCGCGTCCTCGTCGGCACGGCCACCCAGCCGGTCCGGCTCGGCGAGGTGCAGGCACAGGGCAAGAAGCGGATGGCGGCCACCGACTGGGCGCGCGGCACGAGAATCGAGCAAGGGGAATCGCTGACATGAGCCCGCAACCGCAACGCCGCTCCGGACGGCCGCACCGAGGCGGCCGTCCCGCGCCGCGCAAGGAAGGGCCACGCCGTCCGCCGTACGAGGATCCCGCCCGCCGCGTCGCGGTCGACGTCCTGCGCGCGGTCCGCGAACGTGACGCCTACGCCAACCTCGTGCTGCCCGACCTGCTGCGCGAGCGCAAGCTCACCGGCCGCGACGCGGCCCTGGCCACCGAACTGACCTACGGCACCTGCCGCGCGCAGGGCATGCTCGACGAGGTGCTCGCGACCTGCCTGGACCGTCCGCTCATCGAAACCGACGGTGCGGTGCTGGACTGTCTCCGGCTGGGCGCCTACCAGCTGCTGCGTACCCGCATCCCGGAGCACGCCGCGGTCGACGCGATGGTCAACATGGCTCGCGCGGACGCCGGTACGCACGTCGCCGGTTTCGTCAACGCGGTGCTGCGGAAGGTGTCCGAAAAGGACGAACAGACCTGGCTCGAACAGCTCGCTCCCGACCGTGACTCCGATCCGATCGGGAACCTCGCGCTGCACACCGCGCACCCGCGCTGGATCGCCCGCTCGTTTGCGGAGGCCTTGGGGGACAAGGGAACCGAGCTGGAGGCCGCGCTGAAGGCCGACGACGAGCGGCCCGCCGTGCACCTCGTCGCGCGGCCGGGCGAGATCAGCGCCGACGAGCTCGCCGCCATCACCGGCGGCGACCTCGCCCCGTACTCGCCCTACGGCGTGCACCTGCCGCCCGGCTCCGGTGATCCCGCCGACTCCGAGCCCATCCGCGAGAAGCTCGCCGCCGTCCAGGACGAGGGCAGCCAGCTGTGCGCGGTCGCGCTGACCCGCGTGCCGCTGGAGGGCACCGACGAACGCTGGCTCGACCTGTGCGCGGGCCCGGGCGGAAAGGCGGCGCTGCTCGGCGCGCTGGCCGGGCTGTCCGGTGCGCACGTCGACGCGGTCGAGGTGGCGCCGCACCGCGCGCGTCTGGTCGAGCGCGCCACCGAAGGCCTGCCGGTGACGGTGCACGTCGCCGACGGGCGCGAACCCGAACTCGAACCCGGCTACGACCGTGTGCTGGTGGACGCCCCGTGCAGCGGGCTCGGCGCGCTGCGGCGCCGTCCCGAGGCGCGCTGGCGCCGCAAGCCCTCCGACGTCGCGGACCTGACGAAACTGCAGGGCGAGCTGCTCGCCTCGGCGCTGGAACTCGTGCGCCCCGGCGGGGTGGTGGCCTACGTCGTGTGCTCGCCGCATCTCGGGGAGACCGAGGGTTCGGTGGGCAACGCCGCGCGCCGCGCCAAGGCCGAGATCGTCGACGCCCGCGAGTTCTTCCCGGGTGTGCCGCTGCTCGGCGACGGGCCGTACGTGCAGTTGTGGCCGCACCGGCACGGCACGGACGCGATGTTCTGCGCCGTGCTGCGCAAGCCGTGAGGAATCTCGGTCTGGTCGCCAGCTCGTGCGGCGGCCTCGACACCCGGTTCCGCGCCGAGATCGCCGAACCCGCGGCCGCGCGCGGCTGGCGGCTGGCGATCACGCTGACCCCGACGGCGGCGCGCTGGCTGGCGGCCGCGGACGAGATCGGCAAGCTCGCCGCGCTGACCGACCTGGAGGTGCGCAGCGAGTCCCGGCTGCCCGGCGAGCCGCGCCCGCACCCCGATCCGGACGTGTTCCTCTTCGCCCCGGCGAGCGCGAACTCGGTCGCGAAACTGGCACTGGGCATCGCCGACAACCAGGCGCTCACGGTCGTCGGTGACGCGCTCGGCGACCCGGCCGTCACGATCGTCGTCGGCTACCAGGTGCGGGACGAACGCAGCGGTCATCCGGCATGGCAACGGCACCTGGATGCCCTGTCCTCGGCCGGGGTACGGCTGTTCCGCCTGGACGAGTCGTGGAGCACGGCACTGCAAGGGTTGCCCGCCTGACCTTCTACACTGCGTAACCGTGGCACACCGACCCCTCATCGCGCCGAGCATCCTTTCCGCCGACTTCGCCCGTCTCGGCGAGGAGATCCAGGCCGTGGCGGGCACGGGTGACACGAGAGCGGACTGGGTGCACGTCGATGTCATGGACAACCACTTCGTGCCCAACCTGACGCTGGGTCTGCCGGTCGTGCAGTCGCTGCTCAAGGCCACCGACCTGCCACTGGACTGCCACCTGATGATCGAGGACCCGGACCACTGGGCCATCGGGTACGCCGAGGCCGGTGCCTACAACGTCACGGTGCACATCGAGGCCGCCAAGGACCCGGTCAAGCTCGCGAAGCACCTGCGTGCCGCGGGCGCGAAGGCCGGTCTGTCGGTCAAGCC
This sequence comes from Amycolatopsis acididurans, assembly GCF_012328925.1. Classification (GTDB taxonomy): domain Bacteria; phylum Actinomycetota; class Actinomycetes; order Mycobacteriales; family Pseudonocardiaceae; genus Amycolatopsis_E; species Amycolatopsis_E acididurans. The sequence goes on from NZ_JAAXLS010000006.1 coordinate 161,557, forward strand.
CGGCACCCCGCTGGAGCCCTACCTCGACGTCCTCAAGCACTACGACACGCTGCTGGTGATGTCGGTCGAGCCCGGGTTCGGCGGGCAGTCGTTCATCGCGGACGTGCTGGACAAGGCCCGCACCGCGCGCCGGCTCGTCGACACCGGTCACCTCAAGCTCGTCGTGGAGATCGACGGCGGCATCAACGCCGAGACCATCGAACAGGCCGCCGAGGCGGGTGTCGACTGTTTCGTCGCGGGCTCGGCGGTCTACGGTGCCGACGATCCGGCCAAGGCCGTGGCGGCGCTCCGCGAACGCGCGGCGCGTGCCGCGCGGTGACCAGCTCAAGAACCCAGGAGGCGCCCGTGTTCACCGGCATTGTCGAGGAGCTCGGTGAGATCACCGGCGTTGAGCAGCTGCCCAACGCGGCCCGGCTCACCGTGCGCGGGCCGGTGGTCAGCTCCGATGCCAAACACGGCGACTCCATCGCGGTCAGCGGGGTCTGCCTGACCGTGGTCGAGGTGCGGGGCGACGAGTTCACCGTGGACGTCGTCAACGAGACCCTCGAACGCTCCCGGCTGGCCAAGATCGCCCAGGGTGACCGGGTGAACCTGGAGCGGGCCACCGCCGTCGGGGACCGGCTGGGCGGGCACATCATGCAGGGCCACGTCGATGGCACCGGCGTGTTCCTCTCCCGCGACGAGAACGGCCTGACCCGGTTCGCGCTGCCGTCCGGTTTGTCCCGTTATGTGGTCGAAAAGGGCTCGATCGCGATCGACGGGATCTCCCTCACGGTGACGAGTGTGACGAACGACGAGTTCACCGTGGCCCTCATACCGACCACACTGGAGTTGACGACGCTGGGCCGAGCCGAGCCGGGCGATCTGGTCAACCTCGAGGTGGACGTGCTCGCCAAGTACGTCGAGAAGCTGGCCACACCGCATCTCGACCGTCTCGCGCCGGAGCACAATGGGGTCAGGCCGGAGGAGGACGCGTGAGTTCAGGGACGCCGTGTGGCGCCGGGGTGCCGGTGGACACCGTGGGCATCGAAAAGGCGATCGCCGACATCGCGGCCGGCCGCCCGGTGGTCGTGGTCGACGACGAGGACCGCGAGAACGAGGGCGATCTGATCTTCGCGGCCGAGAAGGCCACGCCGGAGCTGCTCGCCTTCATGGTCCGCTACACCTCGGGATACGTCTGCGTCGCGCTCACCGACGAAGACTGCGAGCGGCTCGACCTGCCGCCGATGTACCACACCAACCAGGACGCGCGCGGCACCGCGTACACCGTCACCGTGGACGCCGCCGAGGGCATCAGCACCGGCATCTCCGCATCCGACCGCGCGCACACCACGCGGCTGCTGGCCGATCCGAAGTCGCAGGCCGGTGACTTCCGCAGGCCGGGCCATGTCGTCCCGCTGCGCGCCAAGGAAGGCGGGGTACTGCGCAGGCCGGGGCACACCGAAGCGTCGGTGGACCTGGCCAGGATGGCCGGGCTGCACCCGGCCGGCGTGCTCTGCGAGATCGTCTCCCAGAAGGACGAGGGGGACATGGCGCGGCGCGACGAGCTGGAGGTGTTCGCCTCCGACCACGACCTGCAGATCATCACGATCGCCGATCTGATCGCCTACCGCCGCCGGCACGAGAAGCAGGTCGAACGCGTCGCCGAGGCCCGCATCCCGCTGGCCGCGGGCACGTTCCGCGCGGTCGGCTACGACAGCCTGCTGGACGGGATCGAGCACATCGCGTTCGTCTACGGCGACATCGCCGACGGCGAGGACATCCTGGTCCGCGTGCACTCCGAATGCCTCACCGGCGACGTCTTCGGCTCGCTGCGCTGCGACTGCGGGCCGCAGCTGGAAGCCGCGCTGCAGACCGTGGCCGACGAGGGGCGCGGGGTCGTGCTCTACATCCGCGGGCACGAGGGCCGCGGCATCGGGCTGCTGCACAAGCTGCAGGCCTACCAGCTGCAGGACATGGGCGCGGACACCGTCGACGCGAACCTGGCGCTGGGCGTGCCCGCCGACGCGCGGGACTACGGTACGGGCGCGCAGATCCTGTGCGATCTCGGCGTGCGGTCGATGCGCCTGCTGACCAACAACCCGGCCAAGCGGGTCGGGCTCGAAGGCTACGGGCTCAAGGTCACCGGCCGGGTGCCGCTGCCGATCTCGCCCAACCCGGAGAACGTGCGGTACCTGCGTACCAAGCGGGACCGGATGGGGCACGAGCTGTCCAATCTCGAGGAGTTCGACCAGGTCGGCGCCGACCTGGACGGGACACGGAATGGGAATGGTGCCGGTACGTGAGCGGTGAAGGACGCCCGGAGACCGAACTCGATCTGAGCGAATGCGAGAACCTACGGCTGGCGATCGTCGCCACCCGGTGGCACGCGAAGATCACCGACAGCCTGCTCGAACGCGCGATCGCCACGGCCAAGGAAGCCCACCTCAAGGAGGAGCCCACGGTCGTGCGGGTCGCCGGTGCGGTCGAGCTGCCGGTGCTGGCGCAGGCGCTGGCCCGCCAGCACGACGCGGTCGTGGCGCTGGGTGTGGTCATCCGGGGCGGCACACCGCACTTCGACTACGTGTGCGACGCGGTGACGGCCGGGCTGACGCGGGTCGCGCTGGACGAGGGCACGCCGGTCGGCAACGGTGTGCTCACGTGCGACACCGAGCAACAGGCGCTGGACCGGGCGGGCCTGCCGGGTTCGATCGAGGACAAGGGCCGCGAGGCGACGCAGGCCGCGCTGGACGCCGCGTACCAGCTGCGCGCGCTGCGCCAGCCGTGGACCGAGCGAGGTTTCGTGTGACCGCCATGACCGACGAGACCGTGGTCATCCGCCCGCACCGCTCGATGTGGATGTCGGTCGTGCTGGCCGCCGTGCTGCTGGTGGCCTTCGTGGTGGTCGCGGTGCTGCTGCGGCACTCCAACACGGGCGCGATCTTCCAGGTGTCGGACCAGATCGCGATGGTCGGCATCGGCATCCTGCTCGCGGCCGCCGCGCTGCTGTTCGCGACGCCGAGGGTGCGTGCGAACGCGCAGGGCATCGAGGTCCGCAACATCATCCTGCTCACCAAGCGGCTGGCCTGGCGCGACGTGCTGTCGGTGAGCTTCCCCGACGGCGCGTCCTTCGCCCGCCTCGAACTGCCGGACGACGAGTACCTCGGCATGCTGGCCATCCAGGCGGTGGACCGCGACCGCGCCGTCGAGGCGGTGCGGGCGCTGCGGCGCCTGCACAAACAGGCCTGGGCGGAGTAGGTCACCGCCCCTTGCCGCGGCGCCTGCCGATGTGGCGGGACCGGTCAGCGCAGCGAACGGCCCCGGCGGCGCGAGATCGTTCTAGAGCGTCAGGTCCACCACGACCGGTGCGTGATCGGAAGCGCCCTTGCCCTTGCGTTCCTCCCGGTCGACGTAGGCGTCGGTCACCGCGCTGCTGAACTTGGCGTCGGCGTAGACCAGGTCGATTCGCATGCCGTTGTTCTTCGGGAACGCGAGCTGCCGGTAGTCCCAGTAGGTGTAGGGCTTGTCGTACTTCAGCGGCCGCGGCACGACGTCGGCCAGGCCCGCGTCGCGCAACACCGCCAGCGCCGCGCGTTCGGCCTCGGTCACGTGCGTCGAGTGCTCGAACAGGCTGATGTCCCACACGTCCTCGTCGGTGGGCGCGATGTTGAAGTCGCCGAGCACCGCGAACGGGCGGTCCTTTCCGGACTCCTCGCGCACCGTCGTGTGCAGGGCTTCCAGCCAGCGCAGTTTGTACTCGTAGTGCGGATGCCCGGGCTCGCGGCCGTTGGGCACGTACACCGACCACACCCGGACCCCGTCGCACGTCGCGCCGATCGCCCGCGGTTCGGTCTCGTCCTCGTACGGCGGCTGCCCGGTCAGTCCACGCTGGACGTCGGCGAGGCCGGCCTTGGACAGGATCGCGACGCCGTTCCAGCGGCCGAGTCCGTGCGCCGCGACCTCGTAGCCGAGTTCGGTGACCTCGCCGTGCGGGAACGCTTCCGTCGTGCACTTGAGCTCCTGCAGGCACAGCACGTCCGGCCGGGCGGAATCGAGCCAGGACAGCAGGCGGGGGAGCCGGGCGGCGACGGAGTTGACGTTCCAGGTGGCGATGCGCATGGGGCAGAGGATGGCACACTGCGTTCATGGCAGTCCGGCGCCCCGACGTCGTGTTGTTCGACGTCTTCGAAACCCTGCTCCAGCTCGGCGCGCTGCGCGAGCGGTTCGTGGCGGCGGGCAGGCCGCCGCATGAGCTGGAGCTGTTCTTCGCCCGCACGCTGCGCGACGGCATGGCGTACACGCTCGCCGGCGATGCGCCGCCGTTCCGCGACGTCGCCCGCGCGCAGCTTAAGATCACCAGTGGTCTGGACGGCGAGCGGGCCGACGCGGTGCTCGCCGGGTTCGCCGAGCTGCCGCTGCAACCGGACGCGCTGCCCGCGTTCGAACTGCTCGGTCAGGCCGGGATCCCGTTCTACGCCTTCACCCACGGCGCGGCCGCGGTGGCCGAGTCGGCGCTGACGAACGCGGGCGTGCGGGACCGGTTCGCGGGCGTGCTGTCCGCGGAGACGATCCACTCGTTCAAGCCGCCGGCCCGCGTCTACCACTGGGCGTGCGAGCAGGCCGGCGCCGACCCCGCGGCGACCGCGCTGGTGGCGGTGCATTCCTGGGACACGCACGGCGCGGTGCGGGCGGGCTTGTTCGCGGGCCTGGCGACGCGGCTCGAAGGCGGCCTTTCGCCCGTCGTGGAGCGGCCGCACGTGGTGGCCGAACGCGTGGACGAGGTGGTGTCGGGCCTGCTCGGCCTGGGGTGAGGTCCCCACGGCACAAAGTGCGGCGGCGGTGATTTGATCTTATGCTGCGACTCCGCCGAAGGAGCCGCCATGAAACGCATCGCCGCCGTCCTGATCACGGTCCTGACCAGCCTGTTCGTACCGGCCGTCGCGGCTTCGGCCGCTTCCGGCTGTCAGCCCGTCGTGCTGTTGCACGGCCTCGGCGCCAACGGGCCGGGCAATTTCGCCTACCTCTCGCCGTATCTGCAGAACGCGGGGTACTGCCCGTTCACCTTCACCTACGGCCAGGCCTCCCCGGCGTTCCCGGTGGGCGGCACCATCCCGATCGAGGACTCCGCACGCCAGATCAAGGAGTTCATCGACCACGTCCGGGCGACCACGGGCGCGGCCAAGGTCGACGTCGTGGGTCACTCCGAGGGCGGTTTCCAGTCCCTGTACGGGCCCAAGATGCTCGGCTACGCCGGCGAGATCGGCCACGTCGTGGCGCTCGCGCCGCCCACCCACGGCACCGACGTCGCGGGCACCGTCGCCTTCGCCGACTACCTCGGGCTGCGGCCGTCGCTGGACACCGTGCTGAGCACGTTCGGCTGCCAGTCCTGCCCCGAGATGCTTCCCGGCGGCTCGGCGGTCGACGCGCTCACAGCGGGGCCGATCGCCCAGCCGGGCATCGACTACACGATCATCGCGTCCCAGCTCGACGCGGTGGTCACGCCGCACGAGACGTCCTTCGTCCGTGAGCCCGGCGTGCACAACCTGTTCGTGCAGGACTACTGCCCGGCCGACCCGGTCGGGCACGTCGGGCTGGCCTTCGACAGCGCGGTCGCCGGGCTGGTGCTGGGCGCGCTGAACCCGGGCAAGCCCGTGGCCGTGCAGTGCGCCCCGGGCCCGCCGCTGTAGGGGCCTCTCAAGACTGTCGGAGGTGAGCCATAGGCTTGGAGCGTGGCTGACCCGTCCACCTACCGTCCCTCGCCGGGGAGCATCCCGGATGACCCCGGCGTCTACAAGTTCCGTGACGCGACGAAGCGGGTCATCTACGTCGGCAAGGCGAAAAGCCTGCGCAGCAGGCTGAACTCCTACTTCGCCGACCTCTCCGGCCTGCATCCGCGCACCCGCCAGATGGTCACCACGGCGGCCAGCGTCGAGTGGACCGTGGTCACCACCGAGGTCGAGGCACTCCAGCTGGAGTACAACTGGATCAAGGAGTTCGATCCCCGCTTCAACGTCCGCTACCGGGACGACAAGTCCTACCCGGTGCTCGCGGTCACGATGAACGAGGAGTTCCCGCGCCTGCACGTCTACCGGGGCCCGCGCAAGAAGGGCGTGCGCTACTTCGGCCCGTACGCGCACGCGTGGGCGATCCGCGAGACGCTGGACCTGCTGCTGCGCGTGTTCCCGGCGCGCACCTGCTCGGCGGGCGTGTTCCGCCGCCACACCCAGATCGGCCGCCCGTGCCTGCTGGGCTACATCGACAAATGCTCCGCGCCGTGCGTCGGCAAGGTCACCGCCGAACAGCACCGGTCGATCGTCGAGGACTTCTGCGACTTTCTCGCCGGCCGCACGGACACGATGGTGCGGCGGCTCGAGAAGGAAATGGCGCGGGCGTCGGAGGAACTGGAGTTCGAGCGCGCCGCGCGGCTGCGCGACGATCTGGGCGCCCTGCGCCGCGCGATGGAGAAGCAGGCGGTGGTGCTCGGCGACGGCACCGACGCCGACGTGGTCGCGTTCGCGCACGACGAGCTGGAGGCCGCTGTGCAGGTCTTCCACGTGCGCGGCGGCCGGGTGCGCGGCCAGCGGGGCTGGGTGATCGACAAGGCCGAGGAGATGGACGTCCCCGCGCTGGTCGATCAGTTCCTGGCCCAGTTCTACGGCGAGCAGGTCGAACTGGCCGAGCAGGCGCCGGACAATTCCTCGCCCGTGCCGCGCGAGGTGCTGGTGCCGGAGCTGCCTGCCGACGCCGAGGCGCTCACCGAATGGCTGTCCGGGCTGCGGGGTTCACGCGTGCAGTTGCGCGTGCCGCAGCGCGGGGACAAACGCGCGCTCGCCGAAACCGTGCAGCGCAACGCGGAAGAAGCCTTCCAGCAACACAAACTGCGCCGCGCGGGCGACCTCACCGCGCGTTCCGCGGCGCTGGCCGAGCTGCAGGAGCAACTCGGCCTGGACAGCGCGCCGCTGCGCATCGAATGCATCGACATCAGCCACATCCAGGGCAGCGACGTGGTCGCCTCGCTCGTCGTCTTCGAAGACGGCGTGCCCCGCAAGTCCGAGTACCGCCGGTTCGCGCTGCGGGAGGCCGCGCAGGAGGGCGACGTCGCCTCGATCGCGGAGGTCGTGCGACGGCGTTTTCACCGCTACCTCAAGGAAACGGCCGAGGCCGGGAACGAGAGCACGCCGGGCATCGACCCGGAGACCGGCCGCCCGCGCAGGTTCGCCTACCCGCCGAACCTGCTCGTCGTGGACGGCGCGGGCCCGCAGGCGACGGCCGCCGCGGACGTGCTGGCCGAACTGGGGATCACCGACGTCGCGGTGGTGGGCCTTGCCAAGCGGCTGGAGGAGGTCTGGCTGCCCGCCGATCCGGATCCGGTGATCCTGCCGCGCACGTCCGAGGCGCTGTATCTGTTGCAGCGCGTGCGGGACGAGGCGCACCGGTTCGCCATCCGCTACCACCGCGAGAAGCGGTCCAAGCGGATTCAGGTGTCTGCTTTGGACGGTGTGCCGGGGCTCGGGCAGAGCCGGCGGGCCGCGCTCATCAAGCATTTCGGCTCGGTGAAGAAACTGAAGCAGGCGGGCGTCGAGGAGATCGCACAGGTGCCGGGAGTGGGGAAGCGCACGGCGGAGGCCGTGCACGCGGCACTCAATACAGGGGAAAGGGAGTCATGAGCGAACACGACGAGCACAAATCCGGGATGGAGGTCGCGGTCGTCACCGGGCTGTCCGGTGCCGGCCGCAGCACCGCCGCGAAATGCCTGGAGGACCTCGGCTGGTTCGTGGTGGACAACCTCCCGCCCGAGCTGATCGCCACCATGGTCGAACTGGGCGCGCAGGCACGGGGCGCGATCACGAAGGTCGCGGTCGTGATGGACGTGCGCTCGCGCGCGTTCACCGACGATCTCGCCTCGGTGATCAAGGATCTCGACGCGCGCGGGTACAAACCCCGCGTCGTGTTCCTGGAAGCCACCGACGCGGTGCTGGTGCGCCGGTTCGAGTCGGTCCGCCGTGGACACCCGATGCAGGGCGACGGCAGGCTCGCCGACGGCATCACAGCCGAGCGCGCGCTGCTGGCGCCGTTGCGCGAGGAAGCCGATCTGGTGCTGGAGACCTCGGCGCTGTCGGTGCACGACCTGCGCGCCAAGATCGAGGACGCGTTCGGCACCGAGTCGGCGACGCAGACCCGCGTCACCGTGCTGTCCTTCGGGTACAAGTACGGCCTGCCGATGGACGCCGATCTCGTGATGGACGTGCGTTTCCTGCCCAACCCGTTCTGGATCCCCGAACTGCGCGACCACACGGGGCTGGACGCCGAGGTGCGCAACTACGTGCTGTCGCAGGAAGGTGCGGAGGAGTTCCTCGACCGCTACCACCAGCTGCTGCGGCTGATCGGCGCCGGGTACAAGCGTGAGGGCAAGCGGTATCTGACCCTGGCCGTGGGCTGTACCGGCGGGAAGCACCGCAGCGTGGCCATTTCCGAGGAACTGGCCCGTCTGCTGTCCAATGAGGACGGTATGGCGGTGAAGGTGATCCACCGGGACCTGGGTCGCGAGTGAGCGAAGCGGCACCGCTGCGCGCGGTCGCACTCGGCGGCGGCCACGGTCTGCACGCGACGTTGACGGCGTTGCGGCGGATCACCGCGGACGTGACGGCCGTGGTGACCGTCGCCGACGACGGCGGCTCGTCGGGCCGGCTGCGCCGCGAACTCGGGCTGCTGCCGCCGGGGGACCTGCGGCAGGCGCTGGCCGCGCTCGCGTCCGCGGACGACGGCGGCACGCTGTGGGCGGAGGTCTTCCAGCACCGGTTCGGCGGCAGCGGAGCGCTGACCGGGCACGCCGTGGGCAACCTGCTGCTGGCCGGGTTGTTCGAGGTGCTCGGCGATCCGGTGGCGGCGCTGGACGAGGCGGCGCGGCTGCTCGGCGCGTCCGGGCGGGTGCTGCCGATGTCCACCGAACCGCTGGAGATCGAGGGCGAGGTCTCCGGGCTCAGTAACGATGGCGAGCTGAGGACGATCAGAGGTCAGGTGGCGGTCGCGAGCACTCCCGGCCGGGTCGAGCGGATCGAGCTGCGCAGCTCGCGGCGGCCGGAGGGCGCGCCGACCGCGTGCCCGCAGGCGGTGGCGGCGGTCCTCGGCGCCGACGTGGTCTTTCTCGGCCCCGGATCGTGGTTCACCAGCGTGCTTCCGCACCTGCTGGTGCCGGAACTGCACGACGCGCTGGTCCGTACCGAGGCGACGAAGGTGGTGATCCTGAACCTGGTCCCCCAGCCGGGCGAGACGCCGGGCTTCTCACCCGAACGGCACCTGGACGTACTCTGCCAGCATGCTCCGGCGCTGCGCGTCGACGCGGTGATCGCGGATCGGTCCTCGGTGCCCACACCAGCGAGGCTGCGTGACGCGGCGGCGGAGCTGGGGGCGCGGGCGCTGCTCGCGGACGTGGCTGACCCGAACGTGGTGGGTTTGCACGATCCGGATGCGCTCGCTGACTGTGTGCGGGAAGCTCTCGGACGCCGCTGGAACGCGACCGGCCGGGACGGAGAACAGCAGGAGGGGACATGGCGATGACCGCCGCGGTGAAGGACGAGCTGAGCAGGCTCACGATCACCAAGATCGGACCGCGCCGCGCCGAGGTCGCGTCGATGCTCCGGTTCGCGGGCGGATTGCACATCGTGGGCGGCCGGGTCGTGGTGGAGGCCGAGCTGGACACCGGTTCGGTGGCGCGGCGGCTGCGCAAGGAGATCCAGGAACTCTACGGTCACCATTCCGACGTGCACGTGCTTTCCGCGGGCGGGCTGCGCAAGACCACCCGCTACCTGGTGCGGGTCGTGAAGGACGGCGAGGGCCTGGCGCGGCAGACGGGCCTGATCGACAACCGCGGCCGCCCGGTGCGTGGCCTGCCCGCGGCGGTCGTGTCGGGCGGGATCGCCGACGCGGAGGCCGCGTGGCGCGGCGCGTTCCTGGCGCACGGGTCGCTGACCGAACCGGGCCGCTCGTCGTCGCTGGAGGTCACCTGCCCCGGCCCGGAGGCGGCGCTCGCGCTCGTCGGCGCCGCGCGCAGGCTCGGCATCCAGGCGAAATCGCGCGAGGTGCGCGGTGCGGACCGGGTCGTGGTGCGCGACGGCGACGCCATCGGCGCGCTGCTGACGCGGCTGGGCGCGCACGCGAGCGTGCTGCAGTGGGAGGAGCGCCGCATGCGCCGCGAGGTGCGCGCGACGGCGAACCGGCTCGCGAACTTCGACGACGCCAACCTGCGCCGCTCCGCGCGTGCCGCGGTGGCCGCCGCCGCGCGGGTGGAGCGCGCGATGGACATCCTGGGCGACACCGCGCCCGATCACCTGCTGGCGGCGGGCAAGCTGCGCCTGTCCAACCGGCAGGCGTCGCTGGAGGAGCTGGGCCAGCTCGCCGATCCGCCGATGACGAAGGACGCCGTGGCGGGCAGGATCCGGCGCCTGCTGGCGATGGCCGACAAGCGCGCCAAGGACCTCGACATTCCCGACACCGAATCGGCCGTGACCGCGGAGATGCTGGAGGAGGAGGTCTAGCGGCTGATCGGCCATGCGTAGCCTTTGTTACGTGTATTACTTGTGTGGCCGCAACTCGTAACCTAGCGGTTTCATCGCAGCGTGGTCGGTGAAACCCGGCGCACAGACTCTGGATCATGGCTACGACCGGTTCGGGGAAGGGGATAGTCGTGCGTACCAACAGGGCGAACGAGCACGCGGACCTGCACGTTTCCGCCGACGTGGGCAGCTGGCTCCCCCGGCGCAGCAGCCACGCGGCCGACTGGCGGGCCGAGGATCTGCTCGCCGCCAAGCGCGGCACCACGGTCAGTGTCGTGATCCCGGCACGTGACGAGGAGGCCACGGTCGGTGACATCGTTCGCACGATCCGCCGGGATCTGGTGGACGGGGTGCCGCTGGTGGACGAGATCCTCGTGGTGGACTCGCGATCGCAGGACGCGACCGCGCGTGTGGCCGCCGAGGCGGGCGCGACCGTCGTCGCGCAGGATTCGGTGCTGCCGATGCTGCCCGGTATGGCGGGCAAGGGTGAGGCGCTGTGGAAGGGCGTCGCCGCGACCACCGGCGATCTCGTGGTGTTCGTCGACGGCGACCTCTACGACTTCACCAGCGACTACGTGACGGGGCTGCTGGGCCCGCTGCTGACCGACGAGTCGGTGGCCTACGTCAAGGGCTTCTACCACCGGCCGCTGGTGGGCTCCACCGGCACGGACGCCGACGGCGGCGGCCGGGTGACGGAGCTGGTCGCGCGGCCGCTGCTGAACATGTACTGGCCGGAGCTTGCCGGTTTCGTGCAGCCGCTGGCCGGGGAGTACGCGGGCCGTCGCGAGGTGCTGGAGAGCATCCCGTTCGTGGTGAACTACGGCGTCGAGGTCGGGCACCTGATCGACATCCTGGAGTGGCGCGGGCTCGACGCGCTCGCGCAGGTCGATCTCGGCAAGCGCACGCACCGGCACCAGACCACGCAGGCGCTGGGCCGGATGTCGGGGCAGATCATGCTGACCGTGTTCGACCGGCTGGAGCGTTACGGGCGCCTGGTGTCCGCGCAGCCGCCCGCCACGCTGCTGGCCCAGTTCCGGCGTGGCGAAGGCGCCGACGGCGTCGAGCGGGAGATGGTGCTGACCGATCTCACCTGCGAGCAACGCCCACCACTGGCAACCCTGCACACCGCAGACCGCGAAATCGCCTAACCCACCCCCGCGAGTCGAGCGCTGCGCGCGCCCGAGTCGGGGGTTGCGTGCGCCTGAGTCGGGGGTTGCGCGTGCGCGAGTTGGGCGTTGCGTGCGCCCGAGTCGGGTGTTGTGTTTGCGCGAGTTGGGCGTTCCGTGCGCCCGAGTCGGGTGTTGTGTGCGTCTGAGTCGGGCGTTGCGCGTGCCCGAGTCGGGCGTTCGGTGTGCCCGAGTCGGGGGTTGTGTGCGCGCGAGTCGGGCGTTGCGCGTGCGTGAGTCGAGTGTGCTGTGTTGTGCGCGAGTTGGGCGTTGCGCGTGCCCGAGTCGGGGGTTGCGTGCGCCTGAGTCGGGTGTTCCGCGCGCCCGAGTCCGCCCTTCGGAGTGCGTGCGAATTCAGGCCGCGTCGTGGAAGACGAGCCCCAGGGTGTGCCGGATGCCGGACCGGACAGTGCTGACGCCGTGCCGGACCGGCGCCGCCGACCAGCCGGGCTGTCGCCCACTACCCTCGACGGACGCGCTGCGCGCAGCTTGCCTCGACCGGGACGAGCGCACCGGACGATCCCGCGTGGTGAAGATGAGCCCGTGCCCCTGCGGCAGCTGCGTCACCGTGCCGCGTGACTGCGCGCGCGGCCGTTGTTCGACGAGCAGGAACTCACCGCCGGTGTGGTCGGTGCCCGGCACGTCGAGCCCGATCACGACCTGCAGCGGGAAGACCAGCTCACCGTAGAGATCGCGGTGCAGCGCGTTCCAGTCGTTTTCCCGGTACCGCAACAGAATCGGCGTCGGCTTGACCTGGCCGGCCCGGTGACAGCGCGCGAGCCAGCTCTCCAGGTCCTCCGGCCACGGCGCGTCCCACCCGAGCTTGGCGGCCCAGTCGCGCGCGATGGGCAGCAGCCGCGGGTAGAACGCCTCCCGCAGTTGCCGCACCGCCTCCGGCAGCGGATAGCCGAAGTACTGGTACTGGCCGGAGCCGAACCGGTAGCGCGCCATGTCGATCGTGGACCGGAACCGCCGCTCGTCGTCGTAGAGCGCCGACAGGTCACGGCATTCCGCGGGTTCGAGCAGCTTCGGAGTGAGCGCGTAGCCGTGCTCGTTCACCTCGGCGGACAGCTGCGCCCAGTCCAGCTTGTCGATCCGTTCGCTGAGCTTCACACCACCCAGTCTGCGTGGCACGCACGGTCCGGGCTGGCGGAAATCAGTCGGCGAGATCGGCGTGCGCGACGACCTTGGTGATCTTCGCGCGGACGAGGTACTCGCCGTGTACGGCGTTGCGTTTGCCGAACTGCTCGGCCTGGTCCTCGCCCATGTAGCGGGCGCCGAGCCTGGTGGCCCACGGCAGCGTCTCGTCGGGATCGTCGATCAGCGTCGCGACGCCGGTGAAATGCACGTACGAGTAGGGCGGCCGCTGGTCGTCCACGGCCATCGAAATCCGCGGCTCGCGGCGCAGCGCGCGGCCCTTCACCGCTTCGTGCCAGGTCGTGAAGATCAGTTCGTCGCCGTCGGGGCCTTCGTTGAGCACGAACCAGATCGGCGTCACGTGCGGCGACCCGTCGGCGCGGACCACGGCCAGTTTCCCGGTGCGGGTGCCCTCGCTCGCGAAGGCCCACCACTCATCCCTGCTCATCTCACGCATGATCCAAGAAAATACGTCATGGCAGGATTGGCGCATGGCGACCGGGCCGAGCGTGGACGAGGGCGTGCGGACCATGCTGCTGCTGATGCCGCGGCTGGTCGGGCGCGCGAAGCGGCTGCCCGTTCCGGAAAGCCTGCGCTCGTTCTCGCTGGCGCCCCGGCACCTTTCGCTGCTGGCGTACCTGCTGTTCGACGGCCCGCTCGGGGTCAACGAGCTGGCCGCCCGGCTGGAGGTCGCGCCGACCACGGTGAGCCTGATGGTCGGCGATCTGAGCCGCAGCGGCATCCTCGAACGCAACGAGGACGAGGCCGACCGCCGCCGCACGATCGTGAGCATCGCCGACCGCTACCGCGCCGACGTCGAGGGCTGGCTCGCCGGCGGCGCCGGCGCGTGGCGCAAGGCGCTCGACCCGCTGACCCCGGAGCAGCGGCAGATCGTCATCGACACGCTGCTCACCTACGAGCGCGAAGTCGAACGCGCGGCACCGAAGAGCGACGGCTAGTCTGGGCGGCTGTGCGTGACTCCGAGCTGATCAGCGGCGGACTGGTCGACGAGGGCCTGGCCCGCCGGCTCAAGGCGCTCGCCTGCACCGCGCCGCTGCACGACCTGGACGCGCGCAAGGCGAAACTCGACTGGGCCGACGCCACGGTGTACCAGATGGCCGAGATCGCGCTGCACACGATCGACCAGGTCACCATCGCGATGGACTTCGACACCGGTGCGAACCACGACGACGTCGTGCGCAGGCTCGGCCCGTTCATCGCCGCGCAGGCGCCCGGCCGCCGCGCGAGCGAACACGAGCGCGTCGCGCGCTGGGTGCTGGACAACCTGATCAACGTCGGCACCGCCGACCGCGGCTTCCGGCGGGTCTACGGCAGCGTCGACGCCCACGGTGTCTACCAGCGCCGCGCGTTCGACTTCAAACTGCTGATCGAGGTCGCCGCCCCCGACGGGGAGGTGTACCTGCGCGCGAGCGACGAGGCGATCAACGTGCTCGTCGGGGCGCTGGACACCGACGTGGAGTCGGCGCAGATCGCGGCCGAGGTGAAGCTGGAGAACCTGATCAGCCGCGGCCGTCTCGCCGACGCGAAGCTCGCCGCCGAGCAGGCCCGCTACCGCACGGTGCAGTACGGCGAGACGCTGCGCGCGAAACTCGACGCGACGCGCCGTGACGTGCGCGCCGTGGACTGGGCCGAGGAGATGCCGGAGCTGCTGGACTCGGCGCTGTCCCACATCGAGACCCGGTTCCGCGCCGAGAACGCGATCCTGCGCAACATCACCCGCGCCCGCGACGAGGCCGAAGACCCCGACCACAAACGCCGCGCCGCCGAGCTGGTCGACATCGTCGGCGACTGCATCTCCCGGCACACCCAGCTCCAGTCACGCCTGCAGGCCGCGGGCGCGATCTTCCGCGCCGAGCAGGACCGGCAGCAGTTCTCCGGCCCGCCGCAGCGCGCGACGATCGACCTGTTCGGCCAGCTGCTGGTGCCCACGCTGGAACTGCCGATCGCGGACGCGGTGAGCCCGGCCGAGAAGTTCTTCCACGCCTCGGCGGGCCTCAACGTGCCCGTGGTGCCCGCGCTGCCGTCGCTGGTCTCGCTGCTGCTGCGGCCGGCGCCCGAACGCGACAAGCTCATCGGCGAGATCCCCGAGCCGGAGCTCGTCCCGTCGGAGAGCACCGACTACTACAGTGACGAGCAATGGCGGCGTGCCGACGAGCTGCTGGACCTGCCTGACGTGCCGCGGCGGCTGTCCGGTCTGCTCGCCGAGGCCAGGGAGAGTGATCCGCAGCTGGCCCGTCTGGTCGCGCTGCGGGCGCTGCACTCCTACAGTCCGGAGGTCGGCGCGGCCGTGCGGCAGGGGGACCAGGCCACGCTGCTCGCCGTTGACGACGGCACGCTGCTGGAGGACGACGAGTTCGGCGGTGCCGATCTGCTGCTGGGGAACGCGAAGATCGAACGCGGGGAAGAAGAGGAGGAGGTCGCGTGAGTGCCGAGGCCCGCACGAAGCGTCCGCGACGGAGGAGCGGGCGCGGCGGAGGACCGATCGGGTGCGGGTGTCCCGCATGAGCACGAGTACCGATGTGGAGTCGGCCGCCCGGCTGATCTCCTTCGGGATGCGGCCGAAACAGCTGCCGGGCCGCGACGTCGTCTACGCCGAACTGGTCCGCCGCTACGGCGAGGACAGCGCGTTCAAGCAGCTCACCCACTCCGTGGCCGCCGGGCTCGGACTGATGGTGCTCGACGTGTCCACCCAGGCCGGGGCCGTGCTCGCCGCCACCGACGAGTCCGTGTTCGAGATCAAGATGGACTCCTACGCGCGGCAGAGCAAGATCCGCGAACGTCGCGAGACGGAGAAGGTGCTGCACGGCCTGGTGCACCTGGCCACCGCCGCGCTCGGCTACCCGCGGCCCGACGATCTCGCCAACGACACCTACATCGGCCGGGTGAGCGTCGAGCAGGTCGACGGCGTGGTGCGCGAGGCGTGCCGGATCCTTGACGAGCGGGCGGCCAAGGCCGAGCGCAACAACGATCCGCTGTCCGACGCGCCGGAGCTGGAGCAGGCGTGGCGTGCCTACGCCCGCCGTCCCGCCGCCGCGGCCACCAAGGACGGGCGGCTGGCTTCGGACACCACCCGCGGCATGGTGTCGCGGGCGCTGCGTTTCCTTGCCGACCAAGGATTTCTGGTGCAGGTGAACTCCGAGCAGGGCGGCACCTACCGGACCACACCGCGGTACCAGGTGCAGGTGCGGGAGCTGGCCGCGGACAGCGCTTTCGAGGAACTGCTGGAACTCGGCGTGGTGGCGGTGGGGGATTCCGCCGGCACGCTCCGTCCGTCCATTTCGGACACTCTGTAGGGGGAGCATGTACGAGCTTTCGCGGGTGCGCCTGCATTCGGTGGGTCCGGCGGGTGCGCGGTATCAGGACGTGCTGCTGGACTTCTCCGGCGTCGGGCAGGTCGTCAAGGCACCCACGCAGGACGCGCTGTTCAGCGCGGGCATCCACTCCGCCGAGCAGGGGCTGCCGCGCCGGCCCTCGCCCGCGAGCGTGCTGTTCCTGGAGAACGGCGGCGGGAAGTCCGTGCTCATCAAGCTGATCTTCTCCGTGATGCTGCCCGGCCGTCGCCAGGTCGTGGGCACCACGAACACGCGCGTGCTGGAGAAGTTCGTCGCCGCCAAGGACGTCTCGCACGTCGTGCTGGAATGGCAGCACACCGAGACCGGACAGCGGATCATCACCGGCAAGGCCTCCGAGTGGCGCGGGCACGTCGTGTCCAACGACCCGGCCAACCTCGTCGACACCTGGTACTGCTTCCGCCCCAGCGCGAACACCGGTCTGACGTCGCTGCCGTTCACCGCCGACGGGCGGCTGCTGACCATGTCCGGGTTCCAGGAGAAGCTGGACGAGGCGCACCACGCCGAACCGGAGCTGGAGCTGTCCTGGACGCGCCGTCACCACGAGTGGACCGAGCGGCTGGACGCGCTCGGGCTGGACACCGAGCTGTTCCGTTATCAGCGCGCGATGAACGCGGGCGAGGGCGAGGCCGCCGACGCGTTCGCCTTCACCTCCGACGAGGCGTTCGTCGAGTTCCTGCTCAAGGCCGTCATCACCGAGGACGATCCCCGCGATCTCGCCGACGTCGTCAAGACCTACGCGCACAACCTCGGCCAGCGCGGCGCGCTGATGTCCGAACGCGATTTCGTCGCCGGGGCGCTGGAACTGCTCGGCCCGCTGGTCGACGAGGAGTCGCTCGCCGCCGCGTCACGCAAACTGGCCACCGTCGCCCGGTCCGACGCCCGCGCCTTCGCCGGATCCGTTGCGGCACGGCATAAACTCGAGGACGACCGGCTGTCCGGTCTGGCCGCGTTCGCCGACGAGACGCGGGACGCCGAGAAACTCGCCGAGGGCGACCACCGCAGGCTGTCCGCGGTCGTGACCGAACTGCGCCGGGTCGTGGCGGAGCTGCGGCTGGCCGACGCGACCGCCGGCAAGAAGCGCATCGACGGCGAGCTGGCGCAGGCCAGGGCGGGCGCCGAGGCTTGGCGCGAAACGGGAACCGTGCTCGCGCACCGGCACGCGGTGCGCAAGGCCAGTGACATCCGCGAGCTGGTGGGGGAGCGCGAGCAGTCCGCGAAACCCGCGCTGGAGGCGAAGAACGCGGCCGCGAACGCGCTCGCCAGGGGCCTGCTGGCGCTGGCCCGCGACGCCGAAGACCAGGCGAAGGCCGCGGAGGAACGCGCCGGGGCCGCCCGTGCCGAGGCAGCCGCGGCGCAGGACCAGCGCGATGAAGCGACCACCACCGCGGCCCGTCATCGCGCCGAGGAGGCGCAGCTCACCGCGCGCATCGAAGAGGTCCGCGGCCAGGTGCAGCAGGCGGTGCGCGAGGGGTTGCTCAGCGACGGCACGCAGGTCGCCGCCGCGGCGCAGGAAGCCCGTGCCCGCCAGGAGAACGCGGGCACCGAGCTGGCGGCGCGGGAGGCGGAGCTGGAACGCGTCGCCGAAGAACACGCGACCGCGCAGTCGGCCCTGCACGCCGCCCAGCAGAAGGCCGCCGCCGCGCAGTCCCGGGCGGACCGGGCGGCGAGCGAACTGTCGAAGGCGCATCGGCGCACCGACAGTCTCGCGGCGCACCCGCGGCTGCTGGAACTGCTCGGCGGCGACAACGTCCAGCTGGAGACCGACACGCCCGCGTTGCTGAAACGCCTGCGGGAAGCCAGGTCCACGGCCGAGCGTGAGCAGACCTCGTTGCGTATGGAGGAATCCGTCGACGAGCGTGCGCTGGCCGCGCTCGGCAGCGGTGGCCTGCTGCCGGCGTCGCCCGAGGTGCAGGCCGCGCTCGACGTGCTGGAGGAAGCCGGGATCACCGCGTGGTCCGGCTGGCGCTATCTGTCCACTATGGATGCGAAGGCGCGGGAGGACGTGCTGTCGCGGCTGCCGCACCTTGTCGGTGGTGTGCTGGTCAACGACGCGGCACAGTTGTCGCGGGCGCGGCAGGCCCTCGCCGACGCGAAGCTCCTGCCCAGCGTCGTGCTCCCGGTCGGCACCAAGGACGCGCTCAAGGCCGGCGGGTCGACGCCGGGTGTGGAATTCCTGGTCCCGCCCAATCCGGCGATGTACGACGAGGAGGCCGCCGACACCGAACGGCAGGCGATCCTCGCCCGGCATTCGCGGCGGCAGAAGCAACTGGAGGCGCTGGCGACCGCGATCGGCGACGACGCGGCCCTGGAGTGGAAGCTGACCACCTGGCGTGAGGACTACCCGCCCGGTGCGCTCGCGACGCTCGCCGAAGAGGCCGAAGCCGCGACGAGCGAGCGCGGTGACGGCCAGGAGGCGGTCACGGTGGCGCAGCGCGAACTGGACGAGCTGGCGGCACGGCGGAACCGGTTGCGCGAAGCGATTCCCGCGCTGCGCGCCGAGGCGCGCACCGGAGAGGAACGCGCACGCAAGCTCGGCGAACTGGCCGAGCGGGCCGCTCGTCTTCCACAATGGACGGATGAGGCCGAGCGCGCGCGGGAAATCGTGGCGCGGGCGGAGGCCGAGGCGGAGCAAGCGGGTTCGCGTGCGGCGCGGGCACGCGAAGAAGCCGCGGAGGAGCAGCGGACCGCGGATGGGCACCGGCGCACGGTCAGCGGCGCCCGTGCGGAACTGGCCGAGGTGCCTGGCGGCGGTTCGGTGTCCGAAGAGGACGCTCCGCCGAACGAACCGGTCGACGTGCTGCGCCGCGCGTTCGCCTCGGCGAGCGATGCCTACGCCAAGGTCGAGGTCGGCAGCGACCTGCGTGCCGAACTGGAACAGGCGGAAAGCGCGGAGTCCTCGGCACGGGCCGCGCTGGAGGTGCTCGACCCGGTGGTGCGCGAGCAGGCGGGCAAGCTGCTGGAGACCGCCGACGGCGCGGACGCCGCGACACGGGCGGCCGCGCAGGCGCGGGCCGGGCGTGCCGTGGCCGCGCTGGAAGCCGAGCACAGCGAGGCGATCGGCCTGGTCGCGACCTGCAAGGCCGAGCTGGACCAGCTGCCGAAGCAGAACGCGTCGCTGGAGACCCGGCCGCGCGACGTCGAACACGGTCGTGAGCTGATCGATGAGGCCACCGAGGAGGCCGGCGCCGCCGCGCGGGCGTGGGAAGAGGCGCAGGCGCGGCGTGCCGAGGCCGAGCACGCGCTCGAAACGGCGAACACGTCCGCGGCCGGTTTCCGCCTGCTGGCCGAGTCGATGGCGCATCTGGTGCCCGACGGCGAACCGGACAGTGTCTTCGACGGTGACGTCGAGGCCGCGCAGGCGCGCTACCGCAAGCTGACCACGGCGCTCGCCGACGCCGACGCGGCCGTCGAGACGGCGGAGAAGCGTGTGCGCTCGGCGGCCGACGCGCTGGCCCAGTACGCCACCGAGAAACGGTTCGAGCACCTGGCCAGCCCGGTGCGGCAACAGATCATCTCGGTGCGCCGCGACAGCCTGCCCGCGAACGCCGCGGAGTGGGCGAACGCGCTGAAGCCGCGGCTGCGCACACTGACCGACGACCTGGCGCAGATCGACCGGCACCGGTCGGGCATCGTCGCGCGGCTACAGGGAATGGTCGAGGGCGCGCTGCGGATGCTGCGCTCGGCGCAACGGCTCTCGCGCCTTCCGGAGGGGCTCGGCGACTGGTCGGGCCAGGAGTTCCTGCGCATCCGGTTCGGCGACCCCGACGAGGCGGAGCTGGCCGAGGCGCTCGGCGAGGTCGTGGACGAGGCCGCCGCCGGCAAGACGAGCGACGGCCGCGACGTCAAACGCGACGGCATGTCGCTGGTGCTGCGCGGGGTTCGGGCCGCCGTGCCCAAGGGGTTCCGGGTGGACATGCTCAAACCGGACTCCGTGTTGCGCACCGAACGGCAGCGCGTGTCGGAGATCCGGGACGTGTTCTCCGGCGGGCAGCAGCTCACCGCGGCGATCATCCTGTACTGCACGCTCGCGGCACTGCGGGCGAACAACCGGGGCAAGATGCGCAACCGGCATTCGGGCGTGCTGTTCCTGGACAACCCGATCGGCCGCGCGTCGGCGGGGTACCTGCTGGAGCTGCAGCGGGTGGTCGCCGAGGCGCTGGGCGTGCAGCTGATCTACACGACGGGCCTGTTCGACGCCGGTGCGCTCTCGGAATTCCCGCTGATCATCCGGCTGCGCAACGACGCCGACCTGCGCGCGGGCCGCAAGTACCTCTCGGTCGACGCGACCCTGCGCAACCATCTGGACGCCCTGTCCGACCCGGACGGCACGTCCCATCTCTCGGCGACGCGGCTGTTCACGAAGGCGGAGTCCGCCTGAGGGCGGTGTCCAGCCCGCGCCCGCGCTTCCTGCGCGCACTCGGCGGCGTAGGCGGCAGTGCTGAGCATCAATCCTTGCGGCCGTTGATCGCCAGCCCCGCGCCGAGACCGATCATCACCAGCCCGCTCGTGCCGCCCACCAGCGCCAGCCTGCGGGGCGAGCGGGCGAACCACGCACGGGCCCCGCTGGCGACCAGCGCCCACAGCGAATCGGACACGAGCGCGATCACCGGAAGGCACACGCCCAGCAACAGCACCTGCCCGGGCACCCAGTCCGCCGAGGGCACGACGAACTGCGGCAGCACCGCGCCGAAGAACGCCAGCGTCTTCGGGTTGGTGAAACCGACGACGAACCCGTCGCGCAGCACCGTCAGCGTGCGGCGCGTTCCGGTGCCGACCTCGGCGCCCAGCGCCTCGCTCAGCCGATGGCGGTGCCGGATCGCCTGCACGCCCAGACAGATCAGGTACGCCGCGCCGGCCAGCTTGATCGCGGTGAACACCGCGGTGGAGGCCGACACAATCGCCCCGAGCCCGAACGCCAGCGCGACCACCTGCAGGTAGGAGCCCGTCGCGTTGCCGAGCACGGTGAGCAGCGCGCCGCGCTTGCCGACGGTGAGCGCGCGGCTCACGGTGAACAGCACGCTCGGGCCGGGCACGACCACCATCAGGAAGACAAGCGCCGCGAACGCGGCGAAATGACTTGAAGACACCACGGCGGAAGCCTAGTTCCGCGGCCTGTGCCCGCGCGACGATTTTTGTCGGACACCCCTGGTAGGAAGAGGTTCGTGACCCGAAGATTCTCCGTCGCCGAACGGCGCGCGCGGCTGGTCGCCCGGCATCACCTCGGCACGCCCGCGGGCAGTGTCGAGCAGATCGCGGCCGGTCTCGTCGCGCTGCACGCCACCGACCCGGCGTCGGTGCACCTGTCCGCCGCGGCCCGCCTGCGTGAACCGGACACGGCGGAGCGCGCGCTGTACGAGGACCGCACGCTGCTGCGGATGCTGGGCATGCGCCGCACGGTGTTCGTCGTCCCGGCCGGGCTCGCGCCGGTCGTGCAGGCCGCGTGCGCCGACGACATCGCGGCCAGACAGCGCAAGCTCCTGCTCCAGCACCTGACCACGGCCGGCCTCGACGAGGATCTGGACGCCTGGCTCGCCGACGTCGAGGAGGGCGCCTTCGCCGCGCTCGCGGCCCGCGGCACCGGCTACGCGGCCGAGATCGCCGACGGGGAGCCCCGGCTGCGCACGAGAATCGTGGTCTCGCGAGGAAAACCCTACGAATCGAACGGCTACATCACCAACCGCGTGCTGTTCCTGCTCGCCGCGCGGGGCCGGATCGTGCGCGGCCGCCCGCGCGGTTCCTGGCTGTCCACCCAGTACGAGTGGGCCACCGCCGAGTCGTGGCTGGGCGGCATCCCGGCGATGCCCGCCGGGCAGGCCCGTGCCGAACTGGCCCGCCGCTGGCTGTCCGCGTTCGGTCCCGCGCCGGTCGAGGACCTCAAGTGGTGGACCGGCTGGACCGTCGGCCAGGTCAGGAAGGCACTGGCCGAGATCGGCCCGGCCGAGGTCGACCTCGACGGCGTCCCGGGCATCGCGCTCGCCGACGACCTCGAGCCGGTGCCGGAGCCGGAGCCGGCCGCCCGGCTGCTGCCCGCGCTGGATCCCACGCCGATGGGCTGGGCCGAGCGCGACTGGTACCTCGGCCCGCACCGCGAGGCACTGTTCGACCGCAGCGGCAACATCGGCCCGACCATCTGGTGGGGCGGCCGTGTGGTGGGCGGCTGGGTGCAGCGCGCGGACGGCGAGATCGCCTGCCGCCTACTCGAAGACGTCGGGGCGCACGCTGAGGCGGCCATCCGGGCGGAGGCGGAGCGGCTTCGCGAGTGGCTCGGGCCGATGCGGGTAATCCCGAAGTTCCGGACACCGCTGGAGCGGGAACTGGCTTCGTGAAACGCCTCATCTTGATCGATTCGCCTGGGTGGCGGATATCTCGCCGGTCGGGGTCAGTACGCGCAGGCCAGCACGCTAGGGTGGCCAGGAGCCCGAAGACGTGTGGCCCGGTAGCGACCGGGCCGGACCCGAGGAGAGAAGAGCAGTGACGGTTCGCGTAGGTGTGAACGGCTTCGGCCGGATCGGCCGCAACTTCTTCCGTGCCGTGCAGGCCGGCGGTCACGACATCGAGATCGTGGCGTTCAACGACCTTGGCGACGTCAACACGATGGCCCAGCTGCTCAAGTACGACAGCGTCCTTGGCCGTTACCCGGAGGAGGTCACCGTCAGCGGCGAGGGCATCGTCGTCGGCGGCAAGACCATCAAGGCCCTCGCCGAGCGCGACCCGGCGAACCTGCCCTGGGGTGACCTCGGTGTGGACGTCGTCGTCGAGTCGACCGGCTTCTTCACCAACGCCGACGCCGCCAAGGCCCACATCGCGGGCGGTGCCAAGAAGGTGATCATCTCCGCGCCGGCCAAGGGTGAGGACCTGACCGTCGTGCTCGGCGTCAACGACAACCTCTACGACGGTTCGCAGACGATCATCTCCAACGCGTCCTGCACCACCAACTGCCTCGGCCCGCTCGCCAAGGTTCTCCACGAGAACTTCGGCATCGAGAAGGGCCTGATGACCACGATCCACGCCTACACGCAGGATCAGAACCTGCAGGACGGCCCGCACAAGGACCCGCGCCGTGCCCGTGCCGCCGCGCTGAACGTCGTGCCGACCTCCACCGGTGCCGCCAAGGCCATCGGCCTCGTGCTGCCGGAGCTCAACGGCAAGCTGGACGGCTACTCGCTGCGCGTCCCGGTGCCCACCGGCTCGATCACCGACCTGACCGTCAACCTCACCAAGAAGGCCACGGCCGAGGAGATCAACGCCGCCTACAAGGCCGCGGCGGACGGCGCGCTCAAGGGCATCCTGCGCTACAGCGAGGACCCGATCGTCTCCTCCGACATCGTCAACGACCCGGCCTCGTGCATCTACGACGCGCCGCTGACGAAGGTCATCGACGACCAGGTCAAGGTGTTCGGCTGGTACGACAACGAGTGGGGCTACTCCAACCGCCTCGCCGACCTGGTGAAGCTCGTCGGCTCGAAGCTCTCCTGAGGCCATGGCTGTCAAAACGCTGGAAGACCTTTTCGCCGGCGGTGTCGCGGGCAAGCGCGTTCTGGTCCGCTCGGACCTGAACGTGCCGCTCGACGGCACCACCATCACCGACGACGGTCGGGTGCGCGCCGCGCTGCCCACCATCAAGCGGCTGGCCGAGGCCGGCGCGAAGGTGGTCGTCGCGGCGCACCTCGGTCGCCCCAAGGGTGAGCCCGACGCCAAGTACTCGCTGCGGCCGGTCGCCGACCGGCTCGGCGAGCTGCTCGGCGCCGAGGTCGAGCTCGCCGGGGACGTCGTGGGTTCCTCCGCGAAGGAGCTGACCGCCGCGCAGGCCGACGGTTCGGTCGTGCTGCTGGAGAACGTGCGGTTCGACCCGCGCGAGACCAGCAAGAACGACGCCGAGCGCGCCGAGCTGGCCGCCGAGTTCGCCCAGCTCGCCGACGCGTTCGTCTCCGACGGGTTCGGCGTCGTGCACCGCAAGCAGGCCTCGGTCTACGACGTGGCGCGTGCGCTGCCGGCCTACGCCGGTGGCCTCGTGCTCGCCGAGCTGGAGGTGCTGAGCAAGCTCACCGGCAACCCGGAGCGGCCGTACGTGGTGGTGCTCGGCGGTTCGAAGGTCTCGGACAAGCTCGCGGTCATCGAGGCCCTGCTGCCCAAGGTCGACACGCTGCTCATCGGTGGCGGCATGGCGTTCACGTTCCTCGCCGCCCAGGGCCACAGTGTGGGTTCCTCGCTGCTGGAGCAGGACTTCGTGCAGACCGCGCGCAAGCTGCTCGACGAGCACGGCGGCAAGATCGTCATCCCGTCCGACGTGGTGGTGGCGGACAAGTTCGCCGCCGACGCCGCGACGGACACCGTCGCCGCCGACGCGATCCCGGACGGCTGGATGGGCCTGGACATCGGCCCGAAGACGACCGAGGCGTTCGCAGCCAAGGTCTCCGGTGCCAAGACGGTGTTCTGGAACGGCCCGGCCGGCGTGTTCGAGATGGCGCCGTTCGCGGCCGGCACCAGGGGTGTGGCGCAGGCGATCGCCGATTCGGCCGCGTTCAGCGTGGTCGGCGGCGGCGATTCGGCCGCCGCGGTTCGGGTGCTCGGCCTGCCGGAGGAGAAGTTCTCGCACATCTCCACCGGTGGCGGTGCGTCGCTGGAGTATCTCGAGGGCAAGGAACTGCCCGGTGTGGCGGTACTGGGGGAGGGTGCCTGATGGCGCGCAAGACGTTCATCGCGGGCAACTGGAAGATGAACCTCAATCACCTCGAGGCCATCGCCCTGGTGCAGAAGATCGCGTTCTCGCTGCCCGAGAAGTACTACGCGAAGGTGGATGTCACCGTACTTCCGCCCTTCACCGACATCCGCAGCATCCAGACCCTGATCGACGGGGACAAGCTCCTGCTCACCTACGGCGCGCAGGACCTCTCGCCGCACGATTCGGGTGCCTACACCGGGGACGTGTCGGGTCCGATGCTGGCCAAGCTCGGCTGCTCCTACGTCACCGTCGGCCACTCCGAGCGGCGCGAGTACCACAACGAGGACGACGAGATCGTCAACAAGAAGGTGCGCGCCGCGATCAAGCACGGCATCAAGCCGATCCTGTGTGTCGGCGAGCAGCTGGACGTGCGTGAGTCCGGCGGGCACGTCGAGCACTGCACGAGCCAGCTGATCGCCGGGCTCAAGGGGCTCAAGGCCGAGCAGGTCAAGGACAGTGTGGTCGTCGCCTACGAGCCGGTGTGGGCGATCGGTACCGGCAGGGTCGCCACCCCGGCCGACGCCGAGGAGGTCTGCAAGTCGCTGCGTGCGGCGCTCACCGAGAAGTACGGCGCCGAGGTGGCCGACGAGGTGCGCGTGCTCTACGGCGGTTCGGTGAAGTCGGGCAACATCGCCGAGCTGGTCGGGTGCGACAACATCGACGGTGCCCTGGTCGGCGGCGCGAGCCTGCAGGCCGAGGAGTTCACGAAACTGTGCGCGCTGGCTGCCGGGGGTCCGCTGCCGTAAGGGTTGCGGCCGCCGAGTAGTCTGACAACCTCAGACCGTCACACCATCAGGGCACACCTTTGCGGTGACGTACGATCGGGCTGCGGATCGTACGTCACCGGTGAAGACACAGAGGATGAGATGAAGCTGTTCCTCCAAATCCTGTTGATCGCGACCAGCGTGCTGTTGGTGGTCGCCGTGCTGCTGCACCGTGGGCGGGGCGGCGGCTTGTCTTCGCTGTTCGGTGGTGGCATGCAGTCGAGTCTCGCGGGATCGAGCGTGGCCGAGAAGAACCTCGACCGCATCACCCTCTTGCTCGGCGCCGTGTGGTTGATCAGCATTGTGGGTCTGGGCCTGCTGCTGAAGGTCTGAGTGCACGGGCGTGCCTATGGGGGGCGCGCCGCCGATAACACTGTGAGGATTCATGGTTGGCGGTAACGCGATTCGAGGTACCAGGGTCGGTGCCGGTCCTTCCGGCGAGTCCGAGCGCGGCGAGTCCGCGCCCCGGCGCCGGGTTTCCTACTGGTGCGCGAATGGGCACGAGTCCCGTCCCTCGTTCGCGATGGACGCCGACATTCCCGAGGAGTGGGACTGCCCCCGCTGCGGGCTGCCCGGCGGGCAGGACTCGCAGAACCCACCGGCCGCACCCCGCACCGAGCCGTACAAGACGCACCTGGCGTACGTGAAGGAACGGCGCAGCGACGCCGACGGTGAGGCCATTCTCGCCGAGGCGCTGGAACGCCTGCGCCAGCGCCGCCAGATCAACTAGCCCAATCTCGTGAGGGACCCCCTGATGGTGCTCAAGCACCATCAGGGGGTCCCTCACGGTGTTTTTGGGGCAACGGAGGCAGAGGCCGGGCGAGGATGGCGAGGCCGAGCGAACGCCAGACCTGCCCCGATCCCCAGCCGAACAACGCCGCGCTCCGCCGTGTCCAGGCTTGCGCAGCAACCGCGCAGCGGCGCGGAAGGCGGCTTCAGCTCCCTACCGGGTAACTGGCCCGGACCCGGAAACCGCCGTCCGGAGTCGGGGACGTCTCGAAGCTGCCGCCGAGCAGCCGGGCGCGTTCGGCCAGGCCCATCAGGCCGTGGCCGCCCGAGGGCAACGGGGTCACCGTCTCGCGCGGGCTCGCGTTGCAGACCTCGATGTTCAGCTCGTCCCCGGCGCCCAGGATCCGGACGGTCGCGGACGCACCCGGCGCATGTTTGCGCACGTTGGTGAGGCATTCCTGCACTGTCCGGTACGCGGCGGCGGACACCTTCGCGGGCAGCTGCTCGGGCAGGCTGTCGACCGTCAGCTGCACCGGCACCTCGCAGTCCTTCACCAGCTGGTCCAGTTCCCCGAGGCCGGGCTGCGGACCGTCGTCGGCCAGTCCCGAGCGCAGGACGCCCACCAGCGAACGCAGCTCCTCGAGCGTGCGGGTGGACAACTGCCGGATCACCTTGGCCGTGTCCTGCGCGCTCTGCGAGTCCGAACCCGCGGCGAGCACCCCTGCTTGCATGGCGATCAGGGTGATGTCGTGCGAGACGACGTCGTGCATCTCCCGCGCCAGCCGGGCACGTTCCTCCGCGCGCACAGCGTCGGCATGCAGCTTCTGTTCCCGGTCACGGCTCGCGGCGAGCTCACCGAGTTTCTGCGACAGCTGGGCCCGCGCGCCGATGAGCAGCCCGATCGCGATCGGCATTCCGGCGACCAGGACGCCGTAAATCGCATCGAGGACGTGTTCGCGCCAGGACAGGGTGGCGAAGTCCGACAGCGGCCACTGGATGAAACGGCACGCCCACACCAGCGCCGCGCCGACCCACACCTGCCAGTGTGTCTGCTTGCGGGTGGCGAGCATGCCCAAGGCGATCATCGCGGCGAGTTGCGACCAGCCGGTGAGAAAACCGGGCACCGTGCCCAGCACGACGACGAACGGCAGCCAGCGCCGCGCTGCGAGCGCGAGGCACGCCAGTCCGGACAGGTAGATCGAGTAGGTGGGTGCTTTGTCCGGGATGACCAGCCAGACGTCGAGCACCGCGAGCACGATCGCGGTCGCGTCGATCGCCAGCGGCGCGAGGGCCACTCGTTTGAGCCGCAGATGCCGCCGGAAATCTGTGTTTCCGTGCGCCCGGTCGGCGCCTGCTGGGATCCCGATGGAGATTCCCTGTGTGCTCATGCCCTTGCCCCTCGTCGTCTCGTGGACTCGAGAGTGAGATGTCTGAACAACTCGATCGGGACGCATATTCGCAAATAAATGTGCGGATGCTAACGCCCCACCTTTCACCCCGCGAGTTCAGGTTTCCCGGCGGCCGAGTCCCGAGTTCCCTGCGGCCGGGATGGCTGAAAGAGTGGACGCAAACGCCGGGAAACCCGAACTCGCACGCCAGGAAACCTGTACTCGCCGGGGGCCGGGAAGCCCTGACTCGCCCGCCGGGGAACAGGGACTCGGGCGCCCGTAAACCCGAACTCGCGCGGTTGGAAACCCAAACTTGCACGCCTGGAAAATCTCAACTCGGGCTCCCAGAAACCTGACCTCGCGCGCTCCTAAGCCCGGACTCGGACGCCGGCAAACCCGAACTCGCTCGCCGCCAAACTCAGACTCGGCCCCTGAGAAACCCGGACTCGCACGCCTGGAAACCTGAACTCGCGTGCCCGAAATCCGTACTCAAGGCCGGGAAGCCCGATTCGCGCGCCGTCAAGGCCGGACTCGGGTGCCCGGAAACCTAGACTCGGGCGCCGCCAAACCCAGACTCGCGCGCTTCGAAGCCCAGACTCGTGCGGTCGGAAGCCTGGACTCGGGCACTCCCAGGCCTGGACTCGGGCGCTGGGAAGGCTGGACTCGCGGGGTTAGGCCGTGGGGGGTTTGTAGACGTGGGAGAGTTTTGAGGCGGCGGGGGTGTCCAGCAGCCACAGGGTGCGGCGTTGGCCGCGCGCGCCTGCCACGGGTATCTGCACCTCGCCCGCGCCCGACAGCGCGAGCGCGACGGCGTCCGCCTTCGCCTCGCCGGTGGTCATCAGCCACACGTCGTGCGCACGCCGGATCGCGGGCAGGGTCAGCGAGACCCGGGTCGGCGGCGGCTTCGGGCAGTTGCGCACCGCCACCACCGATCGCTCGGTCTCGTACACCGCGGGCGACTCCGGGAACACCGACGCCGTGTGCCCCTCGCCGCCGAGCCCGAGCAACATGATGTCGAAGCTCGGCACGTCGCCGTGGTCCTCCGGCAGCGCGTTCTCGGCCAGCACCCGTGCGTAGGCCTCGGCCGCGGCGTCGACGTCGTCGCCGAACTCGCCGTCGGAGGGCGCCATCGCGTGCACCCGCTTCGGGTCGACGGGCACGTGGTTCAGCAGCGCCTCACGGGCTTGCTTCTCGTTGCGCTCGTCGTCGTCCGCGGGCACGAACCGCTCGTCGCCCCAGTACAGGTCCAGCCGCGACCAGTCCACCGCGTCCCGCGCGGGGGAGTCACGCAGCTGCTCCAGTACCGCGATGCCCGTGCTGCCGCCGGTGAGCACCAGCGAAGCCGAGCCCTTGGCCGCCTGCAGATCCACCAGCCTGGTGACGAGCCGGGCGGCCGCGGCCGCGGCGAGCAGATCCGGATTGGCGTAGACCACGACCTCGCCGTCGCTCATGACGCGGACGCCTTCGCCGGAGTCTTCTTACCGTTCTTCGCCTTGGCCGCCGTCTTCGGCGCGCTCGCGCTGAGCTTGTCCAGCCCGTGCAGAGCGGCCTCGTAGATCTCGTCCGGATCCAGCCGCCGCAGCTCCTCGATCAGGCAGTCCTTGGTGCTGCGCCGGTGCAGGGCGATCCGCCGGGTGGGCTGACCGGGCTGCGCCAGCGTGCCGATCTTGCCGTCGGGCCGGTGCAGCTCCACCACACCGGAGCGGCGCTCCAGCGTGACCGACACGATGCCCTGCGCCGAGGCCGTCTTGACCCGCTTCACCGGCACCCGCAGGTATTCCGCGAGCCAGCCGGCGAGCAGCTCGGTGGACGGCGAGTCCGACTCGCCGGTGACCGTCGCCGCGGTGATCTTCTCGTACGGCGGCAGGTCCAGCGCGGCCACGAGCTGGGCACGCCAGTTCGTCAGCCTGGTCCACGCCAGATCGGTGTCACCCTCCACATAGGACTTTCGGCGGGTGGCCAGTGCCCTTATCGGGTTGCGCTCGGCGGCGGAGTCGGTGATCCGGCGCTGCGCGAGCTGGCCGATCGGGTCCTCCGCCGGGACCTTCGGGCCCGAGCTGGGCCACCAGATCACGATCGGCGCGTCGGGCAGCAACAGCGGCACGACCGCGCTCTGCCCCTGCGAGGCGAGCGGACCGTACAGTCGCAGGATCACGACCTCGCTGGCACCGGCGTCGCCGCCGACGCGGATCTGGCCGTCGATGCGCGCCGCCGCCGTGCGGGAGCCGCGCGCGATCACGATCACCCGGCACGGGTGCTCGCGGCTGGCCTCGTTGGCCGCGTCGATGTGCTCTTCGAGGTGCTCGCCGTCGTCGTCGACGATCACCAGGGTGAGCACGCGGCCGAGCGCGACGGCACCGCCGCGTTCCCGCAGTTCGACCAGCTTGCGGTTGACCTGCGAGGTGGTGGTCGAGGGCAGGTCGATGATCACGGGCGCCTCCAGTTCCGGCCGGACCGTTCCAGCACCTCGTCCGCCGACGCGGGGCCCCAGCTGCCCGGCGAGTACGGCTCCGGGGCGCCCTGCTTTGCCCAGTGCTCCAGGATCGGGTCGAGGATCCGCCAGGACAGCTCGACCTCTTCGTTGACCGGGAACAGCGACGGCTCGCCGAGCAGTACGTCCAGGATCAGCCGCTCGTAGGCCTCCGGCGAGGACTCGGTGAACGCGTGGCCGTAGCCGAAGTCCATCGTGACGTCGCGGACCTCCATCGTGGTGCCGGGCACCTTGGAGCCGAACCGCATCGTCACGCCCTCGTCCGGCTGCACCCGGATCACCAGCGCGTTCTGCCCCAGTTCCTCGGTCGAGGTGTAGTCGAAGGGCAGGTGCGGGGCGCGTTTGAACATCACCGCGATCTCGGTGACGCGGCGGCCGAGCCGCTTGCCGGTGCGCAGGTAGAACGGCACCCCGGCCCAGCGCCGGTTCTGCACCTCCAGGGTCACCGCGGCGTAGGTCTCGGTGGTCGAGTCCTTCGCGAACCCGGCCTCCTGCAGCAGGCCTGGCACCTTCTTGCCGCCCTGCCAGCCGCCCGCGTACTGCCCGCGCGCGGTCGTCTCGTCCAGCGGCCTCAGTGGTTTGGTCGCCGAGAGCACCTTGACCTTCTCCGCACGCAGGGCACGCGGCTCGAAGGACAGCGGCTCCTCCATCGCGGTGAAGGCCAGCAGCTGCAGCAGGTGGTTCTGGATCACGTCGCGCGCCGCGCCGATGCCGTCGTAGTAGCCCGCGCGGCCGCCGAGGCCGATGTCCTCGGCCATGGTGATCTGCACGTGGTCGACGTAGTTGGCGTTCCAGATCGGCTCGAACAGCTGGTTGGCGAAGCGCAGCGCCAGGATGTTCTGCACCGTCTCCTTGCCGAGGTAGTGGTCGATGCGGAACACCGACTCCTCGGGAAACACGTCGTTGACGATGCCGTTGAGTTCCTTGGCGCTGGCCAGGTCGTGCCCGAACGGCTTCTCGATCACGACCCGGCGCCAGGAGTCCTCATCGGACTGCGCGAGGCCGCACCGGGCCAGCTGCTTGGTGACGACCGGGAACGCGCTCGGCGGGATCGACAGGTAGAAGGCGGTGTTGCCGCCCGTGCCCCGCTCGTTGTCCAGCTCGTGCACGGTCTGCGCGAGCCGGTCGAACGCGTCGTCGTCGTCGAAAGTGCCCTGCACGAAACGGATGCCCTCGGCGAGCCGGTGCCAGACCGACTCCCGGAACGGCGTGCGGGCGTGCTCGGCGACCGAATCGTGCACGAGCTGGCCGAAGTCCTCGTTCTCCCAGTCCCGGCGCGCGAAACCCACCAGCGAGAAGCCGGCGGGCAGCAGACCGCGATTGGCCAGGTCGTAGATCGCCGGCATCAGCTTCTTGCGGGACAGGTCACCGGTCACGCCGAAGATCACCATGCTCGATGGCCCGGCGATCCTCGGCAGTCGTTTGTCGCGGGGGTCCCGAAGCGGGTTGGTCCACCGCTGGCTCATTCACCGACCTCCTGTACGGCGCGAACGAGTTGAGCCAGGCCTGCGGCCCGGTCGGTCAGGTGCAGCCGTAGTACGGGCCTGCCGTGTTCGGTGAGGACCTGACCGTCGCCGAGGGCCTGCGCGTGCTGCAGCTTGCCCAGAGTGTAGGGCCGGTCCGGCACTTCCAGGTCGCTTTCCGCGTTACCGGTGAGCTGCAGGAAGATGCCGTTCTGGTGACCGCCCTTGTGGTACTGGCCGGTGGAGTGCAGAAAGCGCGGGCCCCAGCCGAACGTGGTCTGCAGCCCGGTGCGCTTGGCCAGCTCCGCGCGCAGCAGCGACGCCGAGGCGTCGTCGAGGCGGTCGAGGTAGGCCTGCACCGCGAGGTACCCGTGCTCCGGTGCGGAATCCAGGAACTCCTTGAGCACGTCGAGCAGCTTGCCCTCGCCCGAGACTCCTGCCGACGCGAAGATCTCCACCGAGCCATCCACAGTGGACGGTGTCTCGCCGCCCTCCAGTTTGGCCGGATCATCCAACAGCGCGCGCGCCGCGGCCTTGGCGGCCTCGACGTCGGGCTGGTCGAACGGGTTGATCTCCAGCAGCCGTCCCGCGATCGCGGTGGCGAACTCCCACAGCAGGAACTGCGCTCCCAGCGGGCCCGAGGTGGCGATCTTCGCGCCGCGCGCCGCGGATCCGATCGCCACCGCCGTGGCGTCGGAACCCGCGTCGGCGAAGCCCGGCGCCTCCGGGCCCTCGACCGCGACCGGCAGCAGGCCGGTGCCCTGCTTGCCGGTGGACTCGGCGATCAGCTGCTCCGCCCAGTCCGGAAAGCCCTTGATACCCGAGCCGGCGTCGGCCAGCACGACCTTCTCCGCGCCGTCGGCGTGCGCCGCGCCCCACGCCGCCGCCAGCCGCAGCGCCGGGTTGTCCGCGTCATCGCTCGCCAGCGTCTGCGCGACCGCGGCCGCCTGGTCCAGCAGCCGCGCCACGTCCGCACCGGCCAGCCCTGCGGGCACGAGCCCGAACGCGGTCAGCGCCGAGTACCGGCCGCCCACGTGCGGGTCGGCGAGGAAGACCTTGCGGTAGCCCTCGCTCTCGGCCAGCTCGGACAGCGGCGAACCCGGGTCGGTGACCACGACGATGCGGCTCGCGGCATCGATTCCCGACTCCTCGAACGCCTTGGTGAAGATCCGCCGGTGGCTGTCGGTCTCGACGGTGCCGCCGGACTTCGACGACACCACGATCACCGTGCGGCTGAGGTCCCCGGCGAGCGCGTCCGCGACCTGACCGGGGTCGGTCGTGTCGAGCACGGTCAGCGGGGCGCCCTCGGTGCCGGTGATGACCTCGGGGGCGAGCGAGGAACCGCCCATCCCGGCGAGCACCACCCGGTCGATCCCCTCGCCGCGCAGTTGCTCGCGCAGCGCTTCGATCTCGCCGATCAGCGGGCGTGAGGTCTTGTGCAACGTCGTCCAGGACAGCCGGATCGACGCCTCGGGCTCGGCGCCGGAACCCCACAGCGTGGCGTCACCGGCGGCGAGCTTCGAGGCGACCTGGTCGGCGACCAGCTTGTCGATCAGCGGGGCGGCCTTGGCCGCCAGCTCGCCGTCGACGATGGAGACCGCGGTCTCTTCCCCCACCATCTCAGTTCTTCGCCTTCCCGAGCTGCCCTTCGACCGTGTCGAGCAGCTCCTGCCAGGACTTCTCGAACTTCTCCACGCCTTCGTCCTCCAGCACCCGGAAGACGTCGGCCACGTCGATGCCCGCGGCGGCGAGGTTGTCGAAGACCTGCTGCGCCCGCGTGCCGGTGCCGGTGACCTTGTCGCCCTCGATCTGGGCGTGGTCGGCGACGGCGTGCAGCGTCTTCTCCGGCATGGTGTTGACCGTGTTGGCCACGACGAGCTGGTCGACGTAGCGGGTGTCGGAGTAGGACGGGTCCTTCACGCCGGTGGAGGCCCACAGCGGGCGCTGCGGCTTGGCACCGGCGTCGGCCAGCGCCTTCCAGCGGTCGGAGGCGAACAGCTCCTCGTAGGCGGCGTAGGCCAGCCGCGCGTTGGCGATCGCGGCCTCGCCGCGCAGCGCCTTGGCCTCGTCGGTGCCGATCGCGTCCAGCCGCTTGTCGACCTCGGTGTCCACACGGGACACGAAGAACGACGCCACGGACTCGATCATGCGCAGGTCGTGGCCGTTGGCCTTGGCCTGCTCCAGCCCGGCGAAGAAGGCCGCGATGACGTCCCTGTAGCGCTCCACCGAGAAGATCAGCGTGACGTTGACGCTGATGCCCTCGGCCAGCGTGCGCGTGATCGCGGGCAGGCCCTCCTCGGTGGCCGGGATCTTGATGAAGATGTTGGGCCGGTCCACGGTCTTCCACAGGTCCTTGGCCTCGGCCGCGGTCTTCTCCGCGTCCTTGGCCAGCCGCGGGTCGACCTCGATCGACACGCGGCCGTCCACCCCGTCGGTGGCGCGGTAGACGTCACGGAACAGGTCCGCGGCGTTGCGCACGTCGGTGGTGGTCAGCTCGCGGACGGTGGCGTCCAGGTCGGCGCCGCGCGCGGCCAGCTCACGGACCTGCTCGTCGTAGGCCTCGCCGGCGGACAGCGCATTGGCGAAGATCGTCGGGTTGGTCGTGACGCCGACGACGTGCCGGTCTCGGATCAGCTCGGCGAGGTTGCCGGAGTTGAGCCGTTCGCGCGACAGGTCGTCGAGCCAGATCGAGACACCCGCTTCGGAAAGCTGTGCGAGTCGGTCGCTCATGACAGACAATCCCCTTTCTGGGTCAGGCTTTCTTGGTCTTCGCGAGCGAGGTGCGCGCGGCGTCGACCACGGCGTCGGCGGTGAACCCGAACTCGCGGAACAGGGTCTTGAAGTCGGCCGAGGCACCGAAGTGCTCGATCGACACGATCGCACCGGAGTCGCCGACGAAGCGGTACCAGGGCTGGGAGATACCGGCCTCGACCGCCACCCGCGCCTTGACTCCGGACGGGATCACCGACTCCCGGTACGCCTCGTCCTGCGCGTCGAACCATTCCACACACGGCATCGAGACCACGCGGGTTCGAATCCCGTCGGCTTCCAGGCTCGCGCGGGCCTCGACGGCCAGCTGCACCTCGGAACCGGTCGCGATCAGCACGACCTCGGGCGTGCCGCCGGAGGCCTCGGCGAGCACGTACCCGCCCTTGGCCACGCCCTCGTGCGAGGTGCCTTCCAGCACCGGGACGTTCTGCCGGGTCAGCGCGAGGCCGGTCGGGTGGTGGATGTCCTCCAGCGCGGCCTTCCAGGCGCCGGCGGTCTCGTTCGCGTCGGCGGGCCGGACCACGTTCAGGCCCGGGATGGCGCGCAGCGCGGCGAGCTGCTCGATCGGCTGGTGCGTCGGGCCGTCCTCGCCGAGGCCGATCGAGTCGTGCGTCCACACGTAGACGACCGGGGCCTTCATCAGCGCGGCCAGCCGCACCGGCGGGCGCATGTAGTCGGAGAAGATGAGGAAGGTGGCGCCGTAGGGCCGGGTGCCGCCGTGCAGCGCGATGCCGTTGAGGATCGAGCCCATCGCGTGCTCGCGGACACCGAAGTGCAGCGTGCGGCCGTAGGGGTTGGCCTGCCACATGCCGGTGGAGGCCTTCTCCGGCCCGAACGAGTCGGCGCCCTTCATCGTGGTGTTGTTCGACTCGGCCAGGTCGGCCGAACCGCCCCACAGCTCCGGCAGCACGCCGGAGAGCGCGTTGAGGACCTCACCGGAGGCCTTGCGGGTGGCGATGCCCTTCGCGTCCGGCTCCCAGGTGGGCAGGTTGTCCGCGAAGCCCTGCGGCAGCGAACGGGTGGACAGGCGGTCGGCCAGCGCCTTGCGCTCCGGGTCGGCCTGGCCCCACGCGTCGAACTTCTCCTGCCACTCGGCGCGCCACTGCTTGCCGCGGTCCACGGCCTTGCGCGTGGTGGCGAGGACCTCGTCCTCGATCTGGAAGTCCTTGGCCGGGTCGAAGCCGAGGATCTCCTTGACCGCGGCGACCTCCTCGGCGCCCAGCGCGGCACCATGTGCCTTGCCGGTGTTCATCTTCTTCGGCGCCGGGTAGCCGATGATCGTGCGGAGCAGGATGAACGACGGGCGCGGGTCGGCCTTGGCCGCCTTGATCGCGTCCTGGATCGCGACGACGTCCTCGCCGCCGTCGACGACCTGCACGTGCCAGCCGTAGGCCTCGTAGCGCTTGGCGGTGTCCTCCGACAGCGCGATGTTGGTGTCGTCCTCGATCGAGATCTTGTTGTCGTCGTAGAAGACGATCAGGTTGCCCAGTTCCTGGCGGCCCGCGATCGAGGAGGCCTCGGAGGTGACGCCTTCCTCGATGTCACCGTCGGAGGCGACCACATAGATGTAGTGGTCGAAGATGCTCTCGCCGGGAGCGGCGTCGGGGTCGAGCAGGCCGCGCTCGCGGCGGGCGGCCATCGCCATGCCGACGCCGTTGGCCAGGCCCTGGCCCAGCGGGCCGGTCGTGGTCTCGACGCCGGGGGTGTGCCGGTACTCCGGGTGGCCGGGGGTCTTGGAGTCCCACTTGCGCAGCTGCTTGAGGTCCTCCATCTCCAGGCCGTAGCCCGCGAGGAACAGCTGGATGTAGAGGGTCAGGCTGCTGTGCCCGGCGGAGAGGATGAACCGGTCACGAGCGGGCCACTCGGGGTCGCTGGGGTCGTGCCGCATCTCACGCTGGAAGAGCGTGTAGGCCAGGGGTGCCAGGCTCATCGCGGTGCCGGGGTGACCACTGCCACAGTTCTCGACTGCGTCCGCGGCCAGGACCCGGATGGTGTCCACGGCGCGAGTGTCGAGGTCGGTCCAGTCGGCGGGCACGTTCCGCCGGAGCAGAGGGTTGTTCTCGCTGATAGAAGCGGTTTCGGACACTGAACTCGAACTCCCCGTGCGGTCGTTGGGTCGGTTTGCTCACACTTGTCGCGCTCCGCGGCGGCCCTCATTCATCTCAATCGATCCCGAAGGAACAATATTCCTGCTAGGAGCCGTGCGCGCGCCGACAGTCAGGCAGCCTAGTAGGTCGGGTACCCGAGCGTCGGAAGGCCAACACCCCGGCCCGCCTGCCCGGCCGCCACCCCTGGTGGAAGTCGCTCCGCTCCTTTCGTGCCGAACCCCCACAGCGCGGAGATCAATCGCCGATGACTACGATCAATCGCGGTGCCGCGTTTCGCGTGACACCACCCGAAACTGACTCAGGGAGCGAAATGTCGTTGGTGGACGCTGCGCACGGTCGCAGTGACAGCACCAGCGCTGCACATCCCGGTAGCGGAAACCGCCTCCGGCAGCGCGTCGGCGCGTATCTCGCGCTGGCCAAGCCACGGGTGATCGAACTGCTGCTGGTGACCACCATCCCCGCGATGTTCCTCGCCGCGCGCACCATCCCGTCGCCGTGGCTCGTGGTGGCCACCCTCGTCGGCGGCACGATGGCCGCCGGCAGCGCGAACGCCCTCAACTGCGTCATCGACGCGGACATCGACAAGGTGATGAACCGCACGAAGCGCCGCCCGCTCGTGCGGGACTCGGTGCCGCGGCGCAACGCACTCGTGTTCGGCCTCGCGCTGGGCGTGGCCTCGTTCACGTTGCTGTACTTCACCGTGAACCTGCTCGCGGCGGTGCTCGCCGTCGCGACGATCCTGTTCTACATCTTCGTGTACACGCTGGTGCTCAAGCGCCGCACCGCGCAGAACGTGGTGTGGGGCGGCGCGGCGGGCTGTATGCCGGTGGTGATCGGCTGGGCCGCGGTCACCGGCACCGTGCAGTGGCCCGCGTTCGTGATGTTCGGCGTGATCTTCTTCTGGACGCCGCCGCACACGTGGGCGCTGGCGATGAAGTACCGCGAGGACTACGAGCGGGCCGGCGTGCCGATGCTGCCGGTGGTGGCCACGGCCGAGCACGTGGCGCGGCAGATCGTCATCTACTCGTGGGTGATGGTCGCCTGGACCCTGCTGCTGATCCCGGCGACCAGCTGGCTGTACGCGTCCTTCGCGGTCGTCGCGGGCGCGTGGTTCCTGTTCTACGCGCACCGGCTGCAGATCCAGGTCCGCCGTGGCGTGGAGACCAAGCCGATGGCGTTGTTCCACCGGTCCAACACCTACCTGATGGTGGTGTTCGTCGCACTGGCCGTCGACTCGGCGATCGGGTTGCCCGCGCTCGGGCTGCCGTTCTGACGCTTCCCGGGAATTCTCCCGGCGGGTGCCGCGTTGGACTTGGGCCGACCAAACACCTGAAGCGAAAGTGGGTTGCGTCTTGTCCGTGTCCCAGAAACGGGAACCAGACAACAGCACCGACGATCTCGCGGGGGAGCAGGACTATGTGTCGATGCTCTACCGCAAGCTCGACGCCGAACGCGATTCCGCGCAGCGCAGGCTGACCGGAGCGCTGGAGCAGACCGGTGGCACACCGCAGGCCCGCAGCGAACGTGACGTCGCGACCACCACGTATTCCGACCGCCTGGCACAGCTGTCGTCGGTCGAGCAGGGCCTGTGCTTCGGCAGGCTCGACTTCCACGAGGGGGAGACCGCCTACATCGGCAGGCTCGGCCTGTTCGACGAGGAGGGCGACTACGAACCCCTCCTGCTCGACTGGCGTGCCCCGGCGGCGCGGCCCTTCTACCTGGCCACCGCCGCCTCGCCGGACGGTGTGCGCCGCCGCAGGCACATCCGCACGCTGAGCCGCAAGGTCGTCGCGCTCGACGACGAGATCCTGGATCTGCGTGCCGAAGACCAGGGCCACGACCTCGGCCTCGCGGGGGAGGCCGCGCTGCTGGCCGCGCTCGAACGGCGCCGCACCGGCGAGATGAGCGACATCGTCGCGACCATCCAGGCCGAGCAGGACCGCATCATCCGCGACGAGCTGAACGGCGTGCTCGTCGTGCAGGGTGGTCCCGGCACCGGCAAGACGGCCGTGGCGCTGCACCGCGCCGCCTATCTGCTCTACACCTACCGCCAGCAGCTCGCGACGCGTGGCGTGCTCGTGGTCGGCCCGAACAGCACGTTCCTGCGCTACATCGGCCAGGTGCTGCCCTCGCTCGGCGAGACCGGCGTGCTGCTGTCCACCGTCGGCCAGCTGTTCCCCGGCGTGCGCGCCACCGGCCAGGACACCCGCGACGCCGCCGAGGTCAAGGGGCGCGCCGCGATGGCCGAGGTGCTCGCCAACGCGGTCGCCGATCGCCAGCAGGTGCCGGACGACTTCCTCGAGGTGGAATTCGACGACGGGATCCTCCGCGTCGACCGCGCCACCGCCGAACGCGCCCGCGACAAGGCGCGTGGCACGCTGCGGCCGCACAACCTCGCCCGCCGCGTCTTCCACGACTTCGTGCTGGACGCGCTCGCCGAACAGGCCACGAGCCGCTTCGAGGTGGACCTGTTCGAGGGCGTGCCGGAGATCCCGCTGAGCGAGGGCGAAGACCCCGACGTGCCGGTGCTCGACGCCGGCGACCGCACCGAGATCCGCGCCGAACTGGCGGCCTCGGACACGGTCGGGCGGCTGCTGGACTCGCTGTGGCCCAAGATCACCCCGCAGCGGCTCCTGCGTGACCTGTTCGCCTCGCCAGGGCGGCTGGCCTCGGCCGCCGGCGGCGTGCTCAGCGAGCCGGAGCGGGAGTTGCTGGTGCGCCCGGAGAAGTCCCGCTGGACTCCCGCCGACGCGCCGCTGCTCGACGAGCTGGCCGAGCTGCTGGGCGAGGACGACTCCCAGCGGCAGGCCGAACGCGAACGCCGCCAGCGCGAGGAACGCGCCTACGCCGAGGGCGTGCTGGACATCCTCGAACAGGACGAGGAGATCATCGACGAGGAGATCCTGCGGGTCCGCGACATCCTGGACGCCGAACTGTATGCCGAGCGCCAGCAGCGCCGCAGCGAGCTCACCGCCGCCCAGCGCGCCGCGCGCGACCGCAAGTGGACCTTCGGGCACGTGATCATCGACGAGGCGCAGGAGCTCTCGCCGATGGACTGGCGGCTGCTGATGCGCCGCTGCCCGAGCCGGTCGATGACGCTCGTGGGCGACGTGGCGCAGACCGGCGCCCCGGCCGGTGCCTCGACGTGGCACGACATGCTGAGCCCCTACGTGGAGGACCGCTGGCGGCTGCGCGAGCTGACCGTGAACTACCGGACCCCGGCCGAGATCATGAGCGTCGCCGCGGCCGCACTGGCCGAGGTCGATCCCGCGCTGCGCGTGCCGACGTCGGTGCGGGAAACCGGTGTGCTGCCTTGGCATCGGCGGGAAGCTGAAGTAAACCTGAAGTCCATTGTGGACGACGAGCTGGCCGCGGCGGACGGTGGCACGGTCGCGGTGCTGTGCCCCGCGGGCCGGCACGCCGAACTGTCCGGCGTGCTCGCCGAGGACGAGCGGCTGTCCGTGCTCACCGTCGCCGACGCCAAGGGGCTCGAGTTCGACGGCGTGCTCCTGGTGGCGCCCGAGGAGATCGTGACCGGTTCGCCACGCGGCTGGAACGACCTCTACGTCGCGCTGACCCGCGCCACCAAACGGCTTGGCATCGTCTACTCGGGACAGGGCGTCGCGGACGTTCTCGTGGGTGCCGGATAAGGACTGGTCAGCGCCCGGATAAGGTGAGCGCCATGCGTAACGCTGGCAAGATCTTGTTCGCGGTGGCCGCTGCGGTGAGCCTCGCCGCCTGCGTCCCCAACCAGGAGCCGACGTCGTACCCGCCGGGCGGTGGCCCGACGTACCCGGCGCCCAACCCGGCGACCGGCGCGTCCTCGTCGGCCCAGGCCGCCCCGAGCAGCGGGCAGCAGCATGAATGCACCGCCGACGACATCACCGTGACCGGCGCGTTCGGCAGCAAGCCGACCGTCACCATCCCGGACACCTGCAGCGCGCCGACCAAGCTGCTGAGCAAGGACCTCACGCCGGGCACCGGCGCGGCGGCCAAGGCCGGCAGCGCGCTGCAGATGAACTACGACCTGGTGACCTGGTCGGACAAGCGGGATCAGCAGAACTCGTTCTCGGGTCAGCCGTTCTCGTTCACGCTCGGCCAGGGCACGGTCATCCCCGGCTGGGACCAGGGCCTCGTCGGCATCAAGCAGGGCGGCCGCAGGCTGCTCGTCGTGCCGCCGGACCTCGGCTACGGCTCCGCGGCGCAGGGCACCATCAAGCCCAACGAGACGCTGGTCTTCGTCGTCGACGCGGTCGGCGTCACCGGCTAGCGATGGACATCCGCGGGGCGGTCGCGGTGGTGACGGGGGCGTCGTCGGGTATCGGCGCGGCCACCGCGACGCGCCTGCACGCGGCCGGGGCACGGCTGGTGCTGCACGGCCGCGACGGCGGCAGGCTCGCCGAACTGGCCGAACGCACCGGCGGGGTGGCGCTGACGGCCGACTTCGCCGATCCGGCCGCGGTGCGGGCGGCCGCGGCGGAGATCAACGACCGGTTCGCGGGCGTGGACATCCTCGTCAACAACGCCGGCATCGGCTGGGCCGGGCCGTTTCACGAGATGGCCGCGGAGGACGTGCGGCGGCTGGTCGAGGTGAACCTCACGGCGCAGCTGGAACTGACGCGCGCCCTGCTTCCCGGCATGCGTGCGCGGCCGAGCGCGAGCGTAATTTTCGTCACGTCGATCGCGGGCCGTGCGGCGGTCGCGGGAGAAGCCGTTTATTCCGCGGTCAAGGCGGGCGTCGACGCTTTCGCCGAAAGCCTGCGTTTCGAATCGGCGGGCACCGGGCTGCGTGTCGGCGTCGTCGTGCCCGGTGTCGTGGACACCGAATTCTTCGCGCGCCGTGGACGCCCGTACGAACGCGGCACTCCTCGGCCGATTTCCGCCGGACGGGTGGCGGAGGCCATTGTTCACGCGATCGAACGCGACCGCGCCGACGTCTACATTCCCCGCTGGCTGCGGCTGCCGATTCTGGTGCGGGGCGTCGTACCCGGGGTGTACCGTGCGTTAGCGGTTCGTTTCGGTGGTTCCGGCTGATCTCCGGAATTTTTTCGCGTTGGGGAGCGCTGCGGTTCGTGTGTTCGTTCCGGTCATTCTCGGCTTCGTCGCGGCCTTTCTTTTCGCCGCTTCCGCCGCGCTCCAGCGGAGCGCGGTGCTCGAGGTCGCGGACGCCGATGTCGAACACCGGGCGAGCAGGCACCGGATCCCGATTCTCTGGCTGATCCGTTCACTGCTCCGCCGCCGGGTGTGGCTGCTGGGCTGGGTCACCAACCTCACCGGTTTTCTCTGCCAGGCGGCCGCGCTGCATTTCGGGTCGATCGCGCTCGTGCAGCCGCTGCTGGTGA
The DNA here is from genome assembly GCF_012328925.1 of Amycolatopsis acididurans. GTDB lineage: Bacteria > Actinomycetota > Actinomycetes > Mycobacteriales > Pseudonocardiaceae > Amycolatopsis_E > Amycolatopsis_E acididurans. The sequence continues at coordinate 203,542 of NZ_JAAXLS010000006.1, forward strand.
CGCAACTGCTGTTCGCGCTGCCGATGGCCTCGGCCGCGATCCGGCAGTGGCCCGCACTGCGGGACTGGTTCGCCGCGCTGGCGATCAGCGGCGGCGTCGCGGTCTTCCTCACCGTGGAAGGGGCCGCCCCTCTGCAAGGCTCGCCCGACCGGGGGCGACTGCTTCTCGCGGTGCTCGTCGCGGCCGCCGCGGTCGTGACGCTCGTGCAGATCGCGCAGGGCCGGGGCCCGCTCGCGCACAGTGCGCTGATCGCCTGCGGCGCGGGTGTCTGCTACGCGATCAGTGCCGCCATGATGAAGCTGACCACCGACGATCTCATCAATCGCGGAGTGCTGGCCACGGCACTCGACTGGCCTGGTTACGTGCTCGCGCTGTCCACGCTGACCGGGTTGCTGCTCGGCCAGCAGGCCTACGGTTCCGGATCGCTGTCGGCGGCGATCGCGATGATGTCGATCGTCAACCCGGCGGTCAGTTACGCACTCGGCCTGCTCGCGTTCCACGCGGTGCTGGCCACCTCACCCGCGCCGCTCGCCGCTTCGGCGGGTGCGGCGTTGCTGCTGGTGCTGGGTGTGTTCGGGCTGGCACACTCCCCGACGGTGCAGCGGGAGACCACGCGAACGGCAACACATGGCGTTTACCCACACGTTGATAGGTTGCCCGCCGAAGTTGCGACCCCCGTGCATCCCCAGGACACTTGTCCACAGGAGTGAAACAAACCCGTGCAGCAGCCCACCGCGAAACCAGCTGAACCGCGTCACCTGGTTATCGAGATCCCGCACCTGCGGAGCACCTTGGTCCGGGCGCTGATCCTGCTCGTCGAAACGGTTGTCGTGCCCAGCGTGCTGCTCGCCGTGTTGCTGCAGTTCGCCGGGCTGGTGCCGGCGCTGTGCGCGGTGATCGGCTGGGCGGCGCTGGTGATCGGAGCCCGCAGGGTGCTGCGGCGGGACCTGCCGGGCACGCTGCTGCTGTCCACGGGGATGCTGGTCAGCAGGGCGATCGTCGCGCTGATCATGTCCAGTGCCGTCGTCTACGTCCTGCAGCCCGCGCTGGGATCGGTGCTGATGTTCCTGATCTTCGTCGGCAGCGCGATGCTCGGCAGGCCCATCACCGCGCGGCTGGCCAGGGACTTCGTGCGCCTGCCCGCGGAACTGTTCGCACACCGGACCGTCAACCGCGTGTTCGTCGAAGTGGCACTGCTGTGGGGCGGTTCGCGGCTGATCGACGCCGGGATGACCATCGGCTTTTTGCACTGGGGCGTCGAGGCGGGGCTGCTGTCGCGGGGTTTGCTCAGCGGTCTGCTCACCACGCTGACCGTCGCGATCTGCGCCGGTCACGGCTGGCGAAAACTGAGCCGGGTCCCCGGGCTCACGCTGCGGATGCGCTGGCACACGGCCAAGACCTGATCATCTAGGCCGAGCGCCGACGGGGACATCCGTGCTATATGACGGATGTGCTCACAGCCGGCTCGTCAACCAACAGGTCGTTAACGGCGAGACAAGACCCTGGGGCCATCGGGCGGCCGAGCTGGTGGCGGGAGCTGCTGGCCGGCCTGACGCTGTTCGCCGTCTATCTGCTGATCGAGGCACATCCGCTGCCTTCGCCTGAAGTCCGCGCGCTCAATGCCGGCGAGTCGATCCTCGCCCTGGAACGGGCGCTGCACCTGGATTTCGAGCTTCCGATGAACCAGTGGCTGGCCGCACAGGGCTGGCTGCGCACGTTCGCGAACTACGAGTACGCGATCACCTACATCGCGAGCGCGCTGGTGCTGCTGGTGTGGGTGTACGCGCGCCACCCCGGCCACTACCGGACCGTGCGCAACTCGTTTCTCTGGCTCAACCTGCTGGCACTGGCCTGTTTCTGGCTCTACCCGGTGGCCCCGCCGCGGATGCTGGCCGGCGCGGGCTTCATCGATACCGTCCGGCTCGGGCACACGTGGGGTTCCTGGGGCTCGCCCATGGTGGACAACGCCAACCAGCTGGCCGCCATGCCGTCGCTGCACGTGGGCTGGGCGCTGTGGGTTTCGGTCGTGCTGGCCAGGATCCGCGGCGGGCGGGGAGTGCAGGTGGTCAGCGCCGGGCACGTGCTGATCACGCTCGCCGTGATCCTCGCGACCGGCAACCACTACTGGCTCGATGCGGCCGGTGCTGTCGCGGTGGTGGCCGCTGGTGCCATGATCGCTGATGTGGTGAGCAAACGAACGGACCGCGTCGCCGCATCCGACGCGTTCTTCCTGCAGGTGGAGCGGCCGTGGTCGCCGCAGCACGTCGGCGGCCTGATCATGCTGGACACCTCGCGCGCGGACGGTATGCCGACCCATGAGCTGGCACGGGCGACCATCACCGCGAAGCTGGACGAGCTGCCGCGGTTCCGGCAGCGGCTGTCCGAACCCTCGGCGTGGCGGCCGTTGCGCTGGGTCGAGCATCCCGACATCGACTGGAACTGGCACGTTCCGGTGTTCGACCTCACCGGGGCCGACGGTGCCCCTGGCGGGATGGACGCGCTGCACAAGCTCGTGGCCGAGCTCGCCGGGACGCCACTGCCGCGTGACCGGCCGCTGTGGCGGTACTGCGTGGTCACCAACATCGAGCACGACACGGCGGCCGTGATCTCACTGGTGCACCATTCGATGGCCGACGGCATCGGCACCATCAACCTGATGCTGCGGCTGTTCGACTCGCCCGATCTGACCTCCGCGCTCGGCGAGGTGAAAACCCCTGGCGCGGCGAAGAAGCTGCTCGGCGGCGTCGTCGGGCTCGCCCAGCTCGCCACCGACCACCGGCCCGAATCCCGGCTGCTCGCGCGCGAATCCTCCGAACGCGTCTTCGGCACGCTCCGGCTCGACCTGGAGGGTATGAAGCGGCTCGCGCGCGAGCGCGGCGTGCGGGTCACCGATCTGCTGCTGACCGGCACGGCCGCGGCACTGCGGCGCGTGGCGAAGGGCCCGTTGCCGTCGAAGCTGCTGGTGTCGGTGCCGCTGATGGCGGCCGAGCCGCGAGCCGATCTGGCGGGCAACTCGACGGCGGGCGTGATGGTCGAGGTCCCGATGGGCGAGATGCCGGAACGGCAGCGGCTGGCGGCGGTGGCGAAGGCCGGCAGCCGGCTGCGGAGCGGCACGCGGGTGATCGCGTCGCGGTTCGTGATGCACACCGTCGCGAACCTGATGCCGCCGTGGTTTCACCGGTGGTTCGCGCGCAACGTCTACGGCGGGCGGTTCTTCCACGGCACCGCGTCGAACATGCCGGGCGCCGACTGGCAGGTCGCGTGGGGGCCCTATCCGCTGATCACGGCGCTGCCCATCATCCCGCTCGCACCGGGTACGCCGTTCGTGGTCGGGGTGCTGGGCTGGTACGGCTCGTTCTCCATGAGCATGGCCACCGACCCGGCGTTCGTCGACGACGTGGAGCCGTTCTTCAAGGAGTTCCAGAAGGCGCTGGACGAGCTGGCCTAGTTCTCTTCGGGAAGGCCCCAGGCCAGCGCCAGCGTCAGGCGGCGGCGGTTTTCCGGGTCGTCGATGGACTCGCCGAACAGTTCGCGCAGCTGGCTCATCCGGTACCGCACGGTTTGCGGGTGGATGTGCAGTTCCTCGGCCACCGCCCGCCGGTCGCCGAGATGGCGCAGCCACGACGCGAGCGTCTCGCACAACCGCTGCCGGGTGACGGGCCCCAGCTCGGTCAGCGGGGCGAGGGCCTGGTGCCGGAACGCGTCCAGCAGTTTGGGGTCGCGGTGCACGATGATCGAATCGAGATGCTCGTCGACGAACACCGGATCGTCGCGCAGCACGTTCGTGCGCCGCAGCTGCGCCGCCGATTCGGCCACCCGCAGGCTTGCCGGGAGGTGTTCCAGCGTGACGGCGTGCCCCACGACGGCACCCGCGCCGTGCAGCGCGGAGGCCAGCCGCTGCCGTCGCTGCGGGCCGTCGGGGTCCGGGATGATCGCGCACACCATCCGCTGGCGCCGCACGTGCAGGCACGACTGGTCCAACCGCGCCAGCAGCGCGCTACCGACCGGATTGTCCGGTTCGACGAGGATCACCGCGGCGTGCTGGGGCAGCGGCCAGTCCAGCCGCGCGGCCGCCGCGCGGATCGCGGCCGTGTCCGAACGGTCGGACAGCAGCATGTTGCCGAGTTCGTCGCGCAGGCGCTCCCGCGCGGCCGCGGCCTCGGACTGCTCCAGCACGTAACCACGCGCGGACGCCGAGGACAGCTGGTCGATGAAGATGAAGACCGCTTCCGCCAGCGACGCGAACACGTCCGAGGGCACGCCGACCTCCAGCGCCACCTCCGCGACGTGATGCCACGCGACCCGTGCGCCGATCTGGTACGCCGAAAGCAGGCTCGTCAGATCCCGGCCCTGCTGCCACTGGGCGCGCCCGATCTCCTCGAACAGCGACTGCTCGCCGAACTGGTCGGAGTTCTGCGCCGTCGCGCCGGACAGTTCGGTGATGTCCCATTTGGCCATCCGCACCAGCCGGTGCAGGAACATGTTCGCCGCGACCAGGACCTCGTCCCGCTCGGTGACGATGAAGTCCGCGTAGTCCGGCCAGTGCGGACTGAGCAGGCGAATCACGTCGTCAAGCATCCTGGGTAGCCGGTCCGCTGTGGCCGCCGACAGTCTTTCGAGCTTTGTGTCACTCGCCTCAACTCTTCTGCCCACTGCCGTGGCATCCTCCCCGCTCGATGTCCCAGGCGTCCTTCGTTCGGGTCAATACTGTTCGCTCGTGACAACCCGCGGTTCCCCGAATTTGTTTCCCGCGCGAAGAATCCCGGTCGCCTTCCATTGGATTATGGGCCGATGGAACCAGCACCGGCAGGTCATGACACGGTCGGCGACCGGGTGCTGCCGCGACTGTTACCGGGACGAGTGGTTTCGTCCGGTTCGTCGCTGGAAGATAAGCGACGTGCGGAGAATTTTCCCGTAGCACTACGGATACTCCCGGCTGCGCTCCGCCGTGATCTCGGTGCGGTGTATGACGTCGCGCGGGTTGTCGACGATATCGGTGACGAGTCAACCGGGGATCGTACGGCTGAGCTGACCCGCTTCCAACAGGATTTAGTACGCGCGTGGGACGGCGAGCCCGAAGAACCGGTGCTGCGCCGCCTGGTTCCCACCATCCGCGCGCGGGGGCTCGAGCGCGAACCGTTCGACCGGCTGGTCCGTGCGAACCTCGCCGACCAGCGAATTTCCCGCTACGCGACACAGGCGGACCTCGAGGCGTACTGCGAACTGTCGGCCGATCCGGTGGGCCGGATCGTGTTGCGGATCTTCGGCGTTCGTTCGCCGGAAGCCGAACGGCTGTCGGATCTGGTCTGCACCGCGTTGCAGCTGATCGAGCACTGCCAGGACGTCGCCGAGGACCGGCGCAACGGCAGGATTTATCTGCCGCAAGAAGATCTCGAAACGTTCCGCGCCAGGGAAAAAGATCTCGACGCCGCGTCGGCGAACGTCGCGGTGCGCCGCACGGTGGCCGCGCAGGCACGCAAGGCGCTGGCCAAGCTGGACGAAGGCCGCGCGCTCGTCGGCCTGCTGCACGGCTGGGCGCGCCTGGCGATCGCGGGCTACATCGCGGGCGGGCTGGCCACCGTGGACGCGTTGCGGCGCGCCGGCTGGGATCCGCTGACCGCCACACCCCGTCCGCGCAAACGGGACGTGCTGATCCATCTGGTGACCCTGTTGGCAAGAGGAGGACGCCGGTGACGGACGTCGAGAGTGCCTACCAGACGTGCGAGCAGATCACCAAGACCGAGGCTCGTAACTTCTACTACGGCATCCGGCTCCTCACCCGGCGGCGGCGCGCCGCGCTGTGTGCGGTGTACGCGCTCGCCCGGCGGGTGGACGACATCGGGGACGGGGAGCTGCCGATCGAGGAGAAGTCGGTCCAGCTGGAAAACGTCCGCAAATCCCTGGCCGAGCTGGAACGTTCGCCCGATCCGGTGCTGATCGCGCTCGCCGACGCCGCGAAGCACTACCCGATCCCGCTCGGGGCGTTCGAGGAACTGCTCGATGGCGTGTGGATGGACATCGAGGGCCGCAAGTACGCGACCTTCGAGGACCTGACCGAGTACTGCCGGTGCGTGGCGGGCTCGATCGGGCGGCTGTGCCTCGGTGTGTTCGGCAGCAAACCGCATCCGGACGCGGCCCGCTACGCCGACGCGCTCGGAATCGCGTTGCAGCAGACCAACATCCTGCGCGACATCCGCGAGGACCTCATCAACGGCCGGGTCTATCTGCCCAAGGAGGACCTCGACGCGTTCGGCGTCGAACTCGCGCTGGACGCCGAGGGCAGGCTGATCGACGCCGACGGCGGGCTGAGCGCCCTGATCCGGCACAGCGGCGCGCGCGCGCGTGAATGGTACGCCGACGGGCTGCGGCTGGCGCCGTTGCTGGACCGGCGCAGCGCCGCGTGCTGTCTCGCGATGGCCGGGATCTACCGCCAGCTGCTGGAACGGATCGCGGAGGCCCCGTCGCTGGTGTTCGACCGCAGGATGTCGCTGTCGGGACGGGAGAAACTGGGCGTGGCGGCGCGAGCGCTGTCGGGGCGGCTCAAGTGAGCCGCAGGGTCGCGGTCGTCGGCGGTGGCCTCGCAGGCATCACCGCGGCCCTGCGCTGCGCGGACGCCGGAATGGACGTGACGCTGCTGGAGGCGCGCAACCACCTCGGCGGACTGACCCATTCGTTCCGCCGCGGCGCGCTGGACGTGGACAACGGGCAGCACGTCTTCCTTCGTTGCTGCACCTCCTATCTGGATTTGCTGCGCCGGCTCGACGTGATGGACAAGGTGTTCCTGCAGCGCAAGCTCGCGATTCCGGTTCGCTCGCCGAAGCTGTCCGAACCGGCCTGGCTGCGCCGCAACGCGCTGCCTGCGCCGCTTCATCTGGCGGATTCGGTGCTGATGTACCGTCCGCTCGGTCTCGGCGACCGGATGCGGTTCGCGGGTGCCGCGCTCGCCCTGCGCGGGGTGGACCCGGCCGCGCCGTCCTCGGACGGCCAGTCCTTCGCGGCCTGGTTGTCCGCGCACGGGCAGAGCAAGCAGGCCATCGAGAAGCTGTGGGACCTGGTCGGTATCGCCACGCTCAACGCGCCCGCGACCGGCGCGTCGCTCGGTCTCGCCGCGACCGTGTTCCAGATCGGCCTGCTGACCGGTGCCGACGCGGCCGACATCGGCTGGTCCAAGGTGCCGCTGCGGGAACTGCACGGGGATCCGGCCAAGGCGCGGCTGACCGAGGCCGGTGCGCAGGTGCTGCTGGGCACCAAGGTCAGCGGGCTCGGCCGGGCGAACGGCCGCTGGCGGGTGGCGACGGGGGAGAGCGAGATCGTCGCCGACAGTGTCGTGCTAGCCGTGCCGCCGCCGGTCGCGGAGGCGCTGCTGCCACCGGAGGGTGTGGACCTTCCGCAGGGCTGGGCGGCCGGGCTCGGCAGCTCGCCGATCGTCAACGTGCACGTGGTGTTCGACCGTGTGACCATGAAGGAGCCGTTCTTCGCCGCCGTGGACTCGCCCGTGCAGTGGGTGTTCGATCGCACCGCACAGTCCGGTTTGGACAGCGGGCAGTACCTGGCGGTGTCGATGTCGGCGGCTGACAACCTTATCGACGTCCCGGTGCGGGAGATCCGGGAACTGATGCTGCCCGCACTACGGGAAGTGCTGCCCGCCGCCGGGGACGCCGCCGTGCGCGACTTCTTCGTCACACGCGAGCGGCACGCCACTTTCCGCCCGGCGCCGGGGTGTGCGGCGCTGCGTCCGCACGCGGCCACGGCGGCCGAGGGGATCGTGCTCGCCGGAGCGTGGACGGCGACCGGGTGGCCCGCGACGATGGAGGGCGCCGTGCGCAGCGGCGAAGCGGCCTTCCACGTTCTTACTGGTAGTGAAGGGGAATCCGCATGACCGCTGTTCTCGACTCCCTGCAGCAGGGCCGGCAGACGATCATGCCCGCGATGCGGGCGGCGCTGGACCGGCTCGATCCCGCCAGTCGCTCGATCGCGTACTACCACCTCGGCTGGACCGATTTGGACGGCAACCCCACTTCGGGTGGGGGCAAGGCCGTCCGGCCCGCGCTCGCGCTGCTGTCGGCCGAAGCGGCCGGCGCGCCACCGGAGACCGGCCTGCCCGGCGCGGTCGCCGTGGAACTGGTGCACAACTTCTCGCTGTTGCACGACGATCTGATGGACGGTGACACCGAGCGCAGGCACCGGCCGACGGTGTGGGCGGTCAAGGGTGCGGCCAGCGCGATCCTGACCGGCGACGCGATGCTTTCCCTTGCCCAGGAGGTACTTCTCGACGGCGACGGGCCCTGCGCGATCGCCGCGGCGCGGCTGCTGGCCGAAGCGACCAACGAGCTGATCCGCGGCCAGGTGCTCGATGTCGCGTTCGAACAGCGGGGCGACGTCACGCTCGACGAGTGTCTCGACATGGCCGCGGGCAAGACCGGCGCACTGCTGTCGGCGAGCACCGCCATCGGGGCCGTGCTCGCCGGTGCTCCACAAGGGACGGTCAACGCGCTCGCCGGTTTCGGCGCGGACCTGGGACTGGCCTTCCAGCTCGTGGACGACGTGCTCGGCATCTGGGGAGATCCGGCGACCACCGGGAAACCGGTGTACTCCGATCTGCGTGCGCGCAAGAAGAGTCTTCCGGTCACGTACTCGGTCACTCACGGCGGTGCCCTTGGCCGCGAGCTCGCCGAATGGCTGGCCCGGCCCGAGGCTCCCGGCGAGGAGTCGGTGCGGCACGCGGCCGAGCTCGTGGAGCAGGCCGGTGGCCGGAAATGGGCGCTGGAGGAGGCATACCGGCGCATGGCATCGGGTCGGCAGAAGCTCGAAGAGGCGCGGATCCCCGACCGGGCAATGGCTGAGCTGCTCTCACTGGGGCAGTTCATCGTCACGAGGGAGGCTTGATGACTCAGATCGCTGAAACACCTGCCACCGTTGCGAGTCCGCAGCACACGCTCGAGCGTGCCGTCGCGCACCTGAAGAGCCTGCAGGAAGCCGGTGGCTGGTGGAAAGGCGAACTGGAGACCAACGTCACGATGGACGCCGAGGACCTGCTGCTGCGCGAGTTCCTGGGCATCCGCACCGCCGCCGAGACCGAGCAGGCCGCCCGGTGGATCCGCTCGCAGCAGCGGGAGGACGGCACCTGGGCCACGTTCTACGGCGGGCCGGGGGAGCTGTCCACGACGATCGAGGCCTGGGTCGCGCTGCGGCTGGCCGGTGACTCGCCGGACGCGCCGCACATGCGCGCGGCGCAGGAGTTCGTGCTCGCCAGCGGCGGGCTGGAGGGCAGCCGGGTGTTCACCCGGATCTGGCTGGCGCTGTTCGGCTTGTGGTCCTGGGACGATCTGCCCAACATGCCGCCGGAGCTGATCTTCCTGCCGTCGTGGTTCCCGCTCAACGTCTACGACTGGGGCTGCTGGGCGCGCCAGACCGTGGTGCCGCTGACGATCGTCGCGACGTTGCGCCCGGTCCGCCCGCTTCCGTTCGGAGTGGACGAGCTGCGCACCGGCAAGCGTCCGAAGCAGACGATCACACCGTGGACCTGGTCCGGTGCCTTCCACTACCTGGACAAGGCACTGCACACCTACGCGAAGCTGCCGGTGAAACCGTTGCGGGGCCTGGCGATGAAACAGGCCGCGGAATGGATTCTCGCGCGGCAGGAGGCCGACGGCTCGTGGGGCGGCATCCAGCCGCCGTGGGTGTACTCGCTGCTGGCGCTGCACCTGCTGGGCTATTCGATGGAGCATCCGGCGATCCGCGCGGGTCTGGAAGGACTGGAAGGCTTCATCATCCGCGAGGAGACACCGGACGGTGTGGTGCGGCGGCTGGAGGCCTGTCAGTCGCCGGTGTGGGACACCGGGCTCGCCGTCACGGCGCTGCGCGACGCGGGCGTGCCCGACGACGATCCGGCGGTGCTCAAGGCCGCGGACTGGCTGCTCGGGGAGGAGATCCGGGCGACCGGCGACTGGTCCGTGCGGCGGCCCGCCACGCCGCCGGGAGGCTGGGCTTTCGAGTTCGCCAACGACGTCTATCCCGACACCGACGACACGGCCGAGGTGGTGCTGGCGTTGCGCCGCGCCGCGCATCCCGACCAGCCGCGGCTCAAGGATGCGATCGACCGTGCGGTCACGTGGCTGCAGGGCATGCAGTCCGCGGACGGCGGCTGGGGCGCCTTCGACGCCGACAACACCCGCACGCTGACCACGCAGCTGCCGTTCTGTGACTTCGGCGCGGTGATCGACCCGCCGTCGGCCGATGTCACCGCGCACGTGGTGGAGATGCTCGCGGTGGAAGGACTCGCGGGCACCAGGGAATGCCGGCGCGGCGTGCGGTGGCTGCTGCGCGCGCAGGAGAAAGACGGCTCCTGGTTCGGCCGGTGGGGCGCCAACCACCTCTACGGCACGGGCGCGGCGGTGCCCGCGCTGGTCGCGGCCGGGGTCCCGCCGACCGCGCCGGAGATCCGCAGGGCGGTGGCCTGGCTGGCCGGACACCAGAACGCCGACGGCGGGTGGGGCGAGGACCTGCGGTCCTACCGCGATCCCGAGTGGATCGGCGTCGGCGCGTCCACCGCTTCGCAGACGGCGTGGGCGTTGATGGCGCTGCTCGCCGCCGGGGAGCGCGGATCGTCCACTGTGGAGCGCGGGGTGCGATGGCTGGCCGAGACGCAGCGGGAGGACGGTGGCTGGGACGAGCCGCAGTTCACCGGTACCGGTTTCCCCGGTGACTTCTACATCAACTACCACCTGTACCGGCTGGTCTTCCCGATCTCGGCGCTGGGACGCTATGTGGAGGGCTCATGACTGGTGTGGTGTGTGCGCCGATGTACGTCGAGGCGGCCGCGTTGCGGGCGCCCGGCGTGCGGGTGCTGCACACGGGAATGGGGCCGCGGCGCGCCGCGGAGTCGGCGAGCCGCTTCAAAAGCGGCACCCCGATTCTGGTCGCGGGGGTCGCCGGCGGGGTGACCGAAAGCGTACGGCCCGGTGATCTGGTCGTGGCGACGGAGATCGACGGACCGGACGGCCCGATCTCCTTGCCTTCGGCGCCGCTGCTGGCGGCGAGTCTGCGCCGGCTCGGGTTGACGGTCCACTTGGGACCGATCGCCTCCTCGGAGGCGCTCGTCGATGGCGCGGATCGCACCCGGTTCGCCGAGCGGGGTGCGCTCGCGGTCGACATGGAGTCCGCGCAGTTCGCGTCGGTACCCGGTCCGCTGGCCGTGGTCCGCACCATTGTGGACACTCCGGAACATCCGTTGTTGCGGCCCGGCACGGTGTTGCGCGGTATCGGCGGGCTGCGGTCACTGCGCGCCGCCACGCCGGTGCTGCGCGAGTGGTGCGAGGCGGCGGGGCCGGGCGAGATCCTTCTGGCCAGTCCCCGGTCGTTCTGCGCCGGGGTGGACCGTGCGATCGAGATCGTGGAACGTGCGCTGGAACGGTACGGGGCGCCGGTGTACGTGCGGCGCCAGATCGTGCACAACGCGCATGTCGTGCGGCGGCTGGAAGGCATGGGTGCGGTGTTCGTGCAGGAGGTCGAGGAGGTACCGGCGGGTGCCACGACGGTCCTCGCCGCGCACGGGGTCGCGCCCGCCGTGCGCGAGGCCGCGGCCGAACGCGACCTGAAGGTGATCGACGCGACGTGCCCGCTGGTCACCAAGGTGCACAACGAGGTCCGGCGGTACAGCTCCCGCGGTGACACGGTGTTCCTCATCGGGCACGCCGATCACGAGGAGGTCGAGGGAACCGTCGGGGAGGCGCCGGACAGCGTCGTCGTGGTGGAGGACGCCTCCGCGGCCGCGCACGTGCAGGTGCCGGATCCGCGACGGGTGGCCTACGCGATGCAGACAACACTCGCGGTGGACGAGGCGGAGGAGATCGCTTCGGTGCTGCGTAAGCGCTTTCCCGCGATGTCCGCGCCGCGGCGCGACGACATCTGTTACGCCACGACGAACCGGCAGCGCGCCATCCGCGCGGTCGCCGACAACGCCGACCTCGTGCTCGTGGTCGGCTCGACCAACTCGTCCAACTCCAAACGGCTGGTCGAGGTGGCACAGCGGCAGGGTGCGCGTGCGCACCTGGTCGACGATGTGTCCGAAGTGGACCTGCGATGGCTGGCAGGTGCCCGCACCATCGGGATCACGGCGGGGGCTTCGGCACCGCCGCATCTGGTCGAGGAACTGACCGGATGCCTCGCCGGGATGGGCCGCAACTCGGTGCGGGACACGCAGGTCGCCGACGAAGACGTTCGATTCACACTACCCCGGGAGGTGGGATAAGACATGGGTATGCCGTTACGGCAGTCCATCAGGCTGGGGATGTTCCTGGCCAAGCAGAAGCTGCTCCGCAAGGAGAAGTACGCGATCCTGGTGGAGCTGGAGCCGCTGTTCGCGTGCAACCTGAAATGCGGTGGCTGCGGCAAGATCCAGCAGCCCGCGCACCTGCTCAAGCAGCGGATGCCGGTGCAGCAGGCGGTCGGTGCCGTGGAGGAGAGCGGCGCGCCGATGGTGTCGATCGCCGGTGGCGAGCCGCTGATGCATCCGCAGATCCACGAGATCACGCGGATCCTGCTGGAGCGCAACAAGATCGTGTTTCTGTGCACGAACGCGCTGCTGCTGCCCAAGCACATCCACAAGTTCAAGCCGCACCCGAACTTCACGTGGATGGTGCACATCGACGGCCTCGAGGACAAGCACGACGCGTCGGTGCGCAAGGAAGGCGGTTTCCAGCAGGCCGTCGAGGCGATCAGGCTGGCGCAGTCCAAGGGCTTCAAGGTGATGACGAACACGACGTTCTTCAACACCGACAGCCCGCAGGACGTGATCGACGTGCTCGACTACCTCAACGACGAGGTCAAGGTCGACAACATGCAGATCTCGCCCGGCTACGCGTACGAGAAGGCGCCGGACCAGGAAAGCTTCCTGGGCGTGCAGCAGAGCCGCGAGCTGTTCAAGAAGGCGTTCGCCGAGGGGCGCCGCAAGAAGTGGCGGCTCAACCACTCGCCGGTGTTCCTGGACTTCATCGAGGGCAAGCGGGATCTCGAGTGCACGCCGTGGGGTATCCCGTCGTACTCGCTGCTGGGCTGGCAGCGGCCGTGCTACCTGCTCGACGACGGCTACGCCAAGACCTGGCGCGAGCTGATCGAGGAGACCGACTGGGACAAGTTCGGCCGCGGCAAGGACCCGCGCTGTGCCAACTGCATGGCCCACTGCGGTTATGAACCAACGGCGGTCATCGCCACCACCGGATCGCTGAAGGAAACCATCCGCGCAGCGGTGAGCGTCTGACCGGAAAGCAAGGCACAACAGGAAAACGAAGCCGGCGGGATGACCGCACCTGCGGTGCGGCGCTGCCCTGAACCGGCGCCGGGTCGCTCGGCGGCGGTTCGGTCGTCGGCCGCCGGTAACCTCCTCCACCCCGATCCGCTGATCGTTGTACGCCGCGTTGTCCGGCTGAGGATCGGGGCGGGGGAGGCCTGGCGTGTGCTCGGCCTCGCCGTCGTTGCCGCTGCCTGCGTCTGCGTCCCGGGTGGTGTGGTCAGCGCGTTCGTTCAGGGCAGCAGCAGAAGCTTCCCGGTGGTGCGACGGCCCTGGAGGTCTTCGTGGGCCTTGCGAGCGTCGGCGAGCGGGTACCTGCCTCCGATGCGGACTTTGAGCGAACCGTCCTGGACGGCGGCGAACAGTTCCCCGAAGCGCCAGTCGATTTCCTCGCGGGTTCGCACATAGTGCGCGCTGGTGGGGCGGGTCAGGTAAACCGAACCGGCCGCGTTGAGGCGCTGCGGGTCCACCGGCGGCACCGGGCCACTGGACGCGCCGAACAGCACGAGGAAGCCGCGCACGGCGAGGCTTGCCAGGCTGCCGTCGAAGGTCGTCTTGCCGACGCCGTCGTAAACGGCCGCGACACCTTCGCCGTCGGTGAGTTCACGGGTGGCCTCGGCGAAGTCCACCTGGTCGTACCGGATGACCTCGTCGGCGCCGGCCTCGCGCGCCAGTTGTTCCTTCTCCTCCGTCGACACCGTGCCGATGACGCGCGCACCCCGTGCCTTCGCGAGCTGTACCAGCAGCAGGCCGACACCGCCGGCCGCGGCGTGCACCAGGATCGTGTCGCCCTCCTTGACCGCATACGTCGACCGGACGAGGTAGTGCGCGGTCACGCCCTGCAGCATCGTCGCGGCGGCGGTCTCGTCGGGCACACCATCCGGCACGTGCACCGCGATCTTCGCCGGGACGAGGGCGCGCTGGGCGTAACCACCGAGATGCCCCTGCCACGCCACGCGATCCCCGGGCCGGAATCCGCTCACGTCCGGGCCCACCGCGGCGATGGTGCCCGCGCCCTCCATGCCGAGGGTGAGCGGCAGGTCCAGTTTGTACAGGCCGCTGCGGTGATAGGTGTCGATGTAGTTCACGCCCGCGGCCGCGACGTCGACCAGCAGCTCGCCGGGACCCGGATCGCCGGGATCGACGTCGGCGACCTCCAGCACCTCGGGACCGCCGGTCTGCCGGATACGTACTGCCGTGGGCATCTGTCCTCCTCGTGTTCGCCGTCTACCCGTACCAAGTCTCACACCGCACAAGTCGTTCCGCGTACCTAAGATGCCCACGTGGCTGAAAACAACGAGACACCCTCGACCGAGAACACCCCGACCGCCAAGCAGGTCGCCGCGGCGCGACGCTTCGTCGCGCAGCACGGCAAGCCGTCGAAGGCCGTGGTCGAGAACATCGGCCGGGTGGGCGCACGCGTGGTGCTCGTCGGCAAGGACGGCGCGCTGGGCGATGTGATCGTCAAGGGCCCGGCCGCCGGTGAGGCGCTGGTCGAGGCCGTCGAGGATCTCGAAACGGCCGAATGGGACGCCGCGACCGTCGGCGCGACCGTGATCGGGGCCGCGCACCGGCGCCGCATGGCCGGACCGCGGGCGCGCCGGTAAGGACGCCGCGCCCGCTGGTGGCCGCTGCGGTCAGGCGGGCTTCACGCGCTTGGCGGCCAGGCGTTCCGGCTTCGGCCAGCGGACGTCATGGGCGAGCCGCAGCTTCTCGAACGTCCAGATCACCCGTGCCGACACGTCGACCTGGCCGCGCAGCACCCCGTGCCTCGCGCAGGTCGGGTCGGCGTGGTGCGAGTTGTGCCACGACTCACCCATGGACAGGATCGCCAGCGGCCAGAAGTTCGCGGCCTTGTCCCGGCTGGCGAACGGCCGGTCGCCGATCAGGTGGCAGATCGAGTTGACCGACCAGGTGACGTGGTGCAGGAACGCGATTCGCACCAGCCCGGCCCAGAAGAACGCGGTGACCGCGCCCCACCACGACCAGGTCAGCAGGCCGCCCAGCACGGCGGGCAGCGCGAGGCTCAGCGTGATCCACAGCCAGAAGTAGCGGTTGACGAGGCGGAGGTCCTTGTCGGCCACCAGATCCGGTGCGAAGCGGTCGTAGTTGGTGACCTCGCTGCGGAACATCCAGCCCATGTGCGCGTGCCAGAACCCGCGCAGCAGCGCGGCGGGCGAGGTACCGAACAGCCACGGGGAGTGCGGATCGCCCTCGCGGTCGGC
The DNA here is from genome assembly GCF_012328925.1 of Amycolatopsis acididurans. Classification (GTDB taxonomy): domain Bacteria; phylum Actinomycetota; class Actinomycetes; order Mycobacteriales; family Pseudonocardiaceae; genus Amycolatopsis_E; species Amycolatopsis_E acididurans. Next base: position 219,055 of record NZ_JAAXLS010000006.1, read on the forward strand.
GAACGCGTGGTGGCGGCGATGGCTGGCGACCCAGAAGATCACCGAACCCTGCACGGCCATGCTGCCGGCGATGGCCAGCGCGATCCGCAGCGGGCGGACCGCCTTGAACGCGCCGTGCGTGAAGTAGCGGTGGTAGCCGACGGTGACGCCGAGCGTGCCCAGCACGTAGAACAGCGCGGCCAGCCCCAGATCGACCCAGTTCAGCCCCCAGCCCCAGGCGAACGGCAACGCGGCGACCAGCGCGACGAAGGGGACCAGCAGGAAGGTCTTGAGCACGATCATCTGACCGGCTGAGCGGCGATGCGAGATCAGGGGTTTCGCGGCGGTTCGCACGTCGGCGGTACTCATCGGGGGCAACCTCACTCCGTTCGGGATCAAAGCGGACATTCCGCCCTCCCGGTCAAGAGCCTAGTGTCCGGTTCTGGCGCGCACGCCGCCATGGCGTTACAGCCTAATGACCGGCGGCCAACCTCATCCTGTCGCCGTGAGTTCTTCCCGGTCGGCCGAAGCTACCCCACGTTCGCCGGCCACACCCCGGTCGCGCGAGGCACACCACAGTGCCGCCGTGGACACGATCACCAGCGCGGAGCCGAGAACGTGAAGCGACACAAGCGCTTCCGGCACCCCGAGCGCGTACTGGACGGAACCCAGCGCGCCCTGCGCCAGTGCGACGATCCACACGGCGGAATACCGCTTCCACAACCGCTTCGGCGCGTTGCCGCGTAGCAGTGCGAGCCCGAACATGGTCAGCACGAGCAGGTACACCACGAGCAGTCCACCGTGGATCTGCGCGAGCGTCTCGATCGGCGCGTCGAGCCGGTGCGTCTCGGGGTCGCCGCCGTGCGGGCCCGCACCGGTGACCGTGGTGCCCGCGATCAGGATCGCCCACATCGCCACGACAAGCGTCACCAGCAATCCGCGCGCGATCGGCGGGACCAGCCAGCGCGGCTTGTCGTCGCCCTCGGTGAACGCGTGCAGCAGCAGCACGGCCAGCCAGATCAGCGGTGTGGACACCAGGAAGTGGATCGCGACGGTCCACCATTCCAGCTTCGCGAGCACGGTCATGCCGCCCACGACGGCCTGCAGCACCACGCCGGCCGGCATCGTCCACGCCAGCGCGACCAGGCGGCGCCGGTGCGGCTGGTCGATGGCCAGGCGCCACGCGGTGATCACGGCGAGCGCGGCGACCACGATCACGACGCCGGTGATCAGCCGGTTGCCGAACTCGATCCACTGGTGGAGACCGGCGTATTCCGGATGCTCGACGGGGACCATGCTGCCGGGCTGGCACTGCGGCCAGGTGCGGCACCCGAGCCCGGAGCCGGTGACCCGGACGACCGAACCGGTCACGCCGATCCCGGCCTGCGCCACGACCGCCGCGATGCCGACCGACTTCTGGACGGTCCGCGACGGAAGGGGCAACCGGGCGACGAGAGACGTCAAGAACACGCATCCGAGGATAGGCGCGGGACTTTGGTCCCGCCGACATGGGCCCCGGCGAAACCGCTCAGGTCAGGCGCGTCGTGCGCGTCGCGACCGCACCGGCGAGCACGCCCCAGCCGACGAGCACCGCGACGGGTTCCCATGCCAGAACGCCGTTCACCAGCGCCTCACGCAGCCCCTCGGCGAGCGCGCCCGAGGGCAGCAACTCGACGATCTGCGCGGCGGCGGAGGGCATCGCCGACGGCGCGAGCAGGATGCCGCCCGCCAGCAGCAGCACGAACCACACGATGTTGGCCAGCGCCAGCACCGCCTCCGCGCGCAGCGAACCGCCGAGCAGCACGCCGAGCGCGCCGAACGCGAGCGTGCCGAGCACCAGCAGCAGCACCGCCTCGGCGAGCCCGGCGCCCGAGGGTGACCAGCCGAGCAGTGCCGCCACGATGCCGAGCACGATGACCTGCAGCAGCACCACGACCAGTGCCGCGACCATCCGGCCGGCCACCAGCAGCCAGCGCGGCAGCGCGGTGGCGGACAGCCGCTTGAGCACCCCGTAGCGCCGGTCGAAGCCGAGCGCGATGGCCTGCCCGGTGAAGGCCGAGGACATCACCGCCAGCGCGAAGATCCGCGGGGTTACCCAGTCCACTTTGGACACGCCCTTGAGGTCGCCGGTGGGCAGGATGTCCAGCAGTGTCAGGCCGATCAGCAGGGCGAGCGGGATGAGCAGGGTGAGCAGGATCTGCTCGCCGTGGCGCAACGTGAGCGAAGTCTCGACCCTGGCGTGCGTGAGCAGCATCCGGCCGCGTTTGCCCGCGCCCGGTTTCGGCGTGAAAGTGCCCGGTGCGAACGTGGTCATGAGCGCAGCTCCCGCCCGGTCAGTTCGAGGAAGACCTCTTCCAGGTCACGCTTGCCGACGTGCAGCTCCTCGGCCAGCACGCCCTGTTGCGCGCACCAGGACGTCACCGTCGACACCACCTGCGGGTCGACGTGCCCGGCCACCTGGTAGCTGCCGGGCGAGGACTCCTGCACCTGGTAGCCCTCGGGCAGCGCGGCGGCGAGCAGCTCGGTGTTGAGTCCCGGCCGGGCCTTGAACCGCAGCTGCGCCGCGTCGCCGTCCTCGGCGGTGAGCGCGGCCGGCGTGCCCTCGGCGATCACCTGGCCGTGGTCGATGATCACCACGTCGTCGGCCAGTGCTTCGGCTTCCTCCATGAGGTGTGTGGTGAGCAGGACGCTGACCCCGTCGGCCCGCAGCGCGGACAGCAGATCCCACACCAGGCGGCGGGCCTGCGGGTCCATGCCCGCGGTCGGCTCGTCGAGGAACACCAGCTCCGGCCTGCCGACCAATGCGCACGCCAGCGACAGCCGTTGCTGCTGACCGCCGGAGAGCCGCTTGAACGGGGTTCGGCGTGCCGAGGCGAGGCCGAGAATCTCCAGCAGCCACGCGGGATCCAGCGGTTCGGCGGCACACGAGGCGACCAGGCTCAGCATCTCCCCGGCGTGCACGCCGGGATACGCTCCGCCGCCCTGGGGCATCACGCCGATCCTCGGCCGCAGCGCGGCACCGTCGCGCACCGGGTCGAGGCCCAGCACGCGCACGGATCCGCTGTCCGGACGCAAGAATCCTTCACAGATTTCGACCGTGGTGGTCTTTCCAGCGCCGTTCGGCCCGAGCAGCGCGAGCAGACGGCCGCGGTCCATCTTCAGGTCCAGGCCGTCGACGGCGGTTTTGGGGCCGTAGCGCTTCACCAGCCCGGTGATCTCGACGGCAGGTGTGCTCACGACATGCAAGCGTACGACCCCGGGTCAGGCCTTCTCGCGGCGGAGCAGCATAGGTGCGCTGCGCCTCACTATCAGCAACGCGATCACCAGCACGATCAGCGCCGCCACGTAGGCCTGCGGGATCACGTACGCCCGGCCGCCGAAGGTGCTTCCGGTGGGCGGGTACAGCAGCGCGATCACGACGCTGACGACGGTGGCCGCGTTCCGGAAGCGTGACGTGCCTGCCGAGGCGGCGAGCGGGATCACCGCCCACAGCAGGTACCACGGCTGCAGCGAGATCATGAGCAGCGCCGTGACGCCCAGCGACACCCCGAGCCCGATCATCGGCCGGTAGCGCCAGCGGAAGCAGTCCCAGAGGAACTTGATCGTGATGAGCCCGCTGATGACGTACCCGACCGTGCCGAGGATCGACACGAGCGCCCCGGTGTGGTTGCCGAGCCCCAGCGCGACCCCCATCAGCCCGCCGACCTGGGCGAGCTCGGTGACCGGCGAGGTCCAGCTCCACACCACGCCCGCGGTGCCGAAGAACGCGTTGATCCAGCCGAAGCCCAGTCCGGTCGCGAAACAGACCGTGACCATGGTCGCCGCGCCCACCGCCGTCATCAGCAACGCCGCGCGCACCAGGTCGACGATGCGGCCGTGCCAGCGTCTGGCGATCATCACCCCGAAGAAGCCCAGCGCCCACAGCGCGTTGAACTTCACCATCGCGCCGAGCGTGATCACCACGGCGCCGAGCACGATGAACGGCAGTTCGCCGCGCGCCAGCGGCGGGGGAGTGTCCCCGGCGACGCGCACCGGCAGCCGCCGCACGCCCAGTTCGAGCCCGGCCATCATCAGCCCGATGCCGAGCGCGTCGTTGTGCGCGCCCGCGACGAGGTGGAACAGCACGAGCGGGTTCATCGCGCCCAGCCACAGCGCGGTCGCGGGCTCGACGCCGAACCGCCGCGCCAGCCGCGGCAGCGCCCAGATGATCAGCACCACGCCGACGAGCGCGAGCGCGCGCTGCAACAGCACGCCCGCCACCACGTTCTGCCCGACCAGTCCCGCGATCCAGCTGCCCAGCCGCAGGAACAGCGGCCCGTAGGGCGCGGGTGTGTCCCGCCAGATGTTGGGCACCCCGCTGGTCAGCGGGTCGCCGATGCCCAGCGCCTGCGCCGGGCCCAGCGCGTACGGGTCCATCCCGCGGTGCACGATCTCGCTCTGCGCGAGGTAGCTGTAGACGTCGCGGGAGAACATCGGCGGCACGAACATCAGCGGCGTCAGCCACATGATCAGCGTGCGGGTCACCTGCGGGCGGGTGACCATCCGGCTGCGGCCGGGCCGGGCGAAGCGGCCGAGCAGCAGCCAGCCCACGATCAGCATGAGCATGCCGGTGAAGGCGATGGCCAGCGACACGGTGGGGATGCGGGCGAACAGGCGCAGGCCGACAATGTCGAGTACCGGGTTCAGCACGGGAGCGGCACCGGCGCCGAGTGAACCCAGGGCGAGCAGGAGCGCGCCGATCGTGCCGAACCGCCGCGTGACGTCGAGTGCGCGCAGTTCGTCCTTGGTCAGCGGGTCGGTGTCCGGTGGCCGCACGGGCGACACGACAGGCCGCTCCTCGGTTTCCGGCTCGGCTACCACGTCACGCAGCCTATCGATAAGCCCGCACGGTGACTCCGGTCACTGCGAATTGATCCCTCTTTGCCCTCGCGGCGGAAATACGACACACTTATGTTGTGAAAAACGACGGTGCACCCCAGACGCCGGGGATCACCGTGCCCGCGCAGCTGAGCACCGAGGGCCGGACCCGGCACGAAGTGGCCCGGCTGCTCCTGGAGGACGGGCCGATGACCGCGGTCGTGGTCGCGGACCGGCTGGGTATCAGCCCCACGGCGGTGCGGCGTCATCTCGACGCACTGGTCGCCGACGGGGAGGCCGCCACCCGGGACGCGCCGCGGCGCGGCCCGCGCGGCCGGGGCCGTCCGGCCAAGCTCTTCCTGCTGACCGAGGCGGGACGGGCGAGGTTCGGGCACGCCTACGACGACCTGGCCTCCTCGGCCATCCGGTTCCTTTCCGAGCACGCGGGCGAGGACGCGGTGCGCGCGTTCGCGGAACGCCGGGTCGCCTCGCTGGTCGAGCCGCACCGGGCCGCGGTCACCGCGCGGCAGGAGCCGTCCGGCCGTGCCGAGGCCCTGGCCGCGGCGCTGACCAGGGAGGGTTACGCTGCGTCGACGCGCCATGTCGGCAGCGGCGAGCAGCTGTGCCAGCACCACTGCCCCGTCGCGCACGTCGCAGCTGAGTTCCCGCAGCTGTGCGAGGCCGAGACGGAGGCCTTCGCCGAGCTGCTCGGCACTCACGTGCAGCGGCTGGCGACCATCGCACGCGGTGACGCCGCGTGCACCACCCACGTCCCCGCGGACGATCCGCGGGGAAGAGCACGAACTCCGAAGGATGGAGGGACAGGCGAATGACTGCCGCTGCCGAGCAGCGCAATCCCACCACTGCGCCGCTGACCCAGGAAGAGACCATCGACTCCCTGGGCAACTACGCGTTCGGGTGGGCGGACTCCGACGCCGCGGGTGCCAGTGCCCGGCGCGGGCTGAACGAGGAGGTCGTCGCCGACATCTCCGGGAAGAAGTCCGAACCGGAGTGGATGCGCGACACGCGACTGAAGGCGCTGAAGCTCTTCGAGCGCAAGCCGATGCCGAACTGGGGCGCCGACCTGTCGGGGATCGACTTCGACAACATCAAGTACTTCGTGCGTTCCACCGAGCAGCAGGCCGCTAGCTGGGACGAGCTGCCCGAGGACATCAGGAACACCTACGACAAGCTGGGCATCCCGGAGGCGGAGAAGCAGCGCCTGATCGCCGGTGTCGCCGCCCAGTACGAGTCCGAGGTCGTCTACCACAAGATCCGCGAGGACCTCGAGGCGCAGGGTGTGCTGTTCCTGGACACCGACACCGCGCTCAGGGAGCACCCGGAGATCTTCAAGGAGCACTTCGGTTCGGTGATTCCGGCCGGTGACAACAAGTTCTCCGCGCTGAACACCGCCGTGTGGTCGGGTGGTTCCTTCATCTACGTGCCGCCGGGCGTGCACGTGGACATCCCGCTGCAGGCCTACTTCCGGATCAACACCGAGAACATGGGCCAGTTCGAGCGGACCCTGATCATCGTCGACGAGAACGCCTACGTGCACTACGTCGAGGGCTGCACCGCGCCGATCTACAAGTCGGACTCGCTGCACTCGGCCGTCGTGGAGATCATCGTGAAGAAGGGCGGCCGCTGCCGCTACACGACGATCCAGAACTGGTCGAACAACGTCTACAACCTGGTCACCAAGCGCGCCAAGTGCGAAGAGGGCGCGACCATGGAGTGGGTCGACGGCAACATCGGCTCCAAGGTGACCATGAAGTACCCGTCGGTCTTCCTGATGGGCGAGCACGCCAAGGGCGAGGTCCTCTCGGTCGCGTTCGCGGGCGAGGGCCAGCACCAGGACGCCGGCGCGAAGATGGAGCACCTGGCACCGCACACCTCCTCGACGATCGTGTCGAAGTCGGTGGCGCGCGGCGGTGGCCGCACCTCCTACCGCGGTCTGGTCAAGGTCGCCAAGCGGGCGCACCACTCGCGCTCGACGGTGAAGTGCGACGCGCTGCTGGTGGACAACATCTCCCGCTCCGACACCTACCCCTACGTCGACATCCGCAACGACGACGTGTCGATGGGGCACGAGGCCACGGTCTCGAAGGTGAGCGAGGACCAGCTGTTCTACCTGATGTCGCGCGGCCTGACCGAGGACGAGGCGATGGCGATGGTGGTGCGCGGCTTCGTCGAGCCGATCGCGCGCGAGCTGCCCATGGAGTACGCGCTCGAGCTGAACCGCCTGATCGAACTGCAGATGGAAGGAGCCGTCGGCTGATGGCCGTGGCTGACAACAATGTCGCGGAGGCCGCGGAGGTTCGCGCGCCCGCCGGCGCTGGAGGCAACGGCTCCAGCCCGGCGGTCTCCCGCGCCGAACGTTTCACCGGGTACGACGTCGAGGCCTTCGAGGTGCCCGGCGGGCGCGAGGAGAACTGGCGCTTCACCCCGATGAAGCGGCTGCGCGGGCTGCACGACGGTTCCGCCGTGGCCACCGGCGAGGTCAAGGTCGACGCCGACGTCGCGCCCGAGGTGCGGGTCGAGACCGTCGGCCGCGAGGACGCGCGGCTGGGCCAGGCGGGCAAGCCGAGTGACCGGATCGCCGCGCAGGCGTACTCGTCGTTCACCTCGGCCACGGTGGTGACCGTGCCGAAGGAAACCCGCGCGTCGAAGCCGTCGGTGATCCGGCTGACCGGTCCCGGCGAGGGCAACGTCGCGTACGGGCACGTGCAGGTGCGCGCGGAGGCGTTCGCCGAGGCCGCGGTCGTGCTCGACCACGTCGGCTCCGGCACCTACGCCGACAACGTCGAGTTCGTCATCGGCGAGGGCGCGAAGCTGACCGTGGTCAGCGTGCAGGACTGGGCCGACGACGCGGTGCACGTTTCCGAACAGCACCTCAAGCTCGGCAAGGACGCGACGCTCAAGCACATCGTGGTCACCCTCGGCGGCGACCTGGTGCGCGTGTCGCCCACCGCGACCTTCGCCGACAAGGGCGGCGACGTCGAGATGCTCGGGCTGTACTTCGCCGACGCGGGGCAGCACCAGGAGCACCGGCTCTTCGTCGACCACGCCGTGCCCCACTGCAAGTCGAACGTGATGTACAAGGGCGCTCTGCAGGGCGACGGCGCGCATGCGGTCTGGATCGGCGATGTCCTGATCCGCGCGGCCGCCGAGGCCACCGACACCTACGAGCTCAACCGCAACCTGGTGCTCACCGAGGGGGCCCGTGCGGACTCGGTGCCGAACCTGGAAATCGAGACGGGCGAGATCCTCGGTGCCGGCCACGCCAGCGCGACGGGAAGGTTTGACGACGAGCAGTTGTTCTACCTGCAGTCGCGCGGGATCGAGGAGGAGTCCGCGCGGCGGCTGGTCGTTCGCGGGTTCTTCCACGAGATCCTGATGAAGATCGACATCCCGGAGGTGCGCGAGCGCCTTCAGGCGGCGATCGAAACCGAGCTCGAAGCCGTCGGCGCCTGACCCACTCCACCACGAAAGACGAAAGAAACCTCATGGCCACACTGGAAATCAAGGATCTGCGCGCCGGCGTCACCACCGACGAGGGCAGCAAGGAGATCCTCAAGGGCGTCAACCTGACGATCCGCTCCGGCGAGACCCACGCGATCATGGGCCCCAACGGTTCGGGCAAGTCGACGCTGTCCTACGCGATCGCCGGGCACCCCAAGTACGAGGTGACCTCGGGCGAGGTGCTGCTGGACGGCGAGAGCGTCCTGGACATGACCGTCGACGAGCGCGCGCGGGCCGGCCTGTTCCTCGCGATGCAGTACCCGGTCGAGGTGCCGGGCGTGTCGATGTCGAACTTCCTGCGCACCGCCGCCACCGCCGTCCGCGGCGAGGCGCCGAAGGTGCGTCACTGGGTCAAGGAAGTCAAGGAGGAGATGGCCAAGCTGGAGATCTCCCAGGAGTTCGCCGAGCGCAGCGTGAACGAGGGCTTCTCCGGTGGCGAGAAGAAGCGCCACGAGATCCTGCAGCTGTCGCTGCTCAAGCCGAAGATCGCGATCCTGGACGAGACCGACTCCGGCCTGGACGTCGACGCGCTGCGCGTGGTTTCCGAGGGTGTCAACGCCTACAAGGCGGGCAACGAGGTCGGCGTCATGCTGATCACGCACTACACGCGGATCCTGCGGCACATCACGCCGGACTTCGTGCACGTCTTCGCCGACGGCCGCATCGTCGAGTCGGGCGGCAAGGAGCTGGCGGACGAGCTTGAGGCCAACGGCTACGTCAAGTACGTGGGCAAGCCCGAGCCGGCCTCGGTCTGAGCTCCGTTCCGAACTGACTGACACCGGAGAGGAGTTGGCGCGGATGACCACCACGCGTTCAGACGCCAACATGACGGCTACATCGCTGGATGTCGCTGCGATACGCGCCGACTTCCCCATTCTTTCGCGCACGGTCCGTGACGGAAAACCGTTGATCTACCTGGACTCCGGCGCGACGTCGCAGCGCCCGCGCCAGGTGCTCGACGCCGAACGGAAGTTCCTGGAGACCTCCAACGCGGCGGTGCACCGCGGTGCGCACCAGCTCGCCGAGGAGGCCACCGACGCCTACGAGTACGGCCGGGCCCGCACCGCCGAGCTCGTCGGCGCGAACCCCGACGAGCTGGTGTTCACCAAGAACGCCACCGAGGGCATCAACCTGGTCGCCTACGCGATGAGCAACGCGGCCACGGCCGGCCCCGAGGCCGAGCGGTTCAAGATCGGTCCCGGCGACGAGATCGTGATCACCGCGATGGAGCACCACGCCAACCTCGTGCCGTGGCAGCAGTTGTGCCAGCGCACGGGGGCCACGCTGCGGTGGTTCGACCTCGACGACGGCTTCCGGCTCGATCTGTCCAATCTGGACGAACTGGTCAACGAGCGCACTAAGGTCGTCGCGTTCACGCACCAGTCGAACGTGCTGGGCACGGTCAACCCGGTCGCGCCGATCGTCAAGCGCGCCAAGGAGGTCGGCGCGCTGACGTTGCTGGACGCGTGCCAGTCGGTGCCGCATTTCAAGGTCGACTTCCACGCGCTGGGCGTGGACTTCGCGGTGTTCTCCGGGCACAAGATGCTGGCCCCGTCCGGCGTCGGTGTCCTTTATGGACGCCGTGAGCTGCTCGAAGCGATGCCGCCGTTTCTGACCGGCGGTTCGATGATCGAGCTGGTCACCATGGAGCGCACCACGTTCGCCCCGCCGCCGCAGAAGTTCGAGGCCGGCGTGCCGATGACCTCGCAGGTGGTGGGACTCGGCGCGGCGGTGGACTACCTGAGCGCGATCGGGATGGACCGCATCGAGGCGCACGAGCACACGCTCACCGAGGCCGCCGTCGCCGGGCTCGCGAAGATCGACGGGGTGCGGCTGATCGGCCCGCCGGAGGCCAAGGACCGCGGCGCGACGATCGCGTTCGTCGTGGACGGGGTGCACCCGCACGACGCCGGGCAGGTGCTGGACAGCCTCGGCATCGCGGTGCGCGTCGGGCACCACTGCGCGTGGCCGCTGCACCGCGTGTGCCAGGTGCCCGCCACCGTGCGGGCCACGTTCTACCTGTACAACGATCTGTCCGAAGTGGACGCGCTCGTGGACGGGGTGCGTGAGGCGCAGAAGTTCTTCGGAGTGGACACAGCGGCGCGCAGCGCCTCCACCGGGGGCGGCGGTCGGGAGAGGGGCCGGCCATGAATCTCGAGTCGATGTACCAGGACATCATCCTGGACCACTACAAGAACCCGCACGGCCGCGGCCTGCGGGAACCGTTCGACGCCGAGTCGTTCCAGGTCAACCCGACCTGTGGCGACGAGGTCACGCTGCGGCTCAAGCTCGACGGCGAGAAGGTCGCCGACGTCTCCTACGAGGGGCAGGGCTGTTCGATCAGCCAGGCGTCGGTTTCCGTGCTCACCGACCTGGTCGTGGGGCACACTGTGGGTGAGGCGCTCAAGACGATGGACGCGTTCGTCGAGCTGATGCAGGGCCGCGGCCAGGTCGAGCCGGACGAGGACGTGCTGGAGGACGGCATCGCCTTCGCCGGGGTGGCCAAGTACCCGGCGCGCGTGAAGTGCGCGCTGCTCGGCTGGATGGCGTTCAAGGACGCGCTGGTCAAGACCGAGGGAGTGAAGGCATGACCGAGCAGCCCCAGACTCGCGAGGGCCGCACCGCGGCCGATCTGCCCGAACAGGCTCAGCCTGCCGGGGCCGAGGTCGCCAAGATCGAGGACATCGAGGAGGCCATGCGCGACGTGGTTGACCCCGAACTCGGCATCAACGTGGTGGATCTCGGTTTGGTGTACGACATCCGCGTCGAGGACGACAACACCGCGACGCTGGACATGACGCTGACGTCGGCGGCGTGCCCGCTGACCGACGTCATCGAGGACCAGACCGCGTCGGTGCTCGTCGGCAGCGCCGGTGTGGTCAAGGACTTCCGCATCAACTGGGTGTGGATGCCGCCGTGGGGTCCGGAAAAGATCACCGAGGACGGCCGCGAACAGTTGCGGGCCCTGGGTTTCACCGTCTGATTTCTCAAGTGGGTACCGTGCGGGACTTCGCTTCGGCGGGGTCCCGCACTTTTGTCCGTCGCGACTTTCGTCATGGCCGCCGCCGTGCATCGACCAGGCGGCGACGAAGGTGACGCGAAACTTCGGCGGGCGGCCGGAACGCCTCAAGCGGTCTGGCCCAACCGCGGCCTCGGCTCCGCCATCGCGTGCCTGCCGCGGCCGCGCAGCACCTCGACCCGTTCGGAATCCGGGCGGGCCAGCACCCAGCTCGATCCGGGCACGGCCTTCGCGCGCTTCTTCAGCGGCGCCAGCCGCCGTGAGGCCTCGCGATAGGAAGCGATCGAGGACGTCGCGCACACGAGCGTCGCCAGCGACACCGTCACCGGCATCCCTTCCGCCGACCACGGCGTGTCCAGCAGTGCCGCCGCGATCGTCGAGATCTCGTCCACATCGCACGCGATCAGGAAATCGTCGCCCCCGACGTGGCCGACCGTCATCTTCGGCAGCCGCGAGGACAGGTCGGTCAGCGTCCGGCCGAGTGCACGGATCAGGTCGTCGCCCGCGGCGAAACCGGCGTTGTCGTTGACCGCCTTGAACGAGTCGACGTCCAGCCAGGCCACGACGAACGGCTCGCGCGCCGCGATCCGGCGGTCCACGTCGCGGGCGACGGTTTCGCTGCCGGGCAGCCGGGTCAGCGGGTTGAGCGCCGCGGCCTCCTCGACCTTGGCCTCGGCCACACCGCGCACGACCTCGGTCACCAGCACCACGCCGAGACACCGGCCCGCCTCGTCGACCACCACGACGTCGTCCCCGGTACGGCTCCAGTCCGCGTCGGTGACCAGTTCGAGCAGTTCGAGCGCGCCCGCGTCGACGCCGATCACGTGCGGCGAGTCCGCCAGCCGGGCGGCCGGGCGTTTCGCGTGCAGGGCGTGTCCGTAGGGGCCGGTCACAGAGACGAGGAAACGCGTCCGGTCGATCGACCACTGTGGACGGTTGTGCTCGTCGACACCGACGATGCCGGACGGGCCTTCGCCGGCCGCGAGCGCGTTGCGGACGTCGTCGCAGGTCGCCGTTTCGGGCAGCGTCGCGGCGGGGCGCAGGAAATCGCCCACCTTCGGCGCGGTCAGCGGACCCGGCATCACGCGCTCGTCGGGATCGGGCGTCGCGGGAGTGAGCAAATGCGACAGATTCACGGTGTCACCGGCCGGAGCGAACAGGTTGCCCTGCGCGATCCGGATGCCGAGCTTGCGCACGGCGGTCAGCTGCGCCTCGGTCTCGATCCCGGTCGCGACGAGCCTGCTGTTCGTACGCGAGGCGTAGTGCAGCAGCGACTCCACGATCGCGACCGAACCGGGATCGCGCGGCAGCCCGTAGAGCACACCGCGATCCAGCTTCAGCACGTCGGCCGGGGCCGCGGCGATGAGCGAGAACGGCAGATCGGCGCGCCCGAGCCCGTCGAGCGCGAGCCGGAAACCGAGTTCGCTGAGCCGGTGCAGGCCGGCCAGCAGCTGTTCGGGCCACACCTGCGCGAACGGCGGCCCGACCTCCAGCACCACCTCGCGCGGCCGCCTGCCGACCTTGGCCAGCGCGTCGAGCAGTGGATCGAACGCCGATTCCGGGGCGGCCGCGGTGGGCGCGGTCACGTTGAGGTGCAGCGGGAGCAGCGTTTCGTGGTCGGCTTCGGCGAGCGCGGCCTGCGCGGCGAGCTCGATGTCGACCTCGGCCAGTCTGCGTTCGCGACGGGCGAGGTCCAGCAGCTCGTGCACGGAACCCTTGCCAGGTCTGGCGAGGGCTTCGAGCGCGACAATGCCGCCGGTGTGCAAGCTGTACAACGGCTGGAAGGCGAATCGGACCGAGGTCGGGGACGCGCGCACGAGAGAGATACTCGCCGGTTGGGCAGCGATTATCCATAGATGTTGACTGATGTTCATTCACAGTCAGCCTGAGTTCGCTGGATCGGCGTAGGTCGTGTGGCCGGTGTCATAGCGCCAGGCGTGCGCGCAGCCGCCACGGCGCGGCGCGGAACAAAGCGGCCATCGCCGCCACGGTTCCCGCGACGTCATTGCGTCCCGACGTGAACGCGCGCTGTAATTCGGTTGGCAGGCCGAAGAACAGTTCGAAGAACTCGGGCAGGTCGCGGCCCTGCATTTCGCCGATCGCGCGCAAACCGAAGCGGCGCAAGGCATGCACCGTACGCGCGGCCGGCGGCCACACCTCGTGTCGAGCCGCGCGCATGGCGTGTTCACCGCTGGTTTTCAGGCCCTCCCGCAAGGTCGCCGCCACGGCGGGGGCGAGCCGGAGCGCGTCGGCGAGCAGATAGCCGGTTGCAGGATGCACCATCGCGGCGGCAAGTCCGAACGCGAGTCCGCGGGGGCGCGGCACATCCAGCGGCAGCCGGACGAATTCCTCCGAGCCCGCCGGGGAAATGCCCGCTTTGGTCAGCCGGTGCCGCAATCGGCCGGCGAGAATATCCAGCGGCAGACCGGGTTGGCGCGCGAGGCAGGTCTCTTCGATCAGCACGCGGTCACCGCGCAGCGGCAGTGCGTAAAGGAAACTGGGGTCCCGTTCGACGCGGGCCCAGTCCATGAACACCGCGGTGTCCGGCGGCACGATCCGTTGCGCGTCCCCGGCGCCGATCACCAGCCCGTACGCGGTCTGCGACATTCCATGACCCGCGCGCCGCACACCGGTGGCGTTCACGAACACCGGAGCCTCGATGCTCGCGCCACCGGCCAGGTGCACCCTCGCCGAACTGAACCCGGCGACCCGGCCGGTCACCGTCGCGACCCGGGCATCGGTCAGGTGCCGTCGCAGGCCGTCGTTGTCCGCGACCAGATAGTCGCGCTCCAGCCAGTGCTCGGTGGTGCCCACGGCGAGGGTCCGCCGCGGGGCGGTGGCGATCGCCTCGTCCGGCAGGTCCGGCACCTCGTCGCGCCACAGGCCGTAGGTCGCGTGCCACGGCTGCGCCGGATCGGGCGCGACGACGGTGGTTTCCAGTCCCTCACGCGCGCAGGCCGAGGCCAGCGCCCACCCGGCCGGGCCGGCGCCCGCCACGACCACGTCAGCCATGTCCCCATCTCAGCACAGGGCGGCGGCCACGGTGGGCCGGCCGGCTTCCCTGCCGCCACCCTCAACCGCGCCGCTTCGCGTCGCTAGCCTGGACCGATGCAACGCGACGAACGCGCGGTCCGCAGGGACGGCGCCGCGGAAACCGGCGACACCTGGTCCGACCTCGCGGACACGCCCTACCGCGTCGACCGGGATCGCATCGTCGTGTCGCCGTTCTTCGCGCGGCTCGGCGGGGTCACGCAGGTGGTCAGCGCCGCGGGGTCCGGGCTGCTGCACAACCGGCTCACGCACAGCCTCAAGGTCGCGCAGGTGGCGCGGGCGGTCGCCGACCGGCTGGTGGACTCACCCGTCTCCGCGGAACTGATCGCCAAGTTCGGCGGACTGGACCCGGACGTCGCCGAAGCCGCCGCACTCGCGCACGATCTCGGGCATCCGCCGTTCGGGCACCTCGGCGAGCAGGTGCTCGACCGCATCGCGCGGCACCGGTTCGGCCTCGCCGACGGGTTCGAGGGAAACGCGCAAAGCTTTCGCATCATCACCACCACCGACGTGCGCGGCCCGTCGGCGATCGGCCTCGACCTGACCGCCGCCGTGCGCGCGGCGGTGCTCAAGTACCCGTGGGCCCGGCTGCACCGGCCCGATCCGCACCCGTCGACGATGCCCAATCCGCCGCGCGGGGCGGCCGAACCGAAGGACGCGCCGGGCACCGGGTCGGCGAAGTTCTCGGCCTACCTGACCGAACTCGACGACGTCGCGCAGGCGCGCGCACCGTTCGTGGGCCGCATCGAGCCGTGGCAGCAGACGATCGAGGCCTCGGTCATGGACACCGCCGACGACATCGCCTACGCGATCCACGATCTGCAGGACTTCCACCGGATCGGTGTGCTGCAGCACGCGCCGGTCGCCGCCGAACTCGGGCAGTGGCTCTCCCGCGCACTCGAACTGGCCGAAATGGACAGTGCGAAGCTGGCCGCCGACGAGCGGAAACCCGGTCACTCGCTGGAACTGCTCCGTCGCCGCATGCACGCGCGCGACGCGTGGATCGTCGACGACGACGCCTTCGCCGCCGCCGTGGCCAGGGTGCGCGCGGACCTGGTGGACGGCCTGCTCGCGCAGTCCTTCGACGGGTCGATCGAGGCCGAGCAGGCCACCGCGGTGTTCTCCGCACGCTGGACGTCGCGGCTGGTCGAGGGCATGGTCGTGCTCGAATCGCCGACCACCCGCTCCGGCCACGTCACGCTGCGGCCCGCGCAGTGGCACGAGGTGGCCGTGCTCAAGTTCGTGCACCGGCATTTCGTGTTGCTGCGCCCGGAACTGGCGCTGCACCAGCGTGGCCAGGCGAGCCTGCTCACGACGCTGGTCGACGCGCTGGACGCGTGGCTCGGCGACCGGGACGAGACGTCGCGGCTCCCGCGCCGCCTGCACGATCTGGTCGAGCTGGCGCACGCCGAGTTCACCGAACTGGCCGCGACCGCGCCGGAGCTGCTCGTCGGGGCGACCGGCGAGCAGGTGGGCGGGGCCGACGCGATCCGAGGGCTGGCGCGCGGCCGGGCGGTGATCGACTTCGTGTCGTCGCTGACCGACGCGCAGGCGGTCGCGCTGCTGGACGCCCTGTCGGGCCGGTCCTCGCAGCCCTGGTCGGATTCGTTCGTCCTGTGAGCCCGGTCCGGGAGGCGCCGGGTGGCGGGCGCGTGGTGGAGGTGTCGCCGGAGCGGCTCGCGGGCTGGTTCGACCGCTTCGCCGCGCGCAACGACGGGATCAGCGACACGCGCGAGGACGGCGAAACCGTCGTGGTGACGGGAAAGAACGGCACCACGGCGACCGTCGCCGTGCCGTTCCCGCCGTTGCAGGGTGCCGGGCCGCCGACCGTGCGGCTCTCGATCCACGCCAAGCAGCCGCGGCGGATCGGCCTGCTGCTGGTCCGGCTCGGGGCGCACAGCATCGGGATCGCCGAGAACGGCAAGGTCGTGGTGTCCCGCACCGACCGCCACCACGTGCACGGCCGCTCGGCCGCCGGTGGCTGGTCGCAGCAGCGGTTCGCCCGGCGCCGCGAAGGGCAGGCGCGGCAGGCGCTGATCGATGTGGCCGACGACGCGCTGGACGTGCTCGGGCCGCATCTGGCGGAGCTGGACGCCGTCGTGCTCGGCGGGGACCGGCGGGCACTGGACGAACTGCGCCAGGACCACCGTCTCGATCCCATCTTTTCCCTTGCCCTGCCGAGGGTTCTCGATGTGCCGGAGCCGCGGCGGGCGGTGCTGGACGAGGCCGCCGAGCGGGCGCGTGCGGTGGAGATCGTGCTCCGGGATGGGTGAACCCGGTCACCGCGGCGGAAAACCCCTGGACGACGGTTTGTACACTGGTGTCGTGGACGTATTGCTGGAGTAATTCCGTGCCGGTCGCCTCGCGGCCGGTCTCGTCGAGTTGTCCACCTGCACCCCCTGCGTCCGGGAGTTTCCTTGATCACGGCCACCGGCCTCGAGCTGCGCGCCGGCTCGCGCATTCTGCTCGCCGACACCACCCTGCGCATTCAGCCGGGAGACCGCATCGGTCTCGTCGGCCGCAACGGCGCGGGCAAGACCACCACGCTGAAGGTGCTCGCCGGGGAGGGCCAGCCCTACGCCGGCGACGTCCGGCACGGCAGCGAACTCGGTTATCTGCCGCAGGATCCGCGCGAAGGTGATCTTTCGGTCACCGCGAAGGATCGCGTGCTGTCCGCGCGCGGGCTCGACGCGATGCTGCGCGACATGGAAAAAGCGCAAAGCGCGATGTCCGAACTCGTCGACGAGAACGCGCGGGACAAAGCGATCCGCCGTTATGGGCGGCTCGAGGAACGCTTTTCCGCGCTCGGCGGGTACGCGGCGGAGAGCGAAGCCGCGCGAATCTGCGCGAATCTCGGCCTCGCCGAGCGTGTTCTGGCACAACCGCTGAGCACTCTGTCCGGCGGGCAGCGGCGGCGCGTCGAACTCGCCCGGATTCTGTTCGCCGCGTCCGATGTGGGTGCTTCCGGTCGTTCCGACACGATTCTGTTGCTGGACGAACCGACCAACCACCTCGACGCCGACTCCATCAATTGGCTGCGCGGGTTCCTCAAGAATCACGAGGGCGGGCTCGTGGTGATCAGCCACGACGTCGAACTGCTCGACGAGGTCGTCAACAAGGTGTGGTTCCTCGACGCCACGCGCGGCGAACTCGACCTCTACAACATGAACTGGAAGCGCTATCTCGAAGCGCGCGCGACCGACGAGAAGCGCCGCCGCCGTGAGCGCGCGAACGCGGAGAAGAAGGCCGCCGCGCTGCAGCAGCAGGCCGCGAAACTGGGCGCGAAGGCCACCAAGGCCGTCGCCGCGAAGAACATGGCCCGCCGTGCCGAGCAGATGCTCGCCGGTCTCGACGGCGAGCGCCAGGCCGACAAGGTCGCGCACATCAAGTTCCCGGCTCCCGCGCCGTGCGGCCGCACGCCGCTCACCGCCGAGGGACTGTCCAAATCGTACGGTTCGCTGGAGATCTTCACCGGGGTCGATCTCGCCATTGATCGCGGTTCAAAGGTCGTGGTGCTGGGCCTCAACGGCGCGGGAAAGACGACACTGCTGCGGTTGCTCGGCGGAATGGAGCGGCCGGACACCGGCGAGGTCCGCGAGGGCCACGGAATGCGCCTTGGCTACTACGCACAGGAGCACGAGACGCTCGATCACGATGCCTCGGTGTGGGAAAACATCCGCCACCTGGCGCCCGACACCGGCGCACAGGAACTGCGGAACCTGCTCGGCTCGTTCCTGTTCAGCGGCGAGCAGCTCGAACAGCCGACCGGAACTCTGTCCGGTGGCGAGAAAACCCGGCTGGCGCTGGCCGGTCTGGTCTCCAGTGCGGCGAATGTCCTGTTGCTGGACGAACCGACCAACAACCTGGATCCGGCCAGCCGCGCGCAGGTTCTGGACGCGTTGCGCAGTTACGAGGGAGCGGTCGTGCTCGTTACTCACGACCCGGGCGCGGTCGAAGCACTCGAGCCGGAACGCGTGATCCTGCTTCCGGACGGCACGGAGGATCACTGGTCGTCCGATTATCTTGAACTCGTCCAGTTGGCCTGATCCGAACCGCCCTCACGTTGCTTAGTTGTTGTAGGCAACCACACCGTAATGGCCCAATATTGGGTCTCTGAGACAGGTTTTTCGCTCGCCGTCTGGCATTCCGGCGTCCCGTGTTCGATCATTGCGAGTGCAGGGCCGCGCCAGGCCCCCAACACCTGTCTGGAGGAAGGCGGAACGACGTGGCTGACCTGAAGAAGGGCGCGCGAATCACCGGAAACACGCGCGACAAGCTGGCCGCTGACCTGAAGAAGAAATACGAGAAGGGTGCGAGTATTCGTGCTCTCGCGGAGTCGACCGGACGCTCGTACGGTTTTGTGCACCGCGTACTTTCCGAATCGGGTGTTCAGTTGCGGGGGCGCGGTGGCGCTACTCGCGTGAAGAAGAAGTAGTACCAATAGGAGTTTTTGTCTCCGCACGGCGAAAACACAACATCGCACCGAGCAGCACGAGTGGGTACACCAGATATCCGTAGCGCGTGGCGGGCGTGAGTATGGTGAACGCTCCGAGCCCGACGGCGACCCGCAGCATCGCGTCCGAACCTGTGGTGGGGGGCCTGCGCAGCAACCAGGCCAGGATCGCGGTCGCGGCGGCGCCGAGGAGCGCGAACGCGACGGCCTTCCCGGCCGGTCCCGTACTCGCTATGAGGTAGCCCGGCAGTGGGCTGGCCGCCGGCGAGGTGACCACCCCGAGCCCCGCCGGGAAGCGGATCACGTGCTCGACGAACGCGCTGGGGTCCACCAGCAGTACGGGGATGTTGACGATCGCACCGGCCGTCACGAGTGTGGCCAGGAAGCGGGCGAGCGCCCGCCGGCCGAGCCGCGCTGCCACCAGCGCGGCCAGCACCACGGCGGCCGGTGCGACGATCAGTTTCGCGCTCACGACGAGGGCGAGCACGATCGCCGAGGACACCGGCCGATCGCGCGCCGCCAGCGCGCCGGCGACCAGCAGCAAGCCGACGATCGCGAGATCGGGCCCGGCGACGGACCAGGTCAACGCGGTCAGCGGGCAGGCCACCGCGAGTTGGGCGGTGAGTACCGGAATCCGTGGCGAGCCCATGAGCTTCCACGTGATCCACACGCAGACGGTCGCGGTCAGCGCGAAAACCAGCCGCGCGTCGGTCAGCGCGTCGGCCACCGGCGTGCCGCCGAACAATGCCCGCGGCAGGCCGAACAACGCCATGACCGGGCCGTAGGGCGTGTAGTCGTTGACCTCGGGCGGGCGGCCGAGCGCGGTTATGTCCACATAGGGCGTTCCGTGGTGCACCAGCAGGCTCGCGGACCGCTCGATCACCCACACTTCGGGCTGCGCGCTCCACGAGTACGGCGTGATCAGCCAGTCGACGCCGGTCAGCCGGCGCACGACCAGGAAGGCCAGCGGCACCAGCATCGCGAAGACGCCGACCGCGGCCATCCCGAGCCAGCGCGACCGCCACCAGCCCGTGCGTGCACGCTGGGTGAGCAGCCACGCACTGTGCAGCGCGGCGAACCCGTATCCCGCGCTCGCGAAGGCGCCCCACATCCGGAATCCGTAAAACTCCGAGGTGAGCGCGGCCGCGACCGCGTAACCTGCGCAGGCCAGGTAAATGGCCAGATCCAGCGCCCGCGGGGAGGTGGCCGGTCGCCGGGTGCGGGCGCGGGTGGAGGTTGACGCGTCGACACCCATGGGACGCAAGATTACCGGGGTGTTCTCCGGTGGCGGAAAATGTCCGGTGCGGTTCGGGAAGCTTCTCTTACGACCCGGCGTTGTCCAGGTCATCTGTGACTTGAACTTTGAGTAATGTAGAGCTTTGGGGTGGGAGGGTTCGTGGACAACACGTGGGCGTTGCTGAGTTCGGCGATGCGCGGGCAGGACACACCGAAGGGCCTGACGCCGGGCACCGTGCGGCGGGTCGCCCGGTTCGCCCGGCCGTACTGGCGCGGCCTGGCCGTCTTCCTGGTGCTGACCGTGGTGTCGGCGGTGATCGCGGTGACCACGCCGCTGCTCGCGGGCAAGGTGGTCGACGCGATCGTCGCGCGCCACGGCGCGGGCATCGTGATATTGCTGGCGATCGTGGTCGCCGTGCTCGCCGTCGCCGACGCCGGGTTCGGGCTCGTCGAGCGGTGGCTGTCCGCTCGCATCGGGGAGGGCCTGATCCTCGATCTGCGGCGCGCGGTGTTCGAGCACGTGCAGCGGATGCCCGTCGCCTTCTTCACCCGCACCCGCACCGGCGCGCTGGTGAGCAGGCTGAACAACGACGTCATCGGCGCGCAGCGCACCTTCACCGCGACACTGTCCGGGCTGGTCACCAACGTGATCCAGCTGGTGCTCTCGCTCGCGGTGATGATGACGCTGTCCTGGCAGGTGACCGCGCTCGCGCTGGTGCTGCTGCCGGTGTTCGTGCTGCCCGCGCGGCGGATGGGGCGCAGGATGGCGAGCCTGCAGCGGGAGTCCGCGCAGCTCAACGCCGGGATGACCACACAGATGACCGAGCGGTTCTCCGCGCCGGGCGCGACGCTGGTGAAGCTGTTCGGGCGGCCGAAGCTGGAGGCCGACGAGTTCGGTGCGCGCGCGGGCCGGGTGCGTGACATCGGGGTGCGCACCGCGATGCTGACCCGCTGGTTCATGACGAGCCTGACCCTGGTCTCGGCGCTCGCGCAGGCGCTGGTGTACGGGCTCGGCGGGTATCTCGCGATCCGCGGGCAGCTGGAGCCGGGCACGGTCGTGGCGCTCGCGTTGCTGCTGACCAGGCTCTACACCCCGCTGACCGCGCTGGCCAACGTGCGGGTGGACGTGATGACCGCGCTGGTGTCGTTCGAGCGGGTCTTCGAGGTGCTCGACCTCAAGCCCATGATCACCGAGAAGCCGGACGCGCGCGCCGTGCCCGACGGCGGGGTTTCGGTGGAGTTCTCCGACGTGCGCTTCAGCTACCCGGCGGCCGAGAAGTTCTCGCTCGCGTCACTGGAAGATGTGTCCACTTTGGATGGCCGGGGTGGGGACGAGGTGCTGCACGGGATCAGCTTCCGTGCCGAGCCGGGCCAGATGGTCGCATTGGTCGGTTCCTCGGGTGCCGGGAAGTCGACGATCGCCTCGCTGCTGCCGAGGCTCTACGACGCCGATTCCGGTGCGGTGCGGCTGTCCGATGTGGACGTCCGCGATCTGTCGTTCGAGTCGATCCGGTCGGCGGTGGGTGTGGTGACGCAGGACGGGCACCTGTTCCACGACACGATCCGGGCGAACCTGGAGTACGCGCGGCCGGGCGCCGGCGAGGACGAGATCTGGGACGCGCTGGAGCGGTCGCGGCTGGCGGAGCTGGTGCGGTCACTGCCGGACGGGCTGGACACGCTGGTGGGGGAGCGTGGATACCGGCTGTCCGGCGGTGAGCGGCAGCGGCTGACGATCGCGCGGCTGCTGCTGGCCCAGTCGAGGGTGATCGTGCTGGACGAGGCGACGGCGCACCTGGACTCGGAGTCCGAAGCGGCGGTCGGGGAGGCGCTGACCCACGCGCTGGCCGGGCGCACCGCGCTGGTGATCGCGCACCGCTTGTCCACGGTGCGGGCGGCGGACCAGATCCTGGTGATCGAGGCGGGCCGCGTCGTGGAGCACGGCACGCACGAGGAACTGCTCGCCGCCGGCGGCCGGTATGCGGAGCTCTACCACACCCAGTTCGCGGAGGAGCCCGCCGCGGCCTGAGGCGGCTCAGCGCAGCGCCGGAACGCGCGGCAGATAGCGCTCGAACAGTGCCGCGTTGGCCTCGTCGCCGCCGGAGACGTTGGAGCTGCGCCAGAGCGGGACGTCGAAGTCGGCCATCGTGCCGAGCTGGGCCAGAACGCAGTTCCACAGGAAGGCGTTGAGCACCGTCGACAGCGCGGCGGTGCGCGGCGCGTCCGGCGGGAAGCTCGCGTCGCCCGGCCGCACGCCCGTGTCGAGCACGACGTCGGCCTGCTCGGGCAGCGTGCTCGCCGCGCGGCGCGGTGCCTCGGTGGCCGAGGCACGGGAGGTCACGGCGAGCACCGGCGTCCCGGCCGCGCAGGCGGCCATCGCCAGTTCGACGGGGTAGGGGTTCACGCCCGAGGTCGAGAAGACGACCAGCACGTCGCGGGGCGTGAGTGCGTCGCCGAGTACCTCCGCCGCCAGGCCACTGCGCCGCTCCGCACCGGTACTGGCTCGCGCGCCGTGCAGCGGCAGCAGCTCCGGGTGGTACAGCGGGTACACACAGGCCAGCCCGCCCGCCCGGTAGAACGTCTCGGCGACCGCCGCGAGCGAGTGGCCCGCACCGGCGGTATAGACCAGTCCGTCCGCGCGCACGCAGGCGAGCACGAGCTCCGCGGCCTGCCGGATTTCCGTGCCATTGCCCGTTTCGGCGTCTCGTATCGCCCGCGTCACCAGGTCCCCGATCACCTGAGCGACCCTATCGGGAAGAAACCGCGCGCGGGTGCGTTGATCAGGATGTGACCGATCCGCGACCGAGCCTGACCACGTGGGCGGCGCAGGGCCCCGTCCGCGCCGTGACGCTGGTGCTGCATGGCGGCGCCGAAGCCGGTCTCTCCCAGGTGCGCCCCTGGGGGCTGGCCTACCTGCGCATGGTGCCCATCGCCCGCGCGCTCCACGGGGCCGTCGCTCCGCACGGCGTCGAGGTCCGGCTGCTGCGCAACCGCGTCCGCGGCTGGAACGCCCCCACCATGCACCCGGTCGCCGACGCCCGGTGGGCGCTGGAGCGCATTCACGCCGAACGCCCCGGCCTGCCGGTCTTCCTCGTCGGGCACTCGATGGGCGGCCGCGTCGCGCTGCGGGTCGCCGACGATCCGGCCGTCACCGCCGTCTGCGCCCTCGCCCCGTGGACCCCGGCGGGCGAACCGGTCGAACCGGTCAAGGAGCGCTCCGTCGTCATCGCGCACGGCACCCTCGACCGCATCACCAGCCCCGCCGAGTCCTATGCCTTCGCCGACCGCGCACAGCACCTCGCCGCCCGGATCGCCCGTTTCGAGCTGATGTCCGAGGCGCACGCCATGCTTCTGCGGCCCGGCGTGTGGAACGCCCTCGTCCGCGAGTTCGGTCTGGACGCCGCCGGGGTGCGCCCGCTCACAGCCTGGGAGACCCCACCCGACCAGCGGCTACGCCTTCCGCGCTGATCGCGCACAACCCTTTCGGGGTGCTAACCGTCCTTATCGTGGAGGTTTGCGGTTCACTAGGGGCCGCACACCAGTGATCGGGAACGGTGGAGACGATGACCTACGGCGGCGACTACCCCTCGCGTCCGCGCGGGCCACGCCAGCACCAGCAAGCACAGATGATGCCGCTGCCCGGCAGGCCGGCGCCGCAGGGCACCAGAGCGATGCCCGCGCAGCCGCCGCAGGGCCCGCCCCCGCGGCGCCTCGGCGACGGGGAGTATCCGCAGCCGCCGCGGCCCCGCCGCAAGCGCAAGTTCGGCATCGGCAAGATCCTGCTCTCTCTCGTACTCGCCTTCGTGGTGTTCCTCGTCGCCGTGTGGATCTACCTGGACAGCTCGATCAACCGGGTTCAGGCGCTCGCCGACTACAGCGGCCGCCCTGCCGCGGCCTCCGGCACGAACTGGCTGGTCATCGGCTCGGACAGCCGGGACGGGCTGACCCCGCAGCAGGAGCAGCAGCTCTCCACCGGGGACAGCGCGGCCGCGGGCACCGGTTCGCGCACCGACACGATCATGATCGCGCACCTGACCGACAACTCCACCAAGCCGACCCTGCTCAGCCTGCCGCGCGACTCGGAGGTCTCGATTCCCGGCCACGGCAAGGGAAAGATCAACTCCGCGTTCACGCTGGGCGGTCCGACGCTGCTGGTGAAGACCGTCGAACAGGCCACCGGGCTGCGCATCGACCACTACGCCGAGATCGGCTTCGGCGGCTTCGCCAACATCGTCGACGCCATCGGCGGGGTCGACATGTGCATTCCGAAGGCAATGCACGACGACTACACCAACATCAGCATCCCGGCGGGCTGCCAGACCCTCGACGGGCCGCACGCGCTCGGCTTCGTGCGGATGCGGCACAGCGATGCGACCCCGCGCTCGGACCTCGACCGGGTGGAGAACCAGCGCAAGTTCATCGGTGCGCTGGCCAGCCAGATCGCCTCGCCCGGCGTGCTGCTCAACCCGTTCCACTTCTTCCCGCTGCTGTCCTCGGCGCCCGACGCGCTGACCATGGACTCCGGCGACCACCTGCAGAACCTGCTGGCGCTCGCCTGGTCGATGCGCGGCATTTCCAGCGGCGGCGTGGTCACCACGACCGTTCCCGTCACCTCGGCGTCGGCGGAGAACTGGGACAAGACCAAGTCGAAGCAGCTTTTCGACTCGCTGCGTAACGACTCGCCGATCCCGGACAACGTCATCAGCAACTAGGACCGCCGATCACGAGAAAAGCCGATGCGCGGGACCTCGTGCCCGCGCGATGATTCGGCGCATGGAGCCCGCGGAGACCCTGTCCGACGGCGAGATCAGGCTGCGCCGGTGGCGGCGCGGCGATGCCCGCACCGTGCACCGCGTTGTCAACGCGTCGCTCGATCACCTGGCGCCGTTCATGCCGTGGGCGGTCGGAGGTTACAGTCGCGCCGACGCGGCCGACTTCATCCGGTCCTCCGACGAGGAATGGCGCGCGGGCAAGGCGTTCTCCTACGCCGTGCTCGGCGCTCGCGGCGAGGTGATCGGCAGTTGCGGCCTGATGCGCCGCATCGCCGAGGGCGGGCTGGAGATCGGGTACTGGCTGGCCCGCGAGCACACCGGCCGGGGCATCGCGACCCGCGCGGCCCGGCTGCTGACCGACGAGGCGTTCCGGATCGGCGCGCGGCACGTCGAGATCCACCACGACCCCGCCAACATCCGCAGCGGGCTGATCCCGGAGCGGCTCGGGTACACGCGGATCGGCACCATGCCGGCCACCCAGCCGGGTGGCTCCGCGGGCACCGGGAAGCTCGTCGTCTGGCGCGCAGAGGTTAACGGTTGCTAACGTAGGTGCCCGGTCGATCGCCAAAGGGGGCGAGCTTGGACACCGACGCCGACACCCTGCGCCCGGAAATCGCCTTGTCCTGGCGCCGGTCCGAACTGAGCGGGCTCACCCCGGCCAGTTCGCTCGACACGTTCACCGTCGCCGACTACGACCGGCGCAGTCGCCTGGTCGTCGCGGCCGACCCGGTGCTCGACGAGGCGGCGCGCGAACTCGCGGGCACGGCGTTCAGCCTCGTGCTCGCCGACCGGGACGCCTGGATCGTCGACCGCCGCTACGGTGCGCGGCAGGCCGAGTCGGTGCTGGACAGCATCGGCGCCGTGCCGGGGCGGCGGTTCACCGAGGAGACCACGGGCACGAACTCGATCGCGACGGTTTTCGAACTGCGCCGCGGCCTGTCCGTGCACGGCAACGAGCATTTCATCGAGTCGCTGAAGCAGTTCGCCTGCTACGGCCATCCCATCACGCATCCGGTCACGCACCGGCTCGAAGGCGTCCTCGACATCACGTGCCCGGCCACCCAGGACAATCCGCTCCTGGCGCCGTTCCTGCGGCGTGCGGTGGTCGATATCGAGCAGCGGCTGCTGGAGGGTTCGCGCGCCGCGGAACAGCGGATGCTGGCCGCCTACCAGGCGGCCGCGCCCGGCCGCTCGCGCGCGGTGCTGATGCTCGGTGAGGACGTGGTGCTGGCCAACGCGGTGGCGACCGACCTCCTCGACGCGGCCGACCACGCCGTGTTGCGCGGGATCGCGATGGACGCGCCGTTCGGGGTGCGGCAGGCGCGCGAGGTCGAGCTGTCGTCGGGACGCGTGGCCGCGGTGTCGTTCGAGCGGATCACCGGTGCCTCGGGCGTGCTGTTCGAGCTGGACCTCAGCGAACGGCGTCCCATTCCGCGGCGCAGCCGACCCGCCGAGCCGGATCTCGCCGGGTGCCGTGCGCAGCGGGTCAACGTGCTGATCAGCGGTGAACCGGGCACCGGACGGTCCACGGCGGCCCGTGAGCTCGCGGGCGACGAGCCCGTCAAGGTGCTCGACGCCGCCGAAGCCGGGCCGTGGCCGCCGGACGCGCTGACCGCCGAGGGACTGCTGGTGGTCGAGAACATCCACCTGCTGTCCGAAGCGCTCGCCGCCCGCATCGCGTCCACAATGGACCAGCGGTGGGTGGTCGTGACCTCGCCGCCGGTCGCGGACCTCACCGGATCCGCCGCGGACCTGGCCAGCAGGTGCATCGTGCGGCGCGAACTGACCCCGTTGCGTGCCCGGCGAGACGAGCTGCCCGGCCTGGTGACGGGTATGCTCGGCCGCCTCGGCGTGCGCAACACGCTCCGCTTCGCGCCGCGCACGCTGGAAACGCTCGCCGCGCAGGACTGGCCGGGCAACCTGCGCGAGCTGTACGCGCTCGTCAGCCATGTCGTGCGCACCCGCCGCGTGGGCGACGTGTTGCCGCAGGACCTGCCCGAGTCCTATCAGGGCAGCCCGCGTGCCCGTCAGCTCAGCCCGATCGAACAGCTGGAGCACGACGCGATCATCGCGGCGCTGCACGCGTGCGGCGGGAACAAGGCACATGCGGCCAAACGGCTCGGCATCAGCAGGTCCACATTGCACAGACGAGTGCGCAGCCTCGGGATCTGATCAGGCTCGGCGAACCGGTTGCCGCAGAACGGTCCTGAGCCTGGGCTGTTGGCCATGGCGATCAGGACACGGGCCCGCGGCGGCGTCAGCGCCGTCAGCGCCTCCCGGGTGGCGGCGGCACAGGCCTCGTGGCCGGAGGGCGTGGCGCGGAATGTGGCCCGTGACTTCGGGGACGAGGCGGCACGGGCCGTTTCGAGCAGGCCGCGCTCGGCGACACTGTGTCAACCTGACACAGTTAGCGTCGGCCTCCTGCCGCCACGCTTGCCGTGATGGCACCTGACAAGGAGGTTGGTGTGACAGCGGTAGCGGATCTGACCGTCGGGCAGCAGGCGCGGGACTTCGTGTCCGGCACCAAGAACATGCTGATCGGCGGGCACTGGGTGACCTCGGCCTCGGGCCGGACGTTTCCCACCTTCGACCCCGCCACGGGGGAGAAGATCACCGACGTGGCGCACGGCGGCGCCGAGGACATCGACCGCGCGGTGGCCGCCGCGCGGCGGGCGTTCGAGGACGGGCCGTGGGCGCGCACGACGCCGTCGGAGCGGCAACGGCTGATCTGGCGCGTCGGCGATCTGCTCCTGGCGCGGGCCGAGCAGTTCGCGCAGCTGGAAGCCATCGACAACGGCAAGTCGGTCGCGGTCGCGCAGGGCGTGGACGTCGCGTGGGCCGCCGACATCTTCCACTACTACGCCGGCTGGGCCACCAAGATCGAGGGCCGCACGATCACGCCGTCCGTGCCGTGGATCCCCGGCAGCCAGTGGCACGCCTACACGTTGCGCGAACCGGTCGGGGTGTGCGGGCAGATCATCCCGTGGAACTTCCCGCTGGTGATGGCCGCGTTCAAGCTCGCGCCCGCGCTGGCCGCCGGCAACACGGTGGTGCTCAAGCCCGCCGAGCAGACCCCGCTGACCGCGTTGCTGCTCGGGGAACTGTTCTGCGAGGCCGGTTTCCCCGACGGCGTGGTCAACGTCGTCACCGGTTTCGGCGACGCCGGTGCGGCCCTCGCCGCGCACGACGACGTGGACAAGATCGCGTTCACCGGCTCCACCGAGGTCGGCAAGAAGATCGTCGACGCGGCCAAGGGCAACCTGAAGAAGGTGTCGCTGGAGCTGGGCGGCAAGAGTCCCAACGTGGTCTTCGCCGACGCCGATCTCGACGCCGCGATCCCCGGCTCGGCCAACGCCTGGCTGTTCAACCACGGCCAGTGCTGCGTCGCGGGCACGCGCCTGTTCGTCGAGGACCGCGTCTTCGACGAGTTCACCCAGGGCGTCGCGGAGTTCGCGAGCAAGGTCAAGATCGGGCCCGGGCTCGACCCGGCCACGCAGCTCGGACCGCTGGTGTCACAGGAGCAGCTGGACCGCGTCACGAGCTATCTCACCCAGGGTCTGGCCGACGGTGCTCGCGCGCTGACCGGCGGAAAGCGTTACGGCGACTCGGGTTTCTATGTCGAGCCGACCGTGCTGGTCGACGTGCACGACGGGATGAGCGTCGTGCGCGAGGAGATCTTCGGCCCCGTCGTCGCGGCGATCCCGTTCTCCGCCGAGGAAGGCGTGTCGATCGCGGCCAACGACAGCGAATACGGTCTCGCGGCCGGCATCTGGACGCAGGACATCTCCAAGGCGCACCGCGTCGCGAAGCAGATCAAGGCCGGCAGTGTCTGGATCAACTGCTACAACGGCTTCGACTCGGCCATCCCGTTCGGCGGCTACAAGCAGTCCGGCTGGGGCCGCGAACTCGGCGCCGAAGCCATCGACCTCTACACCCAGACCAAAGCCGTCAACGTCGCGCTCTGAAGGGAAAACCCATGAAGGTCAAAGCAGCCGTACTCACCGATTTCAAGAAGCCCTTCGAGATCACCGAACTCGACCTGGACGGGCCGCGCGAGGGCGAGGTCCTGATCCGCTATGTCGCGGCCGGGCTGTGCCATTCGGACCTGCACCTGACCGACGGCGACCTGCCGCCGCGGTTCCCGATCGTCGGCGGGCACGAGGGTGCCGGCATCATCGAGGAGGTCGGGCCCGGCGTCACCAAGGTCAAGCCCGGCGACCACGTGGTGTGCAGCTTCATCCCGAACTGCGGCACGTGCCGGTACTGCGCCACCGGGCACCAGAGCCTGTGCGACATGGGTGCCACGATCCTGGAGGGCAGCTTCCCGGACGGCAGCTTCCGGTTCCACAGTGGAGGAACCGACTACGGGCAGATGTGCATGCTCGGCACTTTCGCCGAATACTCTACGATCTCGCAACACTCGGTGGTCAAAGTGGACGAGAACCTGCCGCTGGAGTCGGCGGTGCTCGTCGGCTGCGGCGTGCCGACCGGATGGGGCACGGCGGTGTACGCCGGTGACGTACGTGCCGGGGAAACCGTTGTGGTGTACGGGATCGGCGGTATCGGCATCAACTCGGTGCAGGGTGCCGCGCACGCCGGCGCGAAGAACGTGATCGTGGTGGATCCGCTGGCGTTCAAACGGGACACGGCGATGAAACTCGGCGCCACGCACGCCTTCGCGACCGCCGAGGAAGCGCAGGCGGCGCTCGTGGACCTCACCCGCGGCCAGGGTGCGGACAAGGCGCTCGTGACGGTCGGCGTGGTGGACGAGACCGTGATCTCGGCGGCGTTCGACGCGGTCGGCAAGGGCGGCATGGTCGTCGTGACCGGTCTCGCGGACCCGGCGAAGGCGAC
Source organism: Amycolatopsis acididurans (assembly GCF_012328925.1). GTDB lineage: Bacteria > Actinomycetota > Actinomycetes > Mycobacteriales > Pseudonocardiaceae > Amycolatopsis_E > Amycolatopsis_E acididurans. Next base: position 248,795 of record NZ_JAAXLS010000006.1, read on the forward strand.
GATCCACGTGTCCGGCGCCGTGCTGACCCTATACGAAAAGACCATCAAGGGCAGCCTGTTCGGCTCCGGCAACCCGCAGCGCGACATCCTCAAGATGCTCGACCTCTACCAGGCGGGCACCCTGAAGCTGGACGAGCTGGTGACGAACACCTACCGCCTCGAGGACGTCAACCAGGGCTACCAGGACCTGGTCGAGGGCAAGAACATCCGCGGAGTCGTCGTCCACGGCTCCTGACAGCGGTCGTCCTGCGCGCTCAGGTCCCTCAGGCGGCCTGGGCGCGCAGGATTTCCAGGGCCTTGTCGGCGTGCACGGCCATGCGCACCTCGCTCTTGATGACTTCCAGCACGCGCCGGTCGGTGCCGATCACGAACGTCTGGCGGCGCGTCAGCAGCGGGCCGAACTTGCGCCGCACCCCGAACTGCTTGGCGACCTCGCCGTCGGGGTCGGACAGCAGCGGGTAGTCGAAGCCGTGCTTGGCCGAAAACTCCTGCTGCTTGCTCACGTCGTCGGGGCTGATGCCGAGGCGTTGCGCGCCGACCTCGGCGAACTCCTTGGCCAGATCCCGGAAATGGCAGCTTTCCGCGGTGCAGCCCGCCGTCATCGCGGCCGGGTAGAAGAACAGCACCACCGGGCCCGAGGCGAGAAACTCCGACAGCGAACGCTTCTCGCCCTTGTCGTCGAGCAGCGTGAAGTCCGGAGCGAGATCTCCCTTGTCCATGACCGACCCTATCCCTTCAGGCGCTCGATGAGCTCGTCGACTTCGTCGTCGGTGGCGGATTCGAGGACGAACGGGCCCCGGCCGGCGATCACCCCGTACGCGCGCAGCCGCTCCGCGTGCCGCTCGTCGCGCACGCCCTGCGCGCCGATCCGCAGGTCCAGCTCCCGCGCCCGTGTGATCAGCTGCTCCAGATGCCGCACGGCGGCCGGGTCGGGCTCGTCCTCGGCGAGCGCCTCGACGACCGATCCGGCCAGCATCACGACGCGCACCGCGAGATCGTGCTGAGGGATCAGCTCCAGATCCGCGGAGCCGGTGACCGTCAGGACCATCTTCGCGCCGAGATCCGACAGCACGGACAACGATTCCAGCACCTCACCGCGTGGATCGGTGATCGAACGCGGATCGGTGCACAGCCGCAGCGCCGACGCCGGCAGTTCGTGCTTGTCGAGCTGTTCCTTGATCAGGCGCACCAGGTCCGGGTCGATCGCGAGCCTGCCGGGCAGGCTGATGCACACGTCCGGCGCCGCCCCGCCGTACCGCTCGTGCCACCGTGCGGCCGCGGCGAGCGATTCGGTGAGCAGCCACTTGCCGAGCGGGATCGTCATCCCGGTGGTCTCGGCGAGCGGGAAGAAGTCTTCGGCTTCGAGCTCGCCCTGTTCCCGGTGGTTCCACCGCAGCCCCGCGTTGACGGCGGCGATCCCGCCCGCCGCGCCCAGCTCCACCGTCGGGTGGTAGACGAGCGTGAACTCGCCGTGCTCCAGGGCGCCCGCGATCTCCGCGCCCAGCCGGTACCGTGCCCGGTCCCGCGCGTCGAGTTCGGGATCGAAGAGCATCCACTGCGCCTTGCCCGCTTCCTTCGCGCGGTGCAGGGCGATCTCGGCGGCTCGTTGCAGGTCTTCCGGGCCACCCTCGGCCGCGTCGCGGACGACGATGCCGACGCTGGCGCTCACGCCGACCCCGTGGTCGTCGAAATAGATGGGCTCGGCGAGATCTTCGAGCGCCCGTTCGACGAGCGCGATGACCTCGCCCGCGGACAGCTGCCCGCGCAACAGGATCGCGAACCCGTCGCCGGACAGCCGTGCGACGAGCGCTTCGTGCGTGGTGAAGACGTCACGCAGCTTGCGGGCGATCTCGCGCAGGATCTTGTCGCCGATGCCGGCGCCGAGTCCGTCGTTGATGACCTTGAAGCCGTCGATGTCGAGGTAGATGAGCGCGATCTTGCCGTGCGAGGTGGGCCTGAGCGCGTTCTCGAGCATCGTGTGGAAGCGCGAGGAGTTGGACAGGCCGGTGAGCGGATCGTGCACGCTCTGGTGCCGCAGCGTTTCCTGCAGTTCATGGACCTCGTTGGCGTCCATCACCATCAGCACGGGGAAGGTCACGCCGGGGGTGTCGCCGGGCAGCGCGGCCAGCGTGATGTCGGCGTAGACGGGCGCGTCGTCGGCGTGCGCGAGCTGCACCCGCTGGCGGTAGGGCTCGCCGTCGGAGTCCTCCAAGTCGTCGAGACCGCTACGCAGCCGCGAGGCGTCCCGGTCGGAGAAGCAGAGGTCGGTGAGCTTGCGGCCGCGCAGATCGTCGGGCTTGTGGCCGAGGAACGAACCGAGCGCGCTGTTCGCCTCGACGATCACGCCGTCGGGACCGGCCAGCGCGATGCCGACCGGGGAAGTGGCGTAGAGCGCCGTGAAGCGGCGGACCGCGGCCTCACGAGTGGCCTCCGCCTTGGCTACGGCATCGTGGACGACACCGGTCAGCATCTCCTCGAGCCGCTGGGAGGGAAGCGATACCCCATCCGTGTTGGCCAGCCTCGCCGCCCACCGCTGGACGACGTCCGCCAACCCTGGCGCTGCACCAGGCTCCGGCACACTTCACCTCTTACTCGACGAACAAAGGGCAGCTCAGCCGGGTGCGGGTCGCACACAACCCGTGCCCGGCCGATGCCGACCCGGAGTCATGTCACGCCACCACTTCGGCAACTGCACTGTCTACCGGCTGAACGAGTGATGATCAGTGTAGATGCGGTCACTTTTCGTATTTGTTTTGGCTGCCGCGGCGTGTCGCGGTGAGGCGCACAGGTAGCCCGTCCACGGGAACCGGCAGTGACACGTAGTCCCAGCGCAGGCGGTAGTTCGCGGGCACCGTCCACCGGTAGGCACGCAGCATCTCGTGCAGTACGGCCTTGACCTCGTAGGTGCCGAAGTGCAGTCCGATGCACTTGTGCGCACCGCCGCCGAACGGCATCCAGGCGAACCGGTGCGACTTGTCCTCGCGACGGCCTTCGGCGAACCGCTCGGGGTCGAAGGCATGCGGGTCGGTCCAGTGCTCCGGCGAGAAGTGGTTCGTGCTGGGGCTGATGCTGACCATCGTGCCCGCCGGGATGTAGTGGCCGAGCACCTCGACGTCCTTGACCGCCTTGCGGGGCAGGGACGGGACCGGGGCGGTCAGGCGCAGCGCCTCCTTCATCACCAGGTCCAGGGTGGTGAGCTGGTCGAGCGCGGCGAGGTCGGGCAGGTCGTCGCCGAGTGCGAGCGACTCCTCGCGGGCGCGTTCCTGCCACTCCGGATGCTTGGCGAGGTGGTAGGCGACGGCGGTGCTGGTGATGGTCGTCGTGTCGTGCGCGGCCATCATCAGGAAGATCATGTGGTTGATGACGTCTTCGTCGCTGAACTGCTCGCCGTCGTCGCCGGTGGCGTGGCAGAGCGCGGAGAACAGGTCGACCCCGTTCGCGCGGCGCTTGGCGGGCAGGTTTTCGGCGAAGTAGCGCTCGAGGAGCTTGCGGCCGTGCAGCCCGGCCGCCCAGCGCCCGCCCGGCACCGGGAACCGCACGAGCGCGGTCGCGGCGCGTACCGAGTCCACGAAGGCGCGGTTGATCTTGGCGGCGTCGCGGTCCGGCGGCATGTCCATGAACACGCGGGTCGCGACGTCGAGGGTCAGCCGCTTGAGGGCCCAGTAGAGCCGGGGCCGGGACTGGGCGCCCCAGGCCGCGACGCCGTCGCGCAGTACCGGGCCGAACTGGCGGGCGTATCCGGCGAGGCGGTCGCGGGTGAAGGCCTCCTGCATGATGCGGCGGTGCAGGAGGTGCTCCTCGAAGTCGAGCAGCATCAGCCCGCGGTGGAAGAAGCGTTCGATGAAGAATTTCCAGCCCTCCTGCGAGAAGGCCTTGTCCTTGTTCTGCAGGCCGATCTGCGTCGCCTCGGGCCCGCCCAGCACCGCGATCTTCTGGCCGAACGCGCCCATCCACGACACCGGTCCGTAGGTCTCGAACCGGTGGATCGCGAACTCGTAGCCGAAGCGCATCGATTCGAGGGAGTGCCCGACGACGGGTGCGCCGGCGTCGCCGAGGACCGGTGCGAGACCGCTGCCCGGTGGCGGGGAGGCGAGTTCCCGGACCGGCCACCGCTGCTTGAGCAGCCGGCGATCGAGCGCCCGTGGCAGCGGAATGGACGTCAAGGGCGGTACCCGTTCGCGGCTGACCACTTCATGCCTCCTCGCACGCTTTGGCTACTCCCCAGTACCTTCCCGCATCGACCAGCCGCGCGGCAAGGGGGAAGGTACGGAAACGTACCGGCCCGGCTTGGGTGTGACATGCAGGGGTTGGGGTGCACGGAATTCCCGGCTCGGGTGCCCGGACGGCTGGGCTCGGGCGCAGGGAATCCTGGACTCGGGCGCAGGGAATCCCGGACTCGGGCGCAGGGAATCCCGGACTCGGCCGCGCGGACGCCTCGACTCGGCCGCAGGGAACTCCGGACTCGCGGACCGCCGGACTTGCGCGCACGGAACTCCGGACTCGGGCGCGCGGAACGCCCGACTCGGGCGCGCGGACGCCTCGACTCGGCCGCAGGGAACTCCGGACTCGCGGACCGCCGGACTCGCGGGCACGGAACGCCCGACTCGGGCGCGCGGAACGCCCGACTCGCGGGGGTCAGGGGTGCCAGGGGAGGTAGCCCGGGAGGTCGTTGTTGACCTTCAGGGTGAACTCCGGTGGGCGCTTTTCGAAGAAGGACGCGATGCCTTCCACCGCGTCGGCGTGTTGCGGGAGTCCGGCGATGAGCTTCGAGTCCAGTTCGTGCACCGGGAACGGCGACTCGGCGGCCGACATGCGATACAGCAGCTGGCGGGTGATCGCCACCGACACCGGCGCCGTGTTGGCGATCAGGTCGCGGGCGAGTTCGTAGGCCTTGTCCAGTACCTCGTCCGGCTCGTACACCGCGTGCACGAGGCCGGCCTCCATCGCCTCGTCCGCGCCGAAAACCCGGCCGCTGAGCAGCCAGTCGGCCGCTTTGCCCATGCCGACGAGCCGGGGGAGATACCACGCGGAGCCGCCTTCGGGGAAGATGCCGCGGCGCACGAAGACGAAACCGAACTTCGTGTCGCTGCCCGCGAGGCGGTAGTCCGCGGCGAGCGTGATCGTGATGCCCGCACCGACGGCCGCACCGCGCATCGCGACGATCACCGGCTTGTTCATCGTGTAGATCCGTTTCGAGCAGCGGCCGGCCGGTTCCTGCCATGGCCCCTGCGACGCCCCGAAGTCGAAGCCGCCCGCCGAGAGGTCCGCGCCGACGCAGAACTTGTCGCCCGCGCCGGTGAGCACGGCGACCCGCACGTCCTCGTCCTTGTCCGCCCGGTCGAACGCGTCGGCCAGCTCGTCGGACATCGTCACCGTGTAGCCGTTGCGGGCCTGCGGGCGGTTCAGCGTGATGGTCGCGATGCGGTCGGCCACCGCATAGGTGATCTCGGAGTACTCGGTCACGTCTCTCCCTAGTTCGGCAAAACAATCAAGCGTGCTTGATTTTTCTTACCGGTACTGACACCCTCGCATCAAGCGCGAGGAGGCGACTGCTGTGGTGGATCTCGGACCGATCTTGAGCGATCTGGCCGCCGAAGGCCAGTCACTGGACGACGTCGTGAGCGACGTCGCGGTGGACTGGCGCATCGCGACCCCGGCCGAGGGCTGGACGATCGCGCACCAGATCGCCCACCTCACCTGGACCGACGCCAAGGCCCTCATCGCGGTCCGCACGCCCGACGATTTCGGTGCGGAACTCAAGCGCGCACTGGCAGCCGGGGAGACCTACGTGCACGACGGCGCGCTGGAAATCGCGGAGAAACCGCGTGCGGAACTACTGGCCGAATGGCGCGCCGGGCGCGCGGATCTGGCGGCGGCGCTCGCCGAGGCGCCGCCGGGCACCAAGTTCCCCTGGTACGGCCCGCCGATGAGCGCGGCATCCATGGCGACCGCGCGGCTCATGGAGACGTGGGCACACGCGCAGGACGTGTACGACGCGCTCGGGCTGGAACGCGAGCCGACCGACCGGATCCGGCACATCGCGCGCTTCGGCGTGCGCACCCGTGATTTCGCGTTCTCGGTCAACTCGCTGGCCCCACCGACCGAGGAGTTCCGGGTGGAACTGCGCGCACCCAGCGGCGAGTTGTGGGCCTACGGGCCCGAGGACGCGGCGCAGCGCGTCACCGGGTCCGCGCTGGACTTCTGCCTCGTCGTCACGCAGCGACGGCACCCGGACGACACGCATCTCGTCGCGGAAGGGCCGGAGGCGGCCGAGTGGCTCGGCATCGCGCAGGCGTTCGCCGGCCCGCCCGGACAAGGCAGGAAGGCAGGGCAGTTCGAGTGAGTTTCCGCGTCGGCAACGCGTCCGGCTTCTACGGCGACCGGTTCGCCGCGGTGCGGGAGATGCTCACCGGCGGCCCGCTCGACGTGCTGACCGGCGACTATCTGGCCGAGCTGACCATGCTCATCCTCGGCCGCGACCGCCTGAAGGATCCGGCCCGCGGGTATGCGAAGACGTTCCTGCGGCAGCTGGAGGAAAACCTGGGGCTGGCCAAGGACAACGGCGTCAAGATCGTGACCAACGCGGGCGGGCTCAACCCCGCCGGGCTGGCCGACGCGATCCGCGAACTGTCCGGCCAACTCGGGCTCGACATCGCGGTGGCACACGTCGAGGGCGACGACCTCCTCGCCCGCGCCGACGCACTCGGCCTCGGGAAACCGTTGACGGCCAACGCCTATCTCGGCGCCTGGGGCATCGTCGAATGCCTGAACGCGGGCGCGGACGTGGTGGTGACCGGCCGTGTCACCGACGCCTCGCTCGTCGTCGGCCCCGCGGCCGCGCACTACGGCTGGCGCCGCGACGACTACGACGCGCTCGCCGGGGCGGTCGCGGCCGGGCACGTCATCGAATGCGGCGCGCAGGCCACCGGCGGCAACTACTCCTTCTTCACCGAGCACGACCTGGGCACGCCCGGCTTCCCGATCGCCGAGATCGAGGCCGACGGGTCGAGCGTGATCACCAAGCACGACGGCACCGGAGGAGTGGTCACCGTCGGCACCGTCACCGCGCAGCTGCTGTACGAGATCACCGGCGCCCGCTACGCAGGACCGGACGTCACGACCCGGTTCGACACCATGACCCTGGAGCACCAGGGCCGCGACCGCGTGCGCATCAGCGGCACGAAGGGCGAACCGCCGCCCCCGGCGCTCAAGGTGTGCCTCAACGCGCTGGGCGGTTTCCGTAACGAGACCACGTTCGTGCTGACCGGGCTCGACATCGAGGCCAAGGCCGCGCTCGTGCGTGAACAACTCGAATCCGCGCTCAAGGACAAGCCGCCCGCGCAGATCCGGTGGACACTGGCCCGCACCGACCACGAGGACGCCGACACCGAGCAGCGGGCCAGCGCCCTGCTGCACTGTGCGGTCAAGGACGCCGATCCGAAGGTCGCCGGGCGGGCGTTCAGTGGCGCGGCGATCGAACTGGCACTGGCCAGCTACCCGGGTTTCCACGTCACTGCGCCGCCTTCGGACGCCTCGCCCTACGGCGTGTACACGGCGTCCTATGTGGACTCGACCGAGGTGCCGCACGTCGCGGTACTTCCGGACGGTTCGCGGGTCGACATATCGCCCGCCGGGGAAACGCTCGCCTTGTCCGATGTGGATGATCCGGCGCTTCCGGAACCGCTGACGGGGACGACTCGCCGCGCGCCGCTCGGTGCCGTCGTCGGCGCCCGAAGCGGGGACAAGGGCGGCGACGCGAACCTCGGCGTGTGGGTGCGCACCGACGAGGCCTGGCGCTGGCTCGCGAACGCGCTGACCGTCGAGGAGTTCCAGCGGCTGCTTCCCGAAACCGCGGACCTGCGGGTGCGCCGTCACCTGCTGCCGAACCTGCGCGCGGTGAACTTCGTGGTCACCGGACTGCTCGGCGAGGGCGTCGCGTCACAGGCGCGCTTCGACCCGCAGGCCAAGGCGTTCGGCGAATGGCTGCGGTCCCGCCACGCCGAGATTCCCGAGGTGCTGTTGTGAGCGAGCTGCGCGAACTCGTCCGGCGCTTCACCGAGAACGAGGTGCTGCCGTATCTGGACGACTGGGAACGCGCCGGCGAGCTGCCGCGCGAACTGCATCGCAAGGCGGGCGAGATCGGCCTGCTCGGGGTGTCGTTCCCGGAGAGCGCCGGCGGAGGCGGAGGCAGCTACCTCGACGCGATCGTCGTCGCCGAGGAAATGCTGTACGCGGGCGGGTCCGGCGGGCTCATCGCGTCCCTGCTCACCAACGGCATCGCGGTGCCGCACATCGTCGCGGCCGGCGACCGGGCCCAGATCGACCGCTGGGTCAGGCCGACACTGGCCGGGGAGCTGATCGGCTCGCTGGCCATCACCGAACCCGACGGCGGCTCCGACGTCGCCTCGATCCGCACCACCGCCCGCCGCGAAGGCGACCACTACGTCGTCAACGGGGCGAAAACCTACATCACCTCCGGCTGCCGCGCGGACTTCGTCACCACCGCCGTGCGCACCGGCGGACCGGGCGCGCACGGGATCTCGCTGCTGGTCGTGGAGCGCGGTACGCCGGGCTTCACGGTGAGCCGCAAGCTGGAGAAGATGGGCTGGCACTGCTCCGACACCGCCGAACTGTCCTACGTGGACGTGAAGGTGCCCGCGGAGAACCTGGTCGGCCCGGAGAACAGCGGGTTCATCCAGATCGCGACCCAGTTCGTGACCGAGCGGGTTTCACTGGCCGTGCAGGCCTACGCGCACGCGCAGCGCGCGCTGGAGCTGACGCTGGACTGGTGCCGCCTGCGGGAGACGTTCGGCCGCCCGCTCATCTCGCGGCAGGTGGTGCAGCACAAACTGACCGACATGGCCCGCAAGATCGACGTCGCCCGGGTGTACACCCGAAGCGTCGCCGAACGGTACGTGGCGGGCGAGGACGTGATCGCCGAGGCGTGCTTCGCGAAGAACACCGCGGTCGAGGCGGCCGAATGGGTGGTCAACGAGGCGGTGCAGCTGCACGGCGGCCTCGGTTACATGCGGGAGTCCGAAGTGGAGCGGCACTACCGGGATGTCCGGCTGCTCGGCATCGGAGGCGGGACCAACGAGATCCTCACGGGTCTCGCCGCGAAACGATTGGGGTACACGGCTTGAGCGTCTTTCGATCCTCTGTGGACTCCTCGGGAGAGGAGTTCGCCGCCAACCGCGAGGCGATGCTGGACAAGCTCGCCCAGCTGGAGTCCGAGCACGCCAAGGCCATCGCGGGCGGTGGCGAGAAGTACGTCGAGCGGCACCGCAAACGCGGCAAGCTGCTGGCCCGCGAACGCATCGAACTCCTGCTGGACGAGGACTCGCCGTTCCTCGAACTGTCCCCGCTGGCCGCGTGGGGCACCGACTACCAGGTCGGCGGCAGCGTGGTCACCGGCGTCGGCACCGTCGAGGGCGTCGAATGCCTGATCGTCGCCAATGATCCGACCGTCAAGGGCGGTTCGACCAACCCGGCCGGGTTGAAGAAGGGTTTGCGTGCCGCCGAGATCGCTGCCGAGAATCGGCTTCCCACGATCAACCTGGTCGAGTCCGGCGGCGCGGATCTGCCCACACAGAAGGAAATCTTCATCCCGGGTGGGCGGACGTTCCGTAACCTCACCAACTCCTCGGCCGCGCGGATCCCCACCGTCGCGCTGGTGTTCGGCAGCTCCACCGCGGGCGGCGCGTACCTGCCCGGCATGTCCGACTACGTGGTGATGGTCGCCGAACGCGCGAAGGTGTTCCTCGGCGGACCGCCGCTGGTCAAGATGGCCACCGGTGAGGAGTCCGACGACGAATCCCTTGGTGGCGCGGAGATGCACGCGCGCACGTCGGGACTGGCCGACTACCTCGCGGCCGACGAGCAGGACGCGATCCGGCTGGGCCGCAGCATCGTCAAGCGGCTCAACTGGCACAAACTCGGGCCGTCGCCCAAGCCGGACTACGACGAGCCGATGTATGACGCCGAGGACCTGCTCGGCATCGTGCCCGGCGACCTCAGGGTGCCCTTCGATCCGCGCGAGGTGATCGCGCGGATCGTGGACGGATCCGACTTCGACGAGTTCAAACCGCTCTACGGCACGAGCCTGGTGACCGGCTGGGCGAACCTGCACGGCTATCCGGTCGGGATCCTGGCCAACGCGCAGGGCATTCTCTTCAGCGAGGAGTCGCAGAAGGCCACGCAGTTCATCCAGCTGGCCAACCAGAACGACACCCCGCTGATCTTCCTGCACAACACCACCGGCTACATGGTCGGCAAGGAGTACGAGCAGGCGGGCATCATCAAGCACGGCGCGATGATGATCAACGCGGTGTCGAACTCGAGGGTGCCGCACCTCTCGGTGCTGATGGGCGCCTCCTACGGCGCCGGGCACTACGGCATGTGCGGGCGCGCGTACGGGCCGCGCTTCCTCTACGCCTGGCCCAGCGCCAAGTCCGCGGTGATGGGGCCGCAGCAGCTCGCGGGCGTGCTCTCGATTGTGGCGCGCGCGTCCGCCGAAGCCCGAGGCCAGGTCTACGACGAGGACGGGGACAAGGCCATGCGCGCCATGGTCGAGCAGCAGATCGAGGCCGAGTCGCTGCCGATGTTCCTGTCCGGGATGCTCTACGACGACGGGATCATCGACCCCCGGGACACCAGGACCGTGCTCGGGCTGAGCCTATCCGCCATCCACAATGGACCGATCAAGGGCGCCGAGGGCTACGGCGTCTTCCGGATGTGAGCGCCGTGATCACCAATATCCTTGCCGCCAACCGGGGCGAGATCGCCAGCCGGGTCTTCCGCACGTGCGCCGAGCTGGGCATCGCCCGGTCCGCGGTGTTCTCCGACGCCGACGCGGGCTCGCCGCACGTGGACGACGCCGACGCGGCCGTCCGGCTGCCGGGCGACGCGCCTTCGCAGACCTATCTGCGCGTCGATCTGCTCATCGAGGCCGCGAAGGCCACCGGTGCGGACGCCGTGCATCCTGGATACGGCTTCCTGTCGGAGAACGCGGCCTTCGCGCGCGCCGTGCTCGACGCCGGGCTGACCTGGATCGGCCCGCCGCCCGAGGCGATCGAGACCATGGGCTCCAAAGTGGAGTCCAAGCGGATCATGGATGCCGCCGGGGTACCGGTACTGTCCGAACTGGACCCCCCCGAGGTGACCGAGGCGGAACTTCCCGTGCTGGTCAAGGCTTCCGCCGGGGGCGGCGGCCGCGGCATGCGCATCGTGCGCGCGCTCGCCGAACTGCCCGGTGCGGTGGAAAGCGCGAAGGCCGAGGCCGCCTCCGCGTTCGGCGATCCGACGGTGTTCTGCGAACGCTACATCGAGACCGGACGGCACATCGAGGTGCAGGTCCTGGCCGATCAGCACGGCACCGTGTGGGCCGTGGGCGAGCGCGAATGCTCGATCCAGCGGCGGCACCAGAAGGTCATCGAGGAGGCGCCGTCGCCGCTGGTCGACGGGCCCATGCGCGAGAAGCTGTTCGACGCGGCGCGCAAGGCCGCCGGGGCGATCGGGTACGTGGGCGCGGGCACCGTCGAGTTCCTCGCCACCAACGATGGCAGGTTCTACTTCCTGGAGATGAACACCCGGCTGCAGGTCGAGCATCCGGTCACCGAACTGGTCACCGGCCTCGATCTGGTCGCGCTGCAGATCCGCGTCGCCGAAGGGTACGAGCTGCCCGCCGAACCGCCGGAAACGACGGGCCACGCGATCGAGGTCCGGCTCTACGCCGAGGATCCCGCCGCGGACTGGCAGCCGCAGACCGGCACGCTGCACCGGTTCGAGATCCCCGGGGACGTGCGCGTCGACAGCGGGGTGCGCGACGGTTCGGTGATCGGTGTGCACTACGACCCGATGCTCGCCAAGGTCATCGCGTGGGCGCCGACCCGGGCCGAGGCCGCGCGCAAGCTCGCCGCCTCGCTGACCGCCGCGCAGCTGCACGGCGTGCGCACCAACCGCGATCTGCTGGTGAACGTGTTGCGGCACAACGAGTTCCTCGCCGGGAACATCGACACCGCGTTCTTCGACCGGCACGGGCTTGCGGCGTTGTCGGCTCCGCTGGGCGACGAACGGCTCGCCGCGATCGCCGCGGCCTTCGCCGACGCGGCGGCGAACCGGGCAGGAAAGCGCTTCCCGGGCGGCTGGCGCAACATCCGCTCGGCGCCCCAGCGCAAGCGCTACCTGGTGGGAGACAGCGAATACGAGGTCGCCTACACCGGCGATCGCGTCGAAGGCGAGGACATCACGCTCGTGCGAGCGACGCCGGAGCAGGTCGTGCTCGACGTGGCCGGTGTACGGCGGAGCTTCGATGTCGGCCGCTATCCCGGGCTCGTGTGCGTCGGTCCGGTCGCGCTCGCGCCGGTGCCACGGTTCACCGAACCCGGTTCGGCCCTGGCCGCCGGCTCGCTCGTCGCGCCGATGCCGGGCACGGTGCTGCGGATCGCGGTGGAGTCCGGTGCGAGCGTGCGTGCCGGGGAGCCGTTGCTGTGGCTGGAAGCCATGAAGATGGAACACAAGATCACCGCACCCGCCGACGGCGTGGTCGCGGAACTGCCGGTGTCGGTGGGGCAGCAGGTCGAAATGGGGGCCGTGTTGGCCGTAGTGAAGGAGCAGCAGTCATGACGTTTACCGAATCCGAAGAGCGCCAGGCGCTGCGCAAGGCGGCGGGCGATCTGGCCCGTCGCTACGGCCACGAGTACTACTCGAAACTCGCCCGCAGCGGCGGGCACACCACCGAACTGTGGAACGAGGCCGGGCGCCTTGGCTACCTCGGCGTCGCGGTACCCGAGGAGTACGGCGGTGGCGGCGCGGGCATCGGCGATCTGGCCGCGGTGTGCGAGGAGTTCTGTGCCGCCGGCACGCCGATGCTGCTGATGGTCGTGTCCCCGGCGATCTGTGCGACCGTGATCGCCCGATTCGGCAAGGACGAGCAGAAGAAGCACTGGCTGCCCCGGTTCGCGAGCGGTGAGGCGCGCATGTCCTTCGCCATCACCGAGCCCGACGCGGGCTCGAACTCGCACAAGCTCACCACGACCGCCCGCAAGGACGGCGCCGACTGGATCCTCAACGGACGCAAGGTGTACATCTCCGGCGTGGACGAGGCCGAGGCGGTGCTGGTCGTCGGGCGTACGGAGGACGCCAAGACCGGCAAGCTCAAGCCCGCGCTGTTCATCGTGCCCACCGACACGCCGGGTTTCGAGTACAAGCAGATCGAGATGGACCTCGTCTCCGCGGACAAGCAGTTCCAGCTCTTCCTCGACGACGTCCGCCTGCCCGCCGATGCGCTCGTCGGTTCGGAGGACGCCGCGCTGGCGCAGTTGTTCGCCGGGCTCAACCCGGAGCGGATCATGGCGGCGTCGTTCTCCGTCGGTTTGGCGCGCTACGCCCTGGAGAAGGGCACCGCGTACGCGAAGGAGCGCAGCGTGTGGGGCACGCCGATCGGCGCGCACCAGGGACTGGCGCATCCGCTGGCGACGGTGAAGATCGAGATGGAACTGGCCAAGCTGATGACGCAGAAGGCCGCCGCGCTGTACGACTCGGGCGACGACATGGGCGCGGGCGAGGCGGCGAACATGGCCAAGTACGCGGGCGCCGAGGTCGCGATCAAGGCCGTCGACACCGCGATCCAGGTCCACGGCGGCAACGGCCTGGCCACGGAGTACGGACTCGGTACCCTGCTCGGTGCGGTCCGGGTCGGCCGGATCGCCCCGGTGAGCCGGGAAATGGTGCTGAACTTCGTCGCCCAGCATTCGCTCGGCCTCCCGAAGTCCTATTAGGAGCTGGTTATGTCCACTTTGGCGGGTAAGACCCTCATCATGTCCGGTGGCAGCCGGGGTATCGGCGAGGCCATCGCGGTGCGAGCGGCGCGGGACGGCGCGAACGTGGCGCTGCTGGCCAAGACCGCCGAGCCGCATCCGAAGCTGCCGGGCACGATCTACACCGCGGCCAAGGCGATCGAGGACGCGGGCGGTTCGGCGCTGCCCGTCGTGTGCGACGTGCGCGAGGACGACGCCGTGGCCGCCGCGGTCGCGAAGACGGCGGAGACCTTCGGCGGCATCGACATCGTCGTCAACAACGCCAGCGCGATCGACCTTACGCCGACCGAGCAGGTCAGCATGAAGCGTTACGACCTGATGCAGGACATCAACGCGCGTGGCTCGTTCCTGCTGTCGAAGCTGGCGATCCCGCACCTGCGCCGGGCGGGCAACGCGCACATCCTGACCCTGTCCCCGCCGATCAGTCTCGACCCCAAGTGGTTCGTGGCCGGGCATCTGGCCTACAGCATCGCCAAGTACTCGATGAGCCTGGTCACCGTCGGGCTGTCGGCGGAGCTGCGTGAGGCCGGGATCGCCGCGAACTCCCTGTGGCCCCGCACGACCATCGACACCGCGGCGATCCGCAACGTCGTCGGCGCGGAGCTGGCGAACCGGTCCCGCACGCCGGAGATCATGGCCGACGCCGCGTACGCGATCCTGACCAAACCGAGTACCGAGGTCACCGGGCAGTTCTTCATCGACGACGAGGTGCTGCGCGCCGAGGGCGTCACCGACTTCGCGAAGTACCGGCTCTGCGAACGGGAATCCGACCTCGAACTCGACTTCTGGGTGGAGGGGCGGCCCTGAGCACCCCGGCACGGGAACCGCAGCAGGAACGCAGCCGCACCACGCGGCGGCGGCTGATCGAGGCCGCCGTCGAATGCCTCGGCGAGCACGGCTGGAGCGGCACGACGGTGGCCGTGATCGCCCAGCGCGCCGGGGTGTCGCGTGGTGCGGCGCAGCACCATTTCCGCACGCGCGAGGAACTGGTGACCGCCGCGGTCGAGTACGTCGGCGCCGAGCAGGTCACGCGGCTGCGGGAGTACGCGGGCCGGCTGCCGTCGGGGGAGTCGCGGATCGAGCCCGTGGTCGACATGTTGCTCAACCTCTATACCGGCCCGATGTTCCGTGCCGCGCTGCATCTGTGGGTCGCGGCGTCGGCGGACGAGGCGCTGCGGTCGGTGCTGGCGCCGCTGGAGGCGCGGGTCGGGCGCGAGGCGCACCGGGTCTCGGTGGAGCTGCTCGGCGTGAACGAGTCGCATCCGGGGGTGCGGGAGATGGTGCAGGCGACCCTGGACCTCGCGCGTGGCCTGGGTTTGGCGAACCTGCTCCGCGACGACGCGCGCCGCCGCGCGCGGATCGTGCGGCAGTGGGCGCGCGTGCTGGGCACGGCCTTACCGGAACCGGGCAGCGCCATAACACGTCCTACCGACATCACAATGCCTACCCCGTAGTTAACGCTAATGGAGCAGTCTGCGATAACAGGGTGTAGTAGATGTTGGCCCGAGGGGGTTGATTCCGGTGTCGGAGGACTTGTCGCATCGCGCGCTGGCGATGCTGAGGGCGGTCGCGGAGGGCCGCGCGGTGATGTCGAGCAGCTGTGAGCCGGACCTGTTCATCGACGGGGTGCCCTGCTGCGACCAGATGACCGCGCACATACTCGCGCATCGCGGGTTCCTCAAAACCGCCGCCGACGGGTTCACCGCCGAGCTGACCGCGGGCGGCCGCGCCGCCATCGGGCTGACCGTCGCCGCCTGACGACCGTCAGCGCGGCTCGCCGATGTCCTCGAACCACAGCTCGGGGCGTCGCTCGATGAACTCCGTCATGAGCGCGACGCACTCCGGATCCTCGAGCAGGGTGATGCCGACCCCGTTCTCGGCGAGCCAGTCGTGGCCACCGGAGAACGTCTTCGCCTCGCCGATCACCACGTGCGGGATGCCGAACTGGCGCACCAGACCACTGCAGAACCAGCACGGCGACAGTGTGGTGACCATGACCGTGTCGCGGTAGTGCGGCCGGCGCCCGGCGTTGCGGAACGCCGCGGTTTCGGCGTGCATCGACGGATCGTCGTCCTGCACCCGCCGGTTGTGGCCCCGGCCGAGCAGTTCGCCGTCCACAGTGAACAGAGCGGCACCGATCGGCACCCCGCCCTCGGACTTGCCGAGCAGGGCTTCCTCCCTGGCGACGGCGAGCAGCACGGCGGGATCGAGGCTCATGGGCCGAGCCTAGAGGAAGAAGGCGCGGATATCGCCGCTGAGCAGCTCCGGCTGTTCCATCGCCGCGAAATGCCCGCCGCGGTCGAACTCCGTCCAGTGCGTGACGGTGTTGAACTCCTCGGCGAAGCGCCGGATCGGCAGCAGCAGATCGCGCGGGAACACCGCGACGCCGGTGGGCGTGGGCGAGGGCCGCGGCGGCGTGACCCACACGCGCAGTGCCTCGCGGTACAGGCGCGCCGACGAGCCCGCCGTGCCGGTCAGCCAGTACAGCATCACGTTGGTCAGCATCTGATCGCGATCGACCGCGTCCTCCGGCGCGCTCGCGGAATCGGTCCACTCCCGGAACTTCTCCACGATCCACGCGAGCTGCCCGGCCGGTGAGTCGTTGAGCCCGTAGGCCAGCGTTTGGGGCCGCTGGGACTGGATGGACGCGTAGCCGGACAGCTCCCGCTGGTACCGCTTGCGCTGCGCCAGCCGTTCCCGCTCGGTGTCGTCGCGGGGTTCGGCGTCGGCGGGCTGTCCGGGGACCGTCGTCAGGTGCACGCCGACGACGTGCTCGGCGTCGATCCGGCCCAGTTCGCGGGTGATCGGGCCGCCCCAGTCGCCGCCGTGGGCGCCGTAGCGCCGGTAGCCGAGACGGCGCATCAGCTCGGCCCACGCGCGTGCGATCCGGTCCACGTCCCAGCCCGGCTCGCTGGTGGGGCCGGAGAAGCCGTAGCCGGGGATGGACGGGATCACCAGGTCGAAATCGGCCGACAGCGGTTCGATCACGCGCAGGAACTCCACGACCGACCCCGGCCAGCCGTGCGTGAGCAGCAGCGGCAGTGCGCCCTGCGTCGCCGCGCGGATGTGCAGGAAGTGCACGCGCTGGCCGTCGATCTCGGTGGTGAACTGCGGATGCGCGTTGAGCGCGGCCTCCTGCGCGCGCCAGTCGTAGCCGTCGCGCCAGTACCCGGCCAGCTCCTTGAGGTAGCCGAGCGGAACGCCGTAGCTCCAGCCGAGGCCGGGCAGTTCGTCGGGCCAGCGCGTGTGGTCGAGGCGCCTGGCGAGATCGTCCAGCTGTGCCTGCGGGATGTCGACGCGGAGCGGGGTGATCGCGGTCATGGGGTCACGGTAGCGGTGACGGGTGACAAGCCCGGAGGTTACCGACCGCTTAGTATGTGCTGTAGCGTAGGCGGCATGGCGAAGCGGCCAGACCTGATTCAGACGGTGGCGCCCAGCATGCGCAGCACCAGGTCCGCGTACTCGCGGCCCAGTGCCTTCGGCGTCTTGCCGACGCGGTCGCTGTACCAGCGCGCCACGTCCACGCCGAGCGAGAGCACGGCGCGTGCGGCCGTGCGCAGGTCGCCCACGGTGAACGAGCCGTCCTCGACCCCGGCCGCGATCACGTCCCGCACGTGGTTCTCGATGCGCCGTCGCAGGTCGGTGACCACGGCGTACTCGTTCGCGGGCAGCGCCTGCAGTTCGTACTGCACGACGCGGGCGACCGTGTGCCGCCGCGCGTGCCAGGCCACGAAGTCCTCCACGATCGACCGCAGCTTCTCGCGCGGGGTTCCGTCGCGCTCGACGACGCTCTCCACGAGTGCGAGGGTCTGTTCGTGGCCGCTCTGGCTGATGGCGAACAGCAGCGCGGCCTTCGACGGGAAGTGCACGTACAGCGCGGCGGGGCTCATCCCGGCCGCGCCGGCGATGTCGCGGGTGGTGGTCGCGTGGTAGCCGCGCTCCGCGAAGGACTCGACCGCGGCCAGCATCAGGCGGCGGGCGGCCTCGGGCTGCACATCGGGCCAGAGTTCGGCGGACAGCGTGGTGGTCACGTCGGGATCCTCCCAGGAGCGGGCCAGTCGAGGTCGTGGCCGTGCTACAGACAGTGTAAGCGGGCGCTTAGCAGCGTCCAGGAACGGACAGGAGCAGCACAGTGAACTCGTTCAAGGGCCGCGTGGCGATCGTCACCGGGGCGAGCCGCGGAATCGGTCTCGGCATCGCCCGCGAGCTGGTGCAGCGTGGCGCGAAGGTGTGCATCACCGCGCGCAAGCCCGAGCCCCTGGCCGAGGCGGTGAACGAGCTCGGCGGCAAGGACGTGGCGATCGCGGTGCCGGGCAAGGCCGACGACGCCGAGCACCAGCAGGAGGCCGTCGCCAGGACGATGGAGGCCTTCGGCAGGCTCGACATGCTGGTCAACAACACCGCCATCAACCCGGTCTACGGTCCCATCGTCGACGTCGATCCCGCGGCGGCGGCCAAGATCCTCAACGTGAACGTGCTCGCCCCGCTGGCGTGGATCCGGCAGGCGCGGGACGCGTGGATGGGGGAGCACGGCGGCTCGATCGTCAACGTCGCGTCGATCGCGGGACTGCGGGCGTCGAGCGGGATCGGCATGTACGGCGTGAGCAAGGCCGCGCTGATCCGCATGACGATGGAGCTCGCGGTCGATCTCGGGCCGAACATCCGCGTCAACGCGGTCGCGCCGGCGGTGGTGAAGACGAAGTTCGCGACGGTGCTGTACGAGGGCAAGGAGGACGAGGTGTCGGCCGCCTACCCGCTCAAGCGGCTGGGCGTGCCCGAGGACATCGCGGGCGCGGTCGCGTTCCTGCTCTCCGAGGACGCCGGATGGATGACCGGCCAGACGCTGGTGCTCGACGGCGGCGTGACGCTGGGCGGTGGGCTGTGAACCTGGACGACGCGGGTGTCGTGATCACCGGCGGCGGCGGCGGGATCGGCGGTGCGCTGGCCCGGCGCTTCGCCGCCGCCGGTGCGCGCGTGGTCGTGGCGGATCTGGATGCCGAGGCGGTCGAGCGCGTCGCCCGCGAGGTCGGCGGCGTCGCGGTCGTGGGCGACGCCGCGTCCGAGGACGGGGTTTCGCGGCTGATCGAGCGGGCGAAGGCCGAGCTGGGCGAGATCGAGCTGTTCTGCGCCAACGCCGGGGTCGCGCCGCACGGAGGGCCGGAGGCGCCCGAGGACGCGTGGGCGCGCGCGTGGGAGATCAACGTGATGGCGCACGTGCGGGCGGCGAAGCTGCTGCTGCCGGACTGGCTGGAGCGCGGCCGGGGGCGTTTCCTCGCGACGGTGTCGGCCGCGGGCCTGCTCACCATGCTGGGCTCGGCGCCGTACTCGGTGACCAAGCATGGCGCGCTGGCGTTCGCGGAATGGCTGTCGGCGACCTACCGGCACCGGGGGATCACCGTGCAGGCGGTGTGCCCGCAGGGGGTGCGGACGAACATGCTCGCCGGTACCGGCAGTGGTGGCCAGCTGCTGATGGCCGGGTCCGCGATCGATCCGTCCGATGTGGCCGATGAGGTGATGAAAGGCCTGGCGGACGGGCGTTTCCTGATCCTGCCGCATCCGGAGGTGCGCGAGTACTACGAGACCCGCGCGACGAGCACCGACCGCTGGCTCGGCGGCATGAACAAACTGCAGCAGAAGATCGAAGCGCTGCCGAAATGAGGCGGCGTGCCGTGCGATCCCTCACGGCACGCCGACGCGGTCGCCGAGGTGCAGGCGCAGCATCGCCGCGCGTGCCCAGGACGGGGGGCGTCCGCGTACCGAACCCGCGATCATCACGGCGAACGCCAGCGGCACCGCCCACGGCGCCGGCCGGGCGACGAGCACCGCGAACCAGCCGGGCAGCGGCGGGCCGAACAACGCCACCAGGATCGAGCCGGACACCGTCACCAGCCCGGTCAGCACACCCGCGATCGCGCCGGGGGCGGTGAGCCGGGGCCACCAGATGCCCAGCACCAGCAGCGGGCAGAACGTCGCCGCCGCGACGGTGAACGCCCACGTCACCAGCACGTCGGCGTCCAGCGGCGCCGCCGGCAGCGCGAGCAGCACCACCCCGGCCGCGGTGACGAGCACCGTGGTCCGCAGGGTGCGCAGGCCGCCGGTCATCAGATCGTGCGCCGTCGCCCCGGAGATCACCAGCAGCAGCCCGAGCGAGGTGGCCAGGAACGCCGCGAACGCACCGGCCGTGAGCAGCCCGGTGAACGCCGTCCCGGCGCCGCCGCTGTCGACCTGGCTGGGCAGCGCGACCACCGCGGTGTCGGTCGCCCCGGTCAAATACAGTTGCGGCACAAGGACTTTCCCCAGCAGCCCGTAGATCCCCGGCACCAGGTAGAACACGCTGAGCAGGCACACCGTGATCGCCGCCGTACGGCGTGCCGAGCGGCCGTCCGGCGTGGTGTGGAACCGCATGATCACGTGCGGCAGCCCCATCGTGCCCAGCACCGTCGCGAA
Source organism: Amycolatopsis acididurans (assembly GCF_012328925.1). Taxonomy (GTDB): domain Bacteria; phylum Actinomycetota; class Actinomycetes; order Mycobacteriales; family Pseudonocardiaceae; genus Amycolatopsis_E; species Amycolatopsis_E acididurans. The sequence goes on from NZ_JAAXLS010000006.1 coordinate 269,059, forward strand.
CAACACGGACAGCGTGCCCAGCAACGGGTAGCCGTCGACGTCGAGCAGCGGCCGTTCCCAGCCCGGCGCGCCCGGCAGCCTGCCGCCGTTCGCCTCGGGCACCGCCGCTCCTGCCGGGAACTCCAGCCGGGTCCCGGAACCCACCGACAGGTCGCCGGGCGGGTAGAAGTGCGACACTCCCTCGGCGTTCCGGATCTGTGTCGGCTCGCGCAGCCGCAGCGTGACGTCGGCCTCGAACGTCACGGCGGTGTCCTGCGAGAAGTGGGTGAACTCGACCGGATGCACGGCCTCGTGCCGCACCCCGGCACCGACCGTGGCGAGCAGCCAGATCGCGGGCACCACGAGCAGAACCAGCTTGAGCACGAACTGGAACGCCTGCACATACGTCGCCGCCCGCATCCCGCCGAGCGCCAGCGTCACGCTCACCGCCACACCCGCGATCACCACGCCCACCCAGTACGGCGTGCCGCTCACCACGCTGAGCACGAGACCCGCGGTGCGGAACTGCGGCACCAGGTAGACCACGCCGATCACCAGCACGGCGATCGCGGTCAGCCGCCGCAGCGCGGGCGAACCCAGCCGCGCCTCGGCGAAATCGGGCACCGTCAGCGCGCCGGAACGGCGCATGGGAGCCGCGACCAACGCCAGCATCGCGACGTATCCGGCGGTGAAACCCACCGGATACCACAGAGCCCCGATCCCGTCCTTGACGACCATTCCCGCCACACCGAGGAACGACGCGGCGGAGAGGTACTCGCCGGACACGGCGGCCGAGTTGAGTACGGGGGAGATCCGCCGTGAGGCAACGAGAAAATCCGAGGTGGTGCGCATCGCCGCGACCCCGCGCACCCCGATGAGCAAGGTCATCAGCACGACCGGCAGCACCGCGAACGCGACGATCACGGCTCGTCCTCCAGCCGCTCCGCACGCCGCAGCTGCCACAGCGTGAGCGTCACCATCACGGGGAAGGGCAACGCGCCCAGCATCAGCCAGGACAACGGCATTCCCAGCAGCCGCAGGTGATCCAGCCCCGGCACGAACTTGAACAGAACGGCCACCCCGCACAGGAACCCGGCCAGTGCCGCGAGCAGCAGCAGCGCCCGGCCGCGCTGGCGGCGGTAGAGCCACGAGGCGTGGCTGGTGTCGGCGCCGTCCAGCCGGGGCGGCCGCCACGGGCCGTTCGCCCGCCGGTGCCCGCGGGCGAGCCTGGTCTGCGGGCTGGTGACCGCGACGCGCTTGGTGCGGGTCACCGGCCCAGCTCACCGCGTTGCGCCGCCTGCAGCAGGCGGTCCCGCAGCTCGCGTGCGTGCCTGCGGCTGACCGGGACGTCGCCGGAATCGGTGTGCGCCAGCACGCCACCGACGGAATCGCTGCGCAGTTCGCGCACCGCGTTCAACGCGACCAGGAAACCGCGGTGCACGCGGACGAAACCGCAGTCCTCCCAGTAATCCTCGAGCCGCGAGATGGGCATGCGCACCTCGTGCACGCCGTCGGGTGTGTGCAGCCGGACGTAGTCGCCGTGTGCCTCGACGAAGCGGACCTCGTCCCTGCGCACGTAGCGGGTGCGGCCCGCCGCGTCGACCGCGAGCGCGGGCATGGTGTCCGGTGTGGACGTTCGGCCGTCGTCGTGTTCCACCCGCAGCGCGTGCACCATCCGGTTCACCTTGGTCAACGCGGCCGCGAGGCGTTCGGCGCGGATCGGCTTGAGCACGTAGTCGACCGCGCCGACCCCGAAGGCGCTGACCGCGTGCCTGTCGTAGGCGGTCACGAACACGATCACCGGCGGATGGGACAGCTTTCCCAGCAGCGCGGCCAGTTCGAGTCCGTCGAGGCCCGGCATCGCGATGTCGAGGAACGCCGCGTCGAACTCGCCGGCCTGGATGTTGCGCACGGCCGACAGCGGATCCCCGACCGCGGTCACCTCGCCGACCTCCGGGCAGTCCCGCAGCATCCGGCTGAGCTCCTCCAGTGCCGGTGGCACGTCGTCGACGGCCAGCACGCGTAACCCCGTCATGGCATCACTCCAGGTTGGAACCGGGGCACTCGCACGATCACCTTCGTGCCCGCACCCTCCGCGGTCTCCACGACCAGCCCGAACCACGGCCCGTACACCGTGCGCAACCGACGGTCCACATTGGCCAGTCCGAGACTGCCGTTGCCGGCCCGTCCGGCGAGGATCTCCCGTGCGAACTCGGGGTCCATTCCCACGCCGTCGTCCTCCACGCTGATCACGCAGTCGGTGCCTTCCGCCTCGCCACGGACGTGCACGGTACCGGTGCCCGATCTCGGCTCGATACCGTGCCTGATCGCGTTCTCCACCAGCGGTTCCAGCACCAGGTAGGGGACCGCGACGGCGAGCACCTCGGGGGCGACCCGGATCTGCACCTGCAGCCGTTCGCCGAGCACCGCCTTCTGCAGCGCGAGATAGGTCTCGATCGCGTGGAACTCCTCCGACAGCATCGTGAACTCGTTGTGTTTCGCGAGGCTGTAGCGCGTGTAGTCGGCGAAATCGAGCATCAGTTCGCGGGCACGGTCCGGTTCGGACTTCACCAGCGCGGCGATCACGGTGAGTGCGTTGTAGACGAAGTGTGGGGAGATTTCCGCGCTCAGCGCACGGAGTTCGGCCTGCGCCACCTGATCGGCCGAGGCCTCGAGCTTCCCGCGTTCCAGCGCGTGCTCCACCAGCACGGCGACCTCGCGCACCGCGGCGGCCTGGACCTCGCCCGCGACCAGTAGCACGCCGCCGAGCTCGTCCCTGACCTGTAGCGGAACGGCGATCAGCGTCGGTTTTCCTTGTGTAGTCTCGTGGTGGAGCGCATCGCGGACGATCGCGGCGACCGTTTCGTCCCGTTGGGTACGCCCTGTCCAGAATGTCGCACCCGCCAGATCGGCGAATCCGGCCGCCTCCGCGCCGAGGAGTCTGCGGATGCGGCGCAGCGCGCGAAGCGCTCGAGGGGTGTCGAGGCCGCCCTTGACGTCACGGGTGATCCGGCGCGATCTCGCGAGGATGCTCGCGAGATCGCCGCGTGCCGTGCGGACAAGCATCGCAGCCACCCATCGTCGTCGGCGGTCGGTCATCGATTGTATGCCGACGTTCGTCAACCGTTCGTCCCGGTATCGCTACCGTCTGTCGCGGACCCGGTGACCGGAGGCACAACGGCTCTTATCGTCGCCAACCGCGACGACGCGTGGAATGGGAGCCTGCATGAGCAATGAGGCATTGTCGAACCTGTTGACCGAAAACAGGACCTTCCCGCCGGATGACCGTTTCGCCGCCGCGGCCAATGCCACGGCTGAGTGGTATGAGAAGGCGGATGCGGACCGGGATGCGTTCTGGGCTGAGCAGGCGGAGCGGTTGCACTGGGACACGAGGTGGTCTCGGGTGCTGGATTGGTCGGGGGCGCCGTTCGCGAAGTGGTTTGTCGGCGGGAAGTTGAACGTCGCCTACAACTGTGTGGACCGGCATGTGGAGGCCGGGCATGGGGATCAGGTGGCGATTCACTGGGTGGGTGAGCCGGGCGATCGGCGTGATATCACCTACGCCGAGCTCAAGGACGAGGTGTGCCGGGCCGCCAACGCCCTGCTCTCCCTCGGCGTGACGGCCGGGGACCGGGTGGCGATCCAGCTGCAGATGGTGCCCGAAGCCATCGTCGCGATGCTGGCGTGTGCCCGGATCGGTGCGATGCACAGTGTGGTGTTCGGCGGGTTTTCTCCGGCGGCGTTGCGTTCTCGCGTGGATGACGCGGAGGCGAAGGTGGTGATCACTTCTGATGGGCAGTATCGGCGGGGTAAGGCGGCGCCGATGAAGGCCAACGTGGATGAGGCTTTGGCGGGTGCCGCGTCGGTGCAGAAGGTGATCGTGGTGCGCCGCACCGGGGATGAGGTGCCGATGGATGTGGCGCGGGATGTGTGGTGGCACGACCTGGTCGAGGGCCAGTCGGCCGAGCACACGCCGGAGGCGTTTGATTCCGAGCATCCGTTGTTCATTCTCTACACCTCGGGTACGACGGGGAAGCCGAAGGGGATTCTGCACACCTCGGGGGGTTATCTGACGCAGGTGGCCTATACCCATCATGTGGTGTTCGATCACAAGCCCGGGGAGGATGTGTATTGGTGCACCGCGGATATCGGGTGGGTGACCGGGCACTCCTACATCGTGTATGGGCCGTTGGCGAACCGGGCCACGCAGGTGGTGTATGAGGGCACTCCGAACACTCCGCACGAGGGCCGGCATTGGGAGATCATCGCCGAGCACCGGGTGTCGATCTACTACACCGCCCCCACCCTGATCCGCACGTTCATGAAGTGGGGCGAGGACATTCCCGCCCGCTACGACCTGTCCAGCCTGCGGGTGCTGGGCAGTGTGGGTGAGCCGATCAACCCCGAGGCGTGGATGTGGTATCGCGAGCACATCGGCGCGAACCGCACCCCGGTGGTGGACACCTGGTGGCAGACCGAGACCGGGGCGATCATGATCTCCCCGCTGCCCGGGGTGACCGCCACCAAACCCGGCTCCGCGCAGAAACCGCTGCCGGGGATCTCGGCCAAGGTCGT
>NZ_JAAXLS010000070.1 GCF_012328925.1 Amycolatopsis acididurans
GCCCAGCCGGTTCGTGGATGCGTCTGTGCTCCCGCCGGTGGTTTCGGCGGGTGTTTCCTCGTTCGACATGTATCTCCTTCGCCCCCGGGCGCGTCTGCCAGCCAATCGCTGGAAGGACGCGGCCGCGCAGGGGCCCCTTCCTGTCTTGTTCCGCCGCGGTGTTGGCCGCCGACGGGAATCCTGTGCCTCTCTCGCCGCGCGACGACGGCCGGATCTCCGGCAGCCCGCCACGGCAGGTCCACTCAGTCACGCGCGGACCGGGCCGACGGCTTCCCGCACCGCCTCCCACATCGTCTAGCCACCCGCACCGGGCGGCGACGACGTGGTGCTCTTCCCACACGTCACCGGGTCACCGGCGCCGGTGCGCACCGCATTCGGCGTGCGTCCCGGCCCGGTAGCCACCCCGAGTATCCCATACGGCGCCACCGCCGACGCGTGCTCTCTCCTCACGCGCGTCGTTTTCCCCGGCCGGGCGAACTTTCCCGTTCCGCTTGTAGCCACCTCTCGGGGTGTCCTAGCGTGCGGCAGTATCGCTGATTCCCTGGAGGTCCCCGGTGTCCGGGTTCAGACGGTCGTTCGTGCTCCTCGCCTGCGCCGTGCTGATCGTCGCCGTGCCCTTGCCCGCCGTCGCCGACGACGTGACCGGTTCACCCTGCTCACCTTCGGGTGACACCCTCCGTTACCTGGTCGTCTTCGACCAGGGCACGACCGAGAGCCGGGCTCGCGCGCAGACCGGGGCCTCCTGCGGCACGGTCACCGCGTACTACCCGCAGATCACGGTGGGCGTGGCGACCTCCACCGACCCCGCATTCGCCGAGCGGTTCGGGCCCGACCGCGCGTTCAGCGCCCAGGCCCAGCGCCGCACCCACGCCCCCTCGCGGGACCGGCTGTCCCTGACCGACCCACGCGAAGTGTCCCCGATCAACCGCGAGGACGAGCAGTGGGACATGGCCGCGATCAACGCGCGCGGCGCGGGCCGGGGCAGCCGCGACGTCGTGGTCGGGGTGCTCGACTCCGGCGTCGACGCGCATCACCCCGACCTCGCCGGGGCCGTGGACACCCGGCTGTCCGCGGGCTGCCTGTCCGGCGCCCCGGACGACGACTGGGCCCCCACGACCTCACCGCACGGCACACACGTCGCCGGCATCGTGGCCGCCGCCGACGACGGCAAGGGCATCACGGGCGTGGCGCCGGGCGTGCGGGTGGCCTCGGTGAAGGTGATCGACGACCGCGGCTACGTCGATCCCGCCGCGGTGGTGTGCGGCCTGGTCTGGGCGGCCACGCACGGCATGAAGGTCGTCAACGCCAGCTTCGCGATCGACCCGTGGGGCCTGTCCTGCTCGCACGCCGACACCTACGGCGTGATGTACGAGGCCATCTCGCGTGCCGTCCGGTACGCGACCGCCGCGGGCACGCTCGTGATCGCCGCCGCCACGAACGAGGCCGTCAACCTCACCCCGGCACGCCCCGGCCCCGCCTCCGGCGCCCGCTGCGACGTGCTGCCCGCCGGGCTTCGCGACGTGGTGGCCGTGTCCGCGGTACGGCGCGACGGGGTCAAGGCCGGCTACAGCTCCTACGGACTCGGCGTGGTGGACCTCACCGCACCCGGCGGCGACGGCGACGACTGCGTGCTCTCGACCGTGCCGGGCGGCTACGGCTCGCTGTGCGGCACGTCGATGGCCGCGCCGCACGTCGCCGGGGTGGCGGCACTCGTCGCGTCCGCTCATCCCGGCATCGACGCCGGCCCGCTGCGCGACGCGCTGGAGCAGGGCGCTCGCCCGACGCCGTGCCCCACCGACTACGACCTCACCGGCGACGGCAGGCAGGACGCCTTCTGCGCCGGATACACCGGCTACAACGGCTTCTACGGGCACGGCCAGGTGGACGCCGTGGGCGCCCTCACCGCAGCAGCAGGCGAGTGAGGCGGCGCGCCACGCCCCACACGCCCAGCACCGCCAACGCCAGCAGATACGCCAGGTGCCCGAGCATGCTCCAGCTCAGCGTGCCCACCGCGAACTCGCGCATCAGCTCGATGCCGTGGTACAGCGGGAAACACTGGACCACGACCTGCAGCACCGGCGGGTACACCGACAGCGGGTAGAACGTGGTGGAGAACAGGAACAACGGCATCACGGCGAGATTGACGTAGTCGAACTGCGACGGGGAACGCAGGAACGTCGCACACGTCATGCCGATCGCCGCGAAGGCGAACGCCACCAGCAGCGCGATCGGGATCAGCATCAGCGCCCACGGCGAGGCCACCAGGCCCATCGCGGTCATCACCGCGAAGAACGCGACCGCGTACATCCCGCCGCGCAGCACGGCCCACGAGATCTCCCCCACCGCGATGTCGAACGGGCCGATCGGGGTGGCCAGCATCGCCTCGTACGTCTTGGCGTAGCGGAACTTGAAGAACACGTTGAACGTCGAGTCGAAGATGGCGCCGTTCATCGCCGACGAGGCCAGCAGCGCGGGCGCCACGAAGGCGACGTAACTCATCGGCCTGCCGTCCGGGCCGGTGACCTCGTCCACAAGCTTGCCGAACCCGATCTGGAACGCGACGAGATAGAACAGCGGCTCGAACACGCCGGACACGAGGATCAGCCACATTCGCGAGTAGGCCAGCGCCGACCGTTCGACGAGCTTGCTCGCGCGGCCCGCGTACAAGCCCGGCGGCAGGATCCGCAGCAGCAGCCCGCCCCTGCGCCGCTGTGCGGCAACGGTCATCACGCCACCAGCCTTCGGTAGAAGTACCTGCGCGCCAGCACCGCCCCGAGGGCGAACAACGCGGCGAGGAACGCGAGGTGGCCGAGCATCTCCCACGGCCCGACGCCGCCGAGCGTGACCCCGCGGGCGAGCTGGTTTCCGTGCCACAACGGGGAAATCCAGGCCAGCCACCGCAGCGCGACCGGGATCTGCGTGATCGGGAAGAACGTGCCGGCGAACAACGTCATCGGCATGACCACGAACCGGAACAGCGCGTTGAACCGCACACCCTCGTCGTACGTCGTCGCCGCGAACGCGGTGACCGGTGCGGCGCAGGCGAGTCCGGTGACCACACCGGCCGGCACGACGGCGAGCACACCCGCGTTGAGCCAGGCCCCGAACGCGAGCGCGATCAGCGCGTACACCGTCCCGGACAGCAGCAGCCGCAACGTGACCCACGTGAAATGGCCCGCGAGCAACTGGCCCGGCGTGATCGGCGTGGCGGTGACGGCCAGATAGTCCTTCTGCCACTTGAACCCCGACAGCACCGGATACGTGGACTCCCCCACCGCGAACTGCATCGACGCCGCGACGAGCAGCGCGGGCGCGATGTACTGCAGGTAGGGCAGGCCGTCGGTGGCCGGTCCCTGCCGCACCTGCGAACCGAAACCGAGCCCCATCGCGGCGAGGAACAGCAGGGGCTGCAGGCCCGAGGAGTACAGATTGGACTTCCAGTACCGCCGATACCACGCCCAGCTTCCCTCGACCCGCAGCCAGGCAGCACGCCAGGAACCGACGACCCTGCCGGTGGAGGCGACCATCAGTCCACCAGCGTTCTGCCGGTCAGCCGGAGGAACACGTCCTCCAGGCTGCTGCGGCGGACCAGACTGGACACCGGCCTGACCTCGCGGGCGTGCACCTGCTCCAGCGCCGATTCGCCGGCGGCGGTGTAGAGCAGCAGGCGGTCGGGCAGCACCTCGACGCGCTCGGCGAGATCGGCGACCCGATCCACCGGCGCCTGCTCCCCGGGCAGGAACCGCAGCTCCAGCACCTCGCGCGTGGAGTACCGGGCGATCAGGTCGGCGGGCGAGCCTTCGGCGACGATCCGGCCGTCGTCCATCACGACGAGGCGGTCGCACAGCTGCTCGGCCTCGTCCATGTAGTGCGTGGTGACGATGAGCGTGACGCCCTGCGCCTTGAGCCGGAACAGCCTGTCCCACAACAGATGCCGGGCCTGCGGGTCGAGCCCGGTGGTCGGCTCGTCGAGCAGCAGCAACTCCGGGTCGTTGACCAGTGACCGCGCGATGGTCAGGCGCCGTTTCATCCCGCCGGAGAGCGGTTCCACCTCGGCGTCGGCGCGTTCGGACAGCTGCGCGAACTCCAGCAGCTCGACGGCCTTGCGGCGCACCTGGGCCCGCGACAACCCGAAGTAGCGGCCGTACACCTGCAGGTTCTGCCGCACGGTCAGCTCGTTGTCGAGATTGTCCTGCTGCGGCACCACACCCAGGCGCGCACGGATGTGCGGGCCGTGCGTGTCCGGATCCATGCCCAGCACCTCGAGATCGCCGTCGGTGCGCGGCGACACGGACGCGATCATGCGCATGGTGGAGGATTTCCCGGCGCCGTTAGGCCCGAGGAAACCGAACGCCTCCCCACGCCGGACCTCGACGTCGATCCCCCGGACGGCCTCGAAGTCGCCGAAACGCTTCACCAGTGCTTTGGCCCGGACCAATGTCGGTTCATCGTCCACGACAGCCACAGTAGGACGCGATACCGACAGAAATCGATCGGTTTACCGCGGTTCCGCCAGTTCCCGGGTCAGTGCCGAGGCTGCGGTGCGCACGGCGGGCGCGAGCCGGTCCAGGTCCATCCGCGTCGCGCTGCCGGTGATCGAGATCGCGGCCAGCAGCCTGCGGCCGCTGTCGAAGACGGGCGCGGCCACGGCCGCCACACCGATCTCGGATTCCTCGCTCTGCACGCCGTAACCGCGTTCCTGCGCGCGGTCGAGTTCCTTGCGCAGCAAGCCGGGAAGCACGATCGTGCGCGGGGTCTGCCGGGTCAGCCCGGCGGCCACGACACGGGCGAAGCAGGCGGGCGGGCCGAGCGCGAGGAACAGCTTCCCGGTCGCCGTGCAGTGCAGCGGCATCCGCGCGCCCACCCGGGAGCGGATCGGCGTGGAGCGGTGCCCGGTCACCTTCTCCAGGAACAGCGTGTGCGCCCCGTCGGGCACGGCGAGATGGATGTTCTCGTGCGTGGACTCGTAGAGGTCCTGCATGTACGGCAGCGCGGCTTCCCGCAGGTCGCGCCGTTGCGGCACGCGCTGCCCCAGTTCGAACAGCTTCATGGACAACCGGTAGGCGCCGCCGGCGCGTTCCAGGCCGCCCCAGTGCACCAGCTGCCCCGCCAGCCGGTGCGCGGTCGCCTTCGGCAAACCCGTGCGGGCCGACAGTTCGGCGAGGGTGAGCTCGGTGTCGAGCGAGGTGAACGCGTCGAGCAGCAGCAGCCCGCGCGCGAGCACGGATTTGGGCGAATCGCCAACGCCGGCGGTCATGGGGTGATGCTGCACGGGATGGGTCCGGGGCGCAATGATCGTGATCGATCCGCGCCCCGGACGGGAGCAATCCCTACAGGTCGGGGAACCAGAGCTTGAGCTCCCGCTCGGCCGACTCCGGCGAGTCCGAGCCGTGCACCAGGTTGTACTGCGTTTCCAGCGCGAAGTCGCCACGCAGGGTGCCGGGGGTGGCCTTCTCGACCGGGTCGGTGCCACCGGCGAGCTGACGGAACGCCGTGATGGCGCGCGGCCCCTCCACGGCGAGCGCGACGACCGGGCCGGAGGTGATGAACTCCAGCAGCTCGCCGAAGAACGGCTTGTCCTTGTGCTCGGCGTAGTGCTCCTCGGCGACCGAACGCGGCACGTTCCGCAGCTCCAGCGCGGCCAGCGTCAGGCCCTTGCGCTCGATGCGGGAGATGACCTCGCCCACGAGGCCACGCTTCACGCCATCGGGCTTGACCAGGACCAGCGTGCGTTCACTCACGACTCTTGTTACCTCTCGGATTGGTGACGGTGTGAGAAGCCTAACCGGGTCATGCGCGCACGGGACGCAGGGTGGTCGACCACGGCGAAGCACCCTTGCCGTCGCGCAGCTCCCCGCTCGCGGCGTTGACGTTCAGCTCGCCGAGATGCTGGAAACCCGCCATAGGTCACCCGTTTCGAGCAGGGTTCGGCGGGTCTGTTCGGTCACGCCCGGTTTCTGTCCGCCGCGTCGTGGCCTGGGCGATCAGTCCTGTTGTTGCTGGCTGGGCAGGGTGCCCGCCGCCATCCGGCGGGCCACGTCCCGGCGCAGCCACAGCGCCCACAGCCAGAACGCCAGGAACAGCAGCCCGATCACGCCGATCGCGACCGTGCTGACGAAGAACGCGATCAACGCGACCTGGAGCGCGAGGATCACCGGCACCATCCACGCATGCCGCAGCAGGCCGCAGCTGACCACGAGCGCGACCGCGATCGCGATCACCGCCCAGCCCTCGAACGTGCCGACGCCGCCGCCCAGCCGGGCGACGACCGGCACGGCCAGCCCGACCGTGATCGCCTCCATGATCAGGGCACCGGCCATCACACCGCGGAAGGACTTCATCGGGTCCTTCGCCGGCGGCCGGGGGCTCTCCTCGGTCATCGCGCCTCCCGTCGTCATGCCGGTTCCTTTCCGAACAGGGTGCGGGCCTCGCCCGCGGTCACGACCGAGCCGGTGACCAGCACACCGCCGCCCGCGAGCGGCTCGTCGCCCGCGCCGACCTCCTCCACCAGCGCGACCGCCGCCTCCACCGCCGAATCCAGCGTCGGCTCGGCGACCACCCGGTCCTCACCGAAGATCGACAACGCCAGGTCGTTGAGCTCGTCCAGCGGCATCGCCCTCGGCGAACTGTTGCGGGTCACCACGATCTCGGACGCGACCGGCTCGAGCGCTTCGAGGATGCCGCGCGCGTCCTTGTCCTGCATGACACCGACCACCACGACCAGCCGCCGGAAGGCGAACTCCTCGTTGATGGCGGTGGCCAGCGCCTGCGCGCCGTGCGGGTTGTGCGCGGCGTCGATCAGCACGGTCGGCGCCGCGCGCACCCGTTCCAGCCGGCCTGGCGTCTCGACCTCGGCGAAGGCCTCGCGCACCGCCTCGATCACCAGCTGCCGGTCCTTGCCGGCGCCGAAGAACGCCTCGACCGCGGCCAGCGCGAGTGCCGCGTTGTTCGCCTGGTGCACGCCGTGCAGCGGCAGGAAGATCTCGTCGTACACGCCGCCGAGCCCCTGCAGGCTCAGCAACTGCCCGCCGACCGCGATCTCGCGGCGCAGCACGCCGAACTCGCTGCCCGCACGCGCCACCGTGGCGTCCACCTCGACGGCGCGTTCCAGCAGGACACGCTGCGCCTCGGGCGGCTGCTCGGCGATGACGGCGACGCCGCCGGGCTTGATGATCCCCGCCTTCTCACCCGCGATGCCGGCGAGGTCACTGCCGAGGTAGTCCATGTGATCGAGGCTGACCGGCGTGATCACCGCGACCTGGCCGTCGGCCACGTTCGTCGCGTCCCACCGGCCGCCGAGCCCGGTCTCCAGCACCGCCAACTCGACCGGCGCGTCGGCGAAGGCCGCGAACGCCATCCCGGTGAGCACCTCGAACTTGCTCATCGGCGGGCCGCCCGCGCCGTCGACCATCTGCACGTAGGGCTCGATGTCGCGGTAAACGGACACGTACTTCGAGGCCGGGATGGGCGCGCCGTCGATCGCGATGCGCTCGGTGACCAGCTGCAGGTGCGGGCTGGTGTAGCGGCCGGTGCGCAGCCCCATCCTGGTGAGCAGCGCGTCGATCATGCGGACGGTCGAGCCCTTGCCGTTGGTGCCCGCGACGTGCAGCACCGGATAGGTCTTCTGCGGATCGCCGAGCACGGTGGCCAGTGCGGCGATCCGGTCCAGCGACGGCTCGATCTTGGTCTCCGGCCAGCGCTGGTTCAGCTCCGCCTCGACCCGCATCAGCTCCTGCCGGGCCTGGCGTTCGACCTCCGCCACGTCGACGGTCTCGACGTCCTCGGGATCGTCGGGCAGTGGGCCGGCCACGAAGTTGTCGCCGCTGGACAGCTCCGCGGGGTAGTCCTCTTCCACGTCGCCGAGTCTACGGACGTGTCCGGTTCTGGCAGGTTGGGGCCCATGCCGTTCAACCACAACGATCACTACCACCCGCTGCTGCTGCGTCAGGTTCCGGCGCACGCGCGGACCGCGCTGGACGTGGGCTGCGGTACCGGCAAGTTCGCCCGAAGACTCGCGGCGGCCGGGCTCGCCGTGGACGCGCTGGACGCCGACGCCGCGACGATCGAAGCCGCCCGCGCCCTGAGCCTTGAGGAGATCTCCTTCCGGCACGAGGATGTCGCGACCACGCGAGTGCCCGAAGGCCGCTACGACTTCATCTCCTGCCTGGCCTCGCTGCACCACGTGCCCTTCGACACCGTGACCAGGCTGCGCCGGGCGCTGGCTCCCGGCGGTGTGCTCGCCGTACTGGGCCTGGCGAAACCGCGTTCGCTGCCTTATCTGGCGGCGTGGCTGCTGGCCGGGCCGCCGCTGAACCTGGGCGCCCGGCTGGTGGTCGCGGCCGGGGAACGGCTCAACGGCGGTCCGGACCGCACTCCGCAGGCGCCGGTCCGGGACTGGGCCATGACGACGACCCAGGTGCGGCGTCGTTCCGGCGAGTTGCTGCCGGGCAGCACGATGAGACCGCTGATGTTCTGGCGGTATCTGCTGGTCTACCGCCATCTAGAGTGAGCGCCGTGGATGCGATGCGGCTCGGGGCCTTTGTGGAGACCTACGACGGTGAAGGTTCGCCGGTCGCGGTCAAGGATCTGATCGACGTGCGGGGCCAGACGGTCCGCAGCGGCACACCGGGACTGACCCATCACGTCGCGGCGGGAGACGCGAGTTGCTGGGCGCGGCTGCGGGCCGCCGGGTACTACGTCATGGGCCGCACGAGCGTGCCCGAGCTGGCCTGGTCGGTGCGCACCCCCGGCTGCGGCAACCCGTGGGATCCCAGCCGCGACGCGGGCGGATCGAGCGGCGGTTCCGCCGTCGCCGTGGCCACCGGCGCCGCACCGGTCGCGCTGGGCACCGACACGGGCGGGTCGATCCGGATCCCGGCCGCGCTGTGCGGCGTGGCGGGCCTGCGGCCGACGCACGGCAGCATCCCGATGGACGGCATCACGCCGATCGCGCCGTCGATGGACACCGTCGGGCCGCTGGCGCTGACGGCGCGAGAATGCCTGCGCCTGCACGAACTCATGAGCGCCACCCCCTCGGCCGCGCCGTCGACGGTGGCGGGCCTGCGCGTGGGCCTGCCGTCGGCGCTGTGGGGCGACAAGATCGATCCGGGCGTGCTGCGGCTCGTCGAGGAGGCGGCGACGACCGTGCGCGACGCGGGTGCCCGCATCGTCGACGTTGAGCTGCCGCTGGCCCGCGCCCACGCCCGCGGCGCCGGCTACACGACGATGCTCTACGAATCGGCGCAGCACTGGTGGCAGGCCTACCAGGACGAGCAGGACGGGCTCGCCGGGCGCGCGATCGGGCTGCTCCGCGCGGGTTCGCAAGTGTCCACGTCGGACTACGAGACGGCACGGGAGCAGGCCGCCGCCGTCCGTGACGAGGTGGACGCGGTCTTCGGCGAGGTCGACGCGCTGCTGATGCCGACGGTGCCGGTCACGGCCGCGCCGCTGGATTCGGCCACGGTTCGCGTCGGCGACCGGGACGAGGACATCGAGAACGCCTATTACCGGCTCACCGCGCTCGCCGCCGTCAGCGGGCATCCCGCGTTGTCGGTTCCGGCCGGGCTCAGCGACGGGCTGCCGGTGGGTGCTCAGATCGTCGGGCCGCGCGGGCAGGAAGCGCTGGTGTGCCTGCTCGGTGAGATCATCGAAAGCGGCCCCTCGGCACGAGATCTGGCGCGCCGACGCAATCCCACCGGGTGATTTCCGGGCAAGCCACCCGAACGGCGGCGCCCCGGCGCGAAGGCAGCTACTAGGAAGAAGAGCATGCGTGCTCGCCGGAGCCTGTTCGTCGCCGTCCTCGCCCTGTGCACCGTGCTCGCCTCGACGCTGACCGCGTCCGCGTCGAACGCCCGCGTCAACTACGTCGCGCTCGGCGACTCCTACACCGCCGGGCCGCTGATTCCCGTCCAGCGGCTGGATCCGTTCGGCTGTTTCCGGTCCACGTCCAACTACCCCGCACAGCTCGCGGCGCGTCTGAAGGCGCGCTTGTACGTCGACGTCAGCTGCAGCGGCGCGGACACCAGCGACATGACCGCGCCGCAGAGCATTCCGCTGGGCAGCAACCCGCCGCAGCTCGACGCGCTGCGGCAGAGCACGAACCTGGTCACGATCGGCATCGGCGGCAACGACTACGGCGTCTTCGGCACCATCGTCGGCACCTGCCCCGGTCTGCGGAACTCCGATCCGACGGGCAATCCGTGCCAGCGGCACTTCACCGTCAACGGGGTCGACACGATCAAGGCCGAGATCGCCAACACCGAGCACAACATCACGAAGGTGCTCGCCGAGATCCACTCCCGCGCTCCCCATGCGAAGGTGCTGGCGATCGGTTACCCGCGTATCGCACCGCCGTCGGGCACCTGCCCGGACATCCTGCCCTTCGCCGACGGAGACTACGCGTGGCTCAACAGCGTCGAGAAAGCGCTCAACGACGCGGTGTCCGGTGCGGTCGCCACCGACGGCAAGGCGTCCTACGTGGACATGTTCAAGCCGTCGCTCGGGCACGACGCGTGCTCGGCGCAGCCGTGGATCAACGGCAAGGACGCCAAGCCCTACGCGGCGGCCTACCACCCGTTCTTCAGCGGAATGGCGGGCATGGCCGCGGTCATCTACGGGAAGCTGAGCTGAGCGCCACGAGCCGGTAGACCGGGTCGGGCCCGCCCTCGCCCTGGCCGAACCCGGTGAACCTGGTCTCGCCCGCCGGCCGGAGTCCGTGCCGCGCGGCCAGTTCCGCGACGAGTGCGAACCGGTCCCGGCCAGGGCCGTTCTTGTCCACCGTCGTCACGACGACGCCGCCGGGCCGCAGCACTCTGGCCGCCTCGGCGATCGCGGCCGGCACGTCCCGCAGGAGGTGCAGCACCCAGATCAGCACCACCGCGTCGAAGCTCGCCGCGCGGAACGGCAGTCGCGTCGCGTCACCGCGGGTGAAGTGGCCGGGTATGCGCCGCCCGGCGAAGGCGAGCATCCCCCGCGACCGGTCCACGCCGTAGATCTCACGGCCCGGCCCGGCCAGCCGCCCGGTCACGATGCCCGTGCCGCAGGCGACGTCGAGCACGACGCGGACGTCCGAGGGAAGCAGCCGTTCGATCGCGGCCGCGGCGGCGTCGGCACGCTCGTCGCCGCCGCGCGTCTCGTCGTAGCGCGGCGCTTCCACGACGTAGTCCAGCACCCGGTCAGCTTCGCACGAAATACACGTAACGATCAGGGCCAGTCAGCGACTTGTTGACGTGGACGACAACGGGATAGACGATCACCCGGATCTGCTGGATCCGGACTGGCGGCGCCACGCGGAGAAAGAAGCGTGGTCCGAACTGCGCGCGACGCGGCGCCGCCGGAGCCGCGGACGGCGGATCGTCATCCCGCTCGCCGTGCTCGTCGTCGTGGCCGGGGCCGGATACGGGGTGTACCGCTGGGGCAAGACGACCTCCGACCACTACAGCGCGCCCGCGCCCGCCGCCGGGCAGTCCGCCGCCACCACCACCGCGGCGGGACCGAGTGACCTGCCCGTCTGGGGCAAGATCGACCGCGACCACCCCTTCACCGACACCCCCGCGCAGAACTGGGCCGCAGGCCTGGCCGGGCTGACCACCCCGCCCGCGGCCAAGGTGGGCGAGTTCTCCGCGAAACAGGTCGGCGACGCGATCGGACGGGTCAAGGCGGCGATCGCGGCGAGCGCACTGGACACCGCCACCCTCGAACACCACGACACGGCCCACTACCTGTCCCTGTTCGCGCCCGACGACCGCGAGCAGATGCGCCCCGAACTGGCGGACACTCTGAAGGCGTCGTCCTACGTCGTCTTCCTCGCCGACGGCTACCACCTGCTCCCGTCCGCGCCACGGATGAACGGCAGCCTCACCATCAAGGCCGGCGCACGTGGTGAGCTGGTGCTGCACGCCACGTACATCACCGCCTACGCCTTCGACCCCGGCGACACCCGGGTGAGCGGTCCTGCCGACATCGTCGCGTTCAAACGTGCCGACGAGGACTACGTGCTGCGCACGGCAGGAGCTTTCGCGGACACCAGTGCCGGGCTGTGGGTGGACAACGGCACGCGATACGCCTATGCGATTGCCTGTGACAAGGCCAAACAGGGCTTTCTCGCGCCGGGCTTCGCCGATCGCGGCTACACCGACGTCACGCAGGACTCGCTGGAACCGGGCGTGTTCGATCCGAACCAGCCCCCGCCCACCAAGGAAGACTGCTGAATCACACTCCACTGCACAGGCCAGACTCCTCAGTCTAGACTGTGTATATGACCCGCGTTCCGACCGAGGTCGCGCGGCTCGCCGGTGGGCTGCGTGGCGTGATCGGGCAGTTGCATCGCCGGCTGCGGCAGGTGGACAACGCCGAAGTGCTCACCCCGTCGCAGTCCGCCGTGCTGGCCAGGCTGCGCCGCGAGGGCCCGCAGACCCAGGCACAGCTCGCCGCCGGTGAACACGTGCGCCAGCAGTCGATGGGCGCCACCCTCGGCGCACTCGACGAACTGGGCTACCTCGAGCGCACGCGCGACCCCGCCGACGGGCGGCGAGTGCTGATCTCGCTGTCCGACCTCGGGGAGAAAACCGTGCGCGGAGTGCACCAGCACCGCGAGGAATGGCTCGCCAAGGTGCTGGTCACGTTCTCGGCCGAGGAACGCGAAACCGTTGCCGGCGCGCTACCGCTACTGGAGCGTCTGGCCCAGCGCTAGGGAGTGTGAGTACGACGGGGCAGCAAGTCGCCACCCGTATCCCCACCACGTTCGGCCCGCGCCTGATCACCCCGCTGGTGGCCAGCGCGATCCTCAATCCCATCAACTCCACCCTGATCGCGGTCGCGCTGATCCCGATCGGGCAGGCCTTCGGCGCCGGGCCGGAGCGCACGGCATGGCTGATCACCTCGCTGTACCTGGCCACCGCGGTGGGCCAGCCGGTGGTCGGGCTGTTCGTGGACCGGTTCGGGGCGCGCCGCGTGCTGCTCACGGGCGCGGCGATCGTGATGGTGGCCGGTATCGGCGGTTTGCTGACGTTCTCGCTGGACTGGCTGATCGGCGTGCGCGTGGTGCTGGGAATCGGCACCTGCGCGGGCTTTCCCGCTGCGATGGCCGTGCTCCGCAAACGCGCCGACGCCGCCGGACAGGGCGTGCCGAGCAGGATCCTGGCGGTGCTGGCGATGTCCTCGCAGACGGTGATGGTGATCGGCCCGACGCTCGGGGGCGCGCTGATCGGCCTGTTCGGCTGGCCCGCGATCTTCGCGGTCAACATCCCGCTCGCCGCGGCCGCGCTGTTGTTCGCCGTGTTCTGGGTGCCCGGCGACGACAAGGCGAACCTCAGCAGGTCCAGGGTGGACGTGCTGGGCATCGTGCTGTTCTCCGCCACCCTGCTGGCCGTGCTGCTGTTCGTGATGGAACCGGCGGTGAGCGATCTGTACCTGCTCGGCGTCGCGGTCGCGCTGGCCGCCGCGTTCACCCGCGTCGAACTGCGTGCCGCCAAGCCGTTCATCGACCTGCGGATGCTCGCCGCCAACACCGCGCTGCTGCGCACCTACCTGCGGCAGGCGCTGGCCTTCCTCATCGTGTACTCGATCATGTTCGGCTACGTGCAGTGGCTCGAATCGGCGCGCGGCATGACCGAATCCGGTGCCGGGGCGCTGCTGCTGCCGATGTCCGCGGTCGCGGTGCTGGCGGCGGCCGCCTCCGGCAAGCCGACCGGCATCCGGCTCCGGCTGATCCTCAACTCGCTGGCCCTGCTCGCCGGGTCCACGCTGCTGCTGTTCGTCGACACGAGCACGTGGCTGGTCGCGCTGGTCGGGCTCGCCGCGGTGTTCGGCCTCGGCCAGGGGCTGACGAGTGTGACCAATCAGACTGCCCTGTACGGTCAGGCGCCCGCCGAGGTGATGGGCACGGCCAGCGGGCTGTTCCGCACCGCGCAGTACCTGGGCGCGATCGCCGCGTCCACGCTGATCGCACTGTGTTTCGGGCAGCACGTCACGTCCCCCGGCCTGCACCATCTCGGGCTGGCGCTGGTCGTGATCGGCGCGGCGCTGCTCGCCGTGACGGTCTTCGATCGCGCATTACGACGTGACGGGGCTCGCACTCAAGCGCTCGACGTCGCAAGATAACGGGGTGACACGTAACGCCCCTTCCCAAGACATCGACGAGTCCCGCCTCGAAGTGCACAAGCCGAAGCAGTGGGCCGCCGGCCTTCCCGGCGTCGCGGTTTCGCTGGTGCGTGGCGTCGAGCAGATGGGCACCGGCCGCACCGTGCGCGCCCTGCGCCTGCTCAACCAGCAGCACGGTTTCGACTGCCCCGGCTGTGCCTGGCCGGAGCCGCGGGAGGCCGACGGGGAGCACCGCAAGCTGGCCGAGTTCTGCGAGAACGGGGCGAAGGCGGTGGCCGAAGAGGCCACGAAACGCCGCGTGGGCCCGGAGTTCTTCGCCCAGCACGCCGTTTCCGACCTCGCGGGCAAAACGGACTACTGGCTCGGGCAGCAGGGCCGCCTGACGCAGCCGATGGTGCTGCGCGAGGGCGCGGCGCACTACGAGCCGATCGACTGGGACGGCGCGTTCGCCCTCGTCGCGGACCACCTGCGCGAGCTGTCCACACCGGATGAGGCGATCTTCTACACCTCCGGCCGCACCAGCAACGAGGCCGCGTTCCTCTACCAGCTGCTGGTCCGCTCGTTCGGCACGAACAACCTGCCGGACTGCAGCAACATGTGTCACGAGTCCTCCGGCGCGGCGCTGTCGGAGGCCACCGGCATCGGCAAGGGGTCGGTCAGCCTCGCCGACATCCACAAGGCCGATCTGATCGTCGTGGTGGGCCAGAACCCCGGCACCAACCACCCCCGGATGCTGTCGGCGCTGGAGGAGGCCAAGGGCCACGGCGCGAAGGTGATCGCGGTGAACCCGTTGCCGGAGGCCGGGTTGATGCGCTTCAAGAATCCGCAGAACCCGCGCGGCGTGGTCGGCAAGGGCACGCCGCTGGCCGACGAGTTCGCGCAGATCCGGCTCGGCGGTGACCTCGCCCTGTTCCAGGCGATCGGGCATCTGCTGCTGGCCTGGGAGGACGCGGCACCGGGCACGGTGGTCGACCACGAGTTCATCGAGAGCTCGTCGCACGGTTTCACCTCCTACGCCAAGAACCTGCGCGAGATCGACTGGACGGAGATCGACCGCGCGACCGGTCTCGACCGCGAGCAGGTCGTGCGGATCGCGCGCATGATCGCGGAGTCGGAGCGCACCGTGTACTGCTGGGCGATGGGCGTGACCCAGCACCGGCACGCGGTCGCCACCATCCAGGAGATCACCAACGTGGCGCTGCTGCGCGGGATGATCGGCAAGACGGGCGCGGGCCTGTGCCCGGTTCGCGGGCACTCCAACGTGCAGGGCGACCGGACGATGGGCGTCTGGGAGAAGATGCCCGAGAAGTTCCTCGCCGCGCTGGAAACCGAATTCGGCATCCCGGTGCCGCGCAAGCACGGTTTCGACACCGTCGACGCGATCCGCGCGATGCGGGACGGCCGCGGCAAGGTGTTCATCGGGATGGGCGGCAACTTCGCCGCCGCGACACCGGACTCGCACGCGACCGAACGCGCGCTGCGCTCGTGCGAGCTGACCGTGCACGTGTCCACGAAACTCAACCGCTCCCACGTCGTGCACGGCAGGACCGCGCTGATCCTGCCCACACTCGGCCGCACCGAAGCCGACATCCAGTCCGGCGGCGAGCAGTTCGTGTCGGTCGAGGACTCGATGTCGGCCGTGCACACCTCGCGCGGGCGGCTCCAGCCCGCGAGCACGCACCTGCTCTCCGAGGTCGCGATCATCTGCCGGCTCGCGCGGGCACTGTTCGGCGACGAGCACGCGGTGCCGTGGCGCGAGTTCGAAGGCGACTACGACCGGATCCGCGACCGCATCGCGAAGGTCGTGCCCGGCTGCGAGGACTACAACGAGCGGGTGCGCCAGCCGGACGGTTTCGTGCTTCCCCATCCGCCGCGCGACACCCGCGAGTTCCGTACGAACACCGGCAAGGCGAACTTCACCACCAGTGAGCTGGAGTACCCGAAGGTCCCCGCCGGCAGGCTGCTGCTACAGACGCTGCGCAGCCACGACCAGTACAACACCACGATCTACGGCCTTTCCGACCGCTACCGCGGCATCGAGGACGCACGCCGCGTGGTGCTGGTGCACGCCAAGGACCTCGCCGAACTCGGGTTCGCCGACGGGGAGATGGTGGACCTGGTGTCGGAGTGGGAGGACGGCAGCGAACGCCGGGCGGACAGCTTCCGGGTGGTGGCCTACCCGACCGCACGCGGCTGCGCCGCCGCGTACTTCCCCGAGGCGAACGCGCTGGTGCCGCTGGATTCCGTCGCGAAGAAGTCGAACACGCCGGTGTCCAAGGCGATCGTCCTGCGGCTGAAGCGACGCTAGGTCCGCAGGTACGAGGCCCCGTTCAGGTCGAGGATGGCGCCGGAGGCCCAGGAGGAGCCGGGGCCGGCGAGGTAGACGATCGCCTCGGCGATCTCCTCCGGCCGCGCCACCCGGCCGAACGGGCTCTGCGCCCGCAGGGCGTCGCCGCGGTCGCCGGTGAGCCAGTCGGCCACCCGCTCGGTCGCGATGAACCCGGGCGCCACCGAGGCCACCGCGATGCCGTGCGGCGCGAGGGAAATCGCGAGGGACTGGCCGAGCGAGTGCAGCGCGGCCTTCGTCGCGCCGTAGGCCGGGTGATCGGGCTCGCCGCGGAACGCGCCACGCGAACCGACGTTGACGATGCGTCCTCCGGCACCGCGGTCGATCATGTGCCGGGCCACGCAGTAGCTCACGTCCGCCGCCCCGAGCAGGTTCACCGCGACCGTGTGCCGCCAGACCTGTTGCCAGTGCCCGAGATCCGAGCCCGCGACGGGATGCGCGTTCTCGGTCGTGGTGACGACCGCGGCGTTGTTGACCAGCACGTCGACCCCACCGAGTGCCTCCTCGGCGGCGTCGGCGATCCGTCGCGCGTCCGTCGCCACGTCGCCCTGGATCAGTGCGTGTCCCTGGCCGGACAAGGATTCCACGGTCCTCCGGGCCTCGGTGTGGTTCGAGTTGTAGTGCACCGCGACGCGATCGCCCCGTTCGGCGAAGGCTTGTGCGACGGCGCGGCCGAGCCCCGCGGAGGCGCCGGTGACCAGAACTCCCCGGCTCATCGGGCGAACAGCTGCGACTCGTCGCGGAAGGCCTTGAACTCCAGGGCGTTTCCGGCCGGATCGTGCAGGAACATCGTCCACTGCTCCCCCGGCTCGCCCGCGAACCGCCGATAGGGCTCGATCACGAACTCGGTCCCGGCGGCACGCAGTGTGCCCGCCAGCTCGTGGAAGTCCTCGACGGAGAGGATCAGCCCGAAATGCGGCACCGGAACGTCGTGCCCGTCGACCGGGTTGCGGCCGGACTCGTTGCGCGCGCCCGGCACGACGTGCGTGACCACCTGATGGCCGTGGAAGTTCCAGTCCACCCACGCGGTGTCCGAACGCCCCTCGGGCAGGCCGAGCACGCCGCCGTAGAACTCGCGGGCACGGCCGAGGTCGTCGACCGGGATGGCGAGGTGAAACCCAGGGCGCGTCATCGGCGCTCCTTCCGTCGTGAGCCTGCTGCGGTCCTTGCAGCTTGACCCGGCGAATGTCGGAATGTCAACATTTGGACATGTTGCAGCCCGCACAGCGCCGGGGGCTCGCCGAGGAGGCCGCCGACCGCGTTCGCGAGGAGATCTTCGCCGGGCGGATTCCACCGGGCAGCGCCCTGCGCGAAGTCGAGCTGGCCGCGTCCCTGCAGGTCAGCCGCGGCTCGGTGCGCGAAGGGCTGGCCATGCTCGAACGCGAGGGGCTCGTGCGCAGCGTGTGGCACAAGGGCACGCGGGTCATCGAACTGACCGAGGAGGACGTCGAGGAGGTCTACGCCGTGCGGGCGGCGCTGGACCGGCTCGCCGCCACGACGGCCGCGACGAAGGCCACGCCGGGGCAACTCGGCGAACTCGACCGGCTGGTCGAGGACATGGCCGCGGAGCGGGACGCGCTGCGCCTGCTACGGCTGGATCTCGCCTTTCACGAGGTCGTCTACCGCGCCGCGGGCAACCGCAGGCTGCTGGAGGCGTGGCACGCCGTGCGTTCGCAGGTGCGGCTGTTCCAGTCGCACCGGATCCGGTTCGAACAGGCCGAGTACCGGGCACGCGTGGCGGGCGAGCACCGCGAACTCGCGCGGTTGCTGCGCGCCGGGGACGCGGCACGCCTGGCCGACGTGGCCGAGGAGCACGTGCACTCCGCGCGGCGCGCGCTGCTCGAGGGGCTGACCCGCCGGCCGCACGCGGCAACCTGACCAGCTCACCCGCCGAAGAGCTGCACGACCTTCTGGACCAGCTCGTAGACCCCGTAGGCGAACGGCAGCCCGACCCACAGCCACGTCAGGGTCAGCAACCAGGTGCGGCGTCCCTCGTTCATTTCGGCTCCTTCACAGCGGGCTTGGCCGGGACAGGCTCGTGGTGCTTCTCGTGCACCGGCCGCACCAGTTCGTTCGCGATGAAGCCGGCCACCAGCAGCGCGATCATGATGTAGAAGGACGTCGTGTACAGCTCCGGCCCCTGTTTGCCGCCCCGCTTCTGGCTGTCGGCGATCGCGTTCACGATCAGCGGGCCCAGCACCCCGGCCACCGACCACGCGGTGAGCAGCCGCCCGTGGATCGCACCGACCTGGTAGGTGCCGAACAGGTCCTTCAGATAGGCCGGGATCGTCGCGAAACCCGCGCCGTAGAAGGAAAGGATCACCATCGCGCAGAGGATGAACACGACCTTCGAGGAGTTGCCCGTCACCGCGATCACCAGGTACAGCAGCGCGCCGATGCCGAGATAGCCGCGGTAGATGTTCTTGCGCCCGATCAGGTCCGAAGTGGACGACCACACGAACCGGCCGAGCATGTTGGTCAGCGACAGCAGCGCCACGAACCCGGCCGCCGCGGCGGCGCCGACCGGGGTAGCGGTCTGTTTGAAGAAGTCCGTGATCATCGGCGCGGCCTTCTCCAGGATGCCGATGCCCGCGGTCACGTTAAAGCACAGCACGACCCACAGGCACCAGAACTGCGGCGTCTTGATGGCGCCGGCCGCGGACACGCTCGCGGTGGTCATCATCTTGTTGCCGTTGTCCGCGGGCGGCGTCCAGCCGCTGGGCCGCCAGCCCGCGGCGGGCACACGGACGAGGAACACGCCCAGCGACATGAACACCGCGTAGACGACGCCGTGGATCAGAAACGACGTGCCGATGCCGCTCGGGGTACTGCCGAAGGCCTGCAGCATCTGGCTCGACCACGGCGAGGCGATCAGCGCGCCGCCGCCGAACCCCATGATCGCCAGGCCCGTGGCCATGCCCGGCCGGTCGGGGAACCACTTGATCAGCGTCGACACCGGCGAGATGTAGCCGATGCCGAGACCGATGCCGCCGATCAGCCCGTAGCCGAGGACGACCAGCCAGTACTGGGAGGTGTAGGCCCCGAGCGCGGAGATCAGGAACCCGCTCGAGAAGCACGTCATCGACACGAACATGGCCCAGCGCGGCCCGTTGCGCTCGACGAGCGTGCCGCCGAACGCCGCGGACAGGCCGAGCATGACGATGCCCAGCTGGAAGGGCAGTGCGCTCAGCGTGCCGGACAGGCCGAGTGCCTTCTCCAGCGGCGGTTTGAACACGCTCCACGCGTACGCCTGGCCGATGGCCAGGTGCACCGACAGAGCCGCGGGCGGGATGAGCCAGCGGCTCCAGTTCGCGGGCGCGACCGTGTGCGAGCGGTCGAGGAAAGTGACGGCCACGTTGACGCTCCCCTAGTGTGGGCAGTGAGTGTGCAAAGTAATACCCGATTTGTGGTGATGCGGCCACCAATCGGAAGTTTCAGGCGGGAGAAACCACCATGGGCCGAGTGACCGTGCGCCGACCGGTGCGGATGCTGTCGGCGTCCGGGCAGCGGCGGCGGCCGGACTCACTGGCGGCCGAGGAACCGCTGGAGATCCGGGTCGGCGGCAAGTCGCTCGCGGTCACCATGCGCACGCCGGGCCACGACGTCGAACTGGCGCACGGATTCCTGTTGTCCGAAGGCGTCATCGGCTCGATGGAGGACGTGGCCACCGCCCGCTACTGCGACAGCGTCGACGACTCGGGCCGCAACACCTACAACGTGCTCGACGTCGCGCTCGCGGACGGGGTCCCGCCGCCCGACACCGGAGTGGAGCGCAACTTCTACACCACGTCTTCATGCGGCGTGTGCGGCAAGGCGGCGCTGGACGCGGTCAAGCTCAAGACGCGCTTCTCCCCCGGCGGCTCGGCCTTAGCGGTGTCGGCGGAGGTGCTGGCGGGGCTGCCGGACGAGCTGCGCGAGCGGCAGAAGGTCTTCGCGAGCACCGGCGGGCTGCACGCCGCGGGCCTGTTCCGCACGGACGGTTCGCTGCTCGCGGTGCGGGAGGACGTCGGCAGGCACAACGCGGTGGACAAGGTGCTCGGCTGGGCGTTGCTGGAGCAGCGGGTGCCGCTGTCGGACATAGGGCTGCTGGTGTCCGGGCGGGCCTCGTTCGAGCTGGTGCAGAAGGCCGCGATGGCCGGGATTCCTTTCCTGGCGGCGGTTTCCGCGCCCTCGTCGCTCGCGGTGGAACTGGCCGAGGAGAACGGGATGACACTCGTGGGGTTCCTGCGGGGGTCGAGCATGAACCTCTACACCGGTGAGCAGCGGGTACTTGCCGCCGACTGACGTTTGTTGCCTGGCCATCCCATGAGCTTCAATATGGGCGTGGATCATGGCGAAGCAGGTGGCGGACGGCGGCGGTTCAGCCGCCGGTCGGTGTTGATCGCCGGCGCCTCCGGGCTGGGTATCGCCGGATTCACCGCGGGCACCGCCTCCGGGGTGCTGCCGTTCAGCGCGGCCGTGCAGCGGGCGATGGGTGTCACCTCCACGACGCCGGTGAGCCAGCTCGGGGTCGCGCAGGTCGAGCGGGTGTGGTCACAGGCGCGGCAGCGGCAGGTCGATCTGGTGACGTTGCTGCCCAGCAAGTCGCCGCCCGCGAACCTGCCGATGTCGTTGCTGCTGCACGGTTTGCACGGGCGTGCGCGGACCGCCGCGCCGACCGGGACCCTCGCGGAACTGAGCAGCCAGGTGGCGCGGCGTGCGGTGCCGCCGTTCGGGCTGGTCGCGGTCGACGGCGGGGACAACTACTGGCACGAGAACCACCCCGGCGACGATCCGATGGCCATGCTGCTGGAGGAGGTCCCGCAGTGGCTGCGGCGGCGGGGTCTCGGCGGGGCCGACGGTCAGCCCTTCGCGGTCACCGGGATGTCGATGGGTGGCTTCGGCGCGATGCTGTACGCGCGGCGGCGGGCCGAGCGGGGCCGGCCGGTGGGTGCGCTGGCGTTGCTGGCGCCCGCGCTGATCCTGTCGTGGTCGGAGATGGCCAAGCGGGACGCCTTCCACGACGAGGCGGACTGGGCGTCGATGGACCCGCTGAAGCACCTGGACGCGACGTCAGGCATCCCGACCGGGGTGTGGTGCGGCACCGAGGACTCGTTCATCACCGGGGTGCGCCGCTACGTCGCCGCCACGAGGCCCGCCGTCGCCTACACCGCCCGCGGCAAACACGGCGACTCCTTCAACCGCACCGTAGTACCCAGCGTCGTCACCTTCCTAGGCCACCACACACCCCCCACCTAACCGCGAGTCGAGACTTCCACGCGCCCGAGTCCAGACTTCTCTGCGCCCGAGTCCAGGCTTGTGTGCGCCCGAGTCCAGACTTCCTTGCGGCCGAGTCGGGCTTGTGTGCGCGAGTCTGGGCTTGTGTGCGCGCGAGTCTGGGCTTGTGTGCGGCCGGGTCCAGACTTCTGCGCGGCCGAGTCCAGGCTTCCGTGCGGCCGAGTCCAGGCTTCTCCGCGCATCGTCGGACGGTGTCCGGCGCACGGGTCGAGCTCCAAACCGGGAGCGCTGGCTGGCGCCGCGTAGAGCCCGTACCCGGCACCGGAACCCTCAACCCGGGCGCACGGAAACCTCAACTCGCCCTACGGGGAGCCTCGACTCGGGCGCGCGGAAACCTCGACTCGGGCGCGCGGAAACCTCAACTCGCGCTGCCGGAAACCCGGACTCGCGCTGCCAGAAACCTCGACTCGGGCGCGCGGAAGTCTTGACTCGCGGGGTGGTTAGGTTAGCCAGTGGCTTACTACTGAGAGGAGCCAGAAGCCCAGCAGGGTGGCGGACAGGAGTAGTGCGAACCACACCAGCAGGGCGCGGTCGTTGTGGCCGGCGGCGCGGGCGCGGCGCAGGGCGTAGTAGGCCACCGCGAACAGCGGCAGCGGCAGCAGGGGCAGCGGCGACAGGCGCACACCGGTGGCGACCAGGCACACCGCCCCGAGCACGATCAGCACGACCTGCAGACCGCGGTGCAGCAACGGATTGCTCAGGTACGGCGTGATGATGCGGTAGGTCAGATCGCTGATACCGCGGACATCCCGGCCCTCCGGGACGACCTTTTCCACGTCACCGACCGGTCTCGGTGCGTCCGTGCCCTCGTCGACACCCTGACGGGGGCCCGCCCCCTCGAAGCTCATTCGGCTAGCTTATCGAGCACGGTTCGGCCGCACGGAGCAACCGGGCCGTTACGCGGTCTTCTCGCCACGCTCGGTGCTGCGGCGGCGCGACGGCTGCCGCGACACGATCGTCGGGTTGACGTTCTCCCGCACGGTCTGCTCGGTGATCACGACCTTGGCGACGTCGTTGCGGCTCGGGATGTCGTACATCACCGGCTGCAGGACCTCTTCCATGATCGCCCGCAGGCCACGGGCGCCGGTGCCACGCAGCACCGCCTGGTCGGCGATCGCCTCCAGCGCGGTCTTGGTGAACTCCAGCTCGACGTTGTCCATTTCGAACAGCTTCTTGTACTGCTTCACCAGCGCGTTGCGCGGCTCGGTCAGGATCCGCACCAGCGAGTCCTTGTCCAGGTGCGTCACGTTCGCCACGATCGGCAGCCGGCCGATGAACTCCGGGATCAGCCCGAACTTGATCAGGTCCTCGGGCATGGTCTCGGAGAAGATGTCGCTCTCCTCGATCTCGGTCCTGGTGCGGATGTCCGAGCCGAAACCGATGCCGCGCTTGCCGATCCGGTCGTTGATGATCTTCTCGAGCCCGGCGAACGCACCGGCCACGATGAACAGCACGTTCGTGGTGTCGATCTGGATGAACTCCTGGTGCGGGTGCTTGCGCCCACCCTGCGGCGGCACCGAGGCGGTGGTGCCCTCCAGGATCTTCAGCAGCGCCTGCTGCACGCCCTCACCGGAGACGTCGCGCGTGATGGACGGGTTCTCCGACTTGCGGGCGATCTTGTCGACCTCGTCGATGTAGATGATGCCCGTCTCGGCGCGCTTGACGTCGTAGTCGGCGGCCTGGATCAGCTTCAGCAGGATGTTCTCGACGTCCTCGCCGACGTACCCGGCCTCGGTGAGCGCCGTGGCGTCCGCGATCGCGAACGGCACGTTCAGCATCTTCGCGAGCGTCTGCGCGAGATAGGTCTTGCCGCAGCCGGTGGGGCCCAGCAGCAGGATGTTCGACTTGGCCAGCTCGACGGGCTCGTCCTTGGAGTCCTTGGGACCGCTCTTGTCGTCGGACTGGATGCGCTTGTAGTGGTTGTACACCGCCACGGCCAGCGTCCGCTTCGCGTCGCCCTGGCCGATGATGTATTGGTCGAGGAACTCGTGGATGTCGAACGGCTTGGGCAGTTCGTCGAGCTTGACGTCGCCAGCCTCGGCCAGCTCCTCCTCGATGATCTCGTTGCACAGGTCGATGCACTCATCGCAGATGTACACGCCGGGCCCGGCGATGAGCTTCTTCACCTGTTTTTGACTCTTTCCGCAGAAAGAGCACTTCAGCAGGTCCCCGCCGTCGCCGATCCGTGCCATGACCGTTGACCTGTCCCCTCCGGAGCGCCGGGTGACGCACCTGATCGTGTACCTGCCCTCGCCGCCGAGACAGCGGAATTCACGAGTTGCCTCTGACGGTACCCGCCTCACGCGCCCGACGGGAGGACCATCGAGCGATGGGACGCGCCCCGAGCGACCCTAGTGGGGAAAGCCGGTGCGAGTCCGTGATCGACACGCACCGGCTTCGCCCCGGTGGGTCTCAGGGTCAGCTGGAGGCCTTGCGGTACGGAACCACCTGGTCGATGATGCCGTACTCCAGGGCCTGCTCGGCGGTCAGGATCTTGTCGCGCTCGACGTCCTGACGGACCTCTTCTTCGCTCTTGCCGGTGTGCTTGGCCAGCGTGGCCTCCATCAGGCGGCGCACTCGCTGGATCTCGTTGGCCTGGATCTCCAGGTCCGACACCTGGCCGTAGGTGCCCTCGGTGGCGGGCTGGTGGATCAGCACACGCGCGTTGGGCAGCGCGAGCCGCTTGCCCTTGGTGCCCGCCGCGAGCAGCACGGCGGCCGCGGACGCGGCCTGGCCCAGCACGACCGTCTGGATCTCCGGCCGGACGAACTGCATGGTGTCGTAGATCGCCATCAGCGCGGTGAACGAGCCACCGGGCGAGTTGATGTAGATCGTGATGTCGCGGTCCGGGTCCTCGTGCTCCAGGTGCAGCAGCTGCGCCATGATGTCGTTGGCCGACGCGTCGTCGACCTGGACGCCGAGCATGATCTGCCGCTCTTCGTAGAGCTTGTTGTACGGGTTGGATTCCTTGATCCCATAGCTCGTGCGCTCGACGTACGAGGGCAGGATGTACCGGGACTGCGGAAGTTGAAAGTTGCTCATTTCCTTGTCTCCTTGCGAGCCCGGTCAGCGGCTGCCGTTGGCCGAGGGAAGCTGGTTCTCCCGGGTGAGCACGTGGTCGACGAAGCCGTAGTCACGCGCCTCCTCGGCGGTGAACCAGCGGTCGCGGTCACCGTCACGGATGATCTGCTCGACGGTCTGGCCCGTCTGCTCGGCGGTGATCTTGGCCAGCTCCTGCTTCCACTTGCCGAACACCTCGGCCTGGATCGCGATGTCGGACGCGGTACCGCCGACGCCCGCGGAGGGCTGGTGCATCAGGATGCGCGCGTGCGGCAGCGAGTAGCGCTTGCCCGGCGTGCCGGAGGAGAGCAGGAACTGCCCCATCGAGGCCGCCAGCCCCATCGCGTAGGTCGCCACGTCCGGCTCGATGAGCTGCATCGTGTCGTAGATGGCGAAGCCGGCGGTGACCGAGCCGCCCGGCGAGTTGATGTAGAAACGGATGTCGGACTCGGAGTCCTCCGCGGCCAGCAGCAACAGCTGCGCGGTGATCCGGTTCGCCACCTCGTCGTTGACCTCGGAGCCGAGTACGACGATGCGTTCCTGGAGCAGCCGCTCGGACACCGAGTCGGTCAGGTTGAGCCCCGCGGTGGTGGTCCGCGCCTCGGGCTTGTGCTGCGTCACGTCTGCCTGCCTTTTCGCAATGCTTGAAGATCTCGTAATCGACCCTAACGAACTCAGGCGGCGCAGAAGTCCTGACACCGCCCGAGTTCGCTGAGAGCTTTACTTTTCGGCCGGAGCCTCCGCCTCAGCGGTGACCTCGGTCTCAGCGGACTCGCCGGTGGCCGTGGCCTCCGCGCCTTCCTCCGCCTCGTCCGAACCGAACAGCTCATCGAGGTCGACCGTCGCGCCGGAGGCGTCGGTCACCGTCGCCTTGCGCACGACCGACGCGAGCGCCTTGCCCCGACGCACGTCCGCGAAGATCGCGGACAGCTGGCCGGACTGCTGGGCACGCTGCACGTACTCGTCCGGGCTGATGCCGAAGCGCTGCGCCTGGTACAGGATCCGCTCGGTCAGCTCGGCGTCGTTGACCTGGGTCTGCTCGGCGTCGGCGATCGAGTCGAGCAGCAGTTGCGTGCGCACCGCCTTCTCCGACTCCTCGCGGACCTCGTCGTTGAACTGCTCCAGCGTCTTGCCCTGGGACTCCAGGACCTTCGCCAGCGCTTCCTCGTTGTGGTCGAGGTCGTGGATCGCGTCGTGCTTGCGGCTTTCCACCTCGGCCTCGAGGACCTTCTCCGGCAGCGGCACGTCGACCTGCTCCAGCAGCGAGTCGAGGATCTTGTCCCGGGCCTGCACGCCCTGCTGGACCTTCTTCATCCTGGCCAGCCGCTCGCGCAGGTCCGACTTGAGCTCGTCCAGCGTGTCGAACTCGCTGGCCAGCTGGGCGAAGTCGTCGTCGGCCTCGGGCAGCTCACGCTCCTTGATCGACTGCACCGTGACCGACACCTCGGCGTCGCGGCCCGCGTATTCGCCGGCCACCAGCTGCGTGGTGAAGGTCTTGGTCTCGCCCTCGTTCGCGCCGACGATGGCCTCGTCGATGCCGTCGACGAGCTGGCCGGAGCCGATCTCGTAGGACAGGCCGGACGTGGAGGCCTCCTCGACCTCCTCGCCGTCGACGGTGGCCGCGAGGTCGATGGACACGAAGTCGCCGTCCTGCGCGGGCCGCTCGGCGCCCTTGAGGGTGCCGAACCGGGCGCGCAGCTGGTCCAGCTCGCCGTCGACCTCCTCGTCGGTGACCTCGACGTCGTCCACGCTGACCGAAAGGCCGCCGAAGTCGGGCAGCTCGATCTCCGGGCGGATGTCGACCTCGGCGGTGAACTCGAGCACCTCGCGGTCCTCGAGCTTGGTCACCTCGAAGTCGGGCTGGCCGAGCGTGCGCACCTCGCCGGCGCGCACCGCCTCCATGTATTTGGCCGGGATTGCCTCGTTGACGACCTCATCGAGCACCGGCGCGCGGCCGATCCGGCTTTCCAGGACGCGAGCGGGCGCCTTGCCGGGACGGAAGCCCGGGATGCGCACCTGCTGGGCGATCTTGCGGTAGGCGCGGTCGAAGTTCGGTTTCAGTTCGTCGAACGGCACCTCGACATTGATCTTGACTCGCGTCGGGCTGAGCTGCTCGACGGTGCTCTTCAACGTGTTCTCCTCGAGCCGTACAGGGTTGGGTGGGC
>NZ_JAAXLS010000071.1 GCF_012328925.1 Amycolatopsis acididurans
TTATCCACGTGTTACTCACCCGTTCGCCACTCATCCCCGGCCGAAACCGGATCAGCGTTCGACTTGCATGTGTTAAGCACGCCGCCAGCGTTCGTCCTGAGCCAGGATCAAACTCTCCAACAATGACTATTGAAGAAATCGATCGACTCGATCTCAAAGAAACCCCAAACGGGATTCACAAAAACAAACAAAGCTCTACTGGCTTAGTTCACTAGCACACTGTTGAGTTCTCAAACAACACGTCTCGGTTGTCGTTGACCGGGCCAGACTCTACCCTGACTCGAATCTTGCGACTCAGCCGGGGCGGTCCTTCTCGGTCAGCCTGGTACCCCGCTCCTTTGGGCTTTTGCCCTCCGGCCCGGTCTCCCTGGCGACGAAGAAAAGATTACATGCCCCGAAATGGGCCCCGAACAGGGGGGTCCCTTAACGGCAAAACCCCAGGACACGGGCTTGCCGGGCCGGTTTCGGGCCGCGGCGAGGTAGCCACTCGGCGGACCCCCTCACCGTCGAGCGGCATTCGGACGGAGGCCTTCGCGCCTTCCGCGACGGGAAGGGGCCGCGACGGCCTTTCGGATTCGTCGCGCGGCGGCGCGGGTACCCATTGTCGAAGGTCGTGGCGGCGCGTGCACTGACCTAAGGTCGGCGACATGGCCACGTTGTTGATCGTGCACCACACGCCCTCGCCGAATCTGCAGGCGATGTTCGAGGCCGTCGTGTCCGGAGCGACGACCGACGAGATCGAGGGAGTCGACGTCGTTCGCCGGGCCGCGCTCGCCGCGACGGCATCCGACGTGCTCGCCGCCGACGGGTACCTGCTGGGGACCACGGCCAACCTCGGCTACATGTCCGGCGCCCTCAAACACTTCTTCGACCAGATCTACTACCCGTGCCTCGACTCCACCAAGGGCCGGCCGTTCGGCTACTACGTGCACGGCGGCAGCGACGTCGCGGGCACGGTCCGCGGGATCGAGTCGATCACCACCGGCCTGGGCTGGGAACAGGCCGCCGCCGCGGTCACCGTCACCGGCGAGCCCGGCAAGGAAGACCTCGAAAAATGCTGGGAACTGGGCGCGACCGTGGCCGCCGGGCTGATGGCATGACGCGCGCCTCGTGACACCGTTATAAAACACTGTTACGCTCCCGGTATGACTTCACTGTCCGGGCCTACCCAGCTGTTCACCGTCATCGCCCTGGTGTCGCTGCCGACCGTCATGTACGGCGGCTACGCGCTGCTCGGCCTCCTGCGTGCGGGCAGACTCACCGAGGCACAACGCGGCTACTTCCGCGCGGGGCACGCGCACGCGGGCGTCCTGCTGATCCTCGCGCTGGTCTCGCTCCAGCTCGTCGCGCAGGGAAACCTCGGCACGGCCGCCGAATGGGTCGTCTGCTTCCTGCTGTTGTCCGGGATCCTCGCGCAGTCCGGCGGGCTCTTCCTCAACCTGCTCCCCCGCAAGGGCCTCGCGCACGCGGTCACCACCGGCGGGGCGGTACTGCTCGGTGCGGGCATGCTCATGACGGCCTGGGGAATCGCGTTCGCCTAGCTCGATAAACTCGACTGGAAACAAGACCCGACCGTGAGGATCGTCGTGCCCGAGTACCTGCCGACCGCGCCGTACCGGGGGACCAGGGATTTCCTGCCCCCGGAGATGTCCGTCCGGACGCAGGTGTTCGACCATCTCTACGAGGTCCTCGAACGCTACGGCTACCAGCGCTACGACGGGCCGATCCTCGAGTCCGCCGAGATCTACGAGAAGAAGTCCGGCCAGGAGATCGCCGACCAGCAGCTTTACACGCTCACCGACCGCGGTGGCCGTCGTCTGGCGCTGCGGCCGGAGATGACCCCGTCGGTCGCCCGCATGATCGCCGGGAACGCGGGCTCGCTCCAGTTCCCGGTGCGCTGGTACAGCCACCCCAACTGCCACCGCTACGAGCGTCCCCAGCGCGGCCGCGTCCGTGAGCACTGGCAGATCAACGCCGACATCTTCGGTTCCGACAGCGCGAACTGCGAGATCGAGATGTTCGAGCTGATCCACGACCTGCTGCGCGGGGTCGGCGCGACCGAAGACATGTTCGTCGTGCGGGCCAACGACCGGAACCTGCTCTCGGCCGCCCTCACCGACGTCGTGGGCGTGACCGCCGAGCAGCTGCCGCAGGTGTTCTCGCTGGTGGACCGCTGGGAGAAGTACGACCGCGACACGCTCGCCAAGCAGGCCGAGGAGATCGGCCTCGCGGACAAGCAGTTCGGCAAGCTCGGCGACGTGCTCGGTGCCGGCACGGCGCTGCTGGACGAACTGCCCGCCGCGGTCAAGGAGGCCTCGAACCTGGTCACGGTGCTGGGCACCGAGGCCGCGGGGCTCATCCGGTTCGACCCGATGATCGTGCGCGGGCTGGCGTACTACACGTCCACCGTGTTCGAGGTCTTCGACACCTCACCGGAGAACAACCGCGCGCTCTTCGGCGGCGGCCGCTACAGCGACCTCGCGGGCATGTTCACCTCGCAGCAGATCCCGGGCATCGGGTTCGGCATGGGCGACGTGACGCTGATGGACTTCCTCGCCACGCACGAGCTCACCCCGAAGCCGCGCAGCGAGGTCGACGTCGTGGTGGTGCCGGTCTCGGCGGAGCTGGCCGGCGCGGCCCGCAAGGTCGCGACGGAACTGCGTGGCGCCGGGCTGCGCACGTCGACCCCCCTGGAGCTGCGCAAGCTGGGCAAGGAACTGTCCCGCGCGGACAAGGCGGGCGCACGTGCGGTCGTGATCGTCGGCCAGGAGGACTGGGACGCGGGCAACGTCACCGTCCGGTCGCTGGGCACGCGCGAGCAGCAGACCGTGCCGCTCGGCCAGGCGGCGGCGTCGGTGCGAGCCCACCTGGCCTGAGCGGTCACTCACCGCATCTTCAGCGACCGACGTTGCGGGCGAACTGTTCGGGGTAGCGCTCCCCCGCCACGGCGTCGGCGGGGGCCGCCGCCTCGATCCGCGCGATGTCCTCTTCGGACAGTGCGAGGTCCACCGCGGCGACGTTCTCCTCCAGGTACTTGCGGCGCTTGGTGCCCGGGATCGGCACCACGTCGACGCCCTTGTGCTGCACCCACGCCAACGCCAGCTGCCCGGCCGTCACGCCCTTCTCCCCGGCGAGCGCACGCAGTGCCTCGACGATCGCCAGGTTCCGGTCGAGGTTGCCCTCGGCGAAGCGCGGCAGGTTCCGGCGCATGTCGTCGGCGGGCAGGTCCTCGGCCGAAGTGATCGAGCCGGTCAGGAACCCGCGGCCCAGCGGCGAGAACGGCACGATGCCGATGCCCAGCTCACGGCAGGTGGGCGCGACCTCGTCCTCGATTCCCCGCGTCCACAGGCTCCATTCGCTCTGCAGAGCCGTGACCGGGTGCACGGCGTGCGCGGCGCGGATGGTGGCCGCGCCCGCCTCGGAGATCCCGAGGTAGCGGACCTTGCCTTCGGCGACCAGCTCGGCCAGGGCGCCCCAGGTCTCCTCGATCGGCACGTCCGGGGCGACGCGGTGCTGGTAGTAGAGGTCGATGTGGTCGACGCCGAGCCGCCGCAGCGAGTCCTCACAGCACTGCTTCACGTAGGCGGCGTCACCGCGCGCCCGCTGGCCGTCCTGCGTGAAGGTGATGCCGAACTTGGTGGCGAGCACCACCTCCGCACGCCGGCCGGAGATCGCGCGGCCGACGAGTTCCTCGTTGACGCCGTTGCCGTACACGTTCGCCGTGTCCAGCAGGGTCACCCCGAGTTCGAGCGCCCGGTGGATCGTCGCGATGGACTCGTCGTCGTTGTCGCGGACCCCGTAGGCCTGGCTCATACCCATGCAGCCGAGTCCCTGCGCAC
This sequence comes from Amycolatopsis acididurans, assembly GCF_012328925.1. Taxonomy (GTDB): domain Bacteria; phylum Actinomycetota; class Actinomycetes; order Mycobacteriales; family Pseudonocardiaceae; genus Amycolatopsis_E; species Amycolatopsis_E acididurans. Next base: position 3,840 of record NZ_JAAXLS010000071.1, read on the forward strand.
CGACCTCGAGCTGCCCGAGCTTCCTGGTGCCGATCAAGCCGAAATCCCCTCCACACCGGTAGCCGCCAGGTAACGGCACACGCGGTCATAGTTGTCGATCTTGTAATCGAGAACGTCCAAACAGGACTGAAGCTCCGCGATCCTGGCGCGTACCGATTCGCGCTGCTCCACCAGGATGCCGCGGCGGCGAGGCGCGGCAGCGTCGCCGTGGCGGCGCAGCTGGGCGTACTCGCGCATCATCTTGATCGGCATGCCGGTCAGGCGCAGTTTGGTCAGGAACTCCAGCCAGCCGAGGTCTTCGTCCGAGTAGGCACGCCGCCCTGCCGCGTCCCGCGCCGGTGGATCCACCAGCTTGATTCGCTCGTAGTAGCGGAGGGTGTCGATCGACAGCCCGCTGCGACGTGCGGCTTCCGCTATCGAGTAGCTCATGCCTGCTGACACTACGACCTGGAGTGCACTCCAGGTCAAATCCGGAAGCAAGTTTGATAACAGTGTTCCGATACAATCGTGGTATGGCCCGTCCCAGAACACACGACGAGGCGCTACGGGTGCGCCTGCTCGACCGTGCCGGTGAGCTGCTGTCCACGGAGGGCGCGAAGGCACTGAGCCTGCGCAAGCTCGCGAGCGACGCGGGCACCTCCACCAGCGCCGTCTACTCGCTGTTCGGCAGCAAACCGGACCTCGTCAACGCGCTGTACGCCGAAGGTTTCCGCCGGTTCGGCGAGCGGATGCGGGCGGTGGCCATGACCGACGATCCCGTCGAGGACTTCGTGCGCCTCGGGCTGGCCTACCGCGAAAGCGCCATGGCCGATCCGCATCTCTACTCGATCATGTTCACCAAGTCGGTCCCCGGATTCGAACCGAGCGCGGACGCGGTCGCACACAGCAGGCGCACGATGGCGCCGCTGACCGAGATCGTCGAGCGTGCGATCGGGTCCGGCCGGTTCGCCGATGTCGATCCGGGCACCATCGTGATCAGCGCCTGGGGCATCGTGCACGGACTCGTGTCGCTGGAGCTGGGCGGGAACCTGCCGCCGCACCTGGACGTGGCCGCCTCGTACGAAGCGGCGCTGCGGGCGCACGCGAAAGGCTGGCTGCGTTAGCGCGCGCCGTACTGCCGGTCCCCCGCGTCGCCCAGACCGGGCACGATGAAGCCGGAGTCGTTGAGCCGCTCGTCCACCGACGCCGTCACCACGCGCACCGGCAGGCCGGACTCCTCCAGGTGCTTGAGGCCCTCGGGAGCGGCGAGTGCGCAGATCGCGGTGACGTCCGTGGCGCCGCGCTCGGTCAGCAGTCGGATCGTGTAGGCCATCGAACCGCCGGTGGCGAGCATCGGGTCGAGCACGAACACCGGCCGGTCGGCGAGGCTGTCCGGCAGCGACTCCATGTACGGCGTCGGCTGCAGCGTTTCCTCGTCGCGGGCCAGGCCGACGAAACCCATCTGCGCGTCCGGGATCAGCTTGTGCGCCTGGTCGGCCATGCCCAGCCCGGCACGCAGCACCGGCACCAGCAACGGCGGGTCGGCCAGCCGGTAGCCGTCGGTGCGCGCGACCGGCGTGTGGATGCGCTCGGCGCGCACCGGCGCCTCACGGGTGGCTTCGTAAATGAGCATCACGGTCAGCTCGTGCAGCGCGGCGCGGAAGGCGGCGCTGTCCGTGCGGGCGTCCCGCATGGTCGAGAGCCGGTCCTTGGCCAGAGGATGATCGACGACGAGCACGTCCATTCAGGGAGAATACTGCGCTGCGGAGCATCCCGGGTTGACGTAATCGCCTCCACCGACGGCACTCTCGCCGATAGGCTCGCCTCGTGACGGAACACACTCCCGAACCTCCGCAGATGCGCGCCTCCAACGCCGACCGCGAACGGGTCGCGCAGATCCTGCACAACGCCATGTCCGAAGGCCGGATCACCGTCGAGGAACTGGAGGAGCGACTGGACACCGTCTATGGCGCGAAGACGCTCGCCGAGCTCGAACCGCCGATCGCGGACCTGCCGAACGTCGCCGCGGCCACCGCGGTGCAGCCGGCCCAGCCGAGGGCGCTGGACAACCGGATCGGCGGCGCGCCGGGTTCGCAGGCCTCCGTCGCGGTCATGTCCGGTGCCAGCCGCAAGGGCAACTGGGTGCTGCCGCCGCAGCACAACAGCTTCGCGTTCTGGGGCGGGGTGGACATCGACCTGCGCAGCGCGCGCTTCGCCGAACGGCAGTCGACGATCACGGCCGTCGCGATCATGGGCGGGATCGACATCGTCGTGCCGGACGACATCGTGGTCGAGGTCAACGGCGTCGGGTTCATGGGCGCGTTCGAAAGCCAGGAACGCGGCGGCGTCAGCCAACCACCGCCGCCCGGCGCACCGGTCCTCAAGGTCAACGGGTTCGCCTTCTGGGGCGCGGTGACCGTCATCCGCAAGCCGCGGAAGCGGGAACTTCCCGGCTAGCCTGTTCGCGTGACTACAAGCACGCTCCCGGAACGGCTGGACGACGCGACCCGCGACGATGCCAGCCTGCGCCGTTTCCTGCATGGGCTGCCGGGCGTCGACCAGGTCGGCGTCGAGGCCCGCGCCGCCTCGCTGGCCACCCGCAGCGTCAAGAAGGCGGCGAAGCTGTGGGCCATCGACACGGCGATCTCGATGGTCGATCTGACCACCCTCGAAGGTGCCGACACGCACGGCAAGGTCCGCGCGCTGGCGGCGAAGGCCAAACGGCCCGATCCCGACCGGCCGGACACGCCGCGGGTGGCGGCCGTCTGTGTCTATCCCGACCTCGCGGCGACGGCCGTCGAGCAGCTCAAGGGCAGCGGCATCGGCGTCGCGAGCGTCGCCACCGCATTCCCGTCCGGGCGGTCCGGCCGCGCGGTGAAACTCGCCGACGTGCGGCTCGCGGTGGAGTCGGGTGCGAGCGAGGTCGACATGGTGATCGACCGCGGCGCGTTCCTCGAAGGCCGGTACGGGCAGGTGTTCGAGGAGATCGTCGAGGTCAAGGCCGCCTGCGGGGACACGCATCTGAAGGTCATCCTCGAAACCGGTGAACTGGCGACCTACGACAACGTGCGCCGCGCGTCCTGGCTGGCGCTGCTGGCGGGCGGCGATTTCATCAAGACCTCCACCGGCAAGATCTCCCCCGCCGCGACGCTGCCGGTGACGCACGTGATGCTGCAGGCCGTGCGCGACTGGTTCACCGCGACCGGCCAGCTGCGCGGCGTGAAACCGGCGGGAGGAATCCGCACCACGAAGGACGCGATCCGCTATCTCGTCGCCGTGCACGAGGTCGCCGGGGAGCAGTGGCTGACCCCGGACCTGTTCCGTTTCGGCGCGTCGAGCCTGCTCAACGACCTTGTGCTGCAACGGCGCACCCAGCTCGACGGTCACTACAGTGGCCCCGACTACGTGACGGTGGACTGATGGGCATTTTCGAGTACGCGCCCGCGCCGGAGTCGCGCGAGCTCGCGAACCTCAAACCGAGCTACCGGCCCTTCGTCGGCGGCGAGTTCGTCGACGGCGCCGGGGAACCGCTCAAGACCGTCAACCCCGCGACCGAGGAAGTGCTCGCCGAGGTGGGCACCGCGGCGCAGTCCGATGTGGACTCCGCGGTGAAGGCCGCGCGACGCGCCTACGAGAAGGTCTGGCGGCCGATGCCGGGGGCCGAACGCGCGAAGTACCTGTTTCGCATCGCGCGGCTCATCCAGGAACGCTCGCGTGAGCTGGCGGTGCTGGAGACGCTGGACAACGGCAAGCCCATCAAGGAGTCTCGCGATTCCGACCTGCCGACGGTCGCCGCGCACTTCTTCTACCACGCGGGCTGGGCCGACAAGCTCGACTACGCGGGTTACGGGCCGGACCCGAAACCGCTCGGGGTCGCCGGGCAGATCATTCCGTGGAACTTCCCGCTGCTGATGCTCGCGTGGAAGATCGCGCCCGCGCTCGCGACCGGCAACACGGTCGTGCTCAAGCCCGCCGAGACCACACCGCTGACCGCACTCGTGTTCGCGGAGATCTGCCAGCAGGCGGACCTGCCGCCGGGCGTGGTGAACATCCTGCCGGGGGCCGGGGACGTCGGCTCCTGCCTGGTGAACCACGAGGACGTCGACAAGATCGCGTTCACCGGGTCCACCGAGGTCGGCAAGGAGATCCAGCGGCGGACCGCGGGCACGCGCAAGCGGCTCACGCTCGAACTCGGCGGCAAGGCGGCCAACATCGTGTTCGACGACGCGCCGCTGGACCAGGCCGTCGAGGGCATCGTGAACGGCATCTTCTTCAACCAGGGCCACGTGTGCTGCGCCGGGTCGCGGCTGCTCGCACAGGAATCCTGTGTGGACGATCTGCTGGACAAGTTGCGCTACCGCGTGTCCACGCTCCGGCTCGGCGATCCGCTCGACAAGAACACCGACATCGGTGCGATCAACTCCCGCACCCAGCTGTCGAAGATCCACGATCTTGTGGAGACCGGCGAGGCCGAGGGCGCACACCGCTGGACCAGCCCGTGCCCGGTGCCGGAGCGCGGGTTCTTCTTCGCGCCCACCGTGTTCTCCGACGTGCACCAGTCGATGCGGATCGCGCGCGAGGAGATCTTCGGCCCGGTGCTGTCGGTGCTCACGTTCCGCACGCCCGACGAGGCGGTTGCCAAGGCGAACAACACGCCGTACGGGCTGTCCGCCGGAATCTGGACGGAAAAGGGTTCCCGCATCCTCGCCGTCGCCAGCCGGTTGCGCGCCGGCGTGGTGTGGGCGAACACGTTCAACCGTTTCGACCCGGCGGCACCGTTCGGCGGGTACCAGGAATCGGGTTTCGGCCGCGAGGGTGGCCGCGCCGGTCTGGAGGCCTACCTCGATGTCTAATCGTCTCGCCGTCGCCAAGACGTACAAGCTTTACATCGACGGGAAGTTCCCGCGGTCGGAGTCCGGCCGCGTCTATCCGGTGACCGACGCCAAGGGCAAGTTCCTCGCCAACGCCGCGCACGCGTCTCGCAAGGACGTGCGGGACGCGGTTTCCGCCGCACGCAAGGCTTTTCCGGGCTGGTCGTCGGCGACGGCCTACAACCGGGGACAGGTGCTGTACCGGGTCGCGGAGATGCTGGAAGGCAGGCGGGAGCAGTTCATCGCCGAGGTGACCGCGTCCGAGGGTGGCCGCAAAGCGGCGTCCATTGTGGACGAGGCGATCGACAGGTGGGTGTGGTACGCGGGCTGGACCGACAAGATCGCGAGCGTGCTCGGTGCGGCCAACCCTGTTGCCGGGCCGTATTTTTCGTTCACCGTGCCGGAACCGACCGGCGTCGTTGGCCTGCTCGCGCCGCAGGCCTCGTCACTGCTCGGGCTGGTGAGTGTGCTGGCGCCGGTGCTCGCGACGGGCTGCACCGCGGTCGTGGTGAGCAGCGCGCAACGGCCACTGCCCGCGATCACGCTGTCCGAGGTGCTGGCGACGTCGGACCTGCCGGGTGGCGTGGCGAACATCCTGACCGGGTACGCCGCGGAGCTGGGCCCGTGGCTCGCGTCGCACGGAGACGTGAACGCGATCGATCCGACCGGCGCCGGGGATCGCGCGGCGCTGGCGCGCGAGGCCGCGGGGACGGTCAAGCGCGTGCTGAGCGTGCCGGATGAGGAGCCGGACTGGATGCAACGCCCGGACATCGCGCGCCTGCGGCGCTACCTGGAGGCGAAGACCGTCTGGCACCCGATGGGCGTCTAGGGACGTAGCTCCGCGCCGGTGATGGGCCGGCCGGGAAGGCGGGTGCCGGGGCGCAGGCCGTCCACGAGCAGGGCGGCCACACGCTCCCGCATCAGCGTCGCGCTCTCGCCGTCGGCCAGCGGCAGCGGGCGCAGCAGCATCGAGACGATCAGCGCGACGTCACCGGTGCCGACGTCGTCGCGCAGCGCGCCCTCGGCCTGCGCCGCGCGCACGATGTCGTCGAGTTCGGACAGGATCGCCTCGCGGTACTCGGCCGTGGCGGGGTCGCTGCGGATCACCTGCCGCGCCACCGGCGAGACGAGCCCCAGCTGCACGGACAGCTGTAGTTCGCTCGACCGGCCGATCAGCCGGACCAGCGCCTGCCACGCGGTCTGTTCCTCCGCCGCCGCGGCCCGCGCCTCGGCGAGCACGGCGGCGAAGTTGTCGCGCGCGACCCCGCGGATCAGCGCCTCCCGGTCGGGGAACCTGCGATACAGCGTGCCGATACCGACGCCGGCCCTGCGTGCGATCTCCTCCATCGGCGCTTCCGGGCCGGACTCGCCGAAAACCTGCTTCGCGGCAGCGATGATCTGGTCCCGGTTGCGGCGCGCGTCGGCCCGCAACCTGAGTTCAGCATCAGCCGTCATTCCCGGATTGTCTCATCTCTCCGGAAGGTGGACGATTTTCCTCCGCTTGAGTAATGTGGAAACTAAGTGGAGGGTATTCATCCGCCTACGCAGAGTCAGAACGGGGTGCCAACGATGACCGCTGCCGCTACCGAACTTCCCATCACCAGAAGCTGCCCGTACGCGCCGCCCGCCGAGCACCGCAGGCTGCGCGAGGAGGCGCCCGTCTCGAAGGTGACGCTGCCCAGCGGGGCCCAGGTATGGGCGCTGACCAGGCACGAGGACGTCCGCGCGGTGCTCAACGACCCGCGGTTCAGCTCCGACCGGGCCAACCCGAACTTCCCGCTCCTGCTGCTGGGCGGCCAGCGCCGCGCCATCCGGTTCCGGCCGTCGCTGATCTCGATGGACCCGCCCGAGCACGGGCCGGCCCGCCGCGCGGTCGTCGGGGAGTTCACCGTCAAGCGGATGGCCGCGCTGCGCCCGCGCATCCAGGAGATCGTCGACCAGCACATCGACGCCATGCTCGCCGGACCGCGGCCTGCCGACCTCGTGCAGGCTCTGTCGCTGCCGGTGCCGTCGCTGGTGATCTGCGAGCTGCTCGGCGTGCCCTACGCCGACCACGACTTCTTCCAGACCCGCTCGGCGAAACTGCTCCGCCGCACCACGCCCGCCGAGGAGCGGATCGCCGCCGTCGACGAGCTGCGGTCCTATCTGGACGAGCTGATCACGCGCAAGGAAACCGAGCCGGGCGAGGATCTGCTCAGCCGCCAGCTCGACAAGTCCGAGGACCGCGAGGAACTGGTCAGCCTGGCGTTCCTGCTGCTCATCGCCGGGCACGAGACCACGGCGAACATGATCTCGCTGGGCACCATGTCGTTGCTGGAGTACCCGGAGGCGCTGGCGACCATCCGCGAGGACCCGGCCCGGACGCCGCACGCGGTCGAGGAGCTGCTGCGGTACTTCACCATCGCCGAGTTCGCCACCGCGCGGGTCGCCACCGAGGACGTCGAGGTCGGCGGCGTGCTCATCCGCAAGGGTGAAGGTGTGATCGGGCTGGGCAACACCGCCAACCGCGATCCGGAGGTGTTCGCCAACCCCGACGAGCTGGACGTCACGCGCGGCGCGCGGCACCACGTCGCGTTCGGGTTCGGGCCGCACCAGTGCCTCGGGCAGAACCTCGCCAGGATGGAGCTGGAGATCGTCTTCAACACGCTGTTCCGGCGGATTCCCGGCCTCGCGCTGGCGGTGCCGTCCGAGCAGCTGTCGTTCAAGGACGACGCCAACGTCTACGGGTTGTACGAGCTTCCGGTCACCTGGTAAGGAAAGGCCATGCGAATCGTCGCGGACAAGGATGTTTGTGTCGGAGCCGGTCAGTGCGTGATGACCGACCCCGAGGTGTTCGACCAGAGCGAGGACGACGGCACGGTGATCGTCCTCGTCGAGAAGCCCCTGGACGCGGAAAAGGCCCGGGAGGCGGTCAACGTCTGCCCCTCCCAGGCCCTTTCCTTGGTAGAGGACTGAATTACTTCACCGCGCCCATGGACAGGCCGCGGACGAGGTGGTTCTGCGCGATCCAGCCGACGATCATCACCGGCAGCGACGCCAGCAGCGCGGCGGCCGAAAGCTGGGCCCAGTACAGGCCCTCGCTGGTGATGAAGCCGACGAGGAACACCGGCACCGTGCCCGCGCGGGCGGCGGTGAGGTTGACCGCGTAGAAGAACTCGGTCCACGCGAAGATCACGCAGATCAGGGCGGTGGCCGCGATCCCGGGCGCGACCACCGGCAGGATCACCCTCGTCAGCAACGTCGGCAGCTTCGCGCCGTCGACGCGGCCCGCCTCGATCATCTCCGTCGGCACTTCCAGGAAGAACGACCGCATCATCCAGATCGCCAGCGGCAGGTTCATCGCGGTGTAGAGGATGACCAGCGCCCACACGTTGTCCAGCAACTGCGTCCGCTGCGAGATCACGTACAGCGGGATGATCGCGGCGACGATCGGCAGCATCTTCGTGGACAGGAAGAACCCGAGCGCGTTGCCGGTCTTCGGGATCGGCGCCAGCGAGAGCGCGTACGCGGCCGGCACCGCCAGCACCAGCACGATGAGCGTCGACATCACCGTCACGAAGGCCGAGTTGGCGAGATAGGGCAGGAAGCCGCGGTCGAGGATGCTCGCGAACTGCGACACCGTCGGCGTGAACACGATCCTCGGCGGATCGGTGTAGGCGTCGGCCTCCTGTTTGAAGGACGTCACCACCATCCAGATCAGCGGGAACACGAACAGGATCGCGATCACCCAGGTGGCCACGGTCAGCGATCCGGGGCCGATCTTTCGTTGCAGCGTCGTCATTTCACACCCCTGCTCACGTCGAAGGTGCGGAACATCAGGCGCAGCGCGAACGTCGCGATGATCAGTGTCAGGATCACCACGATGACGCCCATCGCCGAGGACTGCCCGATGTCGAAGCCCTGGAAGGCGCGCTGGTAGATGTAGTACGGCAGGTTCGTGCTCGCCGTGCCCGGCCCGCCCTGCGTCATCAGGAAGATCGCGTCGAAGCTGTTCACGATGTAGATCGCGCCGAGCAGCACCGACAGCTGGATGTAGCGGGACAGGTGCGGCAGCGTGATCGACGCGAACGTGCGCCACTTCCCCGCCCCGTCCACCGCCGCGGCTTCGAGCACGTCCTTGGGCTGGCTCTGCAGACCGGCCAGCAACAACAGCATCATGAACGGCGTCCATTGCCACACGATCTGCACCATCACCGACGCCAGCGGGAACTCCGAGAGCCAATCGGTGCTGCCGCCGAACACGAAGTTCAGCAACCCGTACGTGGGATCGAACATCGTGGTCTTCCACAGCAGCGCACCGGCCGCGGGCAGGATCAAGAACGGTGTGATGAGCAACGTGCGCACCACGCCCCGGCCGAGGAACTTGCGGTCCAGCAGCGTCGCCAGCCCGAGACCGAGCACCAGCGCCACCAGCACGCAGATCACGGTGATCAGCACGGTGTTGAGCATCGCGGTGCGGAACTGGCTGTCGGCGAAGACGTCGACGTAGTTCTGGACGCCGACGAAATGCTGCGAGCCCGGTCGCACCAGGTTCCAGGACTGGAACGAGTAGAACACGGTCAGCAGGAACGGAATCTGTGTCACCACGATGGTGAACAGCAGCGCGGGCAGCAGCGGCGCACGCTTCGCCCACCCGATGCTACGCGCACGAGCCGCGCGCGTCGTCCTTTCTTGTCCTTTTTGGAGCGCGGGCGCTACCGCAGTCATTTCGTCTCCCGGTAGGAATCGCCGACGGTTTGCGCATACTTCTGTGACTGATCCAGCGCCTCGTCGACGCTGATCTGGCCCGCGATCGCCGCGGACAGTTCCTGGCTCACCCGCGTGCCGAGATCCTGGAACTCGGGAATGCCGACGAACTGGATCCCGGTGTAAGGCACGGGCTGGGTACGGACGTTGTTCTCCCGGGCCGCGTCGATACCGTCCAAAGTGGGCTGTGCGTAGGCCTTGGCGGCGTCGCGGTACTCGGGAATCTGGTAGGTCGACAGACGGCAGCCCGGCGGTACCCGGTTCCAGCCGTAGGTCTTGCCGACGGTCTGCACGAAATCTTTGTTGGTCATCCAGTTCAGGAATTCCCACGCCGCCTGCTTGTCCTTGGCCACCTTGGGAATCGCGAGCGACCAGGTGTAGAGCCAGCCGCTGGACGGGGTTTTCTCGACCGGCGCCGCGACATAGGCCGACTTGCCGACGACCGTGCTGCTCGACGGGTCCTCGTTGGTACCGGCCATCACCGTGGCGTCGTACCACATCGCGGCCTGGCCCTGCGCGTAGCGCGTACCGCATTCGGAGAACCCTGCACTGGAGGCGCCCACCTCGCCGTACTGGCGGACCAGGTTGACGTAGAAGTCGGCCGCCTGCTTGAACTCGGGCGAGGTCAGCTGCGCGTTCCAGTTCTGGTCGAACCAGCGAGCGCCGAAGGTGTTCGCGACCGTGTCGAACGGTGCGAGGTTCTCGCCCCAGCCCGGCTTGCCACGCAGGCAGATTCCGGAGATGCCGGCGGCCTTGTCGTCGAGCTTCTTGGCGAAGTCGGCGATCTGCTCCCACGTCGGATGCGCCGGCATGGTGAGCCCGGCCTTGTCGAAGAGATCCTTGCGGTAGGCCAGGAACGAGGACTCGCCGTAGAACGGGACGGCGTACATCGAGCCCCGGTAGGACAGCGAGTCCCGGATGCTCGGGATGAAGTCGTTCTCGTCGTAACCGGGAGTCGCGCCGATGTAGGGCTGGAGATTTTCCAGCCAGCCATTGGCCGCCCACTGCGGAGTCTCGTAGTTACTGATCATCACGGCGTCGAACTCGCCGCCCTGGGTGGACGTGGAGGCGGTGATCTTCGCGCGCGCCTGGTTCTCCGGCAGCGACACGAACTTCAGCTTGATTCCCGGATGCGTCTTCTCGAACTGGCCAGACAGTGAAATGGCGTCGTTCATCTGCGGGTTGGACACGATCGCGATGACGAGTGTGCGGCCACCCGCGCCGAATTCGCCGGCACCGGCGCATCCGGTCAAGGCCAGCAACCCCGCGACGATGAGGAGAGCCAGGCGTTTGGTCACGGCAAAACCTGCACCTTCAATCCAGCGCCACTGCGCATGAGGGTGAGCGCGTCGGGATACCGCTCCAGCGGCAACGCGTCGGTGAGCAGAGCCTTCGTGTCGATCGCGCCGCCCGCGACCAGGTCGAGCGCGGCACCGTAGCTGTGCAGGACGGCCATCGAGCCGACCACGGTGATCTCGTCGTTGTAGATACGGAACGGCGAAAGCGCGACGCGCGCCTCCTCCGGTGCGACGCCGAACACGAGCAGGCGGCCGCCGCGGCGCAACGAGTCGAACGCCGCCTCGATCGCCGGTGCGGCACCGGTGCAGTCGGCGGCCGCGTCGAACCGTTCACCGTCCAGTTCGGACACGTCGGTGGCCACCGCGTGCGCGCCGAGGTCCTTGGCCCTCGGCAGGCGCGCGGCGTTACGGTCCACCACGGTCACGTTCGCGCCCGCGCGCTGCAGGAGCTGCTGCATGATCAGGCCCATGGTGCCGGCGCCGACGACGAGAAAGCGCTCTCCCGCCTCCACGCCGACCCGGCGAACCCCGTGCACCGCACAGGAGACCGGTTCGACGAGCGCGCCTTCCTGCCAGCTCAGGTGATCCGGCAGGCGGTAGCAGTTGGCCGAGGGAACGGCGACGTACTCGGCGAACGCGCCGTCCACGGTGTCACCGGTCGCGCCCCAGTTCTCGCAGAGGTTGCCGTGGCCCGCACGGCACGGACCGCAGTAACCGCAGAACAGCGACGGGTCGACCGCGACGCGGTCCCCGACCTGCCAGCCCCCGGGAACGCCGGGGCCGAGTTCCACGATCTCGCCCGCGAACTCGTGGCCGGGGACGATCGGGTACGGGGTGGGCGGAAAGTGCCCGTCGGCGATGTGCAGGTCCGTGCCGCAGATCCCGCACGCACCGACCTTCACCACCACCTGCCGCTCGCCGGGGGTGGGATCGGCCACCTCTCCGACTCTGATCGAACCGGGTTGGTCAACGATCGCGGCCCGCATTCAGCTCCACCTTCCCAGCGCTCGTATGAGCGCTACACGACTCTGTGCTCAGATGCGCACGTGAGCATTACAGGACTTTCTAGGCGAACGCGTCAACAGGTCGAGGGCTATACTGCTCATATGAGCACTGAACGCGATCTTGCGGAGACGATGCGGTCGGCGCTGATCGCGCACCGCTTCTACCGCGACGGCCAGTCGAAGATGGAGATCGCCGACGAGTTCGGGATCAGCAGGTTCAAGGTCGCACGGGTGCTCGACTGGGCGCTGGAATGCGGTTTGGTGCGCATCGAGTTCGATCTTCCGGCGCCCGTGGACGTCCGGCTTTCCGACGAGGTGCGCGCGGCGTACGGGCTGGAGCGCGCGTTCGTGCTCGATCGAGCGGCCAGTGAGGGCGATCGGCCGCAGGTGCGGCGCCGGATCGGCGCGCTCGCCGCGCGGCTGGTGTCGGAACTGGTCACCGAGGGCGATGTGCTCGGCCTCGCGTGGGCACGGTCGGTGAACGTGATGACGGAGTCGGTGCGCGAAATGGCCCGGTGTCCGGTCGTGCAGTTGTGTGGTGTGCAGGCGGGGATGGACATGCACGACCGATCGGTCGAGACGGTGCGGCAACTGGCCGCGATCTCGGGCGGCGACGCGTACCCGATCTACGGGCCGCTCGTGCTGCCGGACCGCCGGACGACGGAGATCCTGCGACGGCAGCCGGGGATCGCGGAGACCTTCGGGCAGTTCGGGCAGCTGACCAAGGCGGTGGTGAGCATCGGCGCGTGGCTGCCGAACGAGTCCACTGTGTACGATTCGCTGCCCGCGGCCGAACGCGAGTCGATCGCCTTGCGCGGGGCCAAGGCGGAGGTCGCGGCACGGCTGTTCGACGCCGAGGGCAAGCCGCTGTCGACGGGGCTCGCGCACCACGTGCTCGCGATCAGCACCGAGGAGCTGTTCCGGATCCCCGAGGTGATCGCGTTGGGTTACACGGCCCCCAAGGCCGGCGCGATCGATGCCGTGCTGCGCTCGGGTCTGGTGTCGACGTTGATCACGGACACCGCGGCGGCGGAGCGGCTACCACGGTTGAAGGGGCGCGGCTGATCAACCGGCCAGCCGGCGCGCCAGTTCGTCGTCGGTCACCAGTGTGTGCACGAAACCCGCGGCGACGGCGGCGCGCGTCGCTGCCTCCCGTTCGGTTCCGTAGCTCGACGTGATCAGTTTCGGCACCTCGCGCAGCGTTTCCGCGCTGATGCCGACCACCCGCTCCCCCACGTCACTGGAGACCAGCTTGCCGTCGCGGTCGAACAGCCTGCCCGAGATCTCGCCGCACACGCCCTTGGGATGTTCGCGCTCCGCCGGGGTGAGTAGGTCGTACACCGCCGAACCGCCGGCATGCCACGCCCCCACCGACAGCACCGCGACGTCCAGCCGCGCGAACCGGTCGATGGCGGCCGCGATCTCCGGCTGCCGCCGCAGGCCCTCGGCGGTCTTCGCGTCCGGCACCAGCAGCGGCGCGTAGATCGGATAGGCGGGCGCGTCCGCCGCGGCGGCCACCGTGCGGACTATCTCGACCGACCCCGGAACCCCGTCCGGCGGATACAGCGCGCCGGCCAGCTGCAGCACCGAACTCGCCCGCAGCCGCCGCACCTGCTCGGCCATCGCGACCGCCGCACGGCTCCAGGTGAGCCCGACGGTCCCGCCGTCGACCTCCTCGGCCAGGGTGTCCGCCAGCGCCTTGCCGACGAAGTCGATCGCGTTCGAACCCGAGCTCGGGGTTTCGACCACCACCGCACGTTCGATGCCGAGCGCCCGTCGCACCTCCTCCGACAGATCGCGATCGACCCGCCCCGGCCTGCCGATCTCGATCCGCACCAGCCCGTCGCGCCGCGCCTCCTGCAACAACCGCGCCACCTGGAACCGGCTCAGCCCCAGCACCTTGGCGATCGTGACCTTCGACTGCTCCTGGAAGTAGTAGCGCCGCGCGATCGTGATCGCCAGCGTCTGCTCGTCGCCCTGGTCCAGCGCCCGCTTTTCGGACAGCGACGGTTCGCCTTCGGGCAACGGCGACGTCGACCACTTGTCGACCACGGGCACCTCCTCCGAACCTTCGGCGTCCAGTCTCGCCGGGTCTTGACGCCCGGCCACACCCCGGTCATTATGCCTCTCACATGAGAGTTTGTCACTCTCAAATGTGATCCCAACGGCGGGAGTTCATGATGACCGAGACGAAGACCAGCACCGGAGAACAGGTGTCGCCACGGCGCGCCCTGATCGCGTCGGTGTCCGGCTCGTTCCTGGAGTGGTACGACTTCTACCTGTTCGGCATCGCTGCCGGCCTGGTGTTCCCGAACTTGTTCTTCCCGGACTCGTCGCCGACCGTCGCGACCATCCAGTCCTTCGGCGCGTTCGCGGGCGGGTTCGTCACCCGGCCGCTCGGCGCGGTCCTTTTCGGACACTTCGGCGACCGCATCGGCCGGCGGCGCATGCTGCTGATCACCATCGCACTGATGGGCGGGGGCACATTCCTCATCGGACTCCTGCCGACCTTCGGCTCGGTCGGCGTGCTCGCACCGGTCCTGCTGATCGCGTTGCGGCTCGTGCAGGGTCTCGGTATCGGTGGCGAGTTCGGCGGCGGTGCGCTGGTCGCGCTGGAGAACGCGCCTCGCGGCCGTCGCGGCATCATGGGCAGCATCCACCAGATGGGCACGCCGATCGGCCTGCTGACCGCCACCGGGATCTTCGCGCTCGTGCAACTGCTGCCCGACAGCACGATTCACGGCTGGACCTGGCGGATCCCGTTCCTGCTCAGCGGCTTGTTCGTGCTGGCGGCGATCTACATCCGGCGCCGGCTTCCGGAGACCAAGGTGTTCCGCGACGAGGCGCAGCGCGGTCATCGCTTCCCGCTGCTCGCACTGTTCCGCGAGCACCCGAAGAACATCGCGCTCGCCACCGGCGCCCGGATGGCCGACGCGGTGACCTTCAACGTGATCAACGTGTTCGGTATTTCCTTCGCCACCAAGGAACTCGGGCTGCCCAAACAGGTCATGCTGACCGGTTTCGTGATCGCCTCGGCCGTGGAGATCGCGGTGATCCCGCTGATCGGCCACATTTCCGACCGCATCGGGCGGCGGCCGGTCTACCTGTTCGGAATCGTGGTCTGCGGCGTGCTCGGGTTCGCCTACTTCCCCATTCTCGATTCCGGCGGCACGCTCGCCGTCTGGGCGATCATCGTGGTGCTGCTGGCGGTCGGCACCGGCTGCATGTTCGCCATCCAGGGCACGCTGTTCTCCGAGTTGTTCGGCACCCGCACCCGCTACACGGGGCTCGGCGTCGCGTACCAGACCTCGGCGCTCGTCGGCGGGGCACCGACACCCGCCATCGCCACCGCGCTCGCGGCCGCGTTCGCCCAGTCGTACTGGCCCGTCGCGATCTACATGGGCGCCATCTGCCTGCTCAGCCTGATCTGCATCCTGTTCGCCTCCGAGACCTACCGCGACGATCTGGTCGTGGAGAACGGATAGCTACGACCATGTCGCGTCCGAACATCGTCTTCGTAATCACCGACCAGCAGCGCTACGACACGATCGCCGCGCTGGGTTGCGACCACGTGGACACCCCCAACCTCGACCGGCTGGTCAGGGAGGGCACGTCCTTCACACACACCTACGTCAGCGCACCCTCGTGCTCGCCGTCGCGGGCGAGCCTGTTCACCGGGCTGTACCCGCACAGCCTCGGGGTGCTGCGCAACGAGGAACTGTGGCGGCACTCGTGGGTGGAGACGCTCGCGGAGGCCGGCTACCACTGCGTGAACGTCGGCAAGATGCACACGCATCCGTGGGAGACGCCGATGGGCTTTCATGAGCGCACGGTGGTGGAGAACAAGGACCGCGACCATCCGAACGTGCCGTTCTTCCACGACCAGTGGGACAAAGCGCTGTGGGCACGCGGTGAACACAAGCCGACCCGCACCACCTACCGGCACCGCGAGGACTACGCCGACCGGCTCGGCGCGTTCGAGTGGACGCTCCCGGAGGAGATCCACTCCGACGTCTTCGTCGGCTCCCATGCGCGCTGGTGGCTCGACACCTATCCCGGCGACGAACCGTTCTTCCTGCAGATCGGTTTCCCCGGGCCGCACCCGCCCTACGACCCGGTGCCGCGGCACCTCGACGCCTACCGCGACCGGGACGTGCCGTTGCCCGTCGTGGACGAGCAGGACCTGGCCGGACAGCCCGACCCGCTGCGGGAACTGCGCGAGCACCACCAGGCCAACGACCACGACGCGGTCGTGCACCTCGCGAACCCCACCGAAGAGCAGTCCCGGCGGCAGCGCAGGCACTACCTGGCCAACGTGACCATGATCGACGAGCAGATCGGCCTGCTGCTCGACGCACTCGAACGCCGCGGGGTGCTCGACAACACGGTCATCGTGTTCACCTCCGACCACGGCGACTGCCTCGGCGACCACGGGCACAGTCAGAAGTGGACGATGTACGAGCCGAGCGTGCGCGTACCAGCCATCGTGTGGGGACCGGAAGTCGTTGCGGGACAACGAGTCGACGCACTCACGTCCATGATGGACCTCGGCCCGACCGTGCTCGAACTCGCCGGGCTGACCCCGCCCGACTGGATGGAGGCGGGGTCGCTGGTGCCCGCCCTGCGCGGCGAGCCCTGGGCGGGCCGGGAACACGTGTTCTCCGAGCACGCCAGGGACATGATCCTCACCGGCACCGAGCTGATGACGATGGTGCGTGACGAGCGGTGGAAGCTGGTCGAGTTCATCGACTCCGGCCAGGGCCAGCTGTTCGACCTCGAAGCCGATCCTCGCGAGATGCGCAACCTGTGGTCAGCGTCCGGAACCGCGGAGGTGAAAACCCGCCTGCTCAAGGTGATCGCGCACTGGCGGGCACACAGCGCACTGCACACCGCCGACCACGGCCGCGAGCACCGCTAGCTCAAGCGCACCGGGAGCGCGTCGAGACCGTAGACGACCGAGGTCTGGCGGAAGGTCAGGTCCTCGGCCGCTACGGCCAGGCGCGCCTGCGGGAAGCGGCGCACGAACGCCGGGTACGCGGCGCGCAGCTCCATCCGGCCCAGTTCGGCGCCGATGCAGCGGTGCGCGCCCCAGCCGAAGGCCAGATGCGACGAGGTTTTCCGTGCCGGGTCGAAGGTTTCCATGTCCGAGCCGAGCGCGGGATCGCGGTTGGCGCCGCTGAGCGAGACGAACACGATGTCGCCCGACGCGATCTTCTCGCCGCCGATCTCGACGTCCTCCTTGGCGAACCGCGGGAACGCCATCTGCACCACGGTCAGGTACCGCAGCAGCTCCTCGACGAACGGGTCGATGGCCTCGTCGTCACCACGCACCAGCTCGAAATGCTCGCGGTCGCGCAGCAGCACGATCGCGCCCAGAGCCAGCATGCTCGCCGTCGTCTCGAACCCACCGGTCAGTACACCGTCGGCGAGACCGGCCAGCTCGCGGTCGTCGACCTCGTCGCCGTGCTCCTTGATGATCATGCCGAGCAGTCCGTCGCCGGGGGCTTCGCGCTGCTTCTTGACGATTTCCAGCAGGTACGTCAACGACTCCGACATCGCGCCGAACGATTCGCCGAGACCGGCGAACAGATCGAACCGCGCCATGCTGCGGCGCTGGAAGTCCTCGCGGTCCTCGTAGTCGACGCCGAGCAGCTCGCAGATGACCAGCGACGGAATGGGCAGCGCGAACTCCTGCATCAGATCGACCGGCCCGTCGACCTTCGCCATCGCGTCGAGCCGCTCCTGCACGATGTCGTGGATGCGCGGGGTGAGCCTGTTCAGCCTGCGCATCGTGAACTCCGGCGCCAGCAACTTGCGCAGCCGCGTGTGGTCCGGCGGGTCCGCGAAACCGAGCCCGCCCGGGTTCTGCTCCTCCGACATGCCGGTCGAGGGCATCAAATTGGTGTAGTCGTTGCTGAACTTGCCGGTGGCGGTCAGCACGCTCTTCGCCTCGTCGTAACCCGTGACCAGCCACGCGCGCAGCCCGAACGGCAGCTTCAGGCGGCTCACCGGCGCCTGCTCGCGCGCCGCGCTCAGCTCGGGCACCGGGTCGAGGACGTCGCGGCGCAGCGGCATCAGCGTGGAGTCGGGCAGCAGGGAAAGCAGGTCGACGCCCTTTTTCTGCTTTCTCTGAATGTATTTACGCCCCAGCCACGCGATGACGCGTGAGCGAAGATCCGTCATGTAGCCGGATGCTACACGGAACGGACTGAGGCCCCGGTGTGCCGCGATGCGCGTTCGACCGGAGTCCACATGCTCGTCACCTGCGGATACAGCGAGTGTTCGGACGGCAACGCGACCGCGCGCCGGGCGCTCACAGCTGATTCACCTCGGTAATGCGAAGCACCGCGGACCCGGCCTCGTTGGAGGCCTCGAGATCGACTTCCGCGCTGATCCCCCAGTCGTGATAGTCCTCGGGATCGTCGAAGATCTGGCGGACCTTCCAGACCTCCGGTTCCTTCTCGATGATCAGCAATGCCGGGCCCCGCGCGTCCGGGCCGGTACCGATCTCGTCGTGCTCGGTGAAGTACTCCTCCAGCGCGGCCTCCCATTCGACCGCATCCCAGCCCGACGCACCGTCGAGCTCGCCCAGTTCCTCGTACGCGTGCCGCGCCGCCAGCTCCACCCGCCGGAACAGCTCGTTGCGCACCAGCACCCGGAACGCCCGCTCGTTCGCGGTGACCGGCGGCGGACCTTGCGGCAGTGACGGGGCATGCGCCTCCACGTCGCCGGGGTGCCGCAGCGCCTCCCACTCGTCGAGCAGGCTGGAGTCGACCTGCCGCACCAGTTCGCCGAGCCACGCGATGAGGTCCTGCAACGGTTCCGTCTTCGCCTCGTCGGGCACCGTGTGCCGCAACGCGTCGTAGCCGTCGGCCAGATACCGCAGGACCAGGCCTTCCGAGCGCGCCAGCGAGTAGAAGTTGACGTACTCCACGAAGTTCATCGCACGCTCGTACATGTCGCGCACGACCGCCTTGGGCGACAGCTCGTAGTCCGCGACCCACGGGTGCCCGTGCTTGTACGTCTCGTACGCGGCGTGCAGCAGCTCTTCGAGCGGCTTCGGGTAGGTGACCTCGTCCAGCAGCGCCATCCGCTCGTCGTACTCGATGCCCTCGGCCTTCATCGCCGCGACCGCCTCGCCCCGCGCCTTGAACTGCTGCTGTGACAGCACCGGGCGCGGGTCATCCACAGTGGACTCGATCACGGCCACCACGTCGAGCGGGTACACCGGCGATTCGGGGTCGAGCAGTTCGATCGCGGCCAGCGCGAACGGCGAAAGCGGCTGGTTCAAGGCGAAATCGAACTGCAGGTCGACGGTGAGCCGGACGGTGCGGCCCTCCTCGTCGGGCTCCTCCAGCCGCTCGACGACGCCCGCCGCGAGCAGGGCGCGGTAGATCGCGATGGCGCGCAGGATGTGTTTGCGCTGGGCGGGCCGGTCCTCGTGGTTGTCCTCCAGCAGGTGCCGCATGTGCTGGAACGCGTTGCCCGGCCGCGAGATCACGTTGAGCAACATGGAATGGCTGACCTGGAAGCTGGAGGTCAGCGGCTCCGGCTGCGACGAGATCAGCCGCTCGAAGGTGCTCTCCGTCCAGTTGACGAACCCCTCCGGCGCCTTCTTGCGCACGATCTTGCGCTTCTTCTTCGGGTCGTCGCCGGCCTTTTCGAGCGCTTTCGCGTTCTCGATGACGTGATCGGGCGCCTGCACCACGACGTAGCCGTCGGTGTCGTAGCCCGCCCGCCCGGCGCGTCCGGCGATCTGATGGAACTCGCGTGCCTTCAGGTGCCGCTGGCGCACCCCGTCGTACTTCGTCAGCGCCGAGAACACCACCGTGCGGATCGGCACGTTGATGCCGACGCCCAGCGTGTCGGTGCCGCAGATGACCTTCAACAGACCGGACTGCGCTAATTGCTCGACAAGACGCCGGTACTTCGGCAACATGCCCGCGTGATGCACGCCGATCCCGTGCCGCACGAGCCTCGACAACGTCTTGCCGAACCCTGCGGAGAACCGGAACTCGCCGATCGCCTCGGCGATCGCGTCCTTCTCGGCACGGCTGGTGACGTTGATGCTCATCAGCGCCTGCGCGCGCTCGACGGCCGCGGCCTGGGAGAAGTGCACGACGTAGACCGGCGCCTGTCCCCCGTTGAGCAGTTCGGACATGGTCTCGTGCAGCGGGGTGAGCGCGTACCGGAAGGTCAGCGGGACGGGTCGCTCGGCGGAGGTCACCACGGCGGTGGACCGGCCCGTGCGGCGCGTGAGGTCCTTCTCGAAGAAGGTGACGTCGCCGAGCGTGGCCGACATGAGCACGAACTGTGCCTGCGGCAGCTCGACGAGCGGCACCTGCCAGGCCCAGCCGCGGTCGGGCTCGGAGTAGAAGTGGAACTCGTCGGCGACGACCTGGCCGACGGGTGCGTCCGCACCGAAGCGCAACGCGATGTTCGCCAGGATTTCGGCCGTGCAGCAGATGATGGGCGCGTCCGGGTTCACCGCGGAGTCGCCGGTCATCATCCCGACGTTGTCCGCGCCGAAGATCTCGATGAGCGAAAAGAACTTCTCCGACACCAGAGCCTTGATCGGCGCGGTGTAGTAGCTGCGCTTCCCGTGGGCCATGGCCGCGAAGTGCGCACCCACCGCGACCAGGCTTTTTCCGGATCCGGTCGGGGTGGAAAGGATCACGTTGGCGCCCGAGACGACCTCGATCAGCGCCTCCTCCTGCGCGGGGTAGAGCTCCAGACCGCGCTCGGCCGTCCAGGAGGAGAACGCTTCGAACAGCGTGTCGGGATCAGGATCCGCTGGTAGGAGGTCTGCGAGTGTCATTATGTCTCCATCGTGCCATCCCCGGCTGAGCAGACATGGGGCCCATCGCGACTGGACCGGCAAACCCGTAGGCTTCGCACACACAGGTGGTAATCCGGAGGGCTGGAATGGCACAGGACATCGTCCCGATCGAACTCGGGCTGCCGCAGGGGGACCTCGTGACCCTCTGGGCCCCGCGCTGGCGGGAGGACGGTGAGGAGTGGGAAGCATTCCTCGGCGACGACGAGGACTTGTACGCCTTCCCCGACGCCGCGCACCTGGCCGCCTTCGTGCGCACCGCGGAGCAGCACGACCTCATCGACCACCCCGCGTGGCACGTCGTCCCCGCGTTGAACGTCCCGGAGCTGATCCCGGACGACGACCACTCCTACGACCTGGTCGGCGTGCCGGAGCTGGTGGCCGAGGAACCGGACTCGTGGACCATCAGCGAGCTGGCCGAGATCATCGGCATCGTGCGTTCGCTCGCGGACGTGTGCGAACTGGAGGACGTGCACGAGATCCTCGACGCCACCGAGGCGTTCTCGCTGCTGGACCAGGGGCGCCTGCCCTTCACCGGGCGCGACGGCGAGCGGCTGTGGACGGATCTGTCGGAGGCCGTGTCCGAGAAGTGGGACACCGTGCTCGACGCGATCGACAGCCTGGTCAAGGTGCCCGAAGTGGACGCTGCCGAGCTGGAGCAGACCGCCGAGGAGCTGGCCGCGTTCCTCGAGGAGTCCGCGGAGGCCGAAGCCGGCGTCGAGGGCGACGACGAGGACCTCGACGAGGACCTCGACGAGGATCTCGACACCACCGAGTCCGCCGACGAGGACGAAGAGGAAGAGGCGCCCACGGGTTTCTGGGCGGAGGTCGGCATCGATCCGATCAAGATCATCACCGCCGAGAAGGAGTACTACACGCTGCGGTGCTACCTCGACGACGAGCCGATCTTCCTCGGCAGCGACGGGCGGATCGACGTCTACAGCTCACCGAAGGCACTCGGCCGCGCGCTGGCCGACGCCAAGGACCTCGCCGAGAGCGACCTCGCCGAGGTGTCCACTTGGGACGAGGTACTCACCAAGGCGACCGCGGGTGAGCTCGAGGTCGATGTGGACTCCGAGAACACCTACGTGCTGGCCGGGCTGGCCGAGGACTTCGCCGAGGGCACCGACGCGATCGACCCGACCCAGCTCGAGCTGGCCGTCGAACTGCTGACCGATGCGGCGGACTGGGCCGACGACGAGAGCGTGTCCGCCGCACTGTCTACTTCGGAGAGTCTGGGCTGGCTGGTCTCGTTCGTGCTGCACCCGGACCCCAACCGGCTCGCGCCGAGCGCCCCGTTCGAGACCGAACAGAGCGAGTGGCGCAAACTCGTCGAATCCTTCGAAAACCGCCTACGCCCCCACTAACCCACCCCCGCGAGTCCAGACTTCCGAGCGCCCGAGTCCAGACTTCTGGGCGCGCGAGTCCAGGCTTCCGTGCGCCCGAGTCCAGACTTCCGTGCGCCCGAGTCCAGGGTTCCCTGTACGCGAGTCCAGACTTCCGTGCGCCCGAGTCCAGGCTTCCCTGTACGCGAGTCCAGGCTTCCGGGCCCTCGAGTCCGGAGTTCTATGCGCGCCAGTCCGGAGTTCCTTGCGCCTGAGTCTGGGCTCCACGTGCCGCGAGTCCGAAGCCACTACGTGCGAGTCGGGACTTCTCTGCGCG
Organism: Amycolatopsis acididurans; assembly: GCF_012328925.1. GTDB lineage: Bacteria > Actinomycetota > Actinomycetes > Mycobacteriales > Pseudonocardiaceae > Amycolatopsis_E > Amycolatopsis_E acididurans. The sequence goes on from NZ_JAAXLS010000071.1 coordinate 26,236, forward strand.
CGAGTCCAGGCTTCCCTGCGCGCGAGTCGCCCGTACCGGAACGCCGGACTCGCCCGACCGGAAACCTGAACTCGCGCTGCCAGAAACCTGAACTCGCGCTGCAGGAAACCTCGACTCGCGGTACCGGAAACCTCAACTCGCGCGCCTGGAAGCCTGGACTCGCGCTGCTGGAAGCCTGGACTCGCGCGACTGGAAGGCTCAACTCGCGGGGGGTTGGGGGGTGGCGTGTACT